>CAWGGQ010000018.1:0-29081 GCA_963822125.1 uncultured Gammaproteobacteria bacterium | reverse complement strand
CGACGACATGGTCATCCCGCAGACGCGGTCGTATTCGGCCTTGAGACGGCGGCCGCTGTCGCGCTCTTCGGCAATGTAGCGGCCGAGCAGTTCGCCGGTTTGCGGGTCGATCGTGGTGTCGTTGAAGAAGCCGGTGAACGGATCTTTCCGTTCTTCATTGCCGCGACGGCCCTGCAGCCGTTCGATCTTCTGCGCGTCGCTGATCGACGACTTCACGCAAGCGAGCAGTCCGTCGAAATCCTTGAACACCTGATAGGCCTTTTCTTCGCATACCGCGTGGCCCAGTTCGCACATGCGCTTGGTAAATGCCATTGCATGTTCGCCTTCGCGAATGGCGACGAAGCGCAGGGCCTGTGCCAGCGATTCGTCTTTGGTCGTGCACGCCCACGCATCGAGCAGAATCTGTCCTTTGGCCTCGTTGACGGCGATCGAGTTCAGCAGCGGAAGGTAGGTCGGTTCGCTCATGTTCCCCTCACAGTTTCGTATTGAAGAAGGCGGGTTCGTAGACGAAGAAGCGTCTCTCACCAGAAACGGATTGACTCATAAACTATGCCAGACTATAACGCAAAGCCAAGGAATTTTTATAACGCATTGCAAATCCGTATCGTCGGTCTTAGAACCGACATCCAGCAGCAAAATCCCAGGAAAAGTACTAGTGAGCCTCACAACGCAGCGCGCGCACGTCACGCCGGAACCCGATGAGACATTCGCTCAATTGATCGAGCGGGTGATGCCGAACGAAGACGCCGATGCGGCGCTCGAGAAGCTCAAGAGCTGGAACCTGCACATCTTCCTGCGGCGTCCGTCGGGTGTACTGCTCGGCAGCGACATCGTATTCATCGAGCCGCCGCGCTGAAGCACGAGACGGCAAAGGGCGCGGTCATCGTCGGTGCTGAAATCGCTGGCGGCCACGACGGTCACGCAGACCTGATCGTGCGCCTGCGCTTCGATAGCGGCACGGAGTCCAGTGTCGTGCTCGATACCGAAGCGGGCCTGCGGCTCATGCGCAACTGCAATGCAAAACACATTTCGGAACTGGTCGGCCATTCTTGGCGCGGCATTTTGGAGGGAATGACATGTTCGATCTGATCATCAAGGGTGGCAGGGTCGTCGACGGCACCGGACGCGCTGCGTTCAATGCCGACGTCGCCGTCGAGCGCGGTGCAATCGCCGCGATCGGGCAACTCGGCTCCGACGCGAAGCGAGTGATCGATGCGAAAGGGCGCGTCGTTGCGCCGGCTTCATCGATCCACACACGCACTTCGACGTGCAATTGCTGTGGGATGGCGCAGCGCGTCCGGCGATCGAGCACGGCGTAACCACCGTGGTTCCCGGCAATTGCTCGCTGTCCCTTGCGCCGTTGAAAGCGACCGACCGCCGCGCGCTGGTCGGCATGTTCCAGCAGATCGAGGAGTTGCCTCCCGCTGCATTCACGGAAGCCTTCGAGTGGACGTGGGAGGGTTTCGGCGGCTACGTCGATGCGCTGAAGCGCAATCTCGCCATCAACGTCGCACCGTTGGTGGGCCATAGCGTCATCCGCCTGTGGGTGATGGGCGACGCTTCGCAGCAACGCGCTGCGAACCGAGACGAAATCGCCGCGATGCAGAACCTGCTGCGCGAATGCCTCGAGGCAGGTGCGGTCGGTTTTGAGCACCAGCTTCGTCGACGTCGACGAGAAGCTGCATCCGGTACCGAGCCGCTATGCCTATCAGGCGGAACTCGACGGGCTTGCAAAGGTGCTCGGCGAATACGGCCGCATGTTGCAGGTGGTGCCCGAGTTCTATGCAACCGATCTGACGATCGCGCGTATCGATCAGCTGGCCGAACTGTCGCTGAAGTACAACATCCCGACCACGTTCTCGCCGTTGTTCGATTCCGCGGCGACGCCCGAAAACGTGCCGCGCACGATGGCGCGGGTAGAGGAACAGTTCGCGCGCGGTGCGCGCGTGTGGCCGCAGGTGCAGACGCGTCCGATCGACATCAGCTTCTCGTTCGAACGGCCGAGCCTGTATTTCGCGCGCTTCCCGAACTGGTATCGCGTGATGCGCCTGCCGCGCACGGAGCGCATCGCCGCACTGCGCGACCCCGCAACCGTCGAACGTATGGTCAACGAGACTGGCGCCGACGGCGGCCGCATGTTCATGGGCAAACTGGTCGTCCGCGGCGGCGAAGGTGCGCCGAAGGAACTGGTCGGGCGCACGCTGGAAGACATCGCCGACTCGCGCGGAGAAAAAGCGGCGCAGTGTCTCATCAACGTTTCGCTCGAAAACGATCTGCTGGTGCCGTTCCTCGCCAAAAGTGTGGGACACCAGGACGCGGCTCGTGTGGGTCCGTTGCTGGCGCACCCGCTCGTGCACGTTGGTGCAAGCGACGGCGGCGCGCACGTCACGTCGTTCTCCACTTATGGCGACACCGGCTTCCTGTTCAGCCGTTTCGTTCGCGAAACGCATCACCTGAGCCTCGAGCACGCAATCAAGAAGATCACGTCGGAGACGGCGGAGATCTGGGGTCTGAAGAATCGCGGTACGTTGCAGCAAGGCTTCGCTGCGGACGTCGTGGTATTCGACGCCGACCGCATCGACCGCGGGGAAGAACGCGCGGTGTTCGACATGCCCGGACGCGGCATGCGTTACGTGCGCAGCAGCGTGGGTGTAGACACCGTCGTTGTGAACGGAGAGGTCGCGTACGGCGATAACGACTACACGAAGGCGCACAGCGGTATCGTCTGCACCTGATCGCGGCAGGAGAATGAAGGAATGAACGACGTACGGCATCGAATCGTCGAGAGCAACGGCATTCGTCTGCACGTTGCCGAGGCGGGCAGCGGTCCGGTGGTGTTGCTGATCCACGGCTTTCCGGAGTCGTGGTATTCGTGGCGCTATCAGTTGCCCGCGCTTGCCGCGGCCGGCTATCGCGCTGTCGCGCTCGACGTACGCGGCTACGGTCGCTCTTCGAAGCCGACGACGGTGCCGGACTATCGCATGGTGAAGAAGGTTGGCGACGTGGTCGGCCTCGTGGCGGATCTCGGCGCTCCCGTGACGATCGTCGGGCACGACTGGGGTGCGCCGATCGCGTGGATGAGTGCGCTGTTGCGGCCGGATCTGTTTCGCGGCGTGGCCGGACTCTCCGTACCGTACGCACCGCCCGCTGCACCGACCGGTCCTCGGCCGACCGAACGCATGCGCGCGATGGCGGGTGAAGAAAACGAGTTCTACGTGGAGTACTTCCAGCAACCGGGTCGTGCGGAGGCGGAGATCGAAGCCAACGTGCGCGAGTGGCTGCTCGGCTTCTACTGGTGTGCGTCGGGTGACGTTCGCAACGGCCCCAACATTTCCCTGGTGCCGCGCGGAACGAAGTTGCGCGACAAGTTCGTGTATCCGGAAACGATGCCGCACTGGCTGTCGCAAGCCGATCTCGACGTCTACACGCAGGAGTTCGAGTACTCGGGATTCTTCGGACCGCTATCGCGGTATCGCAACGTCGACCGCGACTGGGAAGACCTGGCGGGCTTTGCCAACAGGCCGATCACCATTCCGTCATTGTTCGTCGGCGGTTCGCGCGATGGCCCGACCATCTGGGGCGCGCCTGCGATCGCGCGCTTCCCCGAAACGCTGCCGAAACTCTACAAGAGCGAGATCATCGAAGGTGCCGGCCACTGGATTCAGCAGGAAGCTGCGCCGCGCACCAACGAACTCCTGATCGAGTTCCTGCGCACGCTTCACTGATCCGTTCGGGGCAGCGCCGGACGCGTTTCGCCGATCCAGCGCTCCGCCTGCGAGCGCTCGCGAAACACCTTCAGCAGGTTGATCGAGCGCACCTGCAGCATCTCGTACATGCGCGACATTCCGAACTCGAGATCTCCCGACGCGACGATGGCAACTCTCACCGGCACACCGAGGCTCGTGTACTCCTCGGTGAATGCTGAGAGCTTGCGTACGTCGTCGGCGGTCAAGTCGATCTGCTCCACCTCGGTGGCGTCGAAAATCTCGTTCAGGTTGCTTCTGAAGTCAGGGTGCGCACGCAGGCGCTGGTAGTAGTCGATGAGATCGGCGCCGGTGACGTGGCCCGTTGCGTGCGTGTGGATCAATGCGTTCTGCTTGTCGACGGTGATGCGTATCGGCATGGCGGGTCGGTCAACGCTCCAGAAGTGTGAGCACGTTGCCGTCGGGATCGCGCATGTGTGCGAGCACGCCGCCCCATGGTTGCTGTTCGGGAAGCCCCAGGAACTCTACGCCGCGGCCCGCGAGCGTCCGATAGACGTCGCCGACGTTTCCCACTTCGAAAGACGCACCGACGAAACGACCGACCGAGTCAGCGCTTTCCGGGTCGGAGGGGTCCACCTGTTCGAGCGCGAGTTGCGCCTCGCCGGTTGCAAACTGCGCCCATCCCTCGGTGACCAGAACGGGCTTCATTTCGAGCGTTTCCGTGTAGAAGCGGATCGCACGCTCCCAGTCTGTGACGAAAACGCGGACGAACGAAAGTCGGTAGTTCACGTCGCTTCCTCCTTGTGCGACCGGCAGTCGGAAGCGCGATTATCAGGTCAAGCTTCTGCGTCGTCGACCGACTCGTGTATAACTCACCCCTGCTTGGAAGAAGGGCTTAGAAGAAGGGGCTGGGAATAATGGGCTGGGGGAAACGGCGTAGGTGCGGCGCATCCGAACCGCCGATCGCGCGCCCGAATTCACGATCGTCGCAACAAAAAATCGAGTGAGCATGCCAGTCAAGAAAACGAAGAACACGGCCAAGAACGGCGCGTCGAAAACGTCGAAGAAGGGAACGCAATACGTTTATGCGTTCGGCAAGAAGACCGATGGCGGCAGCGCCATGCGCAATCTGCTCGGCGGCAAGGGCGCGAATCTGGCCGAGATGGCGTCCATCGGCTTGCCGGTTCCGCCGGGTTTCACCATCAGCACCGAAGTCTGCAGCTACTTCTACGACAATCAGCGTCGCTATCCGGCGCAACTGACCGCCGACGTCGAAAAAGCGATTGCCGACGTAGAGGCGCAGCAGAACAAGGGCTTCGGCAATCGCAGCAATCCATTGCTGCTGTCCGTGCGCTCCGGCGCACGCGAATCGATGCCCGGCATGATGGATACGATTCTCAACCTCGGTCTCAATGACGAGACCGTTGAGGGGCTGGCCGCCCGTACCTCGAATCCGCGCTTCGCGTACGACTGTTATCGCCGCTTCATCCAGATGTATGGCGGCGTGGTGATGGGTGTGACGGCGGCAACGCAGGAATCGCACGATCCGTTCGATGCGTTGATGGACGGCCTCAAACACGAACTACACAAGACGCAGGACACGGAACTCACCGCCGACGATCTGAAGGAACTGGTAAAGCGCTACAAGCGCCTCATCAAAACGCGCAAGAAAGCGGAATTCCCGCAGAACGTATTCGAACAGTTGTGGGGCGCCATCGGTGCGGTGTTCGGTTCCTGGAAGAACGAACGCGCGATCATCTATCGGCAGCGCTACAGCATTCCCACGGAGTGGGGCACCGCCGTCAACGTACAAGCGATGGTGTTCGGCAATCTCGGTGACGACAGCGCCACGGGCGTTGCGTTCACGCGCGATCCTGCCAACGGCGAAAAAGTCATCTACGGCGAATACCTCGTGAACGCGCAGGGCGAAGACGTGGTGGCTGGTGTGCGCACGCCGAAACAGATCGCCGAAATGGCGAACGAGATGCCCGAGAGTTTCAAAGAGCTGCAGCGCGTGCGTGCGAAGCTCGAGCAGCATTTCCGCGACATGCAGGACCTCGAGTTCACCATCGAAGATCGGCGGCTGTTCATTCTCCAGACGCGCAACGGCAAACGCACCGGCGTGGCCGCAATCCGCATCGCGGTTGAGATGACCGAAGAGAAGTTGATGGATCAACGCACGGCGCTGCTGAAGATTCCGGCGGAGTCGATCGACTCGTTGCTGGTGCCGGTGTTCGATGCGCGGGCACAGAAGGCTGCGCGCGTGATCGGGCACGGGTTGCCGGCTGGTCCGGGCGCTGCCTCGGGTCTCATCGTGTTCACTGCAACCGCCGCGGAGCAGGAATCGAAGCGCGGTAACCGGGTGGTGTTGTGCCGGATGGAGACATCCCCCGACGATCTGAAAGGCATGCTCTATTCGCAGGGAATTCTCACGTCGCGCGGCGGTGTGTCTTCACACGCGGCGCTGGTGGCTCGTCAGCTCGGCAAAGTGTGCGTGTGCGGCGCCACGAACATCGTCATCAACTACGAGAAGAAGACGCTTACCGCCGATGGTGTGGTGTTGAAGGAAGGCGACTACATCTCGCTCGACGGCTCCACCGGCGAAATCTACGCGGGGCCGATCGACAGTGCCGATTCCGAAGTGAAGCGCGTACTGAGCGGCAGCCTGAAGGCTTCGCAAAGCTACACGTACCGATTGTTCGAAACGGTGATGGCGTGGGCCGACAAACATCGTCGCCTGAGGATCCGCACGAACGCAGATACGCCGGAGATGGCGCAGCAAGCCGTCACGTATGGCGCGGAAGGCATCGGTCTGTGTCGCACGGAACACATGTTCTTCGAAGGTGATCGCATCGACTACATGCGGCAGATGATTCTCGCGGCCGACGAAGTGCAACGCGCGCGGCGCTTGAAGATGCTGCTGCCGTTCCAGAAGAAGGACTTCGCCGGACTGTTCAAGGCGATGGACGGGCGTCCCGTCACGATCCGGTTGCTCGATCCGCCGCTGCACGAGTTCCTGCCGCACGACGACGGCGTGCGCCGCAAGCTCGCGATCAAACTCGGCGTTACGGCGGAGTTCATCCTCGACCGCATTCGTGCGCTGCACGAAGAGAACCCGATGCTCGGTTGTCGCGGTTGCAGGCTCGGCATCCTGTATCCCAGATCACCGAGATGCAGGCACGCGCGATCTTCGAAGCTGCCGCGCAGGTGATGACCGGCAAGCACCCGGTGGTCGTGAAGCCCGAAATCATGATTCCGCTCGTCGGCTTCAAGGCCGAACTCGCCGACCAGGTGGAGATCGTGCACCGGGTGGCGCGCGAAGTGATCGAGCGCACGGGCATCAAGATCGACTACATGGTCGGCACGATGATCGAAGTGCCGCGCGCCGCGATCACCGCTGACGAGCTTGCCGAGGTGGCGGAGTTCTTCAGCTTCGGTACCAACGACCTGACCCAGACCACACTCGGTCTCAGCCGCGACGACATGGGTTCGTTCTTCGAAACGTATCGGCAGAAAGAGATCTACCAGCACAACCCGTTCGCGAGCATCGACGAATCGGGTGTCGGTCGACTGATCACTACTGCGGTAGAGCGGGGTCGTTCTACGCGACCGAAAATCAAACTCGGTATCTGCGGCGAGCACGCTGGCGACCCTGCGTCGATCGCGTTCTGTCACCGCGCGGGGCTCGACTACGTGAGTTGCTCGCCGCCTCGCGTGCCGATTGCGCGTTTGGCTGCGGCGCAAGCGGCGTTGCGCGATACCTGACGCGACGCCCGCAGCAGTGCCGGTCATCACGTGCATCGAGGATCTGCGTCTTCTGGCGAAACGCCGCGTGCCGCGCATGTTCTACGACTACGCGGACTCGGGCTCGTGGTCCGAGTCGACGTACCGCGACAACTCGACTGATCTTGCTTCGATCAAGCTGCGGCAACGCGTCGCCGTGAACATGGACCGTCGCACGATCGCGACGCAGATGATCGGTGAGAGCGTGTCGATGCCGGTGGCGCTGGCGCCGGTGGGTCTCACCGGTATGCAGCACGCAGACGGCGAAATTCTGGCGGCGCGTTCTGCCGAGAAATTCGGTGTGCCCTACATCCTGTCGACGATGAGCATCGCCTCGATCGAAGACATCGCGGCGAATACGTCGCGGCCGTTCTGGTTTCAGTTGTACGTAATGCGCGATCGCGCCTACATCGGTCGCCTGATCGACCGCGCGAAGGCCGCCGGCTGCTCCGCGTTGGTCCTGACGCTCGATCTTCAGATCCTCGGCCAGCGCCACAAAGATCTGAAGAACGGTTTGTCCACGCCGCCGAAGCCGACGCTCGTGAACATCGCCAACATGGCCACTAAGCCGCGCTGGTGCTGGGGAATGTTGCACACGCGCCGGCGCCAATTCGGCAACATCGTCGGGCACGTTACCGGCATTCAGGACATGAGTTCGCTCTCCGGCTGGACGGCGCAGCAGTTCGACCCGACATTGAGCTGGGACGACGTGGCGTGGATCAAAGAACGCTGGGGCGGCAAGCTTGTGCTGAAGGGCATCATGGATGCCGAAGACGCGCGGCTGGCCGTGCGCAGCGGCGCGGATGCGTTGGTGGTGTCGAACCATGGCGGCCGCCAACTCGACGGCGCGCCGTCGAGCATTCGCGCGTTGCCGGCCATCGTCGCCGCAGTGGGCAACGACATCGAGGTGTGGCTCGATGGCGGCATTCGTTCCGGACAAGACGTCATCCGCGCGCTCGCGATGGGCGCGAAGGGAACGTTGATCGGCCGCGCGTATGTTTACGGTCTCGGCGCGATGGGCGAGGCCGGCGTGACGAAGTGTCTGCAGATCATCGCGAATGAACTCGATCTCACGATGGCGTTCTGCGGTTTGCGCGACATCAAAATGGTCGACTCCTCGATCCTCTGGCGCGCATAGCGCGTCCGCGCTCCTTCCTGGCCGGCATGGCATGGAAACTGCTGTGCTTGTGCAAGAGGGGTGCAACGGGGTTTGGGGGATGTCAATGAATGCTGCTGCCGGAGTGATAAAGGAGGCGACCGACGCCGCGCGCGAACCGCTGCGCGTTGTATCGCACGAAAACACTCCAACGTACGAAACCTGGAAGGCTGCCGCCCTCGCGGACGATGCCAGGACCGGCGCCGATCGTTGGCGGGCAGAAGACCGCAGCCGGCGCTACGACTACAAGGTGATCCGCCGTCGATATGACGAGATCCGCGCGGTAAAGGCGACGGGCGATCCGTTGGCGCTCCTCTACTACCTGAGCGAGGGCATTCACGGAAACACCGGCGGAATGGGACGCCCTGCGGTGTACGCGCGCGCGAAGTTCGGCACCAAAGATCTCGATCACGAACTACATCGGCTGAACTCGCCGATGCCATCGAGCAGGCGGCGGCGGTCGACGGCTCGGCGATTGCGCTCGACGGAGAAGCTCGCGATTTTCCGTCGGGCGAGTCTGTGCTTCGGCCGCTCCGCGCTGATGCTCAGCGGCGCGCGGCGCGCTCGGGCCGTTCCATGTCGGCGTGACGAAGGCGCTGCTCGAGCAGGACCTGCTGCCCGACGTCATCTCCGGTTCGAGCGCGGGTTCGTTCGTGGCCGCCGTCATCGGTACGCACGACGAAGCGACGTTACGCGCAGCGCTGCAGCCCTCGAAGCTGGCCGATGCGTTCGGCGATCTCGAGTCCGGCGCCGGTAACGCGAGCGGCAGAACCATCGCGGGACGCCAACAGATCGGACGCGGCGATCTGCAGGCCGCGATCGAAGCGCAGGTGCCCGACCTCACGTTCGAAGAAGCGTTTCAGCTCACCGGCCGCAAGATCAACATCTCGGTGTCACCGAGCGAAGTGCACCAGAGCTCACGATTGTTGAACGCCGTTACGTCACCGAACGTCTGCATTCGCGAAGCCGTGATGGCGTCGTGCGCGGTACCAGGTGTGTTCCCGGCGGTCACGCTGATGGCAAAGAACACGCGCGGCGAACGGCTGCCTTACGTCGCGTCGCGCAAATGGGTGGATGGTTCTATCGCCGATGATCTGCCTGCGAAGCGGCTCGCGCGGCTTTACGGCGTCAATCACTTCATCACCAGCCAGACCAATCCGGTAGTGCTGTGGGCGCTGCGGGATTCCGCCGGCGACGACAATCTCGCGTCGCGGCTGGTCGACGTCTATCAGACCGCGACGAAGGAATGGCTGAAGGCGACCTATCCGTTTGCGATGGCGCTGGTGAAGCGCGCCTATCCGCTGAACGTCTACGTGCGCATGGCGTACAGCGTCGTGATGCAGGACTACACCGCGGACATCAACATCATTCCGAAGCGTCGCTTGTGGGATCCGTCGAAGCTGCTCTCGGTGCTCTCGGCCGATGAAACGCGGCGGTTGATTTCGGAGGGTGAGGCCGCGACATGGCCGAAGATCGAGATGATCCGCAACTGCACGCTGATAGGACGCACGCTCGACCGGATTCTCGGTTCGCTCGAGAGGGAAAACCCGGCGGCGTGATCTCTCTTTGCTCCTCGACCGCCGCACCCATTCCGCGCGGCGACGTCTCATGGCGCACCGTTGTGGCGCGCGTTGCCGTTACCGGCTTCGTTCAACCTTGGATCGGGCGCGACGGTCGAGGTGGTACGTCAGTGCCAATGCGATGCAGTGACGCAGTACGTCGAACGGCAAAGCCGCCCCCCGTTCGAACCGCAGGCTGCGATTGCCGTCGAACTGCAACTCGGTGGGATACAGCTCGCGAAATGTCGCGACAAGATTCGTCTGGCAGTGGAAGTACATGCCGAAGCGATCGCCGTCGGACGGCTTCCAGTGCATTCGCACCATACTGCCGCTCTTCGACTGCGTAGTGAGGTAGCTCGGCTCGCCCCACCGCAACGTTTCTTCGAGTGTGCCCACTCCGGTGGTGGCGGCCGCGGTGTCGAAGATCAGCTGGCGCAGTTCGAGCAGTCGCGCGCGCACGTCGCGCGGGTACGCATCGAACACTTCCGCAACCGCTGCATCTGCAAATGGCTTCCTGCGCACGGCCTGCTCCAGAGATCAGAGGCCGGGGATTATGCCGCTGCGCTTCCGACAAGACACGCCCGTTGGGGATCTGCGCGTGATGGATCTGAGTGGTGCGCAAGCTATGCTCACGCACCCGATCGTTCGGAGTATTCCATGGCTGCAGTCCGCCCGCTGAACGGAAAGGTCGCCGTCGTTGCCGGCGCCACGCGCGCAGCCGGACGCGGCATTGCACGAATGCTGGGCGAGGGGGGCGCGACCGTGTACTGCAGCGGACGCAGCACTCGCGGCAATCCGGCTACGCCGGGGCGCAGCGAGACGATCGAAGAGACTGCAGAGCTCGTATCGGCGGCCGGCGGTAGCGGAATTGCCGTACGCGCTGATCACAGCAATGCGGATGACGTGGCGGCGTTGTTTGCGCGAGTCATCGGCGAGTGCGGGCGCATCGACATTCTGATCAACGACATCTGGGGTGGTGACGACATCACCGAGTGGCAACCGTTCTGGACGCTCGATACGGCGAAAGGCTTCGAAATGCTGGATCGCGCCGTGCGAACGCACATCGTGACGAGCCGGTGCGCTGCGCCGTACATGGTCGAACGACGTTCCGGCTTGATTGTGGAGATCACCGACGGCGATCACTCCGGTTATCGCGGGGCTTTGTTTTACGACCTCGCGAAGATGGCGACCATCCGCCTCGCGTTCGCCATGGCCGAAGAACTGCGCAGTTACGGCGTCACGGCCCTGGCGGTCACACCCGGTTTCCTGCGTTCCGAAGCGATGCTCGACCGGTTCGGCGTGCGTGAAGCGAACTGGCGCGATGCGGCGACAAAGGCGCGCGGCTTCGAAATGTCGGAGTCGCCGTGCTTCGTCGGTCGTGCGGTGGCCGCACTGGCGGCTGATCCGAACGTTATGCGCAAGAGCGGCGGCGTGTACGCGAGTTGGACGCTCGCGCGCGAATACGGCTTTACCGATCTCGACGGTACGACGCCGCACTGGGGCGACTACGTGCGCGATTCGCTAACGGCGATACTCGACCGCGGTGGTGCGGCGGATGAAGGCGAGAAGTTCTGGCTCGAAGCGTGGTACTCGCAGTTGAAGGGCGAGGCGGCGTGGCAGCCGCTGATGGCTCGAGTGCGCGACGCATTGCGCAAGGGTTAGGCATTCGAAGGGCCGGGTGACCAGTCCGTTGCAACGGCCCATCGCTGCGCTGGCAGGTAGATGAGATCGACGGCCGGGTCTTTTACGTCGGGGTAGTCTTCGTCGGGGTTGCGCAATGCCACGGCCAGACGGCGTTTCAACTCACCGTATGCCGCCGCGGTAGTCTGGATGCGCAGTCAGATAGTCGCGAAACAGCAACGCGTATCGCTGGTTCGGTCTGCCGAGTACCCGAACGTGTGTATTCGTCCGGCGTTGGCCGGACGGCGCGCGAAAGAAAAGCTTGAACCAGTCTGTTTCCGGGCCGTCGTCGTCGGGCGGCCGATGGTCGCGTGAGATGTCCTGCGCCTGCGTGTAGCCGAGTCTTTGCATCGCGTCCGTGACCTGTGAATCGAGCGCCGCAACGCTGATCTGCAGATCGATCACGTCTTTGGCGCACAGACCCGGTACGGAAGTGGAGCCGATGTGATCGATACGCAGCGCGATGTCGCCGAGGCCGTTCCTGATCGTGCGCGCGATGTCGCGAAAGTCCTGCGACCAACTCGCTCGATAGTCGACGATCTCGATCATTCGTTGACGGCCTGTGAGGGATGCACAGCGTGCAGGTCCGCGCCGCGGGTTTCGCGCAGCATCGACACCGACACCAACGTGATTGCGCACGCCGCCGCGATGTACCAGGAAACGCCTGTGGTGGTGCCGTATGTCGCGAGCAGTTGCGTTGCGATGATCGGCGCGAGCGCGCCGCCAAAGATCGCGCCGAATTGATAACCGAGGGAAGCGCCCGAGTAGCGCACGTGCGTGCTGAACATCTCGGCGAGAAACGCAGCCTGCGGTCCATACATCATCGCGACGAAAATCTGCCCGACGCCGATGGCGACGCCGATCCACAGCAGCGATCCGGTGTCGATCAGCGGAAACACGATGAATCCCCACGGCGCGAGCAGGACAGCGCCGGCCATATAGATGCCGCGCCGCCCGAAGCGATCGGAGATGATGCCGGATATCAACAGCGCCGGCGCCATCGCCACTGCACCGATCATCACGCCGGCCAGCATCGTACCGCGCGGCAGGTGTGGGCCTAACGGACCGGTGCCGTATGCGATCACCCACGTGATGAGAATGTAGTAAGTCACCTGTACCGCCATGAATGCGCCAGCCGCAAGGGCGATCTCTTTCGGGTACAGCCGCAACGCTTCGAACACGGGCGAACGGGTAGGAGGACTAACAGTCGAAGTAGGGGGCGTGGCCTGCGCCATTTGTGCGAATGCAGGTGTCTCTTCAAGGCGCAACTGCACGAAGATGCTGAGGCCGATGAGCCCGATGCTCAGGATGAACGGGATGCGCCACCCCCACGTCATGAACGCTTCCTGCGACACGCTGTCGTTCACGATCAGGAATGCGAGATTGGCGAGGATCACGCCGACCGGCGCGCCGGCTTGTGCGAAGCTGCCATAGAGGCCGCGTTTGTGTGCGGGTGCAGATTCGGTGGCCAGCAGCATTGCGCCGCCCCATTGCCCCCCGATCGCGAGTCCTTGCACGAAGCGCAACAGAATCAACAGGATCGGCGCGAGTGGGCCGACCATCGCATACGTAGGCAAAACGCCGATCAGTGTCGTGCCTGCACCCATGATCAGCAGCGCGACCACCAGCACCTTCTTACGCCCGACGCGGTCGCCGTAGTGACCAAACAGAACTCCGCCGACCGGCCGCGCGAAGAAACCCACTGCGAACGTGCTGAATGACGCGATGAGCGCCAGGAACGGAGGCATGTCGGCGGGAAAGAACACCGTCGGGAAGACGAGCGCGGCGGCAGTGCCGTAGATGTAGAAGTCGTACCACTCGATGCTCGCGCTCGCGAGCGACGTCGCGGCAACGCGGCGTATGGATCGAGTCTCGGTCATCGGTGCTGACACGTGTTGTAGCGGCGCGGCAAGCCTAACTGAATCGTCGCCCTCGTTCCCTTTTCCAACGAGATCACTTAGCGTGCCCAGCGGTCAGGGGGGCGCATGGATCTCGTCACTACAGTTTCCGGTTTCTTCGTCGGTATGCTCGTCGGTGCCACTGGTGTCGGCGGGGGTTCGTTGATGACGCCGCTGCTCGTGCTCGTCATGGGTGTGGCGCCGGCCACCGCGGTGGGCACCGACCTGCTCTACGCATCGTTGACCAAGGTCGGCGGCGCGTGGGCGCATGGTCGTCGCAACAACATCGACTGGCGGATATGCGGCTTGCTCGCGGCCGGCAGTCTGCCCGCAGCTGCGGCAACGTTGCTCGCGCTGAGCCAACTGAGCGTGAATCCGGAACACTACGCATCGGTGCTGAAGCAATGTCTCGGTGTGGCATTGATGATCAGCGCGGCGGCGCTGCTGCTGCGGAATCGGTTGCACGAGATGGCGCTGCGCCGTTCCGCCGGCACTGCACTCGAGCCCAGCGCGCCGATAACGACGGTGGTCACGGGCGCGGTGGTGGGTGCGCTCGTAACGGCAACGTCCGTCGGCGCGGGTGCCCTTGGTGTGGCGGCTCTGTTGTTTCTTTATCCGAAGCTTGCGACGACGCGCATTGTGGGCACCGACATTGCTCACGCGGTGCCGCTGACGTTGCTCGCCGGCCTTGGCCACGCGTCGTTAGGCGGCGTAGACCTGCATCTGCTCGGCAATCTGTTGTTGGGATCGCTGCCGGGTGTCTGGGTGGGGAGTCATCTCAGTCGCGCGTTGCCGGAACAATTCCTGCGCATACTGCTGGCCTGCGTACTGGTGCTGGTGGCAAGCCGGTTGCTGTTCTAGGGCGGCTCAACGGAACGGGTAGCCATCGATCTCCGCGGCGAGCAGCTGCGCAGGTCGAGTCGCGTCGTCGCCATCGGTGACCAGCAGCAGACGAACGCGTGTCCCGTCGACCTGTGCCGCCACACCTTCGATCTTGTAGCCGCGCTCGACTCGCTCCAGAAAGCGCAACTCACCCGCGGTGTTGGTCACGCCGATGGCCGCGCCGTTGCAGGGACCATCGTCGTAACTGTTCGAGGTCGCTTCTGCGATTGCCGTGAACAGAATGCTGCCGTCGGGCAGTGCGGCGCCGTCGCTGAAGCACAGCGGTGCGCCGTCGATTGCGCCCAGGTCGTACGCGCGCACGTCGATCGGCGCCGTGTCTCCCAACGAATTCGTCGAGGCGAGCGCATCGAGCACGGCAGGCAGGTGCAAATGCACGTACGCACACTGAGATTGATGCTTGTTGCCGCGCTGCATCAGCACGAGTTTCTGCCCGACGATTACCGCACCTTCGATGTTGAGCGTGTGAAATCGCGGCGCGATCGTGCGATAGATGCCGCCGAGATCGATCGCGCGCGGTGTGCCGATAGCGAGGCCCGCGGCGTCGACCGAAATCAGTACGCCCGCGCAACGGTTCGGCGCAGAACCGGATCCCATCGCCAGCAGGGTTGTTGTGGCGCGATCTTCTATCGGCGGCAGTTGCAGCAACACCTCGAAGTCGGGCTTCTGCGCTTTGCGATCCAGATACGAATCAGGCAGCACGCCGGGCAGCAGCCGCAAGAGTTCACCCGGTGCGGTTCCTGTTGCCGGAAAGCGCCCGAGCTGCAGTTCGTCGTCGGCGACGACATACAGGTGCGATCCCGCCGCGATGAGGCCGCTGGCTGCGCTCAGGAAGGAAGGTCTGCCGCGGCGCGACGGAGCCGTTAGGGTCAGCTCGCGCAGCGGCGTGAGGTGGATCATGGCCGCGGCGAAGTGGATCAGTTGGCGGCGCGTTCGGTGGTGGGTTCGCCCGCGACGCGCACGTGCATCATGACGCGTGCTTCGCGATGGTCGTAAGGCCGCGCCCTGTGTAACACGCAGCGGTTGTCCCAGACGACGACGTCGCCAGGCGTCCATGAATGCGTGTACACGCGCGGCGGCTGACACGCGAACGCAACGAGATCGTCGAGCAGCGACTCCGATTCGTCGGGATCGAGTCCGGGAATTCCGTATGCGTGACGGCCGATGTACAAGGCAGCGCGTCCGGTTTCGGGATGGACCTTCACGAGCGGTCGCAGCGGCGGCTGCTCGTCGTGAAATCCGTAACTGGATCCCACCGCGGCAACGTGCCCCATGCGTGCCTGTGAGTATCGCAGCGAGTGATACGCGGCCAGGTCCGCGATTCGCGCGCGCATCGCTTCGTCGAGCGCGTCGTAAGCGGCACGCATGTCGGCCCACTCGGTTTCGCCGCCGTGTGCCGGCACCACATGCGCGGACAACACCGATGCCTTCGCCGACAGTCGCATATAAGAGCTATCGGTGTGCCAACCCTCGTTACCCATCATCACCTGCATGCCGTGCTCGTGATCGGAGAGTAGCGAGCCGTCGGCGCGGCGGTTGCTGATCGGGATGATCTTCCGCTCGGCAACGAGGTACTCGATGCTGCCGAAGCGTTCGGCAAATGTGGTCTGCGCATTCGCCGAGAGGTGCTGACCCGGGAAAATGAGCACGGCGTGCTCGAGGAATGCCGCGCGAATCGCTTGCCACTCTGCAGCGGTGAGCGCGTTGAGATCGACGCCTGTGACGACGGCGCCGAGAGTTGCAGGGGTGCGCTCGACAGTGGGGTGCATGGCGATTTACCGGATGCTGCACGAAGCGGTCACTGTAGGGTCGGTGCTGTCGTGCTGACAAGTTGTGCGGAAAGGTCGCCTCGGCGCGCAAGTGGATGGAACTGTTCGGCTCGGGGTAGGGCGGGTATCCTGCGACAAATTTCACTCGAGGACTGGTGCCGTGGCCGAAGCGACCGATGACCGGAAGAAGCTGCTCGAAGACCCGAGTATCTCGAACGCGCAGAAAGCTGCGTTGTGGAAGATCGACGTCAATCAGAATCCGTACGCGATGCCGCTCGATGCGCTCGATCCTCGGCCATCCGGAACTGTTCGAGGCCGACAAATTCTGGCCCTATTTCGAACGGCTGCGGCGCGAAGATCCGGTGCACTACACGCGCGAAAGTCAGTTCGGACCGTATTGGTCGATCACGAAATTCAGCGACATCATGTATGTCGATACGCACCACCAGATCTTTTCGTCGGAGAACTCGCAGGGCGGTATCACCCTGGGCGGCCGTCCGTTGGCCGAAGGCGAAGTGCCCGATCCGACGTACGACCTGCCGATGTTCATCATGAACGATCCGCCGAAGCACGACCTGCAGCGCGGTGTGGTTGCGCCCGTGTTCCTGCCGCGCAGATCGCCGCGCTCGAATCGCTGATCCGCGAGCGGGCGAGCACGATTCTCGACAACCTGCCGCGCAACGAAGAGTTCAACTGGGTGCGGCACGTATCGGTGGAACTCACCGGTCAAATGCTCGCGACGCTGTTCGACATCCCTCTGGAAGATCGTCAGAAGCTGATCTACTGGTCCGACGCAACCTCGAACCTCGGCAACCCCGAGTATTTCGAATCGGTAGAAGAGGGCTTCAAGGTGCTGTGGGAATGCGCGGCGTACTTCATGGCGCTGTTCGAACAGCGCAAGAACGAACCGCCGAAGTCGGATCTCATCTCGGTGCTGGCGCACGGCGAGGCGACGAAGAACATGCCGCCGAACGAATTCCTCGGCAACATTCTGCTGTTGATCGTCGGTGGCAACGACACCACGCGCAATTCGATTTCCGGCGGACTGCTCGCACTGAATCAGCATCCGGCCGAGTACGCGAAGCTGCGCGCGAATCCGTCGCTGATCCAGAACATGGTGCCCGAGATCATCCGTTGGCAGTCGCCGGTGGCGCACATGGCGCGCACCGCGTTGGTAGATACCGAAATCGGCGGCAAGCAGATCAAAGCCGGTGAACGCGTTGCAATGTGGTACATCTCGGGCAACCGCGACGAAGAAGCGATTCCCGATGCGGGCAAGTTCACCATCGATCGTGCCGAACGCACGGCATCACCTTTCGTTCGGCTTCGGCATTCACCGCTGCCTCGGCAATCGGCTCGGCGAGTTGCAACTCCGCGTGATCTGGGAAGAACTGATGAAGCGCTATCCGAAGATCGATGTCGTCGGCAATCCGAAATACCTGAAGTCGAGCTTCATCCACGGCATACGCGAACTGCCGGTGAAGATTCCCGGCTGATCAGGTGAGTTTGCGCGGTGCGGAGACCTGAATGCCGCCGGCCTCGAGCGCCTGAATGATGGCGAGGTTGAGCCGGTACATCAGATCGTAGTAGCGCACCGTCGGAAGCCACACCCGATAGCCGATCGCGATCGCGTAGTCGCCGAACGTCTCGACGCCGACCTGCGGCTTCGGATCGGTTTCGGCACCGTCGAATGACTCGACTGCGGCGCGCACCAGTTCCACTGCGCGCTGCAGGTTCTCGCCGTAGGCAACGCTGATGCGCCCCTCGACAATCCGGTTGGCGCGTGAGTTGCGGTGAATCTCGCCCGCGATCTGCTTGTTCGGGATGATGATGTCTTCGCCGTCCTCCGCCTTGAGCACGGTCGCGGCGAGCGTAATGTCGGAAACCACACCGGAGCAGCCCTGTACGGTGATGGTGTCGCCGACGCGAAACACCCGCGTGAGGATGATCACCAAGCCGGCGCCGTAGTTCGAAATCGGACCTTGCAGCGCGAGGCTGGCACCGACCGCCAGGCCACCGATCGCGGCGATGAACGGCGTAATGCTGATGCCGAGATTGCCGAGCGCGATGACTGCAGCGAGTCCGATCACCAGCAGCCGCACGGCGGAGGCGATGAACTGTCGCAGCGTGACGTCGACGTTGCGGCGTTCCTGCGTACGCAACAGCGCCTTTGCGGTCCAACCCGCAATCACGACGCCGGCGAGCAGGATGACGACCGCGCCGAGCAACTGGAAGGAATAGGCGACCAGGAACTGGATGACGAATTCGTAGACGCGCTGGACGACTTGAACGTCGGTCACGACTTGAGGTTTCCAAAATAAAAAACGCCAGGCGGTCGAGCACAGACCCGCCTGGCGTATTAAAGCGAAGGATCAGGTGAGGTTGTAGCCTTGTTCGTCGTGCATCGCGAGGTCGAGGCCGATGCTTTCGTCTTCTTCGTTCGCGCGCAGCCCGATCACCATGTCGATGACTTTCAGGATGATGAAGCTTGCGATCCCGCAGTAGACCACCGTGGCCAGTATTCCGATGACCTGTTTGGTGAGTTGCCCCGCGATCGTGACTCCTTCTGCAAGGCCCACACCGCCGAACGACGTGTCTACGAAGATACCGGTCAGAATTGCGCCGATGATGCCGCCCACGCCGTGAACACCGAAGGCGTCGAGTGAGTCGTCGTAGCCGAACGCTTTCTTCACTTTGACCACTGCGAAGTAGCAGCCGAGTCCGCAGGCAATGCCGATGATCAATGCGCCTTCGGGGCCGACGAACCCGGATGCGGGCGTGATCGCGACGAGACCGGCGACGGCGCCCGACGCAACACCGAGTGCGCTCGGCTTACCGTGCACCATCCACTCGGCGAACATCCACGTAAGCGCGGCGGTAGCCGTCGCCACTTGCGTGACCAGCATGGCCATGCCTGCGCGGCCGTCAGCGGCGAGTTCGCTACCGGCGTTGAAGCCGAACCAGCCGACCCACAGCATGCCGGCGCCGACGAGCGTCAGAACCATGTTGCTCGGCTTGATCGGAGTGTTCGGGTAGCCGCGACGCTTGCCCATCACCAATGCCGCAACGAGACCCGCGATACCGGCGTTGATGTGTACGACGGTGCCGCCGGCGAAATCGAGTACGCCCATGCTGCCGAGCCAGCCGCCGCCCCAGACCCAATGGGCGATCGGCGCGTATACGAGCGTTACCCATAGACCCATGAACCAGATCAGCGCGGAGAACTTCATGCGCTCAGCGAACGCACCTACGATGAGTGCCGGGGTGATGATCGCGAACGTCAGTTGAAAGGTGGAGAAGACCGATTCGGGAATGGTGCCCTTCAGCGTGTCGAAGGTGATGCCGTTGTGGAACGCCTTTTCCAGGCTTCCGATGATGCCGCCGACGTCCGTGCCGAACGCGAGCGAGTACAGGTAGACCACCCACAGTACGGTGACGAGACAGGTGATCACGAAGCACTGCATCATCACCGACAGCGCGTTCTTGCTGCGCACCATGCCGGCGTAGAACAGCGACAAACCGGGGATCGTCATGAGCAACACCAGCGCTGTCGATGTCAGCATCCACGCGGTATCGCCGGAGCTGAGGACGGGCGGTGGCGGCGCAGGAGCGTCCTCCGCAAAAACGAGGGCCGGCACCAGCATCGCCAGCAGCGAAGCTGTGGCGGCCAGTCCGGTCTTCAGACGTGTCCGTTGGATCATCGAGTCCCCCTATGTATGACGGTTGGTTCAATCTCACGCGGACGCAGTGCCGCGACATCGAGCCCTGCACTGGCACGATGCGTGCCAACTCCTCCAAGGGGGCAATTTGCGTGTATCGGCAGGCAGTTGCGGTACGCACAAGGCTGGGCGTTTGCGGCGATAGCGGGGCACGCCGCCCCAAAACAGGGCGGACGTTTCGAGTGCGCGCTAGGATGGTGCGAACGATCGTGCGACTGAGTATTTGACGGACTGTGCGAACAAGAGAGGTTTGGTAATGGCGACGATCGACTGGCGATCAGAGTTGCGGCGACGGCCCTGGTGGATGAACGCGTTACTCGGGTTCTGCCTGTACATGACCTTCATCTATATGCCGTTCGACTTCTTCTGGAAGAGCGTCGAAACCGACGACGAAGTGTGGTTCGGCGTGCGGCTGCACGGCGGGTACGCAAAGCTCACCGAACCGATTCACTGGCTGATTTATGGCGCCGGCGCGTATGGCTTCTGGCGGATGCGCCCGTGGATGTGGCCGTGGGCGGCGGTATATGTGGCGCAAATTGCGATCGGCATGCTGGTGTGGAACGTGCTCGACCCGCGCGGCTGGGGTTGGTTGGGCGGCAGTCTGACGGCGGCGGTATTCCTCGTCCCCACGGTTGCGCTGTGGCGTGCCCGAGCACGATTCCGGCCGACGCCCGCCGTGACGACGGTCGCATCCGTTTGACTCGTTTCGATGCATGCGTCACAGCGCTGCGGTCGGTTCGGGAGAATACTGACTGTGAATGCGATGTAAGTGACAGGTCATGGCTACACGCTCTGGTGAACCCGAAAAAATGCGCTTCCGCGGCAGCCATGTTTTTCCGGCGCATGGCAAATGGTTCTTCAACACGCGGGAAGGCATCGACGTGGGCCCATTCGATTCGCGCGGCGAAGCGGAGATCCATTCGACTCGGTTGCGTCTCGTGCTCGCGAAGATCGAAGAGCCCGAACTCGCGCGAACGGTTATCAGCCGATACACGGAAATCCCGGTCGAGAGCCACACCGACCTGCGTTCGCTTCTGATGTACATCGCCAAGAACATGCGCGTCGAACAGCGCACCGAAATTTAGTGTTCCCCGCTCCATCGTAGGCAAAGCGAAACGACGGCCGCGCAAGCGGCCGTAGTTTTTTGTGGGTGTCGGTTCGATACATCCGGGCCGAGCGAGAGTCGCGATTCCGACGAAATGACTTAAGATCGCGCCCTGCATCTCGTTACCCGGACCCCCTTCATGACTCAGCCTCGGCGCATCCAGCGCATCCTCGTTGCCAATCGCGGCGAGATTTCCATCCGCGTGCAGCGCGCGGCGCTCGAACTCGGTATTGGAACCGTTGCGGTGTTCTCTCAGGAAGACCGCTTCGCGCTGCATCGCTTCAAAGCAGACGAGGCGTATCTGGTTGGCAAGGGCAAGACACCCGTGCAGGCCTATCTCGATGTGGACGACCTGCTGCGGATCGCCGAACAGGCGCGCTGCGATGCGGTTCATCCCGGCTACGGATTCCTCGCGGAGAATCCGGAGTTCGCGCGCACCGTACTCGATGCGGGTCTGGTCTGGGTGGGGCCGCCGCCCGAAGTGATGGAAACGCTCGGCAACAAAGTGGCGGCGCGCAACCTGGCAGTTAAGGCGGGCGTACCCGTTGCGCCGGCGACCGGACCGTTGCCGCGAGACCCCGCAGCAGTGCGTAAGCTCGCGGCGGAGATCGGTTTTCCATTGATGGTGAAAGCGAGCTGGGGCGGTGGCGGACGAGGCACACGAGCGGTACCGCGCGCCGAGTTGCTGGATGAGTTGCTGACCACCGCGCGCAACGAAGCGCAAACCGCGTTCGGCAACGACGAGGTGTACCTCGAGAAAGCGATCACGCGTGCGCGCCACGTCGAGGTACAGATCCTCGCGGATACACATGGCAATCTGGTGCACCTCTTCGAACGCGATTGCACCGTGCAACGGCGCCACCAGAAGGTGGTCGAGCGCGCGCCCGCGTTGTTCTTGAGCCAGGCGCGCCGCGATGAGCTTTACGGCTACGCACTCGCGATCGGCCGTGCGGTCGGCTATCAGAACGCGGGCACCGTCGAATTCCTCGAGGACGTTACTACCGGCAAGTTCTATTTCATCGAGGTGAATCCGCGCATTCAGGTGGAACACACGGTGACGGAGAACATCACCGGCATCGACCTCGTGAAATCGCAGATCCTGATCGCGGGCGGCGCGACTATCGGCCAGCCCGACAGCGGCGTGCCGTTGCAGGACGAAATTCACGCGTATGGCCACGCGTTGCAGTGCCGCATTACTACCGAAGACCCGGAGAACAATTTCATTCCGGACTACGGCGCACTGTCGGCCTATCGCAGTCCGGCTGGCTTCGGCATTCGGCTCGACGGCGGTACGGCGTACGCCGGCGCACGTATCACACGCTTTTACGACTCGTTGCTCGTGAAGGCGACCGCGTGGGGACGCACGCCTGAGGAAACGATTACGCGTATGCGGCGTGCGCTGTCGGAATTCCGCATTCGCGGCGTGCGCACGAACCTGCCGTTCCTGTCGCAGCTGCTTGCGCATCCGAAATTCCAGTCGGCCGAATACACCACCACGTTCATCGACGACACGCCGGAGCTGTTGCGGTTTCCCGAGCGCACCGACGAAGTCAGCAAGCTGCTGAACTTCGTCGGCGACGTGGTGGTGAACGGCAATCCCGAGGTGCGCGGCCGCGCCGTGCCAGCCGAACGGGTCATCCCGAGGGCACCGGAGGTGAGCAAAGACGCGCCGCCGCGCGGCACGAAACAACTGTTGGGCGAACTCGGCGCAGAGAAGTTCGCGCAGTGGATGCGAAACGAGAAGCGCGTGCTCGTGACGGATACGACGTTGCGCGATGCGCACCAGTCCCTTCTTGCAACGCGCATGCGCAGCCACGACATGCTCGAAATTGCGCCGGCATACGCGCGCCTGTTGCCGGAGTTGTTGTCGCTCGAGTGTTGGGGAGGCGCTACGTTCGATGTCGCGATGCGCTTCCTGGGCGAGTGTCCGTGGGAACGGCTCGATGCATTGCGCGAGCGCGTGCCAAACATCCTGTTGCAGATGCTGCTGCGATCGGCGAACGCCGTCGGATACACGAATTATCCCGACAACGTCGTGCAGTACTTCGTCAAACGTGCGGCCGCGAGCGGCATTGATCTGTTCCGCGTGTTCGATTCGCTGAATGGCGTCGACAACATGCGTGTCGCGATCGACGCGGTACGCGACACGGGCGCCATCTGCGAAGCGGCGATCTGCTACACCGGCGATCTTTCGGATCCAAACTGCACGAAGTACGACCTGAAGTACTACGTGCGTATGGCGAAGGAACTCGAAAAGGCCGGCGCGCACGTTCTCGGCATCAAAGACATGGCGGGCCTGTGCCGCCCACGCGCGGCGAGCACGCTGGTACGCACGTTGCGCGAGGAAGTCGGCCTGCCGATTCACTTCCATACGCACGACACCAGCGGCATTTCGGCCGCTAGCGTGTTGGCTGCCGTCGATGCCGGTTGCGACGCGGTGGACGCGGCGATGGATTCAATGAGCGGACTCACGTCGCAACCGAACCTCGGTTCCATCGTGGAAGCGCTGCGGCACGATGCGCGCGCGACGGGGCTGGACGCGGAGCACATCCGCGTGATTTCCCGTTACTTCGAACCGGTGCGCAGCTGCTACACGGCGTTCGAAAGCGATATCCGGTCCGGTGCGTCGGAGGTTTACGTGCACGGCATGCCGGGCGGCCAGTACACCAACCTGCGCGAGCAGGCGCGCGGACTCGGGTTGGGCGATCGGTGGCCAGAGGTGGCGCAAGCGTATGCCGACGTTAACGACATGTTCGGCGACATCGTCAAGGTGACGCCTACGTCCAAGGTGGTCGGCGACATGGCGCTGATGATGGTAACGAGCGGACTCGACCGCGAAGCGGTGCTCGATCCGACACGCGAGATCGCATTCCCCGAGTCGGTGGTGTCCATGTTCCGCGGCGAACTCGGGCAGCCTTATGGCGGGTTTCCGAAGGAGCTGCAGAACAAGGTGCTGAAAGGCGCCGCGCCATTGCCGGGTCGTCCGGGAGCATTGCTGCCGCCGGTGGATCTGGTGGCAGCGCGAGCAGAGGCCGAACAAAAGGCTGGTCGCAAGCTGACCGATCAACAGTTCGCTTCGTATCTGATGTATCCGAAGGTGTTCCTCGACTGGAACGCGCACTGGGTGAAATACGGTGACGTCAGCGTGTTGCCGACACCGGTGTTCTTCTACGGTATGTCGCCCGGTGAGGAAGTCACCATCGAAGGTGATCCAGGCAAAACGCTGATCCTGCGCTATCTCGCTGTGAGCGAGCCGCACGCAGACGGCACGCGTACCGCGTTCTTCGAGTTGAACGGCGCGCCGCGATCGGTATCGATCGCCGATCGCGCGCTGAAGCCCGATCGCACGCCGGCCGTTCGCGCCGATGCGGGCAACCCGGATCACGTCGGCGCGCCGATGCCGGGCATGATCGCAACCGTCGCCGTGAAGCCTGGCGACGAGGTGGAGCGGGGCGACATGCTGCTGTCGATCGAAGCGATGAAGATGGAAGCGGGAGTGCGCGCGGAACGCGATGGTCTCATCGCGGAAGTGCTCGTGCAGCCGGGTCAGCAGATCGATGCAAAAGATCTGCTGATCGTCTTCAAAGCGAAATAGCGGAGGGGCTATGCAGGATCGACCGACCGCAGCGGAGCTGCTGGCAACCGTTGCGACGTATCTGGAAGAAGAGCTGATGCCGGCCCTTGACGGCCCGCTTGCATACCGCACGCGCGTTGCGGCAAATCTGGTTGGAATGCTCGAGCGCGAGGTGGCCCTGGGCCATGCGTCGTTGACACGCGAGCGCGACGCCGTGGCCGCGCTGCTCGGCATTGCCGCGCCCACTGACGGAACGCTAGAGGCGCAAGTTGCCGAACTGAACCGCCGGCTGGTCGCAGCGATCGACGCCGGACGCGTGACGCATGCGCAGGCGTGGCCGGTGCTGATGGACTGTGCGCATGCAAAGCTCGCGATCATTCGTCCCGGTTACGACGCCTACGATGCGCGCGGAGAACTGCCGTGACCGATGCAGTGAAGACCGGCCTCACGCGTTTCCTGAAGGAGCGTTGGAAACGCGACGTCGACATTCCCTGGCTCAGCGTCACCAGCGCCGGCGCGCGCCGGTTGAATGTGCTATTCGATGCCGATGACGGTGAGACGCGGCACAAGCTGGTGGTTACCGCGATTCCGAACGCGAACATCGAACTGACCCCGATCGTGCTCGAAGCGCAGACGATACGTACTGCGGAGGCCGCAGGTGTGCCGGTTGCGCACGTGGTGCTCGACAGTGACGACGCGAGCTATCTCGGTGGCGGCTTCTTCATCACGGGTCGAATCGACGGCGAAACGGTGCCGCGACGGGTACTGCGCCTGGTTGCGCGCTGCGGCAATGGCGACGCGATTGCGGCACGACTGGGTCGCGCGCTGGCGGCGTTGCACGCGGTGCCCAACGAGCGTATTCCGCCGCATCTCGTGCGCCCGATCGACGATGACCCTGCTGCTACGTCGCTTGCGCGGCTTCAAGAGCAGATTGGCGGATTGTTGCAACCATCGCCCGCAGTGAGCCTCGGCATGCGTTGGCTCGAAGCGCGCCGTCCGTCGAAACCCGCGCGTTGCGTGCTGGTGCACGGCGACGCCCGCAACGGCAATCTGATTATCTCGGAGCGCGGCCTCGAAGCGCTGCTCGACTGGGAAGGTGCGAGTGTGGGCGATCCGATGGCCGATCTCGCGTGGCCTTGCGTGCGCACCTGGCGCTTCGGTGAAGACACGAACGAACTCGGCGGATTCGCGGGTCGCCAGCCGATGGTGGCAGCGTACGAAGCGGCCGGCGGCACGTTCGATGCCGAGCGTTTTCATTGGTGGAAAGTGCTCGGTACGCTGCGCTGGGCAATCGGTCTTGCCGGTCAGGCCAAGGCGCACATCGACGGTTCGGTGCCGAACATCGTGATGGCCGCGAGCGGTCGTCGCGTCGGTGAACTCGAATACGACCTGTTGTGTCTGTTGCGGCCGCGTTGAACGAAGCGCACAAGCCCAACTGGAGCGTACTGCTGCTCGGCGGTCCTTCCGGCGTGGGAAAGTCGAGCGTGAGCTACGCGCTGGCTCGGCATTTCAACGTCGGTATTTCGGAGATCGATGATCTCTACATCGTGGCCAAACAGATCAGCACGCCCGCGCAACAGCCTGTGTTGCATGCATGGGATACCACTCCGCGCGCAGACGAGCTACCCGCCGAGCAAATCCTCGAATTGCACATCGCGACGTGTCGCGCGATGGCACCTTCGATCGACGCCGTGATCGCGAATCACATCGAAACGAACATGCCGATCGTGCTCGAAGGCGACTATGTGCTGCCCGAGATGACGAGAAACTCGGCACCTGAAGTGATCGCCGTGTTTCTGTACGAACCCGACGAGACTCAGATCCTGCGCAACCTTGCCCAGCGCGAACCCGGCGCGGGCGAGCAGACGAAACGCGCATGTGTGAGTTGGCTCTTCGGTCGATGGCTGAAAGAGGAGTGTGACCGCTTTGGCATCGTCGCGTTGCCCGCGCGACCCTGGAACACGCTGCTCCCTCGAATCGTCGAATCAATCAGCTGACCGTTTGCAGTCCGGTTCGCGCCCGCCCATGCGCGACCGCCAGCGCAAATGCGACTGCGCCAAGCAACACTGCGAGCGCGTCCATCCACAGCAAGCTTGAAGGCCCGAACGCGACGAACGATTGTCCGATGAGCCATGGCAGCGTCATTCCTCCAAGTCCCGACGTTGCGAGATACCAGCTGGTGCTGCGTCCCGATACCGGCATCCGTTCACCGGAGAACACGAGCAACATCGGAAAGATCGACGCGAGGAAGAACCCGAAGAAACCCGTGGCGATCCACAACACGGTTTCGGACGCCGGCATGCACAGGATCGCGACGAGACAGAGCAGGGCGCCGGCGTGATCGACCGCGATGATCGTAGTTGCGCTGAAGCGTGCAGCCAGCGGAATGCCGATCAACCGGCCCAGGGTCAACATTCCCCAGAACACCGATGCGAGATACGCGGTTTGCACCGCATCGCCGAACCCAAGCTCGTACCCGTACGTCGAAATCCAGCCGCCGTATGCCACTTCGGCGGCCACGTAGAAGGCAAACACCGCAGCGATCAAAGCGATGAGGCGGGTTTGCGACGGCGCCGTGGTTTCATGGACCGCGCGAATGGGTTCTGGTGCGCTAGGAACCAACAACAGCGCAACGGCGACGGATAATGTCACGCCGCCGAGCGACCAGTACGCCATCGCAATGTCGTTGGTGACGCGGATCGACCACGCAACCACCACCGGTGCGATGAGTGCGCCCGCACCGAAGCAGAAGTGCAGACCATTCATGACACCGCCGACCCGCTCGCGATAGATCCACAACAACAGCGTGTTCGTACCGACGTCGATGGTGGCGGTTGCGGCGCCGAGCAGCAGAAAGGTTGCAACGAGCGGCCAGAGCGATGTGGTGAACGGCACGACGAGGAACGACGCGGCAACCAACGACAATGCCGCGGCGAGCACGCGATGACCCGGCAGCCGGTCGAACCAGTGACCGCTCAGCAGCGAGCCGATCAGGTAACCCAGAGCGGTTGCGGTGAATACGATGCCGATCGCGCCGAGCGATGAATGCGTTCGAGCCGCGAGTCCGGCCAGCGTCGGACCGACGATCGCGGTTCCGAAGCCGAGCGTGAGCATCGATGCGTAATAGGCTGCCGTCGCGACGATCCGGTCGCGTGGGGCGGCGAAGTTCATGCGGGCGTCAAGCGATGAGTAAGAAGCTGATCCGGGGTCAACATCAGGGAGCTTTCCGCTGGCGGCACTGAAAGATGGAATTCATTTATATCATATAGTTACGATGCTCATCTCGACGACGTTGCCATAATTGCAACGAGTCGTATGACGTGAGGGTCGAAGTCGGTTCGGGCCGTTCACGCTGACGAAGGTGCCTGAAAGATGTTCTGATGCGCGGCGTTTGTATGGGGTGGTGATGGGGTCCCGGTTTCGAATCGTCGGATGGATGGCGTTGGCGTACTTCGCAATCGCGATGCTGACGCGCCTCGTGCTTGGAATGAGATTGCCGCCCGATGCAGTCGTTGGCGTCGCCGATCTTCCTGCGACCGTCGGCATCGGTGCGTTGTATGACCTCAGCTTCATCGCTTATGCGTCGATCGTGCCGGTGTTGTTCATTGCAGCCTGCCCTGAAACGTTGTGGCGGTGCACACCGATGCGCGTGTTCGTTCACGTCGCCTGTTTCGCAACTCTCTACGGCTTCGGTTTCATCGCCGCGGCTGAATACCTGTTCTGGGGCGAGTTTGTCGCGCGTTTCAACTTCATCTCGGTCGACTATCTCGTTTACCGCCGTGAGGTCACCAACAACATCACTGAGTCGTACCCGGTCGCGGCAATCATGAGCGCCTTGCTGGTTGTGGCCGCGGGGGTGTACTGGCGGCTGTTTCCGCGCATCGATGCCGCTTTACGCGTGCAGCAGGCAATGGGTAAGCGATGGCGCGATGCGACGCTGCTGCTGCTGCTTCCGATCGGCGCGTATGTCGCCGTCGGACAGGAACTGCGCGACCGCATACCCGACAATTACGTGCGCGAACTCGCCTCCGACGGTGCTTATCAGTTCGTCGCCGCGTTCCGGAACAACGAGCTCGACTATGCGCAGTTCTATCAGTCGGTCGATGCCGAGCATGCGGCGCGCATATTGAAGGGCCAGTTGAACGCACAATCGGGCGACTTCATCGACGCGGATCCATTGTCGGTCCTTCGCAGGGTGCGCGGCGACGGCGGCGCGGAGCGACGCCTGAATGTG
>CAWGGQ010000017.1:0-85020 GCA_963822125.1 uncultured Gammaproteobacteria bacterium | reverse complement strand
CGATCATTGCTCGCGCAGCTCGTCCTCGGTCGGACGTTCGAACCACGTCGACCACAGGTCGAGATACTGCTCGTCCCACCCCGAAACGTTCCGGGCGGCGGGTTTTCGTTGCGCGCCGCCAGGCCGTCTGACGAGTCTCGTCGCGGAGGCACGTCGAGGAAGCAAACGACGTGTTTCGCACCCAGCGCTTTTGCGCGCGCCCGATAATCGTACGCTCCTGCCCGGCTCCACACGCCCCAGTCGATCACCACGTCGACGCCGAGCGCCCAGCGCCCGCGCGGCGAGCGCCCACTGCAGCGCCTCGACGGCATCGCGCCGTTCGCTCGGCGCGCCTTTTTGAATTTCCGGCGGTTCGGGTTCGGGCCCGAACAATTCGACCAGCCATTCGTCCGCTGTCAGGCGCAGCGCGGGGCGCTCGTGTTCGATCTGTTTCGCAAGCGTCGTCTTCCCGGACCCGGGCAGCCCGCAGGTCAGAAACAACGTCGCCATCAATGCAGCCCCGCTGCGGCAACCGGTCAACTTTCGACCCGCCGCGCGCGTTTGCGTTCTTCGCGTTCGCGCTGCAGCGCCACACAGCGCCGGGTCGACGTTCGCGCTGCGGCGTCGATCGTCCCGATCGAGCTTCGGCGCCGTTCACGCCGATACGCGGTGCCGGTCGCGTTACGCAGGCAGGAACTATTCGTCGACGAGAACGACGCCGCAGCGTCACGTGATCGATCGCATCCGGCGAGGACGAATGTTTCGAGCCATCGTCTGCAACCGGTCGTTCACTTCGTCTTCGCGATACGCGCGGCCCGCTTCGAATCGCGCACTTACAAGCGCGAGCAGCACCGTTTGTCGCCGCGCTTCTTTGGTAACAACGTCGATCGGGCCGGGTTTCATCATGCCGTTTCACCACGCTCAGACCTCTTTTCGTAACTCAAAGTTCCATCCGTCAGTTCTCCTTCGATCATCGCACCGACGTCTTACGACGGGCCGATGTGGTTTGCGACGCGCGACCTCTTCGAATCCGGCCGCGTCGTACATCGACTTCGAACCGAACCACATCGAATCGTCGCGGCCGCGGCCGCGCTTGTCGACCGGATACGCTTCGAGCAGTCGCGCCCCTTGTTCTTCGCGTACGCAATCGCACCGCGAAGCAGTTCGTGCGCGACGCCCTGGCCGCGAAACTCCGCAGGCACCACGAAACAGATGATCGACCACACGGGCGGTCATCGACCGCTTTCATCACCTGTGAGCGTTTCACTTCGCATAGTCTTCGCGCGGACCCAGCGATACCCAGCCCACCGGCGTTTTGCCCCGGTATCCGATCAGGCCGGGCGGTTCGTCCGTTTCGACGAGCTCCTTCAGCGCAATACGATTGGTGTTCGCACGCGTCATACCCTGGGCCGTCCGGTCTGCCGCTACGGCGATAGAACATGCACCAGCAGCCACGCGCGATGGAACATCCTTTTGCGTTGAAGATCGCTTCGAGATCGCTCCAACGCGCCGGCGTAAACGGTCGGACGGTCAATTTCATTGATCCACCTACTGGGTCGCCAACCAACGCGATATGGCGCGCATGTTGCCACCACAGCTCGATCGGAATCGAGTCGTAACCCGATCGAACCCGAATGCCACCGCCACTCGAACCGGGTAACATCCGCCGCCGTTCAAAAGGAGAGATGGATGAAAACGCTGGTACTGACGCTTTGCCTGACGATCGTCTGCGCTGGAACGTATGCTGCGGAGCCCGGCGGCATCATGGTCGGCGCGCCGCCGCCGGCCGACCGCCAGGTGACGCTCGCGAACTGGATCGTGCCGCCCTTCAATGTCTGGTCGTTCCAGCACCTCGAAGCGATTCTGCCGACGACCACGGTCGACCGCGGCACCGGACCTGTGAGCGCACTCGACGCGCAGCGCACAGATCTGGGCAGCTTCGAATTCACCCAGTACACGGGCAAGCGCAGCAACCTTGCGCAATTTCTCGAGGAGCAGCACATCGATGCGCTGCTGCTGTGGTCGAACGGCAAGCTGCGTCAGGAGATCTACCGCAACGGCCAAACCAGTCGAACCGGCATCTGATGATGTCCGTGACGAAGTCTTTTACCGGGCTCGTCGCCGAAATGCTCATCGCCGAAGGCCGGCTCGACGAGAACAAGCTGGTCACCGACTACGTGCCGGAGCTCGAAGGCAGCGCCTACGACGGCGCGACCATGCGCAACCTGCTGAACATGGAGATCGGCATCGACTTCGCGGAGATCTACGACGATCCGAGCTCGACGATCTACCAGTTCAGCTATGCCGCGGGATTTCGTCCTGTTCCACCCGGCGTAAGGCTTACCCGTCGCTGTACGAGTTCCTGCCTTCGCTGCGCAAGAAGGGCGAACACGGCCAGGACTTCCACTACGTTACGGCGAATTCCGAAGTGCTCGGCTGGGTGATCGAAAAGATCACCGGTACGCGGCTTTGCCCGCGTGTTCGAACAGAAGCTCTACTCGAAGATCGGCGCCGAACGCGATGCGTTCTACGCGACCGACCCGCACGGCAAGGCCGTTTCCGGCGGCGGCCTGAACATCACCGCGCGTGACGCGATGCGTCTGACCGCGATGATGGCGCAGCGAGGGGCGTTTCAACGGTGACAGATCGTGCCCGCTGCGGTGGTGGCGAAGATCACCGCGGGCAGCACGCCGCGCCCGAGCCTGTGGGGCAACGAGAATGGCGGCACACGATCACTCGTACATGTCGCAGTGGTACGTCGACCACTCGCAGCGGCATCGTTTCGGCGCAGGGTATCCACGGTCAGACGCTCTACTTCCTGCCGAAGGACAACATCGCGATGGTGGCTCAATCGTCGTATCCCGAGGCGGACGGCGCGCTTCTTCCTCGGACTTGATACCTTCTTTGCAGCCGTCTCGCAGAGCTGAAAGCGCATCCATAGTCCGTAGCGCGGCCGCCCGCACGGCTCACCGGCGCCCATGAACGCCAGCATCATTCCGATCTGCGCCTCGAGCATCGGCACGCCGGTGTGAATCGAACAGCCGCGTCGCTGCGCAATTTCGAGCAGACTGGTCATCTCGGGCGCGATCACGCACTCGGCCACCAGCGCGCTTCGCTCGATCACCGCTTCGTCGAACGGCAACGCATCGCCGGGCTTCATGCCGAGCGACGTGCCGTTCATTGCGATGTCGATGCGCGGAATCGACGCCGCGCTCGGTGCAGACGCGCACCGAAGGGAACGCTGCACCGACGCGCCGTGCCAGTGCCTCTGCTTTTGCTGCGTTGCGATTGACGAGCAGATCGATTCGCAGCCGTGTTTCGCGAGCGCAAACGCGACCGCCGACGCCGCACCGCCTGCGCCGGCCAACAGGCAATGCGCACCGGCGACGCGATGTCCTCGCGTAGCGCAGTCCACCGACGAAACCTTCACCGTCCAGCATCGTGCCGACGAGTTCGACCCTTCGCGCGCCGGTGGATGACGTTCACTGCGCCGACCAGCTTCGCTTCGGCGTCAGTTCGTCGAGCAGTTGCACGATGGCCGTCTTGTGCGGCATCGACACGATGGCGCCGCCGAAATTGCGCAGGTGTCGCAGCGCGAAGACGAACTCGGCCAGTCCGTCAGACGCGACGTTCATCGGCGCCAGCACGTACTCGCCGGATCGGCCCCGTCGCTGCAGCAGAGCGTTCGCCATTGCGGGACTGCGGGCCTTGATCACGGATCGGCGATCAATCCGAGGATCCTGGTTGCGCCGGTGATCGGCATTTTTCCCCTCTTTCGGTCCGTCAGGGCGCGGGAGGATACACGACTTCATCGTCGGCGATTCGCTCACCAACGATGATGTAGGTAAACGGTTCGGTGCCCGTGTTATCGAGGTAGTGCGCTTCCGCCTGTCCCGCCGGAAAACAAACGAAGCTGCCGGGCCGCAACTCGAACTGCCGCACGCCGAGATGCAAGGTCGCGCGGCCACTCAGTACATACAGGTGTTCTTCTTCCTTCGTGTGCCAATGCGCCGGCTTCGTATTGGAACCCAGCGGCAGCTCGAGGAATCCCACGCCCACTTTCGACGCACCACCGAAGTCGCCAAGCGCTTTGCCGCGAATCTCACGGTCGGTGCCGGCGTACCAGGTCTCGAACGCGAGCTCCGAGATGTTCAGCTGGCCGCTTCACGACGCGCTACGAGACCGCCGCTACGGCTCGCGACGGCATGATCGGCGAGAACCGGCGCCGAGCGCAGCCGCAACGTCAACATCGCACTCCATGAACAGCAATGCCGCGAGGAACAACAATCCGCCAGTGAAGCTCCCGGTCGCGTCCTTCACGAGCCCTACCGCATACGGTCCTACGAATCCGCCCAACGAGCCCACCGTGTTGATCAACGCGATGCCGCCGGCAGACGCGCTGCTGGTGAGAAACCGGCCGGGCAACGACCAGAACGGCCCGCGGCTGCCGAGATCGCCGATCGCGGCAATCGTCAGTGCGATCATTCCGGGCATCGGCGACACGACGAACGCGCTCGCGTGAAACCGACCGCGGCAATGAGCGCGGGCACCGCGATGTGCAAGATGCGTTCCCCGCTGCGATCGGAATTGATGCCGATCACCACCATGCCGATCGCCGCACCGATATACGGAATCGCCGAGATGATGCCGACCTGCAGATCGTTCAACCCCGACAAGCCTTTGACGATCTGCGGTACCCACAACGTGAGTCCGTAGCTGCCGCATCTGACACGCGAACATGATCATCGCGAGCAGCCACACGGTCGGATGCACCAACGCCTGGCGAAGGCCCACGCCGTGGCGCGCAGCTGCCGCATTGTTGTTCCGGCTCGATGCGTTCGCTCAACCAATGCGCGCTGCTCGGGTTCAGCCAGCGCGCCTGCGCAGGCCTCGTCAGGCAGATACGCCCACACGACGAAGCCGAGCACGACGGCCGGCGCGCCCTCGAGCAGGAACAGCCATTGCCAACCGGCAGGCCGAGCAGTCCGTCCATGCCGAGCAACAGACCCGCCACGGGCCCGCCGATGACGATAGCCAGCGGAATGCCGATCATGAACATCGATACCGCGCGGGCGCGCTGCGCCGCCGGATACCAGTTGGACAGGTAATAGATGATGCCGGGAAGGAAGCCCGCTTCGGCCACGCCGAGCAGGAATCGCAACACGTAAAAGCTCATCGGGCTGCGCACGAACATCATCGCCACGGCGAGCACGCCCCACGTGACCATGATGCGTGCGATCCAGCGTCGTGCGCCGACACGCGCCAGAATCAGGTTGCTCGGAACTTCGCACATCGCGTAGCCGATGAAGAACACGCCTGCGCCGAACCCGTACACCGCGGCGCTGAAGCCGAGATCCTCGTTCATCTGCAGCGCGGCGAAGCCGACGTTCACCCGGTCGAGCCACGCAACGATGTACAGCAACAGCAGGAACGGGATCAGCCGCCACGTCACCTTTGCGATCGTCGCGCTTCGAGTCCCTCTCTCGACATCACCGAAACCTCCCCTCCCGGTCAACCGCTTGCGTCGCGCATCGCGCCGCCCATCACTGTTCGAGCACGTGGCGCGTCATGCCCAGCGCCAGTTCGTGCTCGCCGATGAACACCTCGCCCGCGTTCTCCGCGCGCAGCAGCGCGGCTTCTTCGTCGCTGTGCGTGCGCACCACGGTCTCGATGTCCGGATTCAGCGTGCGCGCGATCTCGATCATCTTGCGCGCGCTGAAGCGTATCCGGAATCGCGATCACCAGCATCTGCGCGCGCGCGACGTGCGCCTGGATCAGCACCGCCGGTTCGGACGCGTCGCCCGATACGGCCGGGATGCCGCGCGCGCGCAGCTGCTCGACCAGTTCGCGATTCTGTTCGGCGACCACGACCGATACGCCGCGCTCGATCAGCGCTTCGCGCGATGCGCCGCCCGACCCGGCCGTAGCCCACCATCACCACGTGGCCCGGTCAGCAGTTCTGCGCCACCGTCATCGGCAGTTCGGCCAGCGGATCGTCGCGCCGCTCCAGCGCGCGGGCGAGCGCGATCGCGCGCGGATCCAGCGCTGCACCGGTTCGATCGCGCTGAACACCAGCGGATTGAGCGCGATCGAGATCAGCGCGCCGGCGAGAATCAGGCTCTGCCCCTCCAGCGGCAGCAGCCCGAGCGACACGCCGAGGCCGGCGAGGATGAACGAGAACTCGCCGATCTGCGCGAGGCTTGCCGAGACCGTCAGCGCGGTGTTCAGCGGATAGCGGAACGCCAGCACCAGCACGAACGCGGCCAGCGACTTGCCGATCATGATGATCGCCACCACGACCAGCACGTGCAGCGGCTCGCGCACCAGCATCGCGCGGGTCGAACAACATGCCGACCGACACGAAGAACAGCACCGAGAACGCATCGCGCAGCGGCAGCGATTCGTCGGCGGCGCGGTGGCTCAGCGCCGATTCGCGCATCACCATGCCGGCGAAGAACGCGCCGAGCGCGAACGACACGCCGAAAAGCGCCGCCGAGCCGTACGCGATGCCGACCGCCGCCGCGATCACGCACAGCGTGAACAGCTCGCGCGAGCCGGTGCGCGCCACCTGCCACAGCAGCCACGGGAACACGCGCCGGCCGACGACCAGCATCAAGCGCGACGAACACCGCCACCTTGCCGAGCGTCATGCGCGAACGCCCATCAACACATCGTGCTGCTCGGCCTCCGGCGCTCCGCCGCCGCGTTGCCGCCGAGCCAGCCCGCCAGCGCCGGCAGCAGCACCAGCACCAGCACCATCACGAGGTCCTCGACCACCAGCCAGCCGACGGCGATGCGGCCGTTCACCGATTCGAGCTGCCCGCGGCTTTCCAGCGCGCGCAGCAGCACCACCGTGCTCGCCACCGACAGCGCCAGGCCGAAGACGAGGCTCGCGCCGAGGCTCCAGCCCCACAACGCGCAGCGCGCGCGCCGAGCGCAGTCGCCACCACGATCTGCACGACAGCGCCCGGGCAACGCGATGCGCCGCACCGCGAGCAGATCCTCGAGCGAAAAGTGCAGCCCGACGCCGAACATCAGCAGCATCACGCCGATCTCGGCGAGTTGCTGCGCAGCTCGACGTCGGCGACGAAACCCGGCGTTGCCGGGCCGATGAGGATGCCGGCGACCAGGTAGCCGACGAGCGCCGGCAGGCGCAGCCGCACGGCGATGAAGCCGAGGACCAGCGCCAGCCCGAGGCAGCGCCGCGGCGATGGTCGCGATCAGGGTGACGTTGTGCGGCATCGATGAAGGCCGGCCGCCAGCTCGCGCGTAGATCCGCCGCCGGAATCTCACGGAATCCCGTGGGGTTCTGCCCACACCACAGTGGGAGAATTCGCCGCTGCCGCCCCCTCGGCCTTCGCGCGGATCGGCGCAAGCGCAGCGCCCGCCAACGGGAACGCCGGCGCCGCGATGCGGATCGGACCCCGTTCGCGAATGATGCGATTGACGATGCCGCGCGCCGGACGGCCGGTGAACACGTTGGTCAGCGCGGTGTGCCGCGCTGCGTTGCTCTTCAGCGCCGCGCGATGCACTGCGCCGATAGTCGTTTCGGGGCACAGCAGATAAGCGCTGCCCACTTTGCAGCCGCCGCACCGAGTGCGAGCGCCGCCGCCACTCCGTTTGCATCGACAATACCGCCCGCGGCAATCACCGGAACCTTTACCGCCTGCACGACCTGCGGCAGCAGTGCGAAAGTACCGATCTGCGTGGTGATGTCGCTGCTCAGGAACATTCCGCGGTGGCCGCCCGCTTCCACCCCTTGCGCGATGACCACGTCGGCGCCGTGTTCCTCGAGCCAGCGCGCCTCGTCCACCGTAGTCGCTGACGACCACACTGAGGCGCCCCATTTCTTGACGCGAGAGACGAGATCGGCGGAAGGGAGCCCGAAGTGAAAACTCACGATCGGCGGCGCGAACTCGGCCAGCAGGTCGGCCATCGCCGCATCGAACGGACGGCGGCCGCCCCTTCGGAATGCTGGCGGGGTCGATTGCGAACTCACGGTAATACTGCGCCAGCTCCCGCGCCAGGCGGCCTCGCGCGCTGCGTCCGCAACGGGCGCCGTGTGGCAGAAACAGTTCACGTTGAACGGGCGGTTCGTTCCGGCGCGCACCGATTTCAATTCCGCACGCAACGCATCGACGCCGAACATCGCGGTGGGCAACGAACCCAAACCACCGGCGTTGCTGACGGCAATCGCGAGGGCGCTGCCCTGCGCCCCCGCCATCGGCGCCTGAACGATGGGAATCGATAAGCCGAACCGCTTAGAAACGTACTGTCCATGATGCCGACTACCCGGCCGTTTATTCGAGCATGAATCGCAGCATACCGTGCGGGCGGCTGATCCCGAGAATCGATACAAGACTGCTCTTTCAGATTATTCGCCGTGCGTCGGCCTTGATCGTTGGAGGGGTCTACCGGAGGGCACATCGCATGGCACGTCCGTTTCCGACCGATAACCCGCTCCTGCAAGGCGGCTTCGAGCCGATCCGCATGGAGTGCGACAACGCCGACCTGTTCGTGCACGGCGAAATTCCACGCGACTTGCACGGCACGTTGTACCGGATCGGCCCGAACCCTCAGTTCGCACCGCGCGGCCACTACAACCCGCTGCAAGCCGACGGCATGGTGCACGCGTTTCACATCGAGGGAGGACGCGTGGCGTATCGCAACCGCTGGGTGCGCACGCAACAGTGGACGCTCGAACGCGCGGCCGGGCGCGCGCTGTTCAGCACGTCGGGCGATCCACGCGACATCGATCCCGAAGTAAAAGGTGTACGCAGCAACGGCGTGGCGAACACACACGTTGTCTGGCATGGCGGCAAACTGCTGGCGCTCGAAGAAGGCCACGGCCCCATCGAGATCGATCCGCACTCGCTCGATACGATCGGGCCGTGGACATTCGATCAGCCAGTTGCCCGGCAACATGACGGCTCATCCGAAGATCGATCCGGTTACCGGAGAAATGCTGTTCTTCGCGAACTTCCCTCACGCGCATTCACAGGAGAGCTCGCGTTCTATGCGGCCGACATGCACGGCGGCCCATCGTGCGCCATCAGTCGGTGCAAGGTCCGTTTCCCGCGCTCGTGCACGACTTCGCGATAACGCACGACTACGTGATCTTCGCGGTGTGTCCGGTCACGTTGTCGGTCGAGCGCGCCCGCGCCGGCGGTGCACCGATCGCGTGGGAGCCCTATCTCGGTACGCATGTCGGAGTGATGCCGCGCGATGGCCGCGCGGAAGACACGCGCTGGTACACGGGCGACGCGTGTATGGCGTGGCACTCGATGAACGCATTCAACAAGGGCAAGCGCATCTACATCGACGTCTGTCAGCAGCAGGCTCCCGCATTTCCACCGGCACACGGACCCACGCCAGACGAAACCTCACTGCGCCAGTATCTGACCCGCTGGAGCATCGACCGGCCCGAAAGCGAGACCTTCACGATGCAGCGCCTCAGCGATGTCGTCTGTGAATATCCGCGCATCGACGAACGTCGTGTCGGTTTGCCATACCGGTACGGCTACGTGGCGTGCATCGGCGGCCCAGGCACCGGCGACATGTTCCAGCGCGCGATCGGTCGATTCGACCACGACACCGGCACCATGCAGACCTTCCACGTGGGCGATCGCTGCGCGGTGTCCGAACCGGTATTCGTCGCGAAAGGCGCGGACGCGGACGAAGGTGAAGGCTATCTGCTGGCAACGGTGTTCGACGAAACGCGCAACGCGAGTCACCTTGCGATCTTCGACGCGCAACACCTGGTCGACGGCCCGATCGCGCGCGCCGACCTCGATCATCGCGTGCCGATGGGATTCCACGGTACGTGGCGCGACGAACAATAGGTGCTCGCGCAATGCTTCTCGCGACTAACGCTCCGAACGAGGGGCGGTGCAAAAGCAAGCTGCCGAGTGTGCCGCTGACGATAGCCGTACCGAGCGCCGCGAGCCCGATGCCCGTATAAATCGGGTGCGCCACGCGCGCGTACGGTCCGCCCTGTACGATCCGCTGCCCTTCGCCAACGCGCACGGTCGCACTCCAATTCGTGCCGAGCACCCACCGCGCCCAGAGGGCGAACGCAAAGCCCGCGACGATCAGCAACACGCCCAGCACGCCGACGGCCGGCAAATCGGGGACGAAGCGAACGCCGATCGCCGGATTGTTCACCCGCGCCAGCAACAGCAGGATGAGTCCTGCGTACAGAACGACCGTGTTGAGCAGCGTGAAGCCGATCGACGCACGCCGCTTCGGCGCCTTGATGCGCCACCCCGCCACGCCCCAGACGATCGCGAACGCGAGCCAGCACCCCGCGACGACTTCCCAATACCGATCGCCATCGCTCCGCACACCCCGTAGTCGAGCGTGCAATGGAAACACGGTTGCCGCCGTGGGACGAGGACGCGATCGGTCACGCGTGAGCGCTTCCCTCGATTCGTCAGCGCAGGTGATGAGACGCGGCGCGAAGCTACTCGACTCGCGCGGAACGCCCCAGTCGGGACACCGACCAGAACAGGTAGAACGCGACGTGCGCCAGATTCGCCGACGCGGGCGCGGCGAACGATCGCAGCCACTCCGAAGGCATCGACGCCAGCACGATTGCGATCGTGACGACAATCGGGTTCATGAGCGCGAGTGCACGCGACGACGCGGTGCGCCACTGGATGGCTGCGAACGCGACGGATGCTACGAGAAACGCAATTCCGCACGCCGCCCAACTGATGCCGAGCGCTCCGCCGGATGCCGCCACTGCGTCGAGCGGCGCCTGCGCTGCAGCACGTGCGGCGAGCGATGCGTCGATGGCCCGGGCCGTCAGCGCGTGTACGACCGCGCCGATGACGCAGCCGATCATGCCGGCAACGCCGCACACGTTCGCAAGCGTGGGCGTGCGCGGGGCGTAAGCACGGCGCAATCCGAGATAACCGAAACCGTACAGCGGAATTCCGATGACGCCGAGCAGCGCGCCGAACGACAGCACCCACGAAGGCGCCGCAGCCAAACCGAGTTCAGGACGCTGGGAATTACCGACGTACAGCAACATGAGGTCGCCGAGGCTCGCCGCGATCGCACCGCAAATCGCGAGCGTGCGCGCCCCGCGGTAGTCCTCACCTTTCGGAAGTGCGTTGGTCGGAAGTACGTTGGTCATCGCAGTACTTTCGACGTCACGCAATCGATCGGAGCATCCCCACCTTCCTTAGGAATCCGCGACGCGCGCGGCATTCGAGCAAAACGACACCGGCAGGCTAGCTGATCGCAGATCGAGCGTCAGCCCCACCACTCGAATCGTTTGTTCGGACACACGTACGTTGGGAATCCTCCCGCCGTCGAAATTCGTCCGCGCCTCGGAGAGGGAGATTGCAGGTGCGGCATTTTGTCGCATTGGCTTTGCCGGCCGACGAACCGATCCTGCCGCCCGCGTGCCTCCCCGGCGATCGCGAAAGGAGCGTGAGATGGGATCCCCAACCGACATGTACGAGAACGCCGAGCGGGTCCGGCGATACATCACCGACGGTCCACCCGCGTTTACACCGGGACATGCCGGACTGCTGCAGATGATCGGCGTGCTGCTGGCCGAACGAGTACCGCAGGAGGAAACCTCCTCATCGTCGGCGCCGGTGGCGGTCTCGAAACGCGTTACCTGGCCGGCGCGTTGCCGCGATGCCGGTTCGTCGGCGTCGATCCTGCTCGACCGATGCTCGACATGGCACGCACCGTTGCGGGGCCGGCGGCGGGCGATCGATTGACGTTGATCGAAGGAACAGTACTCGATGCTCCACTTGGACCGTTCGATGCGGCCACGTGCATCCTCGTTCTGCACGTAATTCCTGACGATGGCACTAAGGCGCGCACGCTCGAGAACGTTCATCGCAGGCTGAAGCCGGGGGCACCGTTCGTACTGGTGGATCAGTGCATCGATCGTTCGGCGCCCGACTTCGAGCAGCGCGTCGAGCGATACGGCGCGTACGCGCTGGCTTCGGGTTCGACGCCAGGACTGTTTCAGGTGCTAAGGAGCACCTTCGCGCGAACCAGTGCATGGTTCCACCCAACCGAAACGAACAGCTGCTTCGCGATGCCGGATTCAAGCAAGCGGAGGTTTTCTACGTCGGCATGGCGTGGCGCGGTTGGATCGCGCACGCGTGAGCGCGCCAACCAGCCGAACGCCCGTCATCGACATCCGTTGCCTGCCCACATCGTCACCCGCAGTCTGATCACCGAGAAAATCCCGGGCAGCGGCGCCACGTCCTTGAGAAACGACGTTGAGTCGCGCTTCGCCGCGGCGCGGCGGACACGGTCGTCAGGCGAGTGTCAGCTCACAGCCGCGCCTCAACGCCCACGAATGCAGCACGCGGCATGCCCGGGTTGAGTATCTCCGCTCAGGCGCAGCCACGTTGCGCACACCGATCGTCGCGATGTAATTCTCGTCGAGCACGTTGTGGACCTCCGCCCATACGCGCCACGTATCCCTGTCCCATCCCGCGCGGAAACCGAGCAGGTTGTACGAATCCACCGTGTAGCTGTTGACGAAGTCGGCATAGCGCTTGCCGACCATGTCGAACGTAGGGCCAGCAAAGAGGCCGTTCGCGTTGCGATACAGGACTTCGCCGCGCACGAGATAGTCCGGTGCGGCAGGCAGCTGATTGCTGCCGTACACGTCGTCGTTGTCGAACGAGAAATCGTTCAGGCTGATGCTGAGCATGGGCACGATCACCTGCGTGCCCGAATCATCCAGCGCGAGACGGAAGTCGACGAGCGCTTCGATACCGGCGTGAATCGTCTGGTCGACGTTGGTCGACAGACTCGTACCGGGCGCGTTCGGATCGTCCACCGACAGGATCTCGTCCTGGATCGACGCGTAGTAGACGTTCACTTCCCATCCCCAGCTGTTGCGCGAACCGATGTTGCCTTGACCGCCGCGCTGCCGATTTCCGCAACGGTACCCTTCATCGGAGTCGAGCACATGGTTGTTGCCCGCCAGGTCGTCCGCCAACTCGAAGTTGGTCGGCGGCTCGTACAGGCGGCTGACGTTTGCGTACAACGGTGGCGTCGTCAGTGAGCGCGTAGATCACGCCAGATGCGCGGATTCACGGTGGAGTAGTCGTCGTTCGGATTGCTGAGTGGCGCCGGTCGCCAATATCGACGCGTCTTCGCGTCACGATCGGCGGCCCACGCTGCGCACCGACGATCAGCGTCCAGCGGTCGGCGAACTGCCAGCGATCCATCGCAAAGCCCTCGACGCTGCTGGCGGAGTTGTCGATCTCCTCGGTGACGCCGTTGCGTGTCGCCGCCGTCGTTGCGGTAGTGATTGCCGTCCACCGAGCTGTCGCCGTAGTTCAGGCCGAACAGCAGCTCGTGCGCGCCGACACGCTGCTCGTAGCGCAGCGCCGCGCCGGCGTTGACGTGATTGGTGTCGATGAGCAGGCTGAATACTTCAAATTCCGGAATCGGGCCCGGGCCATCGGGGTCGACCATGATCTTGTCGACGATCGGGTGATAGAGCTGCTGCTCTTCGTACGAAGCCGACGTAGAAGCTGCGGTCCGCGTCGATCTGCCACGTAGTGGTGTTGGCGACACGCCAGGTATCGACATTCAGCTGAAAGTTGCCCCCGATCGCAGCCGGGTTCGCCTGATCCGGATCTTGATTCACCTGCGCTGCACTCGACGACCCCGGCGAGTTCCTCCTCGTTCTTGATGTAGGTGCCGTACAAACGTGTCGTGACGCCGTCGGCCACCTGCCATCCGGTATTGCCGTACGCGCTATAGCGAGTCTGTTTGCTGTGATCGCGATAGCCGTCCCATTGCTTTCCGTCCACGGTCAGCAAGCCGTCGAGTTGGTCACTGAACTCGCCGCTGACCGTCGCACGCCCCTGCAACTGCCCATAGCTGCCGCCGCTTACCCGCACCTCGACAGGTTCGCTGTCGCGCGCTGTGGGCGAAACGAACGCGATGGCGCCGCCGAGTGTGCTGGCGCCATACGTCAGCGCGTTCGCACCGCGCGCGACTGTTGCATAGCGTGCACTGAGCGGGTCGATGAAACGGTTGTGATTGTTGCCGTCGGCCGTCGTAACCGGCAGGCCGTCCTGCAGCATCTTCACGCCGTTCGTGTCGTAGTCGGTCGCATCGAGATTGGAGCCGCGGCTCGAGAGGAAGGCGGCCTCGGTGCCGTTGGGACTCTCCGAGAAGACGCCAGGCACATAACGCAGCGCATCGGCCAGGCTCGATACGTTTCGCTCGCTCACCTTGTTCATGTCGACGAGCGTTGCGCCGCCCGGAATCTGCGCGATCGCCTGGCGTGCCTCCGGCAGGGTCAGCCGATCGCTGGTGATGTTCAGCGTTTCGATCGTGGTGCTCGGTTCCTGCGCCGCCACCGAGACCGAGGCCAAACACATGGAAAGGGCAACGTACCGCGTGATCGACGATCGCCTGTTGGAAGTGAACATCACGCCCGTTCTCCTCGAACTGCACCAGAAAAATTCGTGGCGCAGTGTACCGATCGATTCGGTCGAGGACGTGCGGCAATTTGTCGCACGTGGCGCAATCGTAAATGACGTCGCGTCCTAACGACGTACCTCAGGCGCGCAGGAAATGGCGTATGCACCGGGAACGGCTCGAGCGCTGCCGACTTCACGATCAGCATTGCGCCGTATGTGCGGACAACCCGTATACGGCGATACGACGCGCTGCGATAGCATGAGCTATGCGTCGATCGTCGCTCGATATTGTTCGCCGAACATTGCCGTTGTCCGCGCTGGTGACGACCAACATCGTCGTAGCGTCGAGTTCGGCCGGGTATGCGCTGGCCCCCGGCATCTTCCTGACTGCATCGCTGTGTGGAATCGGCGCGTGGCTCGCGTTCGAACGACTTGGTTTGCGCGCAGCCGGCCTGAGCCAGGGCGCCGCCATGGTGCTCGGCGCTCAACTCGGAATGCTCATCGGACTTGCGTTCGACTTCGGGCCGTTTGCTCTCGTGATTCTGTCGAGCTGGTGCGCAGCGAACGAAAGCGTGGTCGGAACTGTTCGCCTGATGACTACCGTCGCGCCGGGCATGCACATCGGAATGCTGTTCGGCGGTTTGTTGGGTGCCACGCTCGTGGCAACTCCAACCGTGCCGCGTGTGATCGCCGCGTCCATCTCAATGGCGGTGGCTATTCCACTGTCGGACGTCCTGGGTTGGAGCTACACGCGAGCTTTCGCAGACAGCCGCGGCCTGTCGATGTATCTATGTCACTTCGTTGCGATGTCTTTCGTTATGACCATTGCATGGCTCGCGAAAAGTCGAACGCGCGCGAGTGTTCAGTGGCCGCTCGGCAGATCTTCACTCCCTCGCCCGACATAGCAGCCGAAACGCTTCCGAGCGCAGCCGATCCGGTCGCAAGCACCTCCGCGCCACCGGCCTCATTCGCAGTATGATCGCCCGCCCACTGCATCGAGATTCGAAGGAGAACGATCATGGCTCAGGGTTTGCGCACGCTCGGCCGTTCGGGCCTGAAAGTATCGCCGCTGTGCCTCGGCGCGATGAACTTCGGCAACGATCAGTTCGGCTGCGACGAGAAGTCGTCGATCGCGATCATCCACGCGTATCTCGACGCCGGGCACAACTTCATCGATACCGCGAACGTCTACTCGGGTACCAAGTCGGAAACGATCGTCGGCAAGGCCGTGAAAGGCCGCCGCGATCGCGTCGTGATCGCGACGAAAGCGTCGTCGCCGCTCGGCGCGGTCCGTTCGATTCGGGTCGAGCCGCAAACACGTGCTGAAAGCGTGCGACGACAGCCTGCGCCGGCTCGACACCGACTACATCGATCTCTATCAGATGCACCGCTACGACGAGACCACGCCGCTCGAAGAAACGCTGAGCACGCTGAACGATCTCGTCCGCCAGGGCAAAGTGCGCTACCTCGGCGTATCGAACTGGACCGCATCGCAGATCACCGAAGCCTGCATGATCATCGCGGCGAAAGGCTGGGAACCGCTCGTCAGCCTGCAGCCGCAATACAGCATTCTGACGCGCGACATCGAGGTGGAGATTCTGCCGGCGTGCCGGAAGTTCGGCCTCGGCGTGATTCCGTGGAGCCCGCTCGGCGGCGGCATGCTGACCGGCAAATACAAGGCGGGCGAAGAGCCGAAGGAAGGCACCCGTTTCGCCGCGCCCGGCCCGTTCCAGCGCGTGTGGCGCACGCGGGCGCTGAACGAGCGCAATCACGCGATCGTGACGGCTGGTGCACGACGAAGCCGGCAAGCTCGATGTTTCGCCGATCGCGCTCGCGCTCGCATGGAACCTCGCGCGTCCGGGCATCGTCGCGCCGATCATCGGGCCGAAGAACGTGCAGCAGCTGAAGGACAACCTCGCCGCGCTCGACGTCACGCTGCCCGACGACGCCGTGAGCGGATCGACGCGGTCGAGCGAACCGCACCTGCCGTATCCGCACGACTTCATGGCGGGCGCGGCAGCTGACGGCGATGATGGTGCGCAGAACAAGCGCTGAGTGAGTCTGAGTAAAGTCTGCGGAAGACACGGTGCGAGGCGTTTGCCTCGTATCGTGTTACGGACATGCATGATTCGCTGAAGTCTCCTCTACGGAATCTCCGCCGGATGGATGAGTCCGTGGCGGCGCCAGCCGGTTTGCAATAGCCAGGTTCGTGCAGGGGCGACTTCGCGGGTGTCTTTCGGGTTTGGAGGGGCGGTGGCGATGCGCCAGCCGTCGAACCAGCGGCCTGAACTGGCGGGATCGGGTTGGGCTCTGACGTGGCTCGATTGAGTGTCTGGCTTTGCGCCGCTGCGCGGCGTGATGCCGGTGATTGAGCAGCACATAGCGCAGTGCACGGTGGACTTCGAGCGGCGTGCGTAGCGGGCGCAGGTGATAGCGGCCATCGAGAACTTTGCCCTTGCGCTCGAAGAGCCGGTTGGTGAGCTTGCCGATTCGGGCGCCGACGCTCTTCATCCCGCAGGCGATCGAGTAATTGGTTTGCGCTTCGATCAGGAGATGCACGTGATCGCGCTGGATCGAGTAGTGCACCACCCGGAAGCCGTGGCGGACGCAGGCTTCGCTCAAGGAGGAGCGGAACCGTCGCACGAAGCGCGGTTGGCGCAAGGTCGGTATGCCGCGTCTCAAGCGGATCGTCACATGGACCGGAACGCGGGCAAGGATGCGCTCTCGATACCGGTGCATGACCCGCGGTCGTATCCCGCGCGGCCGACCGGCGCCATGACGTGGTCCGCCGCGACCCGAGTGATAACGCACTGAATCGAGTGTGAGTTGTTCGGGTCTCTTCCTGTTTGTTGATCGCGCCATGGATCAAAGATTAGGGCCATGGTGCAAGTGCCGATGCCGGGTAACGACCCCACATGTCGGTGCGAGATCTCGTACGGCTCTCCACGCATCTCCGACAGTTGTTCGCGCATCGATCCAGCGCGCCGCACGCGACATCGCCCCTATCAATCAACACAACGACTACGCAGTGGGAAAACCGGAGAACCAGGCCGGATCGATTTGTTCGAACGGACTCGGTTTGACAATGAAGGGGACGGTGATGCGATCAGCGCCGTCGTCACATTGACGTGTCGCGTCGGTTGCACCGTTGGCTGGCAGCCGCATTTGAACCATCGCCCAATTCAATGCGGGTGTCGCGTTGATGACATCGAGTGAATGCGGCCGGCAGCGACCGGTTCGGGTTGCGCAGAGAACCGGACTCGCTTCATCGGATGAGCACATTGATTGGGGCGATGGTCCAATCGCGCGACTACACCGCCATCGTCATCGCGGCGACTGCGCTGCCATCGCGACTACCCGCCATTGCGACCGCCCGTCATCGCCGCCGCGACCCTCGGCACCGGCTCAACCCGCGCGACATCTCCCACAACACCGCCCGCTCATCACACCACCACTCCCTCATTGATAAACCAAGCCCGTTCCACCCAATCGACCACGCCCTTCACCCGCAACACCAACCCCATCAACACTCTTCCTAGATTGATTGGGGCCATGGTCCAACGCGCCAGCGAGTTCACGTGCTCAGGCGGTCCGATCGATGCGCAGAAGGACGCCGCACCGCCATGAAAACGACCGACGCCTCCACTCAGCCATCTCGTCAGGGTTTGTCGAAGTGCAGCGTGTACGCGATGCGATTGCCGAAAAACGCCTTCTCCCCGAATCCTGCCGCGAGCGCGAACCGTGTTGCCGTTGAGCGTCTCTGGAAGTGCGGGTCGAAGACGATCTCCGTTACCGACAGAATTCCGCCCGGCTTCAGCACATCGAAGATCGCTTTTAACGCCGCTTCTCGATCCGGAATCTCGCCCAGCACCGTTACGAGAATTGCGCGGTCGGCCGGCTCCACATCGAGCGAACCTTCACCGACGTGCTGTCTGCAGGAATCGAATGTTACGAACGTTCGCTGTATCGGCGCGCTGCTTCGCACGATCGAGCATGCCCTGTTGCACGTCGATGGCCACTACCTCGCCGTCGGGCGCAACTGCCTGCGCAAGCGGAACAGTGACGCGGCCCGGTCCGCAACCGACCTCGAGCACACGCATGCCAGGATGTTGTCGAGTTGCGCAACGATGACGTTCGAACGATTCGTGGACGTGAACGGATTGTCGAGTTCGACGAACCAGCGCAACCACACAGGACACGGCAGCGATTGCCGCCGCGATGCGAGCCGCCACGCAATGCCCACCATCGCCAACGCTCCGACCACGCCCAAACCGATCAACGCAGGGTGGTCATGCGGCCGCGCCTCTAAACGGATACTTCGTCCGCGAGCGCGCGCAACAACGCCGCACCGTCGCCGCGCCACGCACTGCCGTGCATGCACGCGAGCAACGTCGGGCTGCGCGAGCGCCAGGCGCTCGAGCATGCGCCGCGCGCTTCCTTGGTATGCGAGAAGTAGTCGAGCTGCTGCCGGAACGCTTCGCTCGGCCCGAGGATGTCGGATTCGGTGACGCGGCGGATGGTCCGCGCCGGGCTGCGTGAACAGATCGCCGCACAACAACGTCCGCGTGCGCTCTTCCATCAGGAACCCGCATTCCCACGCGTGCGGCAGATGCGGCGTGTCGAACCAGCGCACGCGTGTGTTTGCCGAGCGACAGCAGCTCGCCGTCCGCGATTGCGCGCGGCGCACGATCGGCCAGATCGTCGATCGACGTCATCGCGGCGATGTCGCCGCACAGCGGCTGCCGCTTGCGGCGCCACCGCGAGCCACTCGTTGAGCGATCCGCATTCGTCGGCTTCGACGTGCGAGAACGCCGACGTACCGCAGCCGCTGCATCGGCATCACGCTGGCGACCGCTTCGCGCACCAGCGGGAACATCCTGCGCGGACCGGTGTGAAACAGCAGCGGCTCGTCGTCGACGATCAGGTACTGATTGAACGAGAAGCCGCCGAGCCCGGCGATCGCAACCGGCGTGTTGATCCGGTAGATCCCGTCGGCGATTTCGTGGACGTTCGTACCGGATTGCGCGTTCGTGATCGTCATTGTTCTTCCTCGGCGGCTGCGTTGATGTAATCGAAGAACTCGACGACGCCGGTTTCCAGCGAATATTCGGCGCCGACGATGCGCAGTCCCTCGTTGAGGATCAGCTGTTCGAGCACCTCGGAGCCGTGCCGCAGATGATCCACGGACGCGCCGACGTTCGCGCGCACCGCGTGTTTGACCAGCACGTTCATGTCGTTGCGCAGTTCGGTGCGCATCAGCACTTCCACCGACGGGCGGATGCGGTCCACGATCGAACTCAGGTTGCGCGACTGATTCTCCGCAGGCTGCTGCAGTTGTTCGAGCGTCGCGAGAATCGCGCCGCACTGCGAATGTCCCGAGCACGACGACGAGCCGTGTGCCGAACCGCTCCGCCGCGAACTCGACGCTGCCGACCTGCGACGGCGCGACGATGTTGCCGGCGACGCGAATCACGAACAGATCGCCGAGCCCCTGATCGAACACGATCTCCGCAGGCACCCGCGCATCCGAACAGCCGAGCATGATCGCGAACGGCATCTGGTCCTGTCGGCAACGCGTCGCGCCGCGGGTGCGTCGCCGCGAGCGTCGCGCGCCTTCGACGTTCGCGGCGAAACGCCGGTTGCCTTCGCGCAACCGTTCGAGTGCTTCCTGTGCCGAGACCATGTGTGTGCCTCTATATGCGTACGAGCTAGTACGAGCCTGAGCTACAGCAATCGACTATAGCCAGAGCACGAACTGTGCCGCGAACAGACGTTCGCCGTCGATTTCCCGCCCGGCCTGGTCCGAGAAACTGTACTGCGCCTTCACTTCGAGATGCGAAGTGTGTCGATAACCCAGCGCCAGATCGAGTCTTCGCATGTCGCGATTCCACGACACGTTCGTACCCGGCGCGTCGTCGAACCATGACTGGTTCCAGCGCGCGCCCACCCACACCTGCGCGGTCGCCTTGTAGCGCGCTTCGACGAATCCTGACAACCCCTCCACGTCGCCCACCACGGGCGTGTCGAACTTCACGTGCACCAACTCGGCCCACAGCTGCAGGCGGCGATGCTCGTACGATGCATCGAGGCCGAACGTCGTCTGATCGTAATCGCCGATGTCTTTACCGGCGGGCAGCGTCGGTTTTGCGTCGTCCTGCAGGTAAGGTCCTTGGCTCGCCGGATCCGCCGAACCACCATGCCTCCGCCGGATGCCAACGCACGTGACCGGTCACGCTCGGATCGGTCTCATAACCGCCCGCAAACATGTCCCACGTCTCGGGGCGCGACGACAACGCCGCGTTCTTCACTTCCACCGTCGCATCCACCGTATCGGTGCCGGCCGACAGCGAAGCACCGCTCGTGTACGACGGCCCCCAGACGATCGGCACCCAGTCGCGCTGCTTGTCGACGGTGTTGCGCCGCGACGCAAACGCCGTGTCGTTCAACGGCGCGGTGCGGTCGGTCATCGGCAACACGTCTTCATAGATGAGCGGCGCGGTGATCATCGGGTTGTCCCACGCGAGATGACGCGCGATCCAGCCGCCGAACGACGACGCGAACTTGCCGACGCGCAGGCTCAACCGCCCTGCGTCGGTCACGTGTACATCGACGAACAACTCGTCGATGCGTGCGTCGCCGCTGCTCGCCTCACCGGGATCGAAGCCGCGATCGGCCGCTACCTGCGCGTGCAACACGAGCCACTCGGCGTAGCCCACGTCGAGGAACGCCGCTACGCGCGGCGCCACGTATTCGTCGTTGTCGGAGAACAGCAGGCCTTGCGCCGGCGCATCCTGCGCATAGAACGTAACGTCGGACATCAGCGACAGATCCACCACCCATGTGCCGTCGTCGGACGCGTAGGCGAGTTTGCGATCGATGTCGTCGAGTACGTCCTGCGCAAACGCAGCGCGCGCTCCGCATATCAGACACGCGGCAACGAGCAACGCGCGCAATGTCCGAACACGCATGGCTCGCTTCGTCACTGCGCCGCCCCTTCCGCCGTGATCGCAAACGCAACCACCGGCTCGGCAAAACCCTTCAGGTGCAGCGGTGCCAGCGCCTGCGAAACGAACGCGCTGCCGACACGAGCGCGCGTTGCGTCGTCGACGAGAATTTGTCCCGGCGCCGCCACCGCTGCGATACGCGCGCCGAGCACCACCCGTTCGCCCACCACCGTGTAGTCGCTGCGGCTTTCTTCGCCGATGCAACCGGCCACCATCGGTCCCGATGCAATGCCAACGCCGATGCGCAGCGTATGCACGGCATCGACGTTCATGCGTTCGCGCTCCAACATCATTGCTCGGGCGCACCGCACCGCGCGTTCTGCATCGTCGCCGTAACTCTGCGGTGCGCCGAACAACGCCATGACGGCATCGCCGGCGAACTGATTGATGACGCCCTTGTGCGCTTGAACGATGCGCGTCATGGCGCCCATGTGATGATTCAGAATCTCGATCACTTCTTCCGGCGCTCGCCCGACAGTCATCGGCGTGTAATCGCGAATGTCGCAGAACATCACCGTCATGTCGCGCAACTCGCCGCCGAGCTTGATGCGGCCCGCGATCAGCTCATCGGCGACGGTGGGATCGGTCACCTGATGCAACACCGCCTGATACCGATCTTTCAGCGCGAGTCCCGCAGCCATGTCGTTGAACGACGCGGAGAGTGTGTCTATCTCGCGCGTGGACGACGGCGGTAACGCGAGATCGTAGTCGCCCCGACGGATGCGTCGTGTCGCGGCAACCAGCGCCGCGAGCGGCTGTGCGAGTTGTCGCGAGAGTGCGAGCCCTACCAACGCGGCAATCACCAGCGCGGCGGCACCCGTAGCTGCAATACGCATTGCCAGATTGCGCTGCTGTGCTTCGAAGCCGCCGGTAGGGAACACGGACACGAGATCCACCGGCGGATACGGCGACCCTTCGTTCAGCCGGAACCGGTCGAACCGGTAGTTCCTGCCCTCTGCCCTCAGCTCATCGCCAACCGATGCATCGGGGTGCGACGCGTCCAGCGCCACGGCAAGCGCATCGTGCAACGCGGCGGGCACGTCGCCGCCCACCAGCCGTCCGTCTATCCACAACGCCGAATGCAGACCTTCGTTCGGCTGATCCGATTCGGTACCCAGCCGCCTGATGCGCTGGCCCAGAATCAGCGTGCCCACCGTGGTGTCGAAGTTCGAGATCGGCGTAGACATGATGCGATATGCAACCGAAGGCTGGGTGCCGCGCAGCATCTCGATGAAACCCACCTGCACCTTCGTGGGGTCGTTGGCGACGGGACCCTGCGGAACCAGCACGCCGCGCACGTTCGCGGGATCGAACGCACCGGCTCTTCCGTCCGCGGGCGGTGGAATGACGTTGCCGTGTGCATCCAACAAGCGGAAGAAGGCGAACTCGCCCTGGCGCAATTCGTCGCCGGCCACTTTGTAAACTTCGGGATCGTTCTCTTCGAGTGCAGCGAACAACCGCACCGACATCGCCAGCCGTTCGATTTCCCCGGCCGCCACTTCGAGACGCATTTCATGTTCGCGCTCGAACGCCGTTGCCTGGCTGCGGAACAACTCGTCCACCAGCGCGTCGTACGATTCGCTGCTCTGTCGCTGCGCAACGAACAGACTCGCGGCGGTGCTTGCCGCAACTACGGCGAGAATCGCCTGCAGCAACTTCGTTCGAAAAGTCATCTTCGTTTGCAAAGTCAGGGCACCGGCAATGTGGTCTGGGTGGTCTGCCCTGCAACTACGGTCACCTGCGAATCGAGCGTCTCCTCCGTGGGCAGGAACGCGCGCAGGCGATAGGTGCCCGGCGGAATACGTTCGATCTGAAAGCGTCCCCCGCTATCCGTTTCTACGAACCACGGCGTGTCGAGCACCAGCAGCAGGCTGCGCATGTGCTTGTGAATTTCACAGTAGATCTTCACGAGCCCGGGTTGATCGAACGTGATCAGCGGACTCTGCTCGTCCTTACGGAAGCGGCCGAGATCGAAACGTTTCGCACGCGAATACGAAAACACGTTGTGGAATTCGTCGTCGTGATTCGGGAACGCCACCTGCGTGCCGGTGCGCACCGCCATCACGCCGGGCCTGAACTGATAACCCTGCTGACCGATGTCGGCCACGGACGCTTGCTCAGGCGGCGGATACACACCGTCGTCGCGCTCGAGATACACGATGGCGCGAGGCGCATCGGGATCGGCGATCGGTTTCTTCGTGCGCGCTTTATATCCCGGCGGCAGCGGAACGGGCTTTACATCACCGAGCGCCACGGTGCCTGCGACGCTGCCGGTCGCATCCGCATGGGCCGCGTCATAGCCGCCGCTCACCACGGCGAACATGACGGCGATCAGTGCGTGGCGAGCTCTCGACATGGCTCCTGCACGCTCGGCTCAACGCGCGTCGTGAAAGATGATCCCCAGCGTGAAACGGCTACCGGACCTGACCCGGCTCACACCGTGACGCAGTGTCACACGATATACGCCGCGCGTGCCACGCACCGGACGTCGCTGCACCGGGAACACCACCGCATCGCCGCGCTGCAGCGGCACCACTTCCACACGCGACTGCATGCGCGGCCGCTGTTCGGTGAGCACGAACTCGCCGCCGGTGAAATCCCGCGCGGGTTCCGACAACAGCACCGCTACCTGCAACGGGAAGAAGTGATCGCCGTAGAGATCCTGATGCAGGCAGTTGTAGTCGCCTTCGCCGTACTTCAGCACGAGCGGTGTCGGCCGCGTCTGACCCGCGTCGTGACAGCGCGCGAGAAATGCGGCGTGCTCGGCCGGGATAACGCGTTTCCACCTTCATCGCTTCGTTCCAGCGGTTCGCGATGTCGGCGAGCGGCGCATACAGCGAGGTGCGCAATTGCGCCACACGTTCCGGCAACGGATACGCGAAGTAGCCGTACTCGCCGCGACCGTAGCCGTGCCGCTCCATCACGATGCGTTTGCGGAAGAGCGCATCGGTCGCGTAACTCTCGCGCACCGCTGCGCACTCCGCACCCGTCAACAGCCCCGGCAGCACCGCGCAACCCTCTGCATCGAGGCGCGCGCCGACGTCGCTCCAGTTCACGAAGCCCCTGTCTCGGACTTAAAGTCAGTCTCGCGCTTCAGCAGCTCGCGCTTGCGATCCACGCCCCAGCGATAACCCGACAGCGCGCCGTCTTTGCGAACGACGCGATGACACGGAATCGCCACTGCAAGCGCGTTGGCAGCGCACGCCTGCGCAACGGCACGCACGGCTTTCGGCGCGCCGACGCGCGTTGCAATGTCGGCATAGCTCGCGGTGGAACCCGGCGGAATCTCGCGCAACGCTTTCCATACGCGCTGCTGAAATGCCGTGCCTCGCACGTCGAGCGGCAGATCGAGACCGAGTTGCGGCGCCTCGACGAAGCCGACCACCGTCGCAACCCACTGCTCGAACGCGGCGTCGCCGCCGCTCAGCGTTGCATTGGGAAAGCGGTCCTGCAGATCGCGCACGAGTTCGTCCGGATCGTCGCCGAGCGTGATCGCGCACACCCCGCGCGCCGTGGCCGCCACCAGAATCGAGCCGAGCGAACATTGCCCCACCGCGAAGCGAATCGATGCGCCGCTGCCGCCGGCGCGGTAATCGCTCGGTTTCATGCCGAGCGTCTGCGACGTTTGCGCGTAGAAGCGGCCGTTCGAATTGAAACCGGCTTCGTAGATTGCATCCGTCACCGACGCACGTTTCGGCAATTCGTTGCGCACGCGATCGGCGCGACGCGCATCTGCATATGCCTTCGGCGTTACTCCCGTGCACGCCTTTGAAGACGCGATGGAAATGATAGCGGCTGATGCCGACCGCCGCCGCGAGTTCGTCGAGCGACAGCGGCGCGTCGGCCGCTTCGATCAACCGGCACGCCTTCTCGACCGCGGCCGCTTGCCGTTCGGCGAGCGGTGCTTCGTTCGGCCGGCAACGTTTGCACGGTCTGAAGCCTGCCTGTTCGGCATCGGCACAGCTCGCGTGGAACGCAACGTTCTCGCGACGCGCCAACCGCGACGCACACGACGGCCGGCAATACACGCCGGTGGTGCGCACGGAATAGAAGAAGGCGCCGTCCGCGCGTGAGTCTCGCTGCTGCACGGCGTCCCAGCGCTGTGCATCGGTATCGAACACGGTGGTCATCGGCGCTGTTATCGGAATCGTTATCGAGATCGAGGCGTTCATGATGCTCTCCTGGGTGCGTCACCGGAAACGCCGGCAACGTCAGGGCATCAATCTAGGGTTGCGCGCCGCGCACAACACTCCGCGGCTTGCTTTCGAATTCGCCGCCCTCGCCTAACGGCGATTCGACACTCAGCCGGCCAGCTTGGGTCCTTTGCGGGGCACCGCGGTCTTGAACTGACGCGGTTTGACGATCAGCACGTCGCACGTCACGTTGTCGATCACCGCTTCCGCAGTGCTGCCGATGTGCGAGTGGCCGAGACCGCTGCGTGATACGGCGCCCATCACCAGCAGATCGGCCTTCAGTTCAGCGGCGGTCTCCACCAGTTCGTCTTCAGGCGTTCCCGTCTTCAGAAGGTGCGTCGCCACTGCAACATGATTGCGTTTCGCGAGACGCGCCATGCTTTCCGGCGTAACCGCACCGATTGCGTCGGTCTCGCGCACGGGTCGCGCGATCAGCCGCATCGGCGGTAGACGGCCCGTATCCTCGACGTGTATGCAGCACGACTTTTCCACCGAGCCCCCGCGTCACGGCCGCCGAAGTCTGAAGCAGGCGGTCGTCGAGTGCGGCCGGCTTCGCTCGCGCATGCGTGGGATCGATCGCCGTCAGAACCAAGGCGTTCTTCGCGAGCCTCTCCTGCTTCACGAACCAGACGGGGCACGGACATTCCCGGATCAACTCCCAATCCGAATTCGCGAGAAACCAGCGCGCCACCCGCGAGTGACGATGCGATTCGGCGACCACGAGATCCGGTTTTTCGGCGAGAACACGCCGCACGATCGCGTGTGCAGGCGGGAAATCCCATACCGCTTCGCATTCCACCGCGAGACCCTCCGCACGCAGCGGGCGCGCGAGCTTCTGCAGCTGCTCGCGTCGCTGTTTCGCAACCGCGCGCAGTATTGCCTTCGGATCCGACAGTGTCGGATTCGGCAACGGGAACGGCACCGAAAACGCATGAAAGAGTGTGATCCGCGCGCCTGACGACGCGGCTATGCGCGCCGCTTTGCGGATCGCGATCTGCTTGCGCGCGCCCGGGTCGCGAACCGCAACCAGAATCGCCTTCCACGGTTTGGTCGGCATTGTCCGGACTCCGCGCTGAATGGAGTGCCATTGTTCGCCGGAATTACCCGCAGGTCACTTGGTGGAAGTTCGTATAGCCACCCGCGGCCGGGCACCTGATCCTGCGAAAACAATGCGTACCGCCTTCGTGCTCGGATCATGTGCCGCGATGTTGCTGCTCGCCTGCGGGTGCTCGCAGCACACGAGCTCGGGTCGCGATCTATACGTGGCGAACTGCGCAAGTTGCCACGGCCGCTACGGGGAGGGCGACGGTCCGGCAGTGGCCGATTCTCCGCGGGCGATGCCGGATCTGCGTTATCTCGCGAAGCGCAACGACGGAGTGTTTCCGACGGCTCGTGTGGCCGCCGCCATCGATGGACGAGAGGTCATCAGGGCGCACGGCGACCGGATGATGCCCGTCTGGGGCAATATCTTCGGCGAACCGGATGGCGCCAACAAAAGTAGAGAGGCGCGCGCGACGGACAAAATCAAGGAGATGGTCGAGTATCTAGCGACGATCCAGGTGAAGGATTGAACAGGCGCCCGCGCAGGCTCAACACGATGACGACGCTGCACACGAGCGATGTCGCTATCAACAGAAGGCTCAAGGAATAGCTGCCGGTTGCTTCACGCACGCGGCCGATTGCATACGGCGCCGCGAACCCTGCGAGATTTCCGAACGAGTTGATCAACGCGATGGCGCCGGCCGCGGCCGTGCCCGTGAGAAATGCGGTGGGTAACGACCAGAACACCGGCACCGCGCTCCAGATACCCGCGGCAGCAACACTCAGCGCAAGCACACCGAGCAACGGCGAATGAACGTATGCAGTCGCGATCATTCCCAGTGCGCCGACAAACGCCGCAGCAGCAACGTGCCCGCACCGCTCGCGCGTGCGGTCGGAATGCGCACCGACGATCACCATCGCCACTGCCGCGACCCCATACGGAACCGCCGAGATCAGCGCCACCTGCACGTTGCCGAGGCCGGAGAGCGATTGAATGATCTGCGGCGACCAGAAGCTGATGCTGTAAAAGCCGACGATCAGCGTGAAGTACAACAACGCGAGCCGCCAGACGATCGGATGCATCAACGCAGCGCGCAGCGGAGTGGTGCCGTGCCGATCGATGGCGTCATCGCCCGCTTTCACGCGTGCACTCAAATACACGCGCTCCTCCGGCGACAACCAGCGCGCCGTGTCCGGACGTTCCGTGAGATAGAACAGCACGATCACCCCGAGCAGCACCGACGGCAGACCTTCGGCAACGAATATCCATTGCCAACCCGCAAGGCCCGCAACACCTTCGAGTTTGAACAGCACGGCGGCCAACGGCCCGCCGATGACGCCCGCAATTGCAGTGGCCGTCATGAACTTGCGAGACCGCGGCGGCGCGTTCTTCCGCCGGAAACCACAGGCCGAGGTAGTAGATGACGCCGGGGAAAAAGCCCGCTTCCGCCACGCCGAGCAGGAAGCGCAGCACGTAGAAACTCGCGGGTGTTTGCACGAACGCCATTGCCGACGAGATGAGCCCCCAGGTGATCATGATGCGCGCGATCCACACGCGCGCACCGACACGAGCGAGGATCAGGTTGCTCGGCACTTCGAACAGGAAGTAGCCGATGAAGAAGATGCCGGCGCCGAGCCCGTACACCGCGTCGCTGAAGCCGAGCGCGCTCTTCATCTGCAGTTGCGCGAAGCCGACGTTGATGCGGTCGAGATACGCCGCTACGTACAACAGGAACAGGAAGGGGATGAGCCGTCGCGATACCTTGCGCAGCGTCGCGCCGTGATCCACGGCGAGCGCAGTCAATCGGCCGGTCGCCGCGTGAAGTGCCGGATCAACGCCGCAATCCAGAACAGAACGGCTACGACGTATACGACCATTCCAATCATGAACGACTGCGCCATCAAACGCGCGGGTGTACGCGCGTTCGCCTGCACCACTTCCCAATGGATGAAGCACAGCAATGCCATGAACAGCATTGCAAACCACACGGCGTGATTGCGCAGATAGCCGAGGGTCGATTCGAACCGCTCGGGCGCCAGCCAGTAATCGCGATTCGGCACGTTGATCAACCGCGGCGGCATCGTTTCCACGAAGCGTTGCGGAATCACGATCAACAGCGGAATGGCAACGACGCCGATCAGCATGAACGACATGTAGTCGCTGCGCGCCATGAAGCCGTCCGCCTGGCCGCCGAGGCCGAAATGCGACGCCACCAGCGGCGGCAACGTGTTTCCGGTAGCCCACACGAATGCCGCTGCGGCGATCAGCAGCACCCAGAATCTCGGCAGCTTGTGTTCGAACAGCGCCGCAAGCGGCGAATTACTCGACATAGACCGGCTCGCAATGCACGTCGGTTTTGACGGAGTTCGCGATGAAGCACTCGTCGTGCGCTTCGTGATGCATCGCGTCGATGTCGGCGCGCGTCGGCAACTTGTCGCCGGAGAATTTCACTTCGGGCTTCAGCGTCACCGTCGCAACCACCATTTTCCCCGCAGCGTTCTTGGCCATCACACCCACCGCGTTGTCGTGGTACTCGTCGATGCGGAACCTGCGCGCAGCGGCAATCGACAAAAAAAACAGCATGTGACAACTCGCAATCGAGCCGATGAACGCTTCTTCGGGATCGACCGCCGTTGCGTCCGAATAGGGCAATGGGACCACGTGCGGCGACGATGAACCCGGCACCTGGGCGCCGCCGTCGAATTTCAACACGTGTTTACGGCTGTAGCGGTTGTCGACGAACTTCTGTTCGCCGCGCGACCAGGAGACTTCGGCGGTGTGCGTTGCCATACATTCCTCGTTCGCGGCATTCACGCGGCGCGCATTAGACCGCATCCCCTTCTTGGGAGATAGATCGTCCGGGTAATAGATTGCGCGAGTAATAGAGAGGTCTGTCGAACCCATCACCGCCGCGAGCGATATTCGAGTAGTGCCGCTTCGTCGAGTTGCGGCAATGCGTCAGCGATGTCGTGCCACGCGGCTTTCTTCTCGATGAAGATGTGTTTATCGGGCCGCACCTGCGGGTCGTCGTCGAGCGTGCCGGCCGCAATTTCGATCCACTCCGAATCAGACGACGGATCCGGCACAGGCGAACCGCAACGGCTGCAGAAGATGCTGCGATATGCAGGCGGCTCTTTCAGGATGGGCGCGTCGTACGTTCTCACCAGATCGTGGCCCGTCAGGAATCGGAACGCGCTGCGTCGCGTAGCGACGCCGGCCATGAACGCAGAGCCGCTGACTTTGCGGCAACGGCTGCAATGACACAGTTCGAACGGACCGGTGAAGTGATCGAACTCGAACGTGACGCCGCCGCACAAACAGCTGCCTTTTATCATTGCTTCGAATCGAAGGCGTCGTGGCGCTTACGGATTTCATCCACCGAGAGCGTTTCCTGCCGCGTTGCAATCTGCCAGATGTTGTTCCACGGATCTTTCACCATGCCGCGACGATCGCCGTAGGGCAGATCCATCGGCTCTTCGAGCGACTGTGCGCCCGCCTCGAGCGCGCGTTCGTAAGTGGCGTCTGCATCGGCGACGTAAACGTAGAGGAAGGCGGTGACCGTGTCGCGAACGCCCGCGCCGCTCACCATCACTATCGAGTCGCCGATTTTGATCTCGGACGGCATCGCAGCGCGAAACTCGCCTTCGGCGCCGAACGTGTGCCGCAGAAAGTCGATCAGTGCTTCAACGTCGCTGACGACGATGCGCGGTGTGACGGTATGCCATCCCTCGGGTGCTGACGCTGTCATGGGCGTTTCGCTCCTGTGTGCATGGTCTTGTACGCTTTGTCTTGTTCGCTTGGGGCCTAACCGTCGCGGTCGGCCGCATATTGCGTACGGATGATGCGTATCGTCAGCGCCAGCGCGACGACTGCGAGCAGCCCCACGCCGATCGCCACCCACGGCATGTCGTGCACGGCGGCAAACCACGACGCCAGCACACCGTTGCCGACGATCAACACCACATAGAACAAGCCGGCGATTGCGGTGACTCTTCGACTGCGGCTGCCCATCTGATCCACGCGATTGTGTCGACGCGCAGGATAGCGTCGCGTGCCTCGCTCTGCACTGTTCGCGTGGCCGATTTCAGCGCAAATTCAGAATCATCAGGTGACACGGACCGAAGCCGTTTGGATCGTACTGACGTGAAATTCGAAAGCCGGCCTTTTCAAAACCGCGATGCGCATGCGTGTTGCGAACCGATGTGGTGAGTCCGATCAGCGCCACACGCGGGTCGCGGCGCAGCTCGTCCGCCAGCGCGTTGAGTGCCAGCGGACCGGAACCTTTGCCGACGTCGCTGCGGTCGCCGATCAGGATGTCGGCATCTACCGAGTTCTCCGGAATGTCGTGCAAGCCCAACGAGTCGAGCGTTTCGCGATCAACGTATTGCCAGCGCATGTAGCCGACGTCGGAGTTGCCGCGCGCAATGATGCGCTGGAAGCCGCCATCCGGTGGACTTTCGGCCCACGCCAGATTCGCTTCGGGTTCCGGATACCACGGCGCGACGTGCGGTTGTCGCACCCATTTCGCGAGCGCTGCGAGATGGGCGCGCGTGAACGGTTTCAGCGATATTTCCGTAGTCATCGGAATCCCCTTAAGTGTGGCGTCAGGGAAGCGAACCCGGTGTTTACGCCGAACTGCAACGCATGAATGCCCAACGCCGCCGCAGCGGCAACGTTCTTCTCACGGTCGTCGACGAACAGAATCGCGGGCGCATCGTACCCGCTCCTGTGCATGAAGTAGCGATAGATGGCGGCGTCCGGCTTCCGCGCGGCCGCATCGCTGCTGATCACCGCACCGCACAGCCACGCGTTTAGCGCGAATGCACTGCGGAGTTTCCTGGACCATCGCTCCACGTCGTTGGAGAGAAGCCACACCGGCGTATCCATGTCGCTCGCAAGCGCGAGGAATTCGCGTGCACCGGGCGCCAACGCGTGGCCGCTCAGATAGTCGTCCTCCAGCGACGGCGACAAGCCGACCTTCAGCCAGAACGCATCCGCGGTGATCGAACCTCGGCTGGCATCGAGATAGGCCGCTTCGATGGCGCCGACGTCTTCGACACCGCCGCGCTTGCGTACGAACGGAACCAGCACTTCGGCCACGTCGTCCGCGGCTCGAAACACCACGCCCATCGCATCCAGCACCACACACTCGATATTCACGTCACGTCCTTCGCGAACCGTCATCGCGCAACCGTGGCAATACGTCGCGCATAGGCCTCGACCTCGAATGCCGAAAAGCGCCAACCATAGCTGAGGCGCGAGGGATGGCGCGGATGTCCTTCGGCGGTGGGCGCGCCGTAGCACACCCAGCGCGGTTGATAGCAGCGCAGCCGCGACATCAATTCATGTGCGCACGATTGCAGGAACGGTCGATGACCGATCGCCGCACCCCACGCTGCCCACACCACCGGATTCGATTCGGCGGCAACGATCGCTTCGATCACGTCGAGGTTGCGCCGCATCTGTTGTGCGTTCGCGCGGTGCGGAAGCGTCGTGGGGTCGGTGGCACGCAGCGGATACAGGTTCAGCATCACGAAGCCGTCGTGGCCGTTGCGTCGCGCCACTGCCTCCACCTTCGCGACGGTGGTATCCGACTTCTCTCGCGTTGCCGTGCTCGGGTTCAGTCCGATCACCAGGAGCTTGCGTTCACCGCTGCAACCCAGGGCGAAGCGATAGCGGTCGTTGGATGAACTCGTATAGAGGTCGTACACGGTTCAGAACACATCGAGCGTGGGAAACCGCGCGTCGACGCGAATGCAGTCGCACAGGAACACGGCCAGGCCGAGGTCGCCGGTCCATAGCGAGAACTTGCGCTGTCCGTGTTGCCGCACACCGCGCTCGGCTTGTTCGATTCCGTGCATGGCGAACTGCCGCGCGCGTTGCAGCCAGCGTTCGTCACGAGTACGCGCGTGCAGTTTCAGGAACGCGTAGCCGCTGCCCGATGCACCGTGGCACAGGCTCGGCAATTTCACGGTGGGGCCGGCGCACCACGTCAGCTCGCCGCCGGCGATCAGCAGTTCGTCTGTTTGGGGATCGCTCGGCAACGACGCGAGGCAATTCACGATGCCTGGCGCGCCGCTGCAATGCTGCAGCCACAGAATTCCGGGACGATTCGCGGCATCCGCTGCAAGCGGCCAATTCGCGAACGACCCGTCGCGCACCGCCGTTGCCGACAGCGCCGCCGTGGCGCGCCGTTCGAGTTCACGACAACGATCCGCCGACAACATCGCCCGGCCGCGCAGCATGCACGACAACGTCGCGGCCATACCGTGCAACCCGCCGAGGCGTTGCTCACGAATGCCGTAGAGATCGTGCATCCACAGGTGACAACCGAACGCTTCGTCGAAGTCCCAACGCCGCCACAGTTCGTCGAAGAGGTTGAGGTACAACGTCTTCCAACGCGGCTCGAGCGTGCGTTCGAACATGAACAGCGCGGCGAGCATGGAACCAGCGCCACCCCAACCGAAGCCGAGCGACGCATGTGACTTGTTCGCTTCGATCACGCGATACAGCTCATCGGCATTCGCGTGCGATGGCGCCATCGTCCAATGCAGCAACGCGATGCCTGCGTCGCCGGTCGGATACGCCAGTATTGGCGCGCCGGCCAATCGCAGTGAATCTTCGCGATGCCGTTCCAGAAGTGTGGCAACAGCCGGCAGGTAGTCGCCCGCATCGGCCATTCCGGCACGCTGCAGATGCAGCAATGTCCAGACGACGCCGGCCGCGCCGTAGTAAATGGGTTTCAACGGATCGGCGCGTTCGGGTGAACGGTCGAGCGGATGAATCGGCCACAGACCTTCTTTCGAATACGCGGCCCTCGTGTCGGCGACAATGCGCTCCATCGCCTCACGCGCCGCCGATTCGCGCCACGGCGTTTCCGTTAGCGTCTCGTGTCGCGCAGGGTCGAACAGCACCGCTCCCCCTTAGCGATCACAGATCCGGCGGCGGTCCGCGGCGCGCCGGATCCGACGGACTCATGAAGCCGATCTGATTGCCGTCGGGATCTTCGATAATCGCGTATCGCGCGCCCCAGAACGGATCGAACGGGGGTTGCAACGTCTTGTGACCCAACGCCGTCAGCTTTGTATGGATGCGGTCGACGTCTTCGCGCGCCGGCACGCTGAACGTCACCACCGTGCGACTGCCTTCGCCGCTCCACTCGCGCCAGCCGCGGTTGTACACCTTGGCAAGCGCGGGGCTGTCGAAGTGCAGCGTCATTCCACCGGGCAAGGTCAGGTCGACGTGGTGTGCGCCGCTCGCAGTGCGCCAGATCGCCGACTCCGGAATCTCTACGCCCGCCGCGCGATAGAACGCGATGCTCGCGTCCATGTCGCGCACCACCAGGTCGAGCTGTTTCATTACGAGTTGCATGACGTTCTCCCGTTCGCGCCCGACGCACGTTAGGCCGCGGTCACCCGCGCGGTCTTGGACGAAATTTCCGCGCCCGATGCGCCGCGGCGATTGAACCACCACTCCGCAACGATCAGGTTCGGCACCCATGCAACCCACGCAATGATCGGATACGCCACTTCGAACGGAACGCCGGCGATACTCGAAGCCGGGATATACAACCGCAGCGTCACCGCGGCGAATGTCAGCGAAAAATTGCGCACCATCCAGCGCCGGTGCGCCGCAGTGTTTCCGCTGCGGATCGCCAGATAGGCGCGTGCGCCTGTGAAAAGCCACACGACGGCGAGAAGGCCGAATCCGAGTCGCGCGGGCAAACCGCCGAATGCGTGCGTCGCCATGATCAGGCCGGCGATGCCGCCTACGAGCACGCCGACGCCGAGATACAAGCGCCCCATCCAGCGGTGCAGTTGCGGACGCGTCGTGCGCAGCCGGGTGGAAAACTGGAACGCACCGAGGCCGAGCGCCACCGCTGCGCCGAAGACGTGCGAATACAGCGCCGTCTTGTGCGACTGGAACGAGGCGCCGACTTTGGAATCGATCACTGATTCGAGCGGCAACAAGCCGTACGCGAGCACCGCATAGGCGGCAATCGCCAGCGACAGAAACACCATGAGCGCATAGCCGGTCTTTCGCATCGTACGCACCCCCGCGTGGTTGTTAGCGCGCCCCATCCTATCCCTTTCCACCAGCGCGCGGCCTACTTCCTGATCGGCCCGGCTCGGTCATCCGGGTAATGGATCGTTTCGGCACCGGGCAGGCGCGAGCCTACGGCGAGAAACACCGCCGGCGCGTCGGACGCATTCAAGAGGTGATGCGCGTTCGGTTCACCGGCAGGAAATCCCACGAACGAACCGGCCTCCAATTCGTGTGCGCCGTTCTCGTCCATCAACAACAGTTTACCGGCCAACACGTACACGAACTCGTCCTCCGCCTCGTGCCAGTGTCGCAATGACGAGATCGAGCCAGGATCGAGCGTGACCTGATTGACGCCGAACTGCGTCATGCCAACGAGCTTTCCAAGGCGCCCTTCGTGTTTGCCGGCGAAAAGCTCGGGCTTGATCGGATCGACCCAATCCTTCGGCAAACCGGTTGAGATCGGAACGTCGCGAACGCGCAGCAGCCTGGTCTCCATAGACGGTTATCCTCAGCCTACATACTGTCGCAGTTCGAAGCCGTTGCCTTCGGGATCGCGAAATGTCGCCACGCGGTCCGGAACACTCGACTGCGGCTCACGCAGCTCGATCATTTCGCCGCCGTGCGTCTCGATGCGCGCCTGCATCGCCTCGATGAGGTCGACCTGGAGATTGAGCCCCGCGTGCGGTAGCGGCGCTTCGTCGGTATGGCCCGGCGCGAGGATATGTAACGCCAGTTCAAAAGCACCAAAGTCGAGTGTGGTCCAGCCACGCGACGCGAATGTGGGCTTCACGTCGAACACCGACTCATAGAATCGGCGTGCGCGAGCCATGTCGTGCACGTAGTGAATGAAGATCGGATTGCGCGCATTCATACGTCGTCCCCCGTTTCGTTCAACGTGAATGTTCCCGCGAGAGCATCGCCACCTGCAACGACACACGCTTCTTCCCCGCAGCCACTGTCTGCGTGCCGACCTCCACGAAGCCATGACGCGCATGAAAGCGGCTCGACACCGGATTCGGCGGATCGATGTCGATCTCGCAGGTCATGCACGGCGTTCCGATCCTCCGCGCGAAATCGAACAGATCGGCGTACAACGCTTCTCCGATGCCGCGGCGGTGGTGACTGTTCGCGACAACGATGCGGTCGACGTACAGGAACCGCTCGTAGCGCTCTACGAACCAGCGATAGTTGAGGCTGGGGTACGCGCACCCCTCTCGAAGCGCCAACAGAAATGCCACGGCGCAACCGTCGTCGACGAACACCCGACGATAGGCCGCCTCGCTGTGGATGGCAGCGAGTTGTTCGACGGTGAGTGGACCGAGAAACCGCAATGACTCTTCGTTCATCGCAAGAATCGCGGCGAAATCGTCCGGGGTTGCGTCGCGCAGCATTTCCTCAGCACGCATCACGTCTCTCCCCGCGAACGGCGTCAGTTCACCTGTAGATCGAGCAACAACCGTCCTTCCGCCCCGGCACCGCGCACCCATGTGTCGACCTTGAACTGTTGATGTACGGCGTCGATCGGATGCGTCGATTGCGTCAGGGTGTTCTGGGCTTTCTCCATCGACTCTGCACGCATGTAGCAGATCAGGTATTGCTCACCGCCGAGTTCGAGCGAGAACCACGATTCCACTTCGACGCCCTCGTCCACCAGCGTCGCTACCGCTTCGGATCGTCGAGCGTTCATCGTCTGCGCCCACTCTGCCACGCGCGCATCGCTGCCCGGCTTCAGCTTGATCAATCGTGCATACGCTTCCATCGTCAGGCCTCCGGTGTATCGGTATCGAAAGCGCCGCGCTCCAGCTCGCCGCGCGCGGAATCCGCAAGCGCTTGGTACCTGGCACGAAACGCATCCAGCTTGTCGTCCTCGAGTTCTTCCAGATCGAGCAGCGCGTTGTGCGCACCCTTGGTCACGCGAATCAGCTCGTCGAGTTTCACCTGCATCGCCTCGGTGTCGCGGTTCTGCGTGTTCTGAATCAGGAACACCATCAGAAACGTCACGATGGTGGTGCCGGTGTTGATGACGAGCTGCCACGTATCGCTGAAGCCGAACAGCGGACCCGATACGAGCCACACGACGATGAGACCCACCGCGAGCGCAAAGACCCAGGGTCGTCCGCTGTAGCGCGCGGTTGTCTTGGCTGCACGGGAGTACCACGTTGCGTTGTGCATACGGCACCTCTTTTCGAATACGCTAGTCCGATCATGGCCGACAAACCAACGAAGCTCGATGTCGCCGACATCACCGACGTGGCAACGCTGCCGGCCGGAGCATTCTCGTCCTGGGTGAAGCACACGAGAAGTGCGGTAGCCGACAAAGGCACGGCCGACGTTCCGTGTGGCACCTGCATCGCCTGTTGCACATCGTCGTACTTCATTCATGTCGGGCCCGATGAGAAAGACGCACTGCGCGCGATTCCAAAGGCGTTGCTGTTCCCCGCGCCCGGCTTGCCGAAGGGCAACGTGTTGATGGGATACGACGAACAGGGCCGCTGCCCGATGCTGAAGAACGGCCAATGCTCCATCTACGAAAATCGGCCGAAAACCTGCCGCAACTACGACTGCCGGGTATTCACGGCGGCCGGCATCGAAAGCGACGGCCGCGATCAGATCAATCGGCAGATCCGCCGCTGGAAGTTCAGCTATGCGACGCCGGTCGATCGCACTGAACACGAAGCCGCGCAGACCGCGGCGAAATTCCTGCGCGACAACGCTGACCGGTTCCCCAGAGGGGCGATACCAACCGGCGCGACCCAACTCGCAATTCTGGCAATCAGGGTGTTCGATGTATTCCTGGAGCCGAACGCGGCCGGGCGCACGGACTATGAAACCGTCGAGGCGATCGTTGCGAAGATGGACGCTTTCGAAGGCTCGGGAGCCTAGCTGTGAAGTGCGGTAGCTCTACAGCTCGATGGTCATGAACACGCTGAACGGATCTTCGCGGTAGTCGGCGAACGGCCCGCACTCGCGAAAGCCGAAGCGTTTGTACAGCTCGACCGCAGGCGCAAACGGTTCACCGGACCCGGTTTCGAGGCTCAGCCGTCGATACGAGCGCCGCTTCGCTTCCTCGAGAATGTGCCGCATCAAACCGGCGGCCACCCCTTTGCGTAGATGTTCGGTAGCGGTGCGCATCGATTTGATTTCACCGTGCTTTGCATCCAGCTCCTTCAATGCGCCACACCCCATCAGCTGGGACTGATCCCACACGCTCCAGAACGTAATCTCGGGTTTGCGCAGCGCTTCGATGCCGAGTGCGTGCACGCTCTCCGGCGGAGAGTGCTGCGACATGCCCTGCAGATGCAGGCGGATGAGGCCGATCACCTCGGGATGGGTCAGGTTGTCGACGCGAATGTTCATTCCGGCTTTGCCCGTGCGTAGCTCGTAGTCAGCATTTCCCACTGATGTCCGTCGGGATCGTTCCAATACACGTTGCCGAGTTCGGGGTGCACTTTCATGTCGACCGGGCCGCGCACTTCACTGCGATACGCAATGCCGGCCGCTTTGATGCGGCGAAGAATGGCATCGAACTCGGACGCGCTGACGCGGAAGCAGAAGTGTTCCACCGGAAACGCTTCGTCGGTCTCGATGAAATCGAGAGTCAGCCCGTCGTTCAGATACACCGGCGAGAACGGTCCTGCGCCCGACTCGGCCCAAGGCACGCCGAGTAAACCGGCAAGACGTTTCGCCGAGGCAATCTGGTTGCGGCACGACACGATGAAGTGATCGAGCTGGATGGTCATCGGCGGATCTCCCTGCTGGACTTGCCCACAAACGCTACCGCGTCTTCCTGCGCGCGTCAGCCGTGCGCCGGTTCTCCTTCGCGCGCGCTTTCACGATTCGGCTGATCAACCCGTACGGAATCGGCTCGTCGAGCGGAAACCTGAGATTGCCCTTCTCGTTCGCATATTTCGCTACGTCCTTCAGCAGCTTTGCGTCGCCCCTCACCGGCGGATACAACCCGATGTGATTCTTGAACGCCGCGTAGTACACGAGCGTGCCGTTCTGAACAAACGACGGCATGCGGTAGCTGATGCGCTCTTCCGCATCGGGCGCGGCCTTTCGGACCGTGCTCCTGATCCTGCTCAGGATGGCGCGAACCTTCGGCGGGCATGCAGCGATGTAGTCGTCTACGGTCGCGTGTGAATCCATACGCCATTCACAGCTTGAAAGCTGCGCCATCGAGCGGCTTGATTCGGATCGAGTGCAGCACGTCCGGTGGGAAGTTGCGCGCATTCACGCCCACGTTGTTCTGCGGATGCGGTGCCAGGCGTTGCCAATACATGATGCAACCGCATTTCGCACAGCGGACGAAGCGCTGGTGCTTTCGGCCCCAGATGTACTCGTCGGTGGTCTTCGCCTTCGCATCGAACCGAACGGTTGATTCCTTGTAGTACGCCCACAACACGCCGTACTTCGTGCAGATGGTGCAGTTGCAATCGGTGATCGTGCGCGGCTTGCGCGGCACCGTCACCGACACTGCGCCGCAGTGGCATGTCGCCGTCAGCATGAACTTTGCTCCTTCATAAATCCGTTAGCCATCCACCGGATGTGCGGGCGTTTCGAGAATGCGTTGATAAAACGCGACGTCGAGCCATCTACCGAATTTAAACCCCGCATGCCGGATCGTGCCTGCATGCACGAAGCCAACCTGCTCGTGCAAGCGAATGCTGCTCGCGTTCGATACGTCGATGGCGCCGATCATGACGTGATACTGCTGTTCGATCGCCGCGTCGATCAGGCGCTCCATCAACACGCGACCGAGACCTTTGCCGCGATGATCGTGATGCACGTAAACCGAATGCTCCACGGAATATTTGTACGCAGGCCACGCGCGAAACGTCCCGTAGCTCGCGAAACCGGCGAGACGCTCGCCCTCAACCACACCAATCACGGGAAACTGCTTCGCTGCCTTCGTTTGAAACCAATCGACCATGCTGTGGATAGTGCGCGGTGCGTAGTCGTACAGCGCCGTCGAGTTGGCAATCGCCTCATTCAGAATGTCGAGAATCTGCGACGCGTGTGCGTCGTGCGTACAACGAATCACCCTCATCAGCGTTCCTCGTAAACCACCTTGCCGCCGATGATCGTCAGAACGCTGCGCGTCTTCGGTAACTCCGGCGCCGGCACACTGAACGGGTCCTGCGACAACACCACGATGTCGGCGAGTTTGCCGACAGCGAGCGTGCCTTTGTCCTGCTCGGCGAACTCCGCGAACGCCGAACCCGCGGTGTATGCACGCACCGCCTGTTCACGCGTGATGGCTTCGGGCGGATTGGTCGGATCGGAAATGGCGAACATGATGTTGAGGAACGGATTCATCGGTCCGTCCGACCCCAACGCCACCGGAATGTCGGCCTCGATCAACGAGCGCAGCAATCCCATCGGCGAATGCCAGCGCTGCTTGAACAGTTCGACGAACGTGAAGTGCGACGGGTTCTGCACCACGATGATGCCGAGCGCCCGCGCGCGCGGAATGAGATCGTCCATCACGCCTTCGCCGTGTTCGATGCGCAGTCGTTTCGATTTCCAGTCGACCTTGCCGTCGTCGATCGTTTCCATCGCGTCGAAGATGACGTCGGCGGTTTTATCGCCTACCGCATGCAACAGCAGCGGCTGTTGCAGCTCGAGCGATTCGCGCAACATCGCCGTGATCTCGCTCTCCGGAAAGTTGAGCCGCCCGTACCAGCCCGGACGATCCGCATAGTCGTCGCGCAGCGCAGCGCCGCGCTCAATCGGCGTTCCGTCCACCACCCACTTGATGCCGCTCACCGTTACGTTCGAATCGGTGTCCTGCAAACGATCGAGGTCGCGGATCTCCGATAGATCGCGCCCCGATGGGGTTGTTGGCGAGAATGCGATGGCGCGAATGCGGATCGGCAGGTCGCTTTTCCGCGCGAGGGTTACGAAACGCTCCATCGGCATCGCCGGGAAGATCTGCAGTGACGTGAGCCCGGCGCGCACCGCGGTATCCGACAGCTCGTGGAGGGCCGCCACAATTTCGTCGTCCGAGACCGTGCTGGCCAACGCCCGAGTGGCTTTCCACTGCGCGTACTCCCAGAAGCGACCGTTGATTGCGCGCGTGTTACCGACGCGTTCGTAGTAGCCGCCGGCCGGATCGGTTTCGCTGTTCGCAATACGCAACAGCGACAAGGCGCGCGAGTTGGCGATGTCGCCGTGGCCGTAGTACGCGCGTAACAGCACCGGGTGATTCGGCGCGATTTTGTCGAGCGCTGCGCGCGTGACCTGCTCGTCGAGCACCACGGTGTAACCCACCTGCCCGAAGATCCAGGTTCCAACCGGTGTCTGCTGCACGGCTTTGGATATCGCGGCGCTGGTGTCGGCCCACGTCGGCTCGCTGGTATCGAAACGAATCTCGAAGCCTTTCGGATCGGGGCCGAAATGCGCGTGCGCGTCGTTGAAGCCGGGCGTAGCAACACGCTGCTGCAGATCGACGGTGCGCGTCTTTTCACCGGCCAGCGCCGCGATTTCACTCGCGCTTCCCACCGCGACGATACGTTCACCGCCGATGGCGATCGCTTCGGCGCGCGGCCGTTCCGGATCGCCGGTGAACACCTTTCCGTTGGTCAGTATCAGATCGACGCTTGCGGGCGCTGCGAATGCGCCTAACGGGAACAGTCCACCCAGCGAAAGCAAGGTGATGAACAGCGGCAGACGAGCACGCATCCGGAATCTTCCCCCTCGGGAAAGCGTTGTAGGAACGGACTTTGCCACTTCTTCATTTGGACGGCCATGGATCGGCCCACGCCGGAATCCGCTGCAAACCGTCGAGCCAACGCACCACGTTCGGAAAATCCGCCAACGGCATTTCCGATTCGCGCCAGTACATCGCCATCGACGCCATCTGAAAGTCGGCAATGGTCAGCCGTCCGCACGCGGGATGATCTCTGCCGGCGAGATGTCCATTCAGCACCGTCGCAAATCTGACGAGATCGCCGACGCTCGCCTTCAACAGCTCGCGATCGGGCGGACCCATGTCGAACGTCGATTTGACGATGTGCTCGAAGTAGAACGGCGACACCGCCGGCGACCAGTGTCCATCGCTCCACGACAGCCAGCGCAACACTTCCACCTGTTCGGCCGGGTTGTGCGCCGGCCACATGTTCGAACCCACCTTGATGCACAGATGCGCCATGATCGCCGAGGCTTCCCACAGCACCGTGTCGCCGTCGACCAGCGTCGGCGCCTTCATGTTCGGATTCAGCGCGCGCGTATTCGGGCCTCCGCAATCCGCCTTTCATCAAATCGATCTCTTCACACTCGGCGTCGATGCCGAGATGTTTGATCAGCGCGAGCACGCGTTGCGGCGCCTGCGCCTTGATCCAGTAGATCTTCATGAATCCGCTCCGTTGCGTTTGTTCAAGTAGACGAACGGCACCGAATCAATTCGACACGGCTTCGCCGCCTGCAGGTCCGTAGAAGATGCGCCACAGCGCGAGATCGTCGGTGAACGCTTCGTAGTGATGCTCGACGCCGGCCGCGACGTCGAGCGTGCCGCGCTTCAACGCCGGTGCGACGCGTTCGCCGGCGGGTCCCGGGATGGCGGCTTGCGCGTCGGCAAAGCGGATCACGCCGCTACGGTCGGTCGGGTTCATGCGTCACGATCGCGGTTCGATCAGATCCCAGAGGTTACCGTACAGGTCGCGGAACACGGCCACCGTTCCGTAGCGCTCTTCCTTCGGTTCGCGGATGAACTCGACCCCGTGCGACTGGTAAGCCCGATAGTCGCGCCAGAAATCGTCGGTGTGCAGAAACAGGAATACGCGGCCGCCGGTCTGATTGCCGATGCGCGACGACTGCTCGTCCCCCACGGCGCGCGCCAGCAGAATCTGCGTTTCGCGCGAGCCCTTCGGGCGCCACTACCACCCAGCGCTTGTTCTGCTCGGGCCCTCGGAAATCAAGGTGTCTTCGATCAGGTCGAAACCGAGCACCCCCGTGTAGAACGCGATCGCTTCGTCGTATTCACGCACCACGAGGGCGATTCGCGCGAGTGACTGTCGCATCGTTCGCTCCGGCTCCCACCGATGCTGCACAATTACCTCGAGGGTATTTGAAACGCCGACCCGGGCAAAGCGAGCATACGCGGACAGGAGGGCATCGATCGTGTCGTTGAATACGGTGAGTGCCGGCGTCGAAGTCGAACGCGGCTTTCCGCTGCTGCTGAAAACCTGGCGCCACAAGCGCCGCTTGTCGCAACTCGATCTCGCGCTGTCGTCGGGTGTATCGCAACGCCACGTCAGCTTTCTCGAATCGGGCCGCGCGCGGCCGAGCCGCAGCATGATCCTGCAGCTGAGCGAAACGCTGGAGGTACCCTTGCGCGAACGCAACGACTGGCTCACCGCCGCCGGCTTCGCACCCGTTTTCAAAGCGCGTCCCCTCGATCATCCGCAGATGAACCAGGTGATGAACGCCCTGCGGATGATGCTGAGCAATCACGAACCGTTTCCTGCGCTCGCTGTCGACCGCGCCTGGAACATCCGCATGGCCAACAAGCCGTTCGAACTCATCGTTGCGATGTTGGGCGCCGACATCTGGAAACGCATCGGCGGCGAAGAACGCAATCTGATGCGTTTATTCTTCCACCCGAACGGCATCAAACAGTTCGTTACGAACTGGAACACGGTTGCTCCGCTGTTGTGGCAACGCGCGCAAAAAGAGGCGGCGGCGTTCGGCGGGGCGGAGATGCAGGCGCTGTTGGCGGAACTAGCGCCGCTGCAGGACGACAGCGTGCTGCGGATCGCCGACGACACCGCGCTGGTGCCCGTGCTGCCGCTCGAGATCGAGAAGGACGGTGCACGCATTTCGCTGTTCACCGTCATCGCAACGTTCGGAACCGCGCAGGACGTTACCGCCGACGAGTTGCGCATCGAGAGCCTCTTCCCGGCAGACGATGCCACCGAACAGCTCTTTCGCGCCGCCGCAAATCCCTCCGGCGGCGCCTGACACTAACAGCGTCGCTAGGCCGCAGCCGTTCTGCGTGCCGTCGCACGCACTTCGCGCACGACGAGATACAGCAACGGCCCGAACGATCCCGCAACGAGCGTGATCAGAATGAACGGCCACGCGGACATACCGCGCTCGCGCGCGTCGCCGATCATCCAGACGCATGCGAGCACCGCGAGGATCACCAGATCGAAGAACACCTGCGCGCCGCCCCAACTGCGGAAATGCGGCTCCAGGATGCCGAGATAACCGACATCCAGCAGCGCAAGTGCAGTGAGCACGCCTAACGCCGCGAGGACCAACAACAGAACGATGAGACGCGTGGACATATGAACCTCCGCAAGTGAGGCGGCCAGTGTGCGGCTCGCAGCCGACACGGTTCAATTACCTCGAAGGTCGTTGCCCCTCGCCTGGGTCGTTGGCGACGTCGGGCAACTTCACGAGCAATTCGGTTTCGCACTCGTCTATCGACTTGCCGGCCGTATCCACCATGATCCGGTCGACCGTCCACGCGTCGTATTCACGCGTGTCGATCTCGTGCCACGTCGGCTGGACCAGCCCTGCCACTTCCGTCGCACGCTGTTCAGCGCGCGTTCGATGTTCCCGCGCATCGGAACAGACCACTTCGATGTTCACGAAGCCGACGCCCGCGTCACGCGCCACCTGCTCCCACTCGCGGCGCGTCAACTCGATCGGGTTGCACGAGTCGGCCACCACGCTTGCACCGATGAGCAGATTGTCGCGAGCGATTCGATACGCGAGGCGATAACCCTCGCCTTGCACGTCGAACGCGCACAGGTCGCGCAACGCCTGTTCGATGGTGTCGATGCGCAGATAGACGGCGCCGAGGCGCGCGGAGAGGCGCTTCGACAACGTCGACTTTCCGCTGCCGGGCAGCCCCGCAAAGATGTACAGCTGCGGTGCGCGCAGCATCTCAATCGAGCCCATGACGGCGATTCGCATCGTGTGCGTCATCACGTCGGAAACGCCTCGAACTGCGGCGCGTCACCGCCGATGTGATCCCACGGCGCTTTCGATCCGACGAAGATGTGCATAGCGATCTCCACACCCGGATCGCCGTCGACGCTGCCCAGCGTCACGCCGTGTACGTTGCCGCCGACGATGCCGCACAACGTGGTGCCGCACGCGCTGCAGAAGCACATGCCGAAACCATCGCCGCTTTCATATCGCGTCACGGAGTTCTCACCCTGCACCCAATGAAATGATCCCGGCACCACCTCCGCGTAGGCCGACCCCGCACCGCTGAACGCTTTGCGGCAGCGCGAACAATGACAACTTCTGGCCACGACGAGCGGCGCGTCGACGTCGTATCTCACCTTTCCACAAAAACAACCGCCCTTGATCGACATTGCGCCTCCGGAAACTCGTCAGTGATCGATGTCTACCACGCAGAACAGATTCCCATCCGGATCTTCCAGCACCACGTAATCGGCAGTCGGCTGGTATCGCCAGTCGTAACGCCGCGCACCGAGTTTCACCAGGCGCTCCACTTCGTCGCGCTGGTTGGACGCGTAGAGATCGAGATGCAACCAGCTGCGCTTGCCGGTGCGTTTCGTCGGCGACTGATCGAGCGATATGTTCGGCCCCTTCCCCGACGGGTCATGGAGAATCACGAAGCCGCCGTTCGGGTCCGTGTGCTCGACGACATAGTGCAGCGCTTCCTGCCAGAACGCCCACATCCACTCGAATTCGTAGCAACGAATGACGATCGACCCGATCCTCACTTGATCCAGTCCGCTCATCTCAGCCTCCGTTCGACACCGCGGTCTTCAGGATTCGCGATTGCTTCGGTCGCGTCCGTTTCTCTGCTAGTGTCACCACCCCCATGCGACCCAAGGCCCATTCGAAATGACGATCAAAGTGCACGGTCACCCTCTCTCGCCCTTCGTCCGCAAAGTGCTGTTCGCGCTCGAAATCAAAGGCGTCGAATACGAAAACGTCGTGGTAATGCCCAACGATTCGAGCCCCGCGTTCCGCGCGGTGAGCCCGCTCGGCAAGATTCCGGTGCTGCAACACGACGACTTCTCCGTCCCCGACTCCAGCGTGATCTGCCGTTACATCGAGCGCGTGTTTCCGACGCCTGCCCTTTTCCCCGCCGACCCCAAAATGGAAGCGCGCGCGCTGTGGGTGGAAGAGTACGCGGACACGAAGGTGATCGAGAACTGCGCCGGCCTCTTTCAGCAGCGTTTCCTGTTCCCGAAGATGATGGGCAAACCCACCGACCAGGCGATCGTCGACAACATCATCACGCACGGCATGCCGCCGGTGCTCGAGTATCTCGAGTCGATCGCGCCGGAAAGCGGTTATTTCGTCGGTAACGCGCTGTCGATTGCCGACATCTCGGTGGTCACCTGTTTCCTGCAGGCGCAATACGGCGACTACGCCGTGGACGCGCAGCATAATATCCGAAACTCGGCCGCTATCTGGCAGGGGCATTTGCGTCGCCGATCGTGACCGGACGGATGGCGAAAGAGCGCGCGGTGCTCGGCAACTAACTCGGCTCGAATCACGCGCCAACGCGGCGGGTCTTGTCCGCGTTGGCGAAATGATCGATCTGGTCGGCCCGCGCCTTCTTGAACGCGGGCCGACCGGTGACGCGTGCCACGTAGGCCTCGGTCGCCGGCCGGTTGCCGAAGGCGCGAACCTGCGCAACGCGTAACACGTCCGCCATCAGCAGGTCTGCCACGGTGAAGCGGTGCGCTGCGAGCCATTCGCGCTCGCTCAACACGCTTTCGAGCTGGTCGAGACGCGCGCCCATCCATTCACCGAGCGCCTTGTTCTCGTCGCCGGATATCTTCAGGAACCACCACGGCACGCTGACCATCTCGATCGAGTTCAGCGCGGCGATGGTCCATTGCAGCGTTTCCGCTTCTCCGACCGGCGTCGCGCGGCATCAACGTTTCGCTCTTGCGCGCCAGATGCAGCAGCCCGGCACCGCTTTCGAATATCTGCAGTTCGCCGTCGCGGAGGTACGGCACTTGTCCGAACGGCTGCTGCGCGAGGTGATTCGTTTCGCGACCCTCGAATGGAACCGTCCGCACCGCGTATGCAAGCCCGGCTTCTTCGCACGCCCACCGCAACCTCAGATCGCGCACGAAACCACGCGGGCCTTCGGGCACCCAGTCATATGTCCAGATGGTGAGTTCGCTCATTCCTGCTGACTCGTGAGTTACGGATGCGTCTCGTGTTGCGGAAGGTCGTCGGCAACTGTTACCCACGGCGCCTTCGACTTCGTCCACAGATGAACCTTCGGCGCGGGCACGTTCTCGTCGTCGATGACACCGAGTGGAATGCCGCGGTACTGCGGCATTCCCGCGGGCTCGTACCACAGCGGCGAACCGCATGTGCTGCAGAACACGCGCAACCCGCCGCCGGAATCGAATTTCGTTACGCCGCCTTGCGCCGGCGTGACGGTGAATTTATCGGTCGGCACCAGACCCCACGCCGCGTAAGCGGTGCCGGAGAATTTCCGGCAGTTCGTGCAGTGGCAATAACGCGCGTTGTGAACGGTGCCTTCGATCTCGAACGAAACGGCTTTGCAGAGACAACTGCCTTTCACGATTTCGAATACCAGTCGAGTACGCGCAGCGCGCGCAGTGTGTTCCAGCGGCTCGGTTCGCCGGCCTTTCCTTCCATTTCGAAATGCACTTTGCCTTCGTGCGGGTTTTCGAGCGGCCAGCAGCCATCGTGCATACACTTCCTTTCGACCAGTTCGATCGCCTCGGCAACACGCTCGTCCGCTTCGACATCCGCACTGCGCAGATAATCGAGACCGCGCAGCACGTCGTAATGCCAGCGCGCGGGAAACGAAAACTGCGTCCACTCAGGTTTGACGATTTCGCCGGTCGAAAATCGCCGGAACATGCCGCGACGCAGGAGATATTCATGCGCGCGCAGGCGTGCATCGCGCACCGTCGCGTCGGCGCGGGTCGCGCGCTCGTACTCGAGCAGCCCTTCGAGCACGCAGATCGTCGAATGGAATGACGAACGTCTTGCGCGCGGCCAGCAGTTCCAGCCGCCGTCCTCCTTCTGTTCCGACAGCAGCAGTTCGACCAGCGACGCACTCGGCTGCCCGAAGTAAGCGCCGCACGCCAGCACGCGACCGTTGATGCACGCCTCTTCTTCACCGTCGAAATACGGCGAGTTTTTGAACTCCGGTCCCCAGTTGGTGATGCGCACGCGCTCGATCGCGCGGCGCACCCGCGGCGACGTTGCGTCGAGCCCGAGATCCTTCAACACCACCAGCGTGTCGGTGGTGGCGATCCAGCCGGGCACCACGTACGGCCCACCGCCCCAGTGACCATCGTCTGCCTGCAGATCGAGCAACCGCGCGCCCCAACCTTCCGTTTCAACGCGCGCTCGTTCGCGCGCGATGACTTCGGTGGATTCACCAGTGAGATCGCGCATCACCTGCCAGCGGATCGACGGATCCGAATCGAGCAACCACTCGGTGACTGTGCCTGCCATGTTTCCCTCGATGCCCGTTCCCTTAGGCCAATGTTTGGGCCAACGTTCTCACTGATGCAGTTCGATGTTCAAACCGAGTTTCGCGCGCAGCAGCTCGAGCGTGACGCGCTGGAACTCGTCGGGCCACTTCGCGTTGAGTTCGTTCGCGAGCGCACGCGCGCGAGGGAAGAACTGTTCCGCGAGCGCTTTCGAGCGCGCGAACACCGACGGCCACGTTGCGTCGAGCGACGGCAGCGCGGTCAACGCGGAGTACTGCGCCGGTGTGAGGTTGCGCTTCAGCGAAAGCGCCCCTCTTTGCGGTTGTCCGCCGTTCTCTAACACCATGACCCGGACCAGCATGTCGCGCAGCAGGTTCGTTCCGGTCTGCGCCGTGATGACATCGTCCCGGCCGTTCACCACCATCGAAAGCCCGAGCACACGAATGAACTCGTTGACGATCTCCAGCAATCCGTCGCCGCTGAGATTGCGGTTGTATTCGGCAACGGGGCGCATTTTCGCGGCCACACCGAGCCGATCGAACAGCGGCTTCACCTGATTCTGTGCGAAGAACACGATCTCCTGCTGCGTCAGCACGGTGAAGTCGAAGCGCAGCCACTCCTGGGTGATCGCGTTGATGGTTCTCGCGTTCGGCAGCACGTTCGAAAACAGGATCGGCTGCACCTTGGCGAGGTTGTTGGAGAGTTCGGTGAGCATGCCGGGAATGTCGTCTGCGCTCGCAACCACCACATAGACGTCCACATCGCTCACCGCGTCCGCTTCGCCGCGGCCGTAACTTCCGCCGAGAAAGGCTCCGCCGGCACGTTCCAGATCGCGCAACATCGCAGCGATGTGGTCGATGAGTTCGGTCTGATTCATGCGGCCTCCTTGAATCTCTATTCGCGATAACTCTGGCGATAATCGAATGCCGCCACGCACTCCGGCAGATCGTAATAGAGCGGCGCCCTGTCGCCGATGCGCGCGCCGTAGTCGCTGTAGAAACGCTGACACTCTTCGAGCGTGTCCTTCATTTTCAGCTGCACGCACTCCTGCGCGTACATGGCGCGCTCGGGTTCCAGCTTGCGTTCGCGCGCGGCTTCACACGCAGCGTCGAGCGTCTGCTGCGTCGCCGCGCGATCACTTTCCGCAACGACGAACACCGGCGCCGACAACACGAACGCGAAGAGCAATACGCTGGCAACCTTCATTGCTGATCTCCAGTTCGATTCTGCCGCAATGATACCGAGCCCGCAGATCACCGGGCAGGCCTCAGCGCATCGCATACGCTACTGCACCAACGATCAGACAGAGGAGCGCCACGATATCGGTCTGAAATACGCGCGCCGCTGAGGACGCCGGACACCGGCAACAGATGAATGATCGCCACGACCACCAGCATCGCCGAAGCAACGTGCCCCACGTTCCCCTCCTTATTACGAACGCTGCGCGTCAGTCGACCGGCGCCGGCACCAGCTCCCAATTCGGCGGCCACGCAAGATGGTCGAACGACTCGCGGTATCGCGCGGTAACCGGAACGCGCAGCCGCGTCAGCACCGGTTCGGCATCTTTGTAGAAATCGATGGCCAACGGCCGATACCACCACGGCTGATACGACAGCGCGAGCATCGGCCGCGCTTCGCCGGTGGAATTCGTCGTGCCGCGGTGCCACATCCGCAAGTCACGCAACAACAGCGCGCCTTTCGACAGCGGCACACGAACGGGCGGAGTGTGAGCGCGACGCGCCTCGAGCCATTCGTCAGGAACCAGCAGCGACTTGCGGTGCTCGCCGGAACGCACGTCGCGGTGCGTACCCGGCCACACCTCCAGCGCGCCGTTGGTTACCGATACGTCGACGAGCGGAATGTTCACCGCAAGCGACGACGTCGGCGGCGCCTGTTCGAGGCCGGACCAGAGCTGGTAGTCGTCCCAATGCACCGGCTGCTGTTGGCTGGTATGCCCCAGCATCGTGTTACCGGTGTACAGCGCGAGGCGCACACGACCCATCAGCGCGCGCGCCACCGAAAGCGCAATCGGATTCGCGATGATGTCGGCATACAGATCGCGAGCGCGCGGCGGCGGGTTGTGCTGAACGTGGCCGGGAATGTCGAGCGCATAGGGATGCCGCAGCGCAGCGGGCAGGTCTTCGAGCATGACGACGCGCAACCGATCGCAATGACCCGAGGTCGACCGCGCCTTCGATGATTGCCGCGCCGTGTGTACGAATCGATTCGACAACCGCCGCCAACCGATCGGCCGACAGCGCTTCGGCGGCGAGCTCATCGCGCGACACGCGCAGCGTTGCGAAAGGATGGTCACTCATGAACGCGCACCACACCGCGATGCGGCGGACTGTAGCATTCCCGCCAAACGAAACATCTGACGAGAAACGGACTCACCGCGCGTCTCGGTGCAGGTCCTCGAGTACGCGTTCATACACGCGAAGGTCCGCCGCCGAGAAACAGCAGAAGAGAACGTGCGTCACCGTCGACGCCTCTTCCAGACACTCACCCACCGTTGCGACCGCAACCTGCGCGGCGCGTTCGATCGGGTAGCCGTATATCCCCGTGCTGATGCTCGGCAGCGCGATGGAGGTGAAGGCGTTGGTCGACGCGATCGCCATCGCTCGCCGATAACACGACGCCAACAGATCCGCTTCGCCGTTGTCGCCGCCCCGCCACACCGGACCCACCGTGTGAATGACATGCTTCGCCCGCAAGCGATAACCCTTCGTGAGCTTCGCGTCGCCGGTGTTACAACCGCGCAGCTGACGACACTCTTCCAGTAGCTCCGGTCCGGCCGCGCGATGGATCGCGCCGTCGACACCGCCGCCGCCGAGCAACGAGGAGTTGGCGGCGTTCACGATCGCGTCTACTTCGAGCGTGGTGATGTCGGCCTGAAGCGCGCGCATCGAGGCGATGGAATTCATGGAGTGAGACCCGCCTCAACCTGCTGTTTGTTCCAAATCGGAACCTCCTGCTGTCCGCGCGGCGATAGCGCATAGACGCCCACCGACGCGCGCTCGAACCAACCGTACGCGTCGCGATACAGAATCGCGCGCGCGTTCGGCACCTGCAGCGTGCGTGCGATGTCGGATGCTTTGCTCGGCCCGAGTTGCTGCAGCAGATCCGCAATCCTCAACGCCTGTTGCCGGTACGCGGTCACTACGCCGCCGCGACGATGAAGGCCGCCGCGATTCGGATCGCCGACGCGTTTGCGAAACTCGCCGAGCAGGCGCTCGTGGCGGTGTTTCGATTTGCGCGGTTTGTACTCGCCGGGATCGAGCAGTATCTCGACACCGCCGCGCGTATCGATCGCTACCAGACCGACACCGAGCATACGCAGCAGTTTGACGATGTGTTTGCGCCGCGCGCTCAACACGGAACATTGCTTCGGCACGCCGATGTAAACCTTCGGCGTAACCGACAAACGCTCCACGGCCTGCAGCACCACGTTCAGATTGAGAGTCAGTTTCAATTCGACGATCACCGGCACTTCAGTGCCGCGCACGGCTAGCACGTCGCAGTCGCCGATCTCGCCTTTCACTTCATAGCTCTGCGCTTCGAGGAAGCGCTTCACCGGCGGATAGAGATCGGATTCCTTCATGCGTTGCTTGCATCGATCACGATGTTGCGAAGCGCGAACGACGGCACGTCGAGTACGACGTACGAGGTGCATTCGAGCTGCTTCCACATCGCGAAGGCATCCACCGCGTTGTGAGCCGCCACGAACAGCGAGATCACGGTACCGTGCGTGACGGCCACGAGGCTTTGCGCGCGCGTCAGCGCGATCGCGTCGTCGATCGCGACTGAAAAACGATCGAGCGCCTCGCGACCCGATTCATTACCGAGCACACGCCGGTTCAGGTCGACGAAGATCTGCTCGTTCGCGCGCGCGTGTTCTTCCTTCGATAGAAACGGCAACACGGGGCGATCGAATTCTCTGAGTGCATCCACCACCGACACTTCGACCTCGAGTTCCGCCGCGACAAGGGCCGCGGTCGACACCGCCTTCGGCTCCGGGCTCGCTATCATGCGCAACGGCGCGAACGCACGAAGCGCGCCGGCCAGCTTTTTCGCTTGCCGCTCGCCTTCCGTTCCGAGCTGCCACTCCCGCGCCGGCTTTGAAACGTCCAGCACGGGCAACGCATGCTTCACGAGCAGGAGCGTGGCGGCCGTGTCACCCGACCAGCGGGACATAACTCAGCTCCGGATAGCCGAACGCGTGCGGGCCCACTACTTCGAGCGCTGCCGGCGTTCGCATCAGGTCGTGCACCGGCATGCCGATGACGGCCACGCGTTGCCCGTAACGCAACATCTCCGTCGTAATCGGTTCACCGGTGTCGAGTTCCAGATTCATGATGAGGTCGGGCACCATGATCGCCGGAACGCCGTCGATCCACAGCACCAGGTTCTCGTTCTGAATGGCGATGCGCGCTTGCGAACCGGCCCACTGGTCGAGCCCCAACAGGTTCGCGTGGCCGCGAACGAAGCCGCCCTTCAGTTCGCGCGCCACATCGACGATCTTGCCGACGAAGAACAGTTTGCCGCGTGTCACCTCCACGACGCGTTCGACGACGTTCTGGCGTTTCGCACGAGCACTGAGCACCGCGTGGCCGATCTCCAGTGCCTGCGTGACCGTGTTCGGAATTGCAGCGCGCCGTACGAACTCCATCGGCATCGGCGCGCCGGCCGCACCGGCGCCGGCACCCATGTCGACCACGATCGTGCGCGCGAATCGCTCCAGCCAGCGCGCGTCGATGTACCTTCGAATGACCACCACGTTGCCCTTGTCGTCGGCAATCGCCGTGAGACCTTCCCTGCTGCCGTCGCCGTATATGGCGAACGTCGACATCTGCACTTCAGGGAACGCGCGACCCATACCGTCGCCGTCGACCACCGGCAACCCCGCGAGCGCGGCGGTGATGATCGGTGCCATCGCGTTCGCGCCGCCGATCTCCGCCGCGATCAGCGCCGCCATCGTTGTTCCTGACGCTTCTTCTACGGCGCGCATCGCGCGATAACACTCGCCGCCTTCGGAAATCTTCTCAATGCCGATGACGGGCGCGCCGATGCTGCCGACCGTGCCCACCCATGCGTCGTCCGGCAGCGCGTCTAAGCGGGAGCACGCGCACCGCAGCGCCTTTCCGAAACAGCTCGCGCGTGCGCAACATGCCGATGTATGGATTGCCGCCACCGCCGGTGCCGAGCAGCGCGGCACCGATCGAAAGCGGCAGCAGGTCGCTTTCACGCAATACGTAGCCCTGTTCAGCCGACACCGAGATCTCCCACCGCCCGCACGTGAATTCGGGTTGCGTTGCCGGGCAGGTAGGCCAGCGGCACGTCTTCCACATCGACGATCGCGACGCTCTCGCGCGTTGCACCCGCCGCCACTGCTGCTTCGATGGCGCGCTGCTTCGCATCGTCGAGCGCTCGCTCGCGGCCGATTTCGCCCAGCGCGTAAACGCGATCGACCTCTCCCGAGACCTGAGCAATGGCTGCGCCCACCGCATTGGCAACCGCAAAGTGGTTCGGCTTGATCAGTTCGAGCCCGCCGATCGGTCCGTGCACCAGAATCGAACCGCCGCCAACGACGATGACGGGCAGCGGCTCCGGCGACAGCCGCGACCGCTCCACGCACTGCTCCAACATCTCCATGATGCGGCGCTGCGTACGCGCGACGAGGTCCTTCGACAGATGCGCCACCTTCGAGGCGTCGCCGAAACCCGCGCGGCCCGCCGCAGCAACGACGTCGGACGTAGTCAACGTGGCACCGCCGAAAATCAACGCATCGCTCGTCAGCCGATATCCCACCGAAGCGGGACCGATCTCGACTACCGCGCGGTGTGTCGACCACGTGCGACCCGCCGCCGAGGCCGATCGAGAACACATCGGGCATGCGGAAGTTCGTGCGAACGCCGCCGACTTCCACCGCCATCGTCGCCTGTCGGGGGAAGCCGTTGCGCAAGCTCCCTACGTCCGAGGTGGTGCCGCCGATATCGACGACGATCGCATCGGAAACGCCCGAGAGAAACGCGGCGCCCCTCATTGAATTGGTTGGCCCGGACGCAAAAGTGAGCACGGGAAACGCCTCGGCGGCCGCGGCATCGAGCAAGGTGCCGTCGTTCTGCGTCAGATAGAACCGTCCCTTGATGCCCGTTTGCGCAATCGCGCGACGAAAAGCCGCGATCACCTTCGCCGACAGATCACGCAGGCACGCGTTCATGATCGCCGCGTTCTCGCGCTCCAGCAGCCCGATGCGGCCGATCTGGCTCGACAGCGTGATGTGCGCCGACGGCAACGCTTTGCGAAAGATCGCGCCGGCGCGTTGTTCCACCTCGTCGCTCACCGGCGAAAACACCGACGTGATGGCGACGGTGTCGATGCCTTTGGCCGCGATATCGCGTGCGATGCCGCGCAATTCCTGTTCATCGAGCGCCGATATCGGTCCGCCGTCGAATTCGTTGCCGCCGTGCGCGAGATAGCCGTGGTTGCCGATGGCGCGCCGCAGATCGTCGGGCCAGTCGACCATCGGCGGCAGCGACGCCGTTGCCGGCAAGCCGAGCCGCACTGCGGCGGTGGGCGCGAGATCGCGGCGCTGCACCACCGCGTTGGTGAAGTGCGTGGTGCCGATCATCACCGCATCCACCGCATCCGCTTTCATACGCGCGGCGTGCAGCACCTTTTCGAGTGCGTCGACCACGCCCCTTAGTACATCGGGTGTAGTTGTGGCCTTCACGGCGGCCAGCACATGGACACCATCCATCACCACGGCGTCGGTGTTGGTACCGCCTACGTCGATGCCGATCCGGATCACTGACCAGCGGACCAGAAGACGCGGTACAAGACGTAACCGATCATCCCGAGGTTCAGATACGCCGTAGCCGACATGCCCGGCGCTCGATACAGCGGATTCATGCGATAGCCGATCCAGAACACGATGCGCGCCGCCACGAACACGATGGCGCACGCCCACACAACCTGCAGCTGCTGCAACGGCACGAGCGTGCTCAACGCAAGCGATGCCACCGCGAACCCGAAGTTCTGCTCCAGCGTATTCGCCGCCACACGCCCGTCGATCTGCATCGACTGACTCTCGAGCTTGCGCGTGGGATCGATCGCGTCGCTGAGAAAACGTGAATTGCCGATCGTCATCAGCATGACGAAAAGCGGTACCAGCGCCACGACGTTCGCGCGCAGCGCATAGGCGATGCGATCACCGGCTGCATCGGCGATTGAGGGCTGCGGCAACAGATCCGTCAGCAGCCACACGCCCAACACCATCAACGCTACGCCGCTCGCGGCGCCAATCCCCACGATTTTCTGAGCCTGATCCATGTGCGTCTCCCCGCCGCCTGCGCAAGAGTATCCTCCAATCCATGCATCGCAAGACGGACACGTGACCATGAAGCATCCCGCGAACGAACGACTGACGAACTGGCTCGCCCAGGAAACTCCCGAGCCGGTTCTCGAACCCGATCTGCCGATCGTCGACCCACACCATCACCTGTGGGATCTGCGCACCGCCACCACCGAACCGTTCCTGAGTTTCGAGCAGAAGGTGTATCTCTGCGACGAGATCAGCGAAGACATCACGACGTCGGGCCACAACATCGTGCAAACGGTGTTCGCGCAGTGCGCGGCGTTCTATCGGGCGGACGGACCGGAGCCGATGCGCTGCGTCGGCGAAACCGAGTTCGTGCACGGCATTGCCGCAATGAGCCGTTCCGGAATTTACGGCCCCGCACGCCTGTGCACCGGCATCTTCAGCGCGGCCGATCTGCGCGCAGGCAAAGACGTGGAACCGGTGTTGCGCGCGCACATCGCGGCATCGCCCTACTTTCGCGGCATCCGCACGGTGATACCGCGCAACTTCGAAGGTGCCTTCCTCGAAGGCTATTCAATGCTCGCGAAACACCACTTGAGCCACGACCACTATTCGCCGGACTGCGAACGTCTACGCGACCTGGCGCGGCTGGCGCAGGCGCAACCCGACGTCACGATCATCGTCAATCACCTCGGCGGCCGCGTCGATCCCAACGCAGACGCCAACGAGTTCGCGAAGTGGCGCGCATGCATCGACGTGATCGCGCAGTGCAGGAACGTCGTCATCAAGCTGGGCGGCGCGCAGCAGCGGGTAGGCCCGTGGGAACCGCCGTTCCACATGCACAAACGCGCGAAGCCGATCGGTTCCGAGGAACTCACGGAACTCGTGTTTCCGTGGTACCAGCATGCGCTCGGCGCATTCGGTCCCGACCGCTGCATGTTCGAAAGCAATTTCCCGGTGGACAAGGAGTGCGTCTCGTACCGCACGTTGTGGAATACGTTCAAACGTATCGCCGCGAAGGCGGGCCTCAGCGCGGCGGAGAAGGCACACGCATTCAGCGGCACCGCGGCGCGCGCGTACCGGCTGACGTTGCCGGCAAACGGCGGTTAGACTCGAAACACTTTCAGGGGAGAACGATTCATGCGCATCATCGATGTAGACGCACATCTGCACGAGCCGCTCGATTGGGTGGAGCGCACCGACCCCGATCTCGCCAAGCAACTCGGCCCGCCGGCGCGTTTTCTCGAAGTGGCCGATGCGGTGTTCGGCGTGTCGAACCCCGCGGTGGCGCAGCTGCCGCAACAGCAACGTCCGCAGAAGGCGTGGGACACGGTTTTGCCGGGTTTCGTTCAACACCTCGAGATGACCGACGTTCGTCAGCCGGAACGGCAAAGTGAACTCGCCGGCGATCCGTTCTGCGATCCCGTCGCACGTTTGAAACTGTGCGATTCGGAAGGCATCGACGTTCAGTTTCTGAACCCCACGTTTCTCGTAGGCCCATTCGTGCAGGCGGCTCGCGCACGCCGGCGCGATCTGATGCCGCGCATCCGGCAGTGCTGGAATCGGTGGGCGATGGATATGGTGCATGGCCACACCGACCGCCTGATGCCCGTCACGCAGATCGATCTGAACGACCTGGACGATTCGATCGAAGAGATGACTCGCATGCGCGCGCTCGGCAGCCGCGGTTTCGCCATCAATGAATCGCCGGTGGGCATCGGCCGCTTCGACAGCGACGGCAACAGTCCGCTCGCGCGTTCGATCACACATCCGGACTTCGACCGCTTGTGGTCGGCGGCCGAAGATCTCGGCATGGCCGCGATTGCGCACGTCGGTTTCGCGCGCGAACGCATTCAGTTCGGCTGGGCGAACAACGGTGCCAACGATCTCTCCACGTACACGCTGCTGAACTCGGCGGTTACGTCGCAGATCGGTCCGCAACTGCTGCTCGGCGCATTGGCGCTCGACGGCGTGCTGGAGCGGCATCCGAAACTGACGGTGGTAGTAGAGGAAGTGGGCATCTCGTGGCTGCCGGCGTTGCTCGGCATGCTCGATCACGTGGTCGGCCGCAAAGATCACTCGTTGCTGGCCGACGGCGAGTTTCGTCCCGACTTCGCAGGTCCCGCATACAAGCTGCCGCTGAAGCCGTCGGAATATCTGCAGCGTCAGGTAACGGTGACACCGCTCGTGGTTAACGAAGCGTTGCGCCCGGTGCTCGACGCAGTTCCGCCGGAGATGTTGTGTTTCTCCAGCGACTATCCACACGTGGAAGGTACTGCATCGGCCGTTGCCATCTGCGAGCGCCAGTTGGCGGGGCTCGCGCCGCATGTTCGGGAGACGTTCTACGGCGGCGTCGCGAAGCGAATTGGTATCTAGGGCGCAGCGAATCGGAATTTAGGCGCAGCGAATCGGGCTTTAACGTGGCGTGCGGCGGAAGAACACCACGCTCCACACCGGACCGAACACGAACCACAAAATCACCGACACGAACGCAAAGCGGAACCAGCCGTACAGTTCCCGCGCGTTCGTTTCGTTGTCGATGTACGTGATCAGCGCCATCAGCAGCGCGATTGCGATGAGCCACGCCACGATGCAGCGCAGCCACAACTTCAGTTCGTAGCGCACTGCTACCCAGCCAACGGGTGCAGGAAGGGGCGCTGGACCGTTCGCGAACCGATGCGCAAAACGTCGATCGGCCCAATCGACCACCAGCCCGCCGAAAGCAACCGTGAACCCGACATAGGCCGTGGCCAGACCATGCGCGAACGTCGCCGGCCTTCCACCTCGCAGGTCGAACGCGGTTAACACGAGCAGCAGCAGATCGACCGCGGGCAACGCCAGCAACAGAACCCGGCTGAGGCGCCGGTACAGAAACAGGTAACGCGCAACCAGCGCCAGCCCGAGCACCACCCAGAACGCGGCTTCGGTGCCGATGATCAACGCGTACAGATAGTTGGAGTCGTTGAACACTAGCGGCGGTGCGGCTGCTCAGAAGAAGCCGCGGAGGAACTCCGCCGCTTCGTCCGATATGCCGCCGATCTTGTTCGTGGCCTGCCGGTAAAACTTGAAGTTGAGTTCCGTCGGGCCGGCCATCGTCCCAGTTCGAGAACGCCTTGAGCTCACCTCGGCCCAGACGTCGCTTCGCAAGCGCGGTGCGCCTCACGGTGATGCTCACGCGCGGCGTTTGCCTGGCGACGCCGGGTTTCTTCGCAGTGGGGTTCGCAGACGTCACGACACCCATGGCAACCAATCCCACACCGCCTTCGGTCTCGCTCGCGAAGATGAAGAGCGTGTCCCCTTCGGCGATGCGTTTGGCGCCGTACATGGTCTTCTGCGCGTTGAACAAGAACGTCTTCGCGCGCGGATCGTCGATCTCGGTTTTGATCAGATACGCCATCAGGCAACCACATTGCCCTTAGCATCCGTTCGCAGCGAGCCCTTCGACGAATCGAGAATCACGAGACGATTCTGCCAACGGTCTTCGAGCACCGCGCACAACCCGATGCGGATCTCGAACGGCCCCAGCACCACTTTCCCTCCGGCGGCCACGAATGTGTCGATGGCGGCCGGAACCGACGCCACCCACAGATCCGTCTCGATCGGTCGCGCGTCGGTATGCAGCACCAGCTCCGCATCGGACTCCGGGAGCCGCAGTCCTGCCGCCGTGGCATCGCGCCAGATCAACTCATGCCCGAGGCCGTCGCGATAGAACGCGAGTGCCTCGTCGAGATTCGAAACGGGAATGCTGTGGCAATCGATCTTTCGGAAGAGCCCGGTCACAGCACTGTTGCTCCGTGATGAGTTGCCGAGATTCGGCTTCATGCGAGCCGCTTTCGTATGACGAAACAGAGGATGGCGAGCGTCGGCAGACTGATCGCGGCCCATATCCGAAGCCACAACCCCAGATTGGCTTCCGTCACCACGCCACCAACGCCGAAGAAAAAGCTCACCACGATCAATGACGCAACGAATGCCGCATAGAGGGTCCATCGCACAGCGCCGGTGCCGGGCAACGCGCGCAATGCCATTGCTCCGACGAACGGCGTCAGCACTCCCGCCAACAGCAACACGAAGGTCGAGTGATGGGGACTCGGCAGCGGAAACACGCCGGATTGCATGAGCGAAAGCGAAGGCATTGCCGGAATCAATCCGGCAAACGCCGAACGCGCACGACCGGCGCCCACGCGACGAAGTCCGATGAACAGACCCAGCGAACCCGCCAGCCCGAACAGACCGACGAACACCAAGGCGACGCTGAAGGCCGTGGCGTATGCGTAAGGTGCGCTATCGGCACCCAAGTCGCTCGCCACTTGCCTGATGTGACTGAAGCCGGGATAGAAAGCGCCGGCAACGAACAGCGCTGCAAAATACAGAACGGGCATCGCGATGCCGGCCGCGAGCAGCGCCTTCGTCGCGTTGTTAGGTCATTGCGTTGTCAGGCATTGCGTCGTTAGGCATCGCGCTGCTTGAACTGCACGATGTTACCCTCCGGGTCCCATCCGTCGAGCACCGTGCAGCCGCGGAAGTGCCACGCTTTCTCTGCCGGTTTCAGATAACCGCCGGTTGCCACTGCGGCTGCACGTACAACCTCCAGATCCGCAACGATGAACGTCGGTTTGAACGGCGTGTCCTCGCGCGGCACAGCAGGACGCGCAATCGTGATGGCCGATGCGTACTTGCCAGGAATTGCGTGAACGACCACTTCGTAGCCGCCACCGCGCAGCAAGTCGTGCGACGGCTCGGACTCTTCCGCATGCAGCGACAGCGTCGCCTGATAGAACGCCGATACCCGCTCCTTGTCCTTCGCAAAGACAACCAAGCCTTGCTGTGCGTTCGTATCGTTCATCGTCATGTCGCCTCAGAGAGCACTGATCGTCACGTAGTAGCCGTCGGGGTCTCTCAGCGAGAACTCCAACGTGCCGGTGCTCGGGTTCAGGTTCGGCTCTTCTTCCAATGGGGTGGGAAGCCGACGCGCCCTTGCCAGTGCGTCGTCGAAGTCATCCACGCGAAAGAACAACAGCAAACCGTTGCCGGGCGTCGCCCGGTTAGGGCTCTCCAACGAAGGATGTTCGTGAGCGCCCCACTCGTGCAGGCACAGCAACACGGTTCCGTCGGTGTCGACCAATTGCCCGAAGAAATCATGCGCCGGCGCTGTTGCAGGCTGGCCGAACAGCGATTGATACCAGCGAAAACTCTCGGTCACGTTACGTACGCCGATGATCGTCCACGTGCGTTTCATGTCTCTCCCCTACGGGCGCTTTCCGCTCAACCCCGTTTCAGCTCGGCTTTGATGGCCAGATACGATGCGACGATCAACGCCTCGAGCGCCTTAGTGTTCTCGTCGGCATACGGAAGCAGTTTCACATGCCGCATGCGCTTGCCGCTTCCCAGCAACAGGCCGGCCGGGTCCGCCAGCATCGCGCCGTTGAAGAAGCCGACGTTGACGTGCGCTTTGAAGATGTTCACGTATGCGAACGGCGCATCTTCCACACACGCAACCGGGCAACCGTCGTGCATGAGTTCGCCCACATCGGCGCCGCACTTGCGTATGCCGCGCGAACCATTTGCTCGCGATCGAATGCAATTCATCCGGCGCCGCATTGAGCCAGCGATCGATCTGCGGATCGCGCTTTGTCGCGCCGGAAACGGTCAGATATCCGCTCATCGCGGCGGCGCATCGAACACGACGGTCTCCTGCCCCACTTCTACTTCACCGTAGCGCAATCCGCCGGTGCGTTCGTACACATGCAGCACTGCGCCGGTCGTAGTGAACTGCGTGTCGACGAGGCGGAAGCCGAGCGGAATCGTTCCTTCGCCGAAGAGACGCTTGCCCGAGCCGAGCACCACCGGAAACTGCCAGATGCGCAGCGTATCGACGAGATCGTGCCGCAGCAGCGTCTGCAGCAGCTCACCGCTGCCGTGCACCTGCAGTTCGTCGCCCTCCTGCGTTTTGAGCTTCGCCACTTCTCCTGGAACGTCGCCCTTCAGCACAGTCGAGTTGTTCCAGGAAAGCTCATTCAGCGTTCGCGACGCGACGAATTTCGGCCGGGTGTTCAGCGCCATAGCAGTCTCGTCGGCGGGATCGGTGGCATTCGGCCAGGAGCCCGCGAAGATGTCGTACGTTTTTCGGCCGAGCACGAACGCGCCGGCGCGCTTCGTCCATTCAGTCATGATCTCGACGAGCTTCTCGTCGAAATACGGAACCAGCCACCCGCCGTGTTGGAAGCTGCCGTCGCGATCTTCGTCGGGGCCGCCCGGCGCCTGCATCACGCCGTCGAGCGTCACGAACGTGCCCACTACCAGCTTTCTCACCGGCTGTGCGGTCACGATGTTCCTCCGTCGACTTCGCTCATGGTGAATAACGCTTTCAGCCTGATGCCGTCTTCAGCCAGCGCTTCCAGTCCGCCTGTTTGCCGGTCGATCACGCAGATCGCCAGATTCACCTCGATGCCGTCGGCCCGTAACACCTTCGCCTGATCCAGAATCGCGCCGCCGCTCGATACCACATCCTCGACCAGCGCAATTCTTCGCCCGGCCAACTGCGGACCTTCCGCGTACTTCATCGTTCCGTACGTCTTGCGCTCCTTGCGCAGGAACGCACACGGAAGGCCGGTAACCTGGCTCAGCATCGTCACCACGGGAAGGCCACCCATCTCGAGCCCGCACAGTAGTTCAACGTCTTTCGGCACGAGCGCGGACATGTGTTCCGCAATCGCACGCAGTACGGTCGGGTCCGATTCGAACAGATACTTGTCGAAGTAGGTGTTCGAGGTCTTTCCCGAGCGCAACACGAACTGGCCGGACAGTTTTGATACCCGCCTGGATCGCCGCCGCCAGTTCGTTGCGATTCATCGTCTCAGGCCCCAGGCGTGTGGCAAACCGCTTCGATGTTGTGTCCGTCCGGGCCAATGACGAAAGCGGCATAGTAGTTCGCGTGATACTGCGGACGTAGCCCGGGCGCACCATTGTCTTTGCCACCCGCCTCCAGAGCCGCGCGATAGAAAGCTTCGACCTGATCGCGATTCTTCGCCGTGAATGCAAGGTGAAGGCGCGCCGGCTTCTCATCGGTTTGGAAGATGCACAACGAGCTCTTGCCGTCTGTGCTGATCTCGAGACCGAGCGGCCCTTCCAGCACCACAGCTACGCCGAGCGGTTCAAGCGCGTGGAGGAAGAAGGCCTTGCTCGCGGCATAGTCGCTCGCTCCGAACACGACGTGGTCGAACATGAGTCGGTCCGGCCTCAGTGAGGCAGCGTGTTCTTGTAGACCCTGCCGTCCTTCATGATGACGAGCAGGTTCTGTTCGGGATTTTCGATCAGCCTGATGTTCGCGATGGGATCGCCATCGACGAGCAGCAGATCGGCGAGCGCGCCCTCCGCGATCACGCCGAGTTTGCCCGGGTAGGGATTGCGATTGCCCGACAACGCCAGCAGTTCCGCATTGGTCCCCGTGGCCATCGCCAGCGTTTCGGCAGGCGTGTACCACTTCACCCACTTGGTCAGCAGCGCGCCGTGTATCTGCGCCAGCGCGGGAGAGAACAGGATGTCGGTGCCGAAGGCCGTCTTGATCTTGTACTTCTTCGCGAGCGCAAGGGTTTTGTCCGTGCCGGCGAACACTTCCATCGCCTTCTCCCGCTCCGACGAGCCCGGCGGAAACGCGTCGCCCAATTCGTCGGGGAACGCTTGAGTGCTTAGCCAGATGCCTTTCTCGGCGATCAACTTCGCCGTCTGCTCATCCATCAGATGACCGTGTTCGATGCACTTCACACCGGCGGCGATTGCCCGCTGGATCGATATGGGCGTATAGGCATGCACCGTGACATACGTTCCCCAGTTCTCGGCCGCTTCAACGGCGGCGCGAAGTTCTTCCGCGGTGAAGGTGGCCACGTCGAGCGGACTATGCGGCGACGCCACGCCGCCACCCGCCGTCAGCTTGATCTGCGACGCGCCCATCATGAGCTGCTCGCGCACACGCACGCGCACCTCATCGGGACTGTCAGCGATCATCGCCGCACCGAGTTGCTCCCCTGCGGACTGCGGAGCACCCAGCGTGCGCGGCAATTCGAACGGCTGGCGGAAATCGCCGTGGCCGCCGGTGACGCTGATGATCGCGCCGGACGGGTAGATGCGCGGTCCCACCACTATCCCTTCGTCGATGGCGCGCTTGAGGCCGAACGTCGGCCCGCCCATGTCCCGAACGGTGGTGAATCCGCGCATCAGCGTGTCGGTAGCCTCGGCGCTGGCGAGCAAGTTGAGGTAACCGATGTCAGCGGTGAGCAGCAGCGCCGGCGACGGACGCACCATCATTGCGTGCCAGTGCGCGTCGATCAGTCCGGGCATCAACGTGCGTCCGCCGCCGTCGATGACGACGGTGGTAGCGCCCGCATCGGCCGGAATCGGTCCGGTAGCGATGCGCTCGATCGTGTTCCCGCGCACCAGCACATTGCTCGGCGCGGAAAGGGCGCTGCTCTTGCCGTCGAAGATCCGCACGTTCTGGAACAGCGTCACCGCGCCGCCGGCCGGAGTGGCCGAGGCTGTCGCACCCTGCGCTCGTTGCACCGGTACCACCTGGCACAGCGCGAGCAGCAGCAACGCAAACGTCCAGGATCGAGGTCCAATGGTCTTCTTCTTCGCGTTCATCGTGCTCCACCGCTTCCGTCTGGCTGACGAGGTTAGCCCAGCGGCGGCAAAGCGCGTAGCCCGAATGTCATTCGAGACGATTGGGATAGTGGGTGAGCGCGAAGAACGGATATGGAGTTCGTCGAACCCACGCCATTCATGCCTGCATCGGAATCAGAGAACTCACGATCGGCGCCATGTTCCGCTATTGGAGAAGGCGATCAACGTATGCAACGACCTCGGGATTCAGGTTTTTTCCGTGGGTTTCATACCAGGTCTTCGTCAGCGCCCGCTTTCCATACATTGCTCGAACCGTGTTGTCGAATTCGAGCCGTTCGCCTTCCGAAAGCTCTTCGATGTTGGAAACGACCTGGACTCTGTACTGCCACTCTGCGTTGAGTTCCATGAACACGGCGTAGGCGTCAGACGGGCTGAGGTTCGCCTTCTCGACCAAAGCTGCCACGAATGGATTGGACCGGACATCGTCTCCAAACGCGTCTTGCGCTTGCACCATCAACTCGTTCAGCCGTTGATGAGTCGCCCGGATGAGAAGCCTCTCTCGAGAAACCTCCGCTCGGCTCTGTCGCACGGATCGACGCACATCCTGCCGGGCATGGCGCACCTCAACCGCCAGATAGATGAGCGTGAGAAACACCGCCAGCGAACCCAGCAACTCAGCGACTGCTCCGATTGCTTCCCAGTTCACGCTTGCCCTCTTTCGTTTTGTCTCAGTCAGGGCAGTGGCGCCCAGCGAGACTGTATAAGAAAGCCAGACGTGCCGTCTAACGAGCTAGCTAAGCGGCCGGCCGCGCTGTAGGCGACGAGAGTCAAACACGTAGGCCGGTCCGCTCGAGGGCCCGGTTAGGTCCCGCCGACGCACGCAACGGCCGTAAACATGACCAATGCGCCGGGATAGAGCTTCAGTGGTTGGCATACGGCGCGTGCTGGCGGTTCAGCCTCGAAGTACTGCCGGAAGATTGCGTTGAACTGCTCAATCCTTTCCATGTCGAGGAGGTAGAGCTGCACGAACATTACATCGGAGTAGCTGCCACCCGCTTCGCGCAGAAGTGCGCCCAGATTTCGCAAGGCTTGGTGCGCCTGATCGTCAAACGTTGCCAGCATCTGACCCGTTTCCGGTGACCGTCCAATCATCCCGGCTGTGTATAACATTCCATTTGGAGCGAGTGTCGCCTGGGACACAGGGTTGTACATAGCTGCGGCGCTTTTGGTAGCGACAATACGTTTCACGTTGCCTCCTCTGGGTGATCTCGCCGCCTAACAGCGCAGTATCAGCGCGCGCCAGACAGGCCGACCAATTTGCGTATGCAAGCTTGATGACTGGCTGAAGCATGGTGTGGTTAGGCATCGCTGTTTGCCAAGGTATCCAGCACATAGGTACACCGCTCTGGAACTGAAATCATGGGTACCTCGATGACCTGATACCCGCATCGACGATACCAATCCTGGGTAATCCGATTGACTGTCTCAGCGTGTTCGAACGTGTGGTCGCGTTCAGCATCGTTCACGTAGATCGCGCTCCACGCCGGCAAGACGAACACCTTGGAATGATATTGGTACTTCGTTAGCCAGGCCCTCAACTCGCTCTCGCTTAGGGGCGTCGCCAGATCGAGTCCGCAAAGCGCATCGAGAACACCTCGCTCGAAGAACACGTACCCCGAAGTCGCGGCGTGCTGCTCAAAGTTCTGGATATCCATGCGCAGCGTTTCTCGCGCGAAGTCATGAGGGCTCGGTCGTGGACTCAGACCGCGTCTAAGGCGGTCTTGGATAATGGTACGCGGGCTATCGCCGACGACCGTGAAGCCACGAGTCTGAAGCGCCAACAGGAGCGTGGTCTTCCCTGCACCCGGGCCGCCTGTGATTACGATTCTCGACATGCTGGTGTCCTCGACAAATTCGGCGATCCATCCGAAAGCGCGCGCCCGTCATCTCGGGAGGGATCACTCCAAAAGGAGTTAGGGTGAGTTGTGATGTGCATATCGCCGTCGTTGGTTGGCCGCCACTGGTACATCATGCCGTGCAACGTCTGCATCGCCGCCGGTGCCTCGTAATCTCTCTCGGAGATGACCGTAAAGTAGCTTGCGCGTCTAACGTTTGAGCTGAGCCGCCCGCGGGGGCAGGCATTGGCTGGACGCGGAACAGCGCCGTGAAGCGGTCAGACACTACCTACCGTAGCGGGTCGGCTCGAGCGAGGATTAGGCCGCACTCTCGGCCTCGATCAACTGCTTGAGCAGGGCCAGCGCCTTTGGCCAAGCCTCATTCATGTCCTGCTCCCACTCGCTGGGTACCTCCAGTTCGATTACCAACTTCGTGGCCTCGGGAACGCTGATGAACGTGTAGTTCTCGTAGGCGGGCGCCCAGGCGCGAACGGATTCGCTTGTCGTGTCCTCGACTCCATTGGAGATGTAGCCCAGGTGTCGGATAGAGATGAACTCATTCTTCCGGTTCTGCACGATCTCCGCGACCATGCCATCTCCGGAAGGCGGGGAGAGAAACTTGATCTTCGCTCCCTGCTCCCACGAGCCTTCAAAGTAACGAGCCCTCCGTGAAAGCAGAGGCCCAGCGCTTGTAGCTCTCAGGACCGATCATGAGGCGCCAAACCGTAGGCACTGGCGCGTGATCGTGGCAGTAAACTGAATGCGTCTTACGGATGACATGCAGGGCTCCGAATGTGGGGGGTTGTGCGGTGGGCGGCTTCGTGCGGGCCTAACAGCCCGCATCAGCCGCGCGCCAGACAGGCGACTATTTTGCGAATGCAAATTTGATGACTGGCTGGGGCGTCGCCTGCATGCAGTGGCGAGGCGCCAGCACGACGGAGCCGACGTTTCATGGCGCGAAGCCTGGAGGCCAACTCGGGTGCTGCGGGAGCGTATCAGTGATCTGATGCCAAGAGGCCTTGGAGTCGACAAAGATGTGCTCCGCAGGACGTGCGCCGGGGTCATCGTCCAGCGTGCCAACTACCACTTCTCCGACGACGCCGCCGTGTGCACTAGCAAGTGGCGAACCGCAATTGCCACAGAAGAGACGCTGTCGTCCGGGAGATGATTCATAGGCGCGCACCATCGACTCACCTGAAGTCCACCGAAACTGTTGTGGATCGAGGATTCCCAGGTTGCGAATGCAGCACCATGAGACTTTCGCACATCGAGCAGTGGAGTTCCCGACGTGCGCGAACAGCCTTCGATCTCATAACCAACGGCTCCGCACAAACAACTTCCTCGTAGCATGAGAATGAACTCCAAAGGTACATCCTGGCCAGTTTCGACGGAGGCGCGCGGATCACTGGCGCCTGAACAGCCCGCATCAGCCGCGCACCAGGAGGCCACAGATTTGCGTTTGCGAATTTGATGACTGGCTGGTGGGTCGGCTGCATGCAGTGGTTAGGCGCCGATCGGCGACCGACCTGCTTGCCATACAGATATGGAACCTCAGTACTTGCGTCACCACCTGCGTGCATCCCACACATCGTTGTCCCGTTCCCTGCGCCATGGGAGTAGTGGAACTTCTGGCTCAAACATGCTCTGCAGAGCCAACGATCGAGGCCCGATCCGGGGAGCGAGGTGCTGCAGTCGTACGCCACGGCATGCAGAGAGCCTCGTTCCTACTCCTCTTCGTCAGCGCTGACCTAGTGGATATTGCTCTAGAGGGAGCCCATCTCAGATCGTCGTTCAAATTTCCTCGCAAGCGAAAGCCGATGACTTCGAGCCTTCGGGACGACGATAACGTATCCGTTCAGGTGTGGCCGCCGAAGCCTCTGCGTCCAGAGCGCGACCCTATCGCGCCAGACATCGCCGGCAGGTCTTCGTCGCTGCGCCCATAGTTGGTCCGCCGGCTAGCCGCGTGCAGCGCGGCGATTTCTTCGTCTCGGATTGCAGCGCCGACAGCTCGGCGCCGCCTAACAGCCAGCATCATCCGCGCGCCAGACAGGCGACAGATTTGCGCATGCAATTTGCTGGACGCACTTTTGTTATGCGGCATGTTGCAACGCTCCCGCTTGTTGATACGACGGCTATGCTACTGCGCCAGCCAGCCGGCAGCGCGGCCCGTACAGCGGCGCGACGCCGAGCCAGTGCAGCCGTACACATAGGTCTTTGAAGGACCGGCTACTGGATTGGGCAGATCGTTCATTCCCATCAGCTCGCAACCCGAAATGCACTCAACGGTGGTGCGCCCCTCGGGCGCGTTGATCTGGATGACGAACTCCGGCTCCGGTCGCTGCGCGTAACCCACGGTCTAGCCAAGTCCAAGCAATCCCAACGCAGGAGAACGCGCGCGCCAGTTTTCATAGTGAATGAGGCCTCCGCTGCATGCAGTGGTGCACCCGACTCGATCTTGCGATCATCGAATGAAGTAGCCGGTCACTTTCCATGTTCCACCATCCATCGCGGGCGTCACGGTTTCAATCGCGGCGGCTTTGTTGGCGAATCTGGTTTGGAATTGCAGAACGACATACTCGCCATCGGGTGCGCCAGGCAATTCTCGCGTGTACCGCGCCGATTGAAAGTGGCGCTCCTCGACCGCGCCTAAAGGTCGTCTCACTGACGCGACGGCACTCTTCCATTTGGCGGAATCGATCTGCGATCTGAAGAAGGTTGCGGCTGCTTTCCAAGAAGCCTCATATTCGCCCCGATCTACTAGGGCCAGCCACTCAAGTGCAGACTGCTTCGCAGCCGTCTCCTTGCCTTCATCGGCCGTGACGAGAGATGGGATTGATAGAACAACGACCAACGCCAACCAAGCACGAATGTTCATCACCTTAGGTCCCCTCAGAATGTTCATACCTTGGCTCGCCTCTGGTCCATCAGTGCCGCCTAACAGCCAGCATCAGCCGCGCGCCAGACAGGCGGCAAATTTGCGGATGCAGACTTGATGACTGGCTGTGGCGTCGGCCGCATGCAGCGGTTAGGTAGCGCCACCAACGGATCGATTTCGCAATGACGAACATCGCACCAAATTTGCCATGTCGAGAGTGGTCTACCCAAACCATATCTCGCTTCAACCTCGCGGGCCGCTGCCTCCAAATGGGATTGGCGTGATTTACTACCTAGCTCGCTATTCCTCTTCGTGAGCCTCAAAGGCAGACGTGGTAAGAAAATCCACGTTCTTCGTGCCCCCACGCTCCAGCAGCTCAGCAGCTTCAAGGATTGCCGTGGCATCTGCAGGCGAGTACTGCGTATCGAAGTAGTCACGTCTCTCACTCGCGTTACATTCTTTGTTATGTAGGCACGCTAGATAGCCCCAAGTCTCTCTCACGACGTCGCTCGAGTCCGGGCCCTTGGCGGGGTACTTGTAAAAGAAACCGAGTGCCAAGTCGTACAACCGATAGTCGGAAGAACCCGCGAGTTGCGCCGTACCGATGGTCTGGCCCGTGATCGCGCCGTTGAGGAGGACAGCCATCGATCTGCGGTTTTCTTCGCTGGGCGGATTGAGATAAAGCATGTGTAGCTGCGCGATCGGATTGCCCGCCGCCGCCGCTTTCTCATACCAGTACAACACCAGGTGCGCTAGCTGACCCGTCGGCACATGCTCGTTGACGCCGCGACATTCGGTAGCGAGACGGTCGAACCACGCCTTCGCGACATCCAGTTCATCCGGGGTGAAATTCCGCTCCCATTCCGCCAACTGACCGGGCGTTTCCATGCGTTGATTCCAATTTTCATACCGTCCTACAGGCCCACAGGTCTCAGTTATCTCAGCGATCGTCAGCATGCTTGTTGCATCACCGCTTTCAGCACGGCCGATGTGCGCATCGAATTTCGCCTTTAGATCGGAGTGCGTGCTAGATCAGCGGAACTCGCTGACACGCGATGCAGATCTGGAATCGTTGCGGTCGATTCGGCGCGCAAGACGATAGCTCGTCTTGGAATCGGAACATCCGGCTGCGGCACTCTGACTTCGTGCGAAGCGCCCCGGTCGTCTTCGATTCGAATGATCCACGTGCACACAAGCAAGAGTGCACCACCGATCAATATGGACCCAGCTAACCGCCAGTACCGCATCGACGCAGATTCGCGTATACAAATTTGGTGACTGTCTGGGGCGTCGGCTGCATGCAGTGGTTAGGCTGCGCTTCGAACACGGCTGACGTCTGGCCAACCATAGATTACCTCGCGTGTCGCAAACCCCGCCCAGTCGTAGGGTTGCGAACCAAGTTCCTGAGCACCGAGCCTTGCGTAGAACGCTCGATTCGGATTCGGTTCCAACACCCGCACGGCTAACGCCTTCTGGTGGCGCGCAATGAGCCAATCGGCGGCGGCTCCGATGAGGCTACGACCGACACCACGGTTCTGCCAGCTCGGGGTGACATGCAAACTCACGATCTCCCTCGGGAACGCGTCTGAAATGGATCGATCGCGAAATATGCCTGACGTGTAACCGCCCGCGAGAACGAATGCCACGACCCCATCGAGATCGACCTCCGCCGACACAGCAGAACTTGATCGCCCGAATCAAACGCGCCGGCGTCAAAGGCGCGCCGCCAGTTCGCGACACTCGTCGAGACGGGCAACTCCGATAGACACTGTTCCGGGACCCGCCCTTCAAACGCCGAGCGATTAGCGCCAACAATGACTTCACCTAGGTTCTGGCAATCCCCTCGCTTGGCCAGACGTATACGCACGGTGGCGCCGCCTAACAGCCAGCATCAGCCGCGCACCAGACAGGCGACAAATTTGCGCATGCAAATTTGATGACTGGCTGGCGCGTCGGCTGCATGCAGTGGTTAGGCGGCAGCTACGGTGCCCTCTTGGAGAGGACCTCGGCCATTCGTGTTTGCCAACCGATGCCGGTTGCTCGCCAACGCTTCAATACATCGGGTGGCAATCGGATGCTGATCGCAACCTTTGGGTTCTCGGATTTTGGGCGACCCACTCGCTTGCCACCGCGCTTTAGCACAGCACGCGAGAGCATTTCGTCGGTGAGCTCTGGGAGGTCCTTACTCGCCCTGCTCGAAGTACGGCGCGTACCGGCGGATTTCCCTTTCATTGCATCTCCTCATCGAAAATACGTGGCGTGCAGTGCCGCGAGGCGTATAGGCGACCATGACCATTCGACCATCGAGAAAGCCGACACACAGGACGCGTTTCTCGCCGTAGTCGTGGCGGTCGTCTTCCACTTCCAGCGTGAGGCCATCAAAGACATCAGAAGCTCGCTCGAAATCGAGTCCGCGCTCTTCCAGAGTTCGTCGGCGTTTTGCTGGGTCATACGTGACACGCACGACATTACTGTATATACACTAATGACGATTTGCAACCACGCGGATACTCGACACCACGATCGCTGTGGAAGATCGTCTGCCGTGTCGGCTGCCGCGTCCTCAGCGCGCGTCTGAGTGCTCGAGCGGTCAACGCCGCCGTCTTCTCCTTGCCATAGGCCCAACCGAGAATGCGGCGTGAATGGCGGTCCATCACAGTCGCCAGATAACGCCACTCGTCAGCAACCTTCAGGTAAGTCACATCACCCACCCACACCTGGTTCGGCCCTGTGACGTCGACCTTGCAGGCTTTGTTCTCACCGCTCGTGAAGAACCGTCCCGTCCCAGGCGAGCGACGGTACAACGTGTACGAGCACGCCTGAATGCCGTTTTCCCGCATCAAACGCTCAACACGGCGGCGGCCAAGCGTCTCACCTTGTCGCACCAACGCCTCATGCACGCGCGGACTGCCATAGATCTTGCGACTGGTCTGGAACACCTCGCCGATCTGCTTCCAGCAGCTGCGCATCACTGCGATCACGTTCACTTACCGGTCTGTCTCGCCAGGCGTAGTAGCCACTGGGACTGACATTGTGTAGCCGACACATCGCTCTCACCGGGTGGTCTTCTTTGTGGTGATCGATGAAGGCAAAGATGTCGCGTTTCGTTTGGAAGTGAACTCGATGGCTTTTTTTAAAAGGTCATGCTCCATCTGCACGCCGGTGTACCAGACGAGTCGTTTGCCGTCGCGTATGGTGCTGTGCTTTTCCGCCGCTACCACAGGAACCTCCATGGTCGCCTAACAGCCAGCATCAGCCGCGCACCAGACAGGCGGCAAATTTGCGTACGCAAATTTGATGACTGGCTGGGGCGTCGGCTGCATGCAGTGGTTAGGCGGCAACGCCACGCGGACTCACGCGGTGACGTTGATTTTGACGCCAAGGCTCTGCAAGACCTTTTGCACAGTCTCATAGCGCGGCTTGGCCCCTGGAGCGAACGCCTTATACAAGCTTTCGCGCCCAAGTCCTGTGCTCTCTGCAATTGCGCTCATACCTCGAGCCTTCGCGACTTGGCCGATTGCAGAGAGAAAGACCTCGGGGTCTCCGTCTTCGAGCGCCGCCGTCAGGAACTCAGCAATCACCTCCTCGTTGTCGAGGTAAGCGCTGGCGTCGAACTCTTTCAGCTTAATTCGCATCATCAATCCTCACTCGATTGCCCGCGCCATCTGTTTCGCACGAGCGATGTCCCGACTCTGACTCGACTTGTCTCCGCCACAAAGCAAGACGATCACGATGCGCTGGCGGCGCGTGAAGTACACGCGATAGCCACCTCCCACATCGACACGCAACTCGCTCACTCTGTCGCCGACCGATCGAGTGTCACCGAGATTTCCAAGCCGAACCGCTTCCAAACGCGCAATGATCCGCGCCTTCGCCCGCATATCGCGCAAACCCGTCAGCCACGTGATGAATGTGTCGGTCTGTTGAATCTGGTACACGGGGAGACTGTATCCATTTGGATACGTTCGGTCAAATCTGCCGAGACACTTGCTGTTGCCGCCTAACAGCCAGCGGATATTGCGAACGACGCACGTACCGAGAGCAGTGTCCAAATCTCGCCGCACGTTGCTTGGTCCGTTTCAATTCCATGCTAGGTGCGTTCACCTGCGATCATCGGAAGGGCTGCCTCGCACCAAATCGACAACGGGCAGCTTGCCGAGCGTGTCTATGCGGTGCCATTGGCATAAGTCGGTAGTGCCGTCCTTCTCGTTTCGAAGTGTCCCGCCTATCGGCTTTGCACGATAAACGATTCGAATACCGTGAAAGGCGCGATCAGGTACGTCATGGGTGAAGGAGTTGATTCCGGCCAAACTCACTGGAGCAACAATCAAGCCCGTCTCTTCCTCTACCTCCCGAACCATTGCCTCTTCAGGATGCTCCCCGAACTCAATGCCACCGCCGGGAAGCGTCCACATTCCTGCTTCCGGCACTCGGTCCGAGAGTCGGCAGAGCAGCAGGTGGTCATTGTCCGTCACAAGACCATACGCCGCGATTCCGGGTGACATGCAGTTTGGCCTCAGCGTCGGCGCCTAACAGCCAGCATCAGCCGCGCACCAGACAGGCGGCAAATTTGCGTATGCAAATTTGATGACTGTCTGGGGCGTCGGCTGCATGCAGTGGTTAGGCGGCGCGGATTCATACACTAAGTGCAACACAGGGCCTCCTGTATGGAGGTGATCTGGGATACTCAGGGTCTCCTGATTCCGGCAAGAAAAGGGAAACACCATGAGGTATCACCAGCTCACCTCCGAGGAGCGGTATATGATTTCGGCCCTGCGAAAGCAAGGCATTCACTCCGCCGAGATCGCCCGCAACCTGGGTCGTCATCGCAGTACGATCTGTCGTGAGGTCCAACGAAACTCCGCTCGTTGGGACGGACACTACCGACCCAGCATCGCAGTCGAACGAACCAATGGCCGACGCTCGCGATCACGCAAGAAGAGCCAGTTCCGACCGAACGATTGGCGTCAGGTGCTTGAGCTGCTGCACCAGGACTGGAGTCCGGAACAGATCTCCGGACATCTGCGTGCAGAGCGAACGCTGTCGATCAGCCACGAGACGATCTATCGGCACGTGAAGCGCGATCGTCGGCGTGGTGGTCTGCTGTATCAGCACCTGCGCTTCTGGAAGAAGAAGTGGCGCAAGATCTATCGCAGTCGCGATTCGCGTGGTCGATTGCCAGGCAAACGCATGATCGGTGAGCGGCCTGCATCGATCGAGGACGGCACTGCAGATCGGCCATTGGGAGATCGACACCGTGATGGGCCGCTATGGCACTAAGCCCTGCATCGTCACGTTGGTGGAACGAAAGACCGGCTACTCTAGTGATCGGCAAGCTCGAAGCGCGAACCAAGGACGAAGCCAACCGGCGAATCCTGCAGTTGATTAATAGGTGCAGCGATCGCTTCGAGACCATCACCGCCGACAACGGCACTGAGTTTCATGGCTACGAAGACATCGAACGCGTGACCGACGTGAAGTTCTACTTCGCGCAGCCCTATCACTCGTGGGAGCGCGGCACCAACGAGAACACCAACGGCTTGATTCGACAGTACCTACCCAAGGGCATGTCGATGGAAGGACTCACACAGCTCCAATGCAACGCGATCGCAGACAAGCTCAACAACCGACCGAGGAAACGACATGGCTACAAAACACCCGTTCAACTCTTCAATGCAATCTGATCAGTGTTGCACTTCAAAGTTGAACCTAGACGGCACTTCAATGGACCGTCTTGGTTGCTGACCAACGCTCAGCCAACAGCCGCGCTGCATCTCTGGCGGGCCAAATGGTTTCCGCATCGGATCGACCGCATCGGCAAGGAGTCTCTCCCAGCCTATCTTCGGCGTACTGGAGCGTCGAGCCATCCACCTCACCCATCGGGATGTAATACGGAACGCGCCTTCGCGAAGTCGACCATCTGTCCCGTAACCGAGCGATCGCGTGTCCGTTCCAACGACCGCGATGCCCATCGCTTGAACTTCGGCCCGAATCAGATGTTCATCGATGCCCATGCGCCTCAGCCGATTCGCCAACAATTCGCCGACGCGGCTTGGTAGCGCCTTGACGTCCCTGGCATGCGTCAGCACCGTCAAGAAGCGAATTAGAGCTCACGAGAAGTAGGAGCGGCTGACGATCGACGATGATCCGATTTACGTACCAGTCGCCCAACGCGGTATCCGATACATCTGCATCGTCCGCCGACTGAGGCAGTGACCGAAGAACCTTCTGCGTTGCTCTCAGTACGAACATCTGCGAACCGACTCGCGGTGCCGCCTAACAGCCAGCATCAGCCGCGCACCAGACAGGCGACAAATTTGCGTATGCAAATTTGATGACTGGCTGGGGCGTCGGCTGCATGCAGTGGTTAGGCATTCGCGTGAGGAAGGCGGGCCCGAAGTTCTTGTGCGACTCGCTCCACGATCGCGGCCGCCGGCAAGATTTCGCGAACCTGCTCGACACCTTGACCGGCGTATTGGGCGAGTGCCTCCAGATTGCCGCTCATCCCGACCATGGGGTGAGGCGCGCTGTAGCGAAGCAGGGATACACCATCGGGGAAGCTAGCGACCCGTTCTCCTTCATTCGGCCGGCGCCCAGTGGGGGCGCAGCCTGCGGCCTCCCACGCTTGCACAGTTGAATTTCGGAGTACTCGATGTGGAGCGTTTGGCCAGCCAACATCGAATAGGTTTTCAAAGTACATGGCGTCGCTTTGACGCGCAGAAACGATTGCGTCCTTATACTGCTGATGCGCGCGAGACTCGTTTGAGGCTACGAAGCGCGTGCCCATCATTGCTCCAGACGCACCCAGCATGAGCGCAGCCGCGACGCCCGCTCCGTTCACCACGCCACCGGCGGCGAGCACCGGTACGGTGCCAGCTAGTTCTGCAACGATAGGCACGAGGGCAAATGTAGTGATTGTTCCTCGAACGTGTCCTCCAGCTTCCCAACCTTGGGCAATGAGAACGTCTGCTCCGGCATCGAGGGCTTGCTTGGCTTCGTCGGCATTGGCGACAGTACAGAAAAGCCTAGCCCCGCCGCTCCGGATCGCTGACGCGTGAGGAGTCGGGTCACCCCAGAAGAGGTGAAAGATCGGGGCGCCGAACTCCAATGCCCGGGCAATATGTTCGGTTTGGTTGAGATCCGCTCGAATATTTACGGAAAATGGTCTTGCGGTTAGTTTTGCTGTGGCTTTGACGGCGGCCGCGGCTTGCGGTGCAGGTGCGGGCCAAACGGTAAGTGACCCAAGAGCCCCCGCGTTGCTTACGGCCGAGGCGATCTCCGGCCCCGCCGCCCCTCCGATCGGTGCCTGCATGATCGGGTGAGTGATCGAAAGTAGTTCCGTGAACCCGGTCTTCAAATCGTGTCCCCTTTTGATTCTCTCTGAACCGGCGCCGCGCTCGCCTCGAATGCCTAACAGCCAGCATCAGCCGCGCCCCAGACAGGCGGCAAATTTGCGGATGCAAATTTGATGACTGGCTGGGGCGTCGGCTGCATGCAGTGGTTAGGCGGCGCGGCCGGGAGAGCAAGCTCTCTGAAGGCGGCAACTATGGCGAGCCGGGTCCTTTTCATCACGAAGAAAAGACGCATGTACCCGAACAAGGTTGTTTCCATTCACGCGAAATTGTCCCAATCGCTCAGAAGCCCCCATGCTTAGCTCGCGTCACCCTCGACGATGTTCCCGCTCGTGGACTCCGATGCCACTGACCGTTCCGTTTCTCATATGTCGTTACCGCAGTGGATACGAATGTTCTCTCACGTGATGTGCCGGTCCCATCGATCTGCGACTTTCGAACGCGGATCCTCGCCGCCACCCAAGCCAGGCTGCCGTCGTCTGAAACAAGATCTCGGGGTCCTACATTATTCGAATTCGTGATACGTCGCGTTCTTGAATGCTCGCACAAAGTTCTGTCGCATTTGATCCGCCGTCAGGTGGTGGATCTTCCCCTCTGCAATGGCGATAAAGTCATCAGCTTGGTTCCTCATTAGCGCATCGACGTCATTCGCAAAGTGAGCATCACGCTCATAGGCGCGGACTTCCTGGAGATCTCGTCTTGCCTTCTCAGCTGCTGGGGTCTGCGCGCGCTTCACGAGTGCCGCCTAACAGCCAGCATCAGCCGCGCGCCAGACAGGCGACAAATTTGCGTATGCAAATTTGATGACTGGCTGGGGCGTCGGCTGCATGCAGTGGTTAGGCGGCACTTGTGACATGTGCTTCCGTCTGAATTGATATCGACTTACCCGACAACGGCGATCGCCTCGAATCTCGATCAGATAGCCATCCGCCGCAAGCGCCTGTACTTCTACAAGCGTCACTCGCCGGGAGATGCTCCAGTCGCGAAGTACTGTTCAGCGCGCCATGAGGATCGCTTGCCGCGCTATCAGAATGCTTCGTAGTCGACGACATGAGATCGTCAACTTCCGATCGAGCGTCCTCCAAAGGCTCGCGGATGCCGCATGCAGTGCCACGCTCGATGTTCTTGAGCACTTGATGCGTTCGAGGCGCCGATATCGCCGCGACCGACGAGTCGGCATCTCCAGATCGATGGCGACCTGGCCCGAGACGAAAATCAGAGTCTGCTCCGCGCACCGAGACAACTCTGAGTGAATCCGGACGGTCCGGGAATCGTACGAGACGCTCGGCTGAATCGCGGCGAACCTCAGTCATGCTCGAATCCTCGTCCGCGGTCCCTGCGAGACATCGGCAGTGCCGCCTAACAACCAAGCTCAGCCGCGCACCAGACAGGCGACAAATTTGCGTATGCAAATTTGATGACTGGCTGGGGCGTCGGCTGCATGCAGTGGTTAGGCGGCGCGGATTCATACACTAAGTGCAACACAGGACCTCCTGTATGGAGGTGATCTGGGATACTCAGGGTCTCTCTGATTCCGCCAAGAAAAGGGAAACACCATGAGGTATCACCAGCTCACCTCCGAGGAGCGGTATATGATTTCGGCCCTGCGAAAGCAAGGTATTCACTCCGCCGAGATCGCCCGCAACTTGGGTCGTCATCGCAGCACGATCTGTCGTGAAGTCGCAGCGAAACTCCGCTCGTTGGGACGGCCACTACCGACCCAGCATCGCAGTCGAACGAACCAACGGCCGACGCTCTCGATCACGCAAGAAGAGCCAGTTCCGACCGAACGATTGGCGTCAGGTGCTCGAGCTGCTGCACCAGGACTGGAGTCCGGAACAGATCTCCGGACATCTGCGTGCAGAGCGAACGCTGTCGATCAGCCACGAGACGATCTATCGGCACGTGAAGCGCGATCGACGGCGTGGTGGTCTGCTGTATCAGCACCTGCGCTTCTGGAAGAAGAAGTGGCGCAAGCTCTATCGCAGTCGTGATTCGCGTGGTCGATTGCCGGGCAAACGCATGATCGGTGAGCGGCCTGCATCGATCGAGGAACGGACGCAGATCGGACATTGGGAGATCGACACCGTGATGGGCCGCTACGGCACGAAGCCTTGCATCGTCACGCTGGTGGAACGAAAGACCGGCTACTCTATGATCGGCAAGCTCGAAGCGCGAACCAAGGACGAAGCCAACCGGCGAATCCTGCAGTTGATTAATAGGTGCAGCGACCGCTTCGAGACCATCACCGCCGACAACGGCACTGAGTTTCATGGCTACGAAGACATCGAACGCGTGACCGATGTGAAGTTCTACTTCGCGCAGCCCTATCACTCGTGGGAGCGCGGCACCAACGAGAACACCAACGGCTTGATTCGACAGTACCTACCCAAGGGCATGTCGATGGAGGGACTCACACAGCTTCAGTGCAACGCGATCGCAGACAAACTCAACAACCGACCGAGGAAACGTCATGGCTTCAGAACACCGGCTCAACTCTTCAACGCAATCTGATCAGTGTTGCACTTCAAAGTTGAACCTAGACGGCACCTTGGCGGCCCTCATGTGCGACTCGTCCATCGGCGCGGATCGCGACTACTGTGCATGACCGCGACCACGACTGCCGCATCTTCGGTGACTCTGTAGAAGATGCCAAAGGGAAAGCGATGCAAGCATCGCCCTACGTGCCGACCTCCTCACCTCTGGGTACGCGAATCGGCGTCTCGCTGATCCGTCCGGCAGTCGCCAAGAACTCATCTAGAAATGAAGCGCCGAGACCAGGTCGCTGAGATTCGTACCAACGGGCCGCGTCATCGATGTCGCGCTGCGCCGCCGGACGGATCCTGACGCGAAAGACTCAAAGCGCTCGTCTAATGCGATCCGCGACGACGTGAGCAAGTTCTCCGGGCTCACCATCAAGTTCGTACTCGTTCAGTCGTTCGTCCAGAAGCGACGTTGAGCTTCGGTGAGCGGAATGCCCCCCTCCTCTGCCGCTATGCTGTCCCAAAGATCCTCGACGAGCTTCAATCGCTGTTCGAGAGGCAGGTCCTGTAGTTTTGTCGCCATATTCGGATGCACCTGTCGGGCTGGTCGATCCTATATCAGGTTAGGGACATTCCCCGCAACAGACATTGTCTCAGGACGGCGTGGGCGAGACGCTTGAAGTGCCGCCTAACAGCCAGCATCAGCCGCGCACCAGACAGGCGACAAATTTGCGTATGCAAATTTGATGACTGGCTGGGGCGTCGGCTGCATGCAGTGGTTAGGCGGCGCCACGATGATGACTCCATTTTAAGGCACCAATGCGTATTGTGTGCAGTCGCTACCCAACTGCAGCGAATTCGGTCGATGAAATTCGTACCAGATCTCGCACCGAGGTTACACGCGGCCAGGCCGTCGATTGGTCTAGTTGCGATAGCCAAGTGAATCACCTAGCGTCGTCGACGCCAGCACTGCGCGAATGTTCGAGCGCGCGACACCCATCGAAGCGTACTTGCTTTGACGTAGTCGATACGTTTCGCGAACCGCGTATTGCAGCTGGCCCAGATTGCAGAGGAAACTAGGCACGATCGACTGGATCTGCTCTGCGACACCGGTCGGCGTGACACTACAGACAGTTGTTCGATGTGAGCGAACAGATCGAATCTCGCGCCCGACCCAGACGACTCCTGTGCCAGTCGGCAACGCCCGACGATTGATTGGAATCCGTTCGGGCGACTCCGACAGCGCTAGGCTTCACGTCAGCTACATGACTCGGCAGCGTCGCCTAACAGCCAGCATCAGCCGCGCACCAGACAGGCGGCAAATTTGCGCATGCAAATTTGATGACTGGCTGGGGCGTCGGCTGCATGCAGTGGTTAGGCGGCGCAGCGATACTACCAATTGAGTCTCACTCCATCCTGTTGCGCCATGCGGCCTATAGTCCGGCGTTGCAGTGCTTTGCCCGGGCCTCCGACCCAACCGCCGCCCTCGCAAGTAGACCATGGTCCTAACGTTAGCCATTGAGATCAGTTAGTTCCGGAACCTACGACCGTGCCCGATAAGACGACACCAGCTCGGATGATTCCTACTCTTTGGGCGAGGTCGACGTCGTCCAACGCTAACGACGATCTCCTGATGCCGTGATCATCGCCTCCGACTTGCCTGTGGTCACGTAGCGACTGCCGAATCACTTGGGCGTGCCACGTTGGCAGGTCGCAATGCCGCGAGGCGCTAGAACATCCATACGATCAGCAGATCGCCAAGCGCATCTGCTGGGATTACTATACCAATCTTAGCGATCTATCGTGTATGCATCGTGACTCCGATTGACAGCACGACATATGCTGTCGACGCCTAACAGCCAGCATCAGCCGCGCACCAGACAGGCGGCAAATTTGCGTATGCAAATTTGATGACTGTCTGGGGCGTCAGCTGCAGTGCAGTGGTTAGGCGGCATGATTTACGACCCTGACTAGCTATTGAGCATCGACAACGACTTACGCAACGCGACTGTATCGCTCCGCGACGCCACCGCCCCAGACGAACGGTCTGACCAATGGTCGTCAGGATGGAATTGCAGTGACGCCGACGAGTATTGCACCGCTCTGACATGTCCTGCAACGATGGTTCACGCCACCTTGCTCCATTAGGCCACCATGAACAAACGGGCGCGAGGGCAGATCGTATCGGCACGCAGAAGCGGTAAGACTGTCCCGTTGGAGAGCCCGTACGGTGTAGGAAGCAGAAAGTCTACATCTTCTTTCGATCGGTCGAGTTATTGCCGACAGCCATCATGCCCCAGTAGTAGCGCATCCGGATGTGCAGGTGAAATGACCTCGTCCGTGCGGAGAGCTATGAGTAGTTCGGGCATAGCTGGCTCCTAGAAGATTAGACGCAGTACGGTCGCTATCCTTATCCAGTGGGATGAGCTCAGGCAGATGCTCGGCGAGTCAGATGTACTCAAGAAGGAGGCACGTCTCACTGATGGACGTAGGGCTGAACTGTGTGCCTCGGCACGCTTGAATTCTGAGCAATGGTTGTTTCACTTTGGCACTCTGGTGGGGGATTCCTTCTCGTCAGTGCCGCCTAACAGCCAGCATCAGCCGCGCACCAGACAGGCGGCAAATTTGCGTATGCAAATTTGATGACTGGCTGGGGCGTCGGCTGCATGCAGTGGTTAGGCGCACTCGCAGCCACTGCTACGTACGACGGAAGCCTAGTTTCGATGCATCTGCAGACGGCAGAGCGTCGATGCCGAAGCAGTTCTAAGGCACATGAGCCGCAACGGCCGATTTGCTGCGGTACAGCGTCGCGCCGGAGCTCCATTTCATGCGTGCGCTGCAGCTGACGCTCGAGATGCGCGCGAAGGATTCGTGGGATGCAAGCGATCAAGTGAGCCACGACCAAGCTGCGCGAAGGCCTTGATCGCTTCGAGTCAGACCTCGAAGGACCGCAGCTCGAACGCATCCTCCGAAGCGGCAGCCTCGATCTGTGCGATCGAATGCGCGACGATGGTACCGTGCGTAGCGTGGAGTCAGTCTAGCGCTTCGGACTCGCAAATGCGTGACTCGAAGGATCGTCGAGGCTCGCCAGACCATTGTCTGCCGCACGCTCTCCGATTGCATCGATCTGCTAATCTGAATCTCGGTGAACTAGCGATCGTCAGTGACGCCTAACAGCCAGCATCAGCCGCGCACCAGACAGGCGGCAAATTTGCGTATGCAAATTTGATGACTGGCTGGGGCGTCGGCTGCATGCAGTGGTTAGGCGACACTTGGCGGTGGCGCATACGATGCACCTTAGTACCGGTGACTATTTATGACGCCCTGAGCCTGCAACTAGCCGACCAGAGCGCGCAACTTCTTGCTCAGCGAGATGTCGTTCTGAAAGACTCGCGTTAGATGATGCTGCTTAGCTTCTTGCACTGTGCCAGGCCGTGCGAACCACGCTTTCGCAGACAGTTCACCATGAGCGCGCGGCGTTAGCTGTGCCGCAGTCTGATGCGCCCATGGTCGGAGCAGTCTCGGCGACCGGAAGCCATTCGGACAGCGAAACTCGCCCTTCTGTCCAGACGACACGAGTTCTCCTTCAGGTTCATATGCCCGAGTAATGCATTCAGGGCTTTGCAGCAGGCAACGGTGTTGTCCCGGATTGTTGCGTGCCGCCATTCGCGGTGGACTACCAAGTGCTCGACGCGTTGCGTCTGCGGGCGACAGGGTGCGCTGGCAGAAGAAACAGCGACCAGCCTTGCGCAAACAACAATCGGTCAATCGATTCGGTTGGCATAGTGTCGCCTAACAGCCAGCATCAGCCGCGCACCAGACAGGCGGCAAATTTGCGTATGCAAATTTGATGACTGGCTGGGGCGTCGGCTGCATGCAGTGGTTAGGCGGCGACGCGACCGTCCCTCCGAACATCGAGCATGCGCGATGCCACTCGAACCCGGACAGCGAAGTTCTGCGAGCTTCGGACGACCACAGATGCTGGCTGCGATCACGTGCTTGCTCCAAATCGGGCAGAAGCGCATGCCTGCATGAGCTGCTGCGAAGCACGCCAGACTACAGTTCGCAGCGAGTTCCTGACTGCGCGACATAGGAGTGACGGCGTTGTGTCGAGCGATTGGTACCTTCCATGCACGCTTCGTCGGAAACACGTGGGCTTGTGACACGCTCAGTGCCGCATAGCCCAGTTGACGCATCAGCGCCAGATTGCAGCAAGCGCCACGCTGGATTCGTCTCGGCCGTAGTCCTTCCACGTCGGTGATCAGCGGCTCACGACGACTATGACTTCCGTCGAAGCCCGTGCGGATCGGCAGCTCGTACAGTCGTGCCGACTGCTCTTGGCCCGCAGTTCGTCGGCGCGATTCGCGTGAATGTCGCATACGGCCGACACGCCCGTGATCTAAGCGATATACCTAAGTAGGACATCTGCGACCGGTAGCATCTCGAACATGACCGTGCGCCTAACAGCCAGCATCAGCCGCGCACCAGACAGGCGACAAATTTGCGTATGCAAATTTGGTGACTGGCTGGGGCGTCGGCTGCATGCAGTGGTTAGGCGGCACTGCAGCAGTACGTCATCAGCAGCGCGCGACCCAGTCGGTGCAGTGACCGCGAATCACGCTCCGAATCATCGGTGACTGCTGTCATTGATGCCAAGGGAAAGGATGCACCATCGCCTCGTGCGCGATCGACCGCGTGCTCTGGGTAGCATCGTCTAGCTGATCCGCGACACTCGCATCACCATCGAGATATGAGCTCCAGAGTCAGATCGCGATCGCTCGTCCAGAACGCTGCGCGTATCATGTCTCGCAGCGCCGATGCGCATCGAATCGCTGTCGGATAGCTCGGGTCGCAAGCGATCCGAACGCGCTGAGAAGTTCTCGGATCCACAGTTCGACGTTCATCGACGCGTCCGAGGAGGTCACCACGTGGAGACACAGTGAGCGAAATGTCGCGACCCTTGGACGCGCCTATGCTGTCCGCAGATCCTCGACGATTGAATCGCGCCGAGAGGCACGATCTTACCGCACTGGCCATTTCAGCGGAACCCGATCGGGAGCCTCGTCAATGCTGTTTCAGATTAGCTCGCTGTCCTGCGCTCCATGGTCTCAGGCAGCGACGGCGTCACGTGCCGCCTAACAACTATTAGGCGACGAAGCGTCGCAATGAAAGACGACATCTCTGATCTTCACGCGCACAGCTACCCTCGCACAGTTCGCCAACAGTTGGTCATTCAAGCCTGCCTCACTTACTCCGTGAAGTCACCGCTGCGCCCGCCCTTCCCATTCACGTCTCCTCCTCGTACTACATCGCCGCACGTCCTCGTGAGAAACACGACATCGTGTCGTCTATCCACCTCACTTCCGATCCACCATCGCAGCCACTCCATTGCCACCCTCAAACCAATGCCACCTTCCCTCCTCCTGCAAAATCTCCGCAACGTGATCCGCCGCAAGCACTATTCGATTCGCACCGAAGAGGTGTACGTGCACTGGGTGAAGCACTACATCCACTTCTACGAGCTACGCCACCCGGCCGAGATGGACGAAACTCACGTCGTTGAGTTCCTTACCCATCTCGCAGTCGAACGAAACGTATCGGCGTCAACGCAGAATCAGGCACTGAATGCACTGGTGTTTCTCTACAAGCACGTTCTTCGACAACCGCTCGGCAGCCTGGCCGGCGCAGCACGCGCGAAGTCGCAGCCGCGCATTCCCGTGGTGTTCACTCGCGACGAAGTGGTGAACCTGCTCAATCAACTCGACGGCACGGTCTGGCTCGTTACCGCGTTGCTCTATGGCTCGGGCCTGCGGCTGATGGAAGGGTTGCGTCTGCGCGTAAAGGACATCGACTTCGAGCGCCTCGCCATCTACGTGCGCTCGGGCAAAGGCGGAAAAGACCGAGTATCGATGTTGCCCGGCGATCTCGTTGAGCCGCTCACAGCACATCTCGGCCAGGTACGAGTGACGTATGAGCGCGATCGCGAACGCGGCCTGGCCGGCGTCTATCTTCCCTACGCACTTGCGCGCAAGTATCCAAACGCGCCCTTCGAGTGGCCATGGCAGTGGGTATTCCCCAGTGCCGAGTTCAGCCGCGACCCGCGCGACAACGGCGAGTCGCGCCGTCATCACCTGCTGCCCGAATTGATTCAGCGTCACATGCGCAAAGCGCTGCGCGAGGCGAAGATCGAAAAGCGCGCGAGCCCGCATACGTTGCGTCATTCATTTGCTACGCACCTGCTCGAAAGCGGCTACGACATACGCACCGTACAAGAACTGTTGGGGCATACGGATGTGAAGACGACACAAATCTACACGCACGTACTCAACCGGGGCGGCAATGCGGTGCGAAGCCCGCTCGCCGA
>CAWGGQ010000016.1:0-20994 GCA_963822125.1 uncultured Gammaproteobacteria bacterium | reverse complement strand
GTGGTGCTTCCATGGCACGACCCGATGCGCGTGGCGGAAGAGATCTCGATGCTCGACCACATTTCAGAGGGGCGCTTGATCCTCGGCATGGGGCGCGGCGCGGGTCGCGTCGAGTTCGAAGGATTCCGCGTGCCGATGGACGAGTCGCGTGAACGATTCGTCGAAGCGGCGGAGATGGTGCTGGCCGGACTCGAGCAGGGGTACTGCGAATACAACGGCAAGCACTACAAACAACCGCGCGCGCGACATCCGTCCCAAGCCGGAGAAGACCTTCAAGGGCCGCACCTATGCGGCGGCGGTGTCGCCCGAGTCGGTGGAGATCATGGCGCGGCTCGGCATCGGCATTCTGGTGATTCCGCAGAAGCCGTGGCCGATGGTCGATCAAGGAGCTGGCGGACTATCGCGCCGTGTTCCAGAAAGTGAACAACGCGCCGGCGCCGGCGCCGATCATCGCCGGCTGGTGTTTCTGCGACGAAGACGAGAAGCGCGCGCGTGAAAAGGCAGTGCGCTGGATCGGCGGCTACTGGGAAACGGCACGCAAGCACTACGAGTTCGGCGGCGAACACTTCGCGAAGACGAAGGGCTACGAGTTCTACGCCGCGGATGTCCGAAGCGCAGCGCGCCAGCGCCAGCCAGATGACCGAGGCCTATCTCGACCCTGCAGGTGTGGGGCACGCCGAAGATGTGCATCGACCGCATCCGGCGGACGTGCGAACAGCACGCAGTCGCATGCGTTCACGGCGGTGTTCAGTTACGCGGGCATGCCGTACGACGAAGCGGAACGCAATCTGCGTCTGTTCGCGGCGAAGGTGCTGCCGGTGCTGCAGAACGACGTGGAGTCCGCCGCCGCCGGTTGAACGCTCGCTGGGTTCCGGTTCGTACAACGAGCGGCTTCGGCCGCTCGTTGGCTGATGGGGCGGCGGGTCTGATCACCGGAGTCTACATTCTGACGACGTCCTCTGTCAAGCATTCGTTCGGCGCTTCCCCCCCGCGACCACCGTTTGTCGTCCGGTTTGATCTTTGTCTTCGGCGACCAGCCGCCCCTGATCAGTCCGGAACGTTCGAGAGGAACATTTCGGGTTGGTGATGTTGGCAGACTTCGAGCGTGCGCCGCGCATCCTGCGGCTCAACGTTGCGGGTCAACCGGTCGAATGGTTGACCTGGCAGGACGCCGTTTGTCTGTACGCGCGCGAACTCGTCGTCTGGTCGCTCGGCGAACCCTATCTTCAAATCCGCGGCGGACATTCCCGCTTCGACGGTTCGCAGTCGCACATGGAAGTTCACAGCATCGTTGCGTGCGAAGGCCGCGTCGTACCGCCGATGCGGCACGTTCCGCCGTTGACGAATCAGGCGTTGTTCCGCCGCGACCGCAACATCTGTCTGTACTGCGGGCACGAACACCTCGACCGCGAGTTGACACGCGATCACGTCGTGCCGCGTTCGCGCGGCGGCAGTGACGAATGGGACAACGTCGTCGCGGCCTGCCGGCGCTGCAATCACCGAAAGGGCGACCGGCTGCTGCACGAGCGGCACATGGAACTGTCCGCGCTGCCATATGTGCCCAACTTCGCGGAATACCTGGCGCTGATCAACAGCGGCCGTATCCTCGGCGATCAGATGGACTTCCTGCGCGCGCAGTTCGGCGCCGACAGCGGGCTGCTTCCACTAGCGGGACACGAAGGGGTCCCAGACCCCTTCGCGTCCCATCATTCCCATCCGCGTAATTCGCGAGCACGTGGGCGACACAAGCTCGTGACGCGTTTGCCTGTTTCGATGTCGAGGAATTCGTTCGGGCCGTGCGCGTTCGAGTGCGGTCCGAGCACGCCGGTGACCATGAACTGCGCGTTCGGGAAAACGGTCGCCCAACATTTTCAGGAAGGGGATCGTGCCGCCCATCCCCATGTAGCGGACGGGCTTTTCGAAATACAGATCCGATGCTCGCCCCCTGCAAACGACGCCGCGGCGCTCCGGATCGGCTTCGGCGCGGCCCAGCCCTGTTGGCCGCCGTCCGACATGAATCTGACGTGCGCGCCGTACGGCGGGTTTGTTTCGAGACCAGATTCCACGACGCGTTCCCGGCGGTGTTGCCGTCGAGCGTCGGCGGCAGCCGGATCGACAGTTTTGCGGATGTCGAGGGTCGCAGTGTGTTGCCCGCAGATGTCACCGGCGGGGCGCCCGACAGGCCCGTCACGCTCAACGTCGGCCGCCACGTGTTGTTGAGCACGAGTTCGACCATGTCCTGCGCCATCGGCGTTATGCCGCTTTGCCACGGATAACGTTCGACGATCATGTCGCCGAGCGCGTCGACCAGTTCGCGCGCATTGGCTTGCGTTTGCGCGTCGATCGGCACGTGCAGTGCGTCGATCACGCGCCCGGTCGTTGCGTCTTCGAGACGGTCGAGCAGGCTGCGGAGAATCCGAAAGCTCGACGGCACGATGCCGCTCGCCGCGCCGGAATGAACGCCTTCGGTCAATACCGCCACTTCGAGCGTGCCGATCAGCAGGCCGCGCAGCGACGACGACAGCCACAGGCGCTCGTAGTCGCCGCATTCTGCATCGAGGCACACGACGAGGTCCGGCGTGCCGATGCGCGGGCCGAGGTGCTCGAGGTAAGCGGCAGGTCGAAACTGCCGCTTTCTTCGCAACCTTCGATCAACAGCACGCAGTGCGGCAGCGGACTTCCTGCTGCAGCGCGGCGATGGCCGTGAGGCTCGCGAACGTCGCGTAGCCGTCGTCGGCACCGCCGCGGCCGTACAGACGGCCGTCGCGGATCACCGGCGTCCACGGCCCGAGGCCGTCCTGCCAGCCGGTGAATTCGGGTTGTTTGTCGTAGTGGCCGTACAGCAGCACGGTCGGTGCGTCGGGTGCCGCCGGCGATCTCGCCGAACAGCACGGGCGTGCGCCCGGGCAGTTCGACGATTTCGAGCGACAGGCCCTTGACGGCGCTGCGCCGGCACCAGTCCGCCAACAGATTGACTGCGTCGCGCATGTGGCCGTGCGCGCTCCAGTCGGCATCGAACATCGGCGATTTGTTCGGAATTTCGATGTAGCGGCACAACGTCGGAACGATGCTGTCGTCCCATGTCTGCCGATCATCCGCTCGAAGGCTCCATTACAGCCTCATGTTGAATCCGGCGAATGCGCTGCGTCCCTGGGTCGCGTATCCCCAGACGTCCTGATAATGCTCATCGGCGGCGTTTTCGACCCGGCCGGTCAGTTCGACACGGTCGCTGAACCGATAACGCGCGGTGCAGTGTAGCAGCGTGTATCCGTCGAGATTGACGCGGCGGGCGGGGAACGTGGCGAAGTCGCTGTCATAGTGATCGCCGACGTATGCGGCACCGAATTGCAACATCAGCCGGTCCGGCACCGGCTCGATGTCGATGGTCACCCGGCCGCTGTCTTGTGGCCGGCGCAGTTCGGTATCGCGGCCGCTTGCCGCCGACGGCTGTGTGGCGTCGAGGTAGGTATAGTCGACGCGCAGCCGGGTGCGCGAGTTGAGACGCGCCTGCACCGACAGTTCGACGCCGTCGCGGCGGCTGTCGCCGCTCGTGTTCACGGCCGTGAATCCGCCACGGTCGGCATCGAAGCTGAATCCGTCGATCTCGTCTTCGAGGCGGTCGCGGAACCCGGTCAGGCGCGCGCGCACGTCTCGCCGAACGCCTGTTCCAGCGTGACGGAGGCGCTGCGCGAGCGTTCGGGTCGCAGATTCGGATTGCCGATGAACGTGTCCGGCGTATAACCGAATCGTTCGACGAAGGTCGGGTTTTTCGTTCCGGTGCCGAAGTTCGCGAACACCGTAGTGCCGCGCTGCGCGATCGGAACGCGGACGGCCACGCGGTAGTCGTTCGCATCGTCGAAGTCGCTGTTGGCATCGTGACGGGCCGACAACGAGGCGCTTGCCCGACCCCAGTCGACGACGTATTCGGCGATCACACTCTGGCGTGTCCATGTGCTGATCCTGGTTCGGGTCGCCGAACACACTGGCGGTGCCGCGCTGATTGAATCCTTCCCGGACGTATTCGTATGCCCACGTCAGCTGCTGGGACCGGCCCGGCGCCGAACGTGTAGCTGCCCTGGTAGGTGAACTGGTTTTTGTCGCCGTCGGTTCCGCTGTCACGTGTGCCGTCGCTGAGGTTGTCGTTGCGCGACTCGTAGCGTTTGAGCGAAACGAGGCTGCCGATGCCGGCCGGGGAATCGCTGCTGGCGGTGAGGCCGAACAGGCGCTGACGGACGTCCAGTTCGACGTTGCCGTCGGTCGGAATGAAATCGGGGAACGGGCTCGGGTCGTACTCGCTTTGCGCATCGACCTGCCGCGCAACGAGCGCAATGTCTGGTGTTCGCCGGTGTAGCCGGTGTTCACGTGCAGCGTCGTGTTGCGGTATGCGTCGTTTTCGCCGCCTTGCGTTGCGATGTTCGTTCCAGCGGTTTCACTATGGCGCGCGTTGATGCCGTAGTACCAGGCATCGCCGCGGCGTGCGCCAGTTGGATCGATTCGCGCGCGGTGTCGTTCGAGCCGCCTTCGAGCCAGACGTTGCGCACGTCGGCGCCGGGCGCCGGCGTGGTTTCGAAACTGAGCACGCCGGCCAGCGCGTTGCTGCCCCACAGCGCGCTCTGTGCACCGGGCAGGATCTCGATGCGCGTGGCGCCGATGAGATCGAGGTTGGCGAAATCCACCGACGAGCCGAGCGCGGGGTCGTTGATGCCGACACCATCGACCATCACCAGCAGGTGGTTGGCTTCCGCGCCGCGCAGCCGCACTTCGGTGACGCTGCCGATGCCGCCGGACTGGCTGACCGCAAACCCCGGCGCACCGCGCAGCAGATCCGCGGGAACGCCGGATTGGCGCGCGTCGATGGCGGACTGCTCGATGATTTCGACCGGCGCCGGTGCGACGTTCGACCGGCGTCGCCGTGCGCGTGGCGAGCACGGTGATTTCTTCGACGCCGGCGGCAGTCCGCGGCGGCGCGAGCAAACGACAGAAGAACGGAGAAACGCGCAGCACGCAGCGGCAATCGGCGCAAAGCAGTTCGGACGACAGTCATGGAGATGCCCTCGATGCGTCGCCGAGCCCCGGGCGACTGGTCGATATTCGCGAACGCCGATGGACGTCCGCGTCCCATTCGGGCCGGTCTCCGGGCTCGTCGCGGCCGTCTGCGTGTGCAGACGGCGAGAGGGTCGCCTTCCCGTCTCGAGACAGTGGCGTCAGACCCTCGTCGCTGACTTACCGTTGCGGGGGCAGCATCGGAATTGCGTCTTGCGAACAAAGCTCTCACAAAACTGGCGCGCACCGATTTCCCGATTATCCGAAACGCGTGCGATCTGACGATCGACGCGCCTCGGCACCTGAACGCAGCGGCAGTATAGCCAGCGTCCTGTGCCCCGAAATGAAGCCGATGCGATGCCGCGATGAGTTGCGCTCACCTCGAACAGAACGGACAGTAGCGACTCGTGCCCGCCAGGAAGTGCGATGTCTGAAGCTGCATCTCTCATCGCACTCGCGCGAAAGCTCGAGCAGAGCATCAGTCTCGCGCCGGCTCCGACCGCCCCCGGAGTCGAGTCGGTCGCAGTGGAACGTTTCGCGTGTGGTTCAACCAGCACACCGACAATCCGCACTTGAACTATGCGATGCCCGTTACGCCGACAGAACCGGCATTGCTGGGTGCCGCGATGGAGGGCTTACGTGTTCTGTTTGCGACGCGCGCCCGCAAGGTTCGCGTCGAGTTCGTCGAAGAACTCTGGCCGGGTCTTGCCGCAGCTCTGCACCACGCCGGACTGCATCTGCAGGCGCGGAGCCGCTGATGGCGTGCTCGAGCAGCGAGTTCGTGCCGGCCGAAGCAGGCGATGTGAACGTGCGACGGTTGTCTGCGACGACAGCGATGCGGACCTCGCCGCGTACTTGCGCATCGCCGATGAACACCCGGCCGACGGGTCGCGTCCTGTCTCTAACGAGGCCTTGGGGTCTTGCGCGAAACACTGCGCATCGGCGAGAGACGACGTGCTCGGCACGATCGATGGCCGCCCCGCAGCGGTTGGGCGGTGGATCGCGCAAGCAGACGGCCTTGGTGAGATCGTTGGCATCGTAACGTTGCCGGAATTTCGCCGGCGCGGCGCGGCGGCGACCATCGTCAGCGCGTTGCTGCGCGGTTTGTTCGCAAGCGGCCGCGACACCGCGTGGCTCAACGCCGACAACGAACAGGCACGTTCCGTTTACGCGAAGTTGGGATTTCGAACCATCGGCAGTCTGCTGAACTACGAAGAGTGAGGAGCGTCAATCCGGTTTGCTAGTCGTCGATGATCGCTCGACGCACCGCTCGTGCGCCAGCGCGTGCCGTCGCGGGTATCTTCCAGTTCGATGCCTTGCGCCAGCAGTTCCTCGCGGATCGTCATCGGCAAGTTTGAAGTCGCGCGCCGTTCGCGCGGCGTTGCGTGCGGCGATGCGCTCTTCGATGTGCGCGGCGTCGACGTCGCTGCCGGATTTGAAGTGCGCTTGCGGGTCTTCCGTCAGCAGCCCCAGCAGCCACGCCCCGGCGATCAGCTGATCGCGCAGCGCGCGCGCCCGCGCCGGATCGTTGGCGCGGTGCATGTCGCTGACGATGCCGTGCATCGCGGCGAGTGCTTCGGTGGTGTTGAGGTCGTCGGCGAGCGCTTCGACGACCGCTGTCGGAAATGCATCGATCGGCGCGTGCCGGAACTGGTCCGGGTGCGTCGCGTTGCCCGGCGGAACGTCGAGCAGCGCCTGATACATCCGGTCGAGACTCGCCTGCGCCTGCTTCAGCAGGTCGTCGGACCACGCGAGCGGCGAGCGGTAGTTGCCCGACAGCAGCGCGTAGCGCAGCACCTCGCCGCCGTGACGCGCGAGCAGGTCGCGCAGCGTGATGATGTTGCCGACCGACTTCGACATCTTCTCGTCGCCGAGCGTCAGCATGCCGTTGTGCAGCCAGTAGCGGACGTAGGTCTCGGCCGTCGTCGACGCAGCGCGCCCTGCGCGAGCTCGTTTTCGTGGTGCGGGAACGTCAGGTCGGAGCCGCCGCCGTGAATGTCGATGGTCGGGCCGAGGTGCTTGCGGATCATCGCCGAGCACTCGATGTGCCAGCCGGGCCGGCCGCGTCCCCACGGGCTGTCCCAGCCCGGCAGCTCCGGCGTCGACGGTTTCCACAGCACGAAGTCTTTGGGGTCGCGTTTGTACGGCGCCACTTCGACGCGGGCGCCGTCGAGCATGTCTTCGAGCGAGCGGTGCGACAGCGCGCCGTAGTTGGGATCGGACGGCACGTTGAACAGCACGTGACCGTCGGCCGCATAGGCGTGGCCGCGCTCGATCAGCGTCCCGATCATCGCGATGATTTCGGGGATGTGGTGCGTGGCGCGCGGTTCGACCGTCGGCGGCAGATTGCCGAGCGCGCGAACGTCCTCGTTGTACGCGACCGTGAACCGTTCGGCGAGTTCGGCGATCGATTCGCCGCGCTGTCGAGCGCGGCCTTGTTGATCTTGTCGTCGATGTCGGTGATGTTGCGGGCGTAGCGCACCTTCGGATAGCGTGGCGCAGCAACCGGTACAGCACGTCGAACACCACGGCGGGCCGGCCGTTGCCGATGTGCACGAGGTTGTAGACCGTCGGGCCGCAGACGTACATCGTCACGCAGTTCGCGTCGAGCGGCTCGAAAGGTTCCTTGCGCCCGGTGAGGGTGTTGTGGAGGTTGATGTTCATTGCGCGCTACTCGGTGGAGCGGTACATGTCTTGCGGGTTGCGTTCCGGCGCGTCCGTCACGCTGACCCGATCGCCGTCGACCTTCAGGTAAAAGCAGCTGCGTTGGCCGGTGTGACAGGCCGGCCCGGTCTGATCGACGCGCAGCAGCAATGCGTCGCCGTCGCAGTCGACGCGCAGTTCGCGCAGCGTCTGAATGTTGCCGGACTCTTCGCCCTTGCGCCACACGCGTTGCGGCTGCGCGAGTAAGTAGCACACGCGGCCGGTCGTCGAGCGTTTCTTCGAGCGTGGCGCGGTTCATGTAGCCGACCATCACGACTTCGCCGCTGTCGTGGCGCTGGGCGATTGCGGGAATCAGGCCGTCGTCGCTGAAGCGCAGCGCATCGAGCACGTCGCGCAGCGGCACGACTCGCCCGGCTTCGCGTGTTCGAGCCGTTTGAACAGGGGGTGCTCGACATCGCGCTACAGAACCGACTCGAAGGTTTCGAGTTCCGGGTGCCCGAGATAGGTGCCCTTGCGCGGATTCGCCTGAGCGTGAGCTTTGCGGAACGCTTCGGACTGTGTCCACGCGACGAATGCCGCGCGCGATTCCCACACCGAATGCGAAGCATAGAGCGTGTGCGTTTCGGTGGTCGGGCCTTTCAGCAGGTGGAACGGTCTTGAAACCCGGGCACGCCGTCGAGAAAGCTCTCGCGTTCGCGCCACACGGCTTCGAAATCGGCTTCGTGTCCGAGCGCGATCTTGAAGCGATTCATTGCGATGAACATCGTGAAGTCTCGAAAATTCGTTGCGGGACGACCGTCTAACGGCCGAATCGGTTGGCGAGGTGAGCATACACCGCGCGCAGGCCCATCGCTTCACCGCCTTCCGGCCGGCCCGGCGCTGGTCGACAGTGTTCCACGCCATCAGATCGAAGTGCGCCCACGGCACGCCCGGCGTGACGAATCCTTCGAGAAACAGCGCGGCGGTGATTGCGCCTGCGTACGGGGAACTCGGGCTGTTGACGATGTCGGCCACCTTGCTGTCGAGCATCTTGCGATACGGCTGGTGCAGCGGCATGCGCCACATCGGATCGGCAGCGGCTCGGCCCGCGGCGAGCAGACCTTCGGCGAGCGCATCGTCGTTGCAGAACAGCGCCGGCAGGTCGGTGCCGAGCGCGGCGCGCGCAGCGCCGGTCAGCGTCGCGAAATCGACGATGAGTCCGGGGTCGCCTTCGCACGCGAGCGCGAGCGCATCGCACAGCACCAGGCGCCCCTCAGCGTCGGTGTTGTCGATTTCGACGGTGGTGCCTTTGCGCGTGCGGATGATGTCACCAGGGCGAAAGGCGTTGCCCGATATCGCATTCTCGACAGCGGGCACCAGCACGCGCAGCCGCACCGGCAGCCGCTGCGCCATCACCAGGCGCGCGATGCCGAGCACGTGCGCCGCGCCGCCCATGTCTTTTTTCATCAGGCGCATGTCGTTGGACGGCTTGATGTCGAGGCCGCCGGAATCGAAGCAGACACCTTTACCGATCAGCGTGACGCGCGGATCAGCCGCGTTGCCCCACGTGATGTCGATCAGCCGCGGCGCGTTCGCGCTGGCGCGGCCCACCGCGTGGATCGTCGGAAAGTTGCTGGCGAGCAGTTCCGTCGCCGACGGTGACGCTGCACTGCGCGCCGAATTCCGTTCGCGAGCGCGGCCGCTGCGTCGGCCAGTTGCTGCGGCAACAGGTCCGAAGCGGGCGCGTTGATCAGGTCGCGGACCAGCGCGGTTGCATCGAGCTGATCGCGCAGCAGCGACGCGTTGCACGCCTCCGGCACGACCAGACGCGCGGGCGCACGGTCGGCCGTTTTGTAGCGTGTATAGCGGTACGCGCCGAGTCCCCAGCCGAGCACTGTCAGGTCGGCCGAGCTCGTCTGCAGCGTTGCGGCTCGATACGTGCCGGGCGGCAGGCGCAACGGCAGATCGCCGATCGCATACAGCGCGATCGTTGCCAACGACTGCGAGTGCGGCGGCGGATGCTCCGTCGGCGGGCAGCCAGCGACACGGTGCCCGCGTCACCCCGATGACCGGTTGCGGCGATCCAGTCGCGCACGCGCGCGCTCTGCTGCGCCGACCACGCCGCAAAGTCGGCGGCGCGTACGACGTGCAGCGGCGTTGCGGCGGCGCGCGGATCAAAACACAACGCGGTGTCGGCAAAAGCGGGCATCGATTCAGACCATCTTGACGGGAATCGTAGCGGCGCCGGGCAAACGCGAGGCCGAGGTTGTTCTTTTCGAGGATCCGGTCCGCGCGATAACTCGATCGCACGAGCGGACCTGAGGCGACCTCGATGAAACCGCGTTCGAGGCCCCATTGGCGGTATCGGGCGAACTCGTCGGGATGCACCCAGCGCGCGACGCCGAGATGGTTCAGCGTCGGCTGCAGATACTGGCCGAGCGTGAGGATGTCGACGCCGCGCGTGCGCAGATCGTCCATCGTCCGCGCAATCTCGTCGTCGGTTTCGCCGAGGCCGAGCATCAGACTGGTTTTTGTCAGTACGTCGCTGCGATGGTTTTTCGCGTGTTCGAGCACGCCGAGCGTTTGCGCGTAGCCGGCGCGCGGATCGCGTACCGGATGGGTGAGTCGTTCCACGGTTTCGATGTTCTGCGCGAATACCTGCAGGCCGGAGTCGACGACGGTTTCGACTGCGCGGTGCTGCCGTTGAAATCCGGCGTCAGCGCTTCGATCGCGGTCGTCGGATTCACCGCCTTGATCGCGCGCACGCATGCGGCGTAGTGCGCCGCGCCGCCGTCGGGCAGATCGTCGCGATCCACCGAGGTCAGCACGATGTAGCGCAGCGCCATCAACCGCACCGCTTCGGCGGCGTTGGCCGGTTCATCGGCGTCGAGCCAGCCGTTCGGATTGCCGGTATCGACCGCGCAGAAGCGGCACGCGCGCGTGCACACGGAGCCCATCAACATGATCGTCGCGGTGCCGTTGTTCCAGCATTCGCCGATGTTCGGGCAATGCGACTCTTCGCACACCGTGCTGAGCCGATGCTCGTGCACCGTGCGCTTCACGGCGTCGTAGTTCTTGCCGCTGCCGAGCCGCGCACGCAGCCACGGCGGTTTGCGCTGCCCGGTTCGCGTCGCGTCAGGGTCGCGCTTGATGCCGTTCTTGATGGCGCTGAAGCCGAGCGGCGTGCGGAATTTCTCGCCGCTTTTGGGTTGATCGCTCATGGGCTCATTCTAGCGATAACGGGATCAGATTGCCTTTCGCGCGTAAGGCACTCTGACCCCGTCATTTTAGGGCTCGTCGCGTTGGATCACTTCGTCGATCTCGGCGTCGGTCACGGCCTGGAACTGCAGGGTGTGCAGCGTGTAGTAGAGGCCGCGCCGCGCGAGCAGTTCCTCGTGGGTGCCGAGTTCTTCGACGCGGCCGTGATGCAGCACCAGCACGCGGTCGGCTTCCTGGATCGTCTGCAGCCGGTGCGCGATGAGGATCGACGTGCGCCGCGGCGGTGAGCTTGCGCAGTGCGTCCTGAATCAGCAGTTCGGTTTCGGTGTCGATGCTGGCGGTCGCTTCGTCGAGCACCAGAATCTCCGGGTCGGCCGCCAGCACGCGCGCGAATGCGAGCAGTTGCCGCTGACCCTGCGACAGGTTCTGGCCGCGCTCCGAGAGCACCGTGTCGTAGCCGTCGGGCAGCGCGCGGATGAACCCGTCGGCGTTGACGGTGCGCGCGGCGTTCATCGCGCGCTCGCGCGAAATCGCCGGGTCGCCGAGCGCGATGTTGTCGTAGATCGTCCCGGAGAAGATGTGGAAATCCTGCAGCACCACGCCGACGCGGCGGCGCAGGTCGCGGGTGTGGATGTGGTTCAGGTCGATGCCGTCGAGGAAGATCTGGCCGTCGGCGAAATCGTAGAAACGCCCCAACAACCGGATGAGCGTGCTCTTGCCGGAGCCGGTCGGACCGACGATCGCGAGTTTCTCGCCGGGACGGATGTCGAACGATACGTCGCGCAGCACCGGCACGTCCGGGTCGTAGCCGAAGTTGACGTGACGGAACTCGACTTCGCCGCGCAGCCGCGCCGGCAGCGGGCGGGCGTTGCGGGTTCGTGAATCTTCTCGTCCCAGTCGAGCGCCTGGAAGATCCGCTCGCCGCTCGCCATCGCGCGGAACAGGATGTTGGTCTGTTCGCCGAGCACGACGATCGGGTGGAACAGCATGTCGATGAAGCGCGTGAACAGAATCACGCCGCCGAGCGAGACGTGTTCCTGCACCACCGCGCCGGCGCCGTACCAGATGACCAGCGCCGAGCGCGATCGACGAGACGCTGTCGGTGAACGCGCCATACAGCGTCTCGATGCGCATCGAACGCAGCTCGACTTCGCGATTGCGCGCGTTGATCGCGCTGATAGCGTTCGAGGTTGTAGCGCTGGCGTTCGCGACAGCTGCACGACCTGCAGGCCGGCGAGGTTCTCCTGCAGATTCTGGTTCAGCGCCGACACCGACTGGCGCACGAGCCGGAACAGTTGCCGCGTGTGCGCTGGAACGCGTACGTCACGCCGCCCATGATCGGCATCACCAGCAGCATGATCAGCGTCAGCTTCACGTCGACCGCGAGCATGATCACGAGCGCGACGAAAAACGGCACGAACTCGCCGATCAACGTGCCGATGCCGCGCAGCAGTTCGTAGAGCGCTTCGACGTCGTTGGTGACGCGGGTCATGATGCGGCCGACGGCGACGCGGTCGTAGAACGACGAAGGGCGCGTTTCGAGATGACGGAACAGATCGAGGCGCAGGTCGCGCAGACCGTTGATCACCGCGCGGATCAGCGTCAGCCGGTGGTAGTGCCCGGTGATCGCCCAGCCGATCTGCAGCACGGCGAACAGCACGCACGCGCCGGCGAGCGGCGAAATGCGCAGAAGTGTCCTGCAGCCACTGGCGTGGCGTCGATCATGCCCATGTCGGGCGTGACGTGCTGCCTGTGTGCCCATGATCACGTGATCGACGACGACGACCGAGATGACGACCGGCAGCAATACCTGCAGCGCCGACGAAACCAGGATCAGCACGGAGCTGAGCGCGACCGTGGCGCGATACGGCGCGAGTCCAGTGCAGCAGCCGCCGCAGCAGCTGCAGGTTCAGCGCGCGGCCCGACAACTCGGCGTCGAACATCGCGTGATCGCGACTGCGGCGGTTCGGAGCCGTGGTACGCGGCGATCGCGCTTCGCTCATGCGGGCGCTCCGGCGATCGCGTAGTCGGATGCGTCGGCGCCTTCGCGCTGTATGCGTTCGAGTTCGGCGTACGAACCGCCGCGCGCCAGCAGTTCGGCGTGCGTGCCTTCTTCGACGATGCGGCCTTCGTCGAGCACGACGATGCGATCGGAGTGCCGCGCGGTCGAGACGCGATGCGAGATCAGCAGCGTCGTCTGGCCGCGCCGCAGGCGTTTCAGCTCCGACAGGATGTGTTCCTCGGTTTCGGTGTCGACGCTCGAGAAACAGTCGTCGAGCACCAGCACCGGCGCCTGACGGATCAGTCCGCGCGCGAGCGTGGCGCGCTGCTTCTGCCCGCCGGAAAGCGTTACGCCGCGTTCGCCGACGATCGTGTCGAGCTGATCGGCGAAACCTTCGACGGTTTCTTTGAAATCGGCCGACGCGGCCGCTTCCCAGATCAGATCGAGCGCGCGCACCGGATCGTCGTAGGTCAGGTTGTCGCGCAGCGGTTCGCCGAACAGGAACGGGTCCTGCGGCACCAGCGCGATCTGCGAGCGCAGTTGCGAGAGCGGGTAGTCGCGGACGTCGTGGCCATCGACGAATACGGTACCCGGCGGCGGATCGAGCAAGCGGACCAGCAGTTTCAGCAGCGTCGTTTTGCCGGCGCCGACACGCCCCATGATCGTGATCGATTCGCCGGGCTGATCGTCAGCGATGACGTCGTTCAGCGCGGGTTCGCGCTTGGCGTCGTACGCAAAGCTCAGATGCCTGAACTCGATGGCGCCGCGAATCTGCGCGGGCGTCTCGCCGGTGGGACGAGTCGTCGATTTCCGGCGCGAGGTCGAACACCTCGAACAGCCGGTCGGAGGCGACCGCGGCGCGCTGGAACAGATTGACGATGAAGCCGGCGACGCGGAACGGCTGCACCACCATGTTCACGTACATGAAAAACGCGGTGAACGTGCCGACCGTGATCTCGCCCGACAGCACCAGGCTGCCGCCGTAGCCGAGGATGACGATCGAACAGACCGCGGCGAGCGACGGCATCCACGCGGCCATCAGCGAGTTGATCTGCGCCTGCCGGTAGAACGCCTCGGAGTAGCGCTGGTTCGTGACGCGCGAAGCGGCGGATCTCGTTCTCTTCCTGCACCATCGCCTGGATGGTGCGGATGCCGGACAGATTCTCCTGCACGTGCGTGCCGAGATCGGACATGCGGTCCTGCACGTCGCGCGACGAAACGCCCATCTCGCGCGACGCGTACCACGCGTAGAAGAACACGAACGGCAGCGGCGGCAGGATCAGCGCCGTGAGCGCCGGCGACAGATACAACATGAAGCTGAAGCCGACGACGGTTGCGAACACCAGCACGACCAGCAGGATGCTGCCCATGGAGATCAGGCGCTGGACGAGACTGATGTCGGCGATCGCGCGGGTCATCATGTCGCCGATCGTGAACTGCGAGAAGAACTTCGCCCCTTGACGCTGCAGTTGGGCGTACAGCCGCTCGCGCAGGTCGAACGCGACGTTCGAGCCCGACGCGGCGAACGAGAATGCGTGCCTGACGTGACGACGAGGAAGCGCGCGACCACGGCGGCGACGATGCCGATCACCGGCATCAGCACGTCGCCGGACCCGGCGGCGATCGTATCGATGCCTTTCTTCAGGAACAGCGGCATCGGCGGCTTCGAAGATCCGCGCGATCAGGAACGCGAAGATGCCGAGCCCGAGCAGGCCGCGGTAGGGTAGCGAGGAACGTCTTTAAGCCGCAACAGCGAACGGAACATTGGCGATGGTTTCTCCCTCTGTCTACCTCCGCCCGAACTCAAGGCATCGCAGATCGCGCTGCAGACTCGCTGTCAGAAACTCGCGCTGTGCGGCACGCGCGGAAACGGAATGACGTCGCGGATGTTCTCCATGCCGGTCATGTACAGAACCAGTCGTTCGAGGCCGAGGCCGAAGCCGGCGTGCGGCACGGAGCCGTAGCGGCGCAGATCGCGGTACCACCACAGCTCTTCGCCGAGGCCGTGCTCCGCCATTCGCGCATCGAGCACGTCGAGACGTTCTTCGCGCTGGCTGCCGCCGATGATCTCGCCGACGCCGGGCACCAGCACGTCCATTGCCGCAACGGTTCGGCCGTCGTCGTTGAGGCGCATGTAGAACGCCTTGATGTCCTTCGGATAGTTGACCACCACGACCGGCCCGCCGACGTGTTGCTCCGTCAGATAGCGTTCGTGTTCGGACTGCAGATCGAGTCCCCATTCCACCGGGAATTCGAACCGTTCGCCGCGTTCTTCAGGATGTTGATCGCTTCGCTGTAGTCCATGCGTACGAACGGCGTGTTGATCAGATGTTCGAGCCGCGTGATGGCCTGCTTGTCGATCCGGTCGGCGAAGAACGCCATGTCGTCGGGGCGTTCTTCGAGAACCTGCTTGAAGACCGTCTTCAGGAAGTCTTCGGCGAGATCGCGCGTTGGCGGACAGATCGGCGAACGCGACCTCGGGTTCGATCATCCAGAATTCCGCCAGGTGGCGGCTGGTGTTCGAGTCCTCCGCGCGGAACGTCGGACCGAACGTGTACACCTTCGACAGCGCGAGGCAGTAGCTCTCGACGTTCAGCTGACCCGACACTGTCAGATACGTCTGCCGACCGAAGAAATCCTGCTCGAAGTCGACTGCGTTGCCGGCACGCGGCGGATTGAGCGCATCGAGCGTGCTGACGCGAAACAGCTGCCCCGCGCCTTCGCAATCGCTCGCAGTGATGATCGGCGTGTTGACCCAGACGAAACCGTGGCGGTGAAAGTAGCCGTGCACGGCTTGTGTGATCGAGTTGCGCACGCCGGGCGATGGCGCCGAACGTGTTCGTCCGCGGGCGCAGATGCGCGACGGTGCGCAGGTATTCGAACGTGTGGCGCTTCTTCGCAATCGGATATGTTTCGGGATCGTCGACCGCGCCGATCAGCGTTACGCGAGTCGCCTGAATTTCGCGGTCCTGGTCCTTGCCCTGCGATGCGACGACGGTGCCTTCGATCTTCGACCGCGCAACCGGTCGTCAGTTTGACGATTTCAGATTCGTAGTTCGGCAGCGCGGCGCCGGCAACTACCTGAAGGCCATCGAAACTCGAGCCATCGTTGACCGACAGAAAGGCGAAGCCGCCTTTCGACGTGCGCACACTTCGCAGCCAGCCTGCGATGACCACATCGCTGCCGATCTGCGAATTTGTCGACTCAACACATCGCGGATGTCGGTGCGCGTCATAGTGTCCTTAGCGCGAAAAGCGGGAAATGATAATGGATTTCATGGCACGATGCGCAGCTGAGCTGCGTTGCTCGATGGCCAGCGAGGCTGCGCAGCGCCGTGTTCCGAAGTACGGAGGTTCGATGCAGACACGCACCATCATGGCAATTGCCGGAGCCATCGTTGTGTCGATCGGCGGCGGTCTCTGGTGGTGGAAGAGTTCGCAGCCGCCGGCAACAGCGACGAGCGTTTCGGCTCCCGCCGAAACACCTGCAATACCGCATGAAGACGCCGATGTGCCGTCGACACCCGACGTACAACGACTGGTATTGCCGTCGCTCGAAGCAAGCGACGATTTCGTGCGCGAACAGGTGAGTCCACTGTCGCCCGGTATGACCGAATGGCTGAAGCAGGACGATCTCGTGCGCCGCTTCGCAGTCGTCATCGACAACGCCCGCGTCGGCGACTATCCCCGCCGCCAACTGGTGTTCCTCACGCCGACCACGAAGTTCCCCGTGCGTCAGGACGGCGACCGGATGCTGCTCGATCCCGAGGGTTATCATCGATTCGACGGCTTCGTCGACACCGCGATCAGCATCGATCCGCAAAAGGCAGCCGCGCTGCTGCGCACCTTGTCGCCGTTGTTGGTAGAAGCGCTCAAGGAACTCGGCGCGAAGGATTCGGATCCGACCACCGCCATTCGAGAAGGCATCGAACAGGTCTTGGCGACACCCGATCTGCAAGGCGACATCGAAGTGGTGCAGCCGAAGGTGTACTACCAGTTCGCCGACCCCAATCTCGAGTCGCTGAAGCCGCTGCAGAAGCAGCTGTTGCGAATGGGGCCGCAGAATCTCGCGCGTATCAAAAGTTATCTGACGCAGGTCAAAGGGAATCTCTGACCGCGTCGGTGTTCGTGTGTTTCAAACGGGAGGGTAAGAGCATGTCTCTAGCTTCGGAGTTCAAAGAATTCGCCATGCGCGGCAACGTGGTCGACATGGCGGTGGGTATCGTCATCGGCGGCGCGTTCGGCAAGATCGTGTCGTCGTTCGTCGCCGACGTGTTGATGCCGCCGCTAGGGCTGCTACTGGGAGGCGTCGATTTCAGCGATCTCGTCGTATCGCTGAAGCCCGCGTTGGACGCGGCGCATCCCGCGGTCACGTGGAACTACGGCAAGTTCATTCAGTCGATCGTCGACTTCGTGATCATCGCGTTCGCGATCTTCATGTTGATCAAGGCGATGAACTCGATGAAGAAGAAGGAAGAGGCAAAGGCGCCCGAAGTGCAACAGGCGCCGCCGCAGGAAGTGCTGCTCACTGAGATTCGTGATCTGTTGAAGCAGCGATAGGATCGATCTGAAGATCGGAGCGGAACGGCGTGTGTTCGTTCAGGTAGTCGATGTCCTGCTGCACGTAGTTCCGTTCTTCCTTCAGATATCGCGCGATCGCATCGCGTAGCCCCGCATCTCGAATCCAATGCGCGCTGTACGTGGCTTGCGGAACGTAGCCGCGCGCGACTTTGTGCGGCCCTTGGGCGCCGGCTTCGACGCGCTGCAAACCGCGACTGATCGCAAAATCGATCGCCTGGTAGTAGCACGCTTCGAAGTGCAGGAAGCGGTGGTCTTCGATGCAACCCCAGTTGCGACCGTATAACGCGTCGCTGCCGATGAAGTTCAACGCGCCGGCGATGTAGCGACCGTTGCGTTTGCACATCACGAGCAGAATTCGATCTGCCATCGCCTGCGTGACCAGGCTGAAGAAGCGCCGCGTCAGATACGGGCTGCCCCATTTGCGGTTGCCGGTGTCGGTGTAGAACTCGAAGAACGCATCCCAGTGGTGTTCTTTGATGTCGGAACCGGTTACCCATTCGATGTCGATGCCGGCTTCCACCACTTCACGGCGTTCGCGTTTCAGGTTCTTGCGCTTTTTCGATGCGAGTTCGGCGAGGAAATCGTCGAAAGAGGAATAGCCGTGATTCTGCCAATGAAACTGTTGATCGACGCGTTGCAGAAGACCCATCTCGCCGAGCGTGCGCCATTGCGATTCCGGCAGGAACGTCATGTGCAGCGACGAAACCTCGCTTTGTTTCGCGATCTGCACACACGCGGCGGTGAATTGCCGTTCAACCTCGTCCGGATCCGCATCGGGGCGGGCGAGCAGGCGCCGGCCCGTTGCGGGTGTGAACGGAACGCTGATCTGCAGCTTCGGGTAGTACTTGCCGCCGGCACGATGCCACGCGTCGGCCCACGCATTGTCGAATACGTATTCGCCGCGCGAGTGGCTCTTCATGTACATGGGTACCACGCCGATCACGTCTGTGCTGCCACGCTCGAGTACGAGGTGAAAAGGCTGCCAACCCGTGCGTGCGCTGACGCTGCCGCTCTTTTCGAGCGCGAGCAGAAAGCCGTGTTCGAGGAACGGATTGTCCGGAAATGGCGCACCGGGGTTTGCACACGCGTTCCAGACCCGCGCGGGAATATCGTCGATCGAGTGCACGATTCTTGCCGTACGAGGCGCGTCTGACGTCACGGCGCTATCAAGGTTGGTGAGGCTGGTTAGAATACCCGATTTGCTTAGCCGCGGAATTTCCACGTTTGCGCCGTTCCGAAGATCTCACCACCGGTCCCGTCGGTAGACATCTCATCCGTTTGACGGTGCCGATGTTCCTCGGCATTTCGTCGATGATCCTCGCGTCGATGATCGACACGATCTACATCGGCTGGATCGGCACGCAACAACTCGCTGCGGTCAGCTTTTCGTTTCCGATGGTGATGGGGCTGTCGTCGGTGTCGATGGGCCTCGGCATCGGCGCGACATCGATCATGTCGCGAACGCTCGGCCGCGGCGACCGCAAACGCGCCTATGTGCTCGGCACGCACACGCTGCTGCTCGTGCTGATCCTGGTGGTTTCGCTCGCCGTGTTCGGGCGCATCTTCGGGCCGCATCTGTTCCGCGTGATGGGCGCAGACGAGGTCATCCTGCCGATGGTGACCGAGTACATGAACATCTGGTTCATCGGCCTGCCGCTGTTCGCGTTGCCGATGGTCGCGATGTCGATGTTGCGCGCGCTCGGCAACGCGCGGATCCCGGGCGCACTCATGACGGCCGGCGCCGCGATTCAGGTGGTGGTCGCGCCTGCGCTCATCTTCGGCCTGCCCGGCATTCACGACGGCATCGGCTACACGGGCTCCGCATGGGCGTTCGTCACGTCGCGCTTCCTGACGCTGCTCGCCACCGCGTACGTGTTGACCCGCCGCGGCATGATTCGCCCGTTGGGCGATTGGCGCGGCGTTCTGCATTCCTGGAGCGAAGTGCTGAAGATCGGCGTGCCGTCGATCATGACGAACCTGGTTGGACCGGTTTCGATGGGCGTGGTGTTCGGACTGCTCGCCAAATACGGCCACGCGGTAGTGGCGGGATTCGGCGTGGCAGTAAGAATCGAATCGCTCGCGGTGATGATCCTGATGGCGATGTCGTCGAGCATTTCCCCGATGGTCGGTCAGAACTGGGGCGCGGGTCGGCAGGATCGCATCGACGAGGCATTGCGGTTCGGCTACCGCTTCTCGTTCGCGTGGGGCGTGTTCATCTTTGCCGTGCTGGCCGTGTTCGGTCGCGCCATCGTCGGCTTGATCAACAACGATCCCGCCGTAGTCGAAGCGACGTATCACTACCTGCTGATCGTGCCGCTCACGTATTCGACCATGGGTGTGTCGATGGTGTCGGGCAGCTGTTTCGTTGCGCTCGGCAAGCCGCTGCCGTCGCTGATATTGACGATCACGCGCATGGTGTTGATCTATGTGCCGCTCGCGATGCTCGGCGACCGGCTGTTCGGTTACCTCGGCATCTTCGGAGCCAACGCGGTGGCCAACGTGCTGGTTGCCGGTGCGAGCTACGTGTGGGTGATGCGGATGCTGCAGAGCGAGCGTGCGTCACGCGCGCCGGTCGCCGAAGGGCAGGCGGCTGCTCACTGACCGCGCGCTTTTCGACGGCAAGTGTAGAGGCAAGCGCTGTGCTCTAAGGGGCGTCGGCGAGGTCGATGAGCCCGTGGCGGCGCCAGGCGGTTTGCAGGAACCAGGTTCGGCGGGGGCGACTTCGGGGGTGTCCGTAGGGTTTGGAGGGGCGGTGGCGATGCGCCAGCCGTCGAACCAGCGGCCGCGGCCGGAACTGGCGGGATCGGGTTGGACTCTCACGCGATTCATCGAGTGTGCTGGCTTGCCTCCAATCGAGCCGGCTTGGCGGCAGCCGCATTTCGACCATCGCCCCAATCAATCGAAACGCCCCACCAGTGCGAAGTGGGACGTACCCATGAACCGCGCCGAGTCGATTCGTTCTGAGCGCCTTGGTTTGACGATGAAGGGACGGTGATGCGATCAGCGCCTCCGTCACATTGAAGTGTCGCGTCGGTTGGGCCGTGGGTGACGGGCATTCGAACCATCGCCCGAATCAATCCGCGTTGTCCGGACCGAAGGGCTCGAGCTGATGTGTCGCGCTGGATGACCAAAGAACGCGAGGTGCGGACGGAACCGAACGCGCCGCCATCACCTCGGCGGAATTGATTGGGGCGATGGTGCAATCTCTGCCGCCCGCTACCGCCGGCACCGGCCCAACCCGCGCGACATCTCCCACAACGCCGCCCGCTCATCACCCCATCGTCCCTTATTGTCAAACCCAGCCTGCTCAGAACAAATCGACCCGGTCCAAGTTCACCCACGACCGCAGACGATTCATCCACACGCTCCACGTTGAATAGGGCCATGTTTCGATCTTGTTCAGCGACTACCGATCTTCGCGCGTATTCTTTAGTAGATGCCCGCCTCGAGACCCGCAGCCAGTGTCATGCCAAGCTCTCTGCACCGTTCGAGCACCTCGGGTGTCA
>CAWGGQ010000015.1:0-122685 GCA_963822125.1 uncultured Gammaproteobacteria bacterium | reverse complement strand
CGCTCAGTCGAAATGCCTGGCACCTATGCGCTAACGTTCCACCCACGCCCTCGCGGCCGCCGGCAGGTTCATCAGCGGCCCCTGTGGACCGTGCATTCAGGCAGCGACTCCAGGAATAGCTGGCCGTAGCTCTTTGACGTTACGCGCTTGTCGATCACCACGACGACGCCGCGATCGGTCTTGCTCCGGATCAACCGGCCGAAGCCCTGGCGGAAGCGCAGGATTGCGTCGGGCACCTGGTAATGATAGAACGGATCGTCGAACGTCTCGCTGCGGGCGGCGACGACCGGGTCGGTGGGCACGGCGAAGGGCAGCCGCACGAGCACCAGCGCGCTGAGCGCCGGGCCGACCACGTCCACCCCCTCCCAGAAGCTCCGTGTGCCCAGCAGCACCGTGTTGTTCGACGGCCTTGAAGGTCTCCAGGAACTGGTGGCGTGAACCGCCGCGCCCTGGCTCAATACGGTGATGCCCGCCTCGGTCAGCGCCGGGACGATCGCCTGCGCCGTCCGTTTGAGCTGCGCGTAGGACGGTGAATAGCGCCAGCGTACGGCCGTCCAGCGCCTTCGCCAGCCCGATGAGCGTCTGTTCGACCGCGCTCTGGTAGCCGGGCGCGTTGGGCTCGGGCAGGTCGGTGGGCAGGTAGAGCAGCGTGCTCTCCTTGTAGTCGAAGGGCGAGCCGACGGTGGCGATGTCGGCATCGTGCGCGTGCCAGCCGGTCGCGCACGTAGTCGAAACTGCCGGCCGTGCGCAGCGTCGCCGAGGTGAACATCACGGTTTCGTTGCGGAAGAGGATATTTTCCTGTACGAGCGTGCCGACGTGCACCGGCGCCGACGCGCAGGGTGATGCGCGCTGTCCCTGCCCGGTGCTTCGACCTCCACCCAGTAGACGCTGTTCGGGTCGGGCCTCATCACCCAGGTTTCCATCTGGACGTAGCAGTCTCGTCCAGGCGCAGGATATTCGCCGCCCAGCTCGTTCGGTAAGGCTCTCCAGCTCTCGGGCCCTGACCCCGGCCGTCTCGACGTCCTCGCAGCGCGACCGTCTGAACGCTTCCAGATGTTCGATCAGCGACTGCCACGCGACGCCCAGGTTGTCCCAGGCGACCTCGATATCCACCCAGACCGGCTGGGCCGCGTCGGCGGAGTTGATGCGCAGGCGCATGTCGTACTCGTTGCTCCATCCTGGGCACGGCGTCTTGCACGGACTCGTCGATGACTTGCCAGAAGATGTCCAGCCGGGAGCGCACGGCCGCCACGTCGGCCTGCAGTCGGATGAAGCATTGTGGATGGGTTCAAAAATGTGCGGCGGCCGGTGCAGGACCGATAGCGCCTGCAGCACTGTCGCCGAGAGGCCGGTCGGACACCGGAGCAGTCCCTTGCGCCCTGCGAGCTCTCGCTCCCTGGATCCGGGGCCAAACGCTCCGTCGGATGCTCTCGCGGCCGCCCCGGCGCCCGCGCCGCCCCCGCGGATACAGCGCGGCGAAAAACTGGCCCAGCGTGTACCCGTCCGCCCTGAAGACTGAGCTGGTCGGTGACTGCGTCCTCCAGGTGGTGCGCCTCATCGACGATCAGGCGGTGGTATTCCGGCAGCACCCGGTTCTCGGTGGCGGCGTCGGCCATCAGCAGCGCATGGTTGACGACGATCGATGTGAGCCGCCTCGGCCGCCTTGCGCGCCCGGTAGAAAGAAGCAGCGCCCGCCCATCTCCCGCTGGCAGCGGTCGAGCGTGCACCCTTCGTGTCGGCCGCCACCTGGCTCCACACGGAGCGGTCGCCCGGCAGGGCAGCGAGAGCTCGCCCTGGTCGCCGGTCTGCGTCTGCGGCAGCCAGACGAGGATGCGGGCGACGCCGCGCAGCTCGTCGGTGTTCAGGTCGGGCGGCTCTGCAGCGCCGCGAAGCGTCGCGGGCACAGGTAGTTGCTGCGGCCCTTGAGCAGGGCGGCCCGGAACGGTTCGCTCTGCCCCCATCCAGCGCCCAGGACGCGCTGCAGGTCGGGCAGATCCTTCTTGAAAAGCTGGTCCTGCAGGTTGATGGTGTTGGTGCTGACCACCACCCGGGTGTTGTTCTTGACGGCGAAGGCGATGGCCGGCAACAGGTAGGCCAGCGACTTGCCGGTGCCGGTGCCGGCCTCGGCCATCAGGTGATGCCCTGCTGTTGAACGCTTCGGCCACGGCCTCCAGCATGTCCACCTGCTGGGGACGGTACTCGTAGCCGGGGAAGATCTGCAAATGCGCCGCCGGGCTGGAGCATGGCCGCCAGCTCCTCGACGTCGACCGGCGCCGGCTGATCGTTGGCCGGGTCAGCTGCTCAGCGCACTGCCAGGCGTCGAAAGCGGGCTGCCGAGGGAAGCTTGCTCCAGGGGGGGAGCCAGACGCTGCCACCGGACTCGGCCCTGCCGGCACGCGCGCGCCTCCGCGAATATCTCCCCAGGGGCCAACTGCTGCGATGCGCCAGCCGGACGATCTCCGCCAGCACCCCCTTGGGCAGCGGGCGGCTTCGCTCACAGAGGATCTCGAAGAGCAGGCCGGTGACGCCGCGTCGTTGAGCGCCCGGTGCTGCGCAGGCGAAGGGATGCCGAATGGACGGCGAGGCTCCGAGGCTGTAGAAGGGCAGCGCAGGGAGCAGGACGGAAGCCAGCTCCCAGGTGTCCAGGCCCTTTGTTCTCGATGAAGCCCTTGGCGCGCAGGAACCCCAGGTCGAAGTCGATGTTGTGGCCGACAACGGCCGCCCGCCGACGAAGCGCTCCAAGGCCGCGGCGATCCGCTCGAACGAGGGCTTGCCGAGCACATCCTCGTTGCGGATGCCGGTAATGAGGGTGATCTCATAAGGGATCGGACGGCCCGGGTTGACGAGCGTCATCGAATTCTTCCACCACCTGCCATCTCGGTACTTGACAGCGCCGACCTCGATGATGGTATCCTTTTCGGCGTTCAAGCCGGTGGTTTCGAGGTCCAGTGCGACGTAGGTGCGGGGCATGATGTGTTCCGTTTCTAGTGCAAAATCAGGCGACCTTTTCGGCGATGGTAAGATGTGACTCATGATCACAGCCAAAGTGCGTACAGACGCGATCGGCCACTTCCTGAGCCGTGAGCAGGCGGGCCGGTTCGACAATGTTGCGCTTGCCATGCACCCAGTGCGGCTCAATCCGATTGAGCCAAGGACTCTTGCTGGGCAAGTAGCAGGCCACGATGCGCACGCCCTGGCCTTGCTGCCTGACGGCTCGGTTGTGGTCGCGGATCCAGTTGCGCACCTCATGGCTGATATGCCAGGAGGCGTTGTCCCAGATCATGAGCAACGCGGTCTTGCCCAGTTGGGCCAACTTCGCGCAGCACCAGGCCAAATACTGCGTGGTGATGGGGCTAATCGGGCGGCCCTCGACGAAACGCAGCCAGACTTGTTCCGGCAGGGTTTCCGGCGCCCCGGGACAGGACACCAACAGGCCGTAGCAGGCCAGCGCCTTGGGATCCGGATCCTCCTTGGCCGCCGTCTGTTCAATCAGGCGCAGCGCCTCGCCCTCCTCAGCCCAGGCGTGCAGATGGGGCTGCGTCATCCGGCTCCACCAGACTTCATCCTGAAAACCCAAGGCGTACTCCGGGTGGCGCGCCGCCAGGGCCATCAGGCGGTCGCGGGCGTTTTTTTTCGCACGTATTCGGGGTCAGGGCTGGTAATCCACTGCTTGGCCCGCTTCCAGCGCACCCCCAGCCGCTGCAGGGCCGTGCGCACAGCCTCGCGACTGACCCGTTCTGGCGTCAAGCCCTCCGCAAAGCTGACCTCGGCAGCCAGTTCTAGCGTCCACAAGCTGGTGGCCTTGCCGAAGTTGCGCGGGCTCTGGTGCAATAGCGCTCGCAGCCGCTCAGCCGCCGCGGCATCGAAGGCGACCACGATCGTGTGCGGTACCGATGAGCCGGGCGTCAAGGCCTCCAGGCCCGTGCGGTTGAAGGCATTGATCGCGTTGAGGGCTGTATCGGTATCGCAGCCCAACTCGCCCGCAATCTGCGAGGCCCGCTTGCCACTGGCGCTGGCCAGCAGAATCTGGCAGCGGCGCAGCACGAAGGCGTCATGCGAGCGTAGCCCGGCCAGCAAGGCGGCTCGCTCCTCATCAGTCAATGTTTGAACATAGATCGGTGCTCTTGGCATGTCCAGTACTATACAACACCGATCGCCTTAACTGCAACTGCACTAGGGCTATGAGTCCGGCTTGCTGAGTGAAGACAACACCTGGCCCTCACACAGCCTGGCGCCGATCCAAATGTCGGGCCAACCTGATCTCACGCATTAACATTTCAATCTGGGGAGAGTGAGGATGTTGCGGTGAAAGGCTTCGGCTAGGACCCCCAAGGTGCCACGCACGGGCAGTCGCAGGCGACGCGCTCAGCGTGGCAGCCTCGTCATCGAGCAGAACGAGTGGATCATCCAGCGTTTGGGCAATTGCAACACTTCCGTCTCCTCGACCGGGATCAAGGATCATCTGCGGGAAGTAGGCCGCGAGAACGGCAGGAGGCACCTCAATAATCGGCCACCCTTGGCGTTGCCAGAACAGACGGACTGTTCTGGCGTCAGGCATACCGCTTGCCAGGCCGTGGATGACAACTTCATGATGGACAGCGCGGTAGTCTGCACCTGGCCGTACAAGCTGGCCAAGAGGTCGAGGCGGTTGAGCTTGCCGAGCGCTATCAAGGGGCCGGCGTTGCACAGGACGGTTGGCACGGTCTTAGCCTAGCTCTTCGGCCAGCGTCTTGTCGCTGAAGGGAGGCTCCATTCCGCGTGGCCATATGCCGGCGGGCAAGTCCGGTCGCGAAATGCCAGCCTGGCGGAGCAGCCACTCCAAACGACATGCCGCCGAGAGCATAGCGTTCAAGAGCTCGCTCGATGCGCATCTTCGCGCAGCCACGTTCCAGGATCTCGGCCAGAACTCCTGGGTCGCGGTGCCTAGCTCCTGTGCCAACGCAGGGGGCAGTGTCAGTGTCAGGGTTTCAGTAGGCATGATCGTCATAGTTATCTCAACCTACCTATATTGTATCACAGCGTGGATGGGGGCTCGAAGCAAAAAACCAATTTACGACGGGTGGCCTCTTACGATATAATGTGACCACATCATGGAGGGTGTTGACCATGTCGCACACAACTGTTGGGATCCGGAACCGAAGGCTCAATTGAGCCGCACCATGCAACAAGTCAAAGCGGGGGAGACGGTGATTATCACGGAGCGCGGCAAGCCAATCGGGCGAATTGTGCCCATGGAGACTTCGCTGGAGAACGCTCGAGAGTTGGTTGCCGCCGGCGTGATAGCGTGGAATGGTAGAAAGTTCCGATCCGCGCCCGATGTAGCTTCGCTTCCGTGGACCAGGGCAACAAGACGGTCGCCGAATTGTTGCTTGAGGATCGGGAATGGATCCTCCTTATTGCGTCCCCTGAACAGCCCCGTCTGCCCCTTGGGCTCCGCTTTCGCCCGCTCCGCCTGTTTGAACGTGATGTTCCACGGTGGCATCTGCACCTGGGCGCCGTTGAACAGATCGGCGATGGTCGAGGATTTGCAGTTTTGGATAGTCCCGTTCCCTACCGGCGAGCGATAGACGCCGGGCCGCGGCCGCTTCGGCGAGCATGTCTTGCGAGGGTTTTCCAGCGAGACCAGCACGCCCAACGCCGCGCCTTTCCGCTCCACGAAGAGGGTGTCGCGGGTGAAGGGTGGCATGGCGTCAGTTGTCCTTGTCACTCATTACGGCTGAACTTTCGTCGGGGTGAACATGCCCCAACCGCGCCATCAGTCGCTCGTCCTGGTCGGCGGCAACAGGCTGAGACACGTATCCGCGCCAGCCAGGCGCAGAGAGCCTCATCAGCGTTGTGTGTTTGTCCACCGCCCGCTTACGCGCTTGTTTGATCACGGCTTCATCGGCGGAAAGGGTAAAGTTTTTTATTACGATCGCAGTGTACACGAAATCCGTGCGAACGTCGAACCTCTTGGGTGTGTTCGAAATATTTGTTTGCTAAAGTGCTGGAAGTGCTGGATTCAGTCGCTCGGTCAGGTACCTGTTGAGGAATACCGGGTGTATGAAGGGCTTGAAGCGAGCGTATTCGTAGTGACCCTGTACGAAGTGGTGGTCCATGAAGTTGATCTTGCCCCAGTGGGCCTTGAACGGGACGCCAGATTGGATAAGGTGATCCCACAGACCGTGCAAGTGTGCAAGGATTTCGGCCCTCCTATCACCCGTTTTGCTGACATCGGTCAGGTACATGAAATTGAATTTGACGATGTAATCCAGGCCCGGCCATTTACGCCTACATGTAGTAGTTGTCGGTTTTGGTGAGCCCCATTTCGATGGGCAAATTGGGCCAACCTTTTTGGCGGAAGTATTCCTTGCAGTGCTCCATGAGACGGTTCAGGTCGGCCGGGATGACGCCGGCGATCGGATCCTGCTCGAAGCCGTTCACGACGCGCGGCGGCGTGATCTTCGTCAGTTCGTAAATCGTCGGCACGATGTCGATCACGTGATGGAACTGCGGTCGCGGCGTCGCGGTCCGCCTTGATGCGTTTCGGCCACGACGACCGCCATCGGCTGGCGGATGCCGCCGAAGTACGCGCCCATCAGCTTGGTGCCCTTGTACGGCGTGCTGCCGGCCCACGCCCATGCGGCGTGGTACATGTTGTCGGTCTTCGGGCCGCCGAGCGCAGGCAGCCCGCCGAGTTCGTTGAGTGCCTCGATGTGCTGCGAGATCTTCGTCGGAATGCCGTTCTGCGCGAGCTGTTCGCTGATCGTGCCGTTGAGTCCTTCTGACGACGAACCGTTGTCGCCCCAGATGTAGAAGATCAGCGTGTTGTCGAGCTTGCCCTGGCTTCTCGATCTCGTCGATGACGCGGCCCGCGTTGTAGTCGGCGTGTTCGGTGAAACCGGCAAACACTTCCATCAGGCGGCGCTGGAACGGCTTCTCCGCCTCGGGAATCGAATCCCACGACGCCATCGACGCGGGACGCGGCGTCAGCTGCGCGTTCTTCGGAATCCAGCCCTTGGCTTTCGCTCGCGCAAACGTGCGCTCGCGATACTTGTCCCAGCCGTCGTCGAATTTGCCTTTGTATTTGTCGGCCCACTCCTGCATCACCTGATGCGGGCCGTGCGATGCGCCGGGCGCCCAGTACATGAAGAACGGCTTGTCCGGCGCATACGCCTGCTGTTCGCGCAGCCACTTGATCGCGTCCTGCGCGATGTCCTCGGTGAGGTGGTAACCCTTCTGCGGATGCTGGATCACCTCGGTGGTGTTGCGCGTCAGCGTCGGTTCGTACTGCGACGCTTCGCCGGCCAGGAACCCGTAGAAGTACTCGAAGCCGTAGCCGGTCGGCCAATAGTCGAACGGGCCCTTGTTGGTGATCTGCTCCTCCGGCGTGTTGTGCCACTTGCCCCACGCGCCGGTGTTGTAGCCGTAGTCCTTCAGCACCTCCACCATCGTCGCTGACGACTTCGGTATGGTGCCGCTGAAGCCGTCGAAATCGTTCGCGATCGCCGAGATCTGGCCGTTGCCGACGAACGTGTGGTTGCGCCCGGTGAGCAGCGATGCGCGCGTCGGCGAGCACATCGCGGTGGAGTGGAAGCGGTTGTACGAGATGCCCATGTTCGCGACGCGGCTGAGCGTCGGCGTATTGATCTCGCCGCCGTATGTCGACGGCGTGCCCGGTCCGACGTCGTCCATCAGGATGATCAGGATGTTCGGCGCGCCTTCTGCGAGGTGTCTCGGCTCGACGCGCTTCTTGTAGACGGAATCCGCCATCGTCAGCCCCGCCTTCGAGGCCGACGGCGTCGGCGGGAACGGCAGCACCGAGCCGTCCGTAGGCGCGGGGTCGGCGTGCGCCGGCACACTGCTGCGACCAGCGTCGCAAGCACAGACCGATGGCCAGCACATCTACCGACTTCATGAACACTTCCTTCTTCGTCTGAACGTCACTTCAAACCGACGTCGACGCTGTCGATCTCGACCGTCGAACGCAAACGGGCGCCGCTCGGCATATACGAGCGACACCGGCGAACCGAGATCGACGCCGACGTCGAACGTCTCGCTCGCGGTGAACGCCGCGGGCACCGTGCGCTTCACGTCGGCGCGCGCGACTTCGTTGCCGTCGACGCTAGGATCACCACCGCGCGGGCGCGCCGGGCTTCGCAATCGTCGTGTCCACCTCGATGCGGTGCTTGCCGGCCGCCGAGCTTGTTCTTCGAGCGCGCACCGTAACGTTCGATGATCATCATGTTGTACTCGTACACGAGTTCGCCGTTGTCCATGTACAGCGTGAGCCCGCCGGACGCGCCGCCGAGCGCATACAGCACGCCCGACGCGTTTTCACCGAGCGTCGCATCGATGGTGACGTGATTGCTCTGACGACCGAGCCCGGGCGCGGTGAACTCCGGCATCCGCGTCGTCGTCGCGTCGAACTGCCAGCTCGAATACGGCGTCTTCGACGCGATCCTCCGGATGCAGGCGCAGCCAGATGCCGGCGCCGATCGGGAACACCTTGTTCTTCTTCGCTTCGTTCGAGGAACGCGGCCTTCATCGCTTCGCAGGCGCTTCGGTTCTTTCGCCGCGAGGTCGTTCGACTGCGAAAAGTCCTTGGTGAGGTCGTAGAGTTCCCAGACGTCCTTGCCCGAATCCCACGTCGCGAGCCCGGGACTCACCGTCAGCCACGGCGTCAGCGGACCGAACGTGCACGCATACCAGCCGTCCTGATAGATGCCGCGGCTGCCGTTGTTGTCGAAATACTGAACGTGCTTGCGCCCCTTCGCGGTCGCGTCGGCAAAGCTGTACAGCCATGCTGACGCCGTCGATCGGATCCTGCGCGAAGCCGTCCACCACCTTCGGCGGCGTGATGCCGAGAATCTCGTAGATCGTCGGCACGATGTCGTTGACGTGGTGGAACTGCGCCCGCGGCGTCTTGTCGGGCTTGATGTGCGCAGGCCACGAAATCGCCAGCGGATTGCGCGTGCCGCCGAAGTGCGACGCGATCAGTTTCGTGTAACGCAGCGGCGTGTCGCCCGCCCACGCCCAGCCGGCGTGGTACATGTTGTCCATCTTCGGGCCGCCGAGCGCGTCGAGGCCGCCGAGTTCGTTCATCACCTCGATCTGCTGTTCGACGGTGTTCGGAATCTGATTCTGCGCGAGCAGTTCGCTGATGCTGCCGTTCTGGCCTTCGGCACTCGAGCCGTTGTCGCCCCAGATATAGATGACGAGCGTGTTGTCGCGGATGCCGAGCCGGTCGAGTTCGTCGATCACGCGCCCTGCCTGCACGTCGACGTGCTCGACGAAGCCGGCGAACACTTCCATCAGGCGACGCTGAAACGGCCGCTGCGATTCCGGAATGCTGTCCCATGCCGGCCATCGAATCGGCGCGCGGCGTGAGCTGCGTATCGGCGGGAATCCAGCCGAGTTCCTTCTGCCGCTTGAACGTGCGTTCGCGCAGCGCGTCCCAGCCGTCGTCGAACTGGCCCTTATATTTGTCGGCCCACTCTTTGAAGATGTGGTGCGGACCGTGGCCCGCGCCCGGCGCCCAATACATCAGGAACGGCTGGTCCGGCGCGTACGCGCGATGTTCGCGCAGCCAGACGATCGCCTTGTCGGCGAGATCTTCGCTCAGGTGGTACTTCGGATCGTGCGGCGGTTCGATCGCGTTGAAGTTCTCGAACAGCCGCGGCTCCCACTGCGACGTCTCGCCGGCGAGAAACCCGTAGAAATAGTCGAAGCCGATGCCTTCGCCCGTCGGCCACAGCGTGAATGGACCCATCGCGGTGGTCTCGGTCGCGGGCGTGTTGTGCCATTTGCCGAACGCGGCGCGTCTTGTAGCCGTATGCGCCGAGCACTTTCGGCAGCGCCGCTGAGCGTCCGCGGGATCACGCCCGTGTAACCGTCCCAGTCGACGGCGCGCTCGGCGATCGTGCCGGACCCGACGCGCTGATGATTGCGCCCGGTCAGCAGCGCCGCGCGCGTCGGCGAGCAGATCGCCGTGGTGTGGAATGCGTTGTAGCTGATGCCGGCGTTTGCGATGCGGCTCAGCGTCGGCGTGTGAATCGGCCCGCCGTAGGTATCGGCCAGGCCGAAGCCGACGTCATCGAGCAGGATGATCAGGATGTTCGGCGCATCCTTCGGCAGGTGGCTCGGTCGTCGACACGCGGCGCGAGCTTCGAATCCTGCAGGCGCGGCGCGGCAACGCTCGCCGACGGCGTCGGCGGGAACGGCAGCACCGAGCCGTCCGTGGGCGGCGGCGCGGCAGAGACGGTATGAGACAACAGGCCGCATGCACGCGACGACGAACGCGAGTTTGATCTTCATCTGTTGCACCTCACTCGGTTTGCACCTTTGTCCGGTTGTCAGCTCGATCGGTTGATCTTTTTCAGCTGAGCGCTCTGTCGTCGCGTCCATGCCGTGTCGTCGTCGTCGTGTGCCTTTCGTTCGGTCCCTTGTCGCCGATCGCCGACCGCATCTTTGGCCGATGTCCTTGGCCGCTTCGGCGGGCGAACAGCGGCCGCCGACACCTACGGTGCTTTGGCCGCCGCGCTCTTCGCTGCCTTTTCGGCGGTGCAGTCCGGATCGAGCGGGCCGGCCAGCGCCAGTTGACCGCACGCCAACCGCAGCAAACGCCATGATCGTGTATGCGAATCGTTTCATGTTCACTTCCTCGAGTACGAAACTGGGTTGGATGATTTCTGCTGCGAAGGCCCGCAGTCCTGATCGCCTCGGCATATCGATCCAATGCGCCACACGAATCGCGCCATTGTTACGTCGTTGGTTTTCGCGGCCATTCGTCGGCGTGGTCTTGAACTCCGGACTCTTCGCGGTGCGATTGCTTACCGAATTGTTGTCGTAGCGGTTCCAGTAGTTGTTGTTCTGGTTGACCACGATCGTGTTGTTGTTGAAGCCGTGCTGATAATTCGGCGGCCGGCTGTAGCCGTGGCTCGGGTAATAACCGGCGCCGTAACGCGGACGGTACGGATACGGCGGGTAATACGGCATCGGTGGACCGTAATACCGCGGGATGCATAGTCGTCGTCCCAGTCGTCGTCATCGTCGTCGAAGATGTTGGCGACGACGATGCCTGCGCCGAACGAAAGCAGACCCGTCGCGACCATCGATCCGGTGCTGTGGCCCTGCTGCGTCGCCGGCGCCGTGGTCGTTGCGGCCGGCGCAGGTGCATACGCTGCGACGGGATCGTACTGCGGAACGTAGACGACCTGCGGACTCGTCGGTGCGACCGTGATGACCTGTTGTGCCCTCCTGGACTTCGCTCTCGACCTTCATCTCCTTCGAACTCTCGAGGTTACCTGCGTCCCTCGCCTGGGCCCGGAGACGCTGCACCGCTTCGAGTACGCCGGCCTGATCGTTGACGTATGCCTGGCCGAGCTCCGTCGTCCAACCCATCTCCGTGCACATCATGTCGACGACTTCCGGCGACTGCATGAGTCCACGGATCGGTGGTGTGAAACCCGCGGTCTTCGCCGCGTCGTCGAGTGCCTTGCCGGTCAGGCTCTCGTTCTGCAGTACCCAGTTGCCGGCGTCGAGCACCTCCTGAGGATTCGCGGACGCAACGAGCAGTTGGCCAAGTACGATGTCGGGATACAACGCAACGGGCGCCAGCAGTTCTTCCATCGCCTCGGGTGCCCAGATCCCTGTCGGTCGGCGCGAGCAGCTGCGATTCGGCCTGGTTCTGCGCGCCGGAGGCAGCGTCCACACCCTCATCGGACGGCGCCGGTGCAGACGTGGCGGGCGCCTTCTCGCCGCCGCAGCCTGAAACTAGGAGGGCAGCTCCCAACAGCAGCACGGCCGTGGCACTTCCCAACCTCATCGCGTAGTTCTTCATCGGCTCATCTCCTCTCAGGAGTCATCGCTAAGTTCCTGGTGCCAGCACGGTGAACGTGAGCTGGACGTTCCACTTTGGAAGCCCATCGTGATCGCTGAGGTTGTACTGTGGCGCGAGTGCCACTCGAACCGGTCGATCACCGAATCGAGTGACCTTGCCGACTTGAAGTCCGACCGGCACCGACAGCCATGGGCTGTGCTCCCAGTCGTGAACGAACTGCAGATCCCCAGGCGACAGCGGCCAGCCGTCGCCCAATTGATACGCCACCACCGTCCGAATCTGGCTGATACGCGTGTCGTTGCCGAACACGTTCTGATTGAACAACCCAAGGTTGAGCGTCTTGGAGTACTGCCACACGCCACTAACCGCCGGACCGATGAGAACGTTGTCCGGCGCATCGTCTTCGGACGCAAAGGTCATCACCGGATCGAAGCCCAACGACCCCCGCTCTCGTTGACGACCATGAGATCGAACAACGTCACGTCGCCGATCCACGGTCCGCGTCACCGCGAACGCCGCACAAACAATCGCCCCGACAACGGCAGCTACGTAGCTCACACGTGATCTCCAGACCACCCTTCAGGCCAACCCGAATCCCATGGACATCGTTCAGCGGTTCTTGTGAACGTCGTTGACGCCACCAACGACCTCACACGGGCGCCTCAGTCCTTCTCGAACCACCGATAAATGAACCCGGCGATCGCCGCACCGATGATCGGCGCCACCCAGAACATCCACAGCTGTGCGATCGCCCAGCCGCCGACGATCAGCGCGGGGCCGGTGCTGCGCGCGGATTCACCGACGTGTTCGTGACCGGAATGCTGACGAGGTGGATCAGCGTCAGGCCGAGACCGATGGCGATGGGCGCGAAGCCCGCGGGCGCGCGCTTGTCGGTTGCACCGAGAATGATCAGCAGGAACATCAGCGTCATCACCACTTCGGTGACGAAGCCCGCCGCTTCGAGTACTTGCCCGGCGAGTGATCACCGTACCCGTTCGACGCGAAGCCGCCGCTCAAATCGAAGCCTGCCTGGCCGCTGGCGATGAAGTACAGCACGCGCCGCCGCGACGATCGCACCGAGCACCTGCGCGATGATGTACGCGGGCAAATCCGCCGCCTTGAATCGGCCGCCGCAAACGAGACCGATGCTAACGGCCGGATTGAGGTGACAGCCCGAGATGTGGCCGATCGCAAAGGCCATCGTCAGCACCGTGAGACCAAACGCGAGCGAAACACCGAGCAGACCGATACCCACCTGCGGAAACGCAGCGGCCAGCACCGCGCTGCCGCAGCCACCCAACACCAACCAGAATGTGCCGATGAATTCCGCGGCACTACGTTTTGCTAACGACATGCGTCTCTCCCTTACTTCGACTTGTTTCTTCTACGATCGAACACGTTATCTGCGAAACCCGATCACGCCACCGACCAGAGCCGCACCGGCCGCAGGCAGGAATGCGGCAAGGTAGCGACCGGCTCCTTCGACGTGATCGCCGATCCAGCTGGAACTGCTACGAACCCATTCGTCCAGCGAGCCGCTGTCGACGCCGAACTTTGCCAACAGCGCCAGGATGGCGATGGCGATCCCCGCAACGATCGCAGTGGTGCGCATCGCCCGCTTCGCGCCGACGCCGATCAACAAGCCCCCGATGAAACTGGGGATCAACGGCCAGATCGTGTCCATCGAAAGTCCCTTGTTACTTTGTCAATGCGAACCCGCGCCTTTGACGACTTGACGTCATCGACGATGCGAGAGGGCCGGCAGCTTGGTGGCGATGGTCGCTCAGCGTCCAATGCACCTTGGACATTGGATCGATGCGCGCCGCGCATCGCGGGCAAATGACTCTGTTATCCTCCATCGATGATCAGAGATCTGACGCCGATCCAACACGCCCTCGCTTTGGCGCAAACGCGCAACTTCGCGCGCGCCGCCGAAGTTGTTCACATCACGCAACCGGCGCTCTCGCGCAGCATCGCGTCGCTCGAGCGCGACCTCGGTGTGCGCCTCTTCGATCGATTGACGACCGGCGTCGAATTGACCGCGTTCGGCAAACTGCTGATCGAACGTGGCACCCAGTTGATCGGCGACGTCGCGTTGATCAAACGCGAGATCGATCTGCTGGGAGGATTGCACGCAGGTTCACTCAGCGTTGCGGCGGGGCCCTATGTGAGCGAGTCGCTGGTCGGTCGCGTAGCAGCTCGATTGTTGGCGAAACATCCCGGTCTCAGCATCCGCATGGAAACGATGGACGCGCACGACGTGGTACTCGGCGTGGTGGAAGCTCGCTACGACGTCGGCGTTGCGTCCAGCGCAAGGGTCGGTAAAGAGCCGAAGCTGGTGATCGAGGCGCTCGAGCCACACCCGGTGTTCCTCGTGTGTCGCCCAGGGCATCCGCTGCTGGGGAAGAAGAACCTCGAACTGGCGCAGGTACTGAAGTATCCGATCGTCTCAGGACACATGGGCGGTGATGCAGCTCAATTCGCGCAAGCGAACGGAGCATCGGGGCAGTTCGACCCGCAAACAGGCGAGTTCCAGCCGGCGCTTCAGGTGAATTCGATGAGCCTCGCGCGTGAAATCGTCAGCCAGAGCGATGCGGTTCTGCCCGCAACGTTCGGTATGGTCAGCGACGAAATCGCCATCGGGCGATTGGTACGCCTCGACGTCGATGCGTTGCCGATGCTTGTCCGTCCGTGCCGCTTCTATCGGCGCGGCCGCACACCGTCGCCTGCGGCGCTGACGTTCATGCAGATTCTTCGCGAAGCCGACGCCGAAATGACCGCCGCCGAAAACGACTTGATGGCGCGAGCGATGCCGAGCAAGAAAACGCGTCGCGAACCGCTACCGCAATCGAACCGCGCCGTTGTGAAAACGCCGCGGCGGCGATCGCACTAATCTGCGGGCGGCCTCGCCGGCGCTTCGAGAAGTAACGCCTTCATCTGATCGAGCGCATCCTGCCGCTCGTCGAGCGTGCGGATGTGCCAACGGATCAACTCGGTGCGTTCGGGGTGATTCGACAGGCGGATCGTCTCGAGCGACAACTGCAGGCGTTCGATCTCGCGCTCGAGCAGCACGATGACATCGTCCAGCGAATTGTTGATCAGTTCGTCTGCCACAGTCGCCATCGTCGGGTTGGGTCTCGATCTCGAACGAACATTCGCGGACGTCTTTGTAGACTAGCAGCCCCATCGCGGACACACCGTCGTCAAACACGAATTTTGTTTACGGTGTCCCACCGTCGACACGAACCAGCGTGCCCGTCGTAAAACTGGCGGAAGGACTCGCAAGAAACAGCGCCGCGCCGACGATCTCGTTCGGCTCGCCGCCGCGCTTCAGCGCCAACCGCGGTGCTGAAAGCTTGTTGAACGCCTCCATGTCCCACGCTTTTGCGATGTCGGTGAGAAACGGCCCGGCAACGATGCAGTTCACGCGCACTTTCGGGCCGTATGCGAACGCAAACGATCGTGTAATCGAATTGAGTCCGGCCTTTGCGGCACCGTACGGCTCCGACGTCGGCGACGGATTCAGCGACGCGGTGCTCGAGATGTTGATGATCGAACCGCCATCGCCTTTCGCCATGCGACTGCCGATGAGCGCCGAAAGACGGAACGGCCCTTTGAAGTTGAGCCCGACCACCTTGTCGAACAGCTCTTCGGAAATGTCCTCCAGCGACGGATACAGCGGCGACATTCCGGCGTTGTTCACCAGCACGTCGACGCGTCCGAAGCGTTCGTATGCCGCGTCGGCAAGCTTGCCGACTTCGTCCCAGCGGCCGACGTGACACGCGATGGGCAACGCCTTGCGCCCCTTCTTCTCAACCTCGCGCGCCACTTCTTCACAGGCCTGCAGCTTGCGGCTTGCGATCACCACGTCGGCGCCGCGTTCGGCAAACGCCAATATCATCTCGCGGCCCAGGCCACGGCTACCGCCGGTGACCAACACCACCTTGCCCGTAAAATCGAACAACGGATCCATCGCGCTTCCCCTGATTTTTTCGCTGATTACTTCTTGCCCGAACCGGTCGCCTGTTCCTTCGCCCATCGATAGTCGGCCTTGCCGCTGGGGCTGCGCACGATCGCGTCGCGGAAGACATAGGCCTTCGGCAGCTTGTAGCGCGCGATGTGCTTTGCACACTCGTCGCTCAACTCGACGTCGGTTACACGCGCGCCGGTGCGCAACTGCACTACCGCGACCACTTCCTGCCCCCAACGCTCGCTCGGCCGACCGGCGACGACGGCGTCGTACACCGCGGGATGGTGCTTCAACGCGTGTTCCACTTCCTCGGCGAAGATCTTCTCGCCGCCGGAGTTGATCGTTACCGAATCGCGGCCGTGCAGCTCGATGCTGCCGTCAGCGAGATGTCGTGCGCGATCGCCAGGCACCGAAAATCGCGTATCGCCGATCATCACGAACGTGCGCTCGGTTTTGGCGGCGTCGTCGAGATAGCCGAGCGGCACGAAGCCGCGCTTCGCCCACCAGCCCATGCCCTCGTGGCCCGGTGGCAACACAGTGGTGAGCGCTTCGTCGACCACGACGTTGTCGGGACCCGGCACGAACTTGCCGGTGCTGGCACCCGTCATCTTGTTGCTGATCTGCGAGCCCTGCCCGCCCGCCTCCGACGAACCGAGTCCGTCGATGATCATCACGTTCGGCAGCAGGTCGAGAATCTCCGCTTTGATCGACGCGTTCAGCGGCGCGCCGCCCGACAGAATGATGCCGAGGCTCGACAGGTCGTAGCTGCCGTTGCGGATCGCGTCGACGATAGGCCGCGCGAACGCGTCGCCGACGATCTGCAGGAAGTTGATCTTCTCGCGCTCGATCAACGACAGGATGTCGGCCGGATCGAGCCGCTCCACATCGCTCTGAATGAACACCGTGTTGCCCTGGTGCAGCGCCGACAACGCAATCCAGTGTCCGGCGCCGTGCATATAAGGCGCGGCCGGGAACATCTTCATGCTGACGGTCTTCGCGCGTTCGACGATATTCGTCGAGCGACTCGAGAATCTTTCCGTCGGCCGCGCGACCGCCGAGCGCCGCGACCAGAATGTCGGCCTGACGCCACAACACGCCTTTCGGCATTCCGGTAGTGCCGCCGGTGTAGAGGATGTAGAGATCGTCGGGCGACGGTTGCGTCTTCGGAAGGTCCGGCGAGCTCTGCGCGAGCGCGGTTTCATAGTCGACCGCGCCCGGCAGCAGCGCATTGCCGGATTCGTCGGCCACCTGGATGAACACTTCCAACGACGGAACTTTGGCGCGAACAGCGGCCACGCGCGGCGCAAAGTTCGCGTGATAGATGATTGCGCGTGCGCGCGCGTTGTTCAGCAGATAGACCAGTTCCTCTTCGACGTAGCGGTAGTTGACGTTGAACGGCGCCACTCGCGCCTTGTACCCGCCGAGCATGCCTTCGAGGTATTCGTTGCCGTTGAAGAGATACAGCGCGAGCTGATCCTGCCCCGATTCCCATCGCTGCAGCTCTGCGCGCGGCGTTCGCACGCCGAGACCGCGCGACAGCAGATAGTTGGCGAGCCGTCGCGTGCGCTCGTTCAGCTGGCCGAACGTGATGCGACGATCGCGAAACACGATTGCTTCCTGATCGGGAAATGCCGCCGCAATGGCTTCGCTGACTGCGCCCAGATTGAACATGATCCCTGCCGTGATCGAAGTGAGGGGCCATGCTGCCCTGCGCTTCCGCGCATGTAAACCGAAGTGTCCCCAGCCCGTGGCCATTCGCGGCTGGCTTCGCCGCAGGGCCATCGCTAGGCTTGCGCGCGTCGCTCAAAGCAGAGACTTCCATGGAACTGATCCTCGTCCGCCACGCACTGCCGGAACGGCAACAGGTCGCGTCCGGCACCGCAGACCCCGCGCTCTCCGCGACGGGACTCGAACAGGCGGCGAAAGTTGCGCAGTGGCTCGCCACCGAGAAAATCGACACGGTGTTCTCGAGCCCGATGCGGCGTGCAAAGGAAACCGCGCAGGCCTATGTCGCACTCAGCGGACACTCGATCCAGTTCCACGAAGGCATCATGGAATTCGACCGCCACACCTCGAGCTACATTCCGATGGAAGAACTGAAACGCACCGACTACGCGGCATGGAAAGCGTTCGTCGACGGCCGTTACAACGAGGAAGTCGACATCCTGGCCTTCCAGGACACGGTGGTTCGCGCGCTGGAGTCGATCATCGCGCGCCATCAAGGGCAACGCGTCGCCGTGTTCTGCCACGGCGGCGTGATCAACGTGTGGGCCGCCCACGTGCTGCGCATGGTCCCGCGCCTCTTCTTCGAACCGAACTACACGAGCATTCACCGGTTTCTCTGTGCGAGATCGGGGGAACGAAACGTCGTGAGCCTTAATGAAGTGGCTCATCTGAGGTGAATCCTCTGCCAGCTCAGTGGGTGGGTGACGGCTGATCGGTGCTACGGGACCGCTCGAGCCATCCCTGGGCGCTTAAGTCGCGGCCATCCCTGGCCGCTCATACCCCTCCGCACCGATCAGCCGTCACCTTCATGCATCGAGGTCACGCCGTCGTTCTTGGGAGAGGGATGAACGCGCGCTGCGCGCGCGTTCCGCACCAACGCGCTTTAGCGCGTTGGTGAAACTTCGAGCCCCATGCGAAGGCATGGGATGACAGCGCGAACCCAGGCGGGCGTAGGGGAATGTCGGTGAGGACCGTAAGCGGCCATGGATGGCCGCGCTCGAGCGACCAGGGACGGCTAGAGCGAGTCCGAACCGACATTCCCCAGCGCCCGCCGCGAACCGAAGCTCCTCCCTTGCCTTAGCGCCCTTATTCCATAGACTGTTGCGTCGCACAATTTGCAGCTCATACCGAACACATACCTATATAGGGAGGTTTTCTGATGGGAATGCTCGATGGCAAGGTCGCTCTGGTAACGGGTGCGGGCGGCGGTTTGGGTCGCGCCCACGCACTGTTGTTGGCGAAGGAAGGCGCGTCCGTGGTCGTGAACGATCTCGGCGGCGCGCGTGACGGCACCGGCGCCGGCCACAACATGGCCGATAAAGTTGTCGCCGAAATCAAAGCGGCGGGCGGCAAAGCCGTGGCCGACTACGGTTCTGTCGCAGATCCGGCGCAAGCGAAAGCCATGGTGCAAACCGCGGTGAAGACCTTCGGCAAGATCGACATCTGCATCAACAACGCCGGCATCCTGCGCGACAAGTCGTTCAAGAACATGACCGACGACATGTGGGACATCATCATCAACGTGCATCTGCGCGGCACGTATCTGGTCACCAAAGCGGCGTACGACCAGATGATCGAACAGGGTCACGGCGGCCGCATCATCATGACGAGTTCCACGTCGGGCCTGCTCGGCAACTTCGGACAAACGAACTATGGCGCGGCGAAAGCGGCAACCGCCGGTTTCATGCGCTGTCTGTGGCTCGAAGGCGTGAAGTACGGCATCACCGTGAACATCCTCGCGCCCACCGCGATGTCGCGTCTCACCGAAGACATCCTGCCGGAACAGGCCAAGGACGCATTCCCGCCCGAGAAGGTGTCGCCGGCCGTGGTGTGGCTGTGCACGGACGAAGCGAAAGAAGTCAGCGGCCGGCAGTTCCTGGTCGCCGGCAACAACGTCTCGCTGCTGTCGTGGCAGATCACGCCGATCGCATCGAAGGATCAGGCCGACGCGCCGTGGTCCGTCAAGAACATCGGCGAGAAGATTCTGGCCAGCAAGGAAGCGTGGCCGCCGATCAACCCGATGCGCGGTTTCGGCTAAGCCGACATGCCCGGTCCACTGACCGGTTTTTCGGTACTCGATCTGTCGGCCATCGTTTCGGGGCCGCTTACGGGTGCTCTGCTCGCTGACCAAGGCGCTTCCGTCATCAAGGTGGAGCGCCTCGTCGGCGACATTCAACGCCACGTCGGCAGCAGCCGGAACGGCTTCTCCGGATTCTTCCACGTGATCAACCGCGGCAAGCGGTCGATCGCGCTCGACCTCGGCACGAAGAAGGTCGCGGCATCGTGGAAGCGTTGGCCGAACGTGCAGATGTCGTCATTCAGAACTTCCGCCCCGGTGTGATCGCACGCCTGGGGCTCGGCTATGAACGACTGAACGCGCTGAATCCGAAGCTCGTCTATCTGTCGATCAGCGGTTTCGGCCAAACCGGACCGCGCGCGGGCGAACGCGCCTACGATCCGATCATCCAGTTCTATTCGGGCATCGCCGCCACACAAGGTCGCATCCACCTCGAGCATCCGGACCAGCCGGAGCAGGTGAATCAGCTGATTCTCGACAAGCTGACCGCCTACACGGGCTTCCAGGCCATCACGGCGGCGCTGCTCGAACGTTCGAAGAGCGGCAAGGGGCAGCACATCGAGTTGTCGATGCTCGATACGGCCATCGCATTCCTGTGGCCCGACACCGCCGCGGACCTGATTCTGCAAGGCGAGACGGCGTCGATGCGCGCCCGCCTGTCGGCGCATCGGGCAACGTTGCCGAGTATCAGCGACGGATGGGCCACCACGATGACGCTGTCCGACGACGAGTTCCACGGCATGTGCCGCGCGCTCGGTTGCGGCCACGTCGGCGAGGATCCGCGCTTTGCGACATTGGCTGCTCGTCAGCGGAATCGTCCGGCGCTGCTCGAAGTGTTGCGCGGCGAAATGGCCGATGCGTCGCGCAAGCTGTCGCTCGCCGAAGCAGCGGAGAAGTTCGCCGCGGAAGACGTGCCATTTGCGCGAGCGCGTCGCCTGACCGAACTGCACGAAGACCCGCAGATTGCTCACAACCAGGTATTCAGCACGCTCGAACATCCGACTGCCGGCACGTTGCGTCAGGCGCGACCCGCACCGCGATTCGGCCGCACGCCCGCTGCGCCCGGCGGCCCTGCACCGGTGTCGGGGCAACACACGCGCGAAATCCTCGCTGAACTGGGCTTGAGCGATCGCACCGAAGACTGGCTCGCGCGCAGCATCGTCGCTGCGCCCTGAACAGCGCACGTATCGAAGAATCAGGAGTAGTCATCATGAATTTCGGCTTTACCGAAGAACAGGAATTGCTGCGCGACCAGGTGCGGCGGTTCATGCAGGACGCGTGTCCGTTGACCGAGGTGCGGAAGCTGATGAAAAGCACCGCCGGCACCTCCCCTTCGTTGTGGCGTCAGGCCGCTGAACTCGGCTGGTTGGGGCTGATCATTCCGGAACGCTTCGGCGGCATCGGCCTGAAGTGGGTCGACCTCACCGTGGTGCTCGAGGAAACCGGCCGCGGACTGTGTCCCTTGCCGATCATTTCGCAAACGCTCGCAGCGGCCGCGCTGCTGCGCTGCGGTAGCGACGCGCAGAAGCAGAAGCTGCTGCCAGCGCTTGCCGACGGCAGCCGTGTCGGCACGCTCGCGCTCTACGACGAGCCGAACTGGGTGCATCCGGACTCAGTAAAGCTGACGCTCGACGGCGGTCGCCTGAAGGGCACCAAACCGTTCGTCGCCGATGCGGGCGCGGCGGATCTGTTCATCGTCGCCTGCCGCACCGGCAGCGGACTTCAAACTCGCCATCGTCGATCGCAACGCGCCGGGCGTAAGCGTCGCGGTGCAACCGATGATGGACGAGACGAAGCGCATCGGTACGTTGACGCTCGACGTTGCGCTGAGCGACGCACAACTGATGCCGCTGACCACCGACGACCTCGCCTACCTGTCCGATTGCGGCGCGGTTGCGGTCACGGCCGAGTCGGTCGGCGCCGCCGAAGCCGCGCTCGCGATGACGACCGCGTACGCGAAGGAACGCATCCAGTTCGGCAGCCCGATCGGCAAGTACCAAGGCGTGAAGCACCGGCTCGCCGAGATGTTCGTAGACATCGAATCGTTCAAGTCGCTGTCCGTACTACGCCGCGTGGACCGTGGACGACGCGCCGGTCGAACTCCCCCGCGCGGCGTCGTTGGCGAAGGCGTACGCCAGCGATGCGTTCGCGCGCATCGGCATCGACGGCGTGCAACTGCACGGCGCCATCGGCTTCACCGCCGAATACGACATTCAGCTGTTTCTGAAACGATCGAAATGGGCGCGGCCGATGTTCGGCGATTCCGACCACCACTACGAACGCGTCGCCGCGTTGGGAGGCTTGTAATGGATTTCGAATTTTCGACCGAAGGAACAGGCGTTTCGCGACGAGGTTCGCGCGTTCATCAAAGCGAATCTGCCGCCCGCGAAGCAGCGCAACAGCGATTTCCTCACCAACTGGCTGACGAAGGTGCGCGAGAAGCGCTGGGTCGGATTCGCCTGGCCGAAAGACGTCGGCGGCGCGCGACGGTTCCATCGCCGAGCAGGCCATCCTCAAAGAAGAGATGGCGCTGGCCAAAGCACCGCCGCTCGGTACGTCGTTCATGGGTCTCGCGTGGGTGGGGCCCGGAATCATTCAGTACGGCACGCCGGAACAGAAGAAGCGCTTCATTCCCGACATCCTCGATTCGAAAGTCAGCTGGTGCACCGGCTACTCCGAACCGAACTACGGCAGCGACCTCGCATCGATTCAGACGAAAGGCGTGCGCCAGGGCGATCACTACCTGGTCAACGGCCAGAAGATCTGGACCAGCGGCGCGCCGTGGGCGGACTGGATCATCCTGCTGGTGCGCACCGACTTCGCGCCGAAGGTGAAACACGACGGCATCACGTGCCTGCTCGTCGACATGAAGACGCCCGGCGTCGAAGTGCGGCCGATCGAGAACATGGCCGGCGATCGCCACTTCGCGGAAGTGTTCTTCACCGACGTGAAAGTGCCGGTGGCGAACCGTCTCGGCGAAGAAGGCAAAGGCTGGTCGGTAACCGTCTCGGCGCTCGCAAACGAACGCTCGAGCATCGGCGAAGTGACGCAGATGTTCGACAAGCTCGACACACTGAAAGCGCTGGTGAAAAACACGCGTCAAGAACGGCAAACCCGCGGCGCAGGATCCGGCCGTGCGAAGGAAGATCGCCGAGTTCGACGTGAAAATCGCGGCGATGAAATACAACGGCCTGCGCTATCTGACGAAACAGTTGAAGGGCGAACCGCTGTCGAGCGAAACGTCCGTGAACAAGATGCACCGCGCCAGCCTCGAAGTGGACATGGACGACTTCGCAGTCTCGCTGACGGGCCAGGCCGGCCTCGAACTGAAAGACGGCGCAGAAGCCGTCGATCGCGGCAAGTGGGCGAAAGCGTCGCTCAGCTGGCCGAACGTGGTCATCGGCGGCGGCACGCCGAACATTCAGCGCAACATCATCGCGGAGCGAATCCTGGGTTTGCCGAAAGACGGCAGCGACTAACGTGCGCATGAAGGCGCGCGGACTGTTCTGTCTGGCCTGGTCGCGCTCTCCGCCCCGCTAGCGTGGGGCGCCCGCCGCTCGTCATCGTGATGTCGTGGGACGGCATGCGCTACGACTATCCGGATCGCGCGCCTTTCCCGGGCCTCTCGCGCATGCAGACGTGAAGGCCTGCGCGCGGAACATTTGATCCCCGGCTGGCCGTCGTCGACTTTTCCGGCCACGTCACGCTCGCAACGGGTGCGTGGGCAGGTACCCACGGCATCGTCGACAACGAATTCCTCGATCGCACGCGAGGCCGCTACGCGTACTCCAGCGACGCCAGTTGGCTCGACGCAGAACCGCTCTGGATCACCGCAGAGAGGCAGGGTGTACGCGCAGCAACGTACTTCTGGGTCGGCTCCGAAACCGACTGGCACGGTCAGCATCAGCAATATCGAATCGCGCCGTTCAACGGCGAAACGCCCGAGAGCGTGAAGGTGGATCAGATGCTGGCCTGGATCGACTTGCCGGCCGATCAACGGCCCGGGCTGATCATGGCGTATTGGCACGGCGCCGATACGGTCGGCCATCGCCGCGGCCCGACAACGCCGCAGTCGTCGAGCAGATCTTCGAACAGGATGCGCAGCTCGTCCGGCTGCTGGACGGCGATCGACACGCGGCATCTATGGGACGAGACGACCGTGATCCTCGTTAGCGATCACGGTATGACCGCGTTGCACGGATTTTTCGATCTGGCGGGCCTTCTTACCGAGCACGGCTTACCCGTCGCGCGTGTTCGGCGGTCCGGGCGTTGCGCACGTGTTCCTCAACGACGTTTCCCAGCTCGATGGCGCCTTTGCGCTGTTGTCAGCGCACAAGCCGCTTCAGGTGTATCGCGGCACCGAACTTCCCGAGCAATTCCACCTGAGTGCCAAAGATCGCGTCGGCGATCTCGTGGTCATCAGCGATCCATCACTGCCGCTGCGTACCCGGACTGGTGGATACGAACTCGCATACGCGGTCTCGGACCTGTCGCAGGCATTTATCCCGGCAGCCACGGCTTCGATCCGAACCTCCCGGACATGGGCGCCACATTGATGATGATGGGACGCGGCGTGCCGAAGGGTGCGCGCATCGGCGCGGTGCCGATGATCGACATTGCACCGACCGTTGCAAGATCTGCTGCACATCGATCCGCCGTTGCAGTCCGAAGGGCAGGCGCTGCCCGGAATCGGCGATTAATTCATCGGGTTGACTCGATGGGTGGTGACGGCTGATCGGTGTTTCGGGTCGCTCAATCGCGGCCATGGATGGCCTTGAGCACCCGAAGCACCGATCAGCCGTCACCTTTGCACATCGACGTCGCGCCTCTGTTCGTTCGTTGGGAGAGGGGTGAACGCGCGCTGCGCGCGCGTTCCGCACCAACGCGCTTTAGCGCGTTGGTGTTTCTCCACAAGCTGGCGATGGAGTTCGACCTAGGCGGGCGTGGGGGAATGTCGGTGAGGACCGTGAGCGGCCATGGATGGCCGCGATTGAGCGCCCACGGACGGCTCGAGCGTGTCCGAACCGGCATTCCCCCACGTCCGCCGTCATTCGAAGCTCCATCCCAATAACCCCCCCGATGCGACGAATCCTGCCCAGTAGTAAGGATGTGCGTAAGCGGGGTTCGCGCGGATGGAGAGTTGCGCTTGCCGTAGTGCCGCTGCTGCGTCGGTCGGCGCTGCGACGAAGGCGTTGTACATCTCGCGCATCAACATCGCGGTGCTCTTGTCTTCGACTTGCCAGAGGCTCGCGACTACGCGTTTGGCGCCGCGTCGTTGCACGATTGCGCTCAGTGCTTCGAGTTCGAGGCCATCGTCGCTGGTCGCGCCGCCGAGTGCAGTCTGGCATGCGGACAGTGTTACGAGTTCGTTGATGCGTTCGAGCGTGAGGCGGCCACCATCGCCGAGCACGACGTAGGAACGCAACGCGTTGCCGGGACGCAAGCTGAAGTGCGTGCCGAGGTTCAGAACCGAGAAGTCAGGCAGTTTGCTCAGCGGCGCAACGAGGCGCTCCGCCGTGAACGCCTCGTTCGTGTACGCCTCGCCGTCGATCACGCCGTTGCCGACGCTGCCGCTCGCACACGCTGCGCTCTGATCGGTCAAACCCTCGATCGATCCGCGCACGAGATAACACAGTTCGTCGGCAACGGCTGGCAAGGCCGCATAGCCGCCGATTGCGTGCGTCACGCCGTAACCGCGCACGCGCAGCGGCTGCACGATTGCACTCCCCTCAGTATCGGCGTCAGCGTGCACTAGAATCGTGTAGCGCTCGAGCAGCGGGCCGGATGAACTCTGCAGCGCGCCAAATGGCAAATACCGCAACGCTCCGTCGAGCCACAACACCAGACGCTGCGCTTTCACGCGCGACGCGGCCTCATCTACGGGGCGCACCAGCGCTTCATAAAGTGAGCGGCCGAGTGCATCGACGTTTTCGCGACGCGAAATTCCGTCTAAGTAGCGCCCGATGTCGCGGCGTAATGCCGCACCGTCGATATCCACGCGCAGATCGTTCTGCCGCTGCGACGTCGCGATCAGGATGCGTAGGTGCGTATCGGTGAGCAGATACACCGCAATCGCGGTGCCGGGGCCGTAGCGCCCAAGCTCCGCATCGAGGATCGGCGTGCGCGGAGACGATGCAGACGGCGTCCGCCTGACGCGTGGTTGCGCCGTTGCAATCAACTCGCGGATACGCAGTGCACGACGCTTGTCTGCACCGTGTTGTCGCGCGAGCAGGCCGTCGAGCTGCGCTCGTTCGCTGGTACTCAGCCGCTCCGCTTCGCCCAGCCGACCGAGGCGCTCGATCGTGGCGCCCGTTGCAGCGTCCGCACCCACCGCATCCGCATACGCTTTGAGCAGCGTGGCTTCGGACGCCGTAAGTACAACGCGTTCGTCGGAATCGGCCGATCGTTGCACGAAGTCGTACAACTCCTGCGTCTTCAACAGTTGCAGCACGTTGAGCGCTTCGTCAACGCGCCCTTCTTCCATCAGCCAGTCGGCCAAACGCGCGATACACGTCCACCTTGTCCTGCAAAAACGCGCGATCGAAGCGCCGGTATTCGCCGACGAAACGCTCGCGTTGACGTTCGATCTGCGTAACCGACAGCTTGCCGAAGAAAATCGCGAGCCGCGATCGCCCATCGGCAGACAGCGGGCCCGTGCGAGGAACTCGAACGCATCCAGAACGACAAGGAGTCAAAAGAGAACCTCGGGTTCGTGTTCTGCGGCAATGCCGGTCATACGTTCACCGGCGAACTGCGCTGCGAGCGTGATCTCATCGAGGTGCAGTGCCGCTAGCCCCTAATTACGGACGCGCTGTCGGTCGGTAGATCAGCACGCGTTCGCGCTCCTGCCGCCATGCGTCTTCGTCGGCCTCGGCGATCGTTTCCAGATCGCCGATGCCGGCGTTCGGATCGTCCACCCATTCGCGCAGCAGCGGGCTGCCATTGATCAGGTCGATCGCGAGCCGTCCCACTTCGTATTCGTACGGGAAGTCGCGCCACAAGGGATAGTCGCGCTGCAGCGAACGCAACGCCTTGAATGCCAGCGCCACGAGCCGCCATGGCCGGAACGCGGCGTGGTCGTAGTGCGTGTCGTCCACGTGGATCTGTAACCCCGAACAGAGCTTGCCGACGTGTTTGTGGAACGTCGGTTCGAACCAGCACTCGCGCAGCACACATCCTTCGAGCCATTGCGGCGCCAACTCGTACATCGCGGCACGCAATGCGCGGGCATCGATATCGGGCGCGCCCAGCAGCTCTAACGGCCGCGTCGTGCCGCGCCCCTCCGATAACGTAGTGCCCTCCAGCATCACCGTACCTGCGTAGCAGCGCGCCATCGACAGATTTGCGGCGTTCGGGCTGGGATTCACCCAGGTGCGTTCGTCGGTCGGCCAGCCGAAACCGGGGGCTGCGTCGGGCTGCCATCCGCGCATCGGGATGACGTCGTAGTCGACGTCGAGGCCCAGCGTGTCTACGAACCAGTGGCCCAGTTCACCCAGCGTCAAACCGTGCCGCATCGGCAGAGGACCGGCACCGACAAAACTCTCCCAACCCGGGCGCAGCCGCAATCCCTCGATGGGCCTGCCCGCCGGATTCGGCCGGTCGAGCACCCACACCGCCTTGCGGTGCCGCGCCGCTTCCTCCAGCACGTAACGCAACGTGGTGATGAACGTGTAGATGCGACAACCCACGTCCTGTAGATCCACCAACAGCACGTCGAAGGTGCTCATCATCGATGCATCGGGGCGACGCGTCTGACCGTAGAGACTGAATACGGGGATGCCGTGAACCGGGTCGTTGAAGTCGGGCGACTCGACCATGTTGTCCTGTTTGTCGCCACGCAAACCGTGCTGCGGACCGAACGCCGCAGTAATCTCGACGTTCTCTATCGCGGTGAGCGCATCTAACGAGTGCACGAGGTTGCGCGTTACCGACGCAGGATGCGCCAGCAACGCCGCGCGCCGCCCACGCAGTGCAGAGTGCAACGCACTCTCTTCCGTCAAACGATCGATACCGAACAGCATGCCGTCACTCCTAAGCAGATCGCTGAAAAACCCACACTGCCGGGCGCTTTTCGGGCTCTCAGCCGACTGGGGGTGGGGCTTTCACGGGGGGGCATATCGCCCCGGTCGTGTCGTTGGCGGAGAGGGATCATTTGCGCCACTCGTCGCCCGGCATGATCCGCTTCATGAATTCATCGAACAGCGGCACGGTGAATGCCGTGTCACCGTGGTTCGGGCTCCAGATCATGCCCTTCGCGATCAACTGATTGCGCGTTGGGCCCAACGACGTCACTTTGCGGCCGAGCTGATCGGCGATGTCGCCGGAGCGATGTGGACCCGCTCCGAGTTCCGCCATCGCGCGCAGATACACCTTCTCCGACGGCGTGAGACGGTCGAAGCGCACGCGAAAGAAACTCTCGTCGAGCGCTGCGACGGCGCCGGCCGACGCACGTTTCACGTCGGCCGCAGTGATCGGCGACTTTGCAGCGGTGTCCCAGGCATGCTTGCCCCACTCCTGCAGAAAGTACGGATAGCCCTGCGTTTTCCTGACGATGCTGCGCAGCGCGTCTTCGTTGATCACCACACCTTCGTCCAGCGCCGGCTTCGCGATCGCGATACGCGCATCGGCTTCGTTGAGCGGACCGATCTCGGGAAAATCGAACAGCCGCTCCGCATACGATTTCGCAAGCCCCATCTGGCCGCGCAACTGCGGCAACCCCGCACCGATCAATACGATCGGCAGGCGGCGTTGCGCGGCGCGATGCAGCGCGGTGATCAACGCGGCCAGTTGCGTCTCTTCGACGTACTGCAATTCGTCTACGAACATCGCAAGCGCCGTTCCGGCTTTCTTGGCGGCAGCGCCCACCGCTTCGAGCAATGCCTGCAGATCGTGTTCGAGGTCGCCGTTGTCCGCGAGGCCGGGCTCGGGATCGAGATCCACACCCACTTCGATGTCGTGATATTTCACCTTCAACGCCTTCGCGAACCCGGCCAGCGCCGCGCAGCGCCCGTTGTGACAGCGCCTTCGCCTGAGCGTTGCGCGACAGACGCAACAGCGCCTGCCGCAGTTGCGGCGCAAGCATCGCAGGCAGCGAGCGCCCTTCCGGCGCCTCGATGCGTAACGTTTGAATGCCCTCCGCTTCGGCATCGTCGCGCATACGGTCGAGCAACACGGTTTTGCCCACACCGCGCAATCCGATCATGAGAAGGCTCTTGGTGGGCAGCCCCAACCGCACTCGTTCGAGCGCGATTCGCACCGTTTCGCGCAGACCTTCGCGGCCGGCGAGTTCCGGCGGCGGCGTTCCGGCGCCGGGCGCGAATGGGTTTCTAACGGGATCCATGCGGCCAGGTTATACAGTAATTAGGAGATTTATGGCAATTCGATAAATCTGCTAATTTCAATCAAATCAAGCCTGCGTCTTCCCATAGGAGCCTCACAGCCGGCGCGGTGTGCGCGAACGCGCCGTGTCGGACTTCGGAACCTGCGCGTCACATACGAAACTGGCGGCGTCGTCCGTACTTCCGGCACCGCGATACACCGCCACTTTCGGATACGGACACAGCGGCCTGGTGCGCTCGACCACACCGTCTTCAGCCGTGTCGCGATGATCGCCTCCGGCGCTCGGCCGGTTTCGACCCACGCATCGAGCGCCTTTCAGCGCATCGAACCGATCGGGACCGGCGCCGCCAGCGCAGTGGTCCATGCCCGGCACCATGAACAACCGATAGCTGTTGTCGAAACTCGCCCGATCGAGATCGACTGCACGACCGTGGCGCGCACGCTCTCGTAGTAGCCAATGCTGTTCAGGGGCGGGATGCCCGGGTCGCCCCAACCGTGGTACTGCAGCAGTTTGCCGCCGCGATCGAAAAACGGCTGCAGGTTCGGGTCGATCGCGTCGAGCGCCGGACCTGCGATGTCTTCGGCGACCGGCAGATCGCGCGCGACGTCGAACGTCCGATAGTCCCAACCCTTCTTCTTGAATACGATGAACTCGAAGATGCCGGTCGCGAGCGCGGAGATCTGCGGCACCATCGCACCGACTGGGCCGTTCCAGCCGAGTTCGCTACCGGGCGACACGCCGGGGAACAGCGTGACGTCGGTGCGCGGATTGACCATCGGCCCATACAACACTTTCGCGCTGGCGACCTGCGCCGCGGAAAGACACGTCGGCTGATCTGCATCGGTGCACTGCAAGCGACGCCGGATCGAAGTCGCAACTCAATGGATTTTCGATGACGCCGTCTTTAACGCCGTCGAGCGCATCGCACTGCGCGAGCACGGCAGCGTGCAACACCTTCAACTTGTCTTCAGGCACGAAGTTGCCCGGGTCTTTGTGGATCACCTGGCTCGCCGCGACGTACTTGGCCGAGAGTCGCGTCATGTAGTTCGCCGGCGCGCCGGCAATGATGCCGTCGAAATCCGTTGGGTAGCGCTGCGCTTCGGTGAGCCCCTGCCTGCCGCCGGTAGAGCAGCCGTTCCAGTAGGCGCGCCGCGGCGGGCTGCCGTAGAAAGCCACGCTGATGGCTTTCGACTTCATCGCGAGTTCATGCACGGCGCGATAACCGAAGTCGACGACTTTCTCCGGATGATTCAACGCGAAGCTCGCGTCGACAGGCAGAACCATCGTGACCCGTGTCGGTAGATGCGGCGACATACCCGGCGGCCAGCGGGGACGCCATGAACGGATACCAGATCTCACCGGAGTAGCCGTCGTTGCCGACGGCGACGAGCTTGCCGTTCCAGTCCGCTACGTGGCAGCCACACTTCGAATGCGATGTTCGAATCCGGCGTCGGCGCAATGCGGCCCGCAACGCGGCAGAACGCGGGCAGTTCGGCATACGGCGCCGGTATCGGCATGAAGAACGGTTTGGCGGGCTTGAACGCCCCCGCAGCGACCATCTCGGCCGCGGTGATCTTCGTATCTTTCAATTCGAGTGACGCGAGCGTTTCACACGTATCGGCTGCGGCGCGCAATGAGAATGCCGTCAGCAGCAGCGCCATTCCAAGACCGAACACGTCTCGTATCAACAAAGACTGCATGCTTCTCTCCACAAACCGTTCCCGACCCACGCTCCCGCCACGAAATTTCTCACACGAATCGGCGCGCATCACGCGCGAACCAGTCGCGCCAGCGTGGCCACCGCCCCAGGCATTGCATCGGCTGCCGCGGTCGCAAACGACAGACGCAAGAACACGCCGGTTGGTTCCGCAGGAAACCATTGGCGGCCGGCGCTCACGATCACTCCGGCCGCGTGTGCGCGCGCTGCAATGTCGATGTCGACGACGTGGTCGGGCAAACGTGTCCACACATGCAGACCGCCGGTGGGTATCAGCGGCACCGATGCCGGCCCCAATTCGGATCGTAGTGCGCCAACGAGCGCGTCACGCCGCGTCCGCAACGCCGTTCGCAATGCTTTGAGATGGCGCGGCCATGCCGGCGATGTGACCAGTTCGAGCGCGGCTTCCTGGATCGGACCGGCAATGAAGAAATCGGCGATGGTGCGAGCCGACAGCAGGCGCGCCAGCGCTGCTCCCTTCGCGACGATCGCGCCGACTCGAAGCCCCGGCGCCGCCGATTTCGTCAGCGATCGCAGATAGACCACATGGCCGTTCGTATCGTCCGTCACCAGCGGCGGCAACGGCTCGGCATCGATGGCGAAATCGCGACCCCAATCGTCTTCGATCAGGAATGCGCCTGCTTTCGCGACGACACCGAGCACTTCCGCGCGCCGCGCATTGCGAAGCGTCGCGCCCGATGGGTTCGCGAACGTGGGTTGTGAATAGAAAACGCGCGCACCCGTGCGCGTGAACGCCTCCGCCAAAGCCTCCGGCACGACACCGTCGGCATCGGTCGTCACCGGCACTAACGGCAGCCTCAAGGCGCGCGCGACGATGATCGCTCCTACATAAGTCGGAGACTCGACGAGCAACGGCGCGCCGGGCGCAACGAGCGCACGCAGTGCCACACTGATCGCGGCCTGGCTGCCCGGCGACACGATGACGTCGTGCGCACCGATGCCGCCTCCGAGTTGCTGCGCGAACCACAAACGCAGCGGCTCGAGACCTTGCGACGGCATGCGTCCCCACACACCCGGACGCCGCGCGACGCGCGCCATCACCGCGCTCAGCGCTGCAAGCGCCTGCAGATCGTCCGGCAAATAACCGCCGCCGAGGTTGACCGCACCCGGGCTCGGCGCCGCGAGCAACGCCCGAATCGCCTCGTCGCTTACGTCGGCCGCGCCCAGCGCGAGACTTTGCCAACCGAAGTCGCCGGTCGCGAGCGGCGCGCGCCGATCGGCAACGAACGTACCCTGGCCGGGCCGCGCGTCGATCAATCCCGCGCCAACCAGCTGCTTAACCGCGCGCCGGACGGTGAGCGGACTCACGCCGAGTTCGCTCATCAACTCGCGCACCGACGGCAACCGATCGCCCGCTGCGGACGCGGTTACGCGGCGGCGCAGATGTTGTACGACCCGGTGCGTGCTGCTATCGTCATTCATGAGAATAGACGATAACGCTATCCATTCGCCGGCGAAAGTGCTTTCGTCGCGCGAATCCACATCCCGCCCCTTCGTTTCCAACGAATCCGCTATGGAGCAACCATGGACGATCTACTGATCGACGCCGCGCGTCGCGGAATCCGCTATCGCACCTCTCTGGATGAACGCCGCGTTGCACCCGAACCCACGGCCATCGCCGAACTCGCGCGTTTCCGCGAACCTATGCCGGCGCAGGGCTGTCCGGCCGACGCCGTGCTCGAATTGCTCGATCGAACCGGTTCGCCCGCGACGGTCGCCACGGCAGGTGGGCGGTACTTCGGCTTCGTGAACGGCAGTTCTCTGCCGGTCACCGTCGCGGCGAACTGGCTCGCAACTGCGTGGGACCAGAATGCGGCGCTCGGCGTCATGTCGCCCGCCGTTGCGACGCTGGAGGACGTGACGCTCGGCTGGCTGGTCGACCTGTTCGGTTTGCCGCCGGGAACGAACGGCACATTCGTCACCGGAGCCACCCTTGCGAGCTTCACCGCGCTGGCTACCGCGCGCCATGAATTGTTGCGGCGCTGCGGATGGGACGCTGGCGCCAATGGTCTGTTCGGCGCGCCGCCGATTTCCGTCGTCATCGGCGAGGAGGCGCACGCATCCATCGGTCGTTCGCTCGCCTTGCTCGGCCTCGGTCGGGAGCGCGTCCTACGCGTACCAACGGATCGACACGGCCGCATGCGCGCAGACGAATTGCCGCGACTGCCGCCGGGCCCGACGCTGGTATGCACGCAGGCCGGAAACGTCAACACCGGCGCTTTCGATCCGTTCGATGCCGTGTGCGATTGGGCGCAACACCACGATGCGTGGGTGCATGTCGACGGCGCATTCGGGATGTGGGCCGCGGCCGCACCGCAGTACAAGCACCTAACGGTCGGACTCGTCCGCGCGCATTCCTGGGCTACGGATGGCCACAAATGGCTGAACGTGCCGTACGACTGCGGCATTGCACTGGTGCGAGACCCGAACGCACTGCGCGCCGCGATGGCAATGAATGCCGCATATCTGCCGCCGTCCGAATTGCGGGACCCCATGCACTACGGGCCCGATGCATCGCAGCGCGCCCGCGCGGTAGACGTGTGGGCAGCGCTGAAACACCTCGGTCGCTCCGGCGTTGCCGATCTCGTCTCGCGCTGTTGCCGCCATGCCGCGCGGTTCGCCGAAGAACTACGCGCCGCCGGACACGAAGTACTGAACGACGTCGTGCTGAATCAGGTATTGGTCGCGTTCGGCGACGACGCAACCACACTAAGCGTCATCGACGCGTTGCAGCGCGACGGCACGTGCTGGTGCGGCGTAAGCCGCTGGCAAGGCCGAACGGTGATGCGCATCAGCGTGTCGTCGTGGGCCACCTCCAATGACGATGTCGATCGCGCACTTGCGGCGATGTTGCGGTGCGCGCGACGTGATTGACGCAGTAACCGGCATGGCAGCCATCGAATATCGACGCGACGAATATCTGATCAGCACCGACCCGGCATCGCTCGACATGCCGTTCGTGCACGCCTACTCTGAGCCAGTCGACCTATTGGGCGCAGCAGCGGCCGCTGGAGGTGGTCGAGAAGTCGATCGCCCATTCGCTGTGTTTTGGTGTTTATCTGGCGCATTCTCAGCGCGCACAATCGGCTTCGCAAGAGTCGTCACCGATCGCGCGACATTCGCCTGGCTCTGCGACGTCTTCATCATGGATACCCATCGCAACCGCGGGCTCAGCAAGTGGCTGGTTCAGTGCGTGATTGCGCACCCGGACCTGCAAGGACTCAGCCGCCTCGTGCTCGCCACGCGTGATGCGCATGAGTTGTACCGAAGATACGGGAACTTCGAGGCACTGCCGAATCCGAAGATGTGGATGGCGCGCAAACACGTGTAATACGCCGCCCCGCTTAAACCTCAACGCTGATACTGATACCCACAGCGCCGCGGCGCCGACGCATAAGACCGTCGCGTTGATGACCGACTGGTTCGCGAGATGTGTCCACGGCACGACCGCGAGCGTTTGTACTGCTTGCCACAATGCCGGTACCGATACCGCCGCACCGACCGCCGCGGCGCTGCCGAGCACGAGGCGTCTGCGCCGTCGCAGACGATCGACGCGTTGCATCACGCCGCGCGTGAATCCGTCGTCCACGACGTCGTCGCGTGTCGCCTGAAACAACTGCCTTAGCGTTTCCTCGTCAGACATGCTGCTTCACCGTTCCATTCATGCGCTCGAGAATTCTCGCTTTCGCGCGGTTGAGTTTCGACTTCACCGTGCCGATCGGCAACCCGGTCACCAGCGCGATCTCGCTGTGCGAGTAACCGTGTGCGTAGCTCAGCAGCAACGCGGCCCGTTCTTCCTCCGGCAACCACGCGAGCATCTTCGGGAGATCGTGCACCTCGACAGGAACCTCAGTGTCGTCGTTGGGCGCTTCCAGTCGCAGTGCAGATACGACCCTGTTCTGTTGCGCTCTGCGGCGATGCATCTGCCGCATTTCGTTGTAGGCGATTGCAATCAACCAAGTAGAGAACTTCGAGTCGCCGCGAAAATGCGCGAGCCGCCGATAGGCGCGGAGAAACGTCTCCTGTGCAACGTCGTCGGCCTCCGCCGTGAGATGGCGCAAAAAACCGCGCACTACTCCCTGATGGCGGAGCACGAGTTGCTCGAACGCACGCGCGTCGTCGGCGACAACGACCCGTACGATCAATTCAGCGTCAGACGGCGGTGTTGTCACGCGGTCCCGCGAACCGGTGCAGGCCGAGGTAGGCGAGTCCGATGAGGAACGGGAACGCGGCGATTCCGGTCATTGGTCCGAACGCATCGTCCTCGCCCACGCCCAATGCAAACGCGCAGAAGGCAATCGCCACCGCAATCGAAATCACGCCGCGGCGCAAGTCGCCGTTGGGAGCGTCTTTCCCGACGAGTTCGGCCACCAGTTCGGGCGTCAGCGGCTGGCCTCTCTCGAGGGCGCCGCGAATCGTCTCCTGCGCGGCGAGCCGGTCGAGATGCCGGTAACGCAAACGCACACAGAAGAACCCGGCAAACGACAGCAGGAACACGATGGGAACGAGGAATCCGTAGTCGGACACGAACGATCTCCGTTTGTACTTTCAAGAATGAGATGCCGGAAAGACCGGATTGGATGCAGCGGAAGCAGAACTTTTTCGAGAGCCTGGCGCCGACTACCGCCGGTATTGGACGAACGGCGTCTTCGCCGCCATCTGATCGTAGAGCCCGCGCGCCCGGTAGTTGAACTCCTGCGTCATCCAGTACGTACGGGAACACCCGCGCGCATCGGCCTCACGGTATACGGCCTCGATGAGCGCTCGCCCGATGCCGCCGGCGCGCAGCGTCGGCTCCACGAACAGATCCTCGAGGTAGCAATAGTGCGTCTTCGACCACGTGGAGCGATGGAACAGGATGTGTGCGATGCCGATTGCACGATCGTCGTCGTTCACGGCAACGAGGCCGATGTGAAAGTCGGGCTCGCCGGCGATCATCCGTTGCCACGTCGCCTCGATGATGTCGTCGGCGACCGTCGCCTTGTAGAACGCGATGTATCCCTTGAACAGCGGCAGCCAGTCGGCCTTGTCGCGCGCTGCAAGCGCCCTGATGCGTGTGGTCATGTCGCCCTCTTTACGTTCGCGCCGCGCGGGATTATGGCGACACGAGCAAGCCGCGGTCGAGCAACGCGGCGCGCAATTCGGCTGTGCCGACGCAACGCTCCGCTTGCATGCCGAACGCCCGCGCCGCGTCGACGTTGATGCGGTTGTCGTCCACGAACAGGATTTCGCGCGGCGCAATGCCTACCGCCTCGGCGACGTGTTCGAACGCATCGTGGTCGGGCTTGATGCGGTCGATCAGATGCGAGGCGAACGGATGATCGAAGTGTCTCTCGAAATCCATGTCGCGCATGATCCGCGACCAGTGCAGCGCGTTGCTGTTGCTGAGCGCGGCGCGAACGACACCGGGCCGCACCTGTCGCAGCAAGTCATGCGCACCCGGCAGCGGTGCATTCGCCCAGGTCTCGAAACCTCTCAGGAACTCGTCGACACCGACGCTCAGTTCGAATTCAGCGACGAGTCGTACGCCGAACGTCTGCGCATCGATGCGGCCACGCTCGAAATCGCGCACCGCGGCAGAGTGCAACCACGCATGCCATAGCCCTTCCACATCGGGCGTATCGCGCATCCAGCGCAACATCGGCGCCACGCCGCCGATCTCCACCAGCACGCCGCCGATGTCGAAAACGATGCAGCGAACCTGTGCGCTATCCAAACGCTACAACCACTTGCGGCCCCACTCGAACGGCGCGATGCCGTCCGCCGGTCAGTTGCCACACCGTCGCCTCGGCGTGGCCCGCGTTGAGATCCAGGAACCCGATCGTGCCCAACTGCGTGTCGTAGTTGTGCGGATACGTCGCCGAGCCCGGGTTCACGCACAGAATGCCGTGCAACCGGGTGATGCGCTCGACGTGCGTGTCGCCCGAAACGATCACGTCGGGGCGTTCGTCGGGAAAAAACCGCTGCAGCCATTTCGCCAGCGTGAAATTCGGCGGCCGTTCCGGCACCGGCACGTAGTGGGTGAGGCCCGACCTTCACGCCTTCGAACTCGAGCAGCCACGCGTATTTCACGCGCGGATCTTCGGGCTGCACCGGCCGGCCGCCCGAACCGTCTTCGCCGTTGCCGCGCGCCGCATATACCGGCGCCACGCGCTGCAGTTCGTCGAGCACCGAAAATTCGTGCACGTCGCCGGCGTGAAAGATCAGTCGACGCCGCGGAACGCTTCGAGCACCTGCGGCCACAGGTGTGCGCACGCCTCCGGGATATGCGTGTCCGAAATCAGACCGATGCGCAAACGGTACTCCTGTCAATGCGGATTCAATGCGGCTCAATGCGGAAACTGACCTGCTGCGGCGGCGGTTGCTCGGCGGCGGCGGTCGGTCCATCGGCGGTGGCCGCGGACCGGTCCGGGTACGGCCGCCGGCGCTGCCGCGGCGACCCCAATACGGCGGCGCATACAGCGGGTAATAGTCGATCGTCGTCTGCTCGCTGCTTCGCGCTCGCGCTGTCGCTGCAGCGCCGCTTCGGTGCGCACGTAGTCCAGTTCGAGCTGCTGCTGCTCGAGTTCGTCCTTTGCGCGCGCATGGCGGCTCGTTTCGAGAATTTCGAGCAATGCGAGTTGCTGTTCGTACAGTTGATTCGCGCGCTCGACCTCGTCGCGCAGCGGCATCGGCGGCGGCACGCACCTCGATCGGCACGGCGGACGGATGCGGCGGTATCGCTGAACGACACGACGCCGTCTGGCCCGACCGATCGATACACCGTCATCGACTCGCGGTCTGCGGCCGCAGACGCCACAACGGCACCAGCAGAACACAGCCCCTGCATAGAGTCGTTGGCGAACCGGATTTTCATGCGTTTTCCGACAGCTGGCCGGACGCCGCGTTTCGGCCGATACTACCGCAGCGCCAACATATCCGGGGAGAGATGGCGATGTTGCTCGATTTTTCGGCGCTGCCAGCGCGCGCCAATGCCGACGGCGAATTCGCGCTGCACGCGCGGTTCTGGAACGCAACCGATCAAACTGCGCGTCGGCGACGCGAGTTACCGCCTCGACGTCCGCGACGGCAAGCTCGCGGACTGCGCGCCGTGGCTCGGCGCGATTGCCTGCGATCTCGCGATCGAGGCCGACGAAGCCGAATGGGGGAACCTGCTCGAACCGATGCCGCGGCCGTTCTATCAGGACCTGTACGCGGCGACGATCCACCACGGCTTTTCGGTGTCGGGCGATACGCTCAACTACTGCGCGTACTACCCCGCGCTGCGGCGCCTCGTGGAACTGATGCGGGAGGCGCGCAATGCCTGATGCGCGCTTCGACCACGCGATCGGCCGCTACGTCCACCTCGACCTCGACGGCGTCAGCCATCGCGTCTATTTCGAAGAAAGCGGCTCCGGCATTCCGCTGCTGCTGCAGCACACGGCCGGCGCCGACGGCACGGCAGTGGCGTCACGTGCTCGAAGACGCCGAACTGCGCAAACGGTTTCGAATGGTCGCGTACGACCTGCCGTATCACGGCAAATCGGTTCCGCCAACGAGCTGAACGATGGTGGAGCAACCCGTACCAACTGACGCGCAAGTTCCTCGTCAGCGTGCCGGTCACGCTGGCAGCCGCGCTCGACATGCACCGGCCCGTGTACATGGGCAGTTCGATCGGCGGCCATCTGGCGATCGACCTCGCGATCGAACATCCCGACGTGTTCCGCGCGGTCGTTGGACTCGAAGCATCCGCGCATACGCCCGGCGGCCACGTCGACGAGTTCTATCACCCGGCGATCTCGAACGACTTCAAAGCGCATCTGATGTACGGCCTCACGGCGCCGATGAGCCCCGAGGCGTATCGGCGCGAAACCGCGTGGGTGTACAGCCAGGGCGCGCCGGCCGTATTCAAAGGCGACCTGTACTACTACAGCGTCGATCACGACGTGCGCGAAACGCGCGAAGACGATCGACACGAAACGCGTTTCCGTCGACATCCTGAACGGCGAGTACGACTGGAGCGGCACACCCGCGCTCGGCCAGGCGCTGGCGGATCTGATTCCGGGCGCGCGCTATCAGACGATGCACGGGCTCGGCCACTTTCCGATGAGCGAGAACCCGGAGCTGTTTCTCTCGGTCATCCGCCCGGTGCTCGAGCGGATCGCGAACGCGCGTTGAATCTGCGACGGGCGCGCGCGTTCAATAATCCAAGCGATAGCTGGCGCCGTCGCGCACGATGCGCCCCGCGGTCGGCGCCGCGAAATGGGTGCCGATGATCAGCACGGGCCGATCGGAGTAACGCGCAGAAAATGCTCGCGCGTGGTCGCCGCCGCGAACGGATCGACGTCGGCGCTGCTCGACCACTGCGGGTGCACGATCTGACACGGGTGATGAATCATGTCGCCGGTGATCACGGCTTCTTCGCCGCGCGACGTGATGTGCACGCTGACGTGTCCGGGCGTATGGCCCGGCGTCGGCTCCAGCGAAATTTCGTCGGTGACGCGGTGCGTTTCGCCAACCAGATCCGCCAAGCCGCGATCGAAGATCGGCTGCACCGAATCTTCGATGACCGGACCGTATTCCTGCGGCTCGCGGCTCCAGTGCTGCCACTCCTTTTCGGCGAACAGATACCGCGCGTTCGGAAACGTCGGCTCCCAACGACCATCGACGAGGCGCGTGTTCCAGCCGACGTGATCGACGTGCATGTGCGTGCACAACACCGTATCGACGCGATCGAGCGCGAAACCGCGCTCGACGAAATCTTCGAGAAAGCGCCCCTGCATGTGATTCCAGCGCGGATAGCGTGCGCTCCTTGTCGTTGCCGATGCAGGTGTCGACCACGACACATCGATCCCGCGTTTCGAGCACCAGCGCGTGAATGCTGAGCACGATGCGCTGCTGCGCGTCGACGAACGGCCACGATCCAGTCGATCGCCTCGAGCGCTTCCGGCGTCGCCTGCGGCAACAGATAGCGGCCCGAGCGACGCGGTCGTCAGTTCGACGATCTGCGTGATGCGTACGTCACCGATCTGCCACGTGAGCATTTGCGTGTCGTCCTCGTCCACCGACATTCCTTCGAGGCGCCAGCATTGCAAATACGGCGGCCGTGATCAAAGATCCTCGACCCTACTCGCGCGACACACTCGAGGAATCCGATGAAATACGGCGATGTAGAAGTCACCCGAGAACGGCCATGTGGCGGTCGTCGAAATTCAACGCGGCCCCAACAATTTCTTCGACGTGCAGCTCATCAACTCGCTGGGCGATGCGTTCGATGCGCTCGACGCCGATACGCGAATGCCGCGCATCGGTGCTGTGCGCGCAGGGCAAACACTTCTGCGCCGGCGCGAACTTCTCCGATCGCACGCAGCAGGCGGAACGCGACAACGCGCCGCGAACAGGACGGCAATCCGCTGTACAGCGCCGCGGTGCGGCTGTTCGGCGCGAAAAAACCGATCGTCGGCGCGATCAACGGCTCGGCGGTCGGCGGCGGTTTTGGTCTTGCGCTGTTGCCGGACTTTCGCGTCGCGAGCCCGGAAACGCGGTTCACTGCGAACTTCGTGAAGCTCGGTTTCCATCCGGGTTTCGGGCTGACGTATACGCTGCCGCGACTGATCGGCCAGCAGCGCGCGAACCTGATGTTCTACACGGGCCGGCGCATCGACGGCGAAACCGCCCATGCATGGGGCCTGGCCGACGTGCTGACCGATCAGGAATCGCTGCGCGACGAAGCGATGAAGCTCGCGAGCCGAAATCGCCGAAAACGCGCCGCTGGCGGTGATGTCGGTGCGCGCGACGATGCGCGCGGGGCTCGCGGCCGCGGTGAAAGCGCAGACCGATCACGAGTTCATCGAACAACATCGGCTGCAGCAGACCGAAGACCACAAGGAAGGCGTTCGCGCCGTTGCCGAGCGGCGGCCCGGCAACTTCAAGGGCAGTTGACGGCTACTCCGACAGCACCGCCGCGATCGTGACCGCGAGTTGACGACGATGCCGGATTCGTCCGCAGGTAGTACGGCAGCGCGATCACCGACATCGACAGCGCCCAGCCTCGACCGCGCGCCCAAGCTGCCTCGTCGGGCGCAACGCGTCTCTGAAACTGCCGTCGCCTTGCGGTCAGATAGTTCCAGGCGACCATCAGATCGCACGCTGGGTCGCCGACCGCGAGTCCGCCGAAGTCGATCACCCGCTAATGCGACCGCCGCGCACGAGCAGATTACCGGCGCCAGATCGCCGTGAATCCAGGTGGCGAACGCTCCATCGTCGCGGCAGCGCACGTCCCAGGCCGCGGTCACCGCAGCGACATCCACTTCGCCATCTAACGACGCAATCGCGGCGCGCATGTAGCGATCGCGCTTCACAGCGGAACGCCGCGGCCGAAATTGTGCGATCCGGGTGCGGTCCGCCGTCGGATCGATGCGGCGCAATGCCGCTACGAAATCGGCGATCGCAATCGCCGCGGCGTGCGGTCATCGAGTCGCGCCGCGACGCGTTCTCGCCGTCGAGCCAGCGATCACGGACCATACCACGGATATCCGTCGGCCGGCAGCCGAGCGCACCGCATTGGAATCTCCAGCGGTAGCGGCGCGAGTCCGGCAGCCAGCGGTGCTCCTTTGCGATCTGCGCCACGGCCGCTTCCGTCGCGGCAGTCGCACGGCCAGTTCATCGCCGAGCGGAACATCGCGTTGTCGGTTCCCGAGGACTCGACGCGTTCTATCGGCAGGACGTCCACTCGGAAACTGCGCGGCGACAACGTCGCACGAGCGCTTCGTCGATATCCAGTTCGTCGCATGCATCCTGGCCACAGCCGACCCTGGCTAGGCCGCCGCTGCAGTTCGACGCGAATCCGCGCGTGTTCGGTTTCGTCGAGTTTGAAGCGCATCATCATCACCGACCCGATGGCGTAGCAGACGAGCGGGAACATTCTGTACAGCGACACCATCGCGACCTTCACCGTCATCGTCTGCTGCTGACGTTCGGCATGAAGCCCGACGCCTGCAGCACGAAACCGGTCAGCAGCAGCATCACGCCGGTGGCGCTTTTGAGACGAAACTCCACGCCGAAAAATACGAACCTTCCTTGCGCTCGCCGGTGAGGTATTCGTCGTAGTCGATCACGTCGCCCTGGATCGACGGCCCGACGGTGCCGCCGCAACCCGCCGCGAGCCCCGCAAAAATCGCCGCGAGCACGATCACCCAGATGCGCGTCGATTCGTCGGGAATGAACGGCAACGAAAACATCACGCCGAACGACACACCCGTCAGCAGCATCGAAAAAATCCACGATGCGGATCTTGCCGAAGCGCCGCGACAGCGGAATCCACATCGGCACCGAAATCGTCGACGGAATCATGTACGCGAGGATGATCGCCGGCGCGAGTTCGAGCCGGCCGACGACGTATTGCGCGACGTACAGCGTCAGCGCGCCGATGGCCGCCGAGCCGACGTTTTCGATGAACGTGACGATGATCAGCAGACGCGCGTGCGGATTGCGCCACACGTCGGCGAACGCCTTGTACGGCAAGCCGATCGGGCGGTTCTGAAATTCGGCGCGTTCGCGCAGTTTGACCACCGCGAACAGCACCATGCCGAACATCAGACCCGACGCGAGCCACGAGATCCACTCCGCCGCGGCGCGCGTTGCCTCCGGCCCTTTCGCTTCCGCATTGATGAAGATCTGCATGCTCGCGAGCGCGAGGATCGAACCGAGCGTGAACGCGGCGTGACGCAGACCGAACAACCGGCTGCGCTCGTGATAGTTCGTCGTCAGTTCCGCGCCGAGCGACAGATGCGGCACCGCGAACAACGTGATCGCCGAATAGAAGCCGATGACGCCGACCGCCATCCACATCGTCAGGCCGAACATGCCCATCGACGCGGGCGGCGAAAACAGCATCACGAACGTCGCGCACGTCGGAATGACGCTCGCCAGCATCCAGATCGCGCCGACGGCCCATCGGGTGTTTGGTGCGATCGCTCAGATAGCCGACGATCGGATCCGCCACCGCGTCCCACACGCGCGACACGCTGAAGATCACGCCCATCACTGCCGGCGCGATCAGCAGCACGTCGGTGGAGAACTTCATCACGTACAGCGACAGCAGCAGGAACATGTAGCCGGCGCCGACGCCGGGCGCGCCGTACGCGAACACCGTGCTCCACGGGATGTGGTCGGATTTCTCCGCGGCGACTGTCGACCGGATTTCTGTACTGCCGACATCGCTTGCCTGACGGATACCGATCAGGCGTTGCGGATCGTCATCCCGCCGTCGACCGGCAACGCGACGCCGGTGATGAAACTCGCGGCCGGCAGCACCAGGCTCAACGTACCGTGCGCGACTTCTTCCGGATCCGCGTAACGGCGCAGCGCAACGCGACGCCGCGCGAATTCCTGCTTTTTGTCTTCCGGAATGCCTTGCGTCATGCCGGTGCGGATCGGGCCCGGGCAGATGCAGTTGACGGTGATGCCTTCGCCGCCGAGTTCGACCGCGAGCGAGCGCGTCAGAGCCGATCACCGCATGTTTGGCGGCGGTGTACGGGCTGCCGAAGCGCGTCGCGCCGAGGCCTTCGGTGGAGGCGATGTTGACGATGCGCGCGCGCTTTCGATTTGCGCAGATGCGGCAGCGCCGCGCGAATCGTGCGCGTGTGCGCGGTGATCAGCACGTCGAGCGACTTCTGCCACGCCGCTTCGTAGTTTTCGTTGTCGATCGCGATCGGAATCGAAATGCCGGCGTTGTTGACGAGGATGTCGATGCCGCCGAAGTGCGCGGCGATTTCCGCGAACACACGGTCGATCGCGGCGCGATCGGAAAGGTCGAGCGTCCAGCCGCGCACCGTGTGCCGCCGGCGCCTTCGATTTCGCCAACGACTTTTTTGAGGTCCTTGCCTCGTTCAGATCGATCGCCGCAACTTTCGCGCCTTCGTCGGCAAACAGTTGCGCGGTCGCGCGCCCCATGCCGCTGGCGGCGCCGGTGACGATGGCGACCTTCGCCGGCGATCGAACGGCTGAGTTTGGAGAGCCGCGGCATGTTGACTCCTGAAGTCGAATAGGCGCGGATTCTATCCCGGAGTTGCGCGCCGTGTATTGCGGTGTCGTGCCACGCTCGCCGCTGCCGTATCATGCGCCCTCCTCGTCCAACCGGATAGCTCCACGGTGAAGAGAATCAGCCTTGCGTTAGCCGTCGTTGTGGCTCTTGCAGCCTGTGCGACGCACAGCGCGAAACACGGCATCGTCTCCGGCAGCGCCGATCTCGCGGCGTTCTTCGAGATTCCTTCGAACGCCGTATTCATCGCGATTCTCGAAGACGTTTCGCAAATGGACGTGGCGGCGCAGGAGCTGGGACGCGCGCGGCTCGAACCGGCCGGCCAGCCACCGTTCCGTTTCGAGATAGACTTCGACAAAAGCCTCATCGACCCGCGCCATCGTTATGCCGTTAGAGCGCGCGTCTCTTCCGACGAACGCCTGTTGCTGACTTCCGACGCGGTGTATCCCGTGCTCACTCAGGGCGCTGGCGACAAAGTCAGCATTCTTCTGAGACAGCCCTGAGGTACATTACTCCGCCTCGAGCCGTGCACGCGCAGCGGCCAGTTCCGTTTTCTCTTCGGCGCTGATCTTCGGGTAGTCAGTTCCAGATCGGCGATCGCTTTGATTACCGCGCTCAGTACGACGAGCCGCGTGAACCACTTGTTGTCGGCGGGAACGACGTACCACGGCGCGTGTTTCGATGCGGTGTTGTGTATCGCCTCTTCGTACGCCGCCTGATATTCGTCCCAATGCTGCGCGCTCGTCGACGTCGCCTGACTGCGAATTTCCAGTTCTTCTCCGGCTCGTTCAGCCGCTCTATAAAACGTCGCTTCTGTTCCTCTTTCGACACGTGCAGGAAGAACTTCAGCATTCGCACACCGTTGCGGGTCAGATAGCGTTCGAAATTCGCGATGTCCTCGTAGCGCTCGTTCCAGATGTCGTTCGTCACCAGCGATGGCTGCAGCTTCTCGTGCGCGAGCAATTTCCTGGTGGACCTTCACCACGAGCACTTCTTCGTAGTACGAGCGGTTGAAGATGCCGATCTGCCCGCGCGCCGGCACGTGCCTCATGTAGCGCCACAGATAATCGTGATCGAGTTCCTCGGCGGACGGCTGCTTGAACGACGTCACCTCGCAACCCTGCGGGTTGATGCCCGACGTGACGTGCTTGATCGTGCCGTCTTTGCCGGCTGCGTCCATCGCCTGGAACACGAGCAGCAGCGCCCAGTGGTCCTGCGCGTACAGCATGTCCTGCTGTTCCGCGATCCACGAAACGCCCGCGACCTGCATCTCCTTCGCTTCCGCCTTGTCCGCGGACTTCAGATCGCCGGTATCGCCGGGATCGATGTCATTCAGCGAAAAATCCTTGCCCTTCGTGATACGAAACCGCGCGATCAGATTTTCGATGCGTTCGAGTTCCGACTTCTTCATGCAATCTCCGCTGCGGTTCCGACTTCCACTCGAATCGGCGTGCACCGCTCGCCGTTGATTAGACTGACAGGTAAGTCCCACGAACATGAAGTAACGATGAGGACGATGTCCATTTCCGCGCGCAGCACCACGTGGTCGCCGGGCTGCGTGGGGCTTGGTTGCGAACTCAGCCGATGCGCGGCGTCGACCGGCGTGTTCTGGAACCAGTCCACCGGATCGGGCACTTCCTGAGGTTCCCACCCGAACCCCGCCGCGGCTTTACGGAAGTTCTCGTTGCAGCTCGGGTGATATCCCTCGACACCGGCCCACGCGTACAGATCTGCATCGCAGGCGCGCCACAGCATGTCGTGCACGCCCGGCGAGCGATCGGCGACGAACGTGAGCATCGGCCGATAACGGTTCGTGAAGAACGCCTGGCCCACGCGTGGAAACAATCGTGAGGCGGCACCGCGCGTATGGGCCGCGCCGAGCCACTCGGTCATGTCGGCAGCGGAAACCGCGAACATGTCCGCGATCTGACAGCCTTCGACGTCGGTGATGCGGATGAACTCACCGCTCTGTACTTCGATCGCACCGCCCGCATATGCAGGAATGTCCAATACCCGGGGCATTACTGAGCCGGTTTCAATACGTCGCCGAACAGCGCCCGCGAGAACACTTCGACGTCGGGACCGCGGCGCAGATGATGGCCGCCGTCCACCGACAGGTTGACGCCGGTGATCCAGCTCGCTTCGGGGCCGCACAGAAAGCGCACCGCGGCGGCGATGTCTTCCACCGTGCCGGTTCGGCTGATCGGCATGCACTTCAGATAGTCCTCGTGCACCGCATTCCGTCGCGAAAAGGCCGGCGGCAATCTCGGTGTCGACGAGGCCCGGCAGCACGCTGTTGATGCGCACTTTCGCGATACCCATTTCATCTGCGGTGTTGCGCACCAGCATGTCGATGGCGGCTTTGCTGACGCAATACGGCCCCATGAAGCGATGCGTACGCGCGCCGGCGATCGACGAGATCGCGCACATCGCGCCGCCGCCCGCCTTCGCGATCGCGGCGCCGCATGTTTGAACGTATAGAAGGTGCCGGCGAGGTTCGTCTTCATGATCGTGTCCCACTTCGCGCCCGTGATGACAATCGGACCGATCGCCCCGTTCCCGCATTCGCCACCGCCATCGTCAGCGGGCCGGCGTGTTGCGCCACAGCGACCGCGTTGGCGACGTCCGCTTCGATCGCCCACATCACCGGCGACGATCTGACGCGCGACCGCCCGCCGCGGTGATTTCGGCAGCCGCGCGTTCCAGTTTCTCGACGTTGCGCCCCATCAACGTCACCGCGGCGCCGTCGCGCGCGAACGCTTTCGCGCACGCGAGCCCGATGCCGCTGCCGCCACCGGTGACCAGCGCGTTGTGTCCTGCCAGTGAAGTGCCCATATGAGAACGAACTTGCATCGGCGGAAACGGATTGCATCGGAGACTCTAGGTGCGGCTTTCCGTCATTGCAATGCCGCGGCAAAACCCGATACCTTTGCGCTCTTTCGTCGATTGCCAGGCTGTATCTCGATGGCTGCCGATTATCAGTTTCACGATGCGGACGTGATCTCGCCGGAGGTTTACGGGCGCATCAGTCATCCACACCACGCGTTCGCGTGGCTGCGCGCGAACGATCCGCTGCGCTACGTCGAGTGCGAAGGGTTTCAGCCCGTTCTGGGCGGTGACCAAGCACGCCGACATCATCGAAGTTGAACGCCAGCCGGAACTGTTCGCGAGCGAACCGCGGCCGATCGTCGTGCCAGAGGCGACCAATCCCGAAATGCGCGCCGAACTGATCGCGCAGATCTTCGAGCGACTGAAGGATTCGCCGAAGCTGCTGCAGGTGCTCGCGACCGTCCGGCCAGGCTGGTTTGATCCGTTCGCTCGTGCAGATGGATGCGCCCGATCATCCGAAGTATCGCGAACTGGTGCAGCCGTGGTTCAAGCCGGCCAACCTGAAGCGCCTCGAGGATCGGCTCGAAGTGATCACGCGCAACATCCTCGACACGATGATGGGCGACGGACACGAGCGCACGCTCGATTTCGTGCAGGACGTCGCCGTGTTCCACCCGCTGAAGATGATCGTCGAACTGCTCGGCGTACCGGAGCAGGACGAGTGGCGCATTCTGAAACTGACGAACGAACTGTTCGCCGGCGACGACCCGGAAATGCGCCGCATAGGCGCCGATCCGCTGTCGATCTTCGAAACGATCAAGGATCTGTACGAGTACTTCGACCGCATGACCGAAGAGCGCCGCGCGCGGCCGACCGAAGATCTCGCCTCGTACATCGCTAACGGCAAAATCGACGGCGAGTACCTGCCGTTCAAAGAACTGATCTCGTACTACATCATCGTGGCGACCGCCGGCCACGAAACGACGCGCACCGCGATGTCCGGCGGATTGCTCGCGCTTCTGCAGAATCCCGATCAGTTCGAGCTGCTGCGCAGCAAGCCCGACGCGCTGATGAAGCTCGCGGTGGAAGAAATGATCCGCTGGTCCACGCCGGTGACGCAGTTCTGCCGCACCGCAACGCGCGATACCGAACTGCGCGGCAAAACCATTCGTGCCGGCGACAACCTCGGTTTGTTCTATGCCTCGGCGAATCGCGACGAAGAGATTTTCGACGAGCCGACCAGGTTCAAGGTGGACCGGCAGCCGAACCGTCACCTCGCATTCGGCATGGGTCCGCACATGTGTCTCGGCAACATCCTCGCGCGGATGGAGCTGCGGATTTTCTACACGCAGTTCCTGCCGCGCATCGAGTCGATCGAACTCGCGGGCGAACCGGAGCTTCCTGCGCGCCAGCTTCGTGCACGGCGTGAAGCACCTGCCGATCCGCTTCAAACTGCGGCCGGCGGCATGACATGCACCCCGCACTTTCGCCACTGCGCGATGCCATCGAGCGCTACCTCGCGAAGCGGTGGCACGCACCTCGAGGACTTCAAGATCACCGAGTATCCAACAGATTCCCGGAGGGGCGTCGCGCGAAACCTATCGGCTCGCCGCGTCGTTTCGCGAGAGCGGGACGGAGACGACTCGCGGGCTCATCTTTCGCCGCGATCCGCCGTCGAGCCTGATCGATACCAATCGCGCGCTCGAATACCGCACGTACGAGGCGGTCTATCCGACGTCGGTGCCGGTGCCGGAGCCGCTGATCCTCGAGGAGGATCCCGGCGAACTCGAACGGCCGTTCTCGATCATGGCCGAAATCGCCGGTTGCGAAACGGCGATCACCGAACTTCGCAATGCCGCCGTATGCCGCGCTGCGGGAACACATCGGCATGCAGAAGTGGAGCATCCTCGGCGCGCTGGCGAAGATGGATCCCGGAAACGCTCGGCGTCACTGCAGTTCATGGACGTTCCGACGCGCGAAAGCTGCGCGCTTCGAGAGCTCGACTACTGGGCCGGCGTGATCGCGGCCGACTCGCTGCATCCGCAGCCGATCGCGGCAGCGGCGATCCGTTGGCTGCGGCGCGAATTGCCGCCGCCAGCCGAAAAAGCTGTGCCTCGTGCACGGCGACTATCGGTCCGGCAACTTCCTCTACGACACAACCGGCAAGATCCGCGGCGTGCTCGACTGGGAGATGGCCCACATCGGCGATCCGCTGGAAGATCTCGCGTGGTCGCTCGACCCGCTGTGGGGCATGGCCGGAACGGCATCTCGCCGGCGGACTGCTGCCGCGGCATCGCGCGATCGACATCTGGCGGCCGCAAGCGGTACTCGAAGTTCGACGCCGAGCATTCCGATGGTGGCAGGTGTTCGCTTCGATCAAAGGACTGGCGATCTGGATTTCGTCGACCGAAGACTTCGCCAACGGCTCCACTAAGGAGCCGATCCTGGCGATGGCCGGTTGGGTGATGACCGACCGGCAGAACCGGATTCTCGTCGACCGGCTGTCGCCGGACTCCGAATATCGCTACGCGGAGCCACTCGCATGATCCCCCGTCCGCAACAAGCGCTGGTCGACCTTTCGATGAAGCTGCCGATGAGCATCGCGCCCGACACGCAGTCGGCCTACGCGCGCATCGAATGCCGGCATGATCGCGATGCTGATGCAGTGTCTCGCACAGGAATTCGATCGCGCCGCCGCGGTGCGCACGCAGGACATCGACGAGCTGACCGCGTTGTTCGAAAGCCTGCGCGACGTGCCGCCCGAAAATCTCAGCAACCGGATCGCCGCATTTCTGCGCGGCTCCGTCGAGAGCCTGCGCATCGAACATCTGAACGCACGGCATGCTCAGGGCATGGAACTGCTGATCGAACTGCACGCGTGGGCCGAAACGCACCGCGCCGAAGAACTCGATCGCGAGATCTGGAGCTTCCTGGCGCGCCACGCCGACCGGCACGCTTATCAGTTGCCCGTCTGATTGCTTCAGAAGCGCGGCGTTCGCCTTGTGTTTTGAAAGCCGGCGGCTACACTATGCCGCTCTTTTTCCGGGTCGGTAGCTCAGTTGGTAGAGCAGCGGGCTTTTAACCCGTTTGTCGTGGGTTCGACCCCCACCCGACCCACCACCTCATCCTGCGTCACTGATACCGCGTCGGATCGCTCACGCCCGCCGCTGTAAATCCCGCGCGCCGCAACCGGCACGAGTCGCAGCGGCCGCACGCGCGGCCGCTCATCGTCCGGCTGATAACACGACACCGTCATCGAGTAATCGATGCCCAGCCGGCGATACCTTTGCGATGATGTCCGCCTTCGTCAGCTCGATCAGCGGCGCGTGAATTCGGAAGCGGTCGCCCTCTACACCCGCTTTCGTCGCGAGATTGGCCAGCGTCTCGAACGCCGCAATGAACTCCGGACGGCAATCCGGATAACCGGAATAGTCGACTGCATTCACGCCAACGAAGATGTCGCGCGCGCCGAGCACTTCGCCCCAGCCCAGCGCATACGCGAGGAAGATCGTGTTGCGCGCGGGCACGTACGTGATCGGAATGCCTTCGCTGGCGACTCCGGCACAGCGATCGAGTGGTCGGTCAGCGCCGAGCCGCCGAATGCTGCGAGATCGATCGTGATGACGCGATGCTCTACCGCACCCAGAGCTTTTGCGACGCGTGCCGCCGCAGTCGAGTTCCACTGCGTGGCGTTGCCCATATCTGAAACGACAACGCGTGACATGGAGAACCCTTCGGCTGAGGCAAGTGCCAGCGTCGTAGCCGAATCGAGTCCACCCGACAACAGCACGATGGCGCGACGTTTCGGCGCGTTCATCGGCCCGGCTCGTTGCCCCACAGCACCTTGTGCAGCTGAATCTGCATACGCACGCGCAATCGGTCCCGCAGAATCCACTCCGCCAGCTGTGCCGCCGGCAATTCCGTATGGCTCGGCGAAAACAGCACTTCGCCTACCCGCGCCGGACAGATCGTGCTTTTCGACGTAACGTCGCGCGACCATGCGTAGTCGTTGGCGTCGCAGATCACGAACTTCACCTGGTCGCGTTGCGTCAGCAGTTCGATGTTCTCCCAACGGTTGCGATGCGATTCTTCGTGTGAGCCCGGCGTCTTCAGATCGACGATGCGTGACGACGCGAGGATCGACGCCGCCGATGTCGAGCGCGCCGGAAGTCTCCAGCGACGTGTCGTAACCCGCATCGCACAGCGCCTTCGAGCAGCGGCAAACACGCCGGTTGCGCCAGCGGTTCACCGCCTGTAACGGTCACGTGGCGTGCATCGATACGAAGCCACCTGATCGAGCACGGCAGCCAGGCCGATCATCTCGCCGCCGTTGAACGCGTATGCGGTGTCGCAATACTGGCAGCGCAGCGGACAGCCGGTGAGCCTCACAAAAACCGTTGGCAGCCCCACCGTGCTCGTTTCACCCTGCAACGAGTGGAAGATCTCGGTGATGCGAAGTCGGATCGTGCGTTTCGGAAGCTATGGTCACCATCGGTGACCCCTTTGCTGGACGGCTAGTGCAGTTCTGCGGCGTACGTCTGTGCCAGTTTCGCACCCGGCGTGCCCGGGATACTCGGCCTGAACGCGCTTCAGATATTCGAGCGCCTTCGCCTTGTCGCCGAGACGATCGTAGACGACGCCGAGTTTGAACATCGCTTCGCTGACGTGCGCGTTGTCTTTGAACTGATTGACCACCTGGGCAAACGACTGGCGCGACTTTTCCAGCGCCGGCTCCGGCAGCTTCAGATATAGCTCGCCGAGCCAGTAGTAGGCGTTGCCGGAGTACTTGCCCTTCGGATACATCACCAGCAACTGGTTGAACGCGGCGATCGCCTCTGTAGAATCGGTTCGACTTTCGCCGAGTTGTAACGCCGCGGTGTACGCATCCTGTTCCGCGTCACCGTTCGCCGTTGCTCGTCCGCCGGTCGGGGACCCATCGTTGCCGGGCCTGCACTGGTCGGACCTGCGCTGACCCGAACCGGTGCCACCGTCGTCGGACCTGCACCGCCACTGACGGGTCTGATCCCTGGAGCGCCGACAGCCTGCGATCGATGTCGAGGTACTGCTCCTTCTGGTCGCGCCTGCAGCTTTTCGATCTGGTGGCTCTGCTCTTCGACGATGCCGCGCAGTTCGGCCATGTCGTCCTGCAGCTGCTGGAACTGCTGAAACATCGAACTGGCACCGGTGGAGCTTGCGCCGGATGCGCTGACCGAACTACTGGGGGGCGGTGAACTCGTCCGCGGCTCTTCGCTCGCGACGATCTGCACCTGATCGGCGCCATACGCACGCACGCCGCTTCCGGACGACGACATCGATGATGTCGATGAGGACGACGTAGAGCTCGATTGTGACGTACGAGGACGGACTACTGCCTTGCGACTCGACCACCGGCGCGGCCGCCGCTGCAAACTGCGCAGCCGAACGCCGCGCAGACGAGCGCTACGCAGATCGAGGTGAGAGATGCGAGTCGCGTCATCACGTAGAGGTCAGTGGTAAACGAGTTCCGCGCGCCGGTTCTTCGCCCACGCAGCTTCGCTATGGCCCGGATCAGCCGGCCGCTCTTCGCCGTAGCTGACGACGTCGATCTGCGAGCGGCGCACGCCTTGCGAGACGAGGAATGTTGCAACCGCATCGGCGCGGCGTTCACCGAGCGCGAGGTTGTACTCGCGGGTACCGCGCTCGTCGGTGAAGCCGTCGACCGTTACGCGGCGATTCGGGGTTGCTTGCGCAGGAACGCGGCGTGCAGTTCGAGAATCGCCAGCGATTCCGGCTGCAGCGTCGCTTTGTCGTAGTCGAAGTAGAACACGCGCGTCAGCGCGACGCCGGTTTGCGGGTTGATCGGATTGCCACTGGCATCGACGGAACGGCCGATCTCGGAGTCGGACTGCGCCGGCGCGGTAACGCCCGGCTGCTCGCTGCCCGGCAGCGGTTCCGGATGCTGGTCCTTCTTTCCGGAGCTCGAGCACGCGGCCATTACCAGCCCGCGAACACGATGACCGACAGGTGACGGAACCAGTGGTGTTGCATCTTCATATATCTCCTAATCTGCCGCTAACGGGCCAAGTGAATCTGGGTGTTTTCGAAATCGCGGTACGACACGAGTGTCACGACACTAGCTGCGGGTACGATTCAGGAAGGGGGACCATGCCGGCTCTCTGACGTCTCCGACTGACGACGGCAATCGGTACTTCACGCTGCCGTCGATCGAAACGACGGCGAGTATACCGCGGCCTCGATCCTGAGTCGCATAGATTAGCATCGTGCCGTTGGGCGCAATCGACGGCGATTCATCGAGCGACGTCGATGTCAGCACCATCAAACGACCGCGCTGCAGGTCCATCACCGCGATGTGAAACACGCCATCGTTGCGGTGTACGAAAACGAGATGTTTGCCGTCGGGCAGCATCCGGCCACGCGCGTTGTAGTCGCCTTCGAACGTCAATCGTTGGGTCATGCCGGTGGCGAGTTCGATCTGATAGATCTGCGGTTTGCCGCCGCGATCGGAGGTGAAGATCAGGCTCTTGCCGTCGGCGGTCCAGCTCGGCTCCGTATCGATGCCGCGTTGTCGCGTGATTCGCTTCAGCTCGCGCGTGGCGATGTTCATCGTATAGATCTCCGGGTCACCGTCGCGCGACAGCACGAGCGCCAGCTGTCTGCCGTCAGGCGAAAACGCCGGCGCGCTGTTCAGACCGGGAAAATCCGTGATTTTCGAGCGTTGGCCGGTAGCGATCTCCTGCAGGATGATCGACGGCTTGCCGCCTTCGAACGACACGTACGCAACCTTCTTTCCGTCCGGCGACCACGTCGCCGACAGAATCGGCTCACGGCTTTCGAGCAGCGTGCGCGGCCGCGCGCCGTCGGCGTCGGCCATCTCGAGATTGAACTTCACGTCCTTCGTGCCGAGGTTGCGCGCCAGCACATAGACGATGCGCGTGGAGAACGCGCCGGGAATCCCTGTCAGCTTCTCGTACACCGCGTCTGAAACCAGATGCGCCATGTCGCGCAGCGCCGTCGGCGGCGCCGTGAACGTCTCGTTGGCGAGTTGTCGCTCATTCAGCACGTCGAACAAGTAATACGAAACGGCCAGGTTGCCGTTAGCTGCAACTTCGGTACGCCCGATGACGACGTACTCCACGCCCAGCACGCGCCAATCGCGGAACAGCACGTCCTTCGGCTGCGTCGGCGTGCTCAGCATGTTTTCGGGCGGAGTCGGAGAAAACTGACCGCTGCGCGCCAGGTCGAACGCGATGATCGAGGACGGATTCTCGACACCCTGCACACCTGTGCCCACGCCGAACGGCACGACGCCGATCTTCTTCGGATTGTCGTAACCACGGTCGATCTGGATCGTGATCTCCGCAGCGAGTGGCGATGCCAACAGTAACGCCGCCAAGGCAGCCAGGATTCGGTTCTTCAACGTAACAAGTCCTCTGGGTTGAACAGCACCGGGAATCGGCGGAAGTATTTTTCGAAGAGTTTGGAGTCTTTCGGCACGTCGAATTTGCCGACCTTCCGTACCGCCTGTTCGGCGGACCGGTCGAACGCTTCGTTGCCGCTCGACGATACGATCGTGACGTTGACGACGTCGCCGGTAGGCACGAGTTCGACGAGCAGCTTCGTCTGCATGCCGTTACGTGCCGAAGGCGGGCGCGACCAGTTCGTCACGATCAGTTGATAAATGCCCTGCGCGTAGGTCTGCGCTGCCTGCTCTTCTTTGTCCGAAGACATCACTTCGGTTTCGCGCGCCATGGCGTTGCTGAACGACGCGTCGGCGAGGCTGTCGAGTCTCTTCTTCTTTTCGGCGGCCGCCTTGGCTGCGGCTTCCTTCGCGACATCCGGCTTCGGCTTCTGTTCCACCTTGGGCGCAGGAGTCGGATCGGGCTTCGGCTTCTCGGGCTTCGGCTCGGGTTTCGGTTCCGGTTTGGGCTCGGGCTTCGGTTTGGTTTCCTCCGGCGGCGCCATCTGTGCGGGCTTCGGCGTTGCCTTCGGCTTCGGCGCGTCCATCACGATCAGTTCGGCCTTCACGATGTTCGGCCGCACGAGCAACGAGTCCTTCTGCGTCGGCACCCAGTTCATCCACAACAACGACGCAACGAGCATGTGCACGAACACCGCGAGCACGAACGACACACCGTAGTTGCGAGCCGTTGCATCCATCGCCGCTAGCCGACGTCCGGCGGATCCGTGATCAGGCCGACGCTTTTCGCGCCGGCTTTCTGCAGCACCGTCATCACGCGAACGACCTGACCGTAGTCGAGCCGGTGATCGGCGCGCACGTAAACAGGCGCATCGGGCCGCGCGCTGAGAATCTTCGCGGCCTGTTCTTCGAGCGAGAAGATCGTCACGCGCGTGCCGGTGTCGGTGGCTTTACGCACACCGAGATTCACGAACAGCGCGCCGTCCTGCCGCATCGTCACTACGAACGGATCTTCCTGATGTTCGGAGACGGGCTCCGACGGCGCTTTCGGCAGATCCACCTGCACGCCTTGCGTCAGAATCGGCGCGGTCACCATGAAGATCACGAGCAGCACGAGCATCACGTCGATGTACGGCACGACGTTGATTTCCGACATCGGCTTTCGCCGGTTGGGACGCTGTGCGCTCATCGCTTGGTGTGCACCGCGCGGTAGAGGATGCTCGTCAGCTCTTCGGTGAACGTTTCGTAGCGCGTCATCAGCACTTCGGCGCGCGCCGAAAAACGGTTGTAGCCGATCACCGCCGGAATCGCGGCGAACAGACCCATCGCGGTGGCGACGAGCGCTTCGGAAATTCCGGGCGCAACGGACGCAAGCGTCGCCTGCGTCATGTTCGCGAGGCTGCGGAACGAATTCATGATGCCCCACACCGTGCCGAACAGGCCGACATAGGGACTCGTCGAACCCACCGTCGCGAGAAACGGCAGATGCGTTTCGAGCTTCTCTTCTTCACGCACGAGTGCCACGCGCGTGGCGCGTTGCACGCCCTGCATCACCGCATCGGCGTCGGCGTCCTGTTCGGACAAGCGGCTGTATTCCTTGAAGCCGGCGACGAACATCGTCTCCATGCCGCTGAGTTCGTGATCCTGCCGCTTCGAGTTCATCGTAGAGCTGGCGCAGATCGATGCCGGACCAGAAATACTCTTCGAACGCGTCGATCGACTTCTGCACGCGCTTCAGCGCGAACATGCGCTGGAAAATCATCACCCACGACGTGAGCGACGCGAACAACAGCAGCAGCAGCACGATCTGCACCAGTACGCTGGCGTTCAGTACCAGCTGAAGGATCGACAAAGGTTCGGTCAATCTCGCGTCCTCTTCTTCTTAGGTTGGGTCGATGTCGAGACTCGCCTGCGACATGTCGGCGCCGCGCGGCGCAGGGCGCGGCAAGCCGAAATGGTGGTAAGCCTTCTCCGTTACGATGCGGCCGCGCGGCGTCCGCATGATGAAACCCTGCTGAATCAGGAACGGCTCGAGCACGTCTTCGATGGTGTCGCGTTCTTCGCTGATTGCGGCCGATAGCGAATCGAGGCCCACCGGACCGCCGCCGAATTTCTCGAGAATGGTCAGCAATAGACGCCGGTCCATCGTGTCGAACCCCTCCGCGTCGACGCTCAACATGTCGAGCGCCTGATTCGCGATGTTCGCGGTGACACGCCCGTCACTGCGCACTTCCGCAAAGTCCCGTACGCGCCGCAACAATCGATTCGCGATGCGCGGCGTGCCGCGCGATCGTCCCGCCACCGCAACGGCGCCGTCATGTTCGAGACGCACGCCCAACTTTTCCGCCGACCGCATCGCAATTTGGGTCAGCTCGCCGACCGTGTAGAACTCGAGGCGCTGCACGATGCCGAAGCGGTCGCGCAGCGGTGACGTCAACAGACCCGCACGCGTCGTCGCACCAACGAGCGTGAACGGCGGAACGTCGAGCTTGATCGATCGCGCGGCGGGACCTTCGCCGATGACGATGTCGATCTGAAAGTCTTCCATCGCCGGATACAGAATTTCCTCGACGACCGGGCTCAGGCGATGGATCTCGTCGATGAACAGCACGTCGCCGACATCGAGATTCGTGAGCAGCGCAGCCAGATCGCCGGCCTTCTCCAACACCGGACCCGAGGTGCTCTTCAACGCACCCGACATTTCGTTCGCGATGATGTGCGCAAGCGTCGTTTTGCCGAGACCGGGCGGCCCGAAGATCAGCGTGTGATCGAGCGGTTCGCGACGACGGCGCGCTGCCTCGATGAATACCGCCATCTGCTCTTTGACCACGGACTGACCGATGTATCCGGCGAGCGTGGTCGGCCGCAGCGCGCGATCGAGGGCGACTTCATCGCCCGGATCGCGACCGGAAACGAGGCGGTCCGGCTCGATCGTCATGACTGCACCGCAGGACACGCTCCGCTGCAGCAACTGCAAAGGCGCGGGTCGATCATGCTTCCTGCCCGATCATTCGCTTGAGTGCGATGCGTACTACGTCTTCGGTCGACTGACCCTGCACATACGCGTTGCCGATGGCGCGGCTCGCTTCGGCCGGCCGGTAACCGAGTTTGATCAGCGCACGTTCGGCTTCTTCGATCACGTGTCGCGCCGCATCTGCCACTTTCGGCCGCGTGATTTCCGGAATCAGCACGAGGCGTTCGATGCGGTCTTTCAGTTCGACGACGAGTCGTTCAGCGGTCTTGCGACCGACGCCGGGCAGTTTCACCAAACGCGCGATGTCGGAGTCGCGGATGCAACGCGCGAGGTCGACCACGTCCATACCAGACAACAGATTCAGTGCGAGTTTCGGACCGACGCCACTGATCTTGATCAGCGTGCGGAACAGATCGCGTTCACCGCGAGTTTCGAATCCGTACAAGGAGTGCGCGTCTTCGCGAACGCTCATGTGCGTGAACAGAACGACGTCTTGGCCGACTCCGGGCAACGCGCTCAGCGTGTTCGCGGTGACATCCAGTTCGTATCCGATTCCAGCGACGTCCACCAACACGGTGTATTCGTCCAGCGATATCAATGTGCCTCGAATTCGCCCGATCATCCTTGTCAGCCGACGCTCCGCGTGCCGTGAGTATTGATGTGGCAAATGGCAATGGCAAGCGCATCGGCCGCGTCCGCAGAGGGCGAAGCGTTAAGATTGAGTAAACGACACACCATGTGCTGTACCTGATATTTCGTTGCGCCGCCGGTTCCGGTCACGGCCTGTTTGACGCGCCTCGCGGCGTACTCCGCAACCGGCAATCCGACCATAACGACAGCCGCCAGCGCAGCGCCGCGCGCTTGTCCGAGCTTCAACGCCGAACTCGCGTTGCGCGCCATGAACACCTGTTCGATTGCAACCGCGTCGGGCGCAAGCTCGCGAACCAACGACGCAACGCCCTCGTAGATCTCGCCGAGGCGCGACGGCACATCGACGCTCGTGGTGCGGATGCAGCCGCTCGCGATGTAAACGGATTTGCCGCGGCGCACTTCGATGACGCCGTAACCGGTGACACGCGATCCCGGATCGATGCCGAGAATGCGCGTCACCTTCGCAGCACCTTATCGCAGGCGGATGTGCAGCTCGCGAAGCTGATGTTCGTCCACCGCGGTCGGCGCCGCCGTGAGCGGACACGCCGCGGTCTGCGTTTTCGGAAATGCGATGACGTCGCGAATCGCGCCGGCACCGACCATCAGCATCACGAGCCGGTCGACACCGAGTGCGATGCCGCCGTGCGGCGGACAACCGTACTTCAGCGCGTCGAGCAGAAATCCGAAACGCGATTCCGCCTCCTGGCCCAGCTGCAGCGATTCGAACACCGCTTTCTGCATTTCGTTGCGGTGCATCCGGATCGAACCGCCGCCGAGTTCATAACCATTCAGCACCACGTCGTACGCCCGCGCGTGCGCAGCTTCCGGATTCGCGAGCAGTTCTTCGACGCTGCACGCGGGACTGGTGAACGGATGGTGCATCGCTTCGAGGCGACCTTCCTTACCGCGTTCGAACATCGGCCAGTCGACGATCCAGCACGGCGCCCAACGGTCTTCGATGAGGCCGAGGTCCGCGCCGAGCTGATTGCGCAACGCACCGAGCGCGCCGTTGACGATGGCCGCTTGGTCGGCGCCGAAGAACACCACGTCGCCCGCGACCGCCTTCGCCCGGTCGAGAACGGCTTCGATCACCGGCTCCGGCAGGAACTTCAGAATCGGCGACTGCAGACCGGCTACGCCGGTACCGCGCTCGTTCACCTTTATATAGGCGAGACCTTTCGCGCCGTATCGGGCGACGAAATCTGCGTAGCCGTCGAGTTCTTTACGCGACAAGCGTCCTGCACCGGGCGCGCGCAGTGCGGCCACCCGCCCCTTCGGATCGTTGGCCGGCGCGTTGAAGACTTTGAACTCCACCGACTTCACGAGGTCGGCGATGTCGACCAGTTCGAGCGGGTTGCGCAGGTCAGGTTTGTCGCTGCGTAACGCCGCATCGCTTCGTCGAACGTCAGCGTCGGGAACTTCGGCAACTCGATGTCGCAGCACCTCGGCAAACAGACCGCGCACCATGCCTTCGGTCAACGCCATGATGTCGCGCTCGTCGACGAACGATGCTTCGATGTCGATCTGCGTGAACTCGGGTTGCCGGTCTGCGCGCAGATCTTCGTCGCGGAAACAGCGCGCGATCTGATAGTACTTGTCCATTCCCGACATCATCAGCAGCTGCTTGAACACCTGCGGCGACTGCGGCAACGCGAAGAACTGCCCGGGATGTGTGCGACTGGGCACGAGATAGTCGCGCGCGCCTTCCGGCGTTGCGCGCGTGAGAATCGGCGTTTCGATCTCGGTGTAACCGGCGCCTTCGAGATAGCGGCGCACGGACGAGAGAATCGTCGCGCGCATGCGCAACCGATGCTGCATTTCGGGGCGGCGCAGATCGAGATAGCGATAACGCAGACGAATGTCTTCGCCGGCGTCGGAGTAATCGTCGAGCTGGAACGGCGGCGTCAGCGAAGCGTTCAGAATCTCGAGCGTGCGCCCAAGCACTTCGATCTCGCCGGTCTTCATGTCGGGATTCACCGTGCCGCTCGGCCGCAACCGCACGCGTCCGGTGATGCGCAGCACGTATTCGTTCCTGACCTTGTCGGCGGTTGCGAAGCTGTCTTCGACGTCGGGGTCGTAGACGACCTGCACGATGCCACTGCGATCGCGGACGTCGAGGAAGATCACGCCGCCGTGGTCGCGACGTCGATGGACCCAACCACAAAGCTCTACTTCGCGATCGACATGCGATGCGTCGAGTTCGCCACAATAGTGACTGCGCATTGAAAACGTCCTAGGGGAAAGTCGCGCGGGGCGGCAGCCTATCACAACTGAGAGGCCCGCCGCTGCGCTCGGCCAATGAATGCGTTGGGGAAATGCGTCTCGCGCGTCAGGTCTTGGACGACTTGTCGCTGCTGCCTTTCGATTTGCTTTCGCTCTTCGGCGCATTTTTGGGCGATCCGTTCGCACCCTTCTTGGCGCCCTTCTCACCACTCTTCTCACGAGCATCGCTCGAAGACTTCGTCGAACTCTCGGATGCGCTGCTCGCGCTCGACTTGGCATCGCTCTTCTCGGACTTACTCGACGAGCTGCTCGACGCGCCGCTCGAGGAACCGCCGGACGTGCTGCTCGATGTCGATTCGCCGCCTGAATCGCTGCTGCTTGCGACGTTCTTCTTGTCGCCGGATTTGAAGTCGGTCTCGTACCAACCGCCACCCTTCAGGCGGAACGCAACTGCAGAGATCTTCTTCTTCAGCAGATCTTTTCCGCACGAAGGACACTGCATGAGTGGCGGTTCACTCATTCTCTGCATCGTTTCGAATTCGTATTCGCAGCCTTCGCATTGATACTCGTAAATCGGCATGTTCAAAAAACCCTTCGATGACTCGTCAAACGCAGCAAGCGTTCTATCAATGAAAAATCAGGTCCGGCGCACTCGTTGCAAGTTGGAAGAAACGTATCGTTCGCGCCGGCAATCATCGAGCGGCGCATAGGATAATGAAAAAAGCCGCGCGAAAACATTGAAAAAAGCCGTGTCGTTCCTTGCTAGGTATAATTGAATGCAGTATAAAGCGCGCTCATTGGGGAGCCGATGAACGCTGTTTTCGCTAAGGATCCTCATAAGTGATGGGTTGGATGTCCGTCGCGTAGTCGCGCCGATTCAATCAGCCCCGACTGCAACTAGATAAGGGAATTCGAATGGCAAAGAAAAAGGCTCCTGCTAAGAAGAAAGCGCCCGCAAAGAAAAAAGCGCCTGCAAAGAAGAAGAAAGCCCCTGCGAAACGCAAGGCAGTCCGTAAAGCCGCCGCCCCGCAAGTCCGTCAAGAAAACCGCCGCGAAAAAGACCGCTGCCAAAAGGCCGCCTCAAAAGGTCCAGTCACCAAAAGATGACGAAGACCGGCGATCCTGAACGAGATCGCCAGCGCCACCTCACTGACGCGCAAACAGGTCGACTCGGTCATCGAAGAACTGGAAGCGCTGATCAAGCGTCACATCAGCAAGAAAGGCGTGGGTGAATTCACTCTGCCTGGCCTGCTGAAAGTGCGCGCAGTGAAACGCCCTGCAACGAAGAAACGTCTCGGTCGCAACCCGGCAACGGGCGCGGAAATCATGATCCCGGCGAAGCCGGCATCGATTCGCGTCCGTGTTGCTGCGCTGAAGCGCCTCAAGGAAATGGTCGGCTGATCGTCGACCCACTCCGATTGAAAGGGCCGGTAAACGGCCCTTTTTTTTGACCGTTTTTCGATTGGCGGAACGCGAATCGCTCGCGGACCGCACGCAGACCGCTAGAATGCCGCCAGCCGTTCAGGACCTTTAGAGACATGCGCGCGAGTCAGTTGCTGATTCCCACACTGAAAGAAACGCCGGCGGATGCCGACATCCCCAGCCACCGATTCATGCTGCGCGCTGGCCTCATCCGCAGACTCGCAGCGGGCATGTATACGTGGCTGCCGCTCGGCTTGCGCGTGTTGCGCAAGGTAGAAGCGATCATCCGCGAAGAGATGGATCGCAGCGGCGCGCAGGAAGTGTTGATGCCGTTCGTTCAGCCGGCCGAGCTGTGGCAGGAATCGAAACGTTGGGAACAGATGGGACCGGAGATGCTCCGCCTGCAGGACCGCCACGCGCGCGATTTCTGTCTCGGCCCCACGCATGAGGAAGTAATCACCGACATCGTTCGTCGCGAAGTGCAGAGCTACAAGCAGCTGCCCTGCAACCTGTATCAGATCAACCTGAAGTTTCGCGACGAAATCCGGCCGCGTTTCGGCGTGATGCGCGCGCGCGAATTCACGATGAAGGACGGCTATTCGTTCCACCTCGATCAGGAGTCGTTCGACGCGACGTACGCCGAAATGTATGCGTGCTACGGAAGAATCCTGTCGCGCATGCAACTCGACTTCCGCGCCGTGCTCGCCGACACGGGCAACATCGGCGGCAGCATGTCGCACGAGTTCCAGGTGCTCGCGACCAGCGGCGAAGATCGCATCGCATTCAGCGACGCAAGCGACTACGCAGCGAACGTCGAAAAAGCCGAGGCGTTGGCGCCCCCGCCTTCAGGCGCCGAACCGGCGGCGCAGCTCGAAAAAGTTGCGACGCCCGGCCAGCACACGATCGAACAGATCGTCGAGTTCTTGAAGGTGCCGCGTCGAGCAAACGCTGAAGACATTGATCGTCGTCGGCACGGATGGTCCGGTTGCGCTGGTGCTGCGCGGCGACCACGAACTGAATGAAATCAAAGCACAGAAGCTGCCTGGCGTTGCGTCACCGCTGACGTTCGCAACGGACGCAACAATCCGCGCAAGCGTCGCGTGCGGCGTCGGCTCGCTCGGACCGATCGGCCTGTCGATGCCCACCTATGTCGACCGCAGCGCACGCGCGGCGGTCGACTTCGTTTGCGGCGCGAACGACGACGGCTTCCACTTTCGCGGCGCGAACTGGGAACGCGACGCGAAGGTGGCGGCCGATCGCGTCGTAGATCTGCGCAACGTCGTCGAAGGCGACCCTTCGCCCGACGGCAAGGGCCGCCTGTCGATCACGCGCGGTATCGAGGTGGGACATATCTTCCAGCTGGGCCGCAAATACAGCGAATCGCTGGACGCGAAAGTGCTCGACCAGGACGGCACCACGAAGACGCTTGATCATGGGTTGCTACGGCATGGGCGTCACCCGGCTCGTCGGCGCGATCATCGAGCAGTGCCACGACGACAACGGAATCATCTGGCCGCAACCGGTCGCGCCATTCGCCGTGCACATCGTTGCGCTGAACTACGCCAAATCCGACGGCCGTTCGCACGGCAGCGGACCGGCTGCTCGCCGAATTCCAGGCCGCCGGCATCGAAACGCTGCTCGACGACCGCGACGAACGCCCCGGCGTCAAATTCGCCGATGCCGACCTGATCGGCATACCGCATCGTATAGTGATCGGTGAACGGAATCTCAAAGCCGGCCAGGTCGAGTACCGAACGCGTCGGTCTGCTGATACGCTCACGATCAACGTCGACACCGTCACGGCCCACGTGCGCGCCGCCATCGCTGGATGATTGAACGCAGCCGCATCGAACCACGCTACGTCACTCGCACGCCTTCGCCAAAGTCGTTATGGCGCTGCATCCCCTTCTTGTTCGCACTCGCATCTGCCGCTTGCGTCGCGCTGCGGCCGCCCCGGCAGCGCAGCCGATCGACCCGGCGGTGATTGCCGCGCTCGCACGCAGCATGTCGGACGACGTCGGACCATGGCGATCACTTCGACGCGCAGGTCTGGCTGCTGAGTTCGGTGCCGAAACTCGCGCGTTACGTGACCAGCTGACGAAGAACAGAGAGCTGATCCTGCGCACCGTGTATCGCGAAGCGAACCGGACACGACATGGACCCGGATCTGGTGATCGCGGTGATGCAGGTCGAAAGCCGGTTCGACCGCTTCGCGGTATCGAGCGCGGGCGCGCAGGGTCTGATGCAGGTGATGCCGTTCTGGCGCAACGAGATCGGCCGGCCGCAGGACAACCTGACGCAGATCGAAACGAACGTGCGCTATGGCACTGCGATCCTCGCCGCAATATCTGAAGGAGGCGCGCGGCGATCTGATCGACGCGCTGGCGCGCTACAACGGCAGCCGGGGGCGGCTGAACTATCCGGAACTGGTCGTGTACGCCTACCGCGCGCGCTGGCAGACGCAAACGACTGCCGACCTTCCGAAGCTGCAGGCCGGATGCAGGGCGTACAGTCTCGCAGCCTGCAACGCCGTCAAGTCGGCGCGTCACTGACTCCCATCACCGCCCGCAGCGACTTTCCGTTTGCGGACCGACCAGCGTAGCCGACGACTTCGCCCTTCGGGTTGATTACGACCGTCGTCGGCAGCACGACGGGCATCGGGTAGCCAAAACGCTCGCGCGGATCTTGTCGTCATCACGGGAAATTCGATGCCCATTCGCTGCATCAGCGCACGCAACGCCTCGCCATCGACGCCGTCGAAGTTGACCCCGATCACGACGCACGTCGCTGGCCGCGAGTTCCCCTTGCTCAGCGCGTTCAGCTGCGGAATTTCGTACCGGCACGGCGCGCACCACTCCGCCCAATAGTTGATGAACACCCAATGGCCGCGCCAGTCGGAGTAACGCCCGCCGCGTTCCGTCGGCGTATTCGAAGTCGATCGGCGCACAGCTGCCCAGAAACAGAGCCAGCATCAACAAGACCGGGAGCTGCGTACGTTTCATGCATGCGCCTCTTCGCCTTCTCGCAAAATCGAATCGAGATCGATGGCGAGGTGCTGCGCTCCGTACCGCGCATGTTCGAGCAACGGCGCGATCAGTCGCGGCATATCGTGAACGCTGGCGAGCCTCTCGGGCTCGATCCCGTTTGGCAGACGTCGATAGAGCTCGTAGCAACGAGACCCGCGCAGGTCGCGGCCAAGCACCAGCTGATCGCCGTGGCCGTTCGACGATCAGCTTGAACTCGGCCAGCACCGCCAGCACCTCCGCGCGTTCCGCGCCCGACAATTTCACCGCATCGTTCAGATCGGTGCGAGTGATCGCCTGTCCTTCGAGATGCGCGCGATGCAGAAACGCCAAGCACGCCGCATGCACTGCACGAGCATCGGCGCACCATCGCTCACCGCGTCGTCGCGTTCGATCCCCAGCGTACGAACGACGATCGCACCGGAAAGGATCAGCACCCAGACGAGATACAGCCATGTCAGAAACAGCGGCACCGCGGCGAACGTGCCGTAGACGAGCTGCATGTTCGAGTTCGCAACGATCGTGGTGAAGAGCCGCTTTGCCGCTTCGAAGAACAGCCATCGTCAGCAGTCCGCCGACCAGCGCATCGCGAAAGCGCACGCGGCAGTTCGGCACCGCGAAGAACAACACCGTGAAGCCGATCGAGCTGAACAGAACCGGCAGTCAACCGAGCAACGTCTGCCGCGCAGCCGACGTGTCGGCATCCGCGAATCAACGGCAGCGAAATCAGATACGAGCTGACCAGCAATCCCGCAACCGACCAGCGGCGGGCCGCACGTCAGCACGCCCCAATACACGAGAAATCGCTGCATACCCCGGCGCGGTTCGGCCACCTGCCAGATTTCGTTGAACGCTTTTCGATCGTCACCAGCATCATGAACGCGGTGACGAACAGCAATCGCGAGCCCGCAATCGTCAGCTCGCGCGCCTGATGCGAAAAATCGTCGAGTCGTTCCTGGATCACAGCCGAACTCGACGGCACGAAATTCTCGAACACGAACGCCTGAATCTCGCTTGCCCATGCGTCGAGAAATCCGGGAAACATCGACAGGATCGTGTACGAGACGGTCATCAACGGAACGACGGCGAACAAGGTCGTATACGTCAACGCCGCGGCGCTGTTCAGCAAGCCGTGCGCGCCGAACTGCGCAACGATCTGCGCGACGAACCAGCGAACCTGAACAATGATGTTGGCGAGCATCGAACGACGCGTCCCGAAGCGGCTACAATGCCGCGCTTGCCGGCATTATAGGGTCACGGCCGATGGGCGCAGTCACGATTTATCACAACCCGCGTTGTTCGAAGTCGCGTCAGACGCTCGCGTTGCTCGACGCAACGCGGACTATCGCCGCGCATCGTGCACTATCTCGACGCTCCTCCGAATACGGCAACGCTGAAACGTCTGCTGAAGATTGCTCTCGATGCAGTCCACGCCAGTTGATGCGAACACACGAAGCCCCGTACGCCGAATTCGACCTCGACGATCCTGACGCTGCACCGACGACGAACTGATCGCAGCGATGACGAGCCATCCGGTTCTCATCGAGCGTCCGATCGTGGAAGCGAACGGGCGCGCCGTGATCGGCCGACCGCCGGAAAATGTGCTGCAGATCATCTGAGCTCTGTAGCCGCGCAACATTCACCGTTCATCCAACAGCGAGCCCGGCCGTGTCCGACCATATCCTGATCCTCTACTACAGCCGACAAGGTTCCACTGCCGCATTGGCGGAATGCATCGCACATGGCGTTTCCACGCACGGACGCTTCGAGCCGCGTCTGCGCACGGTACCGCGCCGTCGCATCGACGACCGAAAAACCGCACCGCCGATTCCAGCGGAAGGCGCGGTTTACTGCACGAAAAGCGATCTCGCGCAGTGTCAGCGCGCTCGCGCTCGGCAGCCCGACTCGTTTCGGCAACATGGCGGCGCCGATGAAGCACTTCCTCGACGGCACCGCCGACCTGTGGATCGGCGGAGCGCTCGCCGGCAAACCTGCCGCCGTATTCACGTCGACCGGCAGTCATCACGGCGGACAAGAATGCACGCTGCTGACGATGATGGTGCCGCTGCTGCATCACGGCATGTTGCTGGTTGGACTGCCGTACACGCGAACCGGGACTGAACGCGACGGTGCGGGCGGCACGCCTTACGGCGCTTCACATGTTTCCGGCAGTCGCGGGGATGCCACCATCGACGCCACCGAAAGCGATCTGGCGCGCGCCTTAGGGCGTCGGTTAGCAGACATCACCGACCGGTTGTTCCCGCTCTCATGAATGTACAGGCATGAACGTACAGACCGCACTGCGGATGGCGCTGCTGATCTGGCTCGGATCGCTGTTTGCGTTATTGGGTATCCAGCGATTTTTCGTGGAACCGCTGTCGAGCACGGTCGCAACGGTTGCCGTGTTTATCGGTCAGGTATCGCTGCTGTTGTTCGTCGCGCCGGCGATGTTACGCAGCGGTTCGCGCGGGCCGCTGCTGGTTTGCCTCGCGATGCTGCTGTACTTCGTTCACGGCGTCTGGCAATGGAACTCGCCGATGGAGCTGTTCGGAATTCTCGAAGTGGTTTTTTCGCTGGGCGCATTCATCACCGCTTGGATTCTGCTGAAGGTGATGCCGAAGGACAGCGCTATCTCCATGATCCGCTGAAAGCGGAGCGTACCTTCGATTTCTTTGAGAATGGCCGGATCGTCGATGGTCGACGGAACCGTGAAGGGGCGTTTGTCGACCATCTTGCGCAACACCTGGCGCAAGATCTTTCCGGAACGCGTCTTCGGCAGCCGCTTAACGACGACCGCGCGCTTGAAGTTGGCGAACGCGCCGATCGACTGCCGCACCATTCGCAACCAATTCGGTCTGCAGCGTCGCTTCGTCGATGTTCGCGCCGTCTTTCAACAGCAACAGACCGAGCGGAACCTGGCCGCGATCCATGTCTTCGATGCCGATCACCGCACATTCGGCAACCGCCGGATGCGATGCAACGACCTCCTCCATCGCACCGGTCGACAGTCGGTGTCCGGCGACGTTGATCACGTCGTCGATGCGACCCATCACGTACAGATAGCCGTCTTCGTCGAGATAGCCGCCGTCACCGGTCAGATAGAAGCCGGGAAATCGCGACCAATACGATTCGACATACCGCTCATGATCTCCCCACACGGTGGGTAACGCGCCGGGCGGCAACGGCCCCTTAGCGACGACGTTACCTTCGACGTTCGGCCCCACCGGCTCGCCGTCGTCATCGAGAATGCGCAAGTCGTAGCCCGGTACCGGCAATGTCGGGGAACCAGGCTTCGTCTCCATCAGCTCGATGCCGGCCATGTTCGCGCACATGGGCCAGCCGGTTTCGGTCTGCCACCAGTGATCGATCACCGGAATCGGCAGCATGTCGTTCAGCCAGTGATACGTCGGCGGATCGAGCCGTTCGCCGGCAACGAACAGATATTCGAGACACGAAATGTCGTGCGCGGATTTCAGATGCGCGTCCGGATCTTCTTTCTTGATCGCACGAAACGCGGTGGGCGCAACGAAGAAACTCTTCACGCGGTGCTGTGCGATCACGCGCCAGAATGCGCCGGCGTCCGGCGTACGCACCGGTTTGCCTTCGTAGAGAATCGTCGTGCAGCCTTTGATCAAGGGGCCGTACACGATGTACGAATGTCCAACGACCCAGCCGACATCCGACGCAGCCCAGAACACGTCGCCTGCATCGACGCCATACACGGCGTGCATGCTGTAGTTCAGCGCCACCGCGTGGCCGCCGTTGTCGCGCACTACGCCTTTCGGCTTGCCGGTCGTGCCGGACGTGTAAAGGATGTAGAGCGGATCGGTGGCATCGACCGGCACAGCGTCGACGGGTTTTGCGGCGGCCTCCCATTCACGCCAATCGCGATCGCGCGTCGGGTCGAGCGACGCGGTCACCTGCGGTCGTTGCAGAATTACACACGCGGTGGGCTTGTGATGCGCGAGACGTATCGCTTCGTCCAACAGCGGCTTGTAGGGGATCGGCGCGCTGAACTCGATGCCGCACGATGCGGAGAGAATGACCTTCGGCGTCGCGTCGTCGATTCGAACGGCAAGTTCCGGTGCTGCGAATCCGCCGAACACCACGGAGTGCACGGCACCGATGCGCGCGCACGCGAGCATGGCCACCGCCGCTTCCGGCACCATCGGCATGTAGACGATGACTCGGTCACCCTTGCGCACGCCCAGTTCGGCCAACCCGCCCGCGACGCGCGCAACCCAGTCGCGCAGTTCCGAGAACGTGTATTTTCGAACGGTGCCGGTAACGGGCGAGTCGTAGATCAGCGCAATCTGATCGCCGCGTCCGTTATCGACGTGACGATCGAGCGCCAGCCAACAACTGTTTAGCTTTCCGCCGCGAAACCAGCGCGACGCACCGTTCGGGTCCTGGTCGAGGATCGTCCGCGGAAAATCGAACCACTCGATGGCCTGCGCCTGTTCGCGCCAGAAACCTTCGGGGTCATCGATCGACCGACGATATTCGCTTGCGTAGCTCATGGCTCCTTGCGCGCGGCGCGCGCAAGGTACTCACGCGATCAGCCGCGACGCGGCCGGCTTTTCATCAGCTTCTGCAGATCGCCGTTCGAAGGCTTCGCCTTCATCAACTGCTTGTACGACGCGGACTTGCGATTGATCTTCTTGTGCTTCGCGTAGAACTCGACGGCCTTGCCCCATGCGCCATTCAAGCCGTGGAGATTGATCGAAACCGTCGTGTTGACGATTTTCGATTCGAGCGTCGACATGATGCCGATCTGGAACACCGGCGTCTTCGTGCCGCTCTTTTCCGTCTTCATGCGGAACAGAATGCCGCGCACGCGTCCTTTGTCGTCGACGTAGACTTCGCGTGCTGCCTTCTCTTTCGCGCCCATCTGGCTGCGCGCGAGTTCGGTGTCGCGAGCATCTGCCTGCTTCTTGATCGACGAGCGTTTCGAACCGCGAATGCGCTTGCCGTCTTCTTTCAGCGAGAAGTATTCCTGATACGTCTTGCCGTTGATCTGCCGTCGTACGCGGTAACCGTGAAACCGCGGGGTATCCAGTAGTTCGACACTCATTCTTTTACCTCGTTAAGTACGTGGTTCCACTCGATTCACGCCGCAGGGACGATGCCTGACGTCTGCAGCGACTTGATCTCCTGCGCGGAGAATCCGCAGTCTTTCAAAACGGACAAGGAGTCCTCGCCGGGACGCCGGGCGCCATGCGAAATCTCGGGCTTGGTGCGGCTGAAGCGAGGCGCCGGCGCCGGCTGTACGACACCATCTATGTTCACGAAGCTGTTGCGCGCGACATTGTGCGGATGGTCGGGCGCTTCGAAGATCGACAGCACGGGTGCGAAGCACACGTCGCTGCCTTCCATGATCTCGCACCATTGCGCCTGCGTTTTCGTCTTGAACACGCGCGTCAGCTCTTCTTTCAGAGCGGGCCACTGCTTCGCATCCATCTGCGGCTTGAACTTCTCGCGATCGAGGCCGGCTTTTTCGAGCAACAGCGCATAGAACTGCGGTTCGATCGAGCCGATGCAGATGTGTTTGGCGTCGCTCGTTTCGTACGTGTCGTAAAAGTGCGCGCCGCCATCGAGCAGATTGGTGCCGCGCTTGTCGGTGAAGCCGCCTGTTGCGCGGAACGTGAAGAACATCGCCATCAGCGTGGCCGCGCCGTCCACCATCGCAGCATCGATGACCTGACCTTTTCCGGAACGTTGCGCTTCGAGCAGACCGCACACCATGCCGAACGCGAGCAACATACCGCCGCCGCCGAAGTCACCAACCAGATTGAGGGGCGGTACGGGCTTCGCACCCGGTCGACCTATCGCATGCAAGGCGCCGGACAGACCGATGTAGTTGATGTCGTGGCCCGCCGCTTGCGCCATCGGGCCTTCCTGGCCCCAACCGGTCATGCGGCCGTAGACGAGTTTCGGGTTGCGCGCCATACAGTCGTCGGGGCCGAGACCGAGTCGCTCGGTAACGCCGGGACGAAAACCTTCGAAGATTCCTGCTGCAGATTGGCAGAGGCGTAACACGACCTCGACGCCTTCCGGCTTCTTGAGATCGACAGCAATGGAGCGGCGGTTGCGCGCGAGGATGTCTTTCGGTCGGCTCGATGCGCTTGTCAGGCGATCGACCCTTATCACTTCGGCGCCCATATCCGACAACATCATGCCGCAGAACGGGCCAGGCCCTATGCCTGCAAGCTCGATGATTCGCAGGCCGTTTAACGGTCCCACATTGCTCTCCCTTTTTTTATCCGTCCGCAAGGTTCGGTAGTGTACCCCTTTTGCGGCTTAAGGGAACTGTCTGGCAAACGCAAAACGACGGTTGCGTGCGGTAAATAACAGGACATCAACGTAACCGGTAATCAGCGAGTTAGGCGCGACAGTTCAAACGTGTCAGCGATCAACGTCGTGCTGCGGCACCTGTCAGCGGATGCACTACACCGAGCGCGTCGCGTCCCGTCAGCTGAATCTGCGCGTACTCGCGATAGAGTGCGCTCGTGCTGAGTAGTTGTTCGTGCGAACCTTCCGCGACCACGGTGCCGCCTTCGAGCACGATGATGCGATCGGCCTCGATCACCGTCGACAGGCGATGCGCGATGATCAACACCGTGGTTCGTCCGCGCAGCGTGCGCACCGTTGCGCGGATGGCTTCTTCACTCTGCGCGTCGAGCGCGCTGGTCGCTTCGTCGAGCAATAACAGTCGCGGTTGTTTGAGGAGCGCTCGCGCAATCGCGAGCCGCTGCCGCTGGCCGCCCGAAAGTCCCACGCCGCCTTCACCGACGCGAGTCGCCAGCCCATCGGGGAATGCGTCGACGAATGCGAGCGCGCCCGCAGCAGCAAGCGCGTCCCTTACCGCGACCTCGTCGGCGTCCGGCGCGCCATAACGCAGATTGTCGAGCACGCTGCCGGCGAACAGCACCGGGTCTTGCGGTACGAAGCCAATCTGGCGGCGCACATCGCGTAACGCGCAGCGCCGCAGATCTACGCCATCGATGAGAATGCGCCCGCCGTCGGGGTCATAAAAACGTTGCGCGAGATCGAACACGGTCGACTTGCCGGCGCCCGAGGGACCGACCAGCGCGACGGTAGCGCCCGCTTCGACGCGGAACCCGACCTGTTTCAAGACCGCAACAGACGGCCGGGTCGGATACGTGAAGTCGACGTTCTCGAACTCCACCGCGGCCGGCGCGCGCGACTCGAGCGCGATCGGATCGACCGGATCGATCAACGAACTGGTGGCCGACAGCAACTCAAACAACCGCTCAGTCGCGCCCGCGGCGCGCTGCAGATCGCTGACGACCTCGCTGATGGAGCCTACCGAACCCGCCACGATGAACGCATAGAAGATGAACGCCGCGAGTTCGCCGGCGGACGTGCGACCCGCGATGACGTCCTGCCCGCCGATCCACAACATCGTTGCAATGGCGCAGAGCACCAGCAGCATCACCAGCGCGACGAGCCAGGCGCGTTGTCGGATTCGGCTGACAGCCACGTTGAACGCGGTCTCGACGTGTGCGCCGAACATCTGCCTGTCGATCGCTTCGTGATTGAACGCCTGCACCACCTTGATGTGGCGGAACGCTTCGCCCACATAGCTGCCGACCCGCGCGAGTTCGTCCTGACTCGAACGCGAGAGCGAGCGCACGCGACGACCGAACAGCACGATCGGCGCGACCACCACCGGCGCGCTGGCGAGCACCACGAGCGACAGCTTCGGATTGCTTGCCACCAGCAGCACCACGCCACCGACGAACATCAGCGAGTTGCGCAGTGCAATCGACACCGACGACCCGATCACGGTCTGCAGCAGGGTGGTGTCGGTGGTGACGCGCGACTGAATCTCGGTCGGCAGGTTTTCTTCGAAGAAACCGGGGTGCAAGTGCACGAGATGATCGAACACCGCGCGGCGCAAATCCGCACTGACACGTTCGCCCACCCACGAGACGAGATAGAACCGTGCGTACGTGCCAAGCGTCAGCAGCCCGACCAATAGCGCGAACACTTCGAGCGAGTGCTCCAGCATGCCCGGTGCGCCACTGGTGAAGCCGGCGTCGATCACCATGCGTACGCCCTGGCCGATCGATAACGTGACGGACGCGGTGATGACGAGCGCAAGCGACGCGCCGGCGACATACCAGCGGTAGGGCGCGAGATACTTCATCGCAGCGGTGAGATTGCCGAGCTTACGGCTCGATTGCCGATCTTCGATGGAATCCAATGGCGAATGACACGTGTTCGAACCGGGTTCGCATTATGGGTCGCCCATGCGTCGCGCGGTAGCAGGTTGAGGCGCGCGATGCCCTGACTCCGATTGCATTGCCGTTCTTGAACGCGACGAAACGACCAACTGCTGGACTGCTGCCGAGCAACACCGCAAAGTCACGCAGGACGAATCGAACGAAGGAGCACGCCGATGCCGCTCGAGCGCATCGAAATCACGACCGGTAACAAACCCAACGCGGCGGTGATCTGGCTGCACGGACTCGGTGCGGACGGCCACGATTTCGAACCGATCGTGCCGGAGTTACCGCTTCCGGCCCGATTCTTCCGTGCGCTTCGTATTCCCGCACGCACCCGTCCGCGCGGTCACGATCAACGGTGGCGCCGAGATGCGCGCGTGGTACGACATCGACATGCGCGCGCCGCTCGCCGGCGAAGCGGACATCCGCGAATCGGCCGCAGCCGTCGCCGAGCTGGTCGAAGAGCAACGTGCGCTGCGGTATCGACAGCAAACGCATCGTGCTGGCGGGATTCTCGCAAGGCGGCGTCATCGCGCTGCAACTGGGTTTGCGCTATTCCGAACCGCTCGCGGGCATCATGGCGTTGTCCACCTACCTGCACGATCCCGAACACGTGGTCGACGGCATCTCGCTCGCCAATGCCGGCATTCCGATCTTCATGGCACACGGCCTGATGGATCCTATGATTCCGATCACCCGCGCGATCACGTCGCGCGAAGCGCTGCGCGCCCTCGACTATCCGATCGAGTGGCACGAGTACGCGATGGGGCATTCAGTGTGCCTCGAAGAGATCAAAGACATCGGCCGCTGGCTGACGGCTCGAATCGCGCGCTAGGTCGACCGGCTGCGCATCTGCGTGCGCGCACCACATGATCGTTCCGTTGGGAGGCACTCGTGGAAACTGTGGGACTCTATGGCTACGCGGCCGCCACCGTACTGACGATGGTGACGTTGCTGTGGGTGGTCAGCGTCGTCATCCGCGACGCGAGCATCATCGATATGTTCTGGGGCCCACTGTTCGTGGCGATCGCGTGGGTATTGCTCGCGGCGAACCTGCACACGGCCGGCATCAAACACCTGCTCGTCGTGTTCCTCGTCACTGCGTGGGGTTTGCGCCTCGCCTTCCACCTCGCCGCGCGCAATTTCGGTACCGGAGAGGACACGCGCTACCGACTGTGGCGCGCGCATGGCGGCGAACTCTGGTGGTTGAAGACCTTTTATCGCGTCTACGTTCTTCAAGGTGCGATTGCGCTGGTGGTGGCAACGCCGATCGTTGCTGCATTTCGCGTGACCGACGCACCATTTCTGATCAACTGGATGGGCCTGCCGATCTGGTTGACGGGATTTCTCATCGAAGCGACCGCCGACATCCAGCTGACACGCTTTCGCGGTCGCCCGGAGAATCAGGGCGCAGTGATGCAGAGCGGAGTCTGGTCCTACAGCCGACATCCGAACTACTTCGGTGACGCGCTGCAATGGTGGGGTCTCGGTATCTTCGCGTTCAGCGGGGTTACGTGGTGGTCTCTGATCGGCCCGCTGGCAATGATGCTGGTGTTCCTGAACATCTCCAACGAAGTCATTGAGCGGGGGCTGGTCAAGCGCCGGCCCGGCTATGCGGAGTACATCGCGCGTACGAACGCATTCTTTCCGGGTCGTCGTGCCAAGGTAGCTGACGACACAACCCTGTAGTCGCGTACAATCGGTTCCAATTCAGCAGGCGCACGCATCGCGGCACCGTCGACCGTTCAGCGAGGAGCGATGGGATCCGGAGTGGACAACAGCGTACTTCCCGACAATCCGGATCTGGCCTGGGATCTCGGCGAAGGCATCGACCGCGAACGCGCGATCGACTTCATCATGCAGTTCGAGACGACGTTGTGCGTCTATTCTGCGTCGGTCGAGAAGCTCTACAGCACATACAACATCTTCTTTCCGCGGGAGTATCACCGAAAGATGGTCATCCTCCCCGACCCGGCAGCCTTCCACGATACGTTTAACGGTGTAGTCGGCGGCGCCGTCCAGATGACCGGTCTCTACATCATTCCCGGCGAGCTGATCAGTGAGCAGGGTTTGTATCTCGCGAACGTCAAGAAGGATCGCAGCCTCGGCGACCGTCGCATTCCATTCGAAGAAGGCATGCGCGCGCTGATGCGCAATCGCCCGGCTGAGGACCCGTTTCTGCCGGTGCTAGCGAAAGGTGACCTGCGCGGTTTCGAGGAATCCTGGCCGGTGCTGCACCTGCACCGCGTAAAACTCAGTGAACTCGGCGAGCGCTCCGAACTCGATCGCACCAACATCCGCAATGCGGTCGTAGAAAAGCTCGAGAGTCTCTTTATCGCCCAGCGCAAAATCGCTTCGTAGTGACGATCTCGGCTCGTGGGTTCGGCACCGCCGCAGGCACGGTTCTATTGCTCTGCGCGCTCGGACTGTCCTGGTGGGGCGCACTCGACGCAGCCGCTTCGGAGCGGACGCACGCCGCTTTGAAACGCGCGCTGGTCACGTTCGCGCTGACCCGTACCCTCAACGGCGTCATCTCGGTGGCACAAGGCACGCAGCTCGCGTTCGAACCGGCCGGCGTCGGCGTCGTCATATCGGCCGGTGAGATCCTCGATCCGTTGAACGACCTGGTGGAACAGTTCTCGTGGCTCACCTTGCTTGCGGCGACGTCGCTCGGCGTGCAGATCATGCTCGGCGAGATGTTCGCAACGACCGCGGTGAACGTGGCTTTGTCGGTGGTGGTCGTGCTGGGGCTGGTTGCACTGTGGTGGCCGCGGTCCCAATCCGCGGCGTGGCGATCGACCGTTTTGCGCCTCGCTGCCACATTGCTATTCGTGCGTTTTGCCATCGTCGTCGCGACGCTCGGCACCGGTTTTGTGAACGAACATTTCCTGATGCAGCGCGAAGAGGCGTCCATGGATTTCCTGTCGCAAACGCGTACCAGGATCGAGTCGAACACGGACGCAACGCCGGCACCGAGTACGTCCACCGACTCGGTTCTGGAGCGTTTGAACAAACTCATAGACGACAAGAAGCAGGCGCTCGACATCGAAAGTCGCCTCACCCAACTGCGCCTCGACGTGGAGGACGCCGTCGAGCAGGTGGTCAATCTGATCGTCGTTTACGTGATAGAGACGCTGATACTGCCCCTCATTTTCCTCGTTGTGGCGTGGGGTCTGGTGAAGCAGGCCTGGCGCCGGCTGACCTGATGGGCCAATAGTCCTGCTCCTTTCGGCTGCCTCCCTGAGTGGCTAACATACGCAGTTTTCTTGCGGGCCAACGGCCGTGAAACACAGAGTCTTCATCGATGGTCAGGCCGGTACGACCGGCCTCGAAATGGCTGCGCGGCTGAAAGCGCGGCGCGATATCGATCTGCTCGAAATCGACGATGAGGATCGCAAGAACCCGGAGCGCCGCAAGGCCTACCTGAACGACGCCGACATCGTCGTTTTGTGTCTGCCCGATGCCGCCGCGAAGGAAGCGGTCGCGCTGCTCGGCGATGGCTCGGCACGCGTGCTGGATGCAAGTTCGGCACATCGCGTCGCCCCGGGCTGGGTCTATGGACTGCCGGAAGTGACGGCCACGCAGCGCGATGCCATTCGAACCGCGAGGCGCGTTTCCGTGCCGGGTTGTTACCCGACAGGGTTCATTCTCAGCGTGCGGCCGCTCGTCGACGCCGGTGTTCTGTCGCCGGAGCAACCGCTTTCAGTGAACGCGGTTTCCGGATACTCCGGCGGCGGACGTCCGATGATCGAACGTTATCGCGAGGCCGAATCCGCCGGCGTCGCGGGCGTGCGCCCGCCGATGACGTACGGTCTGACGCTGCAGCACAAGCATGTCGCGGAAATGCACAGCTACTCGGGTACCCGCGCGCGCCCGCTGTTCACACCGATGGTCGGCCACTACTACAAGGGCATGCTGGTGCACGTGCCGCTGTCGAACGAATGGCTGAACGGCGCCGGCCCTTCCGACGTTCACGCCTTGTTGAGCGAACGTTATGCCGACGAGCCGTGTGTGAACGTGCTACCGCTCGGAGCCGAGGCCGCACTCGACGGTGGCTACCTGTCGCCGATTGCCGCAAACGATACGAACCGCATCGACCTGATGGTGTTCGGCAACGACACGCATACGCTACTCGTGAGTCGTTACGACAACCTCGGCAAAGGCGCATCCGGCGCCGCCGTGCAATGTCTCAATCTGCTTCTCGGCGTGGACGAGTTGAACGGACTCAGCGTATGACCGCACTGTCGCAACGCACCAGCGAGCAACTGAAGGCGCGCCTGCACGAACTGCATGCACGGCTGGATCAGTTGAAAGCGGCCGGGCTCGCCCTCGATCTGACCCGTGGCAAACCCGCGGCGGACCAGCTCGATCTGTCGAATGCACTCGACGGCATTCTGCGCGGAGACTACCGGCTGAAAGACGGCACCGACGCGCGCAACTACGGCGGCCTGCTCGGCATTCCGGAAGCGCGCGCACTCGGCGCCTCGTTGCTCGACACTACGCCGGAGCGCGTGATCGCCGGCGGCAACTCGAGTCTCAGCCTGATGCAGCTCGTCATCGATGCGGCGGTGCGCGTCGGCCTTTGGGGCGCGGGCAGCGCGTGGCGACGCGACATGAACACCACCATTCGATTCTTGTGCCCGGTGCCCGGCTACGACCGGCATTTCGCAATCTGCGAGTCGCTGGGCATCGAGATGGTCACGGTGCCGATGACCGATGCCGGTCCCGACATGAACGCGGTGGAAGCGCACGTGGCCGCGGACCCGACCATCAAGGGCATCTGGTGCGTGCCGAAGTACTCGAACCCGACCGGCTGCGTGTATTCGGATGCCGTTGTGGCGCGCATCGCACAGTTGCCCAAACGCGCTTCCCCGAATTTCCTCGTGATGTGGGACAACGCGTACGCGGTGCACGACCTCGAGCAACCAAGCCCCAAGCTCGCCGGCATCGCGAAACTTTCGATTGCGGCAGGCACCGACGACAACGTCGTGCAATTCACGTCGACGTCGAAGATCACGTTCGCCGGCGCGGGCGTCGCATTCATGGCCGCTTCGCCGTCGGTGGTGAAGGCGCTCGAAAAGTACATGAGCACGATGACCATCGGCCCTGACAAGATCAATCAGTTGCGCCACGTGCGACTTCTGGAAGGTCGCGTCGCGCAACACATGCAACAACACGCCGCACTCATTCGGCCGAAATTCGCAGCGGTGCTGGAGCGGCTGGATCAGTCGCTCGGCAAGCTCGAAGTAGCGACATGGACGCGTCCTAAAGGCGGCTATTTCATCTCGCTCGACACGCTGCCCGGCATTGCACAACGCGTCATTGCGCGTGCGCGCGCCATCGGCGTGACGTTGACGCCAGCCGGCGCCACATTCCCTTACGGAGCCGATCCCAACGACTCCAACATCCGCATCGCGCCGACCTTCCCGCGTCTCGCAGACGTCGAGGCGGCTACCGATGTATTCGTACTCTGCGTGGAACTCGAGAGCATCGAGCAGATACTCGCGCGGCGTCTCGCCTCATGACCACCCGGAGCACCCCCTCTTGACGGATTCAGTGACGGATTCAGACTGGACACTCGATCAATTTCCGGTACCACAGGTGGAGGACCGCGACCGCTTTCACGACTTCGCGCTGCCGCTGCCGATCATGCATGCCATCGCCGATCTCGGCTTCGAGTACTGCACGCCGATTCAGAGCGAAGTGCTGCCGTATAGCCTCGCCGACTACGACGTTACCGGTCAGGCGCAAACCGGCACCGGCAAGACCGCGGCCTTTCTGGTGACGATTCTCGCGCGCCAGTGGGAACACCCGAAGTCGCCCGCCAACCCGCCGGGCACGCCGCGAGCGCTCGTGCTGGCGCCCACGCGCGAGCTCGCCATTCAGATCGAGCAGGACGGACGCGACCTCGCAAAGCATATGGACACCGTCGTGGTCAGCGTCGTCGGCGGCATGGACTTCAACAAACAACGCCTGCAGTTGACCGAGGGTCCCGTCGACATACTCGTCGCGACGCCCGGGCGATTGCTCGACTTCATCAACCGCCGTGTCATCGATCTCAGCCGTGTCGAAGTGCTCGTAATCGACGAAGCCGACCGCATGCTCGACATGGGTTTCATTCCCGACGTGCGACGCATCGTGTACAAGACGCCGCACAAACGCGAACGGCAGACACTGTTCTTCAGCGCGACGTTCAACGAAGACGTCATGCGGCTCGCGACCTCGTGGACGCTCGATCCCGTGCACGTCCAGATCGAACCCGAAAATGTCGCGGTCGATTCGGTAGAACAGAAGTTCTGGCTCGTCGCCGCCGAGAACAAGGGCAAGCTGCTCGCCGAAATGGTGGAAGCAAAGGCGCTGTCGCGCGTGATGGTGTTTGCGAACCGGCGCGATTCGACCCGCAACCTGCACGAATACCTGCGCAGGAAGAACGTGTCGTGCGAGATGCTCTCGGGCGAAGTACCGCAGCGTAAACGCCTGACCACGCTCGATCGCTTCAAACAAGGCAAAATCCGCGTGCTCGTCGCCACCGACGTCGCCGGCCGCGGCATTCACGTCGACGACGTGAGCCACGTCATCAACTTCGACTTGCCGGAAGACCCTGAAGATTACGTGCATCGCATCGGCCGCACCGGCCGCGCCGGCGCAACGGGCATTTCGATCAGCTTCATCTCCGAAGACGACGCCTTCAATCTGAGTGCTATCGAGGACTACCTCGGTCACCCCGTAGCCTGCACCCAACCCGAGCTATAGAAGTGGCATGAAGTTCGCGCCGCAGTTCAATCGATACCGGCGCGTCTGGCTGCTGCTCCTCCTGTGTTTTGGCTCCTGCCTTCCGGCATCCGCAGCCGAGCGCGCATCGTTCGAATATCTCATCGACGACGATGGACGCCTCGGCATTGCCGACGTCGTCGATTCGAACCGCTGGACGCGCGGCAAACAGGCCACGTTCGGCTTTCGTTCCGGTGCGGTGTGGCTGAAAACCGATGTTCCGCCGACCGCGGAAGTAATGGTCATCGACAACGGCTGGCTCGACGACATCGAAGTGTTCTTCGTCGCTGACGACCGCGACATGGTGCGATACCACACCGGCAATCACTTTCCGTTCTCTTCACGCGCCATCGGTTCCCCGCCGTTCGCATTTCCGGTGCCGAAGGACAGCGAACGTCTGTACGTACGCTCCATCGGACACAGCGCGCAGTACCTGCCGATCTCGTTTGCGACGCACGCGCAGTTCGATTCCGCAGCAACCTCGCGTGCACTGCTGCAAGGCTGCTACTACGGAATCATCATCGCGATGATTCTGTATTACGCCGTGTTGTTCGGCGGCATGCGCGACCCCGTGTATCTCTACTACGTGCTCTACGCGGTGTCGTTGATGCTGATGATGCTGAGCAGGGATGGACTCGGCGCGCAGCATCTCTGGAGCAATTCGCTCGACGATGCAACGCATCGCGATCGACCCGATGACGACTTTGACCATCGCCTTTGCAACGTTGTTCGCGATGGCGTTCCTGCGGCTTCGTCGCGCGCTGCCGCTCATGCATCGCGTGCTGCAGATTTTCGTTGCGGTAGTTCTCGTGAACGGTATCGCCGGAGCACTCTTCGAGCACTACGTGTTCCCGATGATCAATGCGCTGCTCGTCGTGGCGGGCACGCTGTTGCTGATGTGCACGGCTGCGGTCCGCCTTTCACAAGGGTTCAGACCCGCCGCCATCTATCTGTTTGCAACGGGAAGCCTGCTAATTGGGAGCAGTCTGTTCGTGTCGATGCTGCTCGGCTGGATCGACGACGGCCCCGTGGCGCGCCTGGGCGTGCAACTCGGGTCTACGGCCGAACTCATTCTGCTCGCATTCGCTCTGTCGCAGCGCATGAACGAGGAGCACCGCAAACGCATGTGGATGCAGCACCGGTCGTTGGAACTGACGCGTGAAGTGCGTGCACTGAAAACCGGCACGCAGATGGCGGAAGAGCACCGTCAGTTGCAGCGCTCGCTGCAGCAGGCGCAGAAGCTGCGCACGATCGGCGAAATGACCGGCGGATTCGCGCACGACTTCAACAACATTCTCGCCAGCGTTCTCGGCTTCGCGGAACTCGCGAAGGAGCGCGTCGCGAAACTCGGCGATCATCGATTAGCCGACTTCGTCGACGAGATCGAACACGCGGGCAAGCGCGGTTCCGACCTCGTAAAACAACTGCTCATTTACAGCCGGGGAGGTAATGCAGCGCCGCACCAGTTCGATCTGAGCGAAGCGATCACCGAAACGGTGCGATTCCTGCGCGGCACGCTGCCCGCCACCGTGCAAATCGAGACCGATCTGCCGGAACGTCCGCAGCTCGCGTTTGCCGATCCGGCCCACATTCAGCAGATGCTGGTGAACCTGGCCCTGAACGCATCGGAGGCGATGAGCGAGCGCGGCAACATCGTCATCTCGTTGCGGCGGAGCACGAGCAACGATTCCACGTGCGCATCGTGCGCGGCACGCTTTTCCGGAGAGCATCTGGTCGTGGCCGTCGCAGACCGGGGACGCGGTGTAACGAACGCTCAGGATCTGTTCACGCCGTTCTACACGACGAAGCCCGTCGGGCGCGGTTCCGGTTTGGGTCTCTCGGTCGTTCACGGCATCGCGCATGAGTATGGCGCGCACATTACCGTCTCACCGAGAGCACAAGGGGGCGCGCGCTTCTCCGTACACTTGCCGCTGCGCGATGCACGAGTGCTGCCCGCGCAAAACGCCGGCAATCGCATTCTCGTGATCGAAGACGACCGTGCGCTCGCGAGATATCTGGAAACCATGCTGGTCCGTCAGGGCTTTGTGGTGGCGGTTGCGCACACCTCGTCCGAGGCACTGGAGCGCATCATGGCGAACCCGAACGAATTCGATCTGGTGATCACCGACCAGTTGATGCCACAGGTCACGGGGCTCGAACTCGCCCGCGACATTCGCGACGTGCGCCCCGATCTACCCGTGATTCTGTGCAGCGGCAATCCCGATGCGATCGATCGCGCCGCCATGGCTCACACCGCCATCAAGGCGGTGTTCGCGAAACCGATCGAATCAGAACTCCTGCTCGCCAAAGTGCGCGGTGTGCTGTCGGAGCCGACGCGCTGAGCGGATTGACCCGCCCCAAAACTCCCTAAAGAATGTCGCGCAAACGTCGAGCATGAATCACCGATGAGTCAGAGCCTTTCGATGCGCACCGCCGTCGTTCAAATGCGCTCGACACCCGATGTCGACGCCAACCTCGAATCAGCCGAACGGATGACGGCCAAGGCCGTGGAACGCGGCGCCTCATGCGTGTTGCTGCCCGAAGCATTCGCATTCATCGGCCCTGACGCGCAAAAGCAGGAAATCACCGAGCCGCTTCCGTCCGGCGGCCCGATCCTGGCGCGCTGCCGGGCGCTCGCTTCCAAACACCGAATCCATCTGGTGCTGGGAGGTTTTCACGAGCGTTCCAACGAGAAAGGCAAAACCTACAACACCTGCGTGCATCTGAAGCCCGACGGTTCGATCGCGGCGCTGTACCGGAAAATCCATCTGTTCGACGTCGATCTTCCGGACGGTACGCGGTTGAAAGAGTCCGACAAGACGCTGCCCGGCAGTGAAACTGTGGTAACGCAAACGCCGTTTGGCACGCTCGGCCTGAGCATCTGCTACGACATGCGATTCCCGGAGCTCTACCAGCAGCTGGTCGACAAAGGGGCGGTAGCGTTGACCATGCCGTCTGCGTTCACGCTCTCCACCGGTAAAGATCACTGGCACGTTCTGCTGCGCGCACGCGCAATAGAGTGTCAGGCCTACGTGCTCGCTCCCGCGCAATGGGGCAACCACCACGGCACGCGAACGTCTTACGGACATGCGCTGATTGTCGATCCGTGGGGCTGCGTCATCGCGGAATGCGGCGAAGGCGACGGCGTTGCGGTCGCAGATCTCGAGATGTCGGCGGTCGCCGGCGCACGGCAACGCTTGCCCAGCCTCGAACACCGCCGATTGCGCTGACGCGATGTCATACGAACGCGACAACATCCGCCGGATGCACGGATACACGTACGGTGAACAACCGGACGGCACCGACGTCATCAAGCTGAACACCAACGAAAACCCGTATCCACCGAGCCCTGCCGTACAAGCGGCGCTGCAGGATTTCGACGCGACTGTGTTGCGTCGTTATCCGCAACCGACAGCAGATCGTTTCCGCGCCTTGGCCGCCGCACGGCATGGCGTGTCGATCGACCGCGTCATCGTCACCAACGGCGGCGACGAACTGCTGCGGATGGCGTTCACGACCTTTCTGGACAGCGGCGACGTATTCGGTACGACCGATCCGAGTTACTCGCTGTACTCGGTGCTCGCAGAGATTCAGGGATGCAAGGTGGAAGCGCTGCCGCTGACCGACGACTGGGACCTGCCGCGCGATTTCGGCCAGAGAATGAACGATCGTGGGGGCGAGGCTCGTGTGCATCGTCAATCCCCACGCGCCGACCGGTCTGCTGATCGACGCCGACACCATCGGCAACATCGCCAACGAACTGGATGGCGTGCTGCTGGTGGACGAGGCGTATGTCGACTTCGTGGATCCTGTCTCTGCGCCACGACGTCATCAATCTGGTGCGCGCGTTCGACAACGTTCTGCTGCTGCGAACGCTTTCGAAAGGCTATTCGCTCGCAGGATTGCGCCTTGGCTACGGCGTTGGCTCGCCGAGCCTGATCGAGCCGATGCTTACGAAGACGCGCGACAGCTACAACGTAGACGCGATCGCGCAGTCGGTCGCCTGTGCCGGGTTCGCCGACCTCGACTACGCCGCGAACACCTGGGCGAAGTTCGCGGCGAACGCCGTCGACTGCGCGACGCGCTTCGATCCCGCGGCTTCGAGCGTGCCCCCGTCGCAAACCAATTTCCTGCTCGCGACCGCCGCCGGTCGAAGGTCCGCATGGCGCGGCGGAGTTGTACGCGGCGTTGAAGTCCCGCGGCATTCTCGTGCGCTATTTCGACGCGCCGCGTCTCGACGACAAACTCCGCATCAGCTCGGCGACCCTGCGCAGAACGACCGATTGCTCGCGTTGACGCATCTGACGGCGATCGCTAACGCCTAACGGGTGCCTGAAGGCGCGCAGGTCTATTTCGCCTTGAATCGCCAGCGCACCGTCAACGTTCCGCCTTCTTGCCCTCATTCCCGCCATCTTGGTCATCGCCTTCGCCGCATTGCTCCGAGGTCGTTCCCTTGATCGAACGCGTGATCGGCTTTGCCGTCCGGCGGAAACGCCAACAGCGACTTGTGTGGTGCCGCCGTGTTGTTCGGGGTTGTTGTGGTCATGTCTCGCTGTACGTGCAGCACGTCCGAAGGGCACGGGCAACCGAACATCAGTGTTTTGCGCAGACGAGTCCACCTCGAGCATCGCGATCGCCGGCGGCCCTTCCGGATTGGTCTTGGCTGACGGCGACGGCGGAGTGCTCCCCGGCACCTTTTCGCGTCTGATCGCTCGTGCAGCGTCCACCCGCCCCCGCTCTTCCCTGCAGATCGGATCTGAGTCCATACGTGTGCTTCGTTTCGTCGATCGTATTAGCTGCCGTGTTGCGCTGTCGCATGCCACATCTGGTAACGTGGCGCGGCCGGCTTCTACGCCTCCGCAACGTCTTTATGTCCGGCTGCGCCGCCTCCATCTCCGGCGTCATCTCCTGCGACATCCCGTACTTGGCGATGGCCTTCTCGATGCACGCCTCATCTTCGCCGCATTTGGCCATGATCGCCTGGATGTCGCCCATCATCGGCGCCATGTTCTGCGCGCCGCTCGCCGAGCCATGAGCACTGTTTCGTTCTTCAGATCGGCGGTCTGGGCCGCATCCATCGCCTGCATCGCTCGGCATCGGCTGAGCCGCCTGCGCGACCATGTCGGCCGATATCTTCACTGTCCGTTTCACGCGCCACTCGTGCAGATCGTTCACGTCCTGCGTTTTGCCGCGATTCATATACGTACTCGACGGTGAGCGTTCCTTTCGCGCCTTGTGCAGCGAACAGATCCGCATGCGCGGGTAACGCGACGATCGACGCCAGCATCCACAAACGACGTACTTGCATTGTCGCCTCTTCGAAATGATCGGCGCCGACGACGTGCGATCGTGCGGATCGTCCGCACCGGTCAAGTGACCGCGCGCGCACAGTCCCGACGATTCAACCCCGACGATCCACATCGTTCGACCTTGCCGCGCCGGCGACACCCGTGCTACACCACGCGCTGCCTCGACCTGATTCGAATCATCGCCGATGAAGCCATCGACGATGAAACCAGCCGACCGTCCCAACGCCTTGCTGCGCGCATCGCGATCGAGGCGATGGAGCCCACGCGGCGCCAGCACCAGTTCAACGGCAATGCGGTCCGCTTCGACGCGAACGCTCGGCGAACGTGTCGGCATGCAGCGCATCGGCGTACACATCGTTCGCCTGCAGCCTGGACACGAAAGCACCCAGTTTCACTATCACGATGCGGACGAAGAATTTCTGTACGTTCTCGAGGGGCGCGGAATCGCCGAAATCGGCGACGAAAATTCGAGGTCGGCCCCGGCGACTTCATGGGATTCACGGCGCCGTCCGCGGCGCACACGTTGTCGAATCCGTTCGCCGAGGATCTGGTGTATCTCATGGCCGGCGAGCGCAATCCGAACGACGTCGTCCACTATCCGCGCATTCGCCGCACGATGATCAAGGGTCCGGGCGCCCGGCGTTGGGTCGACTGGGACGACCTGCACGAACTGTGAAAGACGACGCCGAACTTCGCGCCGCCATCGCTGAGATGGTCCCCGGTACCCGTGTAGCGTCCATCGTCTCGCTTCGGCGCAGGCATTCGCGCGCATACCCACCGCGCCGACGTCATTGCCGATGGTCGCTCGCAATCCTGGGTCATCAAATACTTTCCGCATCCGTCCGTTCACGCGACCCAGGAATTCAACAGTTACGCGCGCCTGCGCGGCGTCGCTGGGGTGACGCCGGCGCTGGTCGCCGTCGATCCGCAGCGGCGCGATTCTGATCGTGGAGTATCTCAGCCATTCCATCGACCTGTTCGTCGCGTTGCGTCGAAGCACGCAGCCGCTCGACGTAGCGCGCGCGCTCGGCCAGGTGATGGCGCGACTGATCGTCGCCACGCGCCACACACCGCCCGACGTCGACGATGTCGCGATCCGCGAACGCGCTGCATTGGCCGAAGCGTGGCCGAAGGTCGACGCGTGGGCCGGCGAAATCGGCGTGCACACATCCGACGATGTCGCTCACGCAATTGCGGCCGTCGAGGATCGCTACGCGCATCCGCCCAAAGCGAGCTTGACGCAGGGCGATCCCGCGCCGAGCAACGTCGTGTTCACACCAGAGGGCCAGGCGCGGCTCATCGATTTCGAATACGGCGCGCAACGCCATGTGCTGGCCGACCTCGCGCAGTGGTGGATCCGTTGTCCGCTGCCCGAACCCTGGTTCGAAGCGATCGTCGACGAGGTCAGAGCAGCCTTGATCGCAGCGCAGATCTATCGTGATGCCGACGAATTCGACGACGACCTTGCGCACGTCGCAGCGTACGCGGCGCTCTACATGTTCACGTGGCTGCCGACCCGAACGGCGCTCGGCGACGATCCTGCATGGGTCGGCGCCTGGCGGGTGCGCCAGGCGCTGTTGTCTTCGAGTTCGCGCGGAATGCGCGCGGCGCGAGCCGGCAGCGGCCTCGCGCCGCTCGCCGACTGGCTGGCCGAACTGAACAGCGCGATGACGCGCGCGTGGCCGCAAAGCGGCGACGGCTCGCCGGATTGGTTTGCGATCGTCGGCAAAAGCGCCTGATCCGTTTCCCGACGGATCAGTCGAGGCGGGAATACAACTTCGCGAGTTCCGCCCGCCATTGTTGCTGCAATTCCGGCTTCTGGAACTTCGGCTTGCGGGCGAGATCCGCCTCCAGCAACGACTCGATTTCCACGATGCGCGCCAGCGCCTCCTCGTCGGCAACCTGACGGTTCGTCGCTGAGGCCGAACTCGACCTGGACGCAGCACGAGGCGACGTCGTTGCGGCATCCGGGGACTCGTAGAATCCGGCCGGATCGGTCACCTCGATCAGCCGTCGTCCCCGAATCAGCACATAGCGTTGCGCCACGGTGTCCAGAAAGCGGCGATCGTGCGACGTGATCAACACCGCTGCTCCACTCGTCAACAACTGCTCCTCGAGTTGCTCCTTGCCCTCGATATCGATGTGGTTGGTCGGCTCGTCGAGAATCAGGAAGTTCGGCGCCTTCAACGACAACACGATGAACAACGCGCGCGCGCGCTCACCGCCGCTCATGCTGGAGAGGCGCTTGTCGTGATCGCGATAGGGAAAGCCCGCGTTGATCAAACGCCGCCGGACCAGATCATCGCCGACGTCGACGCGTTTGATGATGAAGTCGACCAGCGACGATTCCGAGGTTGCCTCGTCCAGTTCCTGATCGTAGTAGCCGAGCCGAACCTGCGGGCTCAACCGGATGCCGCGTGTTTCGCCGCCGCGGTACACGCTCGATCAGCAGTCGAATGAACGTCGACTTGCCGACCCCGTTCGCGCCGAGCAGTGCTACACGCTCACCAGGGCGAATCAACAACTGATCGACATCGAACAACGCATGATCGGGCGCCGCTTTCGGCGCCACCCGCAGCGTTTCGACACGCACCACTTCTTTCGACCGGACCGCAGCGAGTTCCAGAGTCAGATCGAGCGGCGACCCTTCGGTGACGAACGTCTTTTCCGCTTCCATCCGTTCGGCGCGCTTTTCCATGTTTTTTGCGCGCTTTGCGAATTTTTCGTTGTCGAAATCGCGCCCCCAGATCGCCAGCCGTTTTGCACTGGCGCGCACGGCTTCGATCTTGCGTTCTTCCGCTTCACGCGCGCGCCGTGCGGCGTCGTCAGCTTCGGACAACGCTTTGCGCGCGTCGCTGAACGCGAGGTCGAAACACCACAATCGACCGTCGCGGAGAAACCAGGTCTCGGCAACGACCGCATCGAGAAACGCGCGATCGTGCGAGACGAGTACGAACGCTCCGCGGTACGCGTTCAGGAACGCCTCGAACACGCGCATCGTCGCAAGATCGAGATGGTTGGTCGGCTCGTCGAGCAACAGCAGATCCGGTTCCGCGATCACCGCGCGCGCGAACATCAGGCGGTTCTGCTGCCCTCCCGACAGGTCGCCTGCCTGCAGTGCAAAGGTCGCGCTCGCGATACCGAGTTCCGAGAGCAACGCTTCGGCACGCCACGGTTCAGCGTGCGCGGCAGGCAAACCGTCCAGCACCGCATCGACGACGCTGAGTCGCGCGGCGACGTCGGGCAAAAACTGTTCGACTCTGCCGACCTTCAGGCCGCGGCGATAGACGATGTCGCCCGCGTCCGGCGCGCGCGCGCCTGCGAGAAAGTCGAGCAGCGTCGACTTACCGCAGCCGTTGTGGCCAACCAGACCAATCCGTGCGCCGACGGACACCGTGAACTCGAGGTCGCTGAAGAGCGCCCGTTCGCCGAAACCGTGTGTGACGTCGCGCGCCTGCAACAGCGTGGACATGACCGACCTTGACCCGATCGCAACCGAGCCAGCAGGCTAGTGGCGTGTACTGAAAGATTCAACGGACTCACCGACGTGCTGCCCATCCGCGACGAAAACCCTCGCGTGCACCCACCGGTCGCGACGGTCGTCATCATCGTGCTGAACGCGCTTGCGTGGGTGCTGTTGCAGGGTTTCGGCACCGAAACCACTCTGTCGAGATCGATCTGTCTCTACGGTCTGGTCCCGGGCGACCTGTTCGGCACTGCCGCGGTCGGTTCGCAGATCAACATGGACCACGGAATCGTCTGCGTGCTCGACGGACAGTCCAGCTGGACCACGGTGCTTCACGTCGATGTTCATGCACGGCGGCTGGCTGCACCTGATCGGCAACATGTGGTTTCTGTGGATCTTCGGCGACAACGTCGAAGACGCGATGGGCCACCTGCGCTTCGTCGTCTTCTATCTGCTGTGCGGATTCGCCGCGGCCGCAGCGCGCAGATGCTCGCCGACCCTCGAGTATCGTGCCGATGGTCGGCGCGTCCGGCGCCATCGGCGGGGTCATGGGCGCGTACGCGCTGCTGTATCCGCGCGCGCACGTGCACATGTTCATCTTCCTCGGCTTCTACATGACGACGATCGCGGTACCGGCGATCTACATGCTGGGCTACTGGTTTCTACTTGCAGTTGATCAGCGGTCTGCCGAAAGCTCACCGGCGAGCAAGCCGGCGGCGTCGCTTTCTGGGCACACGTCGGAGGCTTCGTCGCGGGGCTCGCGCTGGTGTCGTTGTTCAAACAACGCGATCCGCCTCGACGCGCGCCTGAGCAAACCCGCCAGGCGCACGGCGAAGACATCGCTGGTTCTGAAGCGCATCTTGCCGACGAACTACAGGCCATCGATCCACTGACCGATCAGGTCGACCGCTTCCTGATCGACGCGATGAGTACCCGAGCGGCGGCATGCGATGTGCCGTCAGTTCGCCGCATGCGTTCCCAGAGAACGCTGCTTTCTTTGGAGCCGGCGCAATGATGCGCGCATTGGTGAGCCCGAGATTCCCTTGCGTCGGCACAACGCCTATGGCGTTCATCGACGCATCAGCAGTATCGAAACGGAAATCCATGTTGACCGGCGTAGGGCCGCCCGGGACGATGGCATTGCGCGCAGTTCACCGCCAGATATGCGCGGGCGCGAGTTGCAATCGTCGCGTTCGTGTCAGTCAGCGCCGGATAGGCGTCGTATTGGGTCGCCGTGCCGATGTTGGTGGAGAAGTAGTTGATGTGATTGAGCGTCCGCAATTGGTTGTCGGTGACCTGCGCCATAGTCGAAGTCGCGATTCATGTTTCGCGTCGCCAAACCCGAGGGCACGATTTGCCGCAGCGGTATGGCACTGCAGGCAATCAGTCCGGCTCGGATAGCTGTACGGCCATGTGACTGGACCATTGGCCGTGTTCACGGTCAGACTTTCCGATTGGCCGCTCACCAACAGATCGGCGTCCGTCTGCGCCGTGTTCCACTTGTACGTAAACCCTAACCAGCTGCCGGTCGAGTCACGTATCAGCAGTCGCGTTTCCAGACGACGGCTCGAATTCGGATCGCCTTCGGTCATCTCCATCTCGAAGTGTTTGACGATGACCGTACCGATCGGGAACGCCCAGCTTCCGGTCGCCGAGAAGTCGACGGTCGCGCTCGCCAGGAATCGCGACCCAGCGGCGCTTCAATGCGCCATCGGACCAGAACGGCATGTTCAAGTCGTATTCGATCAGTCCCGAAGCCGGCGTCAAATTCGCCAGGTTCGGTAAACAATCCGGTCTGCGACAACAACTCGGCTGGCTACCGGCCCCGCCATCCTGAACTCGAAATAGGTCGCCTCTTTGATCGACGACATACAACTCGCCGTAGTTATCCTCCCCGAACGCGGCCGGGTTACCGTCCTTCGCGAGTGTCGTGTTGTTGGCTGACCGCTTGCGTCGATCGCCCAGACCGTTCCAGAACCATTGTCGGCATACACGTAGCGACCGAAAAGAGACGTGAACTGACTGCCCCGGTACACGTAGCCGCCGATAATCGCGATGCCCTGACTGTGGTCGTATTCGAAGACCGGTGGTACGTACGTCGTGCCAGTCGCCAACGGTACGTTCAAGTACGCGTGGTTGCCTTCGAACGCGGGCCAGCCGTAGTTCATCCCCTTTGTGACGATGTCGATTTCTTCGTATTGGTTCTGGCCGACATCGCCGACCCATAGCTGACCCGTTTGTCGGTCGAACGAAAACCGGAACGGATTGCGCAGCCCCATCGCCCAGATTTCGCCGCGGAAGTTGGCGTTGCCGACGAATGGGTTGTCGGATGGGATGTCGTATGGATTCGCAGCATTCTGCAGGATGGACGTTGATGCGCAAGATCTTCGCCAGCAGTGAATTCGGATTCTGGCCGTTGTGGAACTGGTCATCGCCGCCGCCACCATCGCCAGTCCCGATGTAAAGCATCCGTCGGGACCGAACGCGAACGTGCCGCCGTTGTGGTTATCGCATCCGAATGCGGAATGGTCAAGATCGATCTTCCTGGTGCTCGAATTGACGGTGTTGGTCGCCGTCCCACGTGTAACGCGCAACCGTGATGCGCGCCGTCGCTAGCGCGTGTAGATTGACGTAGACGAAATTGTTGGTCGAGAAATTCGGGATCGAACGCGAATCCGAGCAAGCCTTGTTCGTTGCCGCTGGCCGTGATCAGCGTCGACACGTTGAGGTAGTGTCCGTCGTTGAAGTCGCCGACGAGGATGTGAACACCCGTACCCGTCCCGTCTGCTCGACGACCACCAGCCGCGTATCGGGCGCGGGTACTGCGGTCAGCAACAGCGGCCGATCGAACGTCGGTAAGCCCGGGAACAGATGCACAAGGGTGAACGATGCCGACGCCGCCGCTTTGATTGGGCAGGGTGAAGTTCGCAACCGCTGGACGCGTGGGGATGCCGAACGGGGGATTCGCCCGCAGAAACGTCCAGATTCACGGCGCTGTTCGTCGCGACCGATGTGCCCGACCTGCGGGAACCTGGCTGATCACGTTGCCCGAGGCACTGTGGTACTCTCGCATTCGTGACCGTGCCGACGCGTAAACCCGCGGTTGTGATCGCCGTCGTCGCCGCGGCCTGCGCCTGACCGACTACGTTCGGTACAGTCACCGTCGGCGCGGGCCCTGAGGACACGACTAGTCGACGGTGCTGGCAGGCGGAACCAACGTGTTGGCCGCAGGGTTCTGACTGATCACGTTTCCGACCGGAACTGACGAACTGCTGGCGGTGCTCACCGTACCTACGCTCAAACCCGCGCCGGTGATCGCAGTGTCGCCGCCGCTTGTGTCTGCCCCACCACATCAGGACACGCGCATGCTGACGCCGATATTGCTGCCGCCGCTTCCGCCACCACCGCATCAGGCCGCAATGACGAGACAACACAGTAAAAGCGCTTCAACGCTGCTCGTTCTCACCGCTGGTTCACCTACATGGCGATCTCCTTGCTGCATCCCAACGATTCGTCAACCTTACCGGCGCACAGTCAGATAGCTGTCTGGTCGCTCACAAGTCACTCAGAGGAACAATTTCCGTATGACAACGCGCCTGCCCGCAATCAGCCTGGCCGCCGTGCCCGGACGCCGCAAAGCGACGCTCGAACTCGCGCAGGAGATCGAACGGCTCGGATTCCCCGGAATTTATTGCCCGAGCTTCGGCGACGGCATCGGTTTGTGCGAAGCGATCGCGCTGTCGACCCGACGAGATCCGCTTCGGCACCAGCATCACGCCGATCTACACGCGCAACGTGCAGGACTTCGCCCAGACCATTGCATTCATTCACGAAATTTCGGATGGGCGGTTCGTGTTCGGCGTCGGCGTCAGCCACGCGCCCGCGATGAAGCGGATGGGCATCAGCCAAGGTAAACCGCTCGCCGACATGCGCAATTTCATCAAGGAACTTCGCGCCGTGCCGCGCACCGGCGACTCTGCCGCCGATTGCGCTCGCAACACTGCGCAAGAAGATGATCAGTCCTTCCGAGGAGATCGCCGAAGGCATGGTCTTCGCCAACGGCGCGCGCTCGCACATGGCCGATTCGCTATCGGTGCTCAACGCAAACTCGCGATCAAGCGACACATTCTTCATCGGCAACATGATTCCCGACGTGCATCAGCGACGACGAAGAAGCGGCAAAAGCGGTGAATCGACGCACGCTGACGGGTTACGCGATGCTGCCGAACTATCGCAACTACTGGAAAGAAGCCGGCTACGTCGAAGAGATGGAAGCCGTCGAAGCGGCGCTCGCGCGCGGCGAAACCGACAAAGTGGCGCAATGCCTCACGGATCGTTGGCTCGCGCGACACCACGCTGTTCGGCTCGAAGACCAAGGTGCGCGACGGCATCGAGGCCTGGTTCGATGCCGGCATCAAAACGCCGATCATCGTGCCGTCGTCCGCAGTCGGCAATCAGATGAAGGCGTTCGAGGAGTTCTTCGCGATCTGGAAGTAGATCCACGCGGCTCACGCGGGCTGATAGCGCAGCAGCGTGATCTCGTCAGATGCCGGTTCGAAGTATGGCTTAACCGCATTCCGATTTGATGTCGGCATCGGCGACGTTGACCAGCGTTGTGGTCAGCCGCACGCCTTCATCCAGTTCCACGACCGCAAGTCGTTGAGGCACCTCGCTCGAAAATGCGGCGACGTCGGGTTGCCGCGCGATCGTGAACGTATACAGAGTTCCGTTGCCGGACACTTCATGCCACTCGAGTGAGTCCGACAGACAATTCGAACATCGGCTGCGCGGATAGAACACCCAGACGCCGCAGTCGTTGCACTTCTGCAGTTTGACGACGCCCTCTTTGAGGCCATCCCAGAACGGCGCGCTGGTAGGTGTGGGAGTAGGCAGACGGTTTGTCGAAGTTCATTTCAATCCCCCTGCAGAATCAACGCCGCCTGCTCGCTCATCACTCCACCTGTCCCCGACACGTACACAGTGTCGCACTGGCCAAGCTGCAAATCGCCCGCCCGCCGCATGATCTGTCGAACGGCTTCGATCGGTTGCGTCATTCCGCCTGCGAGACCCGCTTGACCGATACCGAGTTGACCGCCGTGCGTGTTCATCGGGAAGTCGCCCGTGGTAGTGAAGTCGTGGTCGCGAATGAAATCCATGCCTTCGCCCTTTCCACAGAACCCGGCGTCTTCGAGCGTGAGCAATACGGTGATCGTGTAACAGTCATAGATCTCGGCGGCATCGACTTCGCTCGGCTTTACACCGGCCATCGCGAATGCCTGTTTCGATGCAGGACCGACCGGCGTTTTCACCATGTCGTGAGCGTACGTCGGCGTCTTGATGGTGAGGTGTTCGCCGAACCCGGTAACCCATACCGGCCGATGTCGGCAGCGCTCCGCCACCTCACGGCTGGCAACCACCACCGCGCTTCCGCCGGCTACCGGCATCACGATCTCGAGCATCCGAAGCGGATCGGCAATCATTTTGCTTGCGAGCACATCATCTTCGGTAACGGGTTGGCCGAAGAACGCCGCGTTCGGATTCAACGCCGCGTTCGCGCGTTGATGCGCAACCAGTTTCGCCATGGCGCGCGGGTCGTAGCCGAACTCGGCCGCGTATCGTTGCGCTATCATCGCGTAGCCACAGTTCTGCGCGACGTTGCCGTACGGGATGTCGAATTCGGCCTGCGGCGATCCCCACTCCACGCTGCTTGCGCCGAAGTAACGGCGCGGGTCGATGGGACGTGCGTTCGGGTTGCTCGGGATCGGACGTGCCGGCGCCGCACACACGACTACATCGCAAATGCCGAGCTCGATTGCAGCGGCGGCTCGCCAGATCATTCCAACCGACGTGGCACCGCCCAGATCGATGCGTTCCGCAAAATTCACCGGGTGTCCGAGGTACTCCACGATCGTTGCCGGCGTGAACATGCCGGATTCGCGGATGTCGGAGCAGACAACGCCGTTGATGTCGCTCGCCTTCAGCCCGGCGTCGTCGAGCGCGAGTCGCGCGAGTTCGGCCCACTGCTCAATGGTGAATCGACGCGGCCCCGTGTACTTGCGCTCGTGCTTGTGTTCCGCAAATCCGACTACGGCTGCGTCGCCTCGCAATCCCATGTCCACCACCCTCGAAGCTTTCCCGAAGAAGGGCCGATGATAGACTGCGCGCCTCACTGCTCCAACGGAATGCTCCCGCCATGAATCTCTGGATCGTCCGCCATGCAAAGTCGTCCTGGGCGGATCCCGGGCAAGCCGACTTCGATCGGCCGCTGAATGCTCGCGGTATGAAGGACGGGAAGCGGATGATGCGATGGATGCGCGGCCAGGCCGCGAGTCCCCAGTGCATCATGGCCAGTGATGCGATGCGGGCGCGCGCAACGGCGGACTTCGTCCGCGAGGGCTTTTCTGTTCCGCCCGATCGGTTGTTGTTCGATCACCGCCTGTATCACGCTTCTCCTGATACGCTGATTCAGATCGTTCGTGAACTGCCCGACGATTGCCCCTCAGTAGCGTTGGTGGGCCACAATCCCGGCTCCACCGAGTTCGCGAACGCAATCGTCGGAAGAGCCCGTGATCGGCGAACTTCCGACGTTCGGCATGGTGCTGGTCACATTGCCGAAGCGCTGGAGCGACGCCCGCTTCGGCGACGCGACATTCGTAGCGATGCAGACACCAAAGACCTTACGCGACTAGGAGACGTAACGTGCGCATTGCCAAGGCGGCCATCGACGTGGGACTGCACACCACGAACAAGGACGCGATGCTCGCGTTCTGGCAGGGCGAGATCGGTCTGCCGTTCCAGGAAACGTTGCCTGTCGGACGCGGCGTGCACCAATTGCGTCACGGCATCGGCGAGTCGGTTCTCAAGATCAATCACAACAGAGACCCGTTGCCGCCGACGCCGGCGACCGGATATCGACATTTGACGATCGCGAAGAGCGGCGTCGGTTCACCGAAATCCCTGCGCGATCCCGACGGCAACGCCGTCACGCTGGTACCGCCCGGCCACGACGGCATCGAGCAGTTGCAAGTGACACTCGCCGTGCGCGACGTGGCCGCACACAACGATTTCTATGCCCGCGTTCTCGGGCTCGAAGCAAGCTTCAGACGGACGCTTCCGATGCGGCGCGTCTTTGCTCTGTCTCGAGCGCGACGCAAACGCCGATGGCGATGCGCAGATGCGCGGCATCGGCTATCGCTACCTGACGATTCAGGTATTCGATGTCGTCGGCGAACACGCCGCAATCCTGTCGCGGGGCGGAAAGGAAGGCAGCGCACCGGTGCGGCTCGGCGATGTCGCCTACATCTCGTTCGTGCGCGATCCGGATGGAAACTGGATCGAGATCTCGCAACGCAAGTCGATCACGGGCTCGCTGGACTAGCCCTGCCACGCGGGGTATACCTATCGCCGCTTGCGAATCGAGGACTTTCAGACGATGGGCTTTCTTTCATTCTTGCTGCTCGCGGCGATGACCTATCTGATATGGCGGATCACCGATCAGTTGCCTGATCTCATCTTTCGCATCAGCGAAATTCAGCGTGATGTTGCAGAACTTCGACGTACGCTCACCGACGCACCCGCTCGACCCAATACGTCGCCCGCACCGACCTCACGCAGCGCCTCGACCCTGCGGCCGATTCGATTTCATAGCGAAGCGCGTAGGGCACTTGGCACTGTTCTCGCTCAAACGCGAATCGCTGGGTCAACGCTTGGAAGATCTCGACTGGCGCGTGTGGCTCGGTCTCACGCTGACGTTCATTTGGCTGGGTCTCGGCTATGGCTATGTCGACGTCACCGTCGGTTGGGATCAGTTCCGGCATCTGTCGGCCGATCAGCTCGGTAACTTTCTCGAAGGGGCGTTCGCGCCGCTTGCGTTCCTGTGGCTGGTGATCGGCTACTTCCTGCAACAACGCGAGCTGTCGCAGAACACCGAAGTGCTGCGCATGTCGGTTCAGCAGGCCGAGATCCAGTCGGAGAAGATGGCCGCCAACGAATTGCACGCGCGACAGGAGACATTTCTGCGCATCTCGCAACGCGTGCAGGCTCAACTCGGCACGGTTGCGGGCTTTTTGTTCATATCGAGCCAAGGCGCCAATGCCGATGGAACGGTAAGCCCCGAGGAACAGAGCCGCCTGTTCGGACAGCTCAGCCAGGGCGACCCCGAAGTATTTTCGCGGCGCCTGCTCGAAACGAGCTTTCGCCTCGCCAACGATCCCGATCGGTATCGCCTGTTCTACGGAACGCCGGTACGCGCGCGTCACACCAACAGCTTCATCTATACATTCGACCGATTGATTGCTCGCGCCAGGGAAGTAGACCCGGACGGATTGATCTGCGACGCACTCGACTCGACGTCGCACGGCCTCGTTTACAACCTGGCAAAGCGTTTTCAGGCCATGGCTCCGCCGGAACTGGCCGACCCGAAACGCACCGGTACCAATTTCAAGTTCTGATGTGGACGGGAGTTCGATGCGCGCAATCGGCGTGACCTGCCTGATCGTTTTGCTAACGGGTCCACTCAGTCTCGCGAACGCGGCGGAGCCCGATCGATTCAAGGACGTCTCCGTGAAGTCGAGCCCGGTCGGCGGAAGCGTCCACATGTTGACCGGCGCCGGCGGAAACATGGCCGTCTCGATCGGAAAGGACGGCACGCTGTTGGTCGATGACGATTTCGCCGCGCTTGCTGCACGCGTCCAGTCCGCAATCGCGGAAATCGGCGGAAGTCAGCCGAAGATCGTGCTGAATACGCACTTTCACGCCGATCACACGGGCGGCAATGCCTTGTTCGGTGAGCGCGGCGTCATCATTGCGAACGAACAAGTGCGCTATCGATTGCTGAACGATCCGGCACTGCCTCGGTCGGCACTACCGGTAGTGACGTATGCCGACCGGCTTCGCGTGCAGTTCAACGACGACGAAATCGACGTGATTCACCTGCCTCCGGGCACACGGACGGCGACTCGGTCGTGTGGTTCCGCAACGCCAACGTATTGCACACCGGAGATCTGTTCTTCAACGGCTTGTTCCCGTTCATCGATGTCGAAAACGGCGGCAACATCGACGGATACATCGCGAATGTGGCGAAGATTCTCGAGATGATTCCGGCGGACACGCGCATCATTCCGGGACATGGGCCACTGGCAAGCGTCGTCGAACTGGGAGAGTTTCACGACATGCTGAAGGCGACCGTCTCGAACATCAAAGCGCGGATCGCGGCCGGTGAATCGATCGACAGCATCGTCGCGAACGGACTCGGGCCGGAGTGGGCAAGCTTTGGCGGCGGGTTCATCACGGAGGAGCAGTGGATTCGTATCGTCCAGTCGGACGGGCCGGCAAGCAGCGATGGCAAACCGACACGGCGCCGTTGACATGATCGATCCGCTCTCACTACTCGCTGACGATCGAAGGAAGGCGCGCGCGGCGAATGACCCGTGGGCGAATCTCTGCGCTCTGGCGACGGTGGACGCGATCGGTGACCCGCAGGCGCGAGTGCTCGTGTTGCGAGACCTGGATGCGCGACTTGCGCTTTTCTTCAACGGCACGAGCCCGAAACAGGCCGAAGTCCAGCTCGCCACCCGTCACGCGGTGCTCGTCTTTCTCGCGAGCCTGGCGTGCAGTACCGCATGTCCGTGGTACTCGAGCCGCTGCCGCCTGCGATCGTCCGTCGCGAGCTGGCTCGATCGACCGCGGATTCCCAAAGTGATGGATTGGCTATACGAGCGCCACCAGCCGCAGAGCTCCGTCGCGCCATCGCGAGACCATCTCGATCGGAGATTCGCGGAGTTGCATGCGGAGCTGCCGGCAACGGTCGAGGCGCCACCCAATGCAGTCGGCTACTACATCAACGTCGAACGGCTCGAGCGTCTGGAGCTCGCCAACGATCGCGTTCACTCGCGCCAGCGCTTCGAGCGGAACGGCGATGAGTGGATCGCGAGCGAGCTGATTCCCTGATCAAGCGGTTTCGTCGTCGAGCACAGGCACGATGCCGACCAGACTCTTGAAGCACGTTGCGATTGCCGTCTCGAGAAATCCCTTCACAAAGGCCGCCTCTTCATCACCGGCGCGAACCGCCGCATAGAGCGTCGGCCAGACACCCTCTTCTCCCAACGATCGCGCTGCGACGTAGTCCTGCTTCAGGTATTCGTGCAATGCCCAGTTCGGCAGGCAAGTCACGCCGCGACCACTCGCGACGAGTTGAATCATCATCGTCGTCAGTTCGGCGGTGCGTACGCGTTGCGGCTCGACGCGGGCGGGATCGAGAAACGACGAAAACACATCGAGCCTCGAGCGGTCTACCGGATAGCAGATCAACACCTCGCTGCGCAGATCTTCCGGCTCGATCCATTCCTTCTTTGCGAGCGGGTGGTTCGGCGCGACCGCCAACTGCGCTTCATAGGAAAACAGCGGGCAGTAAGTCACTTCGAGTTCTCGCATCGGGTCGGCGGTAATCACGAGGTCGAGATCGCCCCTTCCCAAAGCCGGCAGCGGCGCGAAGTTGAATCCGCTCGCAATGTCCAGTTCGACGTCCGGCCAACTCTCGCGATACGTGTTGATCGCCGGCAGCAGCCACTCGAAGCAGCTGTGGCACTCGATGGCCATGTGCAGGCGCCCGGATTCGCCACCGGCGAGACGTTCCAGATCGCGTTGCGCCCCATGCACCATCGGCAACACTTCGTCGGCGAGACGAAGCATGCGTTTTCCCGCCGAAGTGAACCTTAGCGGTCGCGTCTTGCGAACGAACAGCTGGCAGCCGAGGCGATCCTCGAGATCCTTCAGTTGGTGCGACAGGGCGGACTGAGTGAGATAACACACGCTCCGCCGCCTCCACGAGACTGCCGGTATCACGCAGCGCGGCGAGCGTCCTCAGGTGTCTCAGTTCGAGCGCCAACATGAGCCCTTCTAATGGTCAGACCGATGATTCATGCATCATATTCATGTGACGGGTTACTGTCACCTAACCGCCGCATAAGCGCTGGAAACGCCATCGGCGCTCGCAATCACCGACCAAAATGCGGACGGGTACACATTGTCCGCGGACATCGTCAACTAAACTCCCTTTCTATGGACAGCACGGCATAACCAACGCAGCACCATGTTCAGCCCAACCCGCACTGTGATTGACGCCTTCGTGGAGTGCCTCGTTACGACCTATCGAGAAGGCGTATCCGGGCGCGCAAAAGGCGCAGTCCGGCCTGCTCGAGCAGAGCTCGCGCATGGCGCTCGAGTCGTTGACCAATTCCGACTGCAGCTACCACGACCTGCACCACACGATCATGGTTACCGACGTTGGTCAGTCGATCTTGTGGGGACGCCTGACGTCGCAAGGCGACGTCACCGCGCACGACTGGCTGCATGCGATTCTGGCGATGCTGTACCACGACGTCGGATTCATCCGCGGCATTCTGAAGGGCGATCGCGGTGGTCGATACATCGTCAACGAATTCGGCGACACGGTTGCGCCTCCTGCCGGCGCTACCGATGCCTACATGGCGCCATATCACGTGTCGCGAAGCTGCCTGTTCGTGAAGGAACGCTTCGCAACCGAAACGCTCGTCGATGCCGGTACGCTGATTCACCACATCGAGATGACTCGCTTTCCCGGTACCGCGAGACGCGTTTTATCAGCGCGTCGGCGATTTCGCCGGGCTGGTACGCGCGGCCGACCTCATCGGTCAGATGGCGGATCCGCAGTACATCCAGAAGCTGTCGAAACTGTTCATGGAGTTTTCCGAGACCGGCGAAGCGGAGCGGCTCGGTTACGACAATCCCGGCGAGTTGCGCGCGGACTACCCTGCGTTCTTCTTCGAGCGCGTCCGCCCGTATATTTCCGAAGGTCTTCGATTCCTGCGCAAAACCCAGGAAGGCCAGCTCTGGATCGCGAATCTGTTCAGCCATGTCTACAGCGAACAGCAGAGCGAACCGGCCTATGGACCGGAACGGCGGCAGCGCGATGATCCCGGTGGCGACCAGCGGCGCCGCGCCGGCGATCGAGTCGGTCCGCAGATCGCCGTCAGCAACAGCTGACGAAGTAGACCGCGTTTCTCAGAAACGCTCCATCGCAAAGAACACCACGGCGAAAATGAACGGCAAAAGGACGGCCGCGTAGCTCGCGAGATTGAGCACGTCGTTCTGCCGATCGTCCGCGTGCAACCGGAACAGATTGCCGAGCGAAAGCCAGATCGCACCGGACACGATCGTCGTCAGCACCAGCGTCAGAATCGCAGCGGCCACGGCTCAAATCCCCATCTCGAACGCGAACTATACTTTTGGCATGTTTGCCTCGATGCGCATCATGCCCCAATCAACCCCGCTGCACCGTCACGTCCTCGTCAGATGCGAGGTGATCAATCGAGACAAGGTCACGAGCGTCCGATTCGTCGAGCAGGATCACTTTCGCCTGTGGCAATACATGATGGCGAACAAACACGACCTGATCGTGCAAGGTGCGGCGCCCTGTCTGTGGCTACCGGAGGCCGAGTACGCCGCGAATTCAACGATGTTCGAAAGCGCCGGCGCATGCGAAGCCGTTACCAGACTCACCTTCGCCATCTACGACCATGAATCGGGCCTGTGCAACACGCTGCAGCGCTTCGTCCCGGTCGCAGAAACCGAGCAATTGAGCGAACTGTTGTTGCGCCGTGTTCGCCGACCTCACGTCGGCAGCGACGATTTCGTGATGGAGCAGCAGCGCGGCTATGCCGTCATCAAAGCGGGCGCCGATGCTTCGCGACTCGGCCTCCCGCTCGGCTTTTGAGTTAAGCCCCTTACTGCTGAGACAACTGCAGCATGTTGCGTGGTTGCGCGCCCGGTGAGATCGGAGATCTTCGCGTAGTTGTCGGCGATGTCGTCGACCGATGCGTCGGTGCCGAGATCGACACCCGCATTCTCGACGAGGCACGCGATCGAATAGCGTCCACCCGCAGCCTGCATGATCACGCCGTTCGGTGCTTTTTCGCTGCACAGGAATAGCACCGCAGGCGTCACCAATTCCGGTCCCAGTCGTTTGAACGCTTCGGCAGGCATCAGGCTTTCCGTCATCCGAGTCGCGGCAACGGGAGCGATCGCGTTCGTGAACACGTTGTTCTTTGCGCCTTCGATCTTGAGCGAGTTCATGAACCCGACGAGCGACAGCTTCGCCGAGCCGTAGTTGGTCTGCCCGAAGTTGCCATACAGACCCGATGGCGACGTCGTCATCACGATGCGGCCATAACCCTGCTCGCGCATGATCGGCCACACCTCTTTCGTGCACAGCACCGAGCCCATGAGGTGCACTTCGACGACGGCGCGGAAGTCCTCCATCGTCATCTTCGTGAAGCTCTTGTCGCGCAGAATGCCGGCGTTGTTGATCAGAATATCGACGCGGCCCCATGCGTTCATGGCGTCCTCGACCATGCTTTTCGCACCACGCGCATCGGAGACAGAACCGCCGTTTGCGATGGCTTCGCCGCCGGCCGTCTTGATCTCTTCGACCACATTCGCGGCCGCTTCGGACGAGCCACCCGTTCCGTCCATCGCGCCGCCGAGGTCGTTCACCACCACCTTGGCGCCGAGTTTGGCGAGTTCCACGGCGTGACAACGGCCGAGGCCGCCGCCCGCGCCCGTCACGATCGCCACGCGCCCTTCGAAATTGATCGTCATCTGGATGCTCCAGTATCCGAAAAATCAAAACGCGCGCATTCTACACGCTATCGGTCGGAATCCGAAGCCACAGCGTCTCGACGCGTCATGGGCGCATCGGAAAGGCGGTCGGGCCGACCAGCGTGGCAAGTGTCGGCTGAATCCATTCGATCCATCGACACAGCGTTGCACGCGTCTCGCGCGGATCGATCAACTCGTGCACCGCGAACGATTCTGCACGGGGGAATGGCGAACGCGCCGATTTCAGCTGTCGTTCGAGTTCTGCACGCTTGGCGTCCGGATCGCTCGCAGCCTCGATCTCCCGATGAAAAGCCACCGCAACGCCACCTTCGATCGGCAATGGACCCGATTCCGCCGACGGCCACGCAAGCACATAGGCGTTCGGCGCGTAGTGCGCCGCGGTTGCGACGCCGAACCCTTTGTGAATCTGTATCGATGCCCACGGCACTGTCGCCTGCGCCGCTGCAGCAACCGCTGCCATGCCGTATCGGATCGTGCCGGCGCGTTCGGCTTCAGGGCCGATCATGAAACCCGGCTGATCGATCAGATTGACGATCGGAAGATGGAACGTGTCGCACGTTTCGACGAACCGTCGGTATTTCTGCGCGGCTGCTGCGGTCATCGCCCCTGCGTAGTGTCGGCAGTCGTTCGCGAGCACTCCGACGCTTTGTCCGGAGAGACGCGCAAAGCCGCAGATCTGACTCGGGCCAAAGGTTGCGCCGATCTCGAAGAACGAACCTCGATCCATCACGAGCGCAATGATGCGGCGCATGTCGAACGGCGCATTCGCGTCGCGCGGCACGATGGATAGGAGTGCCTGCTCCGCGCGGGCAGGATCGTCGTCGCACGCGACACGCGGCGCGCGTTCCCATACGTTCGATGGCAGATACGAAAGATATCGCCGCATCTGGTTGAACGCGTCTTGCTCGTCTTCCGCGATGTTGTCGATCACGCCGCTCTTCGCGTGAACCTCCACACCGCCGAGTTCTTCTTTCGTGCGCTTCACTCCCAGAGCGCGCTCGACGAGTGCAGGTCCGCCGATCAGCACTTGCGCGGTATGACGCGTCATCACGGCGAAGTGCGACGCGACCAGACGTCCGGCGGGAAATCCTGCGACGGCACCGAGCGCCGCCGAAGCAATCGGCACCTGCCCCAGTGCATCGGCGATGACCTTAAAACGCGGCTCGGCAAACACCGGCTCCCCGACCGTGCCTCCTTTGCCGCCGCTTCCACGCACACTGCCGCCACCACCTTCGAGCAGACGGATCAGCGGAACGCGGTATTGCAACGCGAGGTGCTCTGCGTAGACGCTCTTACGCAGGCCCGCGGCATTCGGCGAGCCGCCCTTCAGCGTGAAGTCTTCACCGCCGACGACGATGCGACGACCCGAGACTTTTCCGAAGCCGACAACATAATTGGCCGGAACGTATTCGTTGATTTCGCCGTTGTCGGCGTAGTCCGGGATCGCGGTGGCGCGGCCGTGTTCTTCGAACGAATCTGCGTCCAACAGCGCCGCGATGCGCTCTCGAATCGTGAGGCGACCGCGCGCATGCTGCCGTGCGATCGCCTCTTTTCCACCCTGTTGCAACGCCAGTTGACGGCGTCGCTCCAGGTCGTCGACTTCAGACTCCCACGACATCCCAACGACTCAACACAGGGGCGAGATCAGGAGGGATTCTTGAATGCCGGTGCGCGCTTCTCGAAGTTCGCCTTCACCGCTTCGATCTGGTTCGGCGTGCCGATCAAAGCACCCTGCAGCGACTGCTCCAGTTCAAGGCCGGTGGCAGGGTCGGCATGCCACGCCACTTCGAAGAGTTGTTTCGCAGCACGAATCGCGTCGGGCGACTTACCGGCGATTTCCCGCGCCAGATCGAGCGCCGCCTGCAATGGATCGTCTTCAACGCGCGTTACAAGCCCGAGCGCCTTGGCTTCGGTACCGCTCAGAACACGCCCGCTGAACGTCAGTTCCTTTGCAACGTCGAGCGGCACGAGATCGCGCAAGGTCTGCGTCAACGACATGTCGGGAATCAGTCCCCACTTGATCTCCATCACAGAGATCTTTGCATCGGGTGACGCAATGCGGATATCTGCACCCAGCGCAATCTGACAACCGCCGCCGTATGCGACGCCGTGAACCGCGGCAATGACCGGCACCGGCAGACGCTTCCAGATCATCGCCGGCCGCTGTGCACGATTTTCCGGTTGATCTGCCGAACGCTGGAAGAGTGTTGCGGTATTGGCGCGCGGCGCGCGTTCAGAGCTGCCGGCCATGCCCTGGAAGCTCGAGAAATCGAGGCCGGCGCAAAACCCGCGGCCATTGCCCGACAGCACGATTGCACGCACGTCTTTCGCGTCGCGGAGCGATTCACCCGCCGCGATGATCGCCTCGAACATTTCGCCGCTCAGCGCGTTGTATTTGTCCGGCCGGTTCAGCCGGACGTCGGCGACGCCGTCGGTTTTGGTAATCGTGACGAGATCGGACATGGCTCCCCCTGTCTTTGGATTGGCTGAATCGCGAGAGGGGCGAGTCTGACACACCACTTACGGTGTGACAAAACGAGCAGCTACTCGATGACGACGAGCACTTGCCCCTCTTCGACGACGTCCTGCGGGCGAACCAACAACTCGGAAACTCGACCGCGCGATAGGACTTTCGAGCGGAATCTCCATCTTCATCGACTCGAGGATGATCAGCACATCGCCCTCACCCACGTGGTCACCGACAGCAACGACGACTTTCCACACGTTGCCGGTCACTTCCGATTCGACGCGACGTTTCGCCATTGCACTACCCTGCGAGCTGCGATTGAAACTGGTTCATGTCGAAGTAGTCGCGCCACGCCTTGATCTTGCCGTTCGCGACTTCGAACGTTCCCATCACCGGCAACGCAATCCACTTGCCGTTGATCATGAAGCGATCGACACGTTCGGTCAGCACCACTCCGTTCGAACCTTCGACCAGATGCAGCACCTCCCAATCCACCTTGCTCGACATGCCCATGAAGTTCTGGATCACCTCGCGGATTGCTTTGCTGCCGGTCACCGGCGCAACCGGAATGTTGTGATACACGGACTCCTCGGTGAAATGGTTCATGATCCGCGCCATGTCGCTCGCGTTGAATGCGTCCACCAGACTCGTCACAACCTTGCTTGCGTTCCCCATCGCTCCCCCTCGCTGTAGCTGACCTTCATTCCGCTCAACGTACACGACATATTCGCGCCACGCTTCTTCGAAACCGCCCAGGCCGCGCGGTTTCGTCGAACGGGTGGTGCGGCCCTCGCGCACGGCTGCCCCGATGATTCTATGAATCGCTCGCGCGTCGTCCGGCACGAGCACCACTTCGAACATGTCGGTCCGCGGATCGCCGCGATGATCGATCGGCTTGTCGAGCGGCGCGGCACACATCGAACGGATCAACGCGTCACGCAATTGCGTCTGCGGATCGTCCAGCAATTCGACACATTGCTCGAGCATCCAGCGGGAAAATGTCCGTGGTGAATCGCACAGTCGCTTTGTAATCGTCCCAATCCATCGTCGAGCGGAACCGGTCGTCAGAAGCGTTCGAGGTCGATCGCGGAGCCGGTAAGCCGACGATACGCCTCGAGATAACGAGCGAGGCTGTTCTGCACGACATCATCGGGCAGCGACGGACCGGGCGGAGTCTTGTTCCAGCGGCCATCCTTCACCAACGTTTCCAGATAGTCGCGCACGTATTGTTTGTCGAAACTCGGTTGCTCGCCGCCCGGACGCCACTGTCGGCGGGCCAGAAGCGCGAACTGTCGGGCGTGAAGATCTCGTCGACCAGCAGCGGCGTCGTTTCGCCCGCGATTCGGCCAAATTCGAATTTTGTGTCGGCCAGGATGATGCCGCGCTGCATCGCATACGCGGAGGCGCGTTGTACGATAGTCGAGCGTCGTGTCGCGCAGCCAGCGCATCAGATCGGCGCCCACGACCGCCGCGCCCTGTTCGAAGCTGATGTTTTCGTCGTGACCGCTTTCGGCTTTCGTCGACGGCGTGAAGATCGGCTCCGGAAGGCGATCGCCGTTGCGCAGCCCTTTCGGCAGCGGAATGCCGCACACCGCGCCGGTCTTCTGATAGTCCTTCCAGCCGCTACCGGTGATGTATCCGCGCGCGATGCACTCGATCGGAACCACGTCGACCTTCCTGCACAGCATGATGCGGCCGGCGAGCAGGCGCCCGCTGTATCGGTCAGGCCGGGGACGTCGGCGATGTCCGTGGAAATGAGGTGGTGCTTCACGCTGTCCGCAAAATGATCGAACCAGAAGCGCGAGATCTGCGTGAGCACGATGCCCTTGCCCGGCAGCCCGTTCGCCATCACGACGTCGAATGCGCTGATGCGATCGGTCGCGACGATCAACACGCCGGGTTCGCCGCTCGCGAGCTTTGCTGAATAGATGTCTCTAACCTTGCCGGATCGACGATCGGGAACGAGAGATTCGTCGTCATCAGTACTGTGCGCATTCGCCTACCTCGCCGTGCTGCCGCCGTCGGCCATGTAGACGGATCCCGTGATGAATGCACTGTCGTCGCTCGCAAGGAACAGCATCAACTTTGCGATGTCGTCCGGCATACCGTATCGCTGCATCGGAATCTGGCTGCTGATCGATTCCTTCGCCGCCGACGCGTCGCCCGGCGCGATACCCGCCTCGAGACTGCGCATCATGCGAGTTTCCACCGGCGACGGGTTCACGGTGTTCACCCTGATCTTCATCGGCGCGCACTTCGAGCGCAGCCGAACGCATCATGCCGATCACGGCGTGTTTGCTCGTGACATACGGCGAAAGACCGGCCGCGCCACCCACGCCCGCTACCGATGACGTGATGATGATGCTGCCGCCGCCGCGCTTCGTCGATCGCAGGTATCGCCGACTTCAGCCCGAGCCACACGCCTCGAACGTTCACCGCCATGACCTTGTCGAACATCTCGACGTCATATTCGGTGATCGGCTTGACGATCCCCTCGATTCCGGCGTTGGCGAGAAACGTGTCGACGCCGCCATAGCGTTCCGTCGCGACACTGACGAACTTGTCGTTGTCGGCCGGATTCGTAACGTCGCCCACGCAGTAGCTAACCCGATTGCTGCCAATCTCCTTAACCGCGTCTTTCAACGCGGCTTCCGACAAATCGACCAGCAGCACGTTGGCGCCTTCGGACGCAAACAACCGACCCGCCGCGCGGCCGATTCCGCCGGCTCCGCCGGTGATGACCGCCACCTTGTCGTTCAAGCGAGACATCGCATTTCTCTCCTCATACCGCCGGCGGCAAGCGCCCGGTCGAAGTCGTTCGATCAGATCTTCGAGTGTCTTCGATGCCGACCGAAATCCGAATCAACGAATCGGCGATGCCCATGCTCGCCCGACGCTGCGCACCCATTTCGTAGTAGATCGTGTGGGCGACCGGAATCGCGAGCGTGCGATTGTCGCCCAGATTGCTCGACTTGATGACGACATCGAGACGATTCAGAAACTCGAATACGTCGATGCTCGGGTTCGAGCTCGAAGCTGAACAGCGCACCCGGATGTCGAAACAGCCGCTTCGCCAGCGCGTATTGCGGATGTGTCGTCGAGCCCCGGGTAATACACCTTCGCGACGCGCGGATCGCCTGCCAGCCTTTCAGCCAAGCGCCTGCGTGTTGTGGCACTGCTGCTCCATACGCAGCGCCAACGTCTCCGCACCGATCGCGATGTGGTGAGCAGCCTCCGGCGCGAGCGCAGCACCGAAATCGCGGAGGCCCTTCTTCCTGATCTGCGTCAGTCCCCACATCTGCGTATTGCCGTTGCGATACTCGGGCGCGATGTTCGGGAATCGCTGCCAGTCGTAGTTGCCCATGTTCCGTCAGGCTTCCGCCGAGCACGTTGCCGTGACCCGCGATGTACTTCGTCAGTGCATTGACGACGATGCTCGCGCCAACGCCGTGCGGCTGAAACAGATACGGCGACGTCATCGTGTTGTCGACGACGTAGACGAGACCCTTCTGGATTGCACAGCGTGCCGATCTGCGTCGAGATCCGCCACCTGGGTGCGCGGATTGGCGATCGTTTCGACGAACACCAGCCGCGTGTTCGGGCGAATCGCCGCCTCGACCGCCTCTACCGACGTCGCGTCGACGAACGTCACGTCGACGCCGTGGTTGGCGAAGCTCGCAAACAGACTGTTCGTGTTGCCGAACAGGAACGCGCTCGAAACGAAATGATCGCCGGCGCGCAGCAGCGCAAACAGCATCGTTCCGATTGCGCCCATGCCCGTGCTGAAACACAACGGATGCGAGGCCGCTTTCCATCTGCGTGATCTTGTGTTCGAGCGCCTCGACAGTCGGGTTGATCTGGCGCGCGTACGAGTAGCCCTTCTGGCGCCCCTGGAACACCGCGGCCAGATCGCGCGCGTCGTCATAGCCATAAGCAACGTTCGAATGCACCGGCTTGTGCAACGAGCCGTGCTCGATCGGATTGCGACGATCCGAATGGACGATCGTGGTGGTGAAGCCCGCCATGAAGCGTCTGAATTCGTGGGAAGCGCGGCAATGTTACGTGACGGCGTACCGGCGAACCAGCCTCAAACCGCCGACGCGACGATCTCGCTTTCCGGGGTCGGATCTGCACCAGCTTCGAACGAACGGATTGCGCTGCAGCAGCGCCTTGAATTCAGGCGCCGGAATCGGTCGGCTGAAGATGAATCCCTGCACTTCGCGGCAGCCCTTGGAAGCGCAGGTATCTCATCTGCGTCCGCGTTTCGACACCTTCGGCGATCAGGTCGAGCTTGAGGCCGCGCGCCATCGCGACGATCGCGTTGATGATGCTCGCGTCGCCGAATCCGCACGAATGTCGCCGACGAAACTGCGATCGATCTTCAGCGTATTCACCGGGAAGTGCTTGAGGTACGTGAACGAAGAGTAGCCCGTGCCGAAATCGTCGATCGCGATCCGAATGCCGGTCTTTGCGCAGTGCGCGCAGCTTCGGCACGATCACTTCCATGTCGCGCATGATCGCGTTTTCGGTGATCTCGATCTTCAACCGGTCGGCAGCGAGGCCGGACGCATCGAGATTCGCGAGGAAACGTTCGAGGAACGCTTCCTGTTCGAGCTGCTGCGACGACATGTTCACTGACAGACGAATGTCGCCCATGACCGGCCCGGCGCCACTCGGCGACTTCGCTGAACGCGTGCACCTGAACCCATTCGTCGAGCTGCGTGATCAGACCCGTTTCTTCGGCAACCGAAAGGAATTCGGCCGGTTCGATCAACCCGTGTCGCGGGTGTTGCCACCGCACCAGCGCTTCGACGCCGATGATGCGGCCGTCCAGTCAGGTCGACCTGCGGTTGGTAGTAGACGCGCAGTTGCCCAGTCGCGAGTGCGCTGCGCAGCTCGCGTTCGAGCGACAGTCGCGTCGAGAACTTGTGGTTCATCTCGTCGGAGAAGAACTGGTAGCCGTTCTTGCCGCGACCTTTGACGTGGTACATCGCGATGTCGGCGCTCTGAATCAGCGACTCGACGGAATCACCCGCCTCCGGATACATCGCGATGCCGATGCTCGCGCCGACGAACAACTCATGTCCGTCGATGACGAACGGCGCCGCGAGCTTGTCGAGCATTTTGCTTGCGATCACGACGACGTCGTCGCGCGTTCGCACTTCGGGCAGCAGCAACGTGAACTCGTCGCCGCCGAATCGCGACAACGTGTCGCCGCCGCGCAGACATCCCTGCAGTCGATTGGCTACCGCTTTCAGCAGCCGGTCGCCCATCGTATGACCGAGCGTGTCGTTGACGATCTTGAATCGATCGAGATCGAGGAACATCACCGCGAGGCGACGCTTGTTCCGCTGCGCCTGAGTGATCGCGAGGCTGAGGCGATCCTTCAACAACGCGCGGTTCGGCAGGTGCGTCAGCAGGTCGTGATAGGCCTGAAAGTTGATGACCTGCTCTGCTTCTTTGCGCTCGGAAATGTCGCGCGCAGTGCCGTACGTGCCGACGAAGTTCTCTCGGGTGCGCTCGTCGGGTCGGAGTAGCGCCCCTGCGCGGTCAGATCCATCCAGACCGTCTGCGTCTGGAACGCGCGGTCGGCGCTGCGCACTCTGCGGCTGCGCATGCGCAGCTCGACGTTGCGCGTTGCCCGATCACCGGTACGCCGTTCATTGAACAGATTGCGCGCGGCGTCGAGATCGTCTTCGAAGATCAGTTCGGAATAGTGTCGCCCCTTCAACTCTTCCTTCTGATAGCCGAGGAGGGTCTCGAAGCGATCGTTGAGAAACTCGAAGCAGCCATTGCGGTCGAGCATGTAGACGAGATCGGGCGAGCTGTTGACGATGAATCGGTGCAGCTCTTCCGATTCTTTCAGCCGCTCTTCCATGAGCTGATGGCTGCGTTCGAGACGCCGCTGGCTCAGACGCTCGCTCCAGCGTCGCGATCAGCTCGGCCGGCTTCATACGGCTTCTTCACGAAATCGGATGCACCGTTTCGGTCATGCGCGCGCATTGACGCCGTCGAAACTCGCGTCGCCGCTCACGACGATGAATTTAGCGGACAGTTTCCGCGCAGCGGCAAATTCGAGCACGTCGTGGCCGTTGACGTCGGGCATGATCAGATCGAGCAACACGACGTCGTATTCGTGCGTGTCGAGCATCTCGAGTGCCGCTCGACCGCCCAGCGCTTCGGTGACGCGATAGCCGTGCAGCCTGACGATCTCCGAGAGGCTCTTCAGCAGTTCCGGTCTGTCGTCGACAAGCAACAGCCGTGGTTCTCGACACTCGATCGCGTCCCCGCGCGTTCCGGATCGGCAACATCGCCGTAGACGATGCAACGGACATCGGGACGTGACTGGTCACGCCGGTTTCGGTCTTTTGACCCATGAACAACGAGATCCGAGTGAATTCGCCGCAGTCGCGACCGTAACCCTATCCTGAGCCCATTTCCAGCCCCCGCGGGCAGCGTAACTCGTTAGAACAGTCGCAATTTCATTGGTACGCCGGCTCGCCAACGACCCAACACTGCGGAAGTTCATCGCACGCTCGACGCGCACGAGTTATGTAACCATATTGAATTATATAGATATTGTGTGAGATGTCTGCATAGTGATATCATTTTGATGTCATTCCCAGATGCAATTTGGCTCGGTAAGCTGGCTCCCTCACGTTGGGGGAGCAACTTGAAATGCTGAACGAACTCACAGAACGCTTTGTCGTCCGTTTTCCGCTTTGGCTTCGTCTGCGCATCGAAGAGAGTGCGAAGTTCTATCGCCGCAGTATCAACTCCGAGATCATCCTGCGACTCGATCATTCGTTGAACGGACTGCCGAACCTGGCCACCGAACACGCCATCGAACCGCCGATGTTCGCCTCGATCGAACGCTCGCTCCGCAGCAACCTGAGCGACGAAGAACAAAGCCTTGTACTGGCGTTCCGCCGCATGTCGGCAGCCAAGCGCAAGGCGCTGTTGGATCTGCTCTCGTAACGGCTATGCCGACAAGGTCTGAAATCTGGAAGGCGGAGTTTCTCGATCTTCCCAACCTGCTTTGGGAATCCATCCTGCGAAACTACCGCTACTCGCATCACCACATGCGGACGCTCGCGCTCTTTGCTGTGGTGGGCGAGCCAGTGTTCTTCTTGTTTTGGAGAATCTCAGACCCACAAAGCTACGAATCTTTAACCTTGCGTCTATTGGGCGCGCTAATCTGCGTCCCTCTCCTCTTTGCACAAGAACGCGTCAAAGAGGGTCGCGAATCCGAGACCGCAGCAATATTCGTCGTCGCCGTAACCTACTGTCTTCCGTTCCTCTTCTGTTTCTTGCTCTTAAAAAACGCAAGCTTGGTCGTAGCACCGGCGACTACGCCGATTCAGTGGCCTCTCCAGTACACAGTCTCCCTGATCCTGCTAGTTCTGCTGTTTCCCTCCGGGGTCCTGGCAAGCTTGCTGTTCGTAGTGGCCACCGTATGCGCTTGGGTCGCATTCGTTATCTCGGGAGGGGAATCCACGCCCGAAGTTTCGCATGTCGTTTGGCACCTGATGCCGATCTATCTGTTCATTCTCGCAGCGGGCACAGTCTTCAACGCGACTCGCGAAGTGATCGACCAAGCAAAGCTGCGAGCAATGTCAGAGCATGGTCTGCAACATCGCTCACGAACTCCGAACCCCGTTTCTCGGAATCAAAGCGCTGGCCGAAGGGGTGGGGATGCATCTTCCCGAGCTGATTCGCGCGTACGACCTGGCGAAGGCCAACCGATTCGAAGTCGCTCCGATTCGACGGCGACAAATGGACCGCCTGAGAACCAGCCTGCGTGAGATCGAAACAGAGACCAACCACTCGAACAGCATCATCGACCGTCTGCTGATCAACACATCGGAACGGCCAGTCGAGGATCACGAGTTCCAATTTTTCTCCGCGCAGAGCTGCGTCATCGAAGCACTGCATCGTTATCCGTTCGTCGGCAGATACGAACGCGATCTGATCTCGCTCGACCTCGATCGCAACTTCGTTATCCATGCGCCGAACGTGCTCATCATTCACGTCCTGTTCAACCTGCTGAAAAACGGCGATCTACTACGTGCACAAGGCGGGTAAAGGCGAGCTGACGGTGACGACCGTGCAGAGTCTGACCGCCGCACACGCGATCGTCATCGAAGACACCGGCACGGGCATTCCGCCACAGAACATCAAACGCATATTCGAGCGTTTCTATACGACGTCAGAATCGGGCCACGGGTCCGGCATCGGACTCAGCTTCTGCAAGATGGTCATGGACGGACTTGGCGGGTCGATTACCTGCGAATCCGAATACGGGGTCTATACGCGCTTCACGCTGCTGTTCCCGAGGACCGAAAATGAGTGAGCAATCGATCACGCCCTACTCACATCCCACAACAGTCGTGTTCGTAGACGACAACGAACTGTTCCTTCAGGCGCTCGACGTGCGCATGCCCGGCGACATGGCATATGCGTCCTATCACAACCCGCGCCGAGCGCTCGAGCAGCATCAACAAGGAACTCGGCCTGCGCCCCATTCCTGATCGATGCTTCACCAAACCATCGCGATCGATGCACCGGCGCGACTCGGTCATTCACCTCGATCTCGGGCTGATCGAGCAGGAAATCAGCAACATGGAGCGCTTCCGACCGCATCTCCGTCGTCATCGCGGACTTTGCGATGCCGGCGATGGATGGACTGTCGCTGCTCACGAGCATCAGCGATCCGTGGACGAAAACCGTTCTGATGTCGGGCGTGGGAGACGAAAAGCTCGCGCTGGACGCCTTCAACGACGGGCTCATCGATCGCTACATTCCAAAGAACCGCCTTACTACGCTCGATATGGTTGTCGACTACTCGCAGGAATTGCAGCGCGAGTATTTCCTCGATCAGCAGCGCACCATTCAAGAGTCGTTATCGTTGAATCCACCCGAGCTGCTGGAAGAGCCAGCGGTGTCGCGCTATTTCACCGAGCTCTCCAAACAATATCGATTCGTCGAGCACTACCTCGTCAACGATCCGCCGGGCTTCGTGTTCGTTTCCGCACAAGGGGCGCTGTATCGCCTGATCGTGCTTAACGATTCGGAGGTCACTGAACAGGTTGAATATGCGGCCCGCCACCACGCGCCGCCCGACGTGCTCGAAGCGCTTTCCACGCGTTCTCGCATCGGCTTCTTCTATGAACACGTGGAAGACTACGGGGACGACCCGTATCCGTGGCGAGAATATCTGTGTGTACCCACACGCCTCGGCAACAACGACATCTGGTGGGCCGCGCTGATTTCCAATCCACCGATGGAAATCGACTTCAGCCCGGTGAAGTCGTCATACGAAGCGTATCTCGACGAAATCGACTCTAAGGCGAAGGTCTCATCGTAACGCCCGCCCCGCCGTTGCGAGCAGGTGCCGCGGCACGACGAGCCGTTCAATTGCTTCGAACATCAGTTCAGTAACGATCGCGAGCAGCGCGGCCGGAATCGCGCCCTGCAGGATCAGGCGGGGATCGTTCAACGCGAGCCCGGTAACGATCGGATCACCAAGGCCACCGGCACCGATGAACGCCGCGAGCGTTGCCGTACCGATGCTAATCACCGCCGCCGTTCTCACACCGGCCAGAATCGCCGGGAGCGACAGCGGCAGAAACACATATCGCAACTGCTCGAAGCGACTCAAACCGATCGCAACGGCCACGCGGCTCACGACGGGATCGACCGTCGCCAACGCGGTTACGGTGTTGCGAAGGATCGGCAGCAATGAATACAGAAACAACGCCGTGATTGCCGGCACGGTGCCGATTCCCAGCAGCGGGATCATCAGACCGAGCAGCGCAATCGAGGGAATCGTCTGCAGCAGACCGGCAACGTACACCACCGATCGCGATAGCCAACGGGTACGATAAACCGCGATGCCGAGCAGCACGCCTGCGACGATGGCGGCGATCAACGCGATACCCGTCAACTGCAGATGAACGAGCGTGTTGTGGCGCAGCGACTTCCACATCTGGCTCTGTTCTGTACCGCGCGCAGAGACGATACCGTGTTGCGCCAGAATGTCCGAGGCCACGCGCTGATAGCGTGACGCCTCCGAACGTGACTTGCGAATTGAAATTCTGCATCTGCGCGTTGTCGATGCTGTTCGCCATAGCGTCGATTGTCGCCTTCACCCGCGCCGGCAACTCGGTTCTAACGAGCGGCGCCGCACGGTACTCGGGAAAGTACTTCCTGTCGTCGTCCAGCACGCGCAGGCCATACCGCGCGACCTCGCCGTCGGTCGAGTAGATGTCGGTCACGTCGATGGCGCCGTCTTCTAACGCTTGATAGGCGAGCCCGTGTTCGATGCCGCCGGGGTACCAGTCGAACCCGTAAGCAGCAACGAGGCCCGGCCATCCATCTGCGCGCTTCAGAAACTCATGACTGACAACCACCTTGAGTTCACGATGTGCATGGACGATGTCCGAAATTCGACTGATACCCAACGCGTCGGCACGCGCGCCCTTCATCGCCAGCGCATAGGTGTTGTCGAAGCCGAAGTCACCGAGCAGTCTCCACCCCGTCCCGTGCGAGCGCCGCGTTCAGTTTCGCCGGGCGGAGGCGTTGAATCGAGTTTCAGGATCGCACGCGATATCGTGCCGGTGTATTCGACATAGACGTCGATCTCGTGATGCTTCAGCGCCTCGTAACAGATCAACGTGCCGCCGAGCCCGAACCGTCGCTCCACGTCGTAGCCCGCATGCTCGAGCAGTTGGGCGACGACTTCGCTGAGAAGATAGCCTTCGTTGAAGTCCTTGCTGCCGACCACCACCCGATCCGCCGCAGATGGCGGCCTGCACGCAGCAGATCAACGCAATTGTCGCGAGCAGCCGCTTCACGCGAGTTGATCCGTCAGCAGGACGTTGACGTACTCGTTGGCAGGTGCACGCTGCACCTGATCAACCGGACCGCTCTGTTGCACAACCCCACCTCGCAGGATGACGAGGTGATCGGCCAGACGAAGGGCCTCGCGGATATCGTGAGTGACGAGCACGGTGGTTACCGACTCACGATCGCGCAAGCGCACAAACAGATCGTAGAGGCCTATACGCGCTACGGGATCCAACGCCGAGAACGGTTCATCGAGCAGCAGGAGTTTCGGTTGCAGCATGAGCGCCCGGCACAGTCCCACTCGTTGCTGCTCGCCACCCGACAACAGATGCGGGAATCGAACGCTCAACTCAGCGGACAGTCCCATCGCGTCCATTAGTGATCTGCAACGCTGCTCTATGAAAGCGGAATCGAGTGCGAGACAACTTCGCCAGCAGCGTGATGTTGTCGCGCACATTCAGATGCGGAAACAGCCCGGCCCCTTGAATTGCATAGCCGATGCGCCGACGCCACACATGCAGTTGGCCACGCGGAATCGGTTCGCCCAGAACCCGAACAGTGCCTTGATCAGCGAGGTACACCGCATTCATCAACTGCAGCAGCGTCGACTTTCCGCTCCCGCTTTCGCCGACGACAGCGGTGGTTTGCCCTTCGGGAAGCGCAAGATTCACATCATCGAGCACCCATCCCGCATTGAAGCGTTTGAAGACGCCGGAAAACTCGACAGCGGAAGCCGGCATTTAACGACTCACGACCCGCATCATTGACGAGATTCAGTTCGACGGCTTGGGCGTGCTCGTACAGCGCCTCTACAATTTCGCTCGGTGCGTCCAGTTCGGCGAGCGCCTGTCGAAACTTCGACAGCGTCAATGCATCGCCGATTCCTTCTACCAGCTTCTGTCTCATCCATGCTCGCCAGCGATTCCGCTCAGGCACCGAGAGCGACGACTCGTCGCGCCGCGCGCGCAACCGGAACAGCAGTTCGTTCAAGCGCTGGTCGGCAAACGCAATATCCGGCGAAGGCTCGCCCCCCAACAGTTGCGTCAGCGTGTCGCCACACCGCTCGCGATCCGGATCGCCGATGAAGCCGTCATAAAGCGCCGCGTCCGCGTCCGCCGCATCACGCGTGCCTTCTCTGCCGTAAATGGCGGCAATCTTTGCCGCAAGATCGGAGCTTTCACGCAACGCTTCGAAGCGGCGCTGCATCTCCGGCAGATCCAGTTCGAGGCGTCGTGCATCTTCATCGCGAACGACCGTGAGAGGCGCAACGAACGGGCAATGGTTGAGACGCACTTCTTTGAGTCCGGGCCGATCGTCGCGATCAGTACCGAACAACGCCTCGCGCAATCGGTCGACGTCCCATTCGATCAACGGCCTGAACTCCGTCGCGAGATCGACGACGATCATCGAATTGCGGTTCTGCGGATGCCGCGCCACCGGCATGATCGGCGCGATGCAAGCCTCGCTCACGCGGGTACATACGTCGAAACGTGCAGGCTCATTTCCGGTCTTTCCGGCCGCAGCAATCCGCTGCAGTTCGGCCCGTTCCCGCAGCCCGAGGTAATAGTCGAACAACCTGCGCTGTCTTGATCGCGATCAAGCCGCGCCAGTCCAACCGTCGCTCGGACATCGGACATCGCGTCGTGTGCCGCGTCATGCTCGATGCCGTTCGCGGAGGTAATCTCCCCGAGACGGAATGTCGGCAGACCCGCTTCCGTCGGCCACTCGATACCGTCCGGACGCAGTGCGGCGGCCGCGCGCGCCAGATCGATGATGTCCCATCGCGAATTTCCCGCTTGCCATTCGCGCGCATATGGATCGATGAAGTGCCGATAGAACCCGAAACGAATGAATTCATCGTCGAAGCGCAGGCTGTTGAACCCGGCGACGCACGTTTTGGGCTGCGAGAAGAGGCCGGTTGATCGCGACGTATGCCTCCAGTTCGTTCATGCCTTCGCGATTGATTCGTTGCGGCGTCAGACCGGTCACCGCGCAGGCCGATGGATCGGGCAAACGTCGACCGGACATTTCACATAGGTGCTGAATGGCGCCTCGATTTCGTTGAGTTCGAGGTCGGTGCGTACACCCGCGAATTGAATGATCCGATCCGTTCTCGGGATCGGTACCGGTGGTTTCGAGGTCGTACCAGAAGAACGATGCCGCTCGCCTTTCGATTCTGTGGTTGCTCGCTATCGCCATTGCTCCATGAGGTTCGCTGCGAGCATAAACCGTCGCAGCCGATCGATGTCAGAAATGCGAGCGCGTCGCATCGAACGCTGCGCCGAATCGGTCGCGCGCTCCGCTGCGAATTGCGCTCCCGAGACGTTCGAGTTCCGCATTCGCGCGATTCGTCTCTCAACCGGCCGAGTCGCGCGACTTCGCGTAGAACTGCGGCCACGATTCGCCGGCTTGCGCGAACAGAGCCTGCGAATGACCCGCGCATGAGTTCGTTGTACGCCGCCAACGGCACGAACCGTGCGTTGTTCAGCTCCCCGCCTCGGAAGTACCACTCCTGATCGCCGAAGACCGCCTGATTCGCTCGATAACAACGTTCGACCTCACCGCAACAACTCTGTCCTTGAGCAACCGCAGCGCGAACGCGTTGTACGGCTGGTCGTAGAGTCGCTGCAGTTCGTCGCGCCAACTCCAGCAGGTACGCCACGAAGCGGTCCGACATCTGCCAACGCGCCTGTCATCGCGTTCGATGCTGCGCCTCATCGTGTTCGGCGCGCAGCCATTCGACGCACGCCGCGCCGCTCGACGAAGCTCGCAAACGCTTCGTTGAACGACGTGTCGCCCGGAATGAAGACGCTTGGCCGTGCGCGAGTTCATGGAAGATCAGGCCCGCAAGATCGGCATCGGGCCAACTGACGAACGTCGACAATACCGGATCGTCGAACCAGCCGAGCGTCGAGTATGCGGCGACGCCGCCAACGATCGTGTCATGCTGCTCCACGGCCAGCTCGCTGCGCATATCGCTTCGCGTCGCGTCGGTCGAAGTAACCGCGATACGACGCACAACCCGACGATCGGATAGCACCAACGCATCGGACGCGTCGAAAATTCCGGCGCAGCAAACACGTTCCACACCACATCGTCCCCTTCGATTCGCGCGTAGCTCGAGTAACGTTGCCCCGGGTTCGAGCGCCAGGTGTTCCTCGGCAAAGCGCAGCAGCGCCGCGACCGTCAGCAATCGCCCTCTCAATGCTGCGTCGGTAGTTCGCCGACGCAATCAGCTCGTCAGTCGGTTCGCTGTGCGCGAACGATCGACCACTGACCGACCGACAGCCTGGCCGATAGAACTCCAGCGTCTCGCAGCGAAGCGATCAGCAACAGTGCACCAACGAGTACAACCCGCGCATTCAGGCGCGAGCCTGCACCGGTCGCTCGAATCGGCGCACGCCGACCGGCGCGCTGGTACTGCCTGGAGGTCATATGGTAAGAACTCCGACCGATATCGGCTGACGCTACTGCGCGATGTTCATCATTGAAAGGCATGATCGCGATTCTCTTCATCGCGGCCAACACCGTGATCTTCTGCATACCGATCTATCTGCTCGCGATTGCCGCGGGCACTGATCCCCATCACGCAGTGTCAGAGTGCCTCATCGGATGCCGCGATGACCCGGGTCATCGATGCCTGGGTCGGCGGGAATCGGCTGATGCTGCGGGCGCTGGCGATCACGCAGATCGACGTGTCGATCGAACGTCGAGGAGCCCCTGGCGCACGATCGATGGTACGTCGTGATCTCCAATCACCAGGGCTGGGCAGACATTCTCGTGTTGCAGGACACGTTTCTGGGTCGCATTCCGCCGCTCAAATTCTTCGTCAAACGAGCAGCTGATCTGGATTCCGTTCCTCGGAGTTGCGATGTGGCTGCTCGGATTTCCCGTATGTGCGGCGCTACAGTCGCGAAGCCCTCGCGCGCGATCCGAGCCTGCGACGGCACGATCAGGAGGCGACACGCACGCGCGAGCGAGACGTTCAAACACCACCCTACGAGCGTGCTGAATTTCATGGAAGGGACGCGCTTCACGCCGGAAAAGCACGCGCTTCAGCAGTCGAAGTACCGCAACCTGCTGATGCCGAAGACCGGCGGGTTCGGCTATGTCGTCGCCGCACTCGGGCGATCGTATCCACCAGGTGCTGGACGTCACGATCGTCTATCCGAACGGCGCCCGTCGTTCTGGGAGTTCATCTCCGGACAGTGTCCTGACGTTCGCGTAGAAATTTCCGGCCGGCCCGTGCCCGCCGCGCTGCTCGAGAGTCACGATGAGCTTCCGCCGACCGCGAGAGCAGTCGCTGCAGTCGTGGGTCGATGAGTTGTGGTCGCACAAAGACCAACGCATCGACGAGCTGCGCAAGCGAACTGAGCTGAAATCGACCTTCATGTACGACGACTACTATCGATTCAAACAGAAGCCCTTCTCGATCGCGCCCGATCCGGGATTTCTGTATCTGAGCGAGCGCCATCGCGAGGCGCTGGCACATCTGATGTACGGATTGCGCACCGACGGCGGCTTCGTGCTGATCACCGGCGAAGTCGGCACCGGCAAAACCACGCTGATTCGCAGTCTGATCGACGAGGTGCCCGACGACCTCGACGTAGCTTTCGTCCTGAATCCTCGCCTGACGGTCAACGAATTGCTCGAGACGTTGTGCGAGGAACTTGGCATCCCAGAACGCACCGAACGTCGCGACCACGAACAAACACCTCATCGATCGCCTCAACAAGCATCTGCTGCGAACGCACGCGCTCGGCCGAAGCACGGTCGTCATCATCGACGAAGCGCAGAATCTGTCGCCCGCGGTGCTCGAGCAGATTCGTCTGCTGACCAACCTCGAGACCAACGAGCGCAAACTGGTGCGCATCATCCTGCTCGGCCAGCCCGAACTCGCCGAGATGCTCGACCGCCGGGAAATGCGACAGCTGGTGCAGCGGGTCACGGCTCGTTATCACCTCGCGGCGCTGACCGCGAGACGACACGCGCGCCTACATCGCGCACCGCTTGTCCCTGGCGGGCGGCAACCCACACCTGTTCACGCGCGGTGCTGCGCACGAAACGTTCCGGCTCAGCCGCGGCATTCCGCGGCTGATCAACGTGATCGCCGATCGTGCGCTGCTCGGGGACGTACGTCGAAGGGCGCCCGCGCGTCACCGCTCGAATCGTTCGCAAAGCCGCGCGCGAGGCGTTCGGACAACAGGCGTGGCTGCGGCCGCAGCCTCTGGATCGGCGCCGCGACCGCGATGCTGCTGCTCGTCATCGGCGGCGCATGGGCGCTCTGGGATCACAATCCCCAGTGGCGGCCCGCATCGATTTCGACGATCGATCACGGTCGTCGACGCCAGCCAGATAAACCTCCGGTTGCCGAGGCACCCGCGCCCGCACCGGTCGCAGAGCGCGCCCGCCGCACTTCCCGGTCGCACCGGCCGCATCCGCGCCGGCAGAGACGGCCGACCAACATCGCCGTCGCCATCGGACACGGCAGCGACCGCCGTCGACCACCGCCGCCCCCGCCTGCACGATCGGCTCGCGCGCCCCGCCGGCGTCAGCTCGGCGGATTCACAACGCGACGCATACGCGGCCGTGTTCGATCGCTGGAACGCGCCGTTTCAGCCGAGCGACCTGCCGTGCAATCAGGCACCGCAGGTGGGTCTGCAGTGTCTGAAACTCAACGGCACCTGGCACGACATCGAGCGCCTCGATCAACCGGTCGTCGTCGAACTCTGGGACGACCAGCGCGCGAACCGTACTACGCGGCGATGCATCGGTCATCGCGACGACGAAATTAACGTCAAGCTGGGGGCAGCCGAGATCCAGACCACGGCCGATGCGTTGACCAATCATTGGTACGGAACCTACATCGTGTTGTGGCAGATGCCACCTGACTATCGCGGCAATCTGAAGATCGGCGACGAAGGGCCTTCGGTTGCGTGGCTGCGTCAGCATCTCGCGCCGCATCTGCAGATCGACCTGCGCGCGACCGATCCCGCGCGCTTCGATGATGGATTGCGCGCGGCGCTGATCCGTTTTCAACGCGAAAACGGCATGGTTCCGGACGGCATTGCCGGACCGATGACGTGGATCGCGATGAATGCCGCGCTCGCCGACGCATACCCCACGGCTGAGCGCGGGCACCTGACGATGTCCTACATTCTCGATGCGCTGAAAAAATCGGAAGCGGAGCGCAGCCGCGGCAGCGTCCCGACTCTGCTGATTCCCGCGCAGACACATTTTCGATCGAGCGTTGCGATCTGGGTGTTGCTCGGCGCGCTGATCGTCAATGCGTGCCTGTTCGCAGCGTGGATGTTCTGGCCGCTGCGACCGGTCGCGCCTCAAGCCGACGCGCACCGGCAGCGCCGCCGCCGGCAACCACCGTCCCGCCAACGACACGACTGTCGCTCGCGCGCACATCCCTCGCCGCCGCAGACCCAGCCGGTCCAGGCCGTCGACAATGCCGCCGCGAGTCAAACGAGTTACCGACAAAGCCCAACGTCGACGCCAGTCCGGCCGCCGCGCATCGACCCACGCGCGCCGCAACTCACCAGCGAGGATGTGCCGACGCCGACGTTCTTCGTTTTCGACTCACGTCTACGGCACCGACCCTTCGATGCGCGCCGTCACGATGAACGGCAGACGATTCGTCGAAGGCGACACGATCAGCCCCGGCGTGACGCATCAAGGAAATCACCGAAACCGGGGTCGTGCTCGACATGAACGGTCGAACGGTTCCGATGGACGTTCTGCAGGACTGGCGATGACCACGCGCGTCTAGGGCTACGCTGCGCACGGCGTGGTTGTGGCGTGCGCAGCGGTAACGCGCCTTGCGCCGCGAAACGCCCTTTCAAATAGCTCCCGCTTTCGATGAACACGCCGACGATGTCGGCGTCGATCAGTCCCGCGGACGCTTCCTCGTTCAAGATCCGAAACGCGGTGTCGACGGAAACGGCGGGCTTGTAGGGCCGATCCATCGACGTCAGCGCATCGAAGATGTCGCACACCGTCATGACCTTGCTCGGCAACGGGATTTCGTCGCCGCGACGTCCGTCCGGATAACCGCTGCCATCGAGTTTTTCGTGGTGCGCGCCGGCGATCAGCGGCACACTCGCCAACTCCGGCGGCCACGGCAATACGGCGAGAAACTCGCGCGTGTGGCTGACGTGAGCTTCGATTTCTCGACGTTCCTGCGGCGTCAGGCTGCCGCGCCGCACCGACAACGCCAGCAGATCGTGATCGGTGATGAGGTGGCCGGTGCGCCCGTCGAACTCGCCGAACTCCATCTGCCGAATCGCTTCGAGATGGCCGAACTCCCCCTCAGCGAGAACGTTGGGGTTGTTGGCGAGCGTAATCGCCGTGAAGTAGTCGTCGAGCCGCGACAGATCGCGGTTCAATTCCTGTTTGATGCGCCGTCGCACCAGTTCGAACTCGCCCGGATCGGCATGCAACACGACGAGTTCACGTTCCACGGCCGCCCGCCGCAGACGCTCTTTCTGCAACTCGAACCGATACCGGATCACTTCCAGCCGCTCTTCGGTCAGCTTGTTCGCCTTTACCAGTACGTTTTCCCGTACGCCGACTTTGCCGAAGTCGTGCAGCAACGCTGCATAACGAACTTCGGTGAGATGTTCGGAACTCACGCTTAAGTCCCGGAACCTTGCAAGCCGGAATTCGGCAGCGCAAT
>CAWGGQ010000014.1:0-5466 GCA_963822125.1 uncultured Gammaproteobacteria bacterium | reverse complement strand
TCTGGGCGACAACGCTGGCGTGAGACGGCCGTGAAAGCCGACGGACCGATTCTTCACACTCACTTCACCTGGCCGTGCCTAACATGTCCGCATGTGAACTCTCGTAGAACGCGCCGCCTGGCGCGTTCGCTACCGAGGAAGCACTGCGCGGACACGCCAACGTCGAAGGAAGGAAGACTGACATGCGCAACGCCTGGCTTGGCATATTGTTGCTGTTGCTGCCGCTCGGCGCGCACGCCCAGCAGTATCTGTTCGGCGTGTACCTCGATGACAAGCGGATCGGCACGCATCGCTTCAGCGTCGAGCGCGACGCTACGAGCGATGCCGTGCGGGTCACGTCTCAAGCCGAGTTCAGCGTCAAGGTGCTGAGGATACCGGTGTTCCGATATCAGCATTCCGCGGTGGAGAACTGGCGCGCCGGCTGCCTGGAATCGATCGACACGGAAACCCACGTGAACGGAACACGGACGTCGCTGACCGGCAGGCGTAACGCCGCGGGCTTCGAAGTCGATGTGTCGTCGAGCGACGGCGAGCATCGCCGCGCGCTACCCGCCTGCATCGCGAGCTACGCCTATTGGGACGCCGACACGCTGCGACAACACCGCGAACTGCTGAACGGCCAGACCGGCGCGTATCAAACGGTCGAGCAGGTACTCGTGCCCGAATCGCGGCGGTCATTGCTCGAACTGAAGGGCAGCGACTTTCAGATCGACGTCAGCTATGAGAATGGCGACGGGCGCTGGGTCGCGCTGGAGACGACGACCCAGGACGGCCGAGCGCTGCACTATCGCCTGGAGAAGCCGCCGCCTTCGGCAGGGATCCCGCTGTCGCAGCGTTGATCCTCGGCCGCGCGCGCCGACCCGCGTCAGCCCAGATCAGACATCCGCGCCGAGTAGTCCCAGGTCGTCTGCCACGTCGGCGTGATTTCGATGGCGACTTCGTTCGCGCTGCGCGACAGCAGCCATGTTGCAAGCGGGCTCCGCCGGTCCGGCAGATAACGATCGATCAACCGTTCGAGCACGGCAACGCCGCGCTCGGGCCGACAGCGCGCGTGTCCGCGACCACGCAGGCCGCGGTACGGCATCTCGTTAGTCGACAGATCGAACGCACACAGCCGCTCGTGTTCGAGCGCGCGGACGATCACCGCGTCCTTTTGACTCGCGCACCAGAACCGCGCCCCGTCCCATTCGAACCAGAGCGGCTACGATCAGCGGGCCTTTCGCGGTTTGCACGGAAATCCGCAGCGGTATACGTTCATCGAGCAGTGTGTTTGCGGTCATGTCGAGCGGCGTAATTCGAAGCGGGCCCGCATCCTACTACAGCCTCGCGCGCTACGGCCAACCGCAGCACGTGGCGTGTACGGCGCGACACCAATCCCCTCAGTTGAATCGTTTGCGAACGCCACAGACGGCGTTGAACCCAACCTCTACCAGCGGTAGTTCGTTTTGCCGAAAATCGCACATAATCTGGTTGAGGTGCGCACGCGCACAGAGCGTTTTGTGGGTCGACGAGCTGAGACAAATCGACTGGAGAATGAAAGCGTTCTCGAGTCGAATGGGCTAGCATCCTCGCATCGATTGTGTGAGAGAGGCGCACGTGGCGAGGGTTCCAATCACTGATAGCGATCGTGGCGATTTGCCGGTCGCGACGCGCATCCGGGAACGCCTGCAGGAAGCCGGGAAGCGTTTCCATGCGAACGACAACATTGCTGCATTCGTCGAACCCGGTGAGCTCGAGGCGATGCAGGCCGAAGTGGCGGCAAGTTGAAAGGCGTGCTGGAGGCGCTCGTCATCGACACCGAGAGCGATCACAACACCCAGGACACGGCGCGCAGAGTTGCGAAGATGTTCGTCGCGGAGGTGTTCCGCGGCCGCTACGTGGCGATGCCGCCGGTCACGGAGTTTCCGAACATCGAGCGCTTGAACGAACTGATGATCGTCGGTCCGGTTACGGTGCGAAGCGCCTGCTCGCACCACCTCTGTCCGATCATCGGCAGAATCTGGGTAGGTGTCATGCCGAACGAACACTCGGCGCTGATCGGCTTGTCGAAATACGCGCGGCTCGTCGAATGGGTCATGGCGCGGCCGCAGATCCAGGAAGAAGCGGTGATCCAGCTCGCCGACCTGCTGCAGGAAAAGATGCAGCCCGACGGGCTGGCGATCGTCATGCGGGCCGACCACTACTGCATGCAGTGGCGCGGCGTAAAGGATATGGACTCGAAGATGGTGAACAGCGTGATGCGCGGCAGCTTCCTCAAGAACTCGAGTTTGCGCCGCGAGTTCCTTTCGCTCATGAACGACGGCCGATCATAGGGAGGCAAAACGAATGCTGGTGCGCCTTCTCTATGCGAGCCGAGCGGTGGGTAACATCAGCGCGGATCTGATCGACGAAATCCTCAACCGGTCCCAGGCGCACAATCCGGAACACGGCATCACGGGCGTGTTATGCGTGTACGAGAGCGGCGACGTGTTCATGCAGGCGCTCGAGGGCGGCCGCGAACAGGTGAATCGGCTCTACAACAACCTGCTGCGCGACCCGCGACACCGCGACGTGACGCTGCTCGACTACGCGGAGATCGACGAGCGCCGATTTGCCGGTTGGCGCATGGGCCGAGTGGATCTGGGCCGCATCAACATGAGCACCGTGCTGAAGTACTCGGAAAAGCCGCGCCTCGACCCCTTCACAATATCCGGCCGGGTCGGCTTGGCCCTGCTCGAAGAGCTGATCAGCACCGCCGCCATCGGCAGCCGAAATCCATGATCGGGTCGATGTGCTCCGGAACCAGTAACTCAAAACGAAAGGCAATCAATCACATGACGAACACGTTACCCCTCTCCCCTGACGAGCTGCTCACCACCACGCGCGCCGTGCGCAAACGACTGGATTTCGACCGCCCGGTGAGCCTGGCGCTGTCAAAGAGTGTCTCGAGATCGCGCTGCAGGCACCGACAGGATCCAACGCGCAGGGATGGCAGTGGATGGTGGTGCAGGATCCGGCGAAGCGCCTGGCGCTAGCGGAGTTGTACCGCAAGGCGTGGGCAATCTATCCGTCGATGGCCGCGTCCGCGCACCAGGTCCACAAGGCCGATCCGTCGATGGATGAAGTGCAGGAGCGCGTCGTCTCGTCGGCAGAATACCTCGCCAACAATCTGGAAAAGGCGCCGATATTCGTGATTCCGTGCATCGGCGGCCGAGTCGAGAACATCCCTGCTCCGATGGCCGTCGTCGCGCAGGCGAGTACGTACGGTTCGATCCTGCCCGCCGCGTGGAGCTTCATGCTGGCCGCGCGGGCGCGTGGTCTCGGCACCGCGTGGACCACACTGCACCTGATGCACGAAGCCGAAGCGGCGGGCATCCTCGGCATCCCGTTCAACGAGATCACCCAGTGCGCGTTGATTCCGGTCGCATACACCAAGGGCACGAACTTCAGCGCCGGACCGCGCAAGGCGCTCGACCCGGTGCTGCACGTCGATCGCTGGTAGCGCGAATTCATCACATGGTCGATACAGCAACAACAATCGGATGGCGGGGAGTCCCCAAAGACGACGCCAGAGTGAGCGAACTTCGGCGGTATCTCGAGGCCCACAACGGCATCAAGGGCCTCGAAATTCTCGAACCAACGGACGTTGAACGCGCAGTTCAACTTTTCCACCGCGACGGTTTCGTCGTGCTCGGCGACGTTCTCAGCGCCGAGCAGACGGATTTCCTTGCGCGCGGCTGCAACGAAGTGGTCCGTGAAATCGTTGCGCTCGACAACGATCACGCGGGAAATCGCGGCTCACACCGCTACTCGTTCGGCGGCTCCAGCCTGACCCGCAGCCAGCTGCACCGGCCCGAGTGGCAGATGCTGCTCGACATACCCGCCATCACAACGCTGCTGACCCGGCTGTTCGGCTCGCCGCACTACTCGCTGCGCGCGGCAAGCGGCGACTTCTGTCTGCCCGGCGCGGTCGACTATCAGCGGCTGCATTCCGATGTGTCGGACTGGGTCGACGACAAACGCACGCCGTTCAGCGCGTTTCACGACCCGCTCGGCAACGTCAGGATCCGCGATCTGCCGTGCCCGTACATCTGCGTGAATTTCCTGCCGCAGGACGTCACCCGGCTCAACGGACCCACCCGGCAGATTCCCGGCACGCAGAAATCCCGCACGCCGATTCCCGGCCTCGACGACGAACCGGAGTGGATGCGGCTCAGCACCGTATGCCCGGTGCCCGCCGGCGGCGCCATGATTCGCGACGTGCGCGCATGGCACGGCGGCACGCCGAACGTATCGGAGGCAACCCGCGCGATCCCGAACCTGGAGTTTTATGCGCCGTGGTTCCGGGAACCGATCGTGCCCGGCATCACCTACCGCGATTTCAAAAAACTGTCGCCGCACGCGCAGCAGCTCGTCCGATTCTGTGTCGCCGATTCCAGCGAGACGCTGGTCACCGGCGCGACGATGCGCGCACCTTAAGGGAATCGTCAGATGAAATACCGTCAGCTCGGCCGCAGCGGACTGAGAGTCAGCGAACTGTGCCTCGGCACGATGAACTTCGGGCCGCGCACCTCGGAGCACGAGTCGTTCGAGATTCTGAGTGAAGCGGTCGGGCACGGCATCAACTTCATCGATACCGCGAACCAGTATGGCGGCCGCCTCGGCGTCGGCACGACCGAAACGATTCTGGGCAAGTGGTTCGCGCAGGACGCCACGCGCCGCGACAAGCTCGTTCTGGCCACCAAGGTTCACGAACCGATGTCCGGACGACATCAACGATCGGGCCTGTCGGCGCGGCACATCCGGCAGGCGTGCGATGCGAGCCTGAAGCGACTCGGCGTCGATCACATCGATCTCTACCAGATGCATCACATCGACCGCAGTACGCCGATGGACGAGATCTGGCAGGCGATGGAACTGCTGATCAGCCAGGGCAAGATCACGTATGTGGGTTCCAGCAATTTCCCCGGGCTGGAAAATTGCGCAGGCGAACGAGCAGGCGCACGCGAGGCATCAACTCGGCCTCGTGTCCGAGCAGAGCCTCTACAACCTGATCGAGCGCCGAGCCGAACTCGAAGTGATGCCCGCATGCCGCGAATACGGACTTGGCGTGATCCCGTGGAGCCCGCTTGCGGGCGGCCTGCTTGCGGGGAAATCTAACGAGCAGACCGGGCGGCGCCAGTCGGACGGGATCCGCAGCGCGGCCGCGCAACGCGCCGAACAGCTATCCCGCTTCGACAACTCTGTGCGCGCAGCTCGGCGAATCGCCGAGCGCGGTGGCGCTCGCCTGGCTGCTGCATCAGAACGGCATTGCGGCAACGATCATCGGACCGGCAACCAAGCAGCAGCTGACGTCGGTGCTGCATGTGCCGGAGATTGCGCTGAGCGACGAGGCGCTGAAAACAATCGACGCCATTTTCCCGGCCTGCGGTGCGGCGCCCGAGGCGTACGCCTGGTAACAGCAAGCGTGCACGCATGAGTTCATGG
>CAWGGQ010000013.1:0-152112 GCA_963822125.1 uncultured Gammaproteobacteria bacterium | reverse complement strand
CCGAGCGGGTTGAAGTTGTAGCCACGATCGAGCGGGTCAGCCCGAGTCGGTCGCCCGCCGGATACCGCACGCTGCCCGACCGGCGTCTGCTACGCTGCAAGCGGGGCTGTCACCGAGCGCGGCGGGACGGAACGGTGGGCGACGTCTTCGTAAGTTACGTATCGGAGGACCGGGAGCGTGTTCGCCCCCTGGTTGGCGCGCTCGAGAGTCAGGGTCTTAGTGTTTGGTGGGACCAACGTATCCAGGCCGGCACGCGTTGGGACCGGTCGATCGACCAGGCGCTTCGCGACGCGCGCTGTATTGTGGCCGTCTTCTCACGCAGCTCCGTTGACGCTCATTGGGTGCTGGAAGAGGCGCACCATGGTCTCGCTGCGGCGAAGCTGCTGCCGGTGCTTTTGGACGACGTCGAGCTGCCAATCGGATTCCGCACGCTGCAGTGCATTCGGCTTGCGGGTGTCGCACAAGGCGCCTCTGTAAAGGTGTTTGCCGACGCCGTGCAGGCGTATTTCGGAGCGAGGTTTGGTCAAGACCCTGCAGCTAAAGGCGCCCGGCCGCAAGCGAACGTCCCTCTATCCTCGTGCTCCCCTTCGCGAATCTGTCTGACTCTCAGGACACGAGTTTCTTTGTCGCAGGAGTGCACGAAGACCTTCTTTCGATGCTCTCGCGCATCGAGGGGTTGGCCGTCATTTCCCGAACTACCTCCGTTGCGATTGCACAGTCGGACAAGACGGTGCTGCAAATGGCAAAGGACGTGGGCGTTTCACACGTACTCGAAGGCAGCGTTCGGCGTGCCGGCGATCGGATACGAATGACGGTTCAGCTGATTGCCGGCGCGACCGACGAGCACGTATGGTCGCAGAACTACGATCGCAACCTGACGGACATCTTCTCTGTGCAGGACGAGCTTGCGAGTTCGATCGCGACGCAGTTGCGGGTGCGCCTCGACCCTGCCCTCCTGGCCGGCTTCGCGAAGGCGCGCACGAAGAGCATCGAGGCATATGACTGCGTGTTGAGGGCTGCAGAGGCGTTTCGCCTCGGCGGAGCAGAAGCGGCGCCGGCTCGAATCGAACATCTCGAGCGCGCCATCGAACTCGATCCCAACTATGCCGACGCGTTCGGACTGCTCGCGATGGCGTACGCACACCTCCGGCGCGCATCGCCATCGACGACTTGGGACGACGTGAGGCCGAAGGTCCAGCGGTACGCACAACGCGCCCTGGAATTGGATCGCCACGTGCCGTCCGGTCTCGTAGCTATGGCGTGGAAGGTGAGCATGGACGAGGGGAACTGGCTCAGCGAAGTCGGCGTTCCCTATCTCGTCGAGGGCCTAAAGGCAGATCCCGGAAATGTGATGCTGCATGAACTCTATGCCAACCGAGCGCGGGACTACCGCGAACGCGCGTCGCATTGGGCGGAAGCATTTCGTCTCGATCCGCTCGCTGCGACGACGTACATCACTCACTACATCGACATGCTGAGCGACGAGGGGCGCGGCGCGGAGACACTTGCAATGGCGCTGCCGGTGCGCGAAGCGGCGCCCGACAATCCGTTTGCGGCGCAAGCGCTCGCGCTCGCCTACTTCGCCCGCGCCGACAACATCTCCGGCCTGCGCCAATTGAACCGCGCGGTGACACTGAGCCGCGCGAACCCGGCACAAGTCGCTGAGCTTCTGAACTACCTGGCGACGGCAGGTTGTGGCGATCTGGTTTCGCGTTGGTTGGCCGCCATCGAGCATTCCGGAATCGGCGCCGGCGCCAACATGTTTCAAGGCTGGCAGCTGTTGTGGTGCAAGGATGTCGATGGCCTGGCGGCCTTGCTTGGTCGTTGGGAATCTGGAAGCTCCACGGAGCGCCCTGCTTCCGTACTACTACGCTCATCTCTACGCGTTGCGGGCAGACGCAGCACACGCCGCGGGCAACAACTCGGCGCAGGCAGACAATCTGCGTCGTTCCATCACCGCCTTCGAGACGCTTTTCTCCATGAAATCGGTACTCCCGGGGCGATACGGCCGAATTGGGACGCTTCGTATGGTGAGCTTCGACTGGGTCGTGGCCATGCTGCGCTATCTGGTGGTGGCTCGACAGGCAGCGGATGCGGAGCTCGAAGCGCGCCTCGCTGCGAGGTTGACCGAGCTTTTTTCGGAAGAGGTCGCGCCGATGGCGATGCCGCTCGAACGCGCGATCTTCAGTTGCTTCTCCGACGACGACACCGCAACGCTTGCGCTGTTCGAGCGAGCGATGTGTCCCGGTTCGTGGTCTTTGCCCGTGTTGAGCATCGTCGGTGTACTGAGCGACGACGAGGGAGTGTTCCACCGCATAGCAGCGCATCCGCGCTTTCAAGACCTCGTCCGGCAGGAACAGTCGAGACTGGTCGATCTCGAATCGCGTATTGCGAGAGAACTTCCCGACCTCCTCGATCCAGAAGCGATTCTCAGCGCTGCGCGTTCGCGACCTTAGCCGCGCGGTCGGCTAGCCGAAGTAACGCGCGCGAATCCGCTCGATGTAGTCGACCAGGTTCGTGCGGCGTAACGCTGCGTCCTTCGTCGCGCTCGCGATCGGCACCAGCATGATGTTGGCGAGCACCCCGTAGGCCACGGCGTCGATTTCGGTTGGCGTGTTTCCCATCAGATAAGGTTTGTCGCCGAGGACATCTGCAATCGCGCCGATGTCTTTGGCGGCGATCGCGTGAATCTCGTCCGGCGAGTGCAAACCGATGCCGTGACCCATCAGCTGCCGCTTCACGCCGCGTCTCGCTATGGGAGCGATCAGCAGCCGTGCCGGCGCCGGGATGAGACCGAGTACGGTCTGTTTCGTGAGCGGCCAGTTGGCATCGACCATCCAGCGGTCGAACACCAGCGTCCAGTACAGGTTTTCTTCGAGGAGCCGCCGCAGCGCAAGCGCAACGCCCCTTTCCGCTGCAGTTAGGCCGGCGTTCGGATTGCAGCCGAATCGCTGCTCCAGATATTCGATGATGAATCCGGAATCGCCGATCGTTTTGCCTTCGTGCTCAATCCACGGCAGCTTGCGTTTCGGTCCTTTGAACGGTGTTGCGTCGATGACCGCCTTGTAGGGAATGCCGACGATCCGCAAATACGCTTCGAGCTTCAGCGAGAACGGTCCGATGGTCGGCAGGCCCCACGCACCCGGTATCTGATGAACGATCAACTCCGCCACTTCTTCTCCCCGATTTAGATCAGTTCCCAACGGCCCCGTCGAGCTGCTGTTGCAGCTGCACCCATTCCGCATTCTTCCGGATCCAGTTCGCGCAGCAACGCTACGTATTGCTTCGCCGACTTACTGTCGCCCGCGGCCTGCGTGAAGTACACCAGACCCTGCAGCAGATTCGCGGTCGTACGGATTCGCTTTGAGCGAGGTCTTCAGCACGCTCAGCGCGTCGGCGTGTCTGACCCGCATCGTTCAATGCCACTGCATACACGTACGCGAAGCGTCGCGTCGTTCGGCGCGCAGCTGCACGGCGGTCTTGAACTCCTCCAGCGCCACGTCGCGGGCCTTCTGCCGCGTCAGCGCGAGCCCCACGTGTGGTGCAGCGCCGCCGAACGCGGATCGGCCTTGAGGCCCTGCCGAGGATCACCTGCGCGTCCACCTCTTTGCCGGTTGCACGGTAAATGTCGGCGAGGTTCACATAGGCGGCGACGAACAGCGGATCGATCGCCATCGCCTGCTGATACTGCGCGATCGCCGCTTCCGCATCGCCGCGCGCGGCGGCGAGTTGCCCATGTTCATGTGGCCTTCAGGCCGGTCGAAGTTGTACGTCTGCGCGGCGATGTATTCGTCGAGCACCACTTTGAACCGCGCGCGTTGTTCCAGCGTCAACGATCGTTCGGGTTCACCGACCAGCGCGCGCGCGGCCTCGATGCGCACCGCACAGCACGCTGTCGTCGAGCAGCGGCGGCAACACGCTGCGGCGCAGATCCGGTTCGACGTTCGCAAGCGCTTCGACTGCCGCCTGGCGCACCGACGCATCGGCGTCCTTCAATGCCCGCACCACCGCATCGGTGCTTTTCGGCGTTCAGCATGGTTTGCGAGGCGATCGATCGCGCTCGCGCGCGCAATCGCCGGCTGCGTCTGATCGTCGATCAACGTCACCAGCGCTTCGCGCGCGCCCGGGCGCCGATGGAACCCGCGTGCAACGCGTGCGCGAAATGCTGGAAGCCGGCCGGCGGTTTTCCGGTCCACTTCGCAATCGCATCGGCCGCCCATTGCGCGGTTTCTTCGCGTGACAGTTCGTGCACGCGTTCGGCGTGCCGAGCTGCACCGACAGATCCGGCCGGGGGATGCGCATCGAATGATCGTGCCGCGGGTCGACCACCATGTACGTGGTCGTTGGCATGTGGCAGCTGGCGCACGCGGCGCCGGGCGTGCCGAGCGCGTGATGCGTGTGCGACGGCGCGTCGTACTTCGTAGGCTGGTGGCACTGCGCGCACACCGCGTTGCCGGCCGCTTTCAGTTTCAGCGAATGCGGATCGTGGCAGTCCGAGCAGGTCACGCCGGCCGCGTACATTTTGCTCTGCAGGAACGAGCCCCAGTTGTACACCTCGCCGCGCATCTGCCCGTCGTGCCAGTAGAGGTCGTCGTCGAGGCGAACGAGACGATGCGTATCGAGCGGCGATTTTCCGTGCACGTAGTCGTCGGTGAGCCGGCTGGCGCGCGCGTGGCAGCGCGCGCACGTGTCGATCTCGCGCGTGGTCTGGCGCGGCGCGCTGCGCTGCGAGTTGCCGGTATCGGCGATCGGCGTCCACGTGATGCCTTTACGTTCGTCCAGTGCAACGGCCAGACCCTTGTCGGCGTCGAACTGCTGCCAGTCGCCTTCCTTCTGCGCCCACGCGATGTGGTTGGAGCCGGGGCCGTGGCACGCCTCGCACGTCACGTTGATCTCGGCCCACGTCGTCTTGTAGGTGTTCGGACGCCGGCGTCGTAGTTCTTCTTCAGATCGGTCGAATGACACTCGGCGCACGTGAAGTTCCAGTTCTGGCTGTAGTTGGTCCAGTGCAGCCAGTCGCCCGCCTTCACGTTGTCGTTGGGATACAGATGGAACCAGCGTTGGCCGCCCTGCTCCTTGGGCCGCGAATCCCACGCGATCGACAGCGCCTGTTTGCGGCCGTCGGGAAAATCGATCAGATACTGCTGCAGCGGATGCACGCCGAACGTGTAGCCGATCTCGTAGTCGTGCAGTTGGCCGTCGGGACCGTCGGTGTTGACGATGAACTTGCCGTCGCGCTTCGAGAACGTCGACGTGGTGCCGGCGTAGGTGAACTTCGCGTCGTTGAAGTTGCCGAGAACGGATGTGTCGTTCGGCGACCTGCATTGCGAGGTCGTGATCGGAGCCGTGCCACGCATCGTGTTCGGCCTGGTGACAGCCCGCGCACGCTGCGCCGCCGGTGTAGTGCGGCGCTGCCACCGCGAGCGGCGCGGCCGGTGCGGCGGGGCGGTGCCGGCGATTCCGGCGGCGGCCGATGCTGCACCATCCAGCACCAGCGCCGATCGCAGATCAGCAGCGACGTATCCCAGCCCAGACCATCCAGAGCTGGCGCGCGCCTGATTCGTCGGGCGCAGCGATTCGTTCGAGACTCGGAGGTCGCTCGGCGGCTCGATGCGGCGGCGTTTCGCCGCGTTGCGTGTTCTTTTTCTTTTGACCAATCTGACGCTCTACTCGCGGGCTGCGGCAGTGTAAACAAAGACGGGCGGCTTTTCGGGCCGCCCGCTTCGTTCCGATCAGATCTCACCCGATGCGCGGGTGAGGGGTCCGCTACTGGCCGGTACCCTTGGCCGCTGCTGCCGCCTGGGCCATCTTCGCCGCCATCTCGGCTTTGACCGCTTCCAGGTTGAAGCTTGCGCCACGCTGCATCGGCGGGAAATCGAGGAAGGTCTGGATCTCCTTCGCCATCAACTGCTGCACGAACACGAAGCGCCAGAATTCGTACTTGAACCAGTCGAAGTACTGTTGGGCGCCTTCCTTCGTTCCGTTGTTGGGCCAGCCCGTGCGCTCGAACGGATCGAGCCGAAGATTGGTCAGGTAAGGCACGTCGACCTGGGTCTTCGCGCCGAGCCAGCCGTTGGGCTGGTCGATGAAGCGATACTTGAAGTCGTCGATGCGCACCGCGCCGATCGTGCTTTCGCCGAGATAGAAGATCTCGTGACGCGCCGACGGACCCTTGCCGGTGATGGCATCCAGCTGGTTGTAGCCGTCCAGGTGGTTCTTGTACGTCCGGTCGCCGATCTTCACGCCCTTCAGCAGGTCGTCGGTGATGTTCGTGATTGCCCGCGGCCGCCACGAACGTCGGCAGCCAGTCGAGGCCGGAGAAGATGCCGTTCTGGATCGAATCGGCCGGCACGTGACCGGGCCAGCGAATCGATCGCCGGCACGCGGAAGCCGCCTTCCATGACCGTGCCCTTGCTCTGCGCGAACGGCGTCTGACCGCCGTCGGGCCACGTGAACACCTCGGTGCCGTTGTCGGTGGTGAACACGACGATCGTGTTGTCGTCCACGCCGAGGGCCTTCAGCTTCGCCATGACCAGGCCGACGTCGTCGTCGAGCTGCGCCATGCCGGCTTCTTCGATCGCTCCAGCCGTTTTCCGAGTTGCGCGTCGCTTCGTACTTCGGCGACAGGTGCGTGACGATGTGCATGCGCGTCGGGTTCAGCCACACGAAGAACGGTTTGCCGTCGGCTTTGGCCTTGTCGATGAACGTCAGCGCCTTGTCGCGGATCTCGTCGTCGACCGTTTCCATGCGCGTCGGACACAACTGGCCGGCGTCCTCGATCTTCTGTTTGCCGACCTTGCCCCAACGCGGGTCGACCGTCGCATCGTCGGTGCGTCGTCGCCCACGAGTGCAGCATGTTGCGCGGACCCACGACGTTCAGCAGGTTCTGCGGATAGTTCGGATGGCACGGGTCTTCCATCGCGTCGAGGTGGTAGAGGTAGCCGTAGAACTCGTCGAACCCGTGCACGGTCGGCAGGAATTCGTTGCGATCGCCGAGGTGGTTCTTGCCGAACTGGCCCGTGGCATAGCCCATCGACTTCAGAATCGTCGCCAGCGTGACTGCCTCCGCCGGCAATCCGGTCGGCGCGCCGGCCTGGCCGACGGTTGTCATACCGGTGCGGATCGGCAGCTCGCCGGTGATGAAGTTCGCGCGGCCCGCCGTGCAGCTCGCTTCGGCGTAGTAGTCGGTGAACAGCATCCCTTCTTTGGCGATCTTGTCGAGGTTCGGCGTGCGGCCCGCCATCAGGCCGCGGTGATACGCGCCGATGTTCCACATGCCGATGTCGTCGCCCATGATGACGAGGATGTTGGGTTTCGCTCCGGCATCGGCGGCGAGTGCCGGCAACGCCGCCATCGCGAGCAGTCCGCCCGCGGCGAACGCGATCGCAATCAGACGTTTCACGTTCATGTGTCCTGTGCCTCAGTTGTTCTTCATTTTGAGGCCGCAGAGGTTACGCCGAACGACGGCGAGTTGCCCGGGTTTCGGCCCTTGCGTCCAGCAGTCACTCTCAACAGTCACTACGCGGAACTCCGGACTTACGACGCTACCATCCAGCCGGTAACCTCGGATGGTCGTTGCTATCGTTCGCAACATGTCGCACGCACTGATCGTTCTTCCCGATGACACCGCAAAGCCGATCCTCGACGCCATCAACGGCGCGAAGCAGGCGCTCAACATCCGCATGTTCCTGTTCACCGACGACGCGCTGCTGGCCGCGGTGATCGCCGCCAAGAAGCGCGGCGTCAACGTCAGAGTGATGCTGAATCCGGCGCGGCGGCACGGCGAAGCCGAAAACGAAGCCGCGCGCAAAACGCTCACCGATGCCGGCATCGAGGTGCGCGACAGCAACCCGAAGTTCGATCTCACGCACCAGAAGTCGATGGTGATCGACAATGACCGTCGGCTTCGTCGAATCGCTGAACTGGGAGCCGAAGGACCTGACCGAAACGCGCGACTACGCCGTCGTCACGAAGCACGGCCTCGAAGTGCAGGAGATGGTGGCGTGCTTCGACGCCGACTGGGAACAGAAAGACTTCGCTCCGCACCCGGATTCGAAACTGATCTGGTGTCCGGACAACGGCCGCCAACGCGTCGCAGCATTCATCGACGCCGCGGAGCACACGCTGTGGGTGCAGAACGAACGCTATCAGGACACCGTCATCATCGAACGGCTCGTGCGCGCGGTGACGCGCGGCGTGAAGGTACACATCCTCACGAAGAAGCCGCACTCGCTGAAAGCCGACAAGCTCATCGAGGGCGCCGGCAGCTTGCGGATCCTGCAGGACGTCGGCGCGAAGGTGCACACCACCCACCATCTGAAGCTGCACGCCAAGATGATGCTGGCCGACGGCAAGCGCGCGATCATCGGTTCGATCAATCTGGCGCCCGGCAGTTTCGATTCGCGACGCGAGCTCGCGATCGAAACCGACAACCGCGACGTAGTGAAACGGCTCGAAGAAATCGCCGAGCACGACTGGAAGAAGTCGAAGAAGCTCGACCTCAGCGACGAAGGTCTGCTCGAAGACCTGAAGAAGCGCGAAGGGCTCGATCCGGACAAGCTTGCGCTCGCACCGGACAAAAAGGCCTGACGACCGCTCTGCCGCTCAGGCGGCTTTCGACGGGAGCGTAGACGCCAGCGTAGACGCCGACCTCCGCCGCAAAATCCGCCAACGTCTGATTCAAGGCGCGCACGATGTCACCGTAGTTGCCGGCCTTCGTTGCCTGTGCGGTGAAGCGCGACGTGCGCAGCGGAACCAGCACCGCTTCGGCGTTCGTTACACACTCCCATTGCACGACGAGCACGGCCGCACCGGTCGCATCGACATCCCATTGGGAGATCGTGCCGCGCACGCGATACGGTGCATCGGCATGGCCCACCGACGGGAACGCGACCACCACCGCGTTCGCCAGCTGTCGGTCCACTTCGCGCGCGAGCCAGGGCACCACCGCCACCTGCGGCGCTTCCGCCCAACGGTCGAATTCGCCGAGCTGCAACTCGTGATTGGCGTCTCTAACGACGATCTGAGGGCGCTGCAGATACTGCGCAACGCTGAACGGCCCAAACAGCACGACCGCGTTGCCGGTCTTGGCGACTGAAGTCGCCGCCGGTTGGCTCAACGCGTAGAAACGCGACGGCGGCGAGGTGCCGCACGCTCCCAGTGCGAGTACGACGAGTGCGACGACGATCGATCGCGACATGTGAGTTCTCCGCTTCACTTTTTCTTTCCGCGCAGCAGCGCTTCGGGGTGCTCGTCGAGGTATTGCAGCAACGACGTGGCCGCATCGGACATGGATTGCACGTCCTGCAACGTGCTCCTCACTTCGAGCGACAACGCGGAGTCTTCACGCAGGTGTCCCGACACGGATTGCAAAGTCACTTCCGTCGACTTCAAGGTGCTGTCGAGGCGCTTTATCGCAGGCAACAGATCCGACATCAGCGGGTCCACCTGTTTATCGACATGCTGAACCAGCTCGCGCGCGTCTTTCGTCGCGCCCTGCAGATCGGTGAGCGTGCGCTCCAGTGAACTCGTCAGGCGCGGCAGGTCGTCGTTCGTCAGTTTGCTGCCGCCGGCGAACATGCTGCGCAGATCAGGCGAATTCGCCAGTTCGTTCAGGCCGTCGAGAATGCCCTGCACGTCTTTCGCGAGCTTATCGACGTCGATCTCCTCGGAGAGATTGGCGAAGAACGTCTGCACGCGCTGGAGAATCTGCTGCACGTCGCCGGGAATCGTCGGAACTTCCACCGGTCCGCCTTTCGTCCGCGCGCGCAGCACGGCCGGCGTGTCAGGCCGGAAATCCAGTTCCACCAGCAGCTGACCGGTGACGAAGCTCTCCGTGGCCAGCTTGGCGCGGATACCGGCGTCCACGTATTGCTGCGGTGACATCTGGGCGCGCGTCTCGACGCTCAGCGCATTGCCGTTCGAATACAGTTCGAAGCTGCTCGGCAGGATTTCCATGGTCACCTGCACCAGCATTTCCATCGCGTTGCCCGGTTTCAGTTCGCCCTGCAGACGGATGTCTTTCACGTAACCGATCCGCACGCCGTTGAGCACGACGCTGGAACCTTCGCGCAGACCCTGAACGGAACCCGGGAAATAACTCACCAGCGTGCGCTTCGATGCGAACAGCGCGGCGCCGCCGAACAGCAACACCGCCACCACGAGCAACGCAACGGCACCGAGCACGAACGAACCGATCAACGTGGGATTGGAAGGTTTACTCATACGCTACTCCACCGGCTCGGCGGTGCCTCGCATCAGAAAATTGCGGACGACGAAGTTCGGACTGTGATCGCGCAGCTCCTTCGGATCGCCGGTGGCGAGCTGCGTCTTCGTGACCGGATCGAGAAACACCGAGTTGTTGCCGATCGAGAAGATGCTGGCGAGTTCGTGCGTGACGATCACCACCGTGGTGCCGAGGCTGTCGCGCAGTTCGAGAATGAGATCGTCGAGCAGCTTCGCGCTGATCGGGTCGAGCCCGGCGGACGGTTCGTCGAAGAACAGGATGTCGGGATCCATCGCCATTGCGCGCGCGAGCCCGGCGCGCTTCTTCATGCCGCCGGAAATTTCGCTCGGATAGAAATCTTCGAAACCGGCGAGCCCGACCAGCGCGAGTTTGTACGCGCACAGTTCGCGAATCTCCGCATCGGACAGCTTCGTGTACTGCTTCAGCGGCAACGCGACGTTCTCGGCGAGCGTCATGCCGCTCCACAGCGCGCCGCTCTGGAACAGCGTGCCGAACTTGCGCTTCAGGTCTTCCTGACGCTCGATCCCGGCCGCCCAGAACGCTTCGCTTTCGTAGCTCACGTCGCCCGCCGACGGCGACTTCAAACCGATCATCACCTTCAGCAGCGTGCTCTTACCGCAGCCGCTGCCGCCCATGATGATGAAGATGTCGCCGCGCCGTACCGTGAAGGTCAGGTTCTTCTGGATGACGAAGTCGCCGTACGACATCGACAGGTCGCGGACCTCGATGTGTGCTTCTGCATTGCCGCGTGCGTCGCTCATCAGATGCCCAGGTTGATGAAGATGATGGTGAGTACCGACGCGCTGACGACGATCAGCACGATACCCATCACGACGGCGCGCGTCGTCGCTTGTCCAACCGCCATCGCGCTGGTGCCGCACGCGATGCCCTGCTGACAACCGGCCAGCGCGACGAGCGCGCCGAACACGATGCACATCAAGAGTCCCGTGAACAGATCGCCGAGCGCTCACCGCGCTGATCGTCTGCTGTGCGTACTGCACGAAGCTCGCGTCGACCATCGACAGCCCGACGATGGCGCCGCCGATGATGCCCATGAGGCTCGAGTACATCGTCAGCGCCGGAATCATCAGTACGAGCGCGAGCATGCGCGGCGTGACGAGAAAATCGATCGGGTTGATGCCGAGCGTGGTGAGCGCGTCGATCTCTTCGTTCACCTTCATCGTGCCGATTTCGGCTGCGTAAGCCGCACCGGTGCGCCCCGCCATGATGATGGCGGTCATGATCGGCCCCATCTCGCGGATCATCGCCACCGCCACCAGGTTCGCCGTGTAGATGCCCGCGCCGAACTCGCGCAACTGCGTGACGCCGACGAACGCGAAGATCATGCCGATCAGCACGCTGATGAGGCTGACGATCGGCAGTGCGTTGGCGCCCGCCTCTTCGATGTGCTGCAGCACGTCGGACTTCAGGTATTTCGCGCGCCCGGTCGCGAATCTCCCCACCGACAGCGTGGCTTCGCCGATGAACGTGACGAAATCGACCGCGCTGCGCCACAGGTCCTGCGCGCTTTCGCCGACCTTCTGCAGGAACGGCGTGGTCTTTTGCGTGCGTGCGGCGCCTTCGCGCGGTTTGACCGCGAAGGCCAACGCGATCAGCCGGCGCGCGCCGTCGGGCAGGCCGCTGTCGTCGAAGGTGATCGAGCGCGCCTGCGCGTCGCGATAGATGTCGATGAGGCGTGTGACCAGGCCGCTGTCCCAACGACCGAGGTTGGTCGCGTCGAAGCTGATCGCGTTCGGTTTGGGCGTTTGCGCGAGTGCGCTGCGCACTTCCTCGATCGGCGGTAGCGCGGCGTTCACCAGCCAGTCGCCGGCGAGGGTGAGGCACAGGGCATTGTCGACCCGTCCACGCGAAGCGAAGCATGCCTGTTACCTCGACCCGGTTCGTCTCAACGGTCATGTGCTCCCCGACGAGCGCAACCCAGAGGCGACTCTATGTGACTTTTTCTAGTCGCGCGACAGGGCTCTCTGGGCTTCCTGCTCGAGATCTCCGTACGACGCCGCCTCCACCGTTACGCCGACACCGTCGATCGTTCCGCCATGAAACGTTCCCGGCGTCTGGTAGTCGGCACTGACGGCATCGCCGCTGTCGTAGCCGACGCATAAACCGTCGCCCGACAGCGTGAACTTGGCGGGCTGCGTCTTCATCGGACCTTCGGCGACGACCTTGCCATTGATGTACAGCTTCGTGGTTCCGACCGACTCCTTGTGCGGTCCTGCACCGGTGCGCGTGAACTCCATGCCGAGCGTGTACTTGCCGGGCTTCAGTTCCTCGGAAGATACGAACTGCTGCTCCGGTTTGATGCCGAGGAAGTTATAGACGTAGTAGAGCCTGTGATCCTTGATGAACAGCGCGTGCCCACCGAAGCGTGACCCGTGAGCGAAAATCACGCCACCCGCGTCCGCGTCGGTGATCTCGACGTTGGCGAGAATCTTGTACGAGCGATTGCGCACATTGACGGCCACGCCTTCCGGAACCGGGGCCGTGTCCGGGTAGTAGACGTACCGATCACGGTTCGGCTCGCCCGAGGGGCGCTCGATCAGCAATATTTCCGACGCGGTTCGATCATCCACGGGTAATGCCAGGTTGATCCGGGCCTCCTCGTCCCACGCCTTCTTCAGCGCCGCGACCTTCTCGGGATACTTCTTGGCCAGATCCGTCGATTCCGAACGATCCACGTCCACGTGGTAGAGCTGCCACTGATCCTCGTCGAAGTGGCCGGTGCCGGTGAAGGGCGCATGCACCGTGGCCGCAAGCCAGCCGTCCTCCCACATTCCGCGCGTACCGAGCATCGAGTAAAACTGCCGCTTCTTCTGCGTCGGCGCATTCGGGGCCGCATCGAAGGTGTAGCGCATCGAGATACCGGAGAGCGGAAACTGTTCCACGCCGCGGTATACCGTGGGCATCTCGACGCCCACGATGTCGAGAATCGTCGGCACGATGTCGACCGAATGGTGGTACTGATCGCGCATCTCACCGCGGGCCTTGATGCCCTTCGGCCAGGAGATAACGAGCGGATCGGCGGTGCCGCCGGAGTATTGCGCGTAGCGCTTGAACATCTGGAACGGCGTCGAGAACGCCACCGCCCATCCGGTCGGAAAGTGGTTGTAAGTGTCCGGCCCGCCGAGTTGGTCCATCAGCTTCATATTTTCGGCGAGGTCGTCCGGATAGCCGTTGAAGAACTTGTTCTCGTTGACGGAACCGTTCGGCGTGCCCTCCCCCGAGGTGCCGTTGTCGGCGGCGTAGAACACCACTGTGTTTTCGAGCTGTCCGGTCTGCTCCAGGTAGTCGACGACGCGGCCGACCTGGACGTCGGTGTATTCGGAGAAACCGGCGAAGACCTCGGCCATGTGCGAGAAGAGTTTCTTCTCTTGCGCGTTGAGGGTGTTCCACGGCCGCACGGCGTCGGCCGGATTCGCCTGATCCTTCGGCAACGGGTTGATCGGCGTCATCTTCGTGCCCTTCGGCAGAACACCTTTGTCGATCATGCGTGCGAGCACCCAAGTGCGATAAGCCTCGTAGCCGTCGTCGAACTTGCCCTTGTACTTGTCGATGTACTCCTGCGGGGCATGATGCGGTGCGTGGTTGGCGCCGGGGTTATAGAACATGAACCAGGGCTTCGAAGGGCTTGTGGCCTGCTGGTTGCGGATCATCTTGATCGCCTGATCGGCCAGATCCTTCGACAGGTGGTAGCCCTGCTCCGGCGAGTACGGCGGTTCGATGAAGTGGTTGTCTTCGACCAGATCCGGATACCACTGGTTCGTCTCGCCGCCAATGAATCCGTAGTAGCGCTCGAACCCCTGACCGAGCGGCCACGTCTTGCGGTCGCCGCCTTCGGCCACATCCTGCTCCGGAACGTTGTGGTTCTTGCCGAGCCAGAAGGTGCTGTAGCCGTTGTCCTGCAGAACCTGCGCAACGGTCGCGGCCTGCGGCGGAATGCGTCCGGCCCAGCCCGGGAATCCGTTGGAGGCCTCGGTGATGGCGGCCATTCCGTTCAACGTGTGGTTGCGTCCGGTCAGCAGCGTGGAACGCGTCGGCGAACACAGCGCCACGGTGTGCCATTGGGTGTAGGTCAGTCCGTTCCTGGCGAGTCTATCGAGGGTCGGCATGTTGATCCGGCCGCCGTAGGGCGACCAGGCCGCGAGTCCGGTGTCGTCGTAGAGCACGAACAGGACATTCGGTGCGCCGGCGGGTGCCTTCTTCGGCGTGAACGGACCCCAGTCGGCTACCGAGTCGCGAACATCGAGCTTGATGGTGCCTTTGAAGTCCTTATAGGGACCGACGGCTTGGGCTCCGGAGCCGCTCTCTTCTGCGTTGCCGGGCGACGACACGAACAGCGTCGACAACAAGCCGATTCCAAACAACTTGAAAACGCTACGCCGCGATTTCGTCACTGTGTTGTTCACCATCATCTGCTCCCGATACGCCAGTCGCAGACCCGGCGAATACGTTTCCGTTCAAATCATCGCGCACTCGCACGCGCCCCAGATTTTTCGAGGGGAGTCACATCAGACTCCACGTGCGCTCTTGGTATCAATCGTGGGAACTACTGAGTTCGCACTTCGGCGGCACACCGACGTGAACGCACTCACCGGATCACGGGTATCGATCCGGTAGTGCGCCATCGTTGTTTCGTCAGCACCGCGCTCGGCGAAGTTGTCGTCGCGTTCGCCTGCGGCGCGTGATCGTTTACTGCGCGGCGATCTTCGCCGCCTTCTGTTCCAGCGCCTTGTCCTCGTTCGCGCGCTTGATCACGTAGAGCCGGATGTTCTCGATCTGCGCGGGCGTCATGTTCGCAGACCACGCGACCATGCCGCGTTCCTTCAGGATTCCGTCGTGCACGATCTGCTGCCAGAGCTGCGGACTGTTCAGCGCCGCCGAATGGCGAAGATCCGGGACGAGTCCGCCCGCCACCGCTGCGTCGCCGTGGCAGACGCTGCAGCTGTTGCCATACGAAAGCGATCCGTCTGCGAACTGCGCGGGCGTGCCCGTGACCGGCGGTGGATCGAGCACCGCCTGCGACTGCGGCGTGAGCTCCGGCAACTTCGCGGTGCCGCCGAGCTTGAACACCAGCAGGCGGCTGACGTTGCGGACCGGACCCGACTGACCTGCCAGCACGCCGGCGCTCAAATCCCACACGCCACCCCAACCCGCGAGCACGGCGACGTACTGGGTGTTGCCCACCATATAGGTGGCGGGCCCCGCGACCACACCGGTCTGCGTCGGAAACGCCCACAGCTGCTTTCCGGTATCGGCCGCATAAGCGCGGAATTCACCACCTGCCGTTCCCTGGAAAACGAGATTGCCGGCGGTCGCCAGCGTGCCGCCGTTAGTCGGTCCCGGATACTTCACGGTCCAGCGCGCCTTCCGCGTAACCGGATCCCATGCGACGAGCGCGCCGGTCGTCTTCTTCTTCCATGACTCTTGCACCTCGATATCGGCCGGCATCGCGCCCGCGTCACCCTGGAGCCCCAGCTGCATGCCGACTTCGCCCGGCTTCCAGTCCTTGTCCGCGGCGGCATAGGTGAACGCCGCCTCGTTCGTGGGGATGTATACGAGCCCGGTCTTCGGGCTGAACGACATCGGATTCCACGTGTGCGCCCCGGTGGCACTGGGCAGACCGGTGAACGGTTTGCCGGTCACGTCGTATTTCGCTTCGGGGTTGACGTTCGGGCGGCCGGTGACCGGATCGAGGCCCGACGCCCAGTTGACGGTGGCAAACGCCGTGCCCGAGATGAATTTGCCGGTCTTCGCGTCGAGTACGTAGAAGAAGCCGTTCTTCGGTGCGTGCATCACGACGCGCTGCGTCTTGCCGCCGATTGCGAGGTTCGCCGCGATGATCTGCTGGTCGGAATCGAAGTCCCAACGATCCTCCGGCGTCTCCTGGAAGTGCCAGACGTACTCACCGGTGTCGGGCCGGATTGCGACGATCGACGCCGTGTAGAGATTGTCGCCCTCCGTCGTGTTCCGAATTGAAGGAACCCACGGCTCCGCATTGGCCGTGCCGAAGTAGACGAGGTCGGTTTCGGGGTCGTACGTGATCGAATCCCACACCGTGCCGCCGCCGCCGCGCTTCCAGTACTCACCGCTCCAGGTCTTCGCGGCTGTCTCCATATGCTTGCCTTCGAACGGCTTCGACGGATCGCCGGGTACCGTGTAGAAGCGCCACGCCTCTTTGCCGGTCTCTGCATCGAATGCCGCGAGATAGCCCCGCGAGAAATATTCCGAGCCCGCCGCACCGATCAGCACTTTGCCTTTGACGATTCGCGGCGCGCCGGTGATCGCCATGTGCGATCCCTCCGGAATGCTGCGCGTGTTCCAGACGACTTTGCCGGTAGCTGCATCGAGCGCAATCACGTGGCCGGCGAGCGTGCCGACGAAGACTTTTCCTTTGTAAACCGCAACGCCGCGGTTCACCGCGTCGCAGCAGACATCGACGAGCTTTTCGCGCGGCACCTGCGGGTCGTACGCCCACAACGGCTTGCCGGTCGCGGCGTCGAAGGCCTTGACCATCGACCAGGCGGTGGAAACGTACATCACGCCATCGACGACGATCGGCGTCGCTTCCTGACCGCGTGCGGTGTCGAGATCCGCCGACCATTGCAGCCCGAGCTTGCCGACGTTTGTGTCGTTGATCTGCGTCAGCGGCGAGAAGCGCTGTTCGTCATAGGTGCGCCCGTACGACAGCCAGTTCGCGCCGTCTTCGGCTGCGGCAAGCAGGCGCTTGTCGTCGACATTGGCGGCCTTGCCGGCGGCGGCGTCACGCGAGTCGGAATGCGCGGCGAGCGCGGTCAGGCACAACGCCAGCAGCAGGCTGCTGGCCAGCTTCGATGAATTCACGGCTTCTCCCCCAGATTGGCATGCCGACACTGTCGATCAGTCGGTGGTGCATGCTGACGGTGAAGCGCCGTCTTGTCGATACGGCGGCGGACGCGGCTAGCTCAGGCCGGTTCACCCGTATCGATCCGGTAGTGCGCCATCTGTGTGTCGTCAGCACCGAGGTCGGTGAAGTTGTCGTACGTGCGCGCCTGGATGAACGAGCGCCACGCGACGGCGCGATAACGCGGCCCGTGTGCGCACAGTTCCGGCACCGGCTCCACCACCGCATCTCGATTCGGGTTCGAAAAATACGGAATGCTGAAGCGGCGGCTGCGCGTCATCGGCACCACGCGATGCACCGCCGCACGCCAGCGATCGTTCGTCCACGACTGCATGCAGTCGGCGAGATTCACCACCACAGTGCCGCGCACCGGCGGCACGTCGATCCAGCCGTCGCGCGCGGACTGTGTCTGCAGCCCGCCGGTATCGTCCTGCAGCAGCAGCGTCAGCACGCCGGGGTCGGTGTGATAACCGAGTGCGGTCTCGCCGAGGTCGGGCAGTGTCTCGCGTTCGAGATGCGGCACCGGATCGGCCAGCGGATAGTGGTTCAGACGCACGGTGCTGCCGCGGCGATCGCTCCCGATGCGCGTGCGGCCTTCTTCCGACAACTCGAGCGTGTCGTGCAACAGCAGCAACGTGCGATGCGCCAGCACGCTGAACGCATCGAAGAAATTCACCATCGCGTCGCGGAAACCAGGCAGATCGTTCGGCCAGCGGTTCTTGCGATCGAGGCCGGGCACCGCGGGGTCGACGAAATCGAACACTTCCTTCTGGTCGCGCTTGCGTTTGGTGAGTTCGCGGTCGAACCAGCCCAACGGATTGTCTTTGTCGCGCACGACGGCCTGCCGTATGGCGCGATCGGCATCGAAGAAGCGTTCGGTTTCGCGCCACGTATGGTCGATGAGCGTATCGAGGCCGTGGCCCGAGAGCAGGAAGAAGCCGTGGTCGCGACACGCCGCGTCGAGTGCAGCCAACGAGACTGCGCTGGGGTTCGAGATATCGACGACGGGCACCGCCGGAAGCGATCGAGCTGACACGATTCGAACCTGTCTGTCGGAGGGGCTGCCAATACTGCCGGGCGCACAACGGCAACTCAACGTCGATTGCATTTCGACGCGGCTGGCAATCCGGCGCGAGGCACGACACAGTCACGCCATGGGGTCGAAGTTACTTGCCTGGATTCTGCTGAGCGTCACGTCGTTGTGCTGGGCCGCGAACACGATCTTCGCGCGGCTCGCCGTCGGCGAAGTGTCGCCGATGACGCTCGTGATGCTGCGCTGGCTGATCGTGCTCGGTGTGCTCGCAGTGATTGCGCGCCGCCCGCTGCGCAACGACTGGCCGAAGCTTGCGCCGCACCTGCCGCGCATCGTCGCGATGGGTACGTTCGGCTACACCGTGTTCAACGTGCTGTTCTACGTGGCCGCGCATCACACCAGCGCAATCAACCTCGGCATCATTCAGGCGGTGATGCCGATCTTCATCTTCCTGATCGCGTTCGTACGATTCCGTACACCGGTGACGCCGTTGCAAGTGGTGGGCGTTGCAGCTGCGGTGTTCGGCGTCGTGCTGGTTGCAGCCCGCGGTGACTGGCACAACCTGCTCGCCACCCAATTCAACGAAGGCGACCTGATCATGATCGGCGCATCGTTGCTCTATGCGGCGTACGCAGTTGCGCTGCGTTCGCGGCCGGCGTCTTCCGCGCTCGCATTCTTCGCCGTGATGGCCGCCGCCGCGTTCGTCGCATCGATTCCATTCGCGATTTACGAATGGCTCGCCGGCGACCTCCTCTGGCCGGACCGCACCGGCTGGGGCTTGATCGTCGCAATCGCGCTGTTGCCGTCACTGCTGTCGCAGCTGATGTTCATGCGCGGCGTCGAGCTGATCGGCCCGGGCCGCGCAGGATTGTTCGTGAACCTGACGCCGGTGCTCTCCGCCGCGCTGGCCGTGTTGCTGCTCGGCGAGCAGTTCCACTGGTATCACGGGGCGGCGCTTGCCCTCGTATTCGGCGGCATCGGGTTGTCGGAGCGCGGCAGCCAGGCGTGAGCGATCAACTCTGCGTGACTAGTTTGTCGATGCGGGCGGCGCAGACGCAGATGGAGGCAGCGTTGCCGGTGCAGCGGCGCCCGCGATCTCGATCTTCGCGGCTGCTCTTCAACGTCTCCATCTGTTTCCTGACGTTCTGCTGCTGGATCTGCTGCGTGAGCTGAACCTTCACTTCGTCGATTGGCGGCGCTTCGATCGGCTTCACGTCTTCCAGCAGGATCACGTGATAGCCGTAGTCGCTCTTGACCGGCTCTTCGGTGAACTTGCCCTTTTCCAGTTTGGCGAGCGCAGCACTGAACTCCGGCGCCATCCGGTTCGGATCGAGCCATCCCAGATCGCCGCCCCGATCCTTCGAACCCTGATCCGTCGACCGTTCGCTCGCCAGTTTTTCGAAGCTCGCCGGGTTTTTCGTGAGCTTCGCGATGATGTCCTTCGCCTCGGATTCTTTTGCGACGAGTATGTGGCGCGCGTGGTATTCGTTGCCGGTGATCGTCGCCTTGATCCGGTCGTATGCGGCCTGCACCTCCTGGTCGCTAACGGGATTGGCCTTGATGTAGTCCTCGATGTACGCGGTCGCGAGCACGGATTGCCGCAGCGCCGCCATCTGTTCGATCACGTCGGGATTCTTGTCCAACCCCTTCTTCAGAGCTTCGTCGGACAACACGATCTGCAGCGCCAGTTGATCGATGATCGTCGCGCGCGCTTCAGGCGTATCCGGTTTGCCGGCGTTGGCGCTGCGTTTCGCGATCACGTCGACCATGCGTTGGCTGATAGCGGTGCCGTTCACCGTTGCGGCCGCGGGTTCCTTCGGAGGGGCGCCTCGGGCTTTGGGGGATTGCATGCCGTAAGCGTCAGCAGCAAGGCAGCGCCTACGATCAGCCTCCCCGACATATCGAATCGCATCTATTGATACCTATGTAAAGACGGGCGGCTTTCGAGCCGCGGGCTGCATCATCGCAGCCTCTTCGGTCGGTTGCTCGGAAAATCTGTGTCATCGAAACGGCGCCGCGCGAATTGAGCCCTGACACTCCCGCAAAGGGGCGGCGGTAGACTAGTTCGTTGCCGCGCCGTCCACGCCCAGCACAACGACCTTCCCCGTTGTGATGTGCGTCGGCCACATGATGGACGTGAAGCCGATTGCGGCCGCCACCTTCTGTTTTCCGTCCTGCGCGGTGTACGTAATGACACCGCCGCCAACGGCACCATCCAGTTTCTGACCCCAGAGCTTGTCGCCGGTAGCAGCGTCGAGCGCGTAGAAGTTGCCGCCCACGTCGCCGAAGAAAGCAACGCCTCCCGCAGTGGGCGTCATGCCGCTCACCACCGGGTAGTTGGACTTCAACCGCCACTTCCACACGCCGGTATCGGCATCGACCGCGTAGACCCAGCCCGCCCAATGTCCGTCTGCGCGATCCACTCTGCCGAACGCGTTCACCGGATTGAGCGCCGCCATGCCGGTCCACGGTTGCGCGTCGGGTGCGCCAACGATTTTCTCCTCGGTCTGAAGTTCGACGCTGGTGCACCAGTCGACCTCGCCGATGAGGACGAGGTTGGTCGTCGGGTCGTACGCCGGCCCGTTCCATTCGGCGCCCCCCACCGCGCCGGGGCAGAAATGCACGCTCTTGCCGGCTTCGAACGGCGCCTCCGCGTTCTGGATCTGAGTCACCGGCACGCGATAGAGCATCTGCTTCGACGTGCGATCGAAACCGTAAAGATGGCCGTCCTTCGGAGCGATCGACAGCAACTGTTTGCCGCCCCGCGTCTGGTACAGCGCCGGCGGATTGGATACGTCCCAGTCGTGCCAGTCCTCCGGCACGATCTTGATGTGGTCTTTGTAGTCGCCGGTCCTGGCGTCGAGCACGATCACCGAACCCGAGTAGAGATTCTCTCCTTCGCGCACAGCGAGCGCGAAATCCGGCGCCGGGTTGCCGCCGGGTACGTACAGCAAGCCCGTGTTCGGATCGAGCGTATAGGACGTCCAGGTTCCGCCGCCGCTGATCGGGGTGTGCGCGGCATTGCCCCACGTCGCCGTGTCGAGCGGCGATTTTCCCTGCGGACCCAGCGTTGGATCGCCTTCCTGCTTACGGCACGAGGTAGAACTCCCAGACGACCTTGCCCGTCACCGCGTCGAGTGCGTACATGCGCCCCTTAACGCCCTTGTAGTCGCCACCGGCGTTACCGATGAACACGAGTCCATTCCACGCAACCGGCGCGCTCGGAATCGTCTCGCCTTTTTTCATATCGGCGATCTTCGTTTCCCACAGTCGCTTACCGGTCTTGAAGTCATAGGCCAGCACGCGCCCATCCTGGGTGCCGCGGAACAACCGGTCGTCCAGATACGCCGCGCCGCGATTCACTGACAGAAGACTAGGGGGGTAGTCCTCGTGCATACGCCAGTTCTCACGGCAGGTGGCCGGGTCCAGCGAAAAGATATCGAACTCGGTCGTCGCGATGAGCGAGCCGTTGACCATGATTGGCGCGCTCTCGAAGGAGGTGATCTGCTTGGTGTCATACGTGCACAACACTCTCAGATCTTTGACGTTTGTCGTGTCGATCTGGCGCAGAGGGGAAAAACGTTCAGACGTCAGCGTTCGGTTGTAGCTCGGCCAATCCGCGGCGGCCGGACCTTCCGGCGCGGGCACGAGCGCCGCACCTTTGAACTCCGGATTCACTTCTGTTGCAGCCGTGCCCGACTCGCTGCCCAGGTTCAGGCGCGCGAAATCCGGATTGATTGTGGTGGCGTTGGGGAGCGCGACGACGTTCGCGTCGGGTTGCTTCAACGCCGGATTCGTTTCGGTTTGTGTCGTACCCGCGGGCGCATCTGCGCTTCGAATCGCGCTGAGGACCAACCCACCCAGAACGGTCACTTGCACTGGAAACAGCAGGTACAGCACCCCGGCTACGACCGCCAGCGCACCCGCACCAATCAGTACCTTCTTCATGTATCGGTCGCCCCTTAAATGAAATGTCAGGCTTTACTATCGACCGATCGACGAGCGCTACCGCCGCAACGGGGAGTTGATGTTAGGTTCTCACACCGGCCCAGTCCCCTAACCTTTGGTGTAAGGAACCTGCGAAAGGGTTGCCGATGTCCCCTTGGGCAACTTAAGTTGCTACGGTTCATGGCCAAAGTGTCTGCGATGGATCTGGATCCCGTCTTTCTGTCGCGCATCCAGTTCGGCTTCGTGATCAGCTTCCACATCATCTTTCCCGCGTTCACCATCGGGCTGGCAGCATGGCTCGCCACCGTCGAAGGCGCGCGTCTGCTCACCGGCAATCCTCTGTACCGTCGCGTCTTCGATTTCTGGTTGAAGGTATTTGCCGTTTCCTTCGGTATGGGTGTGGTTACCGGCATCGTCATGGCGTTCCAGTTCGGCACCAACTGGGGCGTGCTGGCGGCGAAGACCGGGTCGATCCAGGGACCGCTGCTTGGCTACGAGGGATTCACCGCGTTCATGCTCGAAGCCACTTTCTTCGGCGTGATGCTGCTCGGGCCGCGAACGGGTTTCCCCGCGTTTCTATTTGTTCGCGTGTTGCATGGTTTCGCTCGGCACCATGTTCTCGTCGTTCTGGATTCTGGCCAACAACAGCTGGATGCAGGTGCCGGTGGGGCACACCATTGTCGATGGCAAGATCATTCCGGCGGACTGGCAGGCCATCGTGCTGGGCCCCGTGATGATGGTGCGCTGGCCGCACATGTTGCTTGCCGCATTCTTATGCAGCGCGATGAGCATCTCCGCCACCGGTGCGTGGTATTGGCTGCGCGGAGTACACCGCGATGAAGGGCGCGTGATGCTGCACTGGGGGCTGGGACTGGTGGCGGTGTTGATCCCCGTGCAGATGTTCTTCGGCCACCTGACGGGGTTGTATGTGCTCGAGCATCAACCCGCCAAGTTCGCGGCGATCGAAGCGCGCTGGCAAACGCAACAACCGGCAGATGAAGTGTTGATTGCCATTCCCGATACGTCTGCTGAGCGCAATCTGTTCGCCGTCACGGTGCCGAAACTCGGCAGCCTCATTGCATCGGGCAACTTGACGTCCAAAGAGCTTGGCCTCGAGACGTTTCCGAAAGAGGATCGCCCGCCGGTGCTGATTCCCTTTTTCGCTTTTCGCCTGATGGTTGGAATGGGATTGATCATGCTGGCGGTGTCGTGGTTCGGCAACGCTGTTGCGATGGCGCGGCACAGCTCGAGACGACGCGGTGGTTTTTGTGGGGCACGTTTCTGTCGTTTCCAACCGGCTTCATCGCAATCCTGACGGGGTGGTACACGGCGGAGGTCGGCCGCCAACCCTGGGTCGTGTATGGCCTGCTACGTACTAAAGACGCGGTGACGCCGTCGCTCACTACCGGCGACGTAGCGTTCTCGTTAGTCGCCTACATGATCGTCTATGCAGTGATCTGATGTCGTTTGGAACTGTACTACATCTACAAACTGCTGCAGGAGGGGCCGACCGAGAATGCGCGGCCAATTCCAGGCGCCACCTCCAATCGGCCGTTGGCATTCGCAGATTCGGCCGGTTCTGCCACCGGCACGAAGACGACGCCATGAGCGGCGCCGAACCACTGCGTCTGGCGCTGTTCTGGGCCAGCGCAATCGCGTTGTCGATTCTGGTCTACGTGATTCTCGACGGGTTCGATCTGGGTGTCGGCATTCTGTTCGGCAGCACGCAGGAAGAAGACAAGCGCGTCGGCATGATGAATACGATTGCGCCGTTCTGGGACGGCAACGAGACGTGGCTCGTCATCGTCGGCGCAGGGCTGTTCGCGACCTTTCCGGTCGTCTACGCGGTATTCCTCGGTGCGTTCTATTTGCCCGTCCTGCTGATGCTGCTTGCGGCTGATCTTTCGCGGCATCGCATTCGAGTTTCGCGAGCGCAGCGACAAGCATGCGGCGCGTGTGGGACCAGGGATTCTTCATCGGCTCCGTGGTCGTTGCGTTCGTGCAAGGCGCCGCCATCGGCGCGTTGATGCGAGGCGTCCCGGTCGTCGACGGGCAATACGCCGGCGATTCGTTCGGCTGGCTGCACCCGTTCCCGGTGTTGACCGGGGTCGGCCTCGTCTTCGGTTATGCGCTGCTCGGCGCGGGGTGGTTGGTTCTGAAGAGCGAGGGTGCGATGCGCGACTGGGCTTATGCGCGCATTCCGTGGCTGGTGACGATCGTGTTCCTCATCCTGGCGTTGGCATTCCTGGTCTCGATCACGGTCGATGCGGGCGCGATCGCTCAGAGTCATCTGCGCGATCGCATTTGGGGCTGGATCTTTCCCGTGCTCGCAGTAGCTGCGCTGGTTGGCGTGCTGGCCGGCGTGCGGGCGCGTCGCGACGGTGTGCCGTTCGCATTGACGACGCTGTTCGTGATCTGCGCGTACCTCACGCTCGCGGTGATGATGTTCCCGTACATGATTCCGTACGCCGTCAGTGTGGCCGACGCCGCGGCACCGGATAGCTCGCTGCAGTTCCTGTTTTACGGCGGCGTGATCGTGCTGCCGGTGATCGCTGCATACACCGCGGGCGTCTACTGGGTATTTCGCGGCAAGGTGCGCAGCGGTTATGGTCGCACCCCTCACGACGCGACCTCACCACGCGCTTGATTACACTGCGCCCGAGGACGTCGTGCCGTAGTTGAAGAGTGTTGTTCTGCGCGAGCCGTGTGCGCGATCTCAATTCGCCGGTGCTGGCAGCGTCTCCAATTGCTTCAGGCGTTGCATCGCCTGCATGGCCTGAATCGAGTTGTAGTTGATGCCCGCCGCGTTGAGGCTGCTGCCTTGCTGGAACGGAAACTCCGGCAGCGTGGTCAAGAACGCCTTTAGTTTTTCCTGCACCGGCACGAACAGCCAGATGTTGTCGGCGTACCAGCGCAGGTACAGGCCGGACTCGCGCGGTGCTTTTTCGTACGGGTCGGCGCGCAGATTTACGATCTCGGGCCAACCGGGCACGTCGCGCGTTGCAGTGGCGATATTGCCGTTCCTGAATGGCGAACGAGACTTTCCAGTCGTTCCAGCGGATCGCGTTCAACTCGCCGCCCTGGCCGAAGTAGAAGATCTCTTCGCGCGGTCCTTTCGCGACATCGCCTTTGAAGTAACGGCATGAAGTTGTAGCCGTCGAGATGCGCCTTCCAGGTTTTGCCGTTCGCCTTGTAACCGCTCTTCACCTTTTCGACGATGTTCGGTTCGCCCGCTGCGGCAAGCAGCGTCGGCAGCCAGTCTTCCTGCGAGAAGATGTCGTTGACCACAGTGCCGGGCTTGATCACGCCCGGCCAGCGCACCAGCATCGGCACGCGGAAGCCGCCTTCCCAAGTGGTGCCTTTCTCACCGTGGAATGGCGTGGTGCCGCCGTCGGGCCATGTGCCGGTTTCCGCGCCGTTGTCAGTGCCGTAGACGACGATCGTGTTGTCGGCGATGCCGAGGTCATCGAGTTGCTTCAGCACTCTGCCGACCATGTCGTCGTGTTCGACCATACCGTCGGGATAGAGGCCGATGCCCGTGCGGCCCGACCGCCGAGTTGTTGCAGGTGCGTCCACACATGCATACGCGTGGTGTTGAACCAGACGAAGAACGGTTTCCCCTCTTTTGCGGCGTTGGCGACGAACTTCTGCTCGGCCGCATAGATCTCCTGGTCGACCGTCTGCATGCGCTGCCTGCGTCAGCGCGCCGGTGTCTTCGATCTTCTGCCCGCCCTTGCCGTCGGCTCCATGTGTGCAGCACGCCGCGCGGACCGTACTTGCTTCTGAACTGCGGGTCCTTCGGGTAGTAGTAGGTCTCGGGCTCTTCTTCGGCGTTCAGGTGGTAAAGGTTGCCGAGAAATTCGTCGAAGCCGTGCACTGTCGGCAGGTGCGTAGTCGCGGTCGCCGAGATGGTTCTTGCCGAACTGACCGTTGACGTAGCCCTGCTGCTTCAGCAGATCCGCGATCGTCGGCGCCCAGTCCGGTATGCCGTGCGGCGAACCCGGCATGCCGATAGTGAGTAGGCCGGTGCGGAACGGATGCTGCGCCGAGGATGAACGACGCGCGTCCCGCCGTGCAGCTCTGCTGCGCGTAGGCGTCGGTGAACAGCGCGCCTTCCTTCGCGATGCGATCGATGTTTGGCGTCTTGTAGCCCATCAGCCCGCGGCTGTACGCGCTGACGTTGTCGACGCCGACGTCGTCACCCCAGATGACGAGGATGTTCGGCTTCTTGTCGGCCGCTTCGGCGGGCGCGACTCCGCAACCGCAGCGCCACGCACATCACCAACGCGATTCCTGCGAACGTATGGGAGTCGCGCAGCTTGCATGATCAGTTCTCTCCTCAACAATCAAAGGCGCGGAATCAAAAACGGGCGACCCTCTCGGGCCGCCCGGTTATCACATCATCAGCGAATTACAGACCTTGAACTCGCTACGTCCTAGTCTCCGTTGCCGCGAGTCCTCGCCATTTGTTCCTGTACCTGCGTGAGAACCTGGGCCAGGCTGTAGGAGGCTGGCGACTGCAGCGCCGGGAACGGCCCGTAGCTTTCGAGTTCCTGCAGCCACAGCGCCTGGCCGATCGGAATGATGTTCCAGTCGTAGATGTAGGCTGTGACCGGACCTGCCAGCGCGCCGCCCTGGCCGAGAAGACTCGACGGTTGGAAGCCGACGGACCCCTCGAACGGATCGCGCTTGATGTTGTTGACCAACGGCCAATGGAAGGTGTGGACACCCATCAGGCCACCGGTCGCGGCCTCGGATGCCATCGCGAAGTAGATCTTCCAGTTCTTGTAGCGCACCGCCGACGGAACCGCACCGCCATAGTAGAAGAACGTATCGCGCGCCGATTTATCCGACTTGCCCGTCAGATAGTCGAGCTGGTTGACGCCCTGGAGCTTGGTTTTGACGATGCCGGGATATTTGCCCGCCATGATCTGCTCGTTGAGGTCGTTGCCTTTGGCCCCACCGGCGATTTCGACGAACGTCGGCATCCAGTCGTAGGACGCGAACATGTCGTTCAGCACCGTGCCCGGCTTGATGTGGCCCGGCCAACGGATGACCGCCGGCGCGCGCATGCCGCCTTCCCAGGTCGTCAGCTTGCCGCCTTTGAACGGCGTGTTGCCGCCGTCGGGGTAGGTGATCACTTCGGCGCCGTTGTCGGTGGTGAAGACGACGATGGTGTTGTCGAGTTCACCCATGTCTTCGAGCTTCTTCAGCACATAGCCGATGTTGTCGTCCATCTGCTTCATGCCGGCTTCGTTGACACCCCAGTCCTTGCCGCCGGGCGTACCGACCATCGCCATGTACTTGTCCTACAGCATCGTGGTGATGTGCATGCGCGCCGGGTTGTACCAGACGAAGAACGGCTTGTCGGTCTTCGTCGGGTCGTTGCGATCGAGGAAGTCGATCACCTTGGCCGAGATTTCCTCGTCCACGCCCTTCGAGCGGTCGAGCGTCAGCGGCCCTTCATCCTTGCAGCTCTGGTTCTTCTCCGTGCCGTCGGAAGACACGCACGCGATCACCGGCCGCGGCGGCATCATGCACAGCGCGGTCTTCTGCATCCACAGCGCCCGGCGGATCGGACAGACCTTTGACCGGCGTGTTCTTGCACGGCGGCACGATGGCCTGGGTGGTCGGGTTGCTGTTGATGTCGGGGAAGCTCACGCCCTGCATCGCGTCCAGGTGGTAGAGGTAGCCCCAGAACTCCTGGAAGCCGTGCGCGGTCGGCAGCGCCGCCGAGTGGTCGCCCAGGTGGTTCTTGCCGAACTCGCCGGTGGTGTAGCCGAGATCGAGCAGGAACTTGGCGAGCGCCGGCGTGCCGGGCTGCAGGAACGACGGGCTGCCGGGCAATTGCGGCGGGATCATTCCGGCGCGCAGCGGCGTCATGCCGGTAAAGAACGCGGTGCGCCCGGCCGTGCAGCTTTGCTCGGCGTAATAGGTCATGAACTTCGCACCCTCATGACCGATACGGTCGATGTTGGGCGTTTCTCCAACCATCAATCCCTGGTGATAGATGCTCGGCTGCATCCATCCGATGTCATCACCCATGATGAACAGGATGTTCGGTTTCTTGCCGGAATCCGCCGCTAGGGCCGGCGGTGCGGCGAGTGCAAGCAGTGCGCCCGCCATCGCTGCCGTCGCGAGTAGCCTCTTCAGATTCATTTTCCACTCCATACGTAGTGTTCTGGGATTACTGCTTCTTAACGGATCATTTGTAACAACGATGGGTTTTCCGGGTAACTAGCCTTTGGTTCAGTGGGTCGGCATCTCGGGGTAGCACGGGCCGCCCCTTAGCCATCCAGTTAGGGCTCGAACGAGAAGATCTTCTTCCAGTCGTTTTTCATACTGATGACGGTCCAGCCTTTCTGCTTCGCTTCGTCGTACAGCGCCTGCGTCAGCTCGCCGATCTTCGTTGCAGGCAACCCGGTAGCGGGACCGTATGCGTACTCGCGCTTCGCATCGTCGTGCAGCACCAGCATCGACAGATGCGCACCGTCCCCGGCACCCGCGTACTCGAGCATCTGCTGATCGCCTGTCGAGTTCCCGAACGCCGCCTGCGGCTTGCGGCCGATGATCAGATGGATGCCTTCGGGCTTTCCGGCGTTGTTGTCGTTGAGCATCAGCTTCGGGGCTTTGATCAGCTGCGGCGTGCCATCTTTCGCGTAGCCATATTCTGTTGCCAGCGCCGAACCAACGACCTGCTCGGGGGGAATGCCGTAGACCTTCTGCGAGTAGACGCGAACGAAGTCCTGGCCGAAGCCCGTGACGATGTAAGTCTTGTAACCGTGCTCGCGCAGGAAGCTCAGCAATTCCGTCATCGGGAGATACGTGAGTTCGGTGTACGGCTTCTTCCAGCGCGGATCCTTTGCGGTGCTCAACCATTTCGTCACCTGCGCCGCGAACTCGGTGGTCGTCATGCCGGTTAGTGTCGCGACGATGATCTTCTCCAGATCCGGCGTCGGCAGTTTGGCAATCGCTTCTCGATCGCCCGACATCACGGTCTTGAACGGCTCTACGTTCTTCAGTTCGGGCTTCTCCGCCACCAGTGCGGGAACGCGGTCGAGGCAATACATCAATTGGCCGTAAACGGGATGCTCGACCCACAGCGTTCCGTCCTGGTCGAACGTCGCCACGCGCTCTTCCGGCGGCACGAACTTCGGGCTCGACTTTTCGGTTGTAGCCTTTACGAATTCGAGGATTGCCTTCTTCGCGGGACCGTCGTTCCACGAGGCCAACGCTTCGGCAGAGGCGCGTGTCTGAAAGGCCATCAGCGCTATCGCGCTCACCGCCACCATCAGTCTCAATTTCATGGCTACTCTCCTCTATCGGTTTTACACAGTTGGAATCGGCATCGGCCCGAAGAAGATCCGCTTGACCTTCTCCTTACCGATGACACGAACGAGTTCGTGCATGGTGCAGTACATGAGAATCAGCGCGAACAGCAGAATCTGCACCGCCCAGAAACGCGGCCAGATCATGTGCGACAGCAGCTCCTCATTGCCTGCAACAAGCCCGCCGGCTTTGCGGGCGGCCTCGATGAGCCGTTCGGCGTAGTGAATGATCGCCGACGCAACGAGATAGATGAGCGTCTTCCACGCGACGTTGAATCCGAGCGGCCGGTCCGGATAACGGTTGATCAGCGGCAGCATGTCGGCGAGCAGTACCGCCTTGCCGAGGATGAGCGCCGCGACTGCGATCGACATGGAGGATGAAATCGGAATGCCGTCGCCCTTGCTCATGAGCGAGCGGATCAGCGCAACGATATGCAGCGCGACGAAGAAGAAGATCGTCGGCGGCAGGATCAGGAAGAACTCTTCCTTGATCTTCTCTGTGACTTTACTCATCGACTCCCCTGATTGCGGTGGCAACGGCGACCAGCAGCGCATCGTTCGAGAACGGCTTGCGCAGCAGTTGTGCACCGGCCGCGTTGGCGCTCTGTTCGATGTTGAGCGTATCGCTGGCGGTGATGAACACAACCGGCACGGCGACGTGCGCGGCCCTCATGCGCGCATGCACGGCGAGGCCGGTGATGCCGGGCATGTGCACGTCGAGAAGAACGCAGTCCGGTTGCGCCGTATCGAGCGAAGCCAGAAATTCCTCGCCGGATTCGAAGGTGGTCACGGCGTAATCGGCCAGCCGCAACAGACGGCGCAGCGCAACTACGCACCGGCGCTTCATCGTCGACCACGGCCACAGCTGGGGTTTTCACCGCATCACGCTAGCCCCGCGCGACGCGATGCGGTACTAGACTTTGGTCAAGGGTGCGGCCGCGTCGAAACGTCAGTTGGACTGGCCGCGAGCGACGATGTGCATCAGTTCGGCCACCGACTTCGCCTGCATCCGCTCCATGATGCGCGCGCGGTGATACTTCACCGTCTGCTCGACGATGCCGAGATCGAACGCGATCTGCTTGTTGAGTTTCCCCGCAACGATCTCCGCCAGCACTTCCCGTTCGCGGGGCGTCAGCGCATCCAGTCGTTTGCGCAGCGTCCGCGCTGTCGCCAAGGTGTCGCTGTTGTGACGCATGCGCTTCGATGGCGGCACGCAGCGCCGCATCGAGCGTTTCACCCCCTACCGGCTTCGTCAGAAAATCCGCTGCGCCGGCCTTCATCGCGCGCACCGACATTGGAATGTCGCCGTGCCCCGTAAGGAACACGATGGGCAGGTCTTCGCCGGTTTCGCGCAATCGTTGCTGCAGCGCCAGGCCGTCGAGCCCCGGCAGATTCACGTCGAGTACCAGACATCCCGCTGCATCGGGCTCGCGCGCCGCGAGAAAGGCTTCCGCCGACGCGAAGGTTTCCACCCGCCAGCCGTCTCACGCTCAACAATCCGCGACAGCGCCCTCGTCACCGCAGGGTCGTCGTCGACGACGAAGATCGCGTACGCGGTGATATCGACGCTCATGCCGAGCGTGCACCGGCAGGCTGACGCGGAACGTTGCGCCTTTATTCGGCGTTGTTGGCTGCAGTCAGCGTTCCGCCGTGTGCCAGAACGATGGTGCGGCAGATGGCGAGACCGACGCCCATGCCGCCGGTCTTCGATGTCCAGAACATGTCGAAGATGCGTCGAGCGCATCCGCCCGCGATACCCAGCCCCGCGTCCACGACGTCGATCTGTACGTTGTCATCGTTCATCTGCGTGCGCACCGTCAAGGCGCGATCCGGTTCGGGCACTGTCGCCATCGCGTCGGCCGCGTTGACGATGAGGTTCATGAACACCTGCTGCAGCTGCACGCGTTCGCCTTCGACCGGCGGAGCGCGGCGGCGAAGTCCGTTTGTGAACCGTTACGTGCCGCGTGACGAGGTCGCTGTGCAGCAGTTCGAGCGTTTCGTGGATCAGTTCGTTGATGTCCACTGGGCGGAGTTCGCGCTCGCTCGCGCCGGTACAACGCGCCAAGGCGCCGGATCACCTGCGCCGCGCGATTGTCTTCCGTGACGATGTCGTTGCAGATCTCGCGCAGTTCTTCGAGGTCGACGTCGTCGCGCTGCAACATCTTCTGGGCAGCTTCGGCGTTGCCCAAAATCGCCGCCAGCGGTTGATTCAACTGGTGTGCGATCGACGCCGACAGCTGACCGAGCAACGACACGCGCGTCATGTGACCGAGCGCGGCACGGTCCTGTTCTGCCTGCAACTCCGCGGCTTTGCGTTGCGTGATGTCCGTTGCGACACCGCGCAGTCGTTGGCGATTCCCCGGATCGAGACGGCCGCGCGCGGCAAACCAGCTGACCTGCTCGCCTTGCATCAGACGGTATTCGATGTTCAGTTCGTCGTCGTCGGCGACGGCTTGGGCGACGGCGCGTGCGAGACGCTCGCGGTCCGCCGGATGTGCACTTTCGAGAACGCGCGCCAGGTCGACCGCGGCCGGTTCTTGCGAGAGCGGGGTATGTGGAACCTCGCTCGCCACATCTCCATTGGCGCGTTCGCCGCCGACGTTCCACACCCAATCGCTGAGCCGTGCGGTGCGCGCCGCCAACAACATGCGTTGTTCGCTCGCTTCGAGTGCCGCGGCGGTGCGCCGCTGCAGCCGCCGTTCGTACAGCAGCGCAAGTATCAGTCCGGTCTGCAACAGGATGACCGCCAGCGCAATCAGCGCACTATTGCGGTACATCTCCCAGAACGTCGGTTGTTTGAAATGCACGATCGTGTCGGGCGGGAGCAGTTCTTCTTTGATACCCCATCGTCGCGCCTGTCGCCAATCGATCTGCATCACCGCCGGCGTCTGCGAAGGTAACGTGATAGAGGCCGGAGGCACGCCCTCGAGCAATTCGTTCACGATGTCGGCGCCCTGTTGGGCCATGGCGGAATAGCTGGGCATAACTCCACCGACGACACCCGTACCGAGGAACGTGCTGAACGGACCATATACCGGCGCCGACGCAGCCTCCGCCATCAACTGTGCGGATTCGCGCGGAGAGAAGTAACGTCCGGCGCCGTCCGAAAAATAGCCCGGGGTGTACACGACCGTGTGTGGCCCCAACGACTTCAATCGCTGCAGTACGTCGGCGGTGGGCAGGCGCTCGACGTGCTCCACTTCGATACCGGGGCCGAACTGCACCGTTGCCATGCGCATTTCGCGCTCGCTCTCGCGATCGAACGCGGTGGAGTCTCCGGTGACGGTAACGACGTGCTGCGTGCCGGGGTGCAGACGCAATACCGCCGCCACGGAGGTGGGGTAGTCGAACTGCATCGGCACGCCCAGTATGTCGGGCGGCTGCGGCTGCATGGCCTGCCACTCGTCCACCGCGATGCCGAGGAACACCACCGGAACGTCGGGAAACGTAGCGGCGCGATTGCGCGTGATGAACGCCAGCGCATACGTGCCGCCGGTAACGATGACGTCGGGCAACCGCTTCGCATACTTCTCCCGCAGATACTTCGCGAGGGTGGCCTCGTATGCATCATCGTTGAAGTGCGCACGGTCGAGGAATTCGGCAAAGAGCTCGACGGGCCGTTCTTCCGATCCAACGATAGCGTCGCGCAGCGCTTGATCTGCCTCCAGGTTGGCAGGCAACAGGCGGTTATCCGAGAAGATCACCAGTACGTTGCGCGTCTGTGCACCGAACGCGGGCACAACCGCCGCCGCGGTGAAGAGCGCAATTGCCACACAAAGCCACGCCCTTGCGGTGAGACGCGATGTGAAGTGGGTCTGCGGCATCGTTGCCCGAGGCGCTCGAGAAGGCCTCGAATACTACCACCGGGTCCGGCTGCGTCAGGCGTTGCTGTCCTGCGTCATCTGGTGCGCAGCGTTCGCCGCGGCGAGTTCGCCGGCCTGCTGCCCACCACTTCGACGTCGCTTACCGCAACGACCTGCGTATCGCTGACCTGCGCTCGTGCGAGCGATGTCACAGCGAGCACTTCATTCGCACCGCAGCGAATCGACCCCGCATCAGCAGACTTGTTGGGCATCGTGCCCAGCGCTTCGCCAGAGATGATGTATCAAGCGTTTCCCGAACCTATTCGTGCGTCGCGCCGCTGGAGAGGTCCTCTTCAATGAACCTCAGCATCGTTTCGAGAAGCGCCTCGCGCGGATAGGCATTCTGCGTGACGAACATGCCGCCGACCCCCGGGTGCGAGCGAGCGATGGGCAGCGCGACCGCCCAATGGTCCGCGTTGAGGTACCCCATCAACACGCTGCCGGGGACCACCTGGTCGTAGAAGATCATCTGGCTGTCGTTGCGACTATCGATGCTGGCGAGCGTGCGATAGCTCGACTTCAGGATCGACGAAATGCGTTCTGGCTGCGGGAAGGCGACGAGTGAGTAAAACCTTACATCGGGCGGCAACGGATTCTGCGCCAGCCATGCACGCCGCACCGCGGGCAGCAGACTCGCGACTCCGCCGCCATCGCCGGGGCCACAGACGGCCCCCGGAAAATGCTGCAGGAGATCGGCCTGATACTGTTTCGCATTGTTCGCCAGCGCCGAGCCACCGACCGAACCCGCTGCGCTGACCATCGCCGCAACGCGGCTACGTATCTCCGGGTAGGCGACCAGCGCCTCGAGAATGTCGGGCGCGCCCTTCGAATAGCCGATCAGCACCAGATTCGGTGAGGCGCTTTCCGGCATCGCCATCAGCGCATCCCGGATCTGCCGGGCGTTGTTTTCACTGCTCGATAATGCATCGACCTTGATCTGCACCAGGTCGAAACCAAACTGTTGTACGTGCTTCGCGACCGTGCCGGGCGGCTCCAGCCATTTCTCGAAGCACTCGTATCCGATTCCCGGCACCAGAACGCCGATCAGACGTCGGCTGGACGGACCCAGGTCGACCGGTTGGCCGTTACCGGCCGGTTCGCCGCCCAGGCGCGTGAGCGCATCTTCGCAGGGACGATAGTCCGGTAGATCTTGTCCGCGCGCCTCGATCACCGCGCAATAGATCTCGCGAAAGCGGGCGCGACCGTCAACCACGCTCGTATTGGCGGCCGGCAACAACACGAGCGGCAGCGTATCCGACGAATACTCGTAGAGCGGTTTCGTGCCGCACGCACCGAGCATCGAACACGCGACCATGACCAGCAGCATCGTTGCGCGGCCGACAGACCGCGCCACTGCTGCCCCGTCAGGACCTCGCGGAGCCGTCGCGAACTTCATTCGTCGTCACCAGCAACGCGATCAACATGGCGGGCACTTCGTACCTGCTTTTTCATCATGCACCCGCATTTGAATAGTTCGTGATTCTGTACCAACAGTTCCATCGTGTCCGTTCAGAAGTAGCGCCGCCAATCGAAGATCACCCTCACTCCGATCGAGTAAATGCGATCGAGGTCGATGTCCGGCGCACCGACTGGATAGATGACACCTTGCGAGTCGGGTATGTCTACGCCGGCGAACACCTGGAAGATCAGATTCGAGGTCTGGGTCATGTCGAACGCACGGTAAGGCCGGTATTCGAAGATCGGCAGGTCGAAGTAGGTGGAGCGGAATTGAACGAGTCTCGGCTGGCCCGGCACGGGCCCGGGTGTCAGCAGAGTGTCGTCCGAAGTCACACCATAGAACGTCACCCCGAGTTCGCGGCCGAGCACGAATTGGAATCGGCCAAATCGCGTTGCAAGACCGACCTGCCACGGAATCAGTCCGCCATTGGCGGCGGTTACGGCCATTTGCTGATAGGTATCTGGCGAGAAGAGGTACATGGGCGACAGAAGCAGCAGGTCGCCAGGTATGACATAGAACGGCATGCGCAACCGCGCGCTGAACGCATTGCGTCCTGGAATCGCCGCGGTAAGGCTGCCGCCCTGCCGCGCAAACGGCGAGTCATTGAATTCGTTCGAGGACGCCGACTCGCCGCGGTAACCGACGCCGAAATACACCAATCCGTCTCCTGCTTCGTCGAGCACGCCATCGAGGCCGTAGCCCGCACGCAGCGACAACTCAGCGCCCAAGATGTAGCCACTGCCGGTATCCAGATCGCTGTAGCCGCTGTCCATGTAGCGCGCATCGAGCAAACCGGCGACACCCACGAACGCCCCGATTTCTGCGCGAAAGCGCGGCATCGCGCCGAGGCCCGACTCGAGACTCGGTACCGGAACCTGCGTGCCGACGTCGAGTCCGTACTGCATGGCCACCGGATTCGTGCGCAATGCCTCCGGCCGCAGTTCGATCTTCTGGTTCGTGCAGACATCGAACTCCGCAGGTGTGCTCGCGGCCTGCGGTGTGTACGGGAACTCGATACCACTCGAGCGTCCGCTCGCGACGTCGAGTATCTGCTCGAGACTCAGACGAACCGTCGCGGCGGCGCGTTGCGCGTCTTCCGGCCGCATGTGCGCATCGCCCATCAGCACGACCGTGTTCGCGCCGCCCGCCCACGTCATCACCTCGAGGCCATGCTCGTTGTAGTAGTCGTGCGTACCCTTGCGTTGCGACACGTCACCCCATGTCCCCGCTACGTGGCCCGCGGCGAACATGTCTTCGAGAAAATGCAACGCAAACGCCTCGTCAGCAAGCATCGAGCGAGCGAGCGAGCGGCGCTCCTCGGCCGTCAGCTGCTCGTGTGCGATTCGGCTCGCCTTTTGCCCCGCGCTCAGGTGATACCAGCCGTATACACCGAGTGCATTGATCTCCGACTCGTCGCCGCGCAGCGTCGCTTGCCAGTATTCCGGCGCGGTGAAATCGGGTCTCGGGCGCGGGAGCAGAAAGTGCGCATTACTCGATCCGGCGCGCGTCGCATACTCCGGATCCGCGCGCTGCAACCGGATGTCGGCCACCCGCAGCGCGTTGACAATCTGCGCGCGCGCCGCCTCGCTGACGAGTTGCGCCTGCAGTTCGCCGATCGATCGGGGAGCCGCGCTGTCCGACGGTGTCGGCGGATTCGCCGCGACGCGCGCGAGGTCGACCTTCAGTTGCGCGGCCACGTCTGCCACCTGGAGGATCCACGTCGAATCCGTCGCCGTGTCGAGCATCTGCTTGTCAGAGCAAGAATGATCTCCGCTGATAGCGGGCATTGCCGCCCAGTCGATGCACTCCGGCGCAACGCCCTGCGCGCTATCGGCTATCTGCTCGCACAGGCGCGTTTCGTTGCCCGCGCGGGCCTCCGCCCACAGGCCATCAAATATCGCGCGTCGGTCCGGATCGAGCGACTCGACCGCAAGCACGGCAATGTCGCGATGCTCCGGGTAAACCCAGGCGAAGGCGGGCGCTGCCGTATACGCAAGCAGGAATACGCCGATCCGCAGTCGTGTTCCCATGGTCTCTATGGTCCCTCAGGCGTCGGAATCCTGCATCGCCTGATGTGCGCCCTCCGCCGCGGTGACGTTGATGGCCTGCTGACCCGACCGGTGCAGCGCCTCGCTGCGCGCCTGCCAGATGCGCGCGAACTGATTGTTGAGGACCGGATGCTCTTGCAGCAAGCGGGCCACCACGTCGCCCGGGATACGTACCGCTTCGACGTCCGTCACGGCCACCACGAGCGTATCGCTCGCTTGAGCGCGGGCGAGCGACGTCACGCCGAGCACCTCGTTCGATCTGAAGTGGATCGACCCCGCCTCAGCAGACTTGTTGGGAAGCGTGCCCAGCGCTTCACCGGAAATGATGACGTAGACGTTGTGCGGTACTTCGCCTGCGGCGATCAGCTGCTCGCCGGCGCCGAACAGCACCATGTCGGCCGCCGCAGCAAGACGGCCGATCGCATCGTCGGGCAACACGCGGATGCCTTCGGCGCGGCGCAGCAGCGCTTCCATCCTCTGCTGCACGTCCATCGGATCGACAGCAACGTCGCGCACCTGCAACTCAACGGCGTGCGGCAACGGCAGCGGCAATCCGGCACGACGCGCGGCGTACCACACGGCGGACGTGAAGCGATCGGTAACCTGCGGCATGTAGCGGCCGTGCTCGATGCTCACGCGCGCTTCGTAGCGGATGCGGTCGTCGAGTACTTCGCATGCGACCGCGCGCGGTGCCGGTTGCTTGGATGATCAACGCAATCTCGCGCGCGACGTCGACGAGCATCGCTTTCACGCGATTGGGCGGTGCGTCGAGACCGAAGCTGAAAGACAGACGCAGCATCTGCTGATCGGTCGGCTGCGAGTAGTTGGTGATCGTCTCCCGCCCGAGCGCGGAGTTCGGCAGCACCAGCAGATTCCGTTCCGCGGTGCGCAGGTGCACCGAGCGCCAGCTGATCTGCACCACCTGGCCGCTCTTGCCGCCGACCGAAATCCAGTCGCCGACGGAGAACGGCCGCTCGAAGAACAGCGCAATGCCCGACATCAGGTTGCCGAGCGTTTCCTGCAGCGCGAGACCGAGCACGATCGAGCCGACGCCCAACGCTGCGATCAGGCCGCCGAGGTCCTGCCGCCACACCACCGACAGCACGATCGCGGCGCCGATCACCACCAGCAGCAGCCGGATCAGATCCTGGAACAGCTTCGGCGCGCGGCTGCGCCAGCTTTCCTTCGCGGCGTTCTCGAACACGAGCACGTTGAACACGAGCAGCACGGCGTAGACGACGCTGACCCACAGCGCGGTTTCGACGAGACGCACCAGCACCGAATCGCGATCGATCTCGAGCAGCCGCGTCAGGAACACGAACAACACCGCCAACGGCAACACGATGTTGCGCAGCGCGCGGAAGATACCGCCGATCGGCAACGTGCGGCGATCGGCACGGTAGATTGCTTCGCCGAGCAGGATCGACGAGCAGTTGGAACACCAGGATCAGGCCGACGCCCCAGACGAACCAATCGGTTGCGAGCAGCTCAGCCACGGTCTTCGAGCGTCCACAGCGGGACGCCTGACGTCGACTGCCGGCAGCGGCTTGAACGTGTACTGGTCGGCCAGCCCGTCGCGAACGGCCGCGCGTCACGACGATGTCGTTGACGCGCGCCACAATCCATCGCGTGGTCCGCAGCGATCACCGCCGCACCCCACAACTGGAACAGGAACTGACCCTGCCCCATCACGTCGGCGATGACCGGTCCCGAGCCGACGCCAACGGTCAGACCGAGGTGCGTCGCTTTCTCGCGGTTGAAGTCGCGCGACGATCGCGCGCGCCGCAAGTGCGAACTCGACGGTGCGGCGCATGTGGTCGAGCAGCGGCTGCGAGAAGCCCGGTGACCGCAAGATAGGTATCGCCCACGGTCTTGATCCGCTCGACGCCGTGGCGCAGCGCCGCTTCGTCGAATGCCGTGATCAGGCGCTTCAGTACCGTCGACCGACTCGCTGTCGGATGTCGCCTTGCGTGTATTCGGCGAGCCCTTTCAGTTCGGCGAACACGACCGTGACGTCTTCGATCGCGTTCGGTGATCTCGCCCTGACCGAGGCGGACGCGCTGGGCCATGCCTTTCGGCATCACGTTTTCGAGCAGACTGCTGATTCTCGCGTGGTCGCTTCCTCGAGCAGGCGCGTCTGCTTCTGCACGCCGCCGATCAGTTCGCGGAACGAGCGCGCGAGGTCGCCGATTTCGTCGCTCGATTTCGGTGGCGAACGTCATGTCGGTCTTGCCGGTGCGGGCGAGCTGCACGCGCGCGATCAGGTCGTTCACGGGCCGCACGAACGACGTTGCGAGGAACATCACCACCATCGTGATGACGAGCAGAATCACCAGCGTCTGAATCAACGTGTCGCGGGCGATGTGCTGCATCGGCATGTACGCTTCGTCGCGGTCGATCTTCGCGACGATGCCCCATTCGAGCCCGGCGATATGCAGCGGCGCCCACGAACCGAGTACCTCGACGCCGCGATAGTCGGTGATCACGCCGGTGCCTTCGTTGCCCTGCAATGCCTGTTCCGCGGCGAAGCTGCGCACCTTCTGGTACAGGATCGACGAGTTGTCGCCGCAGGATCGCTGCGATCTCCGCCGGCCGGCGTACTCGGTCTTTCGCAGACTGCTCCGCGTACAGCTGCGGGCGATTCGAGCAGGAAGCGCGAGTCCGAGCGCATCAGGAAGTCGGGACCGACCAGATACGCCTCGCCGGTTTTGCCGAGCCCGTCGCGTTCCCATTGCTGGCCGGCCGTCATCACGCGGTTGATGGCTTCCGCGGACAGTCGCAGTACCAGCACCGCGATGGCGTGGCCGCCGTCGAACACCGGTGCGCCGAGGAACGCGCGCGGAGCGCCCAACGACGGCAGGTAGTGCCGGAAGTCTGCGACCTCGACCGCGCCGCGATCCGGCGCGCGCTGCACGCGCCGGAACAGATCGGCCGAAGTGGCTGTGCGCATAAGGGCCGTCCGACAGCCGCGTCGCGAAGTCCGGGTTCGCTTGCCCATCGAGTAGACGATCTGCGCCGTCTCGATGTCGATGAGATAGATGTCCGACGAAACCGAAGGTCGAGTCGATGCGGCGCAGCGGGGGATGAAACGTCTCGTGGACGCGGCTGTAGGCCGACGCGTCGTCGGCGCTCAGCATGCCGCCCATTCTCGCCGATCGGGAACGGATTCTTGCGCGATGTAGTGATACTGCAGATAACGGCCGGCGCGGTATCCGGAAACAGCGCATTGATTTCCGGTTCGTGCCCAGTCGCCTTTGCCGAGCGCCGGCAAGAACGTCTGCTGATAGAACTGACGCAGCGCCGCGTCCATGTCCGGACTCGACGTGTCACGTCATCGAGCTTCCGGTACGCGTCGATGAACTCGCGCGCCGCGTGCTGGACACCGCACTGCCGACGCGATGACGCGAGTTTCCTGCGCAGCCGGGCTGAAGAACTGTTCGATCTGATCGGCGCGCGACGCGCGCACGCTGGTCAGGTGCGAGAACGTCGCGCTCCTGCAGCGTCTGGTAGCAGGTGTAGTAGTTCAGCGATGCAACGACGGCGATCGAAAACAGGCTGACCGCCAGCAGCATCACCAGCAGTTTCGACTTGATGCTCAGGTTGGCCATCGGCGCGGCCCCTGCTTTCCCCGCCTCTGTTTTCATGGCGAGGCGATCAGCCGGGGTACGGGTACAGCAGCTTCCAGCGCGCGACGTCCGGCGGATACACCAGGCTGATGTGGTCGTCCTGCCACTGCACCAGATACGTCGACTTCGCGGTCTGCAGGCCGGTCGCGTCGACGCGGTAGTTGCCGAGGATCGAGCGGAACTTCAGCACCGCGAGCTCATCGCGCACTGCGGCATGGTCGGTGGTGCCGGCGAGTCGGACCGCCGCTTCGATGCACCTGCCCGGCCGCGTAGCCGCCGGCGGCGTCGTACGACGGATACTCGCCGTATGCAGCGCTCGTAGCGGAAACGCGAGGTCGAAACCGCCCGGCACGCGGATGTCGCGCGCTCCACTGCACCGTGGACAGCATGCCCTGGACGTTCGCGACGCCGACCTCTGTCGACGAATTCCTGCAGCGCCGGCGCACCGCTGAACGCCATCAGCTTCGGCTTCACGCCGGCCGCTTTCGCGGCCTGCGCAAACGCGACCGCATCGTCCATGTACGAAGCGACGATCACGACGTCGGCATTCGCGGCCGCCACGCGTCGCGGCGAGCGCAGGCATCTGCGTCAGGTCGTTCGAATACTGCTGATCGAGCACCACACGTGAGGCCGTTGGCGGCGGCGCGTTGCGCGAACGCCTTCGGCGACGTGGCGCGGGAAATCGTCATCCAGGTAGACGACGCGATCGTCGTTCAGACCGCGCTCCTTCGCGAGATCGATCACCGGGTCCATGTTCGCGTGCGCCGGCGTGTACAGGCCGAACACGTTTTTGTAGCCGTGGCTGCCAGATGTCGGCCGACGATGCGACGGTGACCATCGGCACGCCGTATTTCTCGGCAACAGCCGCCGCTGCCAGCGTCAGATTCGACGAGTACGGGCTGATCAGGAAATCGACCTTGTCCTGCGTGATCAGTTTTTCGTAGAGCTGCGTGACGCTGCGCCGCGCTCGACGCGTCGTCGTACAGCACCAGTTCGCACCGGCCGGCCGAGCAACGCGCCGCGGTCGTTGACGTCGTCGGCCCACATCTGCATGCCGCGCGCTGCTCGAGCGCCGAAGTTCGCGAGCGACCCGGTCAGCGACGTCGTGACGCCGATCTTGATCGGTGTCACAACCGGCGGTGGTGCAGCGGTCGGTGTCAGCCGCCAGCCGCGGTGAACGCGATCAGATACGACGCGACGAATACGCCGAGAACTCGAGAAATCATTGCGTTGTGCATGTCAGTACTTCTCGACGTCTAGCTTGCGCTTCGTGGACCATATCAACCGGACCAGTTCGTATTCGAACGGCGAACCGGTCTGGTAGTACTGGAACGACGTGGTGCTGCGCGTGTTGAGCACGAGCAACGTGTAGTAGAGGTAAGTGTAACCCTCGCTGACGTCGTCGAGCTGCAGCGGATCGATCGCCGTGAAGATCTGCGCATCGACGACCTTTGCCGACGGCATCGCGAGCGAACGACGGGCCGAACAGCGGCAGCACCAGATACGGCCCGGTGCCGACACCCCAGCGGCCGAGCGTCTGACCGAAGTCTTCGTAGTGCTGCGGAATGCCGATCGGCGTCGCGGGATCCCACAGGCCGGCGACGCCGATCGTGGTGTTGACGATGAAGCGGCCGGTGGTCTGCAGCGCGCGATCCCGGGATGCAGCTGCGAAGATCTCGTTGATGACGGTCTGGATGTTGTCGAGGTTGGTGAAGAAGTTGCTGACGCCTTTCCGGACGAAACCGGGAAACACGAATCGATACACGCTGACGGCGGGATTCAACACCCACCGGTCGGCGTACGAGTTGAACCGGAACATCGTCCGGTTCATACCTTCCCACGGGTCGTTGATCTTGAGCGGCGCATCGACGTCGTCGATCATCATCCGGCTGCGCTCGTAGTACGGCTGGTCCGGCGGTTGACCGGACTTCTTCGACGGCGCCGTGCTGCAACCCGGCCCTGTCAACACGACGAGCACCAGACACTCCTATCAGCGGATATGTGGCGGTTCATTGTTTGAAGTAATCCACGATGTAGGCGGTCGTCTCGCGCTGCTTCAGGTTGCCCAGGTGACCGCCCGCAGGATAGATCTTCGCGCGCGTGTCGAAGGTGTTGGTCAGGAACTCGATTTCGCCCGGCGCCAGGATGATGTCGTCGCGGTTGTCGACCACGCCGATCTTGCGCGCGCTGATCAGGTAGTCCTGGATCGACGTGAGACTCTGCAGCTGCGCGAACTCGGCGCGCGTCTTCGCGGTCGTCGTTTTCTGGAAATACGGCCACGCGTATTCGTGGAAGTAGTCGGTGAAGCCGACGCGCAGACTCACCTGCGTGTAGTCGTCCATATTGGTGTTGCGCGTCAGGATCAGGTTCGCGGGTTTGATGAAACCGTAGTTCGTCATCACGTCCGAGGTGAACACCAGCGCCGACGACGACAGCCGGAACGAAATGCCGATCAGCGCGGCCAACTCTTCGTCACTGCGGCGGATTATCCTTGAACGCTTCGAAAACGAGGTCCGGGGAGAACGACACGCGTGGTGGATTTCTTGTAGGCCGCGCCGATCTGATTGACGATTCTGTTGAACATCCTGTTGAAGTTGTCGACGCCGCCCGGGATGTTCTCGAGGAAGCGGTCGAGCTTCGAGATCGAGTTGTAGAGCTGCACCGACGGATTGATCAGCAGCACCTTCCTGAAGTTGAACACCTTCTCTTCTTCGTCGAGCAACGCAACGAACGCCGCATTGGTGCCGCCGAGGCTGTACCCGGTCAGGTTGAACGACGTGACCTGCATCTTCGGGCCGATCTCGGCCCAGATCTTCTGCATCACGGTGTAGATGTCGCGCGCATCATCGCGCTGCTCGCCCGGCACCATGCTGGTGGACGCGGCGATGACGAACGTCGGATACGTCGGCGACGTGATGCCGACGACGTGGAAGCCCGCCGCATAGAAGGCGCGCATCAGGAACTGGTTCTTGTCGCTGTCGTGCGACGCACCGGTGCCGGCGATCACGAAGATCAGCGGCGCCGGGCCTTTCTGCATCGCGTAGGAATAATCGAGTTGCGCGCCATACCAGAGCGCGTCGGGAATCTTGCGCCCCTCGTACCGCGGCAACTTGCGGATTTTCAGCGGAATGGTTTCCGGCACATTCGCCATCACCGACTCGGGCGTGCCCATCACGGTTGCGAGGTACGGGTCGGTGTACGGGTAGTCGTATTCCGCTGCAAATGCGGAGGCGCCGAGGAACAACAGCAGAGCTGCGGCTAAGCGTGACATCGGGAGTATCCCCAGGAGGACATTGTAATTCTTACAGACTGGGGCAACTTACCAGCTACACGACGATAAGCCAACCGCCGCCGGGGCACCGAGCCAGGCGCCAGCGATGGTCGAATTGCCCCTTAAATGGCGTGTTAGACGTTAGACGAGCGTCGGCAGCGACTCGATTCGATACCCTGCTGCGACCCACGCATCGAGTCCGCCCTGCAGCGGACGCACCCGGCGATAGCCGCGATCCATCAGCAGCTTCGCCACTTGCGCGGCGGATGCTTCGTTCGGACAAGTGCAATAGAGGACGATGTCGCGGTCGCGCGGCAGACTGCCGACGTGCAGATCGAAGGCTTCGAGCGGCACGTGCAGCGAACCGGGAATCTGGCGGGGTTCCACCGTTCTTGCCGTCGTAGTGCGCACGTCTACCACCACCGGCTCGGCGCCTTCGTCGATCAGCCGATACAACTCGTCGACCCCTATGCGGGCCATACGAAGCGCGGCATAGAAGGCGCGTCGTTCCCACCATTTATAGGCAACGTACGCGCCGAGCAGAACAACCAGCAAACCCAACGCATAGGAGCCGGTACTTTCGAACCAGGCCAGCGCTCGCTCGACCTGGGTGTTGAACAGAATTCCGACACCGAGGCCGACCGCCACCCACAGCGCACCGCCCGCGGTGTTGAACGCCAGAAACCTTGGCCAACCGATGCGCGTGGCGCCCGCCAACGGCGGCGCAATGGTGGCGAGACCGGGAACGAACTTCGCGATGAGCAGCGCGTTCACACCCCAGCGCTCGAAACGCGACTGCGTTTCACTTACGCACGAGTCCGGCGTGAGCGATACGCGACACAACGCTTTCATCACCCGACTGCCGTACACACGACCGGCGATGTACCACAGCGAATCGGCAATCACGCACGCAACCAGCGCGACGACGAACAGTTCGACAACCGCGAGTTTGCCCGTGACGGACAGTGCACCCGCGACGACGAGTGTGGGAATGGCCGGCACCGGCAGTCCGATCTGTTCGATCAGCACGTTGAGGAAGACGAGCAGCACGCCGTATTCGGCGATGAGTTGAACGAGTTCGTGCGTCATCGCGACAGTGCTACGACTTCCGCAAACCGCTCATGGCCAGACGTTCGCGCCGGTGTCGAAGTCATCGCCCTCGCTCGGTACCACGCAGAAACGGTGGCCGGTGGGCGCCTCCATGACACACCACGATTTGATGCTGCCGATGCGGCGGGCGCCGAGCGCTTCGAGGCGCCTCACCTCCGCTTCGACATCGTCGGCCTCGATGTCGAGATGCACGCGGCTCGGATGGGAAACCGACTGCACCTCTATATGCAGCCCGTGCGATCCGCCGCTCAGGCCGACGTACGCTTCTTCGCCGGGACCCAACGCCTCGGTGCGCATGCCGAGCGCAGAACTCCAGAAGGAAGCAGCACCTGACAGGTCGTCGGTGCCGCAGTCGATGATGAAACCGGCGAGCCTGCTCTTGTGCATGCGTCAACGGCTTTCCGCGTTGGCGCGGACCGCCCGGTAGTAGCTCACCGGACCGAACAGCGTTCTGCGCGTGCCGGTCTCGACGGCCGTGGCGAACCCGGCGCGCTCGAGCAAGGCTAGGGTGCGTTCGTTACCGCTATCGGTCAGATGGTCGTCGGCGTGCAGCATTCGCGCAAACACGCCGCGCGGCCGATCGTGCGCTGAAACGAAGTCGACCACATGCAACGCACCGCCGGGCTTCAACACCCGCGCCACGTCGGCGAGAGCAGCGCGCTTTCCGTCGAGCGTGAGGTGATGGAGCATGAACGATGAAAGTACCCGATCGAAGGAAGCATCCGGGTACGGAATGGAATCCGCGAAGCCGGGGACAAACTCGACCGCCGCACCCACTTGCGCCGCCTTGCGCTTCGCTCGCTCGAGCGCTTTGGGATCCGGATCGAGGCCGATCACTTCGGTGTGCGGATGCTGCAGCTTCAACATCAGCGCGAGCGTTCCGGTGCCGCAGCCGATGTCCAGCACGCGATCGCCGGTACTCAGCTTCGCCTGCGTCAGCAACTCGCGCAACGCCGCGTGCGCGCCGAGCAAACGCGTGAGCGGATCGTAGAGTGCGAGCCAACGATCATGTCCTGCGGCCGGAACGTACGTGCGTTGCGTGGTCATCGATCTGCTCCTTCTCTTCCCTCGCGTGGGTCTGCACGCGCGTGGGTCTGCACGTTGGTGCGCGCGTTGCTCTGTACGACGCGTTCCTTACACTAACGTCCCCTGCTGCGTTAGCAAACGAACTTCAAGCCATGACCGAGCCACACGACAGATCGGCGAACAGCTCATCGGAAGACGTACTGATCATCGGCGCCGGAATTTCCGGCCTGACGTGCGCGCTCGCATTGCACGCCGCAGGCATTCGCGCGCGTGTGTTCGAGGCGGTGGAAGAGATCCGTCCGCTCGGCGTAGGCATCAATCTGCTGCCGCATTCGGTCAAGGTGTTGTGGGCGCTGGGGTTGAAAGACGCGCTCGAAGCGACCGCGATTCTGACCAGCTCGTTGCGCTTCCACTCGAAGCACGGCAAGCCGATCTGGAGCGAACCGCGCGGTTACGACGCCGGGCTCGCGTGGCCGCAATACTCGATTCATCGCGGCGAACTGCAGCTGTGTTGCTCGATGCAGTGCGCGCGCGACTCGGTGCCGATGCGGTGGTGGAACGGTCATACGCTGTCAGCGTTTGAACAGGATGCCAGCGGAGTAACGGCTCACTTCACGACACCGAAGAACGGGCGACTCGCAGCCGAGCCAACGCGGTTCGATGCTGATCGGCGCGGACGGTCTGGCGTCGGCGGTGCGCGCTTCGTTCTATCCCGATGAAGGCAACCCGGTGTATTCGGGACAGATGCTGTGGCGAGGTGTGACGGACTGGGAGCCCATACTCGACGGACGCTCGTGCGTGATGATCGGCCACAACGATCTGAAAGCAGTGATCTATCCGATCTCCGAAGCGGCACGACGCGCCGGCCGTTCGCAGATGAACTGGGTGGCCGAGCGACGACTGCCGGGTTCGCTGCCGCCGAATCGTGCGGACTGGAATCGTCGCGGCAACCCGAACGGACTTCGTCGCCGCGTTCGAAGACTGGCGGTTCGACTGGCTCGACGTGCCCGCGCTGTTCGCCGCGACCGACGCAGATATTCGAATTCCCGATGGTGGACCGCAAGCCGGTGCCGCGCTGGACGTTCGGCCGCGTCACGCTGCTCGGCGACGCAGCACATGCGATGCGCCCGAACGGATCGAACGGCGCGTCGCAGGGCATTCTCGACGGCGTCGCGCTTAGCCGACGCGTTGACGCGCCCAGCCGACCATCGAAGCCGCGCTGCTCGCGTACGAGAAGCAAGCGCCTCGAACCGACCGCGAAGCTGACGCTCGACAATCGCGAGACCGGACCCGAGCGCGTGCTGCAGATGGTCGAAGACCGCTGCCCGAACGGCTTCGACGACATTCACGATCATTTCAGCGACGCCGAACTCGGCGAAATTGCCGAGCGCTACAAGAAGCTGGCCGGCTTCAGCATCGCGACGCGTTGGCGGCGCCGTCACAGCAGACATCACAGCGAGGCCCTCAATGAGCATCTGGTTCGCCCCGCCCGATCTGGCGCAGCTCAACCGCATTCATGAAGGCACCGCGGTGTCGGCACTGGGCATCCAAATCACCGCTGTAGGTGAGGACTCACTCAGCGGCACGATGCCGGTAGACGCAGCGTACGAAGCAGCCGTGGGGGCTGTTGCATGGCGGTGCATCCGTGCTGCTGGCCGAGACGCTCGGCAGCGCCGCGTCGATGTGCTGTGTCGATCAGACGAAGTGGTTGTGCGTGGGCCTGGAGGTCAACGCGAACCATCTGCGCGGCGTTCGCGACGGACGGGTCACCGGTGTGGCGCGACCGATTCATCTCGGTCGGACGTCGCACGTCTGGGGTATCGAAATCCGCACCGACGACGAACGCCTCGTGTGCATTGCCCGGTTGACCGCAACGGTGATTCCGGCCCGGGCTTGATTAACGCTGCGACGAACCGAGTCCGTGGTGCGACGAACTGCGCCGTGTCGACTGGGCCACCACACTCACCGCTCACTAGAATCGGCCGATGAACCACACCGCGCCCCTTCTTGGAGCGACAGCAGCGACCACGCCTGATTGCACGCGCTCTGCATCGAACCGCGAGCTGCAGTTCTGGCTGGTTCAATGGGTCGGCTGGACCAGCTGGGCATTCGCGAGCGGATCGGCTGGGTGTACTGGATGACAACCCCGACCGGCCGCACGTGATCGCGCTGTATACGTTCGCGGCACTCGTCGGGTGTTGCTTTCCACGCCGCTGCGCTACGCCTATCGCGCGCTGTGGACGCGCCCGCTGACGCTGCGCATCGTCACCGCGGCAATTCTGTCGTACGTGATCGGCGGTTTGTGGCAGGCCGCGAAGAACCTCGCCGTCGCATACTTCTTCGACGAATTCGAACCGATGGGCTGGCTCGGTTACTTCGAAGGGATCCAGGCGTCGTTTTACGTGATGCTGATGTGGAGCGGCTTCTATTTCGGCATCAAGTACTACCGATGCTGCAGCGGGAGACCGAGAAGGTGCTGCGCGTTACCGCAATGGCACACGAAGCGCAGCTGAAGATGCTTCGTTATCAGCTGAACCCGCACTTCCTGTTCAACACGCTGAATGCCATTTCGACGCTGATCCTCGAACGCAATACGGACGCACGCGAATCAGATGGTGACGCGGCTATCGCGTTTCCTGCGCTATTCGCTCGACAACGATCCGATGCAACGCGTCTCGTTCGATCAGGAGCTTGCGGCGCTGCAGTTGTATCTCGACATCGAGCAGGTGCGCTTCGACGAGCGGTTGAAGGTGGAAACGAGCGTCGAACAACTCGCACGGCGCGCGCTGATTCCAAGCCTCCTGCTGCAACCCATCGTCGAAAACGCGATCAAGTACGCGATCGCACCACGTGAGAGCGGCGGAACGATCCGCATCGAAGCGATGGTGCGCGGCGCGCAGCTGCAGGTCGAAATCACGGACGACGGTCCGGGTTTCACCGAACGCGGTCGCCAACGGTTCGCACTCGGCCGCGCAAACGACGCGGGGCGTCGGACTCGCCAACACGCGCCAGCGGTCGAAGAGATCTATCCTCGCGAACATTCGCTTCACGATGACGAACGTTGTGCCACGCAGGACCTGAACGTATGCGTGCGGATCCCGTTCGAAACGACATGACCGCGCCGATGCGCACGCTCATCGTCGACGATGAAGCGCTGGCGCGGCGTGGACTGCGCCTTCGCCTCGACGGATATGCCGGCAGTGCACGTCGTCGGCGAGTGCAACAACGGGCGGAGGCGCTTGCGTCCATCGCGCAGCGACGCGCCGATCTGGTCTTTCTCGATATTCAGATGCCGGGCCTGACGGCTTCGACGTGGTGCGCGAACTGCAGAGCGACTCGATGCCGTTGATCGTGTTCGTCACCGCGTTCGACCAGTACGCGGTCAATGCGTTCGAGGTGCACGCGGTCGACTATCTGCTGAAACCGGTAGAACAGCCGCGCCTCGAGGAAGCCGTCAGCCGCGCACGTTCGATGGCCGAAGCACAGAATGCCGCCGACCAGAAAGGTCGCGCTGATGAATCTGATCGTGTCGATGACCGGGCATACCGAATCGACGATCGAGTCGCTGGCGGAGCAGCGCAAGGATCCCTATCCGCCAACGAGCTGACGATCCGCGACGGCAACGAAACCACGCTGGTGCCCGTCGCCGACATCGAGTGGATCGACGCCGCGGGCGACTACATGTGCATTCACGTGAAGAACAAGACGCACGTGATGCGCGTGACGATGAAACAGCTGGAGGCGCTGCTCGATCCCGCATTGTTCCTGCGCGTGCATCGCTCCACGCTTGATCAACGCGCAACGCGTTGTAAGCCTTACGGCGCACGACAACGGCGAGTTCTTCATCACGCTGACGCAGGGCGCGCGGCTGAAGGTCAGCCGCGGTTATCGCGACAAGGTTTCGCGCTTCCTTTAGCAGAAGCAGGCATGCGACTACCGCCCCGCCGACGATCTCGGTTACGGTAGCAAGCCTGTACTGAATGCATGGGGGACCGTGCATGACCGATCTGATTCGATACGAAACGGACGGTGCCGTCGGCATCGTCACGATCAACCGACCCGAAAAGCGCAACGCGATGACATACGCGATGCTCGGGGAATTCCTGGAACGCGTGGCCGCAAGCCGGCGCTGACAAATCCACTCGGGCGCTGATCATCACCGGCGCGCCGGGCGCGTTCTGCGCCGGCACCGATCTTGCCGACCTTGCGACGGTGCCGGGCGCGCAGCGCGGCTTACGCGGCGGCTCGGAAGACCGTGGTCGCTGGTGGCCGATCGTCGAATGTCCGAAACCGGTGGTCGGCGCCATCGACGGTCCAGCGGTGGGCATGGGTGCCGAATTCAGTTCGCAGTGCGACATTCGTATCGCAACGCCGAAAGCGCGCTTTGCGTGGAATTTCGTGCATCGCGGCCTGGTGCCCGATACCGGCGCGGGCAGCTGGCTGCTGCCGAGACTGATCGGCACGCAGCGCGCACTGAAGCTGCTCTACACCGGCGATTTTCTGACCGCAGAAGAAGCGCTGCAGATCGGCTACGTGGATCAGGTGGTGCCGAGCGAGGATCTTGCCGGCACCGCACTGGCACTGGCCCGCAAAGATCGCCGAAGGATCGCCGTTTTCGCAAAGCCGCATCAAGGCGATGGTGTACGAAGGACTCGGCGCGGAAGTGTCGGAACACATGCAGCGCCACACGAAGGCGCTGGCCGAGTGCTTCAAATCCAACGACCACAAAGAGGGTGTTGCGTCGTTCCTCGAGCGCCGTCCCGCCCGATTCACGGGTACCTGAAACCAGCTGTGCTGCACAGAGTCGATCCGCCAACGACACCGTTCGGGGGCGGGTCGACGAACCAGCTAGCCGATGCCGCCGCCAAAAACTGAACCCAAACCGTAGGTCAGCGCCGACGCAGCCGCGCCGATACCGAGCATTCGCACACCGCCGCGCAATGCTCGACGACCGGTGAAGAGGCTGATGGCGCACCGAGACCGAACAGTGCGGCACCGGTGAGAACGCCGGCCGCGACCAGACCACCGACACCGATCAGGAACGGTAACAGCGGCACCAGCGCGCCCACGCCGAAACACATGAACGAAAACCCCGCTGCGCCCCATGCCGAGCCGAGGTCGTCGGGATTGAGTCCGAGCTCTTCGCGCGCGAGCACGTCGAGTGCGTGTTCAGGATCGGCGAGCATCTTGTGCGCCACCGCGCGCGCCTCGTCCAGATTCATGCCGCGCGCCGCGTAGATCAGCGCGAGCTCTTCGGCTTCTTCCTCCGGATACTCATCGAGTTCGTCGCGCTCGAGCGACATCTGGTGCTCATACAGTTCACGCTGCGAACGCACCGACACGAATTCACCCGACGCCATCGACAGCGCGCCCGCGAGCAGCCCGGCCACACCGGTCAGCAGAATGAGACGACTGTCGGACGTCGCTCCGGCGACGCCCATGATGAGACTCGCATTGGAGATCAGTCCGTCGTTTGCACCGAACACCGCAGCGCGCAAATTGCCGCCGCCGACACCGCGATGCGATTGACCGACCTCCTCGACTGTCGCTGGCATCGAGTGTCCGCCCGGATGCGCACCGGCATATGCCGACATACCGCGCACCTTCATACCGGCCAGCACCTGACGAATCGGTTTCACGCCGAAGCGACGCGCCAGCCACGCGACGATTCGCGCTCGCATCGTGGGCGAGAATTCCGGCAACGCCGCGCCGCCCTGCGACATCTTTGCAGCCCATAGTGCCGCCTGGTCGTCGGCTTCACCGGCCAACGTTGCAAACAACTGTGACAACGTGGGACGCGATTCGACTTCGGCGAGCACACGATACAACCATGCAGATTGCTTCTCTTCGTACCAGCTCGACGCGGCTGCTTCGTCTGCGTGTCTAACCATTTCGATTCAGGCGCATCGTTTTGTCCGACGAGGATCGGCATGTTAGCAGCAAGCCCTCGTTGATCGGTCGGAACGCAACGGTTAGGCTCGCGGTCGCTTGCTCAAATCCCGCGCATTGCCTGCGTAAAACCACGTCCGGAGACGTCGGCATGTTCCTTCGCCTCGCACTTTCGCGGCGAACTCTCGCCGCACTTTTGCTGAGCTATTCTCATCACGATCTTCGAACCGATTGCCGCGCACGCCGAGCGACTTGTGCAAACCAGCCGCCGACTGACCGGCCGCGCATCGGACTCGTGCTCGGCGGCGGCGGCGCGCGCGGCATCGCGCACGTGGGCGTGATTCGGGTGCTCGAAGAGCTGCGCATCCCCATCGATTACGTCGCCGGCACCAGCATGGGTTCGATCGTCGGCGGCCTGTACGCAACCGGCATGACGTCGGACCAGCTCGAAGACGTGATCCGGAAGCTGAACTGGTCGCGACATCTTCGCCGACAACACGGTTCGCGCCGAACGACCCTATCGTCGCAAGCGCGACGACGACCTCGCGCTGTTCGGACCGAAATTCGGCGTAGGCGCGAAGTCGTCGCTTGTTGCCGCGCGGCGCAATCAGCGGCCAGAAGATTCAGTTCTTCTTGCAGACCGTGACGAGCGAACGCGTGCAGACGAAAAACTTCGATGAACTGCCGGTTCCGTTCCGCGCGATTGCTGCCGACATCGTCACCGGCAGACCGGTGGTCATTTCACATGGCGACCTCGCCACCGCGATGCGCGCGAGCATGTCGATACCCGGCTTGTTCTCACCGATCGATTTCCAGGGTCACCTGCTCGTCGACGGCGGCATCGTCAACAACCTGCCGGTGAACGTGGTGCAGGGCATGGGCGCCGACATTCTGATCGCCGTCGACGTGGGAACGCCGCTGTCTACGCGTGAAGAGCTGACCGATTTCGTGTCGATCACGAGTCAGCTGACCGGAATCATGGTGGTGAACAACACCGGAACGCAGGAATCGCTGCTGACGCCGCAACGACGTGCTGATCGTGCCGAACCTCGGCAACGAAATCAGCTCCGTCGACTTCGGCAAAGCCGATCAGTCGATCCCTCTCGGCTACGAAGCCGCGAGCGCGCTGCGCGACAGACTGGCGCCGTTGGGCGTTTCCGAAGAGGAATATGCGTAGTATCGCGCGCAGATCGCGAGCTGCGTCGCCGGTCCGACCGATCATTCAGTTCGTTCACCTGAACAACCGGTCGAGATTTTCCGACGCGGTGATCTACGCGCGCCTGCACGTCGACATCGGAAAACCCCTCGACGAAGCACGACTCGAAAAGGACATCCAGCAGATCTACGCGCTCGGCTTTCTCGATCGCGCCACCTACGAGGTCGTGAAGGAGACGGCCAGCACGGCCTGCTCGTGACGGTGAAGCAGGACGAGCGCGGTACGTCGTTCATCGAAACCGGTGTCGACTTCACCGGCGTCAGCGATTCGTCGGCAATCGACGTGCGGCTTGCGTATCTGAAGACCGACATCGACGATCGCGGCAGCGAGTTCCGCGGCATGATCCAGCTCGGCCAGAACCAGGGCGTGCTCACCGAGCTGTACAAGCCGATCGGCGACGAGCTGAAGTGGATCGTCGTGCCGAAGCTGTTTGCCGAGCGCGCAGAACCTCACCGAGTTCAATCCGCAAGGCGACAAGCTCGGACAGATCGACGTCGAAAAGATGGGGCGGTTCGTTTGCGATGGGGCGCGAGTTCTGGCGGCACGCGGCACTGTTCGGCGGCATCCGGCGCTACGCGGGATCGACGCAGGTTCGCGTTGGCGACCCGACGGTGCCGAAAGGCGCCATTCGACGGCGGCGAATGGTTCGTCGACGGCACGTGGGACCGCATCGACAACCGCTACTTCCCATCGCGCGGAACCTACGCCGATTTCGAGTATCTCTGGTCGCGCACCTGCGCTCGGCGCCGACAGCGAATTCGAACAGTTCGCGGGCTCGCTGTTCACGGCGAAAACGTGGGGACTGCACACGTTCCTGCTGGGCGGCCGGACTCGGGCTCACGCGCGAACGGCGAGGCGCCGATTCAGAACATCTACCTCGCCGGCGGCATCTTCCGCCTGTCGGGGTTCGAACCGGACGAGTTGAGCGGGCAGAACTTCGGCATGGCGCTGCTCGGTTACCGCTACAAGCTGTTCGCCACCGGCTGGCTGCCGCCGTATGTCGGCATGACGCTGGAGTACGGCAACACGGCGCGAGCAGGCCGACGACATCCTCGACGAAGGGCTCGTCAACGCGAGCGCCTACATGGGCTTCAACTCACCGCTCGGGCCGCTGTACATCGGCTACGGATTCGCGCAAGGCGGACACCGAGCGTACTTCCTGCGGATCGGCAACATCCTGGGCAGTTCGTCGATCGGCGACTGAGCGCACGGCTACTGCGCCGGCCGGTTTCGCCTGCGACCGGCACCTTCGCCATCAGTTCCGCGAGCGTGGCGGCGTTGATCTTGTCGTCGATCATCAATACCCGCGCGACTTTGGTCTCGGGCAGGAACTTGCGGAACTTCTTCAGATAATCGCGCTTGACCTTCGCGATGTCTTCATCGATGCGCAGGATAGACTCCTCGACGATCGACTTCGCCTGATCGCCGGTCATGGTGCGAAACATCTCCGCATACTCGGCGACGACTTTCGCGCGTTGATCCTGCAGTTTGCCGACATGTCGCGACGGTAGTCGCGATACAGCGGCCAGAATCCGTCGCCTTCGTCTTTGCCGAACGGAATCGTCGCGGCGATGACTGTTCTTGCGTTGCGCTCTCGCTGAATCCGGGCGGCGACCGGCGCGGCCGGCTGCGGCTGCTTGCTCCGGCGGCGCCGCGCTGTCCGCTCCTCCGCTTGCGAACGACTCCGGCCGAACAGCACGACATCGACAGCGCGAAGAGTCGCAACATCGTCGCTGCCTCGAACAGATCTCATCGGCACCTCGGAGTTCGACCGCCAGCCATCATAGACAAACGCCAAACCTCAACCAAACGCGACGGCGCGCTAGAATCGGCCCGCAATAACGAAGCCGGGGAGATCGCGGAAATGCGGGTCTCATGTTTAGCGTCGCCATGCTCGCGCGCTATTGTCGCTCGGCGGCTGCGCGACGCAACACGCGAGGCGCGCCGGAACTCGATATCGAATGTAACCTACGACGGCCTGGCAAAGGTCAAGAACACAAGTCAGCGGCGCGTGGATGCGCCCGGATTTCTCGCTCGCGGGTTACACGAAGATCATGCTGGTCGGCGCGGGCATCGAATACCGGCCCGTCAAGACCGGTCCAACCGCGCGCAGCCTCGAGCGCGCATCGCAGTTCCCGCTGACCGCCGAACAGAAAGAGCGCCTTCGTTCGGTCGTTAGCGAAGCATTCAAAACAGAGCTGGCGCAGTCGCAGAAATTCCAGATCGTCGACCAACCCGGCCCGACGTGCTGACGATCTGGGGCGGACTGGTCGACGTGGTGTCCAACGTGCCGCCCGAATCCGTCGGGCCGCAGCAACATCTATCTGACGTCGGTCGGAGAGGCGACGCTGGTGATCGAGATTGCGCGATTCCGAAAGCAACGCCGTGCTCGTGCGCGTCATCGACCGACGCGGCGCAGACATACCGGGCCGCGCGATGCGTGTCGACATTCCGTGACGCAACTGGTCGGAGGTGCAGCAACTCGCGCGTGCATGGGCGACGCCGATTGCGCACGACTCTCGACGAAGCGACTACGTGGGACCAATAGTGCGAACAGCATTTCGAAACAGGGAGGGGGCAGCATGATTTACGACAGCATTCTCGACACCATCGGCAACACCCCGATCGTGCGGTTGCATCGCACGGGTCCCGATCACGTGACGATGTACGTGAAGGTCGAATCGTTCAACCCGATGGCTTCGGTGAAAGACCGCCTCGCCTACGCGATCATCAAAGATGCGCGCGACTCGGGCGCATTGAAGCCGGGCCAGACCGTCGTTGAAGCGACTTCCGGCAACACCGGCATCGCACTGGCGATGGTGTGCGCGGTGTACGGACACCCGTTCGTCGCCACGATGGTCGAAACGTTTTCGATCGAACGGCGCAAGCTGATGCGCGCGCTCGGCGCCAAGGTGATTCTGACGCCGGCTGCGGAACGCGGCAGCGGCATGGTGCGACGCGCAGAAGAACTGGCGAAGAAACACGGCTGGTTCCTTGCGCGACAATTCGAGAATCCGGCGAACCCGGCGTATCACCGCAACACCACCGGCCCGGAAATCCTGCGCGATTTCGCCGGCAAACGCTTCGACTACTGGGTGACGGGTTGGGGCACCGGCGGCACGCTCACCGGCGTTGGCGAAATGCTCAAAGTCGCGCGGCCCGAAGTGAAATCGTCGTCGTCGAACCCGCCGGCTGCCGCCATGCTGGCCGGCAAAGAATGGAAGCCGCACAAGATTCAGGGCTGGACGCCCGACTTCATTCCCGGCGTGCTGAACAAGAAAGTGGCCGACGAATTCGTCGCCGTCGACGACACTCGTCGCACGCGACACCGCGCTGCACCTCGCGCGCAAGGAAGGCATCTTCGTCGGCATTTCGGCGGGGGCGACGCTTGGCCGGCGCGCTCGACGTCGCAAAACGCGCGCCGAAGGGCAGCGTGCATGCTGGCGATGCTTCCGGACACCGGCGAGCGCTATCTGTCGACGATTCTGTTCGAAGGCATCGCCGAAGGCTCGGACGACGAGTGGCTGGCGAGCCTCGGCTGAGCCGCAGGGAGAGCTCGGCGCGCCCAAGAATCGATGAAACCGTCGAAAAGCGCCTGATTTTGCTCGCCGTGCGAGCGTAACGACGGGGCATTTGTGAACCAGGTACGTTTGGCGGGTGCCACGCGCATCTATGTTCGTTGCGTTGCAATCACGCTGCGGGCGCCGCGATGGCGACTCACTCACGATTCGGCCGCTTCGTTCTGCTTTCGTACCTTCTCCTCACTGGCTGCGCTACTCATCCTCCGACCGCGTGCGTCGGTGACGCGGAAACGCTCGGCTATCACGATGGCACGCTCGGTCAACGTTTGTGTGCCAACTCGCGCGGTGATTCCGGGGTCGCGTACGAATCGGGTTGGAACGAAGGCATTCGACGCTTCTGCACCGAGGAACACGGTTACCAACAAGGTTGCCAGGGTGCGAAGATGTCGAACATCTGCCCGAACACAGCTGCGGCCGAGTACCTCGACGGATATCAGTCCGGCTATGCCATCTACATGACACAGCTCGAAGTGGACGCGATGGAGCGTTCCATCGAAGCGAAGTCCGACGAGCTGGAACGAGTATGGTCCGCGCTCGACTCGGTAATGAACAACCTCGAACAATCCGACGTCGACGCCACCTCTCGCGCGCTTTGGCTGGAGACATCGCGACGCATTGATGGCGCAGCAGACGCAGTTGAATGCTGAGATCGACGGGCTCGAGTCGGAAGTCAGCACGCGCAAAGCGGAACTGGCGCAAACGCGCCACGCCATCGCGATCAGCTACTGATCTCGCGCGTTCGCTTATCTGAGAAGAACCGGATAGTCGAGCGGCGCATCCCACATCACCTGGGCGACGCTGCCGAAACGCTGTTCATTCGTGAAGCCATGGTGGCGCAGGACCTCCATGTCTCTGACCAGCCGTTCGAGGGGACTTTCCTTGTAGATCACACTCGATCCGGCAGCGTCCGCGACGAGTCGCACTACCTCTGCACAAGCCTGCACCGCGTGCGTTCCCGCGAGATACAGCGCCGCGCGCGCATCTCTGTCTGGAGTTTCATTGCGTAGCGCGCATTGCCACGCGTCGTTCAGCGCGCTGTGGAAGTAGCCGTGTGCCGCTCGATAGATTCCGAGCGCGCGCCCGAACTTGATCTGCGCGAGCGAACGCAGCTTCAACTTCGAGTCTCCTGCGTAGGGCGTCTTTTGATGCGCAAGCTCTGTCAACGCTTCGAGCGCTAACTCCGCTACAGCAAAAGCGACAGGCACGTAGGTGGCGAACACGATTCGATGCGAGCAGCGGTAAAGCGGACCGCCATAGTATTCGTTGCGCGGAGCATCCATACCGACGCTGACAATACAATGCTGCGTCGGCACAAACGTAGAGATCCGGATATCGTGACTGCCTGTTCCGCGCATCCCCAATGCAGACCAGTTCGGGACGATCTCACACTCCGCAATCGGCACAACCACCGCGATCCATTCATCGGTTCCCGAGTCCAGAACAGACGGCCGGCGTCAGAAACCATCTGGCGAACCGACAGCCACTTGCGAACGATGTCCGTCCTTCGACCTGAAAACCGCCATCAACCCGGCGCGCCTTCATCGGTTTGTTAGAGCTAGCTGCGACTATGGTGTGCGAGCTATCGCCCCACAGTTCTTCAACGAGCGCTTTTGACCAGGTTGCGGCCGACAGCCGAGCGGCATTGGCAACCATCAGAAACCAACCAGCGGAACTGTCGAGCCGCGCGACCGCCTGCACCACTTGCGCGGCCGATACCGGATCGACCTCCAACCCGCCCAACGACCGCGGCAGGAACAGGCTCACAAACTCCGGCGCGCTTCAGCGCTTCGACGACCGGCACCGACAGATCGCCGGTCCGTTCCGCCTCGTCTCGATGGGCGACGATCGTCGGCGCAATTTCGTTCAGCCGCGCTAACAGTTCTGCAACATCGATCGACGATTGCGGCATGAGAAGCTCGTCCGGTACTAGATGTGTGCCTGATACGTGGCGCACATTACCTTCGGGTCGGGTCATCTACCATCATAAGAGACCTGAAGCACACGGACGTCGCGTGCCCGCCCAATACCACATCAACCACGAAGACGAGTTCGTCGCCATTCAACTCCAAGGCGACGTCGATCTCGTGGAAGTTTATGAACTCTGTCAGTCGCTACTGAGCGATCCCGGCATTCAATCCGCGGTTGCCGCAGCTCGCCGACGTGCGCAACGTGAATCTGAAAATGACGCCCGGAGCGATACGGCCGTTCCTCAACTACGTGACGACAAAGTACCGACCTCGTGTGGCCGGACGAATCGCCGTCGTGCTCGACGGATCTATGGACGACGACTTCTGTGCCGGTGTGTTCCGGTTCGTCTGCAACCTGCAGGAAACGGAAGTCTTCGACGACTACGCGCTGGCCATCAAATGGCTGCTGCGCGAAGGCTGGATTCCAGCCGAGCATCATCGAAGCCACAGGATGCCGGCCGAAATCACGCTGACGAACATCCAAAACAAATACGGGCTTGAATAAGCAACGAAGCGGGCGAACAGCTCGTTGTGGCCATTCTGGTTGTGGCCATTCATGGACATCTCCCTCATGAGGCACGTCCAGTCTTGTAACCTGTGACGCCAGTTCACAGCAATGGCGTGACACCGCCTTTCTTGTGCGTCGTTTGTAACATTGCGCGTCCGAGCCCTTCGCCGGCCGGTATTCCGAAAGCTCAGATCAGCCGACAGTCAAAAGTGAAGAGAATATGGAACCGAAATCGTTAACGCGTTGATGTTGAGACGCTTTTCCCGGGACGGCATCGAACGTCCGAGAATCGCCCTTTTAATCGCCCAACCATGCCGCTATTCTAAACGTCCTCACCAGCCGATGCTGTATGTTTATACAGTGTTATTCTCCTCGGCAGGGCGAACGCACGGCGTACAGCGCGGCTGGTGAGGGCCCCTCTCAATCCCTCTTCCATTCGCTCCGAGCCGTCCCTTCTTACGGACCGATGTTGCTCATTACGACGCATCCGCTTGCGCCGAACATTCCGCCGACTCCCAGACACAACGAGATCTCCGCGCCCGGAACCTGCGCCGGCGCGATGCCGCGCAGCTGACGGACGCTTTCCTGCAACGCGTACATGCCGTACATCCCGGAGTGCATGTACGAAAGACCGCCACCATTCGTGTTGAGGGGCAGCTTGCCACCAGGGCGCGTGTTGCCCTCCCAGATGAAGCTCGCCGCTTCACCGCGCTGACAGAACCCGAGATCCTCGAGACCGTAGATCGGCAGATGCGCGAACGCGTCGTAGATCATCATGTGGTGAACGTCGTCATGGCTGATGCCGGCTGACTTCATCGCGCGTTGACCCGCAACTCGAAATGCGCGCGAGCTCGTGAGGTCTTCCATCTGGCTGACCATCGGCGTCTCCACGCTCTCTCCGGTGCCGATCACGTACACCGGCTTGCTGTGGGAAGTCGCCGCGCGTTCGCCGGACACGAGAATCAGCGCGCCGCCGCCGTCGGTAACGAGACAACACTCGAGCAGGTGGAACGGATACGCGATCATGCGCGACTTCAACACGTCCTCGACGGTGATGAGTTCTCGGAAGCTCGCGCGAGGATTCTTCGACGCCCACTCGCGCTGCACCACTGCAACCATCGCGAGTTGCTCGTGCGTCATACCGAAGTCCTTCATGTAGCGAAGCACCGGCAGCGTGAACATCGTCGGCGGGCCGACGACGCCGTAAGGCGACTCGAACTGACCCGCGAGAGTCGAACTGCCGCCACCGCCGCGAAAATTGCCGCGCACCGATGCGCGACCGCCCGCTCTCGCCGTGCGTGATCAAAACCGTTTCGCACAATCCCTGCTGGATGGCCGCGATCGCGTGACGCACGTGGATCATGAACGAGCATCCACCCACCTGCGTGCCATCTACCCATTCCGGCGTGATGCCGAGGTAGTGCGCGATCGCCGTCGGCGATTCGCCCGCTGTTGCGACACCATCTATATCTGCAGCTGTAAGCCCCGCGTCGGCCAATGCGTTCAGCGCAGCATCGGCATGCAGCTGAATCTGACTCATCGTTCGGAACCACGCCGAGTTCGGTTGTTTCGGCGGCGCCTACAATAGCGACCGAACTCATCGCGCACGCTCCCACCGGCGTGAACAGCGGCAACGCAATTTCGTCGGACAACATTCTCGAACGTAACCGTCAAGCGGCATGTCGAGTTGCAGACGCTTCAGGCGTCTGATCGCAACCGACGATGTTGCTCATCATTCGCGGACCTTCGTCGAGTTCGACGATCGCGATTGAGTAAGGAGCGTCCCACGCAGGATGCGGCCGCTGATTGATTACGTAACTCAACAATCGCCCGCGGCCGCTTGCTTTGAACACGCGCACCGAACGCGAGCTGCACGATGGACAGAACGGACGCGGCGGAAAGTAGACATGTTCGCAATCGCTGCATCGCTGCAACCGCAACTCGCCGAGCTTGGTGCCGTCCCAGAAATGTTGCGTCTCCGGTGTCGGCCGCGGCAGCGGTCGGCTCTCCTTCGTCATCGTGTTCGCTCCTCGAATGGCGCGCGATTGTCTCAAAGCGTTTCCGAGACGCGCAAGCAACGCGACGGATTCACGCTGGACGCGATCGGCGGAAGCGCGCTCCACCAATCGAACGCGTCGTCGGCCACGGCGAGGAATTCGGGATTCAGCAACGATTCCTTCGTGTTGTATCGCAGCGGCTCGTGATCGAATGTCATGACCGCACCACCCGCCGCTTCGAGCACCGCGTGCGCCGCGGCGATGTCCCACTCCGATGTCGGGACCGAGACGCGGGTAAAGATCCGCGCGACCCTCGGCGAGGATGCACAGCTTCAACGAACTACCGACAGGCGTGCGATCCACCGAAGCGAATCGCTCACCGACAGTCCGTCGATGAACGCTTCAAGTCGCTCGCCGCCGTGACTGCGGCTCGCGACCACGACAACTCTCGCGTCGCGATCCATCCGCCGCGTGTGCATCGCGGCGACGCCACGTTGATCGCGCCGCTGCGCGCGTCGTGCCGCAACGTCGCCGGTGTAGATCACGATGTCCTGCGCAGGAACACCGACGACACCGAGCATCGCGCGATGTCCCTCGATCAGCGCGATGTTCACCGTGAACTCGCCGTTGCGATTGACGAACTCCTTGGTGCCGTCGAGCGGATCGACCAGCCAGTACCGGCTCCAGCCACTTGCGCGTCGCGAAATCCGGGAAGTTCGACTCCTCCGACAACACCGGAATTTCCGGCGTCAGCGCGATCGAGCGCGTCTGCGAATCGCGCGATGCGACGCAAGATCCGCCTGTGTGAGCGGCGACGCATCGTCTTTCGTAACCACGTCGAAGTCCGACTCGTACACCTTCATGATCTCGCGACCCGCGTTGTCGACGATTTCGACGAGCGCATCGACGAGTTGTCGATGGGCTGGTGTCTTGCATGCGGGCTCCGCGAGTTTTCTGCAGTTTCGGAATGAGCGTGTCGGCAGCTGCGCTAGTATAGGACTTTCGTAACGACACGCTTACGTATCAGACCGGGCAATGGCTCCTGCGATTCAATGGGACGACGTCGACACCGTGTCTGCTCGACATGGACGGCACGCTGCTCGATCTCAACTACGACAACGTGCTGTGGAACGAACGCCTGCCGGAGCGATTCGCGAACACATCACGGCGTGACGCCTGCACGCCGCGCGCGACACGCTCGAACGCCATTTCGTCGCAGACGCGCCACACGATCGAGCACTACTGTCTCGACTACTGGGCGCGCTTCACGCAACTCAACATGCTCGACGTTGCATCGCGAGCTGACGCACCTCATCCGTTACCGTCCGCATGCGGAAGCATTCCTCGACGCGGCTCAAGGCCACGGGGCGTCGCGCCGTGCTGGTCACGAACGCGCATCGCGGCGGTCTTCGACATCAAAGACGAGCTGACCGGACGTGACGGCGCGGCTCGACCATTCGTTCTCCTCGCACGACTTCCGCGCGCCGAAGGAATCGGCCGAATTCTGGATCCGCCTCGAGAGCGCGCTGCCCTTCGATGCGCCGCGCCGCTGCTGATCGACGACAACGCAGCAGTGCTCGCCGCGGCGCAACGTCACGGCGTCGCGCAACTGTGACGGTATCGCAACCCGATTCAGCGCGCCCGCCGCGCAGCGGACCTGCACACGCCGCGTTCAACGGTTTCGACGAGATCATGCCGCGAGCGACTCGCCAAACGACGCCGGTTAAGGTGCGGCTCGATCGCTGGCTGTGGGCGGCGCGGTTCTACAAGACGCGTTCGGCGGCGAAAGCCGCGATCGAGGGCGGCAAGGTGCACTGCGGCGGTCAACGCGCGAAGCCGTCGAAAGAGGTCGAGCGTGGGCACCGAGCTCGAGATCAGTCGCGGCATCGTCGAACAGACCGTAGTCATCACGGCGATCGGCGAACGGCGCGGCGGCGCGGCCGATGCGGCAGTAGCTGTATCGCGAAACGCGACGAAAGCATTGCCGCCGCGAAGACGCGGCGAATCGCGCAGGACGTCGCCGGCGATGTCGTTCACGTGCGCCCGCCGATGCGACCCGACCGCCGCGGTCGGCGCGAGTTGATGCGGTTGAAGCAATCGGCTTCGGAGGAAGCCGAGCTTTGACCACCGACCAGATCCGCTGCGTTCAGCTTCGACGACGCGCCGTTCGCGGTCGGCTTGTGCGCTTGACCCATGCGTGGCAGCGCATCCGCGCGCGACAGCAGCTACGCGCCGCCGCCGAGCAGCTGCTCGGCGAGATGGTGGCAATCGTTGCGATGCTCGCGCAGGGCATCAAGCTCGACGGCAGTGTGATCTTGCAGATCCGCGGCGACGGATCGGTCAGAACGGCGATGGCGGAGTGCATCGACCGAACCATGCTGCGCGGCATCCTGCGCACGGATGATGGCGACGCCGACGATGGCGACGCTCTGCAGCGGCGCAGGACAACTCGCGATCACGCTCAAACCGCATCGCGGCCAGATGTACCAGGGCATCGTGCCGCTCGAGAGCCGGACTCGGTTGCCGCGCGCAGTTGAGTCGCTACTTTCGATACGTCCGAACAACTGCCGACGCGCATCTGGGCGGCCGCGCGACCACAAGCTGCGCGGCCGGACTGCTGCTGCAGCGGCTGCCGGATCCGCAGCGTGCGCGGCCGCCGAGACGCTGGAACAGGCGCGGAGTACCTGGAATCGCATTCAGATGCTCGGCCGACACGGTGACCGATCGGGAACTGCTGACCGTTGCCCGCAGAGCGCTGCTGCTTCGGCTGTTCCACGACCGAAACGCGTGCGGCTGCAGGCCCGCGTCGACTCTCGCGTTCGGCTGCTCGTGCTCGCGCAGAACGCACGGCGAACGCACTGCGGATCATGGGCCGCGCCGAAGTCGACGACATTCTGGCGCAGGAGGGTCGCGATCGAAATCACGTGCGAGTTTTGCGGTGCAGACCTACGGCTACGATCCAATCGATGCGCGGCTGCTGTTCGAGCCGCTCGCCGCGGTGAGCTTGCCGGCAACACCGCCAGTAATCGGCGTCACCGGCAACAACCGCTTACAACCGCCAATCGCCCGGCTTGGGGGCGTTTGGCATAATGCACGCCCCCAACGCCCCTCCACCCGCATACGCAGCGAGCATCCGTCCGCCATGGCATTAGATATCGATACGACGCGCCGAAAGAACACCTACACAGAGCTGTCGCCGGCCGAACTCGCCGAACTCGCTCTGCTGCGCGGCGAGGGTCAGTTCGCGGCCAACGGCGCCATCGTCGTCAGGACCGGCAAGCGCACCGGGTCGTTCGCCGAAGGATCGTTTCATCGTCGCGATCGCGCTACCGACAAGACCGTCGACTGGGGCGCGGTCAATCAACCCATCGCGCCGGAAATCTTCGATGCGCTGTGGGATCGCGTCCAGGCGCACCTCGCCGAGCACCGAGACGTTCGTCTCGCACCTGCACGTCGGCGCCGACCCGCAGCACTATCTGCCGATCGAAGTCACGACCGAATACGCCTGGCACGCGCTGTTCGGGCGCGCATTGTTCATCCGCCCGGAAACATTCAACCCGAAGTCGAAAGCACTCTGGCAGGTGGTCAATGCACCCGGCTTCACGTGCGTTCCGAAGCGCGACGGCACCGCCAGCGACGGCACCGTGATGATCAACTTCAGCGAGCGCAAGGTGCTGCTCGCCGGCATGCGCTACGCCGGCGAAATGAAGAAGAGCATGTTCTCGGTGCAGAACTTCCTGCTGCCCGACAGTGGACGTGCTGCCGATGCACTGTTCGGCGAACGTCGGCGACGACGGCAGCGTCACGCTGTTCTTCGGCCTCTCCGGCACCGGCAAGACCACGTTGTCGGCCGACCCGGGCCGCTACCTGATCGGCGACGACGAGCACGGCTGGGGCAAGGGCACCGTGTTCAATCTCGAAGGCGGCTGCTACGCGAAGTGCATCAACCTGACGCGCGAACACGAGCCGGTGATCTACGACGCGATCCGCTTCGGCGCGATCGTCGAAAACGTCGTCATGGATCCGGTCACCCGCGAACCGAACTACGCCGACTCGAGCCTCACCGAAAACAGCCGCGCCTGCTATCCGCTCGAGAACGTCGCTGCGCGTGTCGTCGCGAACCGCGGCGGCGAACCGAATGCGATCATCTTCCTGACCTGCGACGTCAGCGGCGTGCTGCCGCCGGTGTCGGTGCTGTCGACCGAAGCGGCCGCCTACCACTTCCTGTCCGGCTACACCGCCCAGGTCGGCTCGACCGAGGTCGGCTCCACCGAGGCGTACAAGGCGACGTTCTCGACCTGCTTCGGCGCGCCGTTCTTCCCGCGCCCGGCCGGCGTCTACGCCGACCTGCTGATCAAGCGCATCAACGAATTCGGCTCACGCGTCTATCTGGTGAACACCGGCTGGACCGGCGGCGGCTACGGCGTCGGCAAACGCTTCAGCATCCCGACCACGCGCGCGATCATTCATGCCGTCCAGCAGGGCACGCTCGACGAACGTGCCGACGCGACACCTGCCCGGACTGAATCTGCAGATTCCGACGAGCGTTCCCGGCGTCGACCCGAACGATCCTCGATCCCCGCGCAGAGCTGGAGCGACAAGGCCGCCTATGACGAAGCAGCGAAACGGCTGATCGGCAAGTTCGTCGAGAACTTCAAACGCTTCGCGGTCGACCCGAAGATCGTCGCAGCGGGACCGTCGACGACCTTCTAGGCAACTCCCTTCTGGATGGCGTTACCCTTCCACCCCCTGGGGAAGCATGAGAGTGGGTAGCGATGGCATCGCAGCTCGAACAGCAGTATCGACGCACTCGCCGCAAGTCGCGGCAAACACCTGCTCGGCCAACTCACCCGCGGCATCGAAAAAGAGAGCCTGCGGGTACTGCCGAACGGCAACCTGTCGCAGGCCGCCCACCCGGCGGGCTTGGGCTCCGCACTCACGCATCCGCTGATCACCACCGACTTCTGCGAATCGCAGCCGGAACTGATCACCGGCGTGCACCACAGCGTACAGGGTTGTCTCGAAGAACTGAGCGACATCCATCGCTTCGTCTATCGCACGCTGGACGACGAGCTGCTGTGGTCGTCGAGCATGCCGTGCATGCTCGGCCATGACGATCAGGTACCCATCGCGCACTACGGCACGTCGAACGTCGGCCGCACCAAGCAGATCTACCGCCGCGGTCTCGAGCGCGCGCTACGGCCGTCTGATGCAGACGATCTCCGGCATCCACTACAACTTCTCGTTCCCGAACGAACTCTGGCCGGTGATCGCGGCGATCCAGGGCACGCGCCGACTCGCGCGCATTTCGCGACGACGCGTACTTCGGCCTGATCCGGAATTTCCGCCGCCACTCGTGGCTGCTGATCTATCTGTTCGGCGCATCACCGTCGTTGTGCAAATCGTTCGTCAAAGGCAAACCGCACAAGCTCGAGAGCTTCGACGAAGGCTCGCTGTATCGTGCCGCATGGCACTTCGCTGCGCATGGGCGGGCTCGGCTATCAGAGCGATGCGCAGATCGAACCTGCACATCTCCTACAACTCGCTGGCGCGAATACGCGCGCATCGTTGCTCGACGCGTTGACGCAACCCTACCCGCCATACGAGCGGATCGGCGTGAAAGTGGACGGCGAATACCGGCAACTGTCGACCACGCTGCTGCAGATCGAAAACGAGTTCTACGGCACGATCCGGCCCAAACGCACCGTCCGCGGCGAGTGAACGCCCGCTGACGGCGTTGACGTCGTCGCGGCGTCGAGTACGTCGAAGTGCGCTGCCTCGACCTGAATCCGTTCCTGCCGGTCGGCATCGACGCGCAAGAAATCCGCTTCATCGATACGTTCCTGCTGCATTGCCTGCTGAGCGACAGCCCGCCCGACAGCGGTGACGGAGTCGCGGGAGATGGTGGCCAACCAACAGCGCATCGTCGAAGCCGGGCCGCAAGCCGGGTTGACGTTGAGCCGCGGCGGCCGCGAAGTGCCGATGCGCGATTGGGCGACGACGCTGATGAACGAAATGCGCCCCATCGCCGATCTGTTGGACCGACGTCGCCGGCGACGACTGACCACCGCGACTCGTGGATCGAACAACGCGCGCGTCTCGAAGATCCCGACCGCACGCCGTCGGCGCGCATCCTCGCGAGCATGCGCAAAGCGCGCGTCGCCGTTTTTCCGCTTTGCGATGAACCAGTCGATCATGCACAAGGGCTTCTTCGTCGCGAACCCGCTGAACGACGAGAAGCTCGCCTACTTCGAATCGCTGGCAGAACGCTCGCATCAAGCCGATCAGCGCGCGATCGAAGCCGGCCGATACCGAAAGCCTCGACGAATACCTCGCGCGCTACATGGCCGCGCCGTCGATCGGGGGCGCGTGAATTTCCTCGCGCATTGCGCATTGGGCGAGCGCGACAGCGCCGCACTACCTCGTCGGCGGCTTTCTCGGCGACTTCGTCAAGGGCACCGGTCCCTGCGCATCTGCCGCAGGCGGATTCAAACCGGAATCCGCCTGCATCGGCGCATCGACGCATTCAGTGCAGTTCAGGCCGACATCAAGGCCAGCGTCGCCCGGCTTCCGCAGACGTCGCGCCGGCTAGCGCCGGTATTCATCGATCTGGTCGCCGACCATTTCCTCGCGCGACATTTCGAAACCGTTCATGGCGAACCGCTGGCGGAATTTTCGCGCCCGCGCCTACGCGATTCTGGCCGAGCACGAAGCGCACCTGCCGGCTCGACGCCAGTGCGCTTCTCCCGCTTCATGCGCGACCACGATCTGTTCGGGCGGTACGTCGAACTCGAGCCGGTCGAACGCGCGTTCCGCGCGCATCGCGCAACGGTTTCGGAGCGGAGAATCGGTACGGGAGTCGATGGAGGCGCTACGCGCCGGCTATCGCGACGTTCGAGGCGGACTTTCTGCGCTACTACCCGGCGCTGCGCGAGCACATGCCGAGGAGTGGCTTGCGTCAGCGAGCTGCCGTCAGACGTCAGTGCTGCACCACGAAGTTGCTGAACACCAGGTCTTCGATGACCGGCTCGCCACTCTTCCGCCTGCATGATGTCGCGCAAGCTCGGTCAGCGCCTCCTGACGGATCTGCTCGCGGCCGTCGCTCGACGACACCGCCGCATCTTCCTGACGCGAGAACAGCAGCACCAGCGCATTGCGCAGAGCCGGCGTGTGGTACTTCAGCGCGGCCTCACCTTCGGGATCCGCAACCTTCAACGTCACGTCGGCCTTCAGATACGTCAGCCGGCCGGTCTTCGTTACGCCGTAGTTGGTGACGAACGGGCGGCTGCAGAGTGACGTACTTGACGCCGCCGCCTTCTTCGCCGCCCTCGGCACGCGGCAAACCGTCGCTAAGCAGAGTGCCAGAATTACGACCACGTTCGCATGCGCTTGCATGATCTCCGATTGTGCGTCGGACCCACCTCCGGTCGTCACACGCAAGAATAGTTGACGCCCGCGAACCGGCCAGTAACCTCAGCTGCCTCTCGCTCCTGTATCGAGACACCTGCACCTCAATGGAGAGCCGATGAAAGCCGTTGTTGTGCCGCGCGTTCGGCCCGCCGGAATCGCTGTCGATCGAAGAGGTCGATGCGCCGTCCGTCGGGCCCGACGACGTGCTGGTAGATGTTCGCGCGGCGGCGCTGAATTTCCCCGACGTGTCTGATGATCGAGGGCAAGTACCAGAGCCAACCGCCGTTTCCGTTCTCTCCCGGCGGTGAATTCGCCGGCGTCGTCGCGCAGTGGGCGCAAACGTCCGAACGCTGGCGCACGGCGACGGCGTTTTCGGCGGCTCGGGCATCGGCGCATTCGTCGAGCGCCTGGCGATCCCGGCCCAGCGGCTGCGGCGCATCCCGCCGGGAATGACGTTTCGAGCAGGCTCCGGCATCAGCACCACGTATGGCACGTCCTATCACGCGCTGAAACAGCGCGCGGACCTGCAACCCGGCGAGTCGCTGCTGGTGCTCGGCGCCGCGGGCGGCGTCGGGATCGCGGCGGTAGAACTCGGCAAGGCGATGGGCGCACGGGTCATCGCCGCGGCAAGTACCGACGAAAAACTCGAAGTCGCGCGCCGCGCCGGCGCAGACGACCTGATCAACTACTCCGACGGCGAACTCAAGGACAAGGTCAAGGCGCTGACGAAAGGCCGCGGCGCCGACGTCATCTACGATCCGGTCGGCGGCGACCTGTTCGATCAGTGCATGCGATCGCATCAACTGGAAGGGCCGTGTGCTCGTCGTCGGCTTCACCGGCGGCTACATCCCCAAGGTGCCGATCAATCTGATTCTGCTGAAAGGTTGCCAGGTTGTCGGCGTCTTCTACGGCTCGTTCGCGGCGCGCGAGCGGCAACTCAACGATCGGAACTTCCGCGACATCCTCGACCTGTTCGAGCGCGGCAAGATCAATCCGCTGGTCGGCAAGACCTACCCGTTGACTGACTACGCGGACAGCCTTCCGCTGCCTGTCAGGGCGCGCGGCCATCGGCAAAGTCGTGCTGCGGATGGGCGCATGAACGAGTCCGCTGCACTGGGGCTGATCGCGCTGCTACTCGCCGGTGGAATGATCGGCGGCGCGCAGTTCATGGAGCACATCCTCGGTCTCGACCCCTGCCCGCTGTGTCTGATGCAGCGGCTTTGGACGATGTTGGGCGGCGCAGTCGTTCTCGCCGGCCTCGCGCTACAATCCTCGCTCGCTGGCCTTTCCGATCGCCGCGTTGGCATGCACCATCGTCGGCGCCGGGTTTTCGGTGCGTCAGCTGTGGCTGCAGAGTCTGCCCGCCGACGCGGTTCCGGCGTGCGGGCCCGACATGGCATACATGATCGACGCGTTCCCGCTCAGCGAGATCCTCAAGGCGATGACGCTCGGCACCGGCAACTGCGCCGAAGTCACGTGGACGATGTTCGGGATCAGCATCGCCGGCTATGCGCTGATCGGCTTCATCGCTGCTCGGCGGCGACCCTGGTGCTGGTGGATCGCATCCGCGCGCAAGGCCGCCGACGCCTGATCACGCGCGCGCTCCACTTGAGCAACGAGCAATCGTTGCTACGCTTCCCGAGGGAACGTCCTCAATGGGGAGCACCAGTGCCGAACCGAACCGCGCAAGAGCGCACCGTCAAAACCTTTCTGAAGAGCCGCCGCCAGTTGATCGTCGAACTGATGAAGCTGTCCAACGCCATCGAAGGCGATCTGCGCGACGAGGCCGAACTGCCTCCTCGAACGGTTCTGTCAGCGGCATGGTCGACTACCTGTCGAACGGCTACTTCCGGATTTATGCGCGATGTGCTTTCGCCACAAACGTGGACCACCCCGCGCGAATACGCGATCTTCGATGCAACCACATCGACCGCGATGACTTTCAACGATCACCACGCCGGCGGCGACCATTTCGACGTCGCTCGCGTACGCCGCGAACTCGCCGCCTCGCGCTGGCGCTGGAAACCCGTTTCGAACTCGAAGACGACATGCTCAACCGCGCGCACCGCGAAGTGCCGTCGGCGGTTTGATCGGTACCGGCCACGGCACCTCAGGCCGATTTCTCAAACGCGCACGCAACCCTCTCTGCGCGGCAGAAAAAGTGCTAGAGCGCGCGCCCGGGGCCAGGTATATAGTCCCGCCCCCGATCACCCACAACGATAAAAGACGCGCGACGATGGCTGAGCCGAATGCTCTTCGCATCCTGGTCGTAAACGGAAAGGGGGGCTGCGGGAAGACGACGATCGCGACCAATCTGGCCGCGGCGTATGCGCGTCTCGGATACTGCGTCGCTCTGACCGATCACGACTCCCAAGCTTCGAGCACACAGTGGCTCGAGCAACGCGCTGCACCTCTCCCGAGCATCCATCTGATTGCCGCGCACGAACGCACGTGCGATGTATCACGACGCGCGCGTTTGCAGCAGCGTCTGCCGCACGACGTCGAACGCATCATCATCGACACGCCGTCGGCGGTCAGCGATCGCGACCTCGACACTTGCTGCGCGGCATCGATGTGATCCTCGTGCCGTTGCTGCCGTCGTCGATCGACATTCGCGCCGGCGCGCGATTCATCACGCAACTGCTCGCGCATCGCTCCTATCGCGTACGCCCGGTGCCGATCGGCGTGATCGCGAATCGCGTGCGCCACAACACCACGACGCATACGAAGCTGATGCAGTTTCTCGATTGTCTCGACGTGCCGACCGTTGCCACGTTCAGGGACAGCGCGTTGTACACGCGGCTTGCCGACGAAGGCACCGGCATCTTCGACGACGTCTCCGATTCGAGCGCAGAACGCGAAGCGCTCGAATGGAGCAACTTGATGCACTGGATCGACGACGTTACGTCGCAAGCAACCGGTATGCGCCAACTAGGTCCCTTAGCCGCGCCGCCGCATCAGCGCAACGCGGAATCCGCAGAAGCCTGGACAACAGGCGTTTCACGAGTGCAGTCCACTCGCTGCTCAACGCATCTTCACAGATAGGCACGCCGGCTCGTCGATACCAGTACCCTGCGTTCGAAAGGTCACCCTCGACGCGGTGTAGTAAGCATGAACGTTAGCGGCGGATGCGCTCTCCAGATCCTGCAGGATCTGGTGCGCCTGGTCCCAGTCGTCTTTGCGCGCCCACCACAGCGACCTCAGCTCGTCGCTGATGCCTGCGGGGGGCGCGGAACTCTGCAGACTGGCGCAGAAGGATCGATAGTCGGGCATCTCACTCATGTGACAGTACAATGCCGTGTCGTGATTCGTGTGCTTAAGAGTATGCCGCGCTCCAACGCGTGTTCCCATCCCGGTGGCGCGAGCGCCTGATCATGATCGTTGTCTCCGATGTAACGCTGAAACGCGGCGGGGAGGTGTTGTTCGAACACCTCGACCTGACGCTGCATTCCGGCCACCACATCGCGCTGTCGGTCGCAACGGAGTCGGCAAGTCGAGTCTGTTCGCACTGCTGCGCGGTCGGCTGCTGCCGGAAGTCGGCGACGTACGGATGCCTCCCCGCTGGCGCATCGCGCAGCTCGAACAGGAAACGCAACCGTCTGACCGTACCGCGCTCGACTGGGCGCTGGACGGCGACATCGCGCTGCGCCGCGTCGAGCGAGCCATCGCCGACGGCGGAACGAAGCGCGACAACGATGCTGCACTCGCGCGACTGCACACGGAGTTCGACGATCTCGGCGGCTACTCCGCACAAGCGCGCGCGGCCGAGATTCTGAATGGCCTCGGGTTCCCGGCGTCAGCGACTTCAACGACCGTATCGCGAATTCTCAGGCGGCTGGCGCATTCGTCTGAACCTGGCGCAAACCCTGATGAGCCCGTCAGATCTGCTGTTGCTCGACGAACCGACCAACCACCTCGATCTCGATGCGATGTTGTGGCTCGAAGGCCACCTCAATCGCTACGCAGGGCACCTTGTTGGTGATCGCTCACGATCGCGAATTCCTCGATGCTGTGGTCGATCACACCGTTCATCTTGAGTCCGGTCGGGCAACCCTCTACCGCGGCAACTACAGCTCGTTCGAGCGTCAGCGCGGCGACAACCTCGCGCGGCAGTCGACTCTGGCGCGTCGTCAGGCGCGCAAAGCCGAAGAGATCATGCGCTTTGTCGACCGCTTCCGCGCCAAGTCCAGTAAGGCGCGCCAAGTGCAGAGTCGATTGAAGGCGCTGGAAAAACTACAGCTAGCCGCACCGGGACACGCCGACTCTCCGTATGAGTTCAGCTTCCCGAACCCGACCCAGATGTCACCGATGCTGATTCAGCTCGAGAACGCGATCGCTCGGCTATGACGGCAAAACGGTGGTCTTCGGTCGAGTCGCTGCGGATTGCACCGGGCTCGCGCATCGGCGTACTAGGCGCAAACGGCGCCGGGAAGACTACGCTGATGCGGACGCTCGCCGGCGACCTGGCGCTGCAATCGGGCGACTTGTTTCGCGGCCAGCACAGCAGCGTCGGCTACTTCGCGCAGCATCAGCTCGAATTGCTGCAAGGCGACCTCAGCGCGCTTGGGACACCTTCGGCTGCGCACGCCGAGTGAAGACCGATCAACAACGGCGCACGTACCTCGGCGGCTGGGGTTTCGCCGGCGACATGGCGATGCGACCGACCGCAATCGCTGTCCGGTGGCGAGAAGGCCCGCTTGGTGCTTGCGCTGATCGCGTGGCAACAGCCGGCATTGCTGCTGCTCGACGAGCCGACCAACCACCTCGACATCGAAATGCGGCACGCGCTGACCGTGGCGCTGCAGGAGTACGAAGGGGCGATGGTGATCGTATCGCACGATCGCGATCTACTCGGGCGTTGCGTCGACGAGTTCTGGCTGGTTGGCGGCGGACACGTCGACCCCTATCCGGACGATCTCGAACAGTATGCCGAACGCATCCGCCAACGGGTGGCGCCGGTCGCATCGGACACCGGACCGAGCCGGCGCGAGCGTCGCCAGGCGTCGGCCGAGCATCGTCGTCAGACGCAAACGCTGCGAACGGCGGTGAAGCGCCTCGAGGCACGCATCGAATCGGTGAGCATCGATCTGAAGGCGCTGGAAACGACGCTGGCCGATCCGGCGACGTACGAAACGATGTCGACCCAGAGCCTACAGACCGTGATTGCACAACGAACCGACCTGCTGCGCGACCTGCAGGCCGCCGAGGCCGACTGGCTGCGAGCAGCATGAACACCTCGACGCGATGATCGCGGCGACGGCTCTCGACCCGGACGAACGGGACGCCGACTAGACGCCCCGTTCGGCACTCAACCCGCGGCGGGTTTCTCGTAGATCGAGGGCTGTTCCTTCGACTCTTCGGTGATGCGCCGACCGAGCGCCGGAAACACCGGGATTTCCGCATCGCGCAGAGCCGGCATCTTCACCTTGCGCGCGAGCGCCGCCTCGATGTAGGGCGCGAGTTCGTGCTGCTTCTCGCGTTCGCGCTCCGCCGCTGCGCGCTTTGAACTCCGGCATCACGTCGGCCGCGAACAACTCCAGCGCCTCGCAGATGTGTTCGTGTTTGTTCATGCCCGCCTGCTGGATGAACGTCACCTGGTCGACACCGGCCTCTTCGAACTTGCGCAGGTGAGCGCGCAGATCGTCCGGCGTACCGATGCCGCCCGCGCCGCCCGACAAGCGCCTGGCCGAACTCCGGCGGTGTCACGCATCCGCGACTCGAACACCTTTTCGAATTCCTGCCACAGGTTCGTTCGCCCCGGTTTGTGCGCGCCGAATCCGTACAGGCTGCCCAGCGCGTAACCGAAGAACTCGAATCCTTTCAGCCCGCGCTTGACCGCCGTTTCGCGGTCCTGGTGACAGGAGAAGCTCGACACCATGCAGATGTTGGCGTTCACCGCGTGACCGATCGGCACACATTCGTCGCTCTTGATGATGTCGTAGTACTCCTCGACCCACGATCGCGCCTCGAGCGGATCGACGAACGCGAACGTCAACGCGCCGATGCCGAGACGCGCGGCCATGCGGATCGTTTCGCGCTGCGAACACGCGACCCACACCGGCGGATGCGGACTGCTGCACCGGCTTCGGCACCAGGTTGCGGCACGGCATGCTGAAGTACTTGCCGACGTAGCCCGGGTACGGATCCATCGCGAGGATGTTGCAGATCTGCTCGGTCGATTCGAGGTAGATCTTGCGCTTCTCCTCGACGGTAATGCCGAAGCCGCCCAGTTCGAGCACCGCGGACGATTCGCCGGTGCCGAAGTCGACCCGACCGTTCGAAACGAGGTCGAGAGTTGCAATCACCTCCGCCGTGCTGCGCCGGATGGTTGTATTGCGGGATCACCTGGCGAATACCCTGGCCGAGGCGGATGTTCTTGGTGCGCGCCGCGCAAGCGGCCAGGAATACCTCCGGCGCGGACGAGTGCGAGTACTCCTCCAGGAAGTGATGCTCCACCTCCCACGCGTAGTCGATGCCGAGGCGGTCGGCCACTTCCACCTGTTCGAGCGCATCGTTGAACAGCTTCTGCTCCGCGCCTTCGGTCCATGGTCGCGGCAACTGGTGCTCGTAAAAGATGCCGAATTTCATTTGCTTCTCCGCTGCTTGAACTGTTCGAGTCGCGGACGAGTCTGATCATTTCTCGCGCGCCAAGGCCATCTCGTGAGACCCGAACACTCGTTTGGTATGCTGCGACGCATGTCCGAATCGCCCGTGAAACTCGCAGCTGATCTCGATCCTCGACGAAGTCTTCCGTCGTCGCGGCTATGAAGGTGCAACGCTGTCGGAGCTCTCGCGCGCATGCGGACTCGGCAAAGCCAGCCTCTACCACCACTTTCCGGGTGGCAAAGACGAGATGGCCGACCTGCTGCTGCAACGCGCCGTGTCGCAGTTGAACACGCTCGCGTACCAGCATCTCGACCGGCCGGCGCCGTGGAGTCGAGCGGCTCTGCGGCTTCGTCGAGGGATTCGCCGCCTACTGCGAGAACGGCACACGCAATTGTCTGGTGGCGGAGCTCACGGCCACCGCTGCACGCGCGCAATTCGGCGAGCGCATTCAGGTGCAGACCAACGCGTGGCTGCGCCAGCTCACGGCCGCATTTGCTGAAACCGGCATCACCGAAAAGCGCGCACGGCGTAGAGCCCGCGAACTGCTCGGTGCGCTCTACGGCGCGCTGGTCGTGGCGCGGATGCTCGACGATCCGAAGCCGTTTCAACAAACGGTCGAACGGCTGAGCAAAGGCTTCGCGGACGAGCACTACGCGCCCTGATCGTCGACGCGATTCATCGCGTGAGTTATCGGTGCGAGTTGTCGGCACGCCTGAGTAGTGATCGATTACTTGGCCGCGACGGGTGCAGTACCATTTCAGTTTGTATGCGATGGAGCCGCCTCGTGCCACGAAAGTTCCCAACGACGCGACTGCGCCGAAATCGACGCAACGAATTCTCGCGACGCCTCGTCCGCGAGACACGAACTCAGCACCGACGACCTGATCTATCCGATGTTCGTGATCGACGGCAAAGCAACGCGCCAGCCCGTGGCATCGATGCCCGGCATCGAGCGCTACACGATCGACGAACTCGTCGCGCGAGTGCGAACGCGTGTAAAGCGCTGGGCATTCCCGCAATTGCGCTGTTTCCGAAGATCGAACCGAGCCTGAAGACGCCCGACGGCGCCGAGGCGTGGAATGCCGACGGTCTGATCGCACGCGCGATTCGCGCGGTGAAAGCCGCCGTGCCGGAACTGGGCGTCATCACCGACGCCGCGCTCGACCCGTACACCACGCACGGTCAGGACGGCATCATCGACGCGGACGGCTACGTGATGAACGACGAGACCGTCGTCGCGCTGCGACGGCAGGCGCAGATCTGCGCCGCGGCAGGTTCGGACGTCATCGCGCCTTCCGACATGATGGACGGCCGCGTCGGCGCGATTCGCACCGAACTCGACGCGCACGGCTTCATCCACACGCAGATCATGGCGTACTCGGCCAAGTACGCGTCAGCCTACTACGGACCGTTTCGCGACGCCGTCGGATCGGCGCCGAACCTCGGCAAAGCCAACAAGATGACGTATCAGATGGATCCGGCCAACAGCAACGAAGCGTTGCACGAAATCGCGCTCGACATCGACGAAGGCGCCGACATGGTGATGGTCAAGCCGGGCATGCCGTATCTCGACATCGTGCGTCGGGTAAAAGACGAGTTCGGTGTGCCGACATTCGTCTATCAGGTCAGCGGCGAATACGCGATGCACATGGCGGCAATCGAACGCGGCTGGCTGAGCGAAGCGGTCATCCTCGAGTCGCTCGTCTGCATCAAACGCGCGGGCGCCGACGGCATTCTCACGTACTTCGCGAAGACGCGTAGCGCAGGTGCTCGCGAAGCGCTGACGCTCACGCTGCGGGATGACAGATCTCAGCGTCACCGCAGCCGCGGCCAGTCGCTCACGCTCCCACTCGAGTTCCGCGCGCGACAGCGCGTGGTCGGCCAGCCAGCTCGCGGCAACCGACGCATCGACGCGATCGTCGTGCGCCTCGACGCGACACGTCGGCGAGTCGGCATCGGTGCGCGTGCGCTCGAAAATCACCGCCAGCCGCAGCAACACCGCCAGCCGCTTCAGCCGCGTCGCAACCGGCTCCTGAGAACGATGCAAACGCGAACATCGGAAAGCCGCCGCGGTGGCTGCGAATCAGCAATGCGATCGCACGGCGTTCCTCGGCGTGAATCCGGGCAGCTCGCCGTTCTCGACGAGATACGCGCCGTGCCGGTTCGGCTGGCGCGCCGACACCATCAGGCCGATCTCGTGCAGATCCGCCGCCCAACCCAGCAGTCACGCAGCTCCCCGTTCGTCGAGATCCCAGTTGCCAGCGCACACGCATCGAACATCCGCAAGCGCGAGAGCACGAACCCGCTGCGCCTGACGACGATCGACCACGAAGCGACTGCTGCCACCCTGTCGATCGTCCGCTCCTGCACATTCTCCAGTGCGCGTCGCGCCGTCAGGTCGTAGAGCAGACCGTGCTGCAGCGACGCATCGACGAATTCCATCCGTTCGATATTCAACGATCTCGAAAATCGCCGACAAGGCAGCCAGGCCCGCCGGGAAAATGTCGACACGCTCCGGTTCGAGGCCTGGAACGCTGAGATCGGAAATCCATCGCCGTTCGACGATCGCGCGCTCGAGTTCGGCGACGCCCTTGCGCGTGATCGGCCCCGAATCGAATCCGTTGGCGACGAGCACGCTGCGAACGGATTCGATGGTGCCCGACGTACCGATGACGACCGCGCCGCGCGCATGCTTCCTCCACGTACCGACAATGGGCCGCAGCAGTTCGGCACGCGTCGCGCCGCGCATCCGCGATAGCCATTCGCCAACGACACACCTTCGCCGACGTCGGTCCGTCAGCGTGACGCAACCGAGGTTGATGCTGGCGCTGTACTGCGGCGCGAAGCTGCCACCCACGCAGAATTCGGTGCTGCCACCGCCGATGTCGATGATCAGCCGTCTGCTCGTCGCTTGGCGCCAACGCGTGCGAAACGCCGAGAAAAATCAGTTCCGCCTCTTCCTCGCCGCTGAGTATTCGGATCGGATGTCGCAGCAGTCGCGGCGCGGGATCGAGAAACGCATCACGATTCTGCGCATCGCGCAGCGCCGCGGTGCCGACGATGGAAACCCGATCGAGCGGAACGGCCCGCAGCCGCTGCGCGAAGCGCGCAACGCAATCGAGGCCCCGTTCGATCGCCGCAGCGCTCATCGACACCATCGACCGAACCGCGGCCGAGTTGAACCTTTTCCTTCAGGCGCTCGAGTGCGATCAGTTCGCCGTGATCGAGGCGCGCGATGATCAGATGAAAGGAGTTCGATCCGAGGTCGAGAGCCGCTGCGAGACCATCCACGCTTGAATTATCCAAATCCGTCCCAACTAATCGCTCGGCAGCATAGCCAGAGCGCTGCATTGTGGGACCCGCGGCTTACTCGGTCTCGAAGACGGTGCTACACTCGACCATCGATGCGCGCTACTGGACCCAAATTGCGCAATAAAAACGGGAGTTTTACGATGAGTGCAAAAATCGTTCACATCAGCGATTCCAGCTTCGACAAGGACGTTCTCAGCCGCCGACAAACCGGTGCTGGTGGATTACTGGGCAGAGTGGTGTGGGCCGTGCAAGATGATCGCGCCGATTCTCGAAGAGATCGCCAGCGAATACGGCGATCGCATCAAAGTCTGCAAGATGGACATCGATGCCAACCAGCAGACTCCGCCGAAATACGGCATTCGCGGCATCCCGACGCTGATGCTGTTCAAGAACGGTGAAGTCGAAGCGACCAAGGTCGGCGCGCTATCGAAATCGCAGCTCGCTGCATTCCTCGAAAGCAACATCTGACACTCGCCAGTCGAGCTCAGCATCGAACCGTGACGGACCGTGACGACTGTCGCTCAGCTCCTCCCGTCGCACGAAATTTGTCTCTAGACGCCCCGTAGGGGCGGTGGTAGATTCCGTCCAGCCAGTGCTCGTTCTAGCCGCCTCCCTTCTCGGTTTCCTCGAACGTCTCTCAAGCGATTTAAGCGCACAGCGGCCCGGCGCCTTTCGACATCCCCTTCCCAATACCCGCACTTTGTGGCTTTTGTAATCATATGAATTTGACAGATCTGAAACGCAAACCCGTCGGTGATCTCGTGGATATGGCCCGTGAAATGGGCCTCGAAAACCTCGCCCGCTCGCGCAAACAGGAAGTGATCGCTGCGATCCTGCGCAAGCAATCGAAGAACGGCGAAGACATCTACGGCGACGGCACGTTGGAGATCCTGCAGGACGGCTTCGGATTTCTCCGCTCCGCCGATTCGTCGTATCTCGCCGGCCCTGACGACATTTATGTGTCGCCGAGCCAGGTACGCCGCTTCAACCTGCGCACCGGCGACTGCATCGCCGGCAAAATCCGCCCGCCGAAGGACAGCGAACGCTACTTCGCACTGCTGAAAGTCGACGAGATCAACTTCAGCGAACCGAACACCAAAAAGCACAAGATCCTTTTCGAAAACCTGACGCCGCTGTTCCCGAACCGGCGCCTGACGCTCGAACGCGGCAACGGCAGCACCGAAGACCTGTCGATGCGCATCGTCGATCTGATTGCGCCCGATCGGCCGCGGCCAGCGCGGCCTGATCGTATCGCCGCCGAAAGCCGGTAAAACCATTCTGCTGCAGAGCATGGCGAAGGCCATCGTCGCCAACGATCCCGAAGTCGTGCTGATCGTGCTGCTCATCGACGAACGCCCCGAAGAAGTGACCGAGATGCAGCGCTCGGTGCGCGGCGAAGTGGTCGCAAGCACGTTCGACGAACCGCCGTCGCGCCACGTTCAGGTCGCCGAGATGGTGATCGAAAAGGCGAAGCGTCTCGTCGAACACCAAAAAGACGTCGTGATTCTGCTCGACTCCGTCACGCGGCTCGCGCGCGCGTACAACACCATCGTGCCGTCGTCAGGCAAGGTGCTGACCGGCGGCGTCGACGCACATGCGCTGGAACGGCCGAAGCGCTTCTTCGGCGCGGCGCGAAACATCGAAGAGGGCGGCAGCCTGACGATCATCGCAACGGCGCTGGTCGAAACCGGCTCGAAGATGGACGAAGTCATCTACGAAGAGTTCAAGGGCACCGGCAACATGGAACTGCACCTCGAGCGGAAGATCGCCGAGAAGCGCGTGTATCCCGCGATCAACATCCGCCGTTCCGGCACGCGCCGTGAAGACCTGCTGATGTCGGAGGAAGAACTCAACCGCGCGTGGATTCTGCGCAAGCTGCTGCACGAAATGGACGACACCGCCGCGGTCGAGTTCATGCTCGACCGGCTGCGCACCACGAAGACGAATGCCGAGTTCTTCGCGTCGATGAAAGGCAGTCGCTGATTGCCCGAGGTTCGGGCGCGCATCGCATCGGTCGCGCACCATGATTCGGGCGTCAGGCTGATCACGCTGGCGCTGCCGTTCGCCGTTCCCGTTCCACGCCGGCCAATATCTGAATGTCGTCCATCCGGGCGGCGTTCGGATTCCGATGTCCATCGCGAGCGCGCCCGACCGCGCTTCCCGAACTCGAGCTGCACTATCGTCCGCTACCGGGCGTGGCCGAAGCAGCAGCTGATGAACGAGCTGCTCGACGCGGGCACCGAGCTGTCGATCGAAGGGCCGTATCGGCGACGTTCGATTCGACGGCACCGCTTGACGAAGACCTGCTGCTGATCGCCGGCGGCTCCGGCATCTCGCAATGTCGCGCGATCATCGAGCACCTGCGCCACGCTGAACAGCACTCGCCGCGTGACGCTGGTGTGGAGCGTGACGTCAGCGCGAACAGTTGTATTGCGACGCCGAGCTGCGCAGCCTTTGCAACCTGGCTGGACTACGAAGCGGTCGTCGATTCGCCGAAGGCGCCGAAAATGCCGCGCTCACCTGGCTGCGCACAGACGCGTTGCCGACGATCGGGCAGAATCGTCGTCAGCGGCGGTCCGGGGTTCGTTTACGCCGTCGCCGATGTGCTGAACGAACTCGGCGTCACGCAACGTCACCGATCGAATCTGACGTCTTCAGCTACGCGCCGCGTTAGCGTCGGAGCTGGCGTCAAGGGTAGCGGAATTCGGCAGCTGGCCGCTCATGTCGATGCGCCTGCGCGAACAATTCAGTCGGCGCGCGGACGTTCGCCCATCGCCAGACACAAACGTCCGAGCTCGCCGTACACCTCTGCGCTGCGTCGCTGCTTCAGGCTCGCTTCGAAGATACTCGCGCGCGCTTTCGCCCAATCGCGATTGGCCAAGGCAATGCGACCGAGCGCCAGCAGCAGCGTGGCGTCGTTGGGCCGCGTTTTGAGCCAACCTTCGGCGATTGCACGCCGCTGATCACGCCGTTCGACGCGCACTCGCCCGTATAGCGCGACGAGTTCATCGTTCCACGTCCTGTTTCAACGCTTTGCTCAAGCGTCACTTCGGCTTCGCCGCCGGCACCGACCATGTCGAGCGCATTAACGTACGCCGCCATCACAGACGGATCGGCTCGCAGATCTTTGTCGAGTGCGTTCCATTGTGCGTCAGACTTTGCGCACTCTGGCTCCGGCCGGCGGACTTCGAACCACGCCGTCGCCCAGCGCAGCTGCATTGCGACGCAGTTCCTCCGGCGCAATCGCGCTGCGGCGCTGCAGCTCGGGCGCGAGCGCCAGCAGTGCGCCCCAGTCCCCCTGTTCTGCTCGTAACAGCTCCGCGAGCAGGCGCAGCATCACGGGATGATTCGGCGATATCGCCTTGCGGTTCAGCAAGCGTCTGCATCGCGGCCGAGTACTGCTGTGCGGAGATCTGCAATTCCGCCTGAGTCAGCGCCGACCGCGAGCGTCGAGCCGGGTGTCGATTCACCCGCCTTTTGCAGCAACGCATCGCGGCCCGGCGCATCGCCCATCTCGTTCGCAGCACGCGCCGCGCCGACGATAATTGACCAACGGCGATCCACCACCTCGGCGTCGGCTAGCAGTGCCTTGCGCGCCCGGTCCAGTCACCTTCGCCAGCAAGCAACAACCCACGCACCGTTCGTGCCTGAGCACACGCGCGGCGGCGATTCTGCTGCCACTGCGCCACTCCGGCACCGCTGCGGATCAGCCGCATCGACAATCCGATGACGAGCGCAATACGAAATAGCCGACGATCAGATGCGAGCAGCGCGAACCACAGGCTCGTCTCGAAGCTCATGTTCTCGTAACGTGACGAGCACATAGCCAGGATCGCGCGACATCAACGTGCCGACCGCACCGCCGACGACCAGCGCAATGACCAGATAGATCAGCGCGCGTCTCATGGCGTACCGCTCGCTGCACGGCGCGGGCGTGACCGGCGATGCCGGCGCGCATGCACCTTACGCAATGCCGCCAACGAACCGCCGATGTCGGGCAGCGCCCGATCGAGTCGAACCGCCAGCAGCTGATCGATCTCCGCGCGGGCGGCCGTCACTTCCTGCGCGTCGTATCGAGATAGTCGTCGAGCCAGCGACGCACCGACTCGAGGCTCTGCTGATAGACGGCTGTCATCGTTGCGCAACAGCGCGAGTTGCGCCGTCTGCAGCATCAGGCCGAGATTCAGCCGCAGATACGTCGCCTCATCCGGACCCAGCGGCGGTCGCGCCGCCGCGCCCTGACGGCGGAACTCGAACAGCGACAGGAATTTCTGCCACGCCAACAACGCCGCAGTCGACGTCGGCGGCGCATCGACCTGGAGCAGCCACGGGGTGCGGTGCCGACGTAAACGTGGCGCCACGGGCCGGCAGATCCGGTAGCGCCTGCGCCAAGCGCCTGCAGCCGTCGAACGTTCCGTCGACGTCGACGACTCGTGACATCGCGCAGCGACGCGATCTCCCGCGTCAACGCGCCGCGCACATCGGCCAGCGCCTGATCGTCGATCTGATCGACCATCGTCTGTGCCGCCAGCAACATCGCGAGTGCGGCGTGTACATCACGCGTCACCAACAGGCGATCGTTGGCGCTTTGCATCAGGAACTCGGCTTCGCGCGAGTTCGAGCGCGCGCTCGCGGCAATGCCGAGGCCGTCGGGGAATCAACAGCCGGCGGCACAGCTTGCTGCGCTTCCGTCGCCTGCTGACTGAATCGCGCATCGAGTGCCTTCGCTTCTGCAGCTATCCGTGCGAGTTCATCCGCCTGGCGCTGCTGCGCAATGCGCAGCGATTCGAGTTCGCCACTGTTGATCGGCGCAGGTACACCGACGACATAGCGCTGGTAGTACGGATATCCGGCCAACCCCAATGCGGCCAGTGCGAGCAATATCGCAAACGACGCCAGCACGCGTCCCCCGCGGCGCGGCTGGCGCCGCGCTCGCGCGGCCCGTTGTGCTGCGACCGATCTCCGCGTCACTCATCTCGATTCCTCGTCAATTTTTCGAAGCGCTTCGACGGTCGCCTGCGCGCCGGCACCATCGGCCACCGTCACGCGGCTGAATCCGAGACCATGCAGCTCGGCCGCAACACGCTCCGACGGGGCGACAACCGTCAAGTCCGGATCTCCGCCCACCGTCTGCCAGGCCGATGCAAATGCGCGCGCACCATCCGCGCTCGATACGATGACCGCGTCGATCGCAGACACGTCACCGAGTTCGACACCGCCGCGCGTTCAGCCGCTACCGCCTTCGCTCGATACAACGTCAACGACGTCACCGCGTGCACCACGCGCGACAGCTCATTCCATCAGCAGCGGACGTCCGTCGCGACCCGCACATATGCAGCACTCGGCGCCCGACTATTCGACTGAGCGGCGGAGCGCGAGTATACCCTCCGACGATTCAGTCGCCGGTTGCAGCGCCTGAATGCCGCGCTCCGCAAGCACGCGCGCCGTTGCTTCGCCGACCGCTATCCACGTCACCTGCGGGGCGTTGCGGCCAGTGCGCATCGATCAGGTCCAGCCCGAAACGCACCGCGTGGCCCGAAACGAATATCGCGATGTCGAACCGATCGAGCTCGGCAACGGTGGCGCTCGATGTATCGTGATCGATTGGAGCGAATCTCGAGCATCGGGCACACCAGTGCCGCGTACCCGGCGGCGCGCAGCGCTTCTGCCAGCTCTGATGCGCCCGGCTCCGACCGTGTGACGAGAACCCTGCCGCTGTCAGCGATCGGCACCGTGAGACCTTGCGCAGCTCGACGAGGATTTCGTCCGCGCCCTGACGACGCAGTTCCGCCGCGGCCTGCGCGCCCAGCGCATCGGGATCGGCGCCTGTCCACCGCGCAGCGCAATACGCGACCGTTCGGCACTGTTCGCGATCAACGCGCGCAGATGCAGATCCCCCGCCGCGCTCGACTGCGTACGCGGCGATCGGCAACGAACAATCTGCGCCGAGATGGCGGCTGACGGCTCGCTCGGCGCGTACGCAGCGCGCCACCCGCGCATCGTTCAGCGGGGCCAGCAGCTCGATCACGTCGGTGCGTCTCGCGCGAGCATTCGCACCCCAGCGCGCCCTGACCCGCCGCAGGCAGGCTGTCTTCGAGGCTGAGGAATTCGCGGATACGAGCAGCAAGTCCAAGACGCTGAAGTCCCGTGCCCGCAAGCAGCAGCGCGTCGTATTCACCGGCATCGAGTTTATCGAGCCGCGTGTTGACGTTGCCGCGCACCGGCGCCACGACGAGGTCCGGGCGTCGCGCCAGCAGCTGCGCCTGCCGCGAAGACTGGACGAGCCCACGCGCGCGCCGTCGCGGCAGCTCCGCCACCGATCGCACGCGCGGGCTCACCAGCACGTCGCGCACTTCGTCGCGATAGCCGATCACCGGCAACACGAATCCCGCCGGCAATTCGGCCGGCACGTCCTTCATCGAGTGAACGGCAACGTCGGCGCGCCCGTCGGTCATGGCCGTTTCGAGCTCTTTGATGAACAAGCCCTTTGCCGCCAATTTCACTGAGGGGCGACGATAACCACGTCGCCGCGCGTTGTCATTCCCACCAGTTCGATCTCGAGGCCCGGATGCGCACTTGCCAGTTGCGACTTCGACGAACTCCGCCTGCCAGAGCGCGAGACGGCTCTTGCGGGTCGCGATGCGCAGTCGGAGCGACGTCACAACTTCTGGATGTATCGGCGAATAGACGATACGTGCCGCCGGCTGATGTCGATGCCGCCCGGAACGTCGCGCAGACGAATCTGATACTGGCCCTCTTCGTTACGCTCCAGCCCCTCGATGTACTTGGTGGCAACGAGTGCATTTCGATGCACGCGCACGAACCGAGTGCCGAATTCGTCTTCGAGTTCCTGCAGCGTTTCGTCGATCAACAGTTCGCCGCCAGCATGGCGCATCGTCACGTACTTCTGATCCGCCTGAAAAAAGCGCACGTCGTCGATCGGTACGAGCTCGATGCCTTTGCGGGTACGCGCAGAGATGTGGCTGCGCTGCGAACCTTCTTCCGGGCCAGCGCGGCGAGTTGCGCGCGATTGGTGCGCGTCGCCGAACTGCGAGCACGCCGACCAGATCGTCGCGGCGTACCGGCTTCAACAGATAGCCCACCGCCTGCACTTTGAACGCCTCGATCGCGTGTTCTTCATACGCCGTGCAGAACACTACTGCCGGCGGCTCTTCCATGCCGGCCATGTGCCGCGCCGCTTCGAGCCCGTCCATGCCCGGCATACGAATGTCGAGCAGCACGACGTCCGGTTGCGTCGATTCGCATCGCTCGACCGCCTGCATTCCGTTCGCCGCCTGGCCCACGACTTCATAGCCCGGCATGTCGCCCAACATGCGCGCGAGTCGATCGCGCGCGAGCTGTTCATCGTCGACTATGAGTACCTTCACGGCCTATGACACCTCCCTGTTTCGACATCGCGTCGTCGGATGCGCGATACGGATATCGCAGCATCGTCACGAACACGTCGCCCTCCGCCTCGGCGGTCAGCTCGGCCGCATCGTTGTACAACACATTGCAGCCGGCTGCGGATGTTGTTGACCGCCATCTTGTTGCCCTGCGTCTGCGTTCGATACTCCGGCGACGGCAACGGATTGGTGATGCGCACGCTGACGACGTTGCGATCGTAACGCAGCGTCACCGCAATGGTGCCGCCTTCGGGCAGCGGCTGAATACCGTGATAGATCGCGTTCTCGAGCAGCGGCTGCAGTGTCAGCAGCGGGATCTTCAGCCCATCGGGGTATTCGCCGATGTCCCAGGCGAGCTTTCAGCCGGTCGCCGAGGCGCAGTTGTTCGATCCGCACATAACGTTCGCACAGTTCGAGTTCCTCCGTCAGCAGCACCTGGTTGCCGGCATCGTTGAGGCTTGCGCGGAACAGCTCGGACAGATCCTCGACCACCGATTCCGCCGTCTCCGGATCCACGGAGATCAGGCTGGCGATGATGTTCATGCTGTTGAACAGGAAATGCGGCCGGATGCGCGACTGCAGCGCCTGGATGCGCGACTGCAGTTCCGACTGTTCCTGTTCGCGCAATTGCTGCTGCACATAGAAGTAGCGCAGCACCATGCCGGCGATGATGCAGGCGATCCCCAGCTGTTTGGCGATCGCAGCCCATTGACCGGCACGCACGGCGTAGCTCATGGTCCCGGCGACGACTCTGTCCGCACCGAGCCCTACCAGCGAGCGTCAGCAACGTGATCATCACGAACGCGAGCAGCGCGCCGCGCGCGAGGCCCATCTGCGCGAGCCAGCGCCGCGTACCCGCACAACGCACCGGCGCTCATCAGCACCACCCACTGGACGTACAGCGACTTCAGCGCCAGACCTTCCCAGGTCACCGGGCCGCCGGCAAACAACAGAACGAGCACGAGCAGTTCGCCAGACCAGAACGACGATGCTGAGGGCCGGTGCATTGCAGAGATCGGGGATGACGAACCGCGTGGGTCGAGCCTGATCGATCGGTGCTGCCGCCACTGGTTTCGTCTCCCATTCCATTTCGCCCGGAAGCCTCGCGCCAATTGCTATAATCGGCGCGTCTTTTCGCCACCATCGAAACCGCGATGACCCATGACACCGACCGCCCCGGAAACTCTGGGGCGGGCGCTTCAGCGAGCCAACTGACCAGTTCGTCGAGCGGTTTACCGCATCGATCGGATTCGATGCGCGGTTATACCACCACGACATTCAAGGCTCCATCGCCCACGCCCGCATGCTGGCGCATGTCGGCGTGCTTTCAGGACAACGAATGCGGCGTGATCGTCGACGGCTTGAACGCGATTCACGAGGAAATCGACGCAGGGACACTGAAGTGGTCCGTGTCGCACGAAGACGTGCACATGAACATCGAATCCCGCCTCATCGAGATCGTTGGAGACGTCGGCAAACGGCTGCACACGGGGCGCTCCCGCAACGATCAGGTCGCCACCGACATCCGTCTGTACCTGCGCGACGAAGATCGACGCGCTGCACTCGATCATGACTCAACTGCTCGTCGCACTGCTCGACCTCGCCGATGCCCATGCCGACACGATCATGCCCGGGTTTCACGCATCTGCAGACGGCCCAGCCGGTGACGTTCGGGCATCACGTCATGGCCTGGTTCGAAATGCTGCTGCGCGACCGCGAACGGCTCGTCGAGCTGCGCGCGCGCGTCAACGTGATGCCGCTCGGCAGCGCGGCGCTCGCCGGCACCACGTTTCCGATCGATCGCGCCTTCACCGCGCGGGAACTCGGCTTCGACGACGGTCAGCGAGAACTCGCTCGACGCGGTCAGCGACCGCGACTTCGCCATCGAATTCTGCGCGGTGGCGAGCCTCGCGATGATGCACCTGTCGCGCTGGTCGGAAGAACTGGTGCTCTGGTCGTCCCAACAGTTCGGCTTCGTCGACCTGCCCGACCGTTTCTGCACCGGGCTCGTCGATCATGCCGCAGAAGAAGAACCCCGACGTCCCCGAGCTGGTGCGCGGCAAAACCGGGCGCGTGTTCGGCCATCTGATGGGCCTGCTGACGCTGATGAAAGGGCCAGCCGCTCGCGTACAACAAGGACAACCAGGAAGACAAGGAGCCGCTGTTCGACGCAGTCGATACGCTGCGCGACTGTCTGACCGCGATGCTCGGCATGCTGCCGCATCTGCGACGTGCGCGCCGACCGGATGCGCGACTGCGGCCGTCGCGGGGTTTCGCCACCGCGACCGACCTCGCCGACTATCTGGTGCGCAAAGACGCTGCCCTTCCGCGACGCGCACGAAGTGGTCGGCCGTTGCGTGGCCCACGCGGTCGCAAAGGGTGTCGCGCTGAGCGATCTGCCGCTCGACGAACTGCAGCGCTTCAGTCCGGTGATCGACGCGTCGGTGTTACGACGTGCTGACGCTCGAAGGGTCGGTCAACGCGCGCAATCACATCGGCGGCACCGCGCCGGCACAGGTCCGGGCGGCGATCGCACGCGGCCGCGCCCGCACCGGCTGCGATTAGCGCCCGCAAAGGCCGGTCGCCGTGGGCTGCCTATACTCAGGTATGCAGCCCGACTCCGCCAATCACCGACGACGACATCGACCGTAAATCGCTGCGCGCGTTACGCGACCGTTTTCTGGCGCTGAGTCGCAAGCGCGTCGAAGTGCTGCGCAGCGGTTTCTCCGACGAGCGACGCGCGTTCTTCGATGCCTTCCCGTTCTGATCGCACAGCAATCACGCGGCGCTTCCCGGCTTCGTCGATTTCGACGTGCCGTGCGGGATCGAACGCTACACACCTGATCGGCGTGCGCTGAATGCCGTCCGCAAGGTGGCGCTGTCGTTCATGCAGGAGCGGTTCGTCGAACGGCGTGCACAGATCCAGGCCTTATATGTGACTCCGTTGCCGCGCAACGCGCTGGAACTCAGCGTGATCAGTGCGGTGGCGACGCATGCGGCGTTGAACGAAAAGCTGACTCGTCTCGTTCGATACGCGGCCGATCGCGGCATCACGTTGACCACGACGTTGCTCGATCCGGTGGAAGAACAAGCGCGACGCAGCCGTCTGCGTAACCCATGTCTCTCGCGTGACACGTTCTACCGATCCGCAATCCTGCTGGCGGGCCGCTATCCGATCTGGTGGCTCGTACCGCCACAACTCGACCACGCTCACGACGTGTACTGCGCGCGACTCAAGTCGCAGCGATTCATCGGTCGCGACGACACATTTGATCTCGGTCGCGCGGAACCGATTCCGCGCGCCGAGTGCCTCACGGCCGGCGTCGACCTGATGGAAGCCGCACTCGAAGCTCCCTACGTGCAGCTACCGTCGCTAATGCTGCTGGAAAGCTATGCGCGCGACGCGACCCTCGAGCCGCTGGCACATGCCTACAAGGAACGGATCTGGAACGGCGACGAGGGCATCGACTCGTCGACGCTTCTGGACGAGGCCATCGCCGCATATTTCGCCGACGCGCCGGAACGCCTCGCGCTCGCGCGCGATTGCCGGCGCGGCGCGGCACGGGAACCGAGCTTGGCCGAATTGCAACGCGAGAACGCGCGCGTGAACGGCGAACTGCAGCGCACGCACGAACACCTGACACGGCTCGCATCCGAGTTGAACGCATCGGCCGAAATGCACAACCGATTGCGCGCAGCCGGCGAGCGGATCTCGCGCTGGACCGAGACTCGCAACGACACGATCCCGCGCATCAATCCGGCGCTGTGGCCGAGGCGCGTCGCCGGCCGAGTGCGCGTCGAAGCGCGGGCGGGACAATGGCAACTGCGCGATGAAGAAAGGACCGCGTTCGTCGCACCGCGATTCGCGGCCACGATCGCCTGGGCACATGCACATCGCCTCGGCACAGACAATCTGCGCGTCGACGACGCCCGACGACACGCCTGCGCACGGACACTGGAGTTGTTGTCGCAGCTCGACGGCACTTCGGCGGCGCCGTCGACGCTGCTGCATCGTCAACGCAGAAGAATCGCCGCAGTTCGCGCTGAGGGCTGCCGGTGAGGCCATCGTCAGCGACTGGGACGATCCGCTCGACTTCAGCGGCTTCCACATCAGCCTCATTGCGGGTGTCGATGTGCTGCAGATTCGCGACGACGGCATCGTCGCGATCGGAAACACCGGCGACGACGGCCTGATCGCCGGGCTCACCGGTTTGCTCGCGCAGCCGCCAGACACGCTACGCGTGCATTGCGTCGGCGGTGAATACGACCGTGCCATCGAAGAGCGCATCAGCGAACTCGCGGCGCAGATGTCCGATGCGTTCCGGCACGACTCGGTCGGCCGCTTCGTGTTCGCGTTAGCAGGAGGCTTCGTCATCGTCGAACGCAACGCCGGGCGCTTTTCCTCACGCCGCTGCTCGGACGCGGCGCAGTTGTTCGAAGCACTGGCGGCACCGAGCCGCGTCGGATTGCGCACCGACGCGCGCAGCATCCGTTTGAACGCACTCAGTTGTTTGTGCGGCATCGCGACATCCGCAGGCGACACCGTGTTGGTCCACGATCAGCGTGGCAGCGTGACCGTGTTGCTCGCGCTGCGCGACGGCGCAATTCATCGATTCGCGCCTTCGCAACGAACGGCCCAGGAAGTCTCCAGCCGCCTCGATGAGGCAATCACACAAGCCGGACTTCGCGGGGTCGAGATCTACACGGCGAGCGCGAGCGACGTCACCGCATCTCGCGTCGCGCCGGCCGAAACGCACTGACGGGCGAGCTGCTCCGCGCCGCAACTTGCTCATGCTGCTGCGCGAACAGTTCGCCGTTGATGTTGGCATAGAAGGCAGGGACACACAGAGCACGCGGCGCCCGACCGTCGCTTAGTGTGTATACTGCCGCGCTTTGTCGATGGACGCTTCCGTGTCGCGGTGGTTACTGGTTTCGCTGTTGCTGCTGATGGTCGCGACCTGCGGCCAGAAAGGTCCGCTGCGCATGCCGGACCCAGCTCCGCCGAAGACTTCCAGCGTGTTGCCGTGAACGACCCGCTGTCGGTTCGAGACGGCGTCGCGCACTTCGAAGACGTCTCGCTGATACACCTCGCGCAACGCTGCGGCACGCCCACCTACGTTTATTCGCGCGCGCATTTCGCCTCTCAATATGCACGCCTCGACGCTGCTCTGCAGCCGCTGCCGCATCGCATCTGCTATGCCGTGAAAGCAAACAGCAATCTCGCGATTCTGAATCTGTTCGCGTCGCTCGGCGCCGGTTTCGACATCGTCTCGGGCGGTGAACTCGAGCGTGTGCTGCGGGCCGGCGGCGATCCGTCCAAGGTGATTTTCTCGGGCGTCGGCAAGTCCGGTGCGGAGATCGACTTCGCATTGAAGGTCGGCATCGGTTCGTTCAACGTCGAAAGCGCGGCTGAGCTTACGCGGCTCGAGTTGCACGCGCAGCGCCTGTCACGAAAAGCGCGCATTTCGGTGCGCGTGAATCCCGACATCGACGCCGGCACGCATCCGTACATTTCGACCGGGTTGAAAACCAACAAGTTCGGCGTGCCGCGCGACGAAGCGCTGGCAATGTACCGGCGTGCATCGAACTCGCAGTGGCTCGACGTGATCGGCGTCGATTGCCACATCGGTTCGCAGATCGCAGGCCCCGGCGCCGCTCGTCGAAGCCATGCAGAGTCTGCTCGCATTGGTCGACACGCTCGAGCGCGAGGGCATCCGCATCGAGCATCTCGACCTCGGCGGCGGGCTGGGCGTGACTTATCGCGACGAACCGCGAATTCGATGTGGCCGGTTACGCGGCACAGATCAAGCGGCAGCTGCAAGGCCGCGCGCTGACCGTGTCGCTCGAACCCGGCCGCTTCCTGGTTGCGAACGGCGGCGTGCTGTTGACGCGTGTCGAATATCTCAAGCCCACACAGCAGCACGACGCGCGCAATTTCGCCATCGTCGATGCGGCCATGAACGACCTGATACGGCCGACGCTGTATCAGGCATGGCACGGCATCGACGCCGTGGAATCACCGGTACACGGCGGCATCCGCGCGCAATTGGGATATCGTCGGTCCCGTGTGCGAGATGCGGCGACTTTCTCGCGCACGATCGCGACCTGACGCTGGCCGAAGGCTCGCTGCTCGCTATTCGCAGCGCCGGCGCCTATGGCTTCGTGCAGAGCTCCAACTACAACAGTCGCAACCGCCCGGCCGAAGTGCTCGTCGACGGTGCTCGTTCTCGATCGTGCGCCGACGCGAAACGATCGCCGATCAGCTGAGCGCCGAGATTGTGGCATGCGTCAGCGCAGGACGAACGACGCAGACGCCGCGCCGTTGCAATACAAGGCCTGATCGGTAGGCTTTCGGCCATGCAGATCCAATTCAGCAAGATGCACGGACTCGGTAACGACTTCATGGTCATCGACCAGATCAGCCAGGACGTGCGCCTGTCGCCGGAGCTGATCGCGCGCTTGGCCGATCGCCATACCGGTGTCGGCTTCGATCAGCTGTTGTGCGTCGAGCCGCCGACCGATCCCGACAGCGACTTCCGCTATCGCATCTTCAACGCCGACGGCACCGAAGCCGAACAGTGCGGCAACGGCGCGCGCTGCTTTGCGAAGTTCGTCGTCGACAGCGGCCTGTCAGTGAAAACCGAACTGCGCCTGCAGACGAACACCGGCACGATCACCACGCAGCTGCGCGACGACGGCAACGTGGAAGTCGACATGGGCGTGCCGTCGATCGTGCCCGAAGCAGATTCCGTTCGTCACCGACGACGCCGCTGTACGACGCTACCGCGTCGCCGTCGGCACTCAGGAAGCTGGAACTCGTCGCGGTATCGGTGGGCAATCCGCACGCGGTGCTGTTCGTCGATTCGGTCAACGATGCGCCGGTCGCAACGCTCGGGCCGCTGCTGTCGCGACACGAACGTTTCCCGCGCGGCGTGAACGTCGGATTCTGTCAGGTGATCGACCCGCGGCTTCGCGCGGCTGCGCGTATTCGAACGCGGTGTCGGCGAAACGCGCGCGTGCGGCACCGGCGCATGCGCCGCGGCGGTTGCAGGCATACTCACCGGACGATTCGCCGAGCGCGTCAAAATTTCGCTGCCGGGCGGCAAAGTCAAAATCAAATGGGCGGGCGAGGGTGCATCGTTGCACATGCTCGGCCCCGCCTGTCTCGTTTACGAAGGACGCATCGACGTATGAAAGCAGAAGCCGGCGCCGTCGACCCGCGCAATGAAGACACCGTCATGCGCTACCTGCGCGAGAACCCGGACTTCTTCGGCCGCCATCCGATGCTGCTGACCGACCTCAACCTGCCGCACGACTCCGGCGCAGGCGATTTCGCTGGTAGAGCGCCAGGTCGCGATCCTGCGCGAGCGCAACATCGACATGCGCCGGCGCCTCACTCACCTCGTCGGCGCCGCGAACACCAACGACACGCTGTTCGAAAAAACGCGCCGCTTCACGCTGCGCATGCTCGATTGCGAAAACCTCGACGCCATCGACGCGGTGCTCGCCGATACGCTGATCGACGATTTTGCGGCCGATCACGCGCGCTGCTTCGTGTCTCACCCGCATGCGTTCGAGTCGCATCGCCATCTGCCGTGTACTGCAGTTCGGCGCAGGAACTGCCGTTGCTTCAGCTCACGCAAACCACCGGATTGTCGTGCGGACTGTTGCGCGGCGACGAATTCCAGAAGTTGTTCGGCGAGTCCGCGAGCGTCGACGGTTCTGCCGCGCTGATCCGCCTGCGCCACGGCGATCTCGTTGGCGTGCTCGCAATCGGCAGCCACGATCCGATGCGCTTCAGCCCCGGAATGGGCACGTTGTTCATCCGCTACATCGGCGACGTGCTTTCGCGCGTACTCGCAGCGGCTGCTGACGCGCGATGACGGCCACTGAGCACGACGCCGCTCGAAGTCCGGACATCGCTCGCTACATCGAGCATCTGAAGCACGAAAGGCAATACTCCGCGCACACGCTCGACGGCCTATCGCCGCGATCTCGGCGGCATTCGCTGCGTCGCTCGACGTCGAGCGCTGGAAAGCCGTGCGTTCGGCGCACGTTCGCAACCACGTCGAGCGCGTTGCATCGGCGCGGCGCCGCGACCCGCAGCATTCAACGCGCACTGTCGTGCATTCGCTCGTTCCTGGATTATCTCGGCCGCATCGGCGCCGTCGACGCCAACGTCGCAAGCGTGGTGCGCGCGCCGAAGTCGCGGCGCAAGCTGCCGAAGCTGCTCGACACCGATCAAACCGCGCAGCTGCTGAACTTCGACGCCGAGAGCACGCTCGATCTGCGCGATGCGGCGATGATGGAGCTGTTCTACGGAAGCGGACTGCGCCTTGCCGAACTCGTCGCGCTCGACGTTGAGCGACCTCGATCTCGACGAAGGTTTCGTCACGGTCACCGGCAAAGGTCGCAAGGTACGTCAGGTGCCGCTGGGCTCGTTCTGCATACGCGCGCTGCGCAGCTATCTCGCGCAACGCGACACAGCGCGACTCCGTCCGACCCGGTGTTCTGCGCTCGCGGCAACAGCCGCATCGGCCGGCGCACCGTGCAACAGCGGTCTGCGGTCGCTGAGCGTGCGGCAGCTCGGAACGAACGCCGTGCATCCACACATGCTGCGGCACAGTTTTGCGAGCCACCTGCTCGAGTCGAGCGGCGATCTGCGCGCGGTGCAGGAACTGCTCGGACACACCGACATCTCGACGACGCAGATCTACACGCACCTCGACTTCCAGCACCTCGCGAAGGTCTACGACGCGAGCCATCCGCGCGCGAAGCGTTCCTGAGATGCCGCGCATCGACGTCGTCACGTTCGATCTCGACAACACGTTGTGGGACGTCGATGCGGTGATCCGCAACGCCGAGCGCGTGACGCGGCAGTGGTTCGACGCGCGCATCCCTGAACTGAATGCAACGCTGAAACCCGAGGACTTCATGGCGATCCGGCAGCGCGTCGTCACGGAGCAACCCGAGCTTGCACACGACCTCTCGCGAATTCGACGAAGCGGTGTTCGAACAGGCAATCGCCAAGGTCGGGCGCGGTGCGGACGAAGTCACGCCAACTCGCCGCCGAAGCGTTCCAGCTGTTTTACGCCGAACGGCACAAGGTCAGCTTCTTCGACGACGCGCTCGACGTACTCGAGCGGTTCTCGCAGCGTCACACGCTCGGCGCGCTGACGAACGGCAACGCCGACATCGCGCGGCTCGGGCTCGACCGATTCTTCCGCTTCGCCTTCTCGGCCGCAGACGTCGGCGCGCCAAACCCGCGCCGCAGATGTTCCGCGCAGCTTTGCTGCACAGCCGATGTCGCGCGAACATCAGATGATCCACGTTGGCGACAACCCGATCGACGACGTTCGGGGCGCCGCGGATCTCGGCATTCCGACGATCTGGGTCAACTTCGATGGGCGCAATCAGGAGGCGCCGCCGGCGACCCGTATCGTGCATCGACTGAAGGACATTCCGACCGCGATCGACGCAGATCGAAGGCGCGTAAAGCTCAAACGACTCAGCGCGCGTGCGCCGCGACGAATGCTCGCACTTCGTCGACGCGCGCCGGCAATACCGTACGGCGCGTTTGCGCACCTTTGAGCAGATCGAGTCGCGGGTGCCGCGCCAACGGTTTTCCTATCGCGGCTATCGACCGACTCCGGGAACTTTGCCGGATGAGCGGTGGCGAGACACACCATCGGCCCTTCGACGCGCGAAGCGCTGCGACGCAGCAATGCCTACCGCTGTGTGCGGATCCGACGATGTAACCGCCGCGCTGGTAGACGTCGGCAATCGTCGCCATCGTCTCGCGCGTATCTACCGCGGTTGCGACGATGTTCGGATCTACCGGTGTCGCACCGTCGAGCTTTGCTTCGCCGTTTTCGCCGAACGAATCCATGAAGGCGCGCAGCCGCGCGCTGTCGCGGTCCATCCGCAGATAAAGGATAGCGTTCGAAGTTGCTCGCGACCTGAATGTCCATCGACGGGCTGATCGTCTGGTGAACGCGACCGCGTCGATACACGCCGGTGTTGAAGAACACCGACAGAATGTCGTTTTCGTTCGTCGCGCAGATCAGCCGGTCGATCGGCAGCCCCATCTGCAGCGCCAGGTAGCCCGCAAAGATGTCGCCGAAGTTGCCGGTGGGCACGCTGAACGAAACTCGCTTGCGGCCGCCGTCGTCGAGCGCAAGCGTCGCGTACACGTAGTAGACGATCTGCGCCAGCAGACGCGCCCAGTTCACCGAGTTGACCGCGCCAAGCCGATGCTGCGCCTTGAACGGCAGATCGTTGAAGATCTCCTTCATGATCGCCTGGCATTCGTCGAAGCTGCCCTGAATCGCGATGCAATGTACGTTCGGGTCGAGTACCGACGTCATCTGCAGTTCCTGCAGGCGGCTCGTTCGCCCATCGGGATACATCACGAAGATGCTGATCGCGTCCTTGCCGCGCACGCCGGCGATTGCCGCGCTGCCGGTGTCGCCGCTGGTGGAACCGAGGATGTTCAGCGACGTGCCGCGCTGCGCGAGGATGTAGCTGAAGACGTTGCCGAGGAACTGCAGCGCGATGTCTTTGAACGCGAGCGTCGGTCCGTGGAAGAGCTCGAGCACGGTATATGTCGTCGAGCTTGCGCATCGGCGTGACGTCGGGCGCATCGAACTCGGCATAGCTGCGCCGCAGCAGCCCGGCGACAACGCCGGCGATCGATGTCGTCGATGAAATGCGCCATCACGCGCGCCGCGAGATCGACGAAGCCGAGACCGCGCCAGCTGTCGAGGTCGCTGCGCACATCGGGGATCGACTCGGGCAGGAACAGCCCGCCATCATCGGCAAGGCCCGCGACAACGATGTCTTGAAAGCCGAGCGGCGTGCGAGCGCCCTCGCGTGCTCACATAACGCATTGGGAGACAACAACCTGAGAAGGGGGCGCCATTGTAACGCAATGGCGCCGAGACGCCGTTTGAAATCAGCGTCAGATCAGATGGATCCGCGGCCGTAGTTGCTCTCCGGCTTTTTCGGCGGGTCTGCGCGCTGATCGTCGGCCACTTTTTCGATGGAGCCGCCGCGCTTCAGGAACGCTTCGACATCTGCCGCAATCGTGTCGCGCAACGCAGCGCGCGCTGCCGTCGAATGCACCTCGACCTGCTCGGCTTTGCGCGCGCGACCGACCGGAGCCGCAACTGCTCCTTCTTCGTCGACCTCGACGTCCGCGTCGGCGTCCGCATCGGCGACTACCTCGTCGGCATCATCAGCGTCGCTGAGCTCTTCCTCTTCTTCGTCCTGGAAGTCGGCGTCGTTGTCTTCGTCAGTCATTCGCACCTCGTTGCCCACCGGCATCCCACAATGACCGTATTTATAGACAAGATTCGCGGCAGCGCAAGACGAAAAAAGGGCGTCGAGGCGCCCTGCCGATCGTCACTCGAGCGCACGACTCGATTCGAATCGCGCCGAACACGACCGCCGACGAACGATCAGACCGCTTCGGGACCCGTTTCGCCTGTGCGAATGCGCACCACTTCGTCGAGTGTAGCGACGAAAATCTTGCCGTCGCCGACCTTACCGGTGTTGGCCGCCTTCGTGATCGCTTCGAGACACTGATCGAGCGCGCTGTCGTCGATGGCCACTTCGACTTTTACCTTCGGCAGGAAGTCGACCACGTATTCCGCACCACGATACAGTTCGGTGTGACCCTTCTGGCGCCCGAATCCTTTGACTTCCGTGACCGTCATTCCATGTACGCCGATTTCGGATAGCGCCTCTCGCACGTCGTCCAGCTTGAACGGCTTGATGATTGCAGTAACGAGTTTCATAACTTATGTCTCCTTGGTGATCCGCAGGTGCACGGGCGCGTCAGTCGAAGCCTTCGCGAGCCGTTTGGAAGATCGTGCACCTGGGATTCTCCCCTAATTAAAGGCTCTTCGAAATCGACAACACGGCTGTCGCGGCGCACAGATCACCGGTACCGCTGTTGCCGTTGGTGCAACTCGCTCGTCATCGTCGAGATTGGTATCGACGTACGCCATGCCCCAGTTCACGCCAAGCTGTTTCGTCGACACAGCGATTTTCCAGTCCGTGTAGTTGTCATCGCCATCGAGTCCCGCCTGCGATTCATCAAATGAGTTGTACGCCAGATGGAAACTGAGCGTTACGTTTTCGATCGGGTCGAAGCCATAGTTCGACGTACGAGTAGTAGAACTTGCCGCTTTCGGCGAAGTAGTCGTCGGAATAGTTCAACCCGACCTTCGCGCCCTTCCACGACAAGCTGCCGTATACCTCGGTGTAGTCGAGCGTCGTGCCAGTGGTGTTGTCCTTCGGGTAGCCGTAGTACAGAACACCGATGTCGTAGCCGACGTCCTCGTTGAATCTTGCCTTTGAATCCGCCGTAGTAGTCCGTCTCGATCTGACCTCCACTGCCCAGGTTCACGTTGGATGCCCAGGTGCCGACGTAGAACCCCATTTCGGTCGCGAAGTCGAAACCACCCTGAATCGCGGGCGAAAACTCGCCGTTCAATTGCGAAATACCGCGGAACCGATAGTCGGTTGCGAGGGTCACGTTGCCGGCGACTTCCGCCGCACTGCGCGACAATCGCGCTGCCCATCAGGGCGGCGCCAAAAATCAGCCTCATCACTCTGTTCATTTGAAATCCCCTAAAGATGCAATCTGTTGAGTCGTTCACCACGCCGCTTTCGCAGGACAGTGGCTGGAACGCCTGCTGGAAGAGCAGGTTTCGTGCCACCGCACTAACAGGCTGTTTTACGATGGAAAACCGCGGCGCACGGTCAGCGTGTGCGCCCCATTGACGGGGCGTCGCGACCGGCCAGATCTCGACGACCGCACCGAAACAGGGCGAACCGAGCGAGAACGCTCGCAGTCGGACCGGAGACATCGCCCATTAGGCGCCGTCCGCGATCGCCTCGATACCATGCGCATCTCATCCCACCTTGCGGAACGCATCATGGCAACGCCGAACGCCCTGTCTCGGACGCAATCGAAACGCTGACCGCGAAGCTGTCCGAGGCGCTCGCCGCGGTGCTGCCCGCCGGCGCCGACTGGCAAGCCGCTCGCGCCGATCATCGAAGCCACGCTCGAGCGTCTCGAACTGGTGCCGCGCGAAGACTTCGAGCGCCAGCGCGCGCAGCTCGAACGGCTCATCGCGCGAGTCGCGCATCTCGAGGCGCGCATCAGCGCGCTGGAAAGCCACCACGCCGCACTGAAATGCGACGCCGTCGATGTCGAACGCCGATCGGGTTGCGGTGGTTTCGCGCGCGGAGCGCGGCATCGATGCACCCGAAGTCGTGATCGAGACGCAGGTGTCCGGCGGACTGCCGGGATTCGCGATGGTGGGGTTGCCGGAAACCGCGGTGCGCGAGGCGCGCGAACGCGTGAAAGGCGCCATTCAGGCGAGCCGCTTCACATTTCCCAAGGGCAAGATCACCGTCAATCTCGCGCCGGCCGATCTGCCGAAAGAAGGCGGTCGCTTCGATCTCGGCATCGCGCTCGGCATCCTCGCGCGCACCGGCGCGTTGCCGGCGACGCGCCTCGATCGCTTCGAGGTCGTCGGCGAACTCGGCCTGTTCGGCGAAATCCGGCCCGTGCGTGGCGCGTTGTCCGCCGCAATCGCCGCGGGTCACGCCGGCCGCGGCATCATCGTGCCGAGGCAGAACCGCCAGGAGGTGGCGCTTGGCGCGGGCGTCGACGTGCGCGCAGTCGAGCACCTCGATGAAGCCTGCGCGCTGCTGAACTCACCCGACAGCGCGATCGGCAGATCGAACCGAATGCGTGGCTCACACGCCGCCGGCGCACGACTCGAACTCGCCGACGTCAAAGGCCAGCCCGCCGCAAAACGCGCGCTCGAAATCGCAGCGGCCGGCGCGCATCACCTGTTGCTGATCGGCCCACCGGGCACCGGCAAAACGATGCTGGCGGAACGCCTGAACAGCCTGCTGCCGCCGCTCGACGAAAGCGACGCACTCGAAGTGGTGCGCATTCACTCCGCGCACGGCAGCTTTCGATCCGCAACGTCCTGCACGGCGTACGGCCGATGCGCGCGCCGCATCACACCGCATCGGCCGCCGCGCTGGTCGGCGGCGGCGGGCGCATTCCCCGACCCGGAGAAATCTCGCTGGCGCATCGCGGCGTGTTGTTTCTCGATGAACTGCCGGAGTTCGACCGGCGCGTGCTCGAATCGCTGCGGCAGCCGCTGGAGTCCGGGTCGATCGAGTTGTCGCGCGCGCACGCGCGCATTCGTTATCCGGCACGTTTCCAGTTGGTCGCGGCGATGAATCCGTGTCCGGCCGGTCGCGCGTGCACGACGTCAGACTGCGTCTGCTCCGCGGAACAGCAGCGCCGCTATCGCAGCCGCATCTCCGGCCCGCTGCTCGACCGCATCGATCTGCGCGTTTCGTGCCGGCGATGACAGCGACGTGTTGTTCGCGATGCCGCCGTCGAAACTCGACGACACGCGCGACATTCGCGCGCGCATCGAAGCGGCGCGCGCGGTCCAACTGGCGCGCGCAGGCAAACTCAATTCGGCGCTGACGCCGCCGCGAAATCGACGCTTATTGCGAACTCGACGCCGCGGCGCCGCGTCTGGATGGGCAAGGCGATGGATCGGCTGAAGCTGTCGGCGCGCGGCGTTCACCGGGTACTGAAAGTCGCACGCACCCTTGCAGATCTGGTTGGCGACGCGACGCATCGCGGCGCCGCATCTCACCGAAGCGCTGGCGTTCAGAGAAGTCGCGGCCGGACTACTGACCCTTCGACATGTAGGTGATCGCGGCTCTTCAACTCGTCGTCGCTGCAGTTCATGCAGGTGCCCTTCGGCGGCATCGCATTCAAACCGCCCGTGACGCTTTTCCAGATCGCGTCGTTGCCCTTCGCGAGCCGCGGCGCCCAATCGGCCGCGTTGTCTTTCTTCGGCGCGCCGCCGACGCCGGTGCGCATGGCACGCAAAGCAGAACTGGTTGTAGACCTGCTTCGCCGGTGCGCGCTTCGCCGCCGGCTGCCGCCGCGGTCGCCTGACCACACGCTTGCCCCGCTTTGCACAGCTCGCCCGCCGGTTTCAGCCGCGCGCTGATTTCGTCATTGGTGCCCGGCGGAACCCGGTCTGCAAACGCAAGCCCGGCGGCGAAGAGCGCGATGACGGCAAAGAACTGCTTCACGATCTGTTTCCTGTGAAATGTCTCGAGGTCGGGGGAATTGAGGCGCGCGGATTATAGCCAAGTCGTCTGCGGCCGGGCGAGTCGTGCGCCGCGGCGCCACCACAGCGACCTCAAGCCGTCGCGTCGAACAGCTCCCGGCCGATCAGCATCCGGCGGATCTCGCTGGTGCCGGCGCCGATCTCGTACAGCTTCGCGTCGCGCAACAGTCGGCCGGTCGGAAAATCGTTGATGTAGCCGTTGCCGCCGAGCGCCTGCACCGCTTCGAGCGCCATCCAGGTCGCTTTTTCGGCCGCGTACAGAATGCAGCCTGCGGCGTCGAACCGGCTCGTGCGACCTTCGTCGCACGCACGAGCCACCGAATACACGTAGGCGCGACACGCGTTCATCGTGGTGTACATGTCGGCGACTTTGCCCTGCATCAGCTGGAACGTGCCGATCGGTTGGCCGAACTGTCTGCGGTCGTGAACGTACGGCATCACGACGTCGAGACACGCGCGCATGATGCCGAGCGGCCCGCCGGCCAGCACGACGCGTTCGTAGTCGAGGCCGCTCATCAGGATCGACACGCCCTGACCGACGTTGCCGAGCACCTGCGTCTTCGGCACGACGCAATCTTCGAAGATCAGCTCGCACGTATCCGATCCGCGCATGCCGAGTTTGTCGAGCTTCGGTGCCAGTCGAAAAACCCTTGAAGCCTTTTTCGATCAGAAACGCCGTGATGCCTTTCGGACCGAGTGCCGGATCGACCGTCGCGTAGACCACCAGTACGTCGGCGCCCGGCCCGTTGGTGATCCACATCTTCGTGCCGTTGCAGCACGAAGTGATCGCCGCGCGTCGACCGCCGCGCAGCTTCATGCTGACGACGTCCGACCCCGCGTTCGGTTCGCTCATCGCGAGCGCGCCGAGATGCTCGCCCGAGACCAGCGCGCGGCAGGTACTTCTGTTTCTGCTCCGGCGTGCCGAAGCGCCGCAACTGGTTCACGCACAGATTCGAGTGCGCGCCGTACGACAGGCCCACGGCGGCCGACGCGCGACTCATTTCCTCCATCGCAACGCAGTGCGCGAGGTAGCCCATCGCGACGCCGCCGTACTCGGGCTCCACCGTGATGCCCAGCAGGCCGAGTTCGCCGAGCTTCGGCCACAACGCGCGGGGAAACTCGTTGCGTCCGATCGATCTCGTGCCGCGAGCGGCGCGATTTCCTTCTGCGCGAATGCCCAGACCGATTCGCGCAGCATGTCGATCGTTTCACCGAGACCGAAATCGAATGCGGGGAGAGGTTGCGTCATGGACGCGATCATACCGCCGCGATACGATCTCGCGCCACGCGACCGCTCAGCGGATCTGGAACAGCTCGGCGCCTTCGACGACGCGATCGCCAACGGCCAAAGCGAAGGCGCTCCAGCGTGCCGTCGATCGGCGCCACGATGGTGTGCTCCATCTTCATCGCTTCGAGCACCAGCATCGGCTGATCGCGGCGCACCGCGTCGCCGGCTTTCGCGAACAACGCGATGATCTGGCCCGGCATCGGCGCCGTGCGCGCGGCCGTCGCTGAGCGCATCGGCGGCAAAGCTCGCGGCATCCAGTTTCGGCAGGCTGAACTTCTCCGTCGCGCCGCCGCGCATGACGTACAGGTCGTCGCCGTCGCGGACGAAGCTGCAGCGCAGCGGCTCACCGTCGATGAATGCGCGCACCTCGCGATCGGCACGATCGCGATGCCGCTCGACCGAGAACGTCCGACCGTCGACGTCAACGTGCCAGACGGCCAGCCGCCTGCGCAACGCTCGATCACGATCGCTTCGCTGCGTCGACGCAACCGCAGCGACTGCTGCGTGCGCCAGATTCACGCGGAACGCATCGCCGCGCTGCCACGGCGAATCGGTGCGCTGCGCGTCGATCAAAATCAGCGCCGCGGCAACCGTCATGCGCGGATCGTCGCCGGGAATCAGCGCGTCGCCGCGCGCCTCGATCAACCCGGTGTCGTAGCGCGCCGCTGCGAAAGCCGTCGTCGCGACAAGCACGTTGCGCAGAAACGCGACGTTGTGTTCGACGCCGGCGATTTCGCAATTCGCCGAGCGCGCGATTCAACCGCTCGATCGCTTCTTCGCGCGTGGCGCCATGCGCGATCACCTTCGCGATCATCGGGTCGTAGTGCATCGTCACTTCGCCGCCGCTGACCACGCCGGCATCGACGCGAACATCGTCAGGAAATCTGCACGTGCGGCAACCGCGCCGGTCGACGGCAGGAATTTTTTGCGCGGGTTCTCCGCATACACGCGCGCTTCGACCGCGTGGCCGTGGATCGCAGGTCGGCCTGCGCAAACGGCAGCGGTTCACCGGCCGCGACGCGCAACTGCCACTCCACCAGATCGAGACCGAGGATTGCCTCGGTGACCGGGTGCTCCACCTGCAGCCGCGTGTTCATCTCCATGAAGTAGAACGCGCCCGCTTCGGTGATGAACTCGATGGTGCCCGCGCCTTCGTAGCCGATCGCCGCGGCCGCTTTCACCGCCGCCTCCCCCATGCTCATCCGCTGGGATGCGCGTGATCGTCGGCGCCGGCGCTTCTTCGATCACTTTCTGATGGCGCCGCTGCACGGAACAATCGCGTTCGAACAGATACAGCGTCCGGCCGTGCGGAATCGGCCAGGATCTGCACTTCGATGTGTTTCGGCGCGGTGAGGTATTTTTCCAGCAGCACCGCGTCGTCGCCGAACGCCGCTTTCGATTCGCGCCGCGCCGCCGCGAGCGCGTTTGCGAACTCGCGCGTCGAGCGCACGACCCGCATGCCTTTGCCGCCGCCGCCGGCGGACGCCTTGATCAGCAGCGGATAGCCGATCTCTTCGGCGGCGGCCGCGAGTTTGACGGGGTCCTGATCGCCGAGATAGCCGGGCACGATCGGCGCGCCGGCGGCCGCAACGATGCGTTTTGCCTCGATCTTCGAGCCCATCGCCCTGATCGCGTCCGCTGACGGGCCGACAAAGGTGCACACCGCGCTGCACGCGGCGGCGAAATCGGCATTCTCCGCAAGAAATCCATAGCCCGGGATGAACGGCGTCAGCGCCGGTTTTTTTCACGGCGTCGATCAGCGCATCGATCCGCAGATAACTTTCGCGCGCCGCCGCCGGACCGATCCGCACGGCGCGATCCGCCGTGCGCACGTGCAGCGCGTCGCGATCCGCATCGGAATACACGGCAACGGTCTCGATGCCCATCCGCCGCGCGGTGCGCATGATGCGGCACGCGATTTCGCCGCGATTGGCGATCAGCAGGCGTTTGAACATGTCACATCCTGAAGATGCCGAAGCGCGTATCGGCTTCGCGTCGAGGTTCACGGCACGCGACCGACAACGCGAGGCTCAACACGCGCCGCGTATCGGCCGGATCGATGACGCCGTCGTCCCACAACCGCGCGCTCGCATAGAACGGATGCCCCTGCGTGTCGTACGTCGAGCGGATGCCATCCATGAACGTCGCGCTGTTCCGCCTTCCGGCCACGACTTCGCCGCGCGCCGCGCGCGCCGTCGCGTCGCACGGTCGCGAGCACATGCGCCGCCTGTTCGCCGCCCATCACCGAAATGCGCGCATTCGGCCACGTCCACAACATGCGCGCGCCGTACGCGCGGCCGCACATCGCGTAGTTGCCGGCGCCGAACGATCCGCCGATGACGACGGTGAACTTCGGCACCGCGCGCACGCGACCGCCGTGACCATCTTCGCGCCGTCTTTCGCGATGCCCTGATTTTCGTATTTGCGGCCCACCATGAAGCCGGTGATGTTCTGCAGGAACAGCAGCGGCACACCGCGGCGGTCCGCGAGCTGAATGAAGTGCGCGCCTTTCAGCGCCGATTCGGAAAACAGAATGCCGTTGTTGGCGACGATCGCGACCGGCATGCCGTCGATGTGCGCAAATCCGGTGACGAGCGTTTCACCGTACAACGCTTTGAATTCGTGGAACTCCGATCGGTCGACGAGCCGCGCGATCACTTCGCGCACGTCGTACGGCGTTCGCGTATCGCGCGGCAGCACGCCGTAGAGCTGCTCGGTCGGGATATGCCGGCGCGGCGCTCGGCTGCGCACGACGGTGTCGCGGTACGCGACGTTGCACTGCATGCGACGATCTCGCGCGCGATCGCGATCGCGTGTTCGTCGTTCGCCGCCAGGTAATCCGCAACGCCGGAGATGCGCGCGTGCACGTCGCCGCCGCCGAGACTCTCCGCGTCGACGTCTTCGCCGGTCGCCGCTTTCACCAGCGGCGGGCCGCCGAGAAAAATCGTGCCCTGATTGCGCACGATGATCGACTGATCGCACATCGCCGGAACGTACGCGCCGCCGGCGGTACACGAACCCATCACGAGGGCGATCTGCGGAATGCCGCGCGCCGACATGTTCGCCTGGTTGTAGAAGATGCGGCCGAAGTGATCCTTGTCGGGAAACACCTGATCCTGCATCGGCAGGAACGCGCCGCCCGAATCGACCATGTAGATGCAGGGCAGGTGATTTTCGAGCGCAATCTCCTGCGCGCGCAGGTGCTTTTTCACCGTGATCGGATAGTACGTGCCGCCTTTCACGGTCGCGTCGTTGACGACGATGACGCACTCGCGCCCGGACACGCGGCCGATCCCGGTGATGATGCCGGCCGGACGGCACGACGTCTGCGTAGAGTTCGTGCCCCGCGAGCTGCGCGAACTCGAGGAACGCCGAGCCCGGGATCGATCAACCGTTCGATGCGCTCGCGCGGCAGGAACTTGCCGCGTTCGACGTGCCGCGCGCGCGACCGCTCGTCGCCGCCCAGCGCGACCTTCGCGATCAGCTGCCGCAGATCCGGCGCTGAGTTTGCGATGGTGCGCGTCGTTCGCCGCAAACGCGGCCGACGTTGGCATCGAGCTTGCTGGCGATGCTCGCCATCGCATCAGCTACTCGGCACGCGGGATGGCTCGCGCGATGTCGCGCCGTCAGCGCATGCCGCAGCGCGTCGATGTCGGCGGGGCGCTCGCGGCGATACGCCGCCACTTCCTCCACGGCGAACGGCTCGAACTTCGCGGGACGCGACGCACCGGCGAACTCATCGACCATCCAGTTCAGCACGGCGGTCAGCTGCGCGATCGTCGAGCAGCGAGTTCGCCGCGCCGGGCACCTGCACGAGATACGCGCGGCCCTGTGGAATCGTCAGGTAGTAGCCGACCCGATCCTTGAGCCTCGGAATCGCCGGCGGCTGGCCCGCGCCGTCGACCATGATGACAGCCCATGCAGTTCAACACGTAGTCCTGTTGCGCATCGGACCATACGAGTCGCGCTGCAGCACATCAGCGCGGCGACGATCGAGAGCCGACCGCGCACGTCAATCCGCGACGGCGAGGCCCAATCACCACCGACGTCGAGCAGTGGTACATGTTCGTCTTCGTGCCGTGACACCAGTTGATGTCGTTGCTCTTCGCCGGCTGGTACACGGGCCGGTCGCCTTCGTTGCGATTGCACAGGCAATGGCCGCACGCCGTTTTGCCGCAGCAGTCGTTGTACGAAATGATGTAGTCCTTCGCCGTCGACCGGGTTGCGGCACGTGCCGATCCACGTCACCGGCGACGGCTCGGTGCCGGGCGGACAGGTGTTCGCCGAGCCGCCGCAGCAGCCGCACAAGAAGCCGTCGAGCGCGCAGTAGCGCCAGTACTCGCAGCTGAGCGGATCGCCCTGCTCCTGCGGTTGCGGCGCGCGCGGTGAATCGGCCGCGTTCGCTCGCGCAACCGGCAACAACGGAACGGCCGCGCTACCGACCAGCGCCACGCCGACGCGCGACAGGAAGTCGCGCCTCGAGGTCTGCCGCGCGACCCGCCGCGTCCCCTTCGTGATCCAGTTGTCGAGCCAGTTCATGCATTCACCTCGGTTTCATCGCGCGCCTTGGCGCTCATGTATTCGTTGACGCTCGCCACGCCCAGCCGTTTTGCTTCGAACAGGCTTTCGAGATGCTCGCGCGAATTGACCAGACCCTTCGCAACCAGCACGCCGTTTTCGTCGAGCAGCGCCGCATACGGCAGTTTGCCGACCTGAAACGCAACGCCGAGCTCCTGCGAGATCACGTACGGGAAACTCTCGATCTGCCGCTCGGCAACGTACGCTTCGTGTTCCGCGCGCGTGCCGCCGTCGCTGGCGAACACCAGATCGAGCCATTTGCGTTCTTCCTTGGCGATGCGCGTGACCACCGGCAACAGCGAACGGCACAACGGGCAGGTCGGCGACAGGAAGAACAACAACACCCCACGGCCCTGCGCCGCGAACGAAGCGAGCTTCAACGTGTCGTTGTCGAGCGTGGTCAGCGACAGCGCCGGCGGCGTTTCGCCCGCCTTGACGCCGCCCGACAGCGTCAACGCGCCGGCCGGCGACACGCGTTCGTGCAGCACGCCGATCTGGCGCGTCAGCGCAAACACGACGAACGAGAGGCCGATCACGAGCAGCCACAGCACGACGTTCGAAACGATCAGCGCGTCCATCACACCCACTCTTCGAGACGCGCGCGCGCCGCGAGCAACTGATTGGCGGCCGCATAGAGCATCGCCAGCTACGAGCACACCCGCGGCCATGCTGACGAAGTCGAGCCAGCCGAGCTGCCGCTGCGGCTGCCGGCAGCAGCGCAAACAGCGCCGCCATCGCCAGCACGACGTTGCGCACCACGAGGCCGACCGACAACGGCTGCGTCGCGCCGCCGCAACCGCAGTCGATGAAGCGCCGGCCGCGCACGAGATTGATCGCCATGACGCCGGCATAACCGAGCAGCACGCGCTGCCGCGCCGACGAACGCCAGCCGGGTACTGCCAGATCGCGCCGAGACCGATGCAGATTTCGACGGCCACGACGCACCACGCCGCAACCGCGACGATCGCGTTGCGGCAGCACCCGGTACGTCGCAAGCACGGCGCGAAAGTCGACCATGTCTTTCAGCTTGTGCGCGGCCGCAGCGAGAAACAGCCAGCCGAGCGCGAAGCGCAGGATCGTCGCGATGACGGGGTCGATGCTCATGGAGCCTGAATGAAACCGGGCACCATCGGCGGCCCGGCGATCGTGCGCAGGTGTTTGCCGTTCAGCGCGTCATAGACGTATACCGCCGGCGTCGCCGCATCGTCGGCAATCAGCAGCGGCGCTGCGTCTTTCGTCACGGCGAGCGACGTGACCGGCGCGACCATCGGAAACGACCCGAGCTTTTTCGTCGTCGCAACGATCGTAGGTCCACACGTCTTTGCCCGGGATCCTTGTGACCGTACGGTCCGCCCTGGTGGACGATCACGAACAGGCGGCCCAGCCCTTTGTGGATCGCGTTGAACTGCGCGCCGCCCACTTTCCAGCCCTTCGGCGCGTTCCGCATCGGTGAACAGCGACCACGCTTTGCCGGGCTTCGCCGTGCCGCCGGTGAACTCGACTGGATGCACGTAGCCCGTCGAACGAGAAGAACAGCCACGTGTTGCCGTAGCGGGACGCTTTCTCGGTGACCGGATCCTTGTCCGGATCGAAGAACTTCTCGCTGTGCGCCGCGGCCCTTCAGATTGCCCTGATCATCGAGCGTGACGACCTGCACGGTGCCGTCGCCGCACAACGACGCGAAGGCGCGATTGCCGATCGGATAGACGAGGTTGCACCCGGACATTTCGATTTCGGTGACGAATTTGCGGGCGACGACGTCGACGACGCTGACCGACGTCGCGGGCGTCATGTTGGCGACGTAGACGAACCGGCCATCGTCGCTGATGCCCTGATAGGCCCGATGCGGCACGCCGGTGGCGCGCTTGGGCGGAATCACCACCTCGCCGACAGGCCTTCAGATCCTTCGTGTCGTAAATCGCGACGATGTCCGTGCGCTCACCGCGGCTGCCGCGGCTGTAGTAGATCTCCGGCGAATAGATCGTCGAAAAGTCGGGCGCGAACTCCACCGCGTTGCCGAACGCGCCCGTCGACAGCATGCCGAGCATCGACCCCGAGTCGCCGTCGAACAGGTAGACCTTGCTGTCGAGGTAGCCGAGGAAGTTGGTGTCGTTGACGAAGAACCAGTGGGGCTGCAGCGGGCCCAACTTCGCCGACGACGTACTGTTCCGCCTGCAACGCGGCGCGACCGTTGCGGCCGGTTCAGCCGCCATCGCCGCCGCCGCACCCAGCGCGACAGTCAACGCCGCAAAGAAAACTCGTGTCATGTTTCCTTCCTCGGTCCCGGCCTCTTCGCGACTGGCAATTAGACTCTTAGGTTCACCGTACCGTCCATCAACTCCGGCGCGTCCACTCGAGCGTGTCGTCGAGCGCCTGTGCCGAACTTGTCGAAGAGTTCGTGTATCTGATTCTCGGTGATGATCAGCGGCGGACACACCGCGATCGTTTCGCCGATGTTGCGCACGATCAGTCCGTGCTCCTCGGCGCGCCCGGCGCAATACGCCGCGACGCCGCGCTTCGATTCGAATGGCGCCTTCGTCGATTTGTCGGCGACCAGCTCCGTCGCGCCGATCATGCCGACGCCGCGCGCTTCGCCGACGAGCGGGTGATCGCCGAGCGCGCGCAACCGTGCCTGGAACGGTTTCGACATGCGCGCCGCGTGTGCGAACAGGTCGCGCTCTTCCATCAGCTCGAGATTGCGCAGCGCAACCGCCGCGCAGACGGGATGACCCGAATACGTGAAGCCGTGGCCGAACGTGCCGACCTGTCCCGACGCTTCGATGAACGGCTCGTACATGAACTCCGGAATGATCACCGCCGACAGCGGCAGATAGGCCGACGACACCGCCTTGGCGATGCTCATCGTCGTGGGCCGGATGCCGAGCGTCTGCGCGCCGAACGGCTTGCCCGGTGCGGCCGAAACCGCAGATCACTTCGTCGTCGATGAAGAAGATGCCGTAGCGGTCGAGCACCGCCTGCACTTTTTCGTAGTAGCCGGCCGGCGGAACGACGACGCCACCGGCGCCCATCACCGGCTCGGCGATGAACGCCGCGATCGTCTCCGGGCCTTCCTATTTGATCAACGCTTCGAGGTTGCCGACGATCCGATCGACGAACGCCGCCTCGCTCTCGCCTTCTTTGCCTTCGCGGTAGTAATGCGGCGCATCGGTGTGCAGCATGTCCGGGAATCGGCAGGTCGAAGTGTTTGTGGAATGCCGGCAGGCCGGTGAGGCTGCCGCTCGCGACCGTCACGCCGTGATAGCCGCGGCGCCGCGAGATGATCTTCTTGCGTTCGGGTTTGCCGATGACGTTGTGGTAGTACCACATCAGCTTGACCTGCGTGTCGTTCGCGTCCGACCCCGACAGACCGAAGAACACGCGGCCCGGCTTCGAACGGCATCATCGCCTTCAGTTTTTCGGCGAGCAGCACGCTCGGCTCGTTGCTCTTGCCGCCGAACAGGTGCGAGTAGTTCAGCTTGCTGCATCTGTTCGGCGGCGACGCGCGCGAGTTCCTCTTCGCCGTAGCCGATCGCTGTGCACCACAGCCCGGCCATACCCTTCGAGATATTGCTTGCCCTTGTTGTCCCAGATGTACACGCCCTTCGCGCGCATCATCAGCGTCGGGCCTTTCTCGTGATGCATCTTCAGGTTGGTCGCCGGATGCAGCAGGTGCTCGAGGTCTTTCGCTTCGAGCGAGCCCGGCGGCGCCATGTTGTGCAGGGATTGGGTCATGGATCCTCCCGGACGCGATGTCTAATCGTCCTTGATCAGGGTTGTGCGTCGAGCGCATCCGCGACGACGTTGAACAGCGATCGAGGTCGCTCTTTTCGATGACGAACGGCGGACCGAACTGCAACGTGTCGCCGCCGTAACGGACGTATACGCCGCGCTCCCAGCAGCGCATCGCGACTTCGAACGGCCGTCGGGCCGGTTCGCCCGGAAGCGGCGCCAAGCGTCAACGCGCCGGCAAAGCCGTAGTTGCGGATATCGACGACGTGTTTGCGGCCTTTGAGCGCGTGTATGCCGCTCTCGAAATACGGCGACAAGCATCCGCACGCGCTCGATCAGTTTGTCGTTCAGCAGCAGGTCGAGCGCCGCGATGCCGGCCGCACACGCGATCGGATGGCCCGGAGTACGTGTAACCGTGCGGGAACTCGAGCATGTACTCCGGACCGCCGGTCGACATGAACGTCTGATAGATCTCCTGTTTGACGACGACCGCGCCCATCGGCACCGCGCCATTGGTCAGTTGTTTGGCGAAGTTCATGATGTCGGGCATTACGCCGAATGCTTCGGCGCCGCTGCGCGCGCCGGCGCGGCCGAAGCCGGTGATCACTTCGTCGAATATCAGCAGGATCTGGTGCTTGTCGCAGATCGCGCGCAGCCGTTGCAGGTAGCCCTTCGGCGGCGGCAACACGCCGGCCGATCCGGCAAACGGCTCGACGATCACCGCGGCAATGTTCGACGCGTCGTGCAGCGCGACCAGCTCTTCGAGTTCGTCGGCCAGTTCCGCGCCTTTCTCAGGCATGCCGCGAGCTGAAGACGTTTTCCGGCAACAACGTGTGCCGCAGGTGATCGGCCGCAACCGCCGTCACCGAACAGCTTTCGGTTCGGTCCGATGCCGCCCACCGAGATGCCGCCGAAGTTCACGCCGTGATAGCCCTTCGCGCGGCCGATCAGTCGCGTCTTCGCCGGCAATGCCTTTCTGCCGCCAGTAGGCGCGCGCGATCTTCAGCGACGTATCCGCCGCTTCGGAACCGGAGTTGGTATAGAAGACGTAGTCGAGACCCGGCGGCGTCAGCGCCTTGATCTTGTTCGCGAGTTCGAACGCGAGCGGATGGCCGAACTGGAACGCCGGCGAATAATCCAGCGTGCGCAGCTGGCGCGCGACCGCATCGGCGATCTCCGGACGATTGTGCCCGGCGCCGCAGCACCAGAGACCCCGACAGACCATCGAGCACGCGACGGCCGTCGGTGGTGATGTAGTAGCAACCGTCCGCACCGGCGATCAGCCGCGGGTTCTCCTTGAACTGACGGTTCGACGTGAACGGCATCCAGTAGGCTTCGAGTTCCGCCCGATCCAGATGCGCGAGTTTCCGAACGACTTCCTGCTCTTTCGCCGCCATGGCGACCCGGCCCGACTGCAATGGAGCGGTAGGCTAGAGCATTCGATGTGCCAAGCAAACCGCTCGATAGCAGGCCGCACCGACCGATCGGCGGCACCCCTCGAATCGCTCGGCAGCGCTTCGTTTCTCTTCCTCAGGAGCATCGTCACGCGGTCATCACACGCGCTCGACTACCGACAAACTCGGCTTCACTGCACGAACGATTGCGGCGCGACTCGCCGTTGCGCGTCCGTTGACCAACCGCCCGATCCTCGGCATGTCGTCCGGGTCGCAGCACTCTGATTTCACCGCGCGGAGTGATCAGGTAGAAATCGCGTCCGGTACAGCGGACCAGGCGACATCGTCGGAGAAAACAGTTCGCGATAGGGGCGCCGCCGAACCATGGGTATGCCAGAACGCCGCGAGCTGCATCTTCGCCGGAACCTGCACGTGAACGTCACGGTGTCCTGACCGGAACAGCCCTTGCCGACCGACGTCCAGTATCCGCCGTCGCCGTTCTTCAACGACGGCACCGACGAACTCCCGATCGGACCTCATCGAGTGGTCGAGGTGTTCGCGCCGCATCGCATCGACCGCCGCAATCACACTCGAGTACGCACTTGCCGATCGATCGAACGTTTGCGACCAGACCACATCGTATCGGCGCTGCAAACGCCTACACGAAACAGCTAGCAATACCGACAAAAGCCATCGCTTTGCGCCACCATACTCGTATCTCCCTGCGCAATCGCCGCGAATCCGATCCTCGACGCCAATGCGACGAGTCGATTCGAGACTATTCCGGCGGGCAGACAACGAGATAGCAGAGGTGCGACGAGCTGAGCCGCTGCTTGCGACGGATGTCGCCGCGAGGATCGAAATTCAGCGCTACAAAAAGAAAACGCCCCGATTGGGGCGTTTTCTCGCGTCGAGTGTGTCGACTATGCGGCGACCGGCAACCGCTTCAGCGGATAACCCAGCGCCTCTGCGACCGCCGGATGGGTGATCGCGCCGCGATGCACGTTCAAGCCCGCTGCCAGATGCGGATCGTCGTTCAATGCCGCCAGACCTCTGTCAGCCAACGCTTTGACGAAGGGGAGCGTCGCGTTGTTCAGCGCGAGAGCCGATGTATGTGCCACCGCGCCGGGCATGTTGGTCACGCAGTAGTGCACTACGCCTTCTTCGATGTAGGTCGGCGCCGCAGTGGGTTGTCGGCCGGCTGGTTTCGAAACAGCCGCCTTGGTCGATCGCGACGTCTACCACGACCGATCCGTCGCGCATCTCGCGCACCATCTCGCGGCTGACGAGTTTCGGTGCCGCCGCGCCGGGAACGAGCACCGCGCCGATGACGAGATCCGCTTCGACGACGTACTCGTGAATGGTCTGCGGATTCGCCATCACCACTCGCAACGCCCGCACCGAACCGATCGGCGAGCCAGCGCAGCCGGTTCACGGACTTGTCGAGTATCGTCACGTCGGCCTGCATACCGAGCGCGATCAATGCCGCGTTCGCGCCGGCGTTGCCGCCGCCGAGGATGACGACCTTCGCCGGCGCCACGCCCGGCACGCCGCCGAGCAGCTTGCCGATGCCGCCGGCTTCTTTCTCGAGACACTTCGCGCCCACCTGCACCGCCATCCGTCCGGCGACTTCGCTCATCGGCGCGAGCAACGGCAGACCGCCGCCCGGCGCAGTGACCGTTTCGTACGCAATGGCGCTTACGCCGGAGGCGATCAGCGCATCGGCCTGGGCGCGATCCGCCGCCAGGTGCAGATAGGTGAACAGGATCTGGCCCGACCGCAGCAGCGGATACTCGACGGGTTGCGGCTCCTTGACCTTGACGATCAGGTCGGCGCGTACGGAATACCGCCGCCGCGTCCGGCGGCGATCGTCGCGCCGGCGCGCTGGTAGTCGCGATCCTGAAAGCCGATGCCGGCGCCGGCGCGGCGTTTGAACCACTACCTGTGCCCTGCGCGCGGTCAATTCGGCAACGGAACCCGGGCGTCAGACCGACGCGGTACTCGTGCACTTTGATCTCAGCGGGAACTCCGATACGCATGGTCAGCGGTCCTTGAAATGAAACTGACGCGCTAGATTAGTGGGTTCGGCGCAGCAGTTCCTTGCGAAGACGGCTCCAAACGCCAATGTACGCAAGAAACCACCTATTGTTTCCGATCATGGCGCAAGTTTCTATCGAGACTGGATCGAATCGACCGCCTAATCCTCCACGAGCTCCAGCTCGACGGGCGGCTGACCAACGCAGCGTTGGCGGCGCGCGAACCTGTCGGAGTCGGCGTGCCTTCGTCGCGTCCGCCGATTGGAAAGTGCGGGGCTGATCCGCGGCTACGTCGGTTTCGTTGACCAATCGTCGGCGGGATATCCAGACAACGTGTTCGTGCGCATCACGCTGACGAGCCAGCAGCAGGACGATCTGAAAAAGTTTCGAAAGCGCGGTGCGCAAAGTGCCCGAGGTGATGGAGTGCTATCTGATGTCGGGCGACGCCGACTATCTATTGCGCGTCATCGTCGCCGACGCGCGCGACTACGAGCGCGTACACAGCCAGCACCTCACTCAACTGCCCGGCGTTGATCGGGTGCATTCGAGCTTCGCGCTGCGCACCGTGATCAAAAAGACCGAGATCCCGGTGCGCTGATCGCTGACGAAGTCGGCTACCGAATCAGCGGCGGCATGACGACCGGCCCATGGCGCCGCTTGCTCGATCTGCGCGGCGAGCTGCAGCAACGTCGCTTCGTCGCCGAACCGGCCGACGAACTGGCTGCCCATCGGCAGCCCGTCTTTCGACCAGTGCAGCGGCAGCGAAATCGCCGGCTGTCCGGTCGCATTGAACAGCGGCGTGAACGGAAACCACTCGAACGTCTGGCGCGTCCAGGTGATGGCCGTCGATGCCCGGCGCGTTCTGATCGACCACGCCGTGCCGCGGCGGCGGTTGCCCAGAAGTCGGCGACAGCAGCACGTCGATGCCCTGGAAGTAACGCCCGACTGGTCCGCGACACCCCGTTGAAATAGGCGAGCGCGTTCGCGACGTCGAACGCGGACATCTTCGAGCCCGTCTTCGTAGCAGGCGAGGGTGGCCGACTCGAGCGTGTCGAGCGACGGCTTGCGCCCGGTCGACTGCGGCGATCGCTGCGATTCCGGCGCCGTCCCGACACACCAGATCACGTGAACGTGCTTGGTGAACTGACTCCCAATCGAACGCGAGTGACGCATCGACGACCTCGTGGCCGAGGTCGGTCAACAGCGCGCGCGTGCGCGTGCATCGACTCCGCACACTCCGGATGCAGCGCGCGCACCGAACGGCGACTTGCGTCATGCACGCGATGCGCAATCGCCGCAGGTGGCCGGCCCACTGCGCAGATAACGATCCGTTCGACCGGCGCGACGCGACGGCGCGCCGACGTCAGCCCCCGCTACCGCGTCGAGCATTCGCCGCTGCATCGCGCACGCTGCGTGTCACGACGAACTCGATGGCCTGACCGAACAGCGGATCCGAGGAGTCCGGCCCGCTCGGCGTGCGATCGCGCGTCGGCTTCAAACCGACCAGACCGTTGCTCGATGCCGGAATTCGAATCGAACCGCCGCCGTCGTTCGCGTGCGCGATCGGCACAATGCGCGCGCCCACCGCGGCGCCCGAACCGCCGCTCGATCCACCGGGGCTGTGGCCGAGCCGCCAGGGATTGTGTGCGGGACCGAACGCGACCGGCTCGGTCGTTGCCGCAGTAACCGAACTCCGGCGTCTGTGTGGTGCCAACAGTGACGAGTCCGGCGCGACGAAAACGCGCCATCAATTCGGTATCGGTCGGAAACGATACGTCTGCAGCGAGTCGACTGCCCATCCGGCAAGGCGCGTCGGCGCGCGTGCAGCACGAGTTCTTTGATCAGGAACGGCACGCCGGCGAACGGCGCATCCGACCGCAACGCCGCCACGTCGGCCGCGCTCGAGTCGCGCAGCACTTCGAGCACGGCGTTCAGCTTCGGGTTGAACCGCTCGATCGCCGCGATCGCGACCTCGCGAACTTCGGCGGCGGATACGTCGCGGCGGCGGATCATCTCGGCGAGCGCGGTTCCGTCGAGGCGCGCGTATTCGTCGAACGACAGCATCCTCTTCTCCTGATAGTGGGTGAGCGTTTGCTTACACGAGATCGACCGGGTTCAGCGCGAACTCCTTGATCAATGCATCGGCGTAGTCGATGCGCCCGGTGAACTGTTTCGGATCGCCGTGGCACAGCCGCAAGCACGCTTCGGCCATGTGCTCGACCGGCGTGACGCGCTCTTTGTTGCTCTCGTTGATCAGCTTGTGATGCATCACGCCGGGCGTCGCGACCAGACCCGGCGAGATCACGTTCACGCCGATGCCGTTCTCGTAGACCTCTTGCGCAAGACCGGTGGTGAATCGCTCGAGCGCGGCTTTGCACATGCCGTAGACGGTGCCGCCGCGACCACCCAGGTCCTTTTGCGGATGGATCGCTGCATGCGACGAGATGTTGAGAATCCAGCCGCGGCCGCGTTCCTTCATTCCGGGCAGCACGCGTTGCGACAGTTCGAAGGGCGCCCACACCTGCACGTCCATCATCAGCCGGAAACGCTTCTCGGGAAAATCCTCGACCGGAATGAAGTACGTGATGGCGGCATTGTTCACCAGAATGTCGACCGCGCCGTACGCCGCTTCAGCCGCATCGATCAGTGCATGTGCGGTCGGCCTGGCTCGCGAGATCCGCGCGCACCGCGATCGCGTCGCCGCCGGCTGCGTTGATGCGGTTCGACCGTGTCGGTGATCGTGCCGGGCAGATAATGTTCTTCGGCCTCGACGGTGCGCGCGCTGACGACCACCTTTGCGCCTTCCATCGCGAAGCGTCGCGCGATCGCCTCACCGATGCCCCGACTCGCACCGGTAACGACCGCCACCTGTCCCGCCAATACGCCCTTGCGATTGATTGCCGCCATGATTCCCCCTTGTGTTTCCCGCCTGTCCCCGATCTTTCGGGATGATACAACGCGCGAAACCGAGCGTTATGATTGAGCCCCATGGCTAAGGAGATCGAATCATGCGATCGATTGTGCTTTCAGTCGTTGTTGCCGCCGCAGTTGGTGCCTCTGCACACGCAGCAGAGCAGGTGATCGGCACCAGTGACGCGCAGGCCTGTTACGAGGCCGCTACTTTCAACCCGAAGAATGCCGACGAAGCGTCGTGCAACATCGCGATCAAGCACGGCAAGTTGTCGCGAGCCGCATTTGGCCGCCACGTACTCGAACCGCGGCATCATCTTCGCGAACACACGGTGAACTCGACAAGGCGATCGCGGATCAGAACGCGGCGATCGCGCTCGATCCCGATTCGGCGCGCGCGCACGACAATCGAGGCAACGTCTACTACCGCACCAATCGACACAACGAAGCGCTGGCCGACTACAACCAGGCGATCACGTTGTCGAATGGCGCGCTCGCGCCGGCATACTTCAATCGCGCCAAGTCGCATCTTGCGCTCGGCGAGAACGATGCTGCGGTCAAGGACTTCCAACAAGCGGCAACACTCGCGCCCGAGACATACAAGTAGCGCGACTGTTCTGGAATTGTTGGGTGGTGCGTCAGCCGACGTAGCGGCGTTCGCTGCGCTGGCCGAGTCCGGTGAGTATCTCGTAGGTATTCGTGCCGGCGAGTTCCGCGACATCCTCGATCGGTACCTGCGCGCCGATGAGTTCCACCCAGTCACCCGACCTTCACGGCGTCGGCCAGTCCGGTCACGTCGATCGGTCGTCAGGTCCATCGACACGCGCCCGACGATGGGCACTCCGGCGCCGAGAATCGCGCAGTAACCATGTCCCGATAACACGCGCGGCAAACCGTCCGCGTAACCGACGTCGATGGTTGCGATCAATCGTTCGGTGTCGGCAATTCCGGTAGCGCCGTAACCGACCGGTTCGTTCGGCGGCACGCGCCGCAACTGCAGGATGCGCGCTTCGAGCGTGGCCACCGTAGCAAGCATGGTCATCGGATCGTCGAACGGACTCGCGCCATAAAGCGCAACGCCCGGACGACACACGTCGCCGCGATACTGCGGACCGAGCAGGATGCCTGCCGAATTCGCGATGCTCGTTGCGACGCCCGGGAATCGCGCGGCCACCTCGGTGAAACGTTCGAGCTGCATCGGGTTACGCGGATGCTGCGGCTCTTCCGCAGCACGCGAGATGCGTCATCAACAACGCCACTTCGAACTGTTCGAAGCGTTCGGGATATGCGTCGGCCGTCGCGAAGCCGAGCCGGTTCATGCCGGTATCTACCTGTACCGCGATCGGGCGCGAGCGATACGGACGCCATGCCTCGAGCTGCGCGTCGGTGTTGATGACCGGGACCAGGTCGTACTCCGCCGCGCGCGGCGCTTCGACGTCGCTGACACCTTCGAGAATGTAGACCTCCGGCAGATCGATGACGTCGCGCAGCGCGATGCCTTCCGCAACCGTCGCAACGAAGAACGTGGTGCAGCCTTCGGCGGCCAGTCGCGATGCGACCGCCGCCGCACCGAGTCCGTAGCCGTTGGCTTTCACCACGGCGCCGCACTCCGCCGGCGCCGCCAGACGCCTTCAGCGTGTGGTAGTTGCGCGCCAGCGCGCCGAGATCGACCGTCAGACGACTCGCCACACGCAGCCCCGCCTCGTCACTTGAGTGATCGGATATACACGACGACGTTGTTGATCGCCTGATCGTTCGCGAGCATCGCAGCCATCGGCTTCATCTGCGCGCCGAACGTGTCCTTCGGATGGGCGCCGCGCAGACCTTTCTTATAGTTCTGCAATTGGCGCACGAGATACCAATCGTCCTGATCGGCGAGGCGCGGCGCATTGATCGCCACGTTTCCTTCGGCCTTCGCGCCCATGACAGGCGGCGCACGTCGCATAGAGTTGTTTGCCCGCGGCCGCATCGCCTTGCACCGTTGCCGGCGGCGGCGGCGCGGTCAACGTACCTATATAGGCAACCACGTTGTCGACCGCCGCTTCATTCGCGAGCGTCATCGCCATCGGCCGCATCTGCGCGCCGTAGATGTCGCCCGGCGTCGCGCCGCGAATTCCGTCTTTGAATGCCATCAATCTGCCGCTTCAGATACCAGTCGAACTGTCCGGCAATGCGCGGCGCGTTGAGCGACTGATTGCCGCCGCCGTTCGGCGAATGGCAGGTCGAGCAGACCGAATACGCGCTCTTGCCTGCGGCGGCATCGGCCGCATGCACAGAGAGACTCATCGAAATGCCCATGACCGCCATGAGCACGCACATCGTCAAACGCATGAATATCTCCACCAGAAATGAAGGCAGTGCCACCCTGCAACGGATTGCCGCCGCAGCGCGCCGCCGAAACCGCGACTCCACAAAACGTCGCGGCAGTTTACGCAGTTTTAGTCTTTCGCCCAGCGCCAAAGAACGCTGAACCAGGACGCCCCGCCTTTGGCGCGCCGCTGGCGTTGCCGTCGATCGATCTCTTCACCGTCTCGACGTGCATGAAGCTCGAGCAACCTGTGATTTCCGCGACGCCGATCCGTCGGCATCCTGCGGTCCTCTCCCGATCGTGCGTCCTGCTGCTCTCGCGTATCTACGGCCGATTGTTCGTCCATTAAATATCGTTCCGTCCGCAAGGACCCCCGTAATATATCGTTCCGACGTCAAATGTACATCGCATTCATTGGCTTGCGCGCGCATACTTAAACTGCGTCATCGTCTCGATCCCCACCGCACATCGAGTACTCACCGAATGAAAACTGCCGTCGTCACCGGCACGAGCACCGGTATCGGCTTCGCCACCAGCCTGCATCTCGCAGCAAACGGCTACCGCGTGTTCGCCGGCATGCGCAACCTCGCCAAGGCACAACCGCTGCGCGACGCGGCGGCCAAGGCTCGAGCGCCGATCGAAGTGATCGAACTCGACGTGACGTCGCAGGAGTCGTGCGATCGTGCTTTCGCAAAAGTCGGCGCAGTGGATGTGCTGATCAACAACGCAGGCATCGGCGGCGCGTCACCGCTCGAACTGACGCCGGAAGCCGAACACCGGCAGATGTTCGAGACCAACTACTTCGGCGCGGTGCGCTGTATCCAGGCGGTGATGCCGGGCATGCGCGAGCGACGCACCGGCGCGATCGTGAACATCACCTCGATCGCCGGACTCATCGCGACACCGAACCAAGTCGCGTATTCGGCGTCGAAATGGGCGCTCGAGTGTCTCGGCGAAGCACTCGCGCACGAGGTGTTCCGATTCGGCGTGCGCGTGGTCAACGTAGAGCCGGGCGTGATCATGACGAGCATCTTCGAGAATTCCGCAGAGACGACGCGTTACGACAAAACGTCGCCGTACCAGCCCATCATGCGCCGCAACGGCAAGCTGTTCGCCGCGGGATTCCGCGCCGCCGCGCAACCAGAGGAAGTCGCAAAGACGATTCTCGAAGCGATCACGACATCCGACTACCGATTGCGCTGGCCGGTGGGGAACGACGCACAGGGCCTCGCGAAAGGGCGGCCGCAGATCAGCGACGAAGAGTGGGTTCGCATGGGCGGCGATGTCAGCGACCAGGAATACAACAGTTGGTATCAAGAGCGATTCGGCATCACGCTGTAGCGGGCCGTCAGGAAAGGGGGAGCACATGGCGATAGTCATCAGCGGCGTCGGCCTGTGGACGCCGCGCACACGTGATCACCAACGACGAACTGGTCGCGAGCTACAACGCTTTATGCCGACAATTCAACGCCGAACACGATGCCGAAATCGCGCGCGGCACCGTCGAAGCGAAGCCGCACTCCAGCGCAGAGTTCATCGAAAAAGCCTCCGGCATCAGCAGCCGCTTCGCCTATGTCAAAGACGGCATCCTCGATCCCGACGTGCATGCGCCCGCGCATCCCGCGCCGCGGCGAGGACGAGCTTTCGCACCAGGCCGAGATGTCGCTGAACGCCGGCGCGCAACGCGCTCGCCGACCGCCGGCAAAACCGCGGCCGACATCGACATGGTGATCGTGTCGTGCGCGTATACGGAGCGTTCGTATCCGGCCATCGCCATCGAAGTGCAGCACGCGCTCGGCATCGAGGGCTTCGGCTTCGACATGCTGGTTGCCTGTTCGGCCGCGACCTTCGCGCTGCAGCGCGCGTACGACGCGCTCGAGGCCGGCAGCGCGCGCGGCGTGCTGGTGATCAATCCGGAACTGACGTCGCCGCAGGTGAACTACTGCGATCGCGACAGCCACTTCATCTTCGGCGACGTGCGCACGGCGTGGTGCTCGAGCGCGAGGAGACGTGCATTTCGGCACACAGCTACCGCATTCTCGGCACCAAGCGGTCACGCTGTATTCGAACAACATCCGCTCGAACTTCGGCTACGTCGGCCGCGCCGAAGGCGGCGATCCCGTTCGGCGCAGAACGCTTGTTCCACCAGAATGGCCGCAAGGTGTTCAAGGAAGTCTGCCCCATGGCGGCCGCGCATCTCGAGGCGCAGGTCGCTGCGCTCGGCCTCGGCGTCGCGCGACATTCGCCGCTGGTGGCTGCATCAGGCCAACCTCAACATGAACCAGCTGATCACGCGCAAACTGCTCGGCACCGATCCGACCGCCGACGAGGCGCCGATCGTGCTGGATCGATTTCGCCAACACCGCATCGGCGGGTTCGATCATCGCGTTCGCCCAACATCACGAAGACCTGCAATCGGGCGACCACGGCGTGATCTGCTCGTTCGGCGCGGGCTATTCGATCGGCAGCCTTCTGGTACGCAAGCGCTGACATACCAATAGAAGAAAAACCCAACAGAAGAAAGCCCAACGGAATGAATCGGGGGCGGCCGTTGATAGCCGCCCCCTTTGCCTCGAGGTTTTACAGAACGAACGCGCCGGAGCGCAGCAGGTAGGCAAACTCGCGCCGTTGATCTTCGTTCAACAGCTCGAAGATTCGCCGCGTTGCGGCAAGCAGATCGGAGTTGAGCACTTCGGTTGCCCGCGTCCGAGTCGCCAGCGCCGCGGTCACGCGGTCAGCGTTGAACTCGGCTTCGGTGAACGCAGCGGCAACGTCGGAGGTAGACCGGTCCTGATCGAGCCGCGCCTGGTTGTACGCGGTCTTCAGTCGATCGAGCACGTCTACTACGTCGCGAACCTGTGCTTCGCTCAAGTTCAACTTCCACGCCAGATGACGCAACGGCCGGCGAATGCCGAACGTAGGTCCTGACGACCAGCTGAACATAGAGTGATTGCGATGGGAGTGATTGCGATTGCCGTGTCGCGCGTGGGTTTCGGCGTGGGCGCGTTCCCAACAACCGGCGGCATAAGCGTGACGCCACGCTCGGTGGTACATGAACATCTCGAATCTCCTTCACCAGGGCTATCGCTCCCGGTGGGTTGCAATGTGCGGGCGACATGCCGCGCACGAATCGATCTTAGTCCCGCCGGAAGCCGGGCGTCGAGACGCACGACCTGCGTCTCGTCCCGCCAGCGGAGCCGTAGGCATTGCGGACCGCCGACGGTTGCATGTAGGCGCAGCGGTGAGATAGCGTCCAGCACGCGTGTAGGACATACGAGTTCGACGTTCTGTGGCCCTTAAAATCGTGGTGTTGAACCCGAAAGGCGGTTCCGGCAAGACCACGATTGCAACGAACCTCGCGGCCTTCTATGCCGCTCGCGGCCAATTCCCTGCGATACGGGATCTCGATGCGCAGGCATCGAGCACGCGCTGGCTTTCCAAGCGCACCGAAGACATGCCGCGCATTCACGGCTCTTCGCCGTTCAACGTCCCGGCCAAGATGACCCGGACGTTCGCGATGCGGATTCCGAACGAGGTCGACCGCATCGTCATCGACACACCGGCCGCCATCAACAAGCACCAGTACATCGAATTCACCCGCGACGCCGATCGCATTCTGATCCCCGTGCTGCCTTCGGACATCGACATTCAGGCGGTCACGCGCTGCATCGCAGACCTGCTGCTGCACGCAAAAATCCAGCGCAACGAGAACCGCATGGCGGTGGTCGCCAATCGCGTCAAACCCAACACGGTGATCTTCCGTTCGCTGATGCGCTTCCTCGATTCGCTGAAGATTCCGGTAATCGCAGTGCTGCGCGACTCGCAGAACTACATTCGATCCGCGGAATCGGGAGTTGGGCTTCATGAAATGAAAGGCGCGCGGTTTCGCGTCGATCAGGAGCACTGGGCATCGCTGATCGACTGGATCGAAAACGGCAAGGTGCCGACCGGTGAAACGCCTTGGTCGGAAGCCGTCACTGCCGAGGTCGCCTCGCACCGACGACGCACCTACCGATGCCGACCCGGAACCAACCGTCGCCGACGCTGTGCCCGAACAGGAACCTCCATTGCGTCTCTTCAGAGTTTCGGCTTTCATCAAGCGCGATTCCTGAAGAGCATTCCCTTTTGACGCGCGCGTTCGACGGCATTCGAGTCATCGATTTCACCCAAGTACTCGCCGGACCGTTCGCGACGCAGCAGCTCGCGCAGCTCGGCGCCGATGTCATCAAGATCGAACAACCCGGCTCCGGCGATCAAACGCGGGGGCTGATGCCGGGTAGCGACGATGCCGGCATGTCGCCGTCGTTCCTGACGTGCAATCATCGGTAAACGCAGCCTGACGCTGAACCTGAAGGCGCCGGAAGCACGCGCCATCGTGCACGCGTTGGTGAGCACGGCCGACGTGGTCGTAGAGAACTTCACGCCCGGCGTCATGCAGCGGCTCGGCTTCGACTACGCGACGTTCGCCGCGATGAAACCCAATCTCATCTATTGCTCGATCTCCGGCTACGGACAAAGCGGACCCAAGTCCGGCTACGCGGCGTACGACGGCGCCATTCAGGCGGCGAGCGGCATGATGGCGATTACCGGCCATCCGGAAACCGGGCCGACTCGCACCGGCTACATGCCGGTGGACATGGCTACCGCGCTGAATACCGCGTTCGCGATCTCCGCCGCGTTGTATCGCCGCAGCGTGACCGGTGAAGGCCAACGCCTCGACGTGGCGATGATGGACACCGCCATGGTGATGCAGGCTCCGCAGGTCAGCGGATTTCTCGTCAACGGCGTGCAGCCGGAACTGTTCGGCAATCGCTCGCCGACTCGCTCAGCCGACCGCAAACGTCTTCGCCACTGCCGACGGCTACATCCAGGTCGTCGCGCTGAAAGAACCACAGGTGCAGAAATTGTTCGAGGTGCTGGGTTGCCTCGATCAATACGAAGACCCGCGCTTCAACACCAACGACGCGCGCGTAGCTAACACACCCGCAGTAAACGAATTGCTGACGAGCCTGTTCGCTCGCGCCGATACGCAGACGTGGCTCGATCGGCTGATCGAAGCCGGCGTGCCGGTGGCAGAGATACGCGAATTCGCGACAGTGACGGCGGACCCGCAGTTCGAGAACCGCACTGCACTGGTCGAGATCGACCTGCCGAAGAAGCCGGGCAAGCGCGTTCGTGTGGTCGGAAGCGGCTATGTAGCGACGCCAGACGGGCCGGCGCCGTTGCGCGCGCCGCCGAAACTCGGCGAGCACACCGATGAAATTCTCACCGAGCTGGGCTACTCGCGCTCCGACATTGCGGCTCTACGCGCAGCCTCGGTGATCTGATCGTGCGCGCGGTCGAACGCACGATCGTCGCGGTGATGCCCGAGGCCGACGCGCCGAATCCCGGCAACCCGATCCACTCGAGCGACGGCGCACGCGACTACGGTTTTCGCGCCGCGCTCGTCGGCGGCGCCACCATCTACGGCTGGTGCGTGCCGACGCGATCATCGATGCGGCGGGGATGCAGTGGCTCGAGCACGGATGGGTCGACGTTGCATTTCGCCGCCCGGTGTTTCCGAACGATCGTCTGATCGTCTCGATCGGCGCTGACGGCACATTCGAGGTGCGCGGCGAAGACGACGCGCGTGCGCATCGACGGCCACATCGGGCTGGGCGACGCGCCGTGGCTGGCCGAGTTGACCGTTCCGCTGCACAAACACGACGGAACCCGCCGCAGATCCGCTGCCCGCTCTGACGCCGCAGAACGTACCGGTAGGCAGAGACTTGCGAACGCGGTTGGTACCGCTCTCGCGCGTCGACGCAGAGACGTTCTGTCGCGAGAAACAAAACGAAACGCTCGCGTGCTTCTACGGCGATAACGGCGCGTATCCATCCCGCGTGGTACGCGAATCAGCCGATCTACTGGCTGCATCATTCGTTCAGCTATGGTCCGGCGATTCACACTGCAAGCCGCATCCAGCATCGCCGCGACGCGCGCGTCGGACAGAGCTTCACCATCGCCGGCCGCTGCGTCGACGCGTTCGAACGCAAAGGTCATCACTACATCGTCAACGATGTGGAGATTCGCAACGACGCGGGCGCGGCGGTCGCAACGATCCGCCACACGGCGATCTACCAGGTAGCCAAATCACCGTGACTTTTTTTTGAGGGAGGGGGAATCATGAAGATCACATCGCTACTCGCCGTTTGTCTCGCATTGCTGTTGACCGGCATGCGGCCCGCACGACACGCGCGCCGGATATCGCTCGGCGGCGTCGACGCGCCCGTGCCCACCGACTGGCGCTTCACCGACGACAACAAGGAGATCGCCGTTCAGGTGCACACGCCGTATCTGATTCCGCACGCGGTGACGATCTGGTGCGCGCAGGTGGATGGGGAGCTGTACGTCGGCGCGAGTGCACCGAAGACGAAACACTGGCCCGGTTGGGTGGACGACAATCCCGACGTGACGTTGCGCATCGGCGAAAACACGTACGCGGTGCGGCTGGTGCCGCTCGACGATCCCAACGTCACTGCCGCGTGTACAAGCGGCATACGCCGCGAAGTATCAGCTGAGCGCGCCGGCCGGCGAATGCGCCACCCGACGTGCGTTACTGGCACGTGACTGCACGGCCCGCCGCTGCGTGATCTCTTCGACGTTTCGATGAGCGACAACACTCGAACTGAAGCGATACAGGTTACGCGCCGCTTCGACGCATCTGCCGAGCGCGTGTTCGATGCATGGCTCGATACAAAGCGCGCATCGAAGTTCCTGTTTGCAACACCAAACGGCGTGATGGTGCGCGCGGAGATCGACGCGCGCGTCGGCGGGCGTCTTTGTTTCGTGGACCGGCGCGACGGCGTAGACGTGGAACACGTCGGAAGGTATCTCGAAATCGATCGCCCACGCCGTCTGGCATTCGAATTCGGGGTGCCGCAATACTCCGCAGAGTTCACCCGCGTGGTCATCGACCTCACCGCATCCGGTGCCGGCTGCGAACTGACGCTGACGCATCACGGTGTATTGGCCGAGTTCGCGGAACGAACCAGGCAAGGTTGGACAGGAATACTCGAAGGGTTGACAGGCGCGCTGTGAGTCAGCGCCTCAACTCTCGGAAGCGCGCCACAAATACCAGCTCGCAACCGTACGGTAAGGCGCCCATTTCGCGCCGCGCGCGAGCACCTCTTTGGGCGTCGGCATTTCGCTCTTCTTGAACGCCACCGAAAACCCTTTGCGAATTCCGAAGTCGTCTGCCGGCAACACGTCGGGCCGCCCTAGACGAGAGATCAGCAACATCTCCACCGTCCAGCGACCGATGCCGCGCACGTGCGTCAACCGGTCGATTAAGTCCGCATCGACCATTGCATACGCTTCGGCGAGCGTTGGAATCTCGCCGCTGACCGTGCGATGCGCGAGATCGCGCAGCGACAGCATTTTCGCTCTGCGACAGACCGGCGCCGCGCAGCTTCTCGTCCGACGCGCGCAGGATCTGTTCCGGCGTAGGTCCCTGATGTCCGTTCGGAAACAATGCGCGCACGCGCGCGAAGATCGTCGCGGCCGCGCGGCCGTGTAGCTGCTGATAGACGATCGCTTCGGCCAGCGCCACGAAGATGCTCGGCGTATTCCGCAGTTCGAGATCGAACGTGCCGATGCGATCGATCGTGCGCGCAAAGGGTGGATCGGCAGCCTTGAGATGCTCTACCGCCTTCGCCGGATCGAAACTGTATACGCCGTCGCCGTCGAACAGATCGCGCGGCTTGCTGTATGCGCCTTCGATCGTGAGCAACCTGCAGCTTAGTGGTAATCCCGCCGTTCGCAGAGAACCCGCCGACCTTGCCGCCGGCTGCGAGCACACGATGGCACGGCACGATGATCGGAAACGGATTGCGCCCCAATGCTTGTCCGACCGCGCGCGCCGCGCCGCGATCCCCAAGTTGCGTTGCGATTTCTCCATAGGTCAGCGTCGCACCAGGCGGAATCCGGCGCGCCACCTCGTAAACCCGTTGGTGGAATGGCGGCACGCCGGTCATGTCGAGCACGATGTTCGAAAGATCGCGCGGCTGGCCACGCAACAACGCAACCACGTCGTCGATTGCAGCCTGCACCGCAGGCGGAGGCGTCGTCCGTTGTGCATCCGGCAATCGCTTCAGCAATCGCGCGCGCGTTTGCTCCTCGCGTCCTTCCGGCAGCAGGAAACCGAGCACGCCGCGCTCACCCCAGACGATGCCGCAACGACCCACGGCCGTGTCGAAAAATGTGTATTCGGGCGCCTTCATCCCGCCGGCATCCTAGCACCGTCAGTCAGGAGCGTGCGTGCGGCGCACGAAACACCAGCCACTTGCTGAGCGTGAAGTTCACGCTGAGTCCGGCGATCGCGCCGGCTGCAACGCCAATCACCGGATATGCGCGCACGAATTCGAGCTGACTGACCAGCGCGGCAAATACGGCATAGTTCACTGCGCCCCCGACGAGATTCGTCAGCAAGAAACGAATCCACTCGGCGGTCACCGCCGACGTCCCCTGCGCGCGGCTCGCAAAACGTGATCCGCCTGTTGCCGTACCATGTGAACGTTGCCGCGACCAGGTACGACACCGCGCGTCCCGAGTACAAACCGAGCCCCGCCCACAGCGCGCAGTACAACACCGCAGTGTCGACGACGAACGCCGCCGTGCCGATAACCGCGAAGCGGAGGAACTGTGTGTTCCACACGCGCGCGAAACGCTGCGTAGTTTCAACCGCCGGACCCGGCGGCGACAACGCCAGATATTGCAGCCGCTTCAGTTCCCAACGACCGCGCGTCACCGTGTCGAGAATCAGTCCGCACACGAAGCTGAGCCACGCGAGCAGCATCAGTCCGGTCGTTAGAATCGCGGTGGGTTGACGCAGCACCAGCCCGGTTTCGAAATATGCGATGAACAGCGGAATCGCGAGACCGATCGACAGCATCGCGAGCACCACGCCGATGATTCCGAAGAACCACAACGGCCGCTCTTCCTTCGCGAGCGTGACGATCAACATCAGGATGCGCCAGCCGTCGCGATATGTGCGCAGCTTGCTTTGACCGAATTCGGCGGCCGTTCCTTGTAGGCGGTAGCGACTTCGTCGGTCGGCATCAGCAGCTGCAGCGCATGCACGGTCATTTCCGTTTCGAGCCCGAAGCCGGTCGTCTGCGTCGGAAAACTCTTCACGAACCGGCGCGACAACACGCGATAGCCCGACAGCATGTCGGTGACGTGCGCGTTGAATACTCCAGCGCACGAGGCCCGTCAGCAGCCGGTTGCCGAAACGGTGGCCGGGACGATAGGCGGCGACGTCGGTCTCCTTGCGCACGCCCGTGATCATGTCGAGCCGGTTCCGCGAAGAGCTTTCGACCATGTCTCCGGCCGCGCTTCGCATCGTAAGTGTCGTCGCCGTCGCACAGCACGTACACGTCGGCGTCGATGTCGGCGAACATGCGTCGCACCACGGCGCCTTTGCCCTGCGACCGCTCGCCGCGAACGATCGCGCCCGCGCGCTGCGCCACCTCGGACAGTCGTCGTCGCGTGAATTGTTGTCGTAGACGTATACGCTGCGCGTCCGGCAGCGCGCGCCGGAACGCCTCAACCGTTGTGCCGATCGCCGCTTCTTCGTTGTAAGCACGGCAGCAGCACCGCGATCGACGGCGCCTTTGCGCACGATCGAAGCTGATTGGTCATTCATGGAGCAGGATGCCTTGCGTTGCAGGGCGCACCACCACAGCGGTTCGCCGACATTGGAACGAATTGTGGCGCAATCGCGTGCTCGCCAGCATCAAGCCGTCAGCGCCGAACGCGGCGACCGCGCGCTCGCGTTCCCGCTCGATGAACACGCCGAAGATCGGCCCTTCGTGTGCATCGATGCGCGCACGCATCCGATCGCCGAATGCCGAGTGCGACGTCGGCGTATCGAGCCAGCCGTCGATGCGCAGGAACGGAATCTGCGGCGGAAACGCCGGAACGATGTAGCCCATCGGTTCGACGACCGGCCATCACGACCAGCGTGCTGGTCCGGGTCGACGATCGGCGGCACGGCGACGTCGACGATGTCGCGCCACTTGCCGCCGATCCGGCCGATGTCGCTCCAGCCGGTGCCGATCCAGCGCAACAACCGCCACAATGCGCCAGCGCAGCCAGCGGTCGTCACGTTTGCGACGATCAACGGCCACAACGACAACGCCAGCGCGATCAGCAGCGGCGCGAGCATCTCCAGCGTCAGCGCATACCGATAGATGCCGAACATCGACATCCAAACCGCGTAGCTCACGACCGCGGACTCGTGAACAGCAGCCGCATCGCCTGTTCGCGAGCGTGCGGCGCTTAGCACCGCCCACAGCACTCGTCAGCGGAACGATCGCGTAGGCGAGCGCGATCTTGATGTCGCGAAACGGAATGTCGTTGACGCTCATGCCATCCCAGCGAAAACACGAACGGATACATCAGTGCTTCGAGCGACGCCGTGCGGCAAGAAACGCGGGTCGCGATACGACGCATCGAGAATCAGCGGCGAACCGATGATGTCGTTGAAGTACGGAAAAAACGGATTGCCGGTTTCGCGCCACAGCGTGTATGCCCATACGCCGCCGAACATCGCCGCGCCGATACTCCGCCGATGCCGAGCAGCGACGAGACGGTGCAAACGAATGCGCAATGGCGCGCGCAGCGCGAGCACGCCGGCCGCCAGGCCGATCGCAAACGGCGCCATCGTCAGCTTCAGGCCCACGGCCACGCCGCCGGCAATCCGGCCGCGACGAATCGCCACGCGTCGACGTCGTATCCGCGCGCCGGACGCATCAGCAGCAACGCGAGCAGCACGAACAGACTCACGGTCATGTCGTTGCTGGTGTTGCCGACGATCATCAACGCCATGCCGCCGGTAGTGCCGGCAACCGCGATTGCCAGCGCGAGCCAGTCATCGCGCGACCCCGCTTCGCGCCGGCAACGCCACTCGCGCGAGGCAATACAGCAGCAGCAGATTGAGCCGTGCACGCAGCCGATCACGAAGCCGGTCAGCCATGCCGGAAACATCTGCGCCGCCACGATACACCGGCACGTCAGCCAACGGGTTGTAGTAAGTGGCGTGGTGCGCCACCGCCACGTCGAAGCCGCGCCGATCCGTCAGCCACGCGTACGGGTTGTACCAGTGGTAGTTGCAGGAAGTCCCAGTCGGCGTCGCGGCCGCGCAGCAGCGATAGCAACCCGAACACGGAACCAGCTCGAAGGCGCACGCCGAGTAAACGCGCGTGCATGCTACTCGACGATGGACGTAAGGGGCGCGAGGCGTCGGTCATCTGTTCGCAATTCGAGGTTCATCGAGGCGTGAGGACGTTAATGATGCGGGCGGGACGACGCGATCGAACCATTGCGTAACTTATTTGTTACGCGTAGGGTCGGACACCAGAGTCGACGGACGGGGAGAGCGACCATGGGAATCGAAATCAGTCTGTTGAACGTGCGCCGCAGCATCCTGATAGAAGCATCGCCCGAACGCGTGTGGCGCGAGTTCCAGTCGTTCGACAGCATCGCCGCGTGGTTCGGCCGCGGCCATCAACTGCATACGCTTCGAACCGCGCATTGGCGGGAGCGTCGAGATGAGCGTCGAGATCGACGGCGTGCGGCGCCGCTACGGCGGCCCGGTCGTCGTCTTCGAACCCGCGCGCGAGATCACGTTCGAGAGCAACTGGCACGACGCACCCATGGCCTGGCCGGTGCCCATGTTCATGACGATCCGGCTGACGTCGCTCTACGACGCGACGCTAGTCGAGATCTTCCACCACGGCTTCGAGCGTCTCGGCGTCGATGCAGCCGACAATCTGCAAGGCTACGAAGAGGGCTGGGACATCAAACACCTGACAGGCGCTGAGGTCGATCGTTGAGGCAAGTAGAGCAGAGACGCATTCACCGCCATCGCCGACCCAACCCGTCGCGAAATTCTCGATCTGCTGCGCACGAACGAGGTCTTGCCGCCGGCGACATCGCGGGGCATTTCTCCAGCGCATCGCGCCCGGGCATTTCGCGCCACCTGCGGGTGTTGCGCGAATGTGGACTGGTCAATGTCGAGCGCGCCGGAAAAACGCAGAACTACACGTTGAACGCCGAGCCGCTCAACGACATTCGCGACGGCTGGCTCGCGAACTTCGCAACGATGCAGACGCAAAGCCTTGCGGCCTTACGCAAACGCATCGAGGTAAACAAGAAGCGTCGCTGACACACTACTGAGCGCACCTTCGAGCAACGATGTAACCGCGGCGCGTCTGTGCCTCTACTTCGGGAGCGTAGGGTCCGCGATGCTCACACAGGATCACTTCGAGGCCCGCGTCGTCGAGTTGCGCACACACCTGCTCCAGCGGGTGCAGGTAAAAATCGAGCGACGCTGTCGTCTCCCACCAGTTGTTCATGCGCAAACGTTCGTCACCGATGTGGAATGCAAGCGTTGCAACACCCCCCACGCGCAACACCCGCGCAAACTCCGCAAAGGCGACGCGACAATCCCACGCCGTTAGATTGACGATCGAATAGAACGCAACGATCGCCTCGAAGCTTGCCGAGGCGTAGGGCAGCGCAAGTACATCGCCGACACAGAAACGAAGATGGGGATACGCGCGCTGCGCCACCCGAATCATCTCCGGCGACAGATCGAGCCCCTCGACATGTACACCACGGGCGGCGAGATACGCGGCAACGTGCCCGTCACCGCAACCGATCTCCACCACCCGCGCGTCGCTCGGCAGGTCCGCCGCAAATCGCTCGAGCCACATACGATCGAACGGCTTGTGCGTCAGCTCATCCGCGAAACGCGTGTGATATTGGCCGGCAACGATGTCGTAGGCGCGGCGCACTTCGTCACTGTTCATGCCCCAACGTAGCATCGTTGGCGAACGCGCACGTGCCACGATTTTCAGGTTGGCGGTGAACGACCTTCGCGTTGTGCACGCGCCACGAAGTGAAGCATCGCTTCGTTGAAGTATCCTGGCCGTTGCAGGGGCGCGAAGTGACTGACGCCAACGAGTATCACCAACTCCGCCCCCGGAATGGTTCGCGCCAGATATTCGGCGTGTTCCAGTTTGATGAACTCGTCGCGTTCGCTCTGCACGATGGCGACGGGCACAGTGATGGCGGCGAGATCGGCGGCGGAGTAGTTCGGCTCGTTGCGTTGCATCTGCCCCACGGCATCGGCAAACGCCTGAAACTGATCCGGTGTTGCCGACAACCGCGCGTAATCCTTCACATGGCGACCGAAGCAGCGCGACAGCACGGCGCTCGGTTCGATCTGCTTCGTGCCGCTCGGGTCCATGTTGCACGCGAAGAAGAACACGCCGGCAACGCGCTCGGGCAATTGCGCCCCGAGCACCATCGCAATGCATGCGCCGTCGCTCCAGCCGATGAACGTGGCTCGGTCGATTCGTAATTCGTCCATCACCGCAACGACATCGGCGGCCATCAACTCATAGGTATAGGGTCGATCGTCGCGCGTGCTGCGGCCATGGCCGCGGCTGTCGATAACTACGGCGCGATAGCCGCTGCTCACCAGCGCCGGAACCTGATATCCCCAGTTGCCGCCATGTCCCATCCCGCCGTGCAGCAGAATCACCGGCGGACCGGCACCCATGCTCGCGTACCAGATGCGCGCGCCATCGTGCGCCACATAACCTTCGGCGTTCGCCGCAGGCAAGGCCGCCGCCCCTTCTGCTTCGAATCGAACGAGATCGTCGTCGGACATTTCCATTGCATGGTTACCGATTAGACGCGTGACTGTTCCAGCACGTCGAGCATGGAACGATAGAACACGGGTTGATATCCCACGCTCTCGAGACGCTGCTTCAGTGGCAGCGCCTCGTCGCGCCGACCTACCGCGCTCAGCAGTATCGCCTGGTATGCGAGGTCGGCCGTCGACTCGGAACTGCCATGGGCGATCACGAGCGACAGCGCATTGTGGATTTGCGCCGGTGACGATTTGCCCGACAGCTGCTGCGCCGCCGCGAGTACCGCCGCGCAACGCAGATAGTAGAAAAGCAGGATCGAATTCACGTGGTCGCGGTCGAGCAGACCCATCGCCTGATCGGCTGCTGCATTCGCGATCTCGAACGCGCGGTTCGGGTCGGTGTGAAGCACCTGATATGCGCGCGTTGCGGCGACATAAATCAGATCGTGCTTCACCGCCTCGGCCTGCATGTCGCCGGCGATCATCGCCTGCATGCCTCTCTCTGCCGTGTCCAGCATCTTTGCTGCATCCGGTGCGTCGCCTCCTTCGAACAACGCATTTGAGAGCATCGCCTGGCCGATGAGTACTCGCTCTCGATAGAACGCGTTCTCGGGATCGGTGATCGCGGCGCGATTCGACACTTCGACCCTGCGCTTCAGTATTTCGACCGCGCGCTTCGTATCGCCGACGGCCGTCAACGAGTCCGCGTAGTAACCGAGCGCGTCACCCAACCGCGCGATGTGGTGCGGATTGTCGTGGGTCGCCGCAATCAACTGTTCGCGCAGACGAATTTCGCGTTCGTGCCATTCGAACGCTTCCTGATACTGCGACCGTTTCTGCGCGATCTCACCGAGCCACGAGATGGCCTCCACTTCCTGTTCCAGCAAATCCTGTTCGTGGCCCGACATGCTCGCGCGCAGCCGGGCGATCTCGTCGATCGATCGCTGCAGCGCCTCTACTGCGGCGTCGTAGCGTTTGAGACGCGTATTCGTGGCACCGAGATTCGTCAGCTCGAAAACGACTTCGATCCGATATTCGAATTCATCGGGCGCTAGCGACGCCGCCCGCTCGGCGTATTCGAGCGCTTCCACGATGCGCTTGGCCGTCTCCGGGAAATCCTGCATCTCCCAGTGCGCCTCGCCAATGTAGTACGTGAGCATCGCGAGGTTGTGCCAATGCCGTGCCTCGTTGCCTTCACGCGCCACCATAGAGCGACTCAGCTCGCTCGCCCTGGCATACACCTCCAGTGCCGCTTGCGGTTTTCCTTGCCGGATGCGCACGTTGCCGATACCGATCAGCGCAGTGCGGTAATCGTTCAGCGTTTTCGGATCCATATCGTCGGGTTGCAGCGTGGCGAAGAATTCGAGCGCCTTCGTGAGATCGCTATCGAGCGTGCCCACTTTCTCGTAACGCGTGATGCGTTCGTTGAGGCTGTCGACGAAGAATCCCGCGAACGATGCCGCCTGCTGACGGCGCGCATCCGCCTCGTTCGCGGCCGATCGCACCAGATACATGGACGTGGCCGCCGCAACCGTGAGCGCCGCCGCGCCACCGGCTGCCACGAGCACCTGCCGTCTTCTTCGTTGCCGCTCGCGCTGCACGAGCGTATCGAGCGGAACCTGCAACAACCCGGCGACGAGCTTGGAGAATGCCGCGGGCGCACCGTCGCCGGATGGACGCGCATCGGCTGCGAGCAATTCGTTCTCATCGCCAAGCGCTGCCGGGAATGAAAGGTCGCCGGCCGGAGCATCGTTGGGAACGATCAGCAGCACCTGATCGAGCGAGCGGACACGCAGGAACGCTGCAATCTCGCGCCCGACCCATTCGGATCGCGCGGAGGCGTCGGAACACACCACGATCAGAAATTGAGCTTCTTCGATCGCGCTGACGATCGATGTGGACAGCCGTCCACCTGATGCGAGTTCGTCGCGATCGCGGAAGATTGTTCCGAGGCGCCGCGTCGAGTTGACCCTTCGCAGTTGCTTCGGCACGACGAATCGTTCCAGCCGACGATGCAACGAAGCGGCAAATGCCTCATCTTCGTGGGCATAGCTGATAAAGGCTTTGTAGCGATACGAATCCGCCATCGTTCGACGAGACTAAACGCAGCATCGATTCAGATTCAATCGACGCGCCGACAGGACGTTCAACCCAAGCATGAATGCCGCTTCACCCCATTCGCGCGTGTTCTATGGATGGTTCGTAGTCGCCGCCGCGTTCACCGTCACCTTCGTCGGATTCGGCTGCGCGTATACGTTCAGCGCATTCGTCGAGTCGCTGCAGCTCGAGTTCGGTGCTTCGCGCGGATCGGTGTCGCTCGTGTTCTCGCTCGCCGGTTTTCTCTACTTCACCCTCGGTATGATCAGCGGACCTCTCGCGGATCGCTGGGGTTCGCGCCGCTTCGCGATTCTCGGCATGTTGCTGGTGGGCGCGGGACTCGCATTCGCCGCTGCGGCGCGAAGCCTCGTCGAGGTGTACGTGGCGTACGGACTCGGCGTGGGTCTCGGCGTCGGCTTCTCGTACGTGCCGGTGGTCGGCGCGGTGCAACGCTGGTTCGTGAAGCGCCGCGGCTTCGCGTCGGGGCTCGCAGTAAGCGGCATAGGGGTTGGAACACTGGCGATGCCGCCGTTCGCGTCGCACCTGATCGAAAGCGTTGGGCTGGCGCGAAGCTTATGTGGTGCTCGGCGTCGTCGCTGTAGTGCTAGGCGTGGGCATGTCACTGTTCATCGCGAACGATCCCGCGGCACGCAATCTCGCGCCTGACGGCGAAGCCATGGCACAGGACAAGCCTATGGCTGCGCCTTCTGGCACTTCGCTGCGCGACGCGATTCGAACGCGACAATTCCTTTCGCTCTACGCGGCGTGCCTCATCTGTTCGTTCGGCGTGTTCGTACCGTTCGTGCATCTGGTGCCTTTCGCAGTCGACCACGAGGTACCGCAATCATCCGCTGTGCTGCTGCTCGGCGTGATCGGCGTGGGCAGCACCGTCGGTCGCTTCTTCCTCGGCGGACTGGCCGATCGAATAGGGCGCCAGTCGTTCGTGCTGGCGATGTACGTCGGCATGGCGGTGTCGTTGGCGATCTGGGCTGTCGCGTCAGGCTTCTGGTTGCTCGCCGCGTTCGCGTTGTTGTTCGGGCTCTTCTACGGTGGATGGGTGGCGATACTGCCGGCGCTGGTGATGGACTACTTCGGCGGCCGCAGCGTGAGCGGCATCATCGGCGTGCTGTATACGAGCGTGGGGTTTGGCGCGTTAGTGGGTCCGAGCGCGGCGGGGTTCGCGTTCGACTTAAGCCACAGTTACCTGGTGCCGATCCTGGTGAGTGTCGGCGTAAACGTGCTGGCGGCGGTGATTACGGCGCGTCGATCGGGTTGAGCCGATCGGTTTATTGGCGCGCCCGGCGCGATTCGAACGCGCGACCTTTGGCTTCGGAGGCCAACACTCTATCCAGCTGAGCTACGGGCGCTGGGAGGGCGGCCATGATACCAGCCCGCCTTCGAGCGTCCACCCGCGGTCGCGGCCTTCCGCGACCACTTCGCATACGCGCGATCGCGTGATCCGCCTCACAGATCGCACCGGTCGCCTGCCGATCTGATCGAACCGCGACGCATCTAACTGTTTTTGCGGGCGCCAACCTCAATATTGTGCGGGCCGGGTCGTCTGAACCGGCAGGATTGCAGTCCGCGAGACACGCAAAAGGATTTTGATCTCGTGACGTTCTCCTTCATCACCATTGCGCTGCTGGCCACCACGGCCGGTATCTGCTTTTCCGCTCGGCTGGACCGCGCGTCGCGTCTCGACCAGCGGCCGCGACGTCGAACTCAAGCGCAACGTCTACGAAGCCAAAGGCGCGATTCCGCAACTCGAATCGACGCTGCGCAACCGCGACCAGCGCATCACGATGCTGCAAGACCGAAGTCGCAGTCGCTGCGCGATCGGCTGACGCAGGCCGAAGCGCTGGCGGCGCAGAAAGAAGCCGAGATCGTCAAACGCGATCGCGAAATTCGCCTCGCGCGCTCCGAACTGCAGATCGTCAAGGACGGCTCGATCGGCGGCGTCGAAAATCCCGATCTCGTCGACGGCGCGCGACGTCGATGCAGACACCGCGCGCCGCGGCACCGATCCGAAAATCGCCATCGAGATGAAGCGCCTCGAAGCGCGCTACGAATCGCTGAAAAAAGGTCTGATCCAACGCGACGACCGCATCGCCGCGCTCGAACAGAAACTCGCAGGGCGGCCCGGCAAACGCTCGACGCAGATTCTCGAACAGGAATCGCCGATCTGCAGGCTGCCGCCGAACTCGCACAGGCGACGCTCGCCGCACGCGACACGACGATCAGGATCTGCAGACGCGCCTGCAGCAGGACGTCGAACAGCGCGAGCTGCTCGAAACGCTGACGAAGCGGCGCGGCGATGCAAACCGCAACGCTCAAGGAAAACTACGCGAAGCTCGAAGCGCAGTTGCCGAAGCTGATGGACACGCTGAAGCAGCGCGGCGACATCATCGCCGAACGCGAATCGAGATCGCGATGCTCGATGCCGATCTTGCGCACGTGCGCGGCGAGAAAGCCGAACGCGACGCGACGATCGTCGACCTCGAAGCGCAAGCTCGCCGCCGGCCGCGAGCAGATCGCGCAGCACGTCGCGAATCATCAGACGCAGAAACAGCATCTGCATCAGCTCGAACAGCGCATCGACATGCTCGCGCACGAAGTCGCCGAAACGACGAAAGCACTGCAGGCGTCACACGCACTGGTGCGCGAGCGCGACGCTGCGCTGGAAGCTAAAGACGCTCGCCTGCAAACCGTCGACGAAAAGCTGCGCGAACAAGGCAACACGCTCGCGTCGATGCAGAAGCTGCTGAAGGATCGCGACTTCAAGATCGATTCGTTGACCGCCGACCTCGCCGGCGCCGAAGCGAAAGCGACTGCCGCGCGCGAAGAAGTCGCGAAACAGATCGCACAGAATCAGGCGTTGCAACGCAGCCTGGGCAAATGGGAACAACGCGTCGGCGTGCTGACCGCCGCGCTCGCGGAATCCGGCAACGCGGCGCAGGCCGACGCAGGCGCAGGCGCAGGAACGCGACGTGGCGGTGGAAGAACGCGACGCACGGTTGCGCGACATCGAAGCGAAGTTGCGCGAACAAGCCGAACAGATCGATTCGCTGCAGAGCGTACTCACCGCGCGCGACGACGAACTGGAAGCACTGAATGCCGATATCGCGGCAGCTGCGCATGAAGCTCGCCGACCGAGCGGCACGACGCCCGCCGTTCAAGCCGCACCGTGCAGATGGCACGACGATGGTCGCCCGTCCGTAGCGCCGCGCTGGCGCGCACCGCAGCACGACCGTCGACGAACAGGCCGCCGCGGCGAATCAGCGCGCAGATCGCACCGAACGCGAACTGAACGCAAACGCGCGCGAACTCAAAACGATGAAAGCCCAGCGTCGCCGAACTCGAAACGCGCTGCGCGTCGCTCGACGGACTGCTGCGCGGCAAAGACGCGACGCTGACGGAACGCGCACGCCGCATCGAAGATCTGCAGGATCAGTTGGTGCGTCTCGAAGCGCGCATCGACGAACGCAACCGCAGATCGCCGAACTGAAGCGCGCGCGCGACGAAGCACCGCCGCGCCGTCGCCGTACGCCGCTGCGCGCAACAACACACGTTCCGTACAACCCGCAATCGAAACCGCTCTGATCGCGCCGTGATGGCGCGGCTTCCCTGACGACGGCTACACTGGTCGCCGTCATTCGGGGAGCCACTGCATGCGATCGCGTTTCGTCGCGCTCTGTTCGTCGGCTTGCTCTGCTGCGGGTTGCGGCAAGAGCGAGCCAGCAAGGCCGACGCCGCCGCCGGCCAGCCGCCAACACAACCGTTCGCGACGCGTCGATCACCGATATCGGCAAACAACGCTGGGCGCGCACGTGCGCGATGTGCCATGTCCGAGGCGAAGGCGGCGCGCCGAAGATCGGCGATACCGCGGCGTGGGCGACCGCGTCTCGCGCAAGGCGAAGACGTCTGCTCAACACACCATCAACGGATTCAACAACATGCCGCCGCTCGGCTACTGCATGGACTGCGAACGCGAGGATCTGCGCGCCTACATTCACTTCATGGCGAGCGGAGGTGGCGCATGAACCGGTTTACGCGCCGACGGCTTCTCACAGGGGCGCTGGTCGGGGGCCTGTTCGGCGGCGTTGCGCCGCGCTGCGGCATCGCGGTGCCGAGCATCGCACGGCGGCTTCCGACTCGCTGCCGTGGCACAACTGGTCCGGCGGGCAGAGTTCGCAGCCCGCGGGCCGCTTCGCGCCCGAGACGAGAAGACAGCTGATCGATTTTCTCGGCCGCGACTCGGGCGCGCTGCGCCCCGTCGGCTCCGGACATTCGTTCTCCGGGCTCGTGCCGACCGACGGCCACCTCGTCGTGCTCGACCGGCTCACCGGCCTGCGCGGGCACGACCCGGACCAAACTCGAAGCAACGCTCGGCGCCGGCATCCGTCTGCGGAAGCCGGCCCGGTGCTCGAAGAGGTCGGCCAGGCGATGTTCAACCTGCCCGACATCGACCGGCAGACGCTGGCCGGCGCAATTTCCACCGCGACGCACGGCACCGGCCTTGACGCTGAACACGCTGTCCGCCTACGTGACGGGACTGCGTCTCGTCACGCCGACCGGCAAGGTGATGGAGCTCGACGCAGCGAAAGAACCGGCGCTGTTCGCCGCCGCGCAGGTATCACTCGGCGCGCTCGGCTTCGTCACCGAAGTGCGGATGCGCAACCGGGCGCCGTATCGGTTGAAGAAGACGCTCGTGGATTGCGCCGACCGAAGACGTGCTGCAGGACGTTCGCAGCGCAGGCGCAAGCACACCGGCACTTCGAGATGTTCCCGCTCACGCATTCCGAATACGCGAGCGTGCTGGCCATCGACGAAACCGACGAGCCGATCAACCATCCGCAGCCGCCGCCCGATCAGGCCGATCCGTTCGACGAATCTGATGCGCGCGATCGACGCTCGTGCCGCCGGCCGCGCGCGCGGCGCGATCATCGACGCCGCGGTCGCAGCGACGCCGCCGTCCGAACCGGTGGTCGACGTGTCGTACCGGATCCTGTCGAACGTGCGCAACTACCGTTTCAACGAGATGGAGTATTCGGTGCCGCTCGATGCGGGCGCGCCGTGTGTGCTGGAGATCCTGCGCACGATCGAAGAGAAGAACATCGACGTCGTCTTCCCGCTCGAGTATCGCTACGTCGCCGGCGACGATCTGTGGCTCAGCATGTTTTCAGGCGGGCCGCGCGCGTCGATCTCGGTGCATCGCGACGCGCGCTTCGACTACCGGCCGTATTTCGACATCGTCGAGCCGATCTTCTGGAAATACGGCGGCCGCCCGCACTGGGGCAAGGTGCATACGCTGAAAGCCGAACAGCTGTCGAAGCTGTATCCGCACTTCAGGGATTTCCTCGAAATGCGCGAAGCGCTCGACCCGACGGGCCGGATGCTGAACGCCCACCTGCGCGGGCTGTTCGGCATCGCGACCTAGTCGAGTCGTCGGCAGAGCTCAGGCGATCGAATAGCCTTCGTCCGAAATCGGCAGCGTGCGCGGGCGCTGGCCGCTCGCGGCGAAGATCGCGTTGCAGACCGCCGCGGCGAGCGGCGGCAGCGCGGGTTCGCCGAGGCCGCGTTGGCACGTTGTCGCTCTCGATGAAATGCACGTCCACCTGCGGCGTGTGCGGCATGCGCAGGATCGGGTACTCGATCGAAGTTGTGCTGCTGCGCGCGGCCGTCTTCGAACGTCACCTTCAGGCCGAGCATCGTGCTCAGGCCGTCGATCACGGCGCCCTCGCACTGGTGTCTCGGCCATGCTGCGATTGACGATCGGACCCACGTCGCCGGCGACCGTCACGCGATGCACGGTGATCGCCTTGTTCGCGTCGACGCTGACGTCCGCAACTTCCGCGAAGTGGCCGCCGTGGCTGAAGTAGAACGCGATGCCGAGCGCCGCGGCCCGCCGGCATCGGTTTGCCCCAACCGGATTTTTCGGCCGCGAGTTTGCACCACGCCGGCGGCACGGCCGGTGTTCAACCGCCACGCGTTGCCGGGCACCATCCAGCGCGGCTGCCCGAGCACTTCGAGCAGGAACTCGACGCTGGTCGCGTTTCGCCGGCGACGGCCATCTCGTCCAGGAAGCTCTGCACGACGAAGCCGAACACGTTCGAGCCCGGCGCGCGCCACGGGCCGCAGGGCGTGCGCCACGGCAGGTTGGTCTGCATCAGCTGGTAGTTGGCCAGCAGTTCGCCGGGGAATACCTGCTCCGACATCTGGCCGCCCGCGACCGCGTCGCCTGTCGTCGCGCGAAGGTGACGAAGTGATGCCGCCACGCGCGACAGTTTGCCGGCCGCATCCACGCGCGCCCTTGATCGAGTGGAAACCGCCGGCCCGATAGAAGTCGTGCGGCATGTCGTCTTCGCGCGTCCATTGCAGCTTCACCGGCGCGTCGACGCGCTTCGCGATCGCCGCGGCCTCGCCATGTAGTCGTTGGCCAGACGCCGCCCGAAGCCGCCGCCGCAGCGCGTCTGATGCACGGTCACCTTCGCCTTGTCGATAGCGACCACGTCGCCGCAACGATGTCGCCGCCGCGCTGCGGCGTCTGGGTGGGCGACCACAGTTCGATCGCGCCGTCGCGATACCACGCCGTGCAGTTCTGCGGTTCGAGCTGCGCGTGGATGACGAAGGTGTAGCGGTAGTCGACTCCACCGTTGCGTGCCGCCGACGCAAACGCCGCCTCGACGTCGCCTTTGCTCGCGGCGACCTTCGTGCCCGGCCGCCTTCGCGAGCCTCGTCGGCCGCTGCAACCGCGCGCTCCAGCTGTCTTTCGACGGCGTCCGATTCGTCCCACTTCACCTTGCAGCTGCCGCTTGGCGCTGATCGCCGCCCACGTGCTCTTCGCGACGATCGCGACGCCGGGCATCAGTCCGTTCAGCCTGGCCGTTGCCGTCCAGCACGAACGCATCGACCACGCCGGGCAGCTTCTTGATCTCGTCGAGATTCGGCGCTGACGACGCTGCCGCCGGTGGCCGGACACTTCTGGTACACGGCGTAGCGCATGCCCGGCAACGACTGATCGATGCCGAACAGCGGCGCGCCGGTAACGATCGCGTGATTGTCGCACGCCGGCGATACGCGTGCCGAGCAGGCGGTATTCGCCGCGGGTCTTCAGCGTCACTTCTCGACGTGTCGGGCACGCGCAGCCGCGCGGCATCGTTGGCGAGCTCGAAGTAGCTGACGCTGCGGCCCGTCGCGGAATGCATGACGGGGCTGTCCTCGGTGCGGCATTCGGTGTCCTTGACGCCCCAGCGCGCTGCGGCCGCGGCCACCAGCATCGCGCGCGCGACGGCACCGGCGCGGCGCAGCGCGTCCCACGCGGCGGGATCGAACGCGAGCCGCCGGCGACCTGCCCGCCGTAATCCTTCGCGTCGATCGCGACCTGCTCGACGCGCACGTCGCCCCAGTCCGCATCCAGCTCTTCCGCGACGATCATCGGCAGGCTGGTCTTCACGCCCTGACCGATTTCCGGGTTCGGCGCGTAGATCACGATTTCGCCTTCGCCGATCTTGACGTACGCATTGGGCGCGAAAGCGGCGCCGCAGCAGCGACGTCGCGAGCGCGCCGCGGGCTGTAACCGCCGCCGCGCCGAGCACCAGGCCGCCGCCGGCAATACCCGTCAGCTGCAGGAAACGGCGGCGCCCGATGCTTGCGCGATCCCGAAATCGCCGATGTCGCGCCACAGGTGCATCGTTGGCGGCGGCGGCATAGCTCGCGCAGGAAACGTTCGTGGCGATTCGTTCGTGGCTCATGTCATCACACGTTCCCCTTGCCGGCCTGCGCGCCGCCGCGGCGTGGATCGCCTTGCGGATGCGCAGGTACGTGCCGCAGCGGCACAGATTGCCGGCCATCGCCTGATCGATGTCGGCGTCGGTCGGGTTCGGGATTGGCCTTCAGCAGCGCGGCGGCCGACATGATCTGCCCCGCCTGGCAGTAGCCGCACTGCGGCACGTCGAAGTCGATCCACGCCTGCTGCAGCGGATGCAGCGGCCGTCCGGGTCGGCGAGTCCTTCGATCGTCGTCACCGCGTGTTCGGCCGCGGCCACCGCGGCAGAACGAACACGAGCGCACCGGCTGCGCCGTCGATCCACACCGTGCACGCGCCGCACTGGCCGACGCCGCAGCCGTATTTCGCGCCGACCAGATTGCAGGTTGTCGCGCAGCACCCACAGCAGCGGCGTCGACGGCTCGACGCCGTCGAGCAGTTGTTCGCGTCCGTTGACGGTCAGCGTCAGCATGGTCGGGCTCCCTCAATTGACGGGAGGCGCGATCATCGCACCCGGTGCGCGGACGGGCTATAGGACGGCGAGAAATCGCGCGTCGCATCGAGCACCGCGCGCGCGCGTTCGCACCGGATCGGGATATCGCTCGCGATACCGTTTCGAGCGGACCTCGAGACTCAGCGGCACGTTCGCCGGCAACGCCGCGAGCAGATCGCGCAGCGGCAGCTCGCCTTCGCCCGCCGCGCTGCGGCCGTCGATCGCATCGCTCAGATACGTCGCGTAGTCGGTGCGCGGCAGCACGCGCCGGACCGTCGCACAGTTGGGCGTACGGCAACAGCTCGCGGCGCGATCGACGCGACGTCCGCGCGGCGTCGCGCCGCATCGCGCCAGATGCAGCGCGTCGACGAGCACGCCGCCGGCCGGATGGCCGACATCGGTGACGATTTCGACCGCCTGCGCGAGCGTTTTCACCTCGGCGATCATCAGGAACTCGAGCACCGCGCGCATGCCGGCCGCTTCGGCGCAGCTCGCACAACGCCGCGAACTGGTGTTTCGTCTCGGCAGGGTTCGGGTTCGCGCTGACGATCAGCACGTTCCGCGCGCCCAGCGACGCCGCCGATATCGATCAGTCGTCGCGCGGAGTCCGGTCACTTCGCGGCCCGGACGGATCCAGATCACCTCGATGTCGAGCGCCTGCAGCGCGCCCTTCGCGCAGCTGTTGGCCGACCGCGCGCGTCGTCTCGTCGGTCCATGTTTCGGTGTCGCACCAGATGCCAGCTGGCCCGATAGCCCGCCTGCGGCGGCCGCGTGCACGATCACGTCGGGCGGAAATTCCGGCAGCACGCCGGCGGCGAGCGACAGCAGGTGCGACGTCAGTGAATCTCTGGTCTTGAACAGCGCCAGCGAGAGTTAGCGCTCACCCTGGATCACATCGACGATCGCCGCCTTGCCGATCACCTTGCGGTCGATGATCAGCTTCAGCGCGTCGGCCGTGCGCTCGAGCGGCACACGGTGCGAGATGTACGGCTTGATGCGGCCGCTCGCGAGCCATCCGATCAGCATCTTCGAGTTCCGCTTCGCCCATGCGGGATCGTGGCGCTGCAGTCCGCCGACGGTGAAGCCGATCACCGACGCATCCTTGATCAGAAGATGATTGGTCTTTGCGACGCCGACGCGGCCGCTGGTGAAGCCGACGATCAGGATGCGGCCGAACGGCGCGATGCAGCGCATCGATTCGTCGAACACGTCGCCGCCGACAGGATCGTAGATGACGTCGGCGCCGCGACCGCCGGTCAGTTCCTTCACCGCGTCGCGAAAGCCGTCGGTGTAGTTGATCAGTGATCGGCGCCGAGTTGCCGGACGACGTCGAGCTTTGCATCCGACCCCGGCAGTGGCGATGACCGTGGCGCCATAGAGTTTGCCGATGTCGACGGCTGCGAGACCGACGCCGCCGGCCGCGCCGTGCACCAGCAGCGTCTCGCCCGCCTGCAGGTTGGCCCGCTGCATCGCGTAGTACGCGGTCGCATAGTTCGCGCGGAACGACGCGGCCGCTTCGAGATTCACGCCGCTCGGGCAGCCGCGTTACCCGCGCCGCGCGCACCACCACCTGTTCGACGCATCCGCCCGGCGTCAGCACCGCATCGCCGACGCGCAGATCGGTCACACCCGCGCCCACTGCCGATGACGCGCCCGGCGCCTTCGCCGCCGACGATGAACGGCAGTTCGCGGTTTCACCTGATACTCGCCCGCGATCATCAACACGTCGGTGAACGCGACGCCGCGCGCCTCGATCGCCACCTTTACCTGACCTTCGCCGGGCGCCGGCGGTTCGCGGAATGTCGCGCACGACGAGGTCGTCAGGGCCGCCGAGCTTTTCGCAGTACACCGCTTTCATGGTGTCTGGCTGATCCGGTGGTTTCGCAGGACGAAGCGGAACGGTAACGCCGCGATGCGGACCGATACAATCGCCTGAACGCCATGCTTTTAGACACCACGGGGAGAATCACGTGTCGACTCTCGAACAACTGCTCGATCGCGTCGCGATCACCGACCTCGTCAACTGCTACGCGACCGGGCTCGACCGGCGCGATTGGCCGCTGTTGCGCTCCATCTTCGCGGACGAGATCGACATGGAATACACGTCGGTCGGCCTGAAAGCCGGCCGCTATTCAGCCGACCGATGGGTGCGCAGTTCCGAAGTGCTGTTTGCCGGATTCGGTCCGACGCAACACACGCTGACGAACCACGCGATCGACCTGAAAGGCGACTCGGCGCATTGCGTAATGTACATGCGCGCCGAGCACTTCATCTGGAAGACGCCCCTGCGGAGAACCGTTGGACCATCGGCGGCTACTACACCGTCGACCTCTCGCGCACGGCGAACGGCTGGAAAATCCACGCGATGGGCCTGCACGTGACGTGGCAGACCGGCAACCGTGAACTTTCCAACCTCGCGATCGAACGCGGCCGCGCGAAGCTCGGCATCAAGCGCCGCTAGAGATACTTCGGCAAGCGGCGTTCGGCGATTTCTTCCGGGGTGGTTCTGCGGTCCGAAGCGAGCCACGACGTTGCCGGACCGTCGACCAGGAACTTCGTGAAGTTCCATTGGATGTCGCTGGTGCCGTCTTCGTTCGACTGCTTCGACTTCAACAGCTTGTACAGTTCGCACGCGCCGTCGCCGTTGACTTCGATCTTTTCGAACATCGGAAAGCTGACGTCGTATTTCGACGTGGCGAACTCGAGGATCTCGGCGTTGGTGCCGGGCTCCTGCGCGCCGAACTGATTGCACGGAAACCCGAGGACCGTGAAGCCCTTGGATTTGTTGTCTTCGTGAAGGGTACGCAGACCTGCGTACTGCGGCGTGAGGCCTCATCGGCTCGCGACGTTGACGACCAGACAGGTTTTGCCTTTGTAGTTCGAGAAGTTGACGGCTTCGCCGGTGATCGCCTTCATCTTCAGGTCGTGAAACTGCGCCATCGCAGTCTCCTGACGTTTTGGAAACGGGCTCTCAGGCTAGCGATCGCGCTTCCGCAATTCAAGGCAGCGAGTTAGGGTTGCTCGCTCAGCGAGGGGACGTTCATGCCGACGATCAAACCGATCGATGCGAAGTGGCTCGACCAGGTGCGCGAACCGGCGATCGATCCGGCACGGCGCATCGTCGACCCGCATCACCACCTGTGGCGCCGCAACGACATCGGCAACTACGCGCTCGACGAACTGTGGGCCGACACCGGGTCGGGCCACAACGTCGAGAAGACCGTGTTCGTGGAATGCGGCGCCAGCTATCGCACGAGTGGTCCCGAACATCTGCGCTGCATCGGCGAAACCGAGTTCGTGGCCGACATCGCCGCGGCCAGCGCGAAGGGCGGCCGCGGCAAGGCGGTGATCTCCGCGATCGTCGCGCATGCGGATCTGACGCAAGGCGCCGTACTCGAAGATGTGCTCGCTGCACATCAGGATGCCGGGCGCGGGCTGTTTCGCGGCATCCGCCACGCCGGCGCGCTCGATCAGCATCCCGAAGACCTGATGATTGCCGGCAGCGCGCTGCCGGGCCTTTATTCACGCAAAGACTTCCGCGACGGTATGAAAGTGTTGGGGCGGCTCGACTACACGTACGACACCTGGCACTACCATCACCAGAACGCGGCGTTCGCAGAACTGGCACGCGCCGTGCCCGGAACTACGATGGTGCTCGATCATTTCGGAACGCCGCTGGGTGTAGGTCGCTATCGCGATCAGCGCGAGGCCATCTTCACGGCTTGGAAGAAGGACATCGCGGAAATCGCCAAATGTCCGAACGTGGTCGCGAAGCTGGGCGGGCTCGCGATGCCCGACAACGGTTTCGGCTGGAACGAACGCGCTACGCCGCCCACCTCCGACGAGTTCGCTCAGGCGCAGAAGCGTTACTACCTGCATGCCATCGAGTGCTTCGGCCCGAATCGCTGCATGTTCGAAAGCAACTTCCCGGTCGACAAATGGTCGATCTCGTATCCCGTGTTGTGGAACGGCCTGAAGAAGATCGTCGCCGGATTCTCGGAGAGCGAGAAAGACGCGATGTTCTACGGCACCGCGGCGCGCATTTATCGTTTGTGACCAATCGTGAGTGATTGAGGAGATCAGCAATGGCACTACCGCAGGACATCAATCCCGTTAACGGCAACCTCACCGACACGCTCGTGAAGGCGAGCAAGATGCCGTGGATCGAAACCTCGCCCGGCATGGCATATCAGAAGATTCTCTGGCTGGGAGAGGAGAGCGGCCGTTGGGCGGTACTGTTCAACTGGAAGAAGGGTTACGTGGCGCCGCCGCACAAACATCTGGCCGCGTCACATACGTTCATCCTGAACGGCAAATTGAAAGTGCGAGACGCAACGCTCGACACCGGCGACTACGTTTACGAACCGAACGGCGTGTTGCACGGCGCGACCACTGCGCTGGAAGACACGCAGTATCTGTTCATCTGCGACGGCGCAATTCTGTTCTTCGACGACAACGGCTTCACCTCGTACCTGGGCTGGGAAGAGCTGAGGCGCATGCAGAATGCGCTGGAAGCGAAGGGCAGCGTGCAGGCCGCGGGCTGAACCGAAGAAGAGGCGGCGCTGCGACCGCGCCGCCTCAGCAGAGTCGTTGGCGCGTTAGTCAAGCGCGGAGGCGATCATTCCCGACAATCCCTTCGACGTGAGGATCTCGATCCAGTAGCCGTCCGGGTCGCGAATGAAGGCGAGGCCTTTCATCGTGCCGTCGTCCGGACGCTTCACGAAGTCGACACCGAGTTTCTCGAACCGTTCGCACGCCTTGTACACGTCGGGCACGGTGATGCCGATGTGGCCGAAGCCTCGCGGCTCTGCGTTGCCGTTGTGGTATGCGAACTTCTCGTCGGTCTCGGTACCCCAGTTGTGCGTCAGTTCGAGCAACGCCTTGCGCTCGAACACCCACTTCGCGCGCGCCGCCGGATCGGTGGGAATCGGACCGTCACTCGCATCGGGATAACCCATGAAGTACAGCGAGAACTTCATCGGCGGAAAATCGTAGCGGTCGAGCAAGCGTCATGCCGAGCACGTCGCGATAGAACGGCACCGAGCGCTCCGGGTCCTTGATGCGCAACATCGTCTGATTCAGCACCCAGCCTTCGTCGTTCATCGCTACTCCGTATTCAGAAAAGAGTCAAAACAAGCCGATCTGGCGATCGTCGCCAATCACCTGATCGAAGTCGAGGCCAAGCGCGCCGAGCACCGGCTCTGCCACCGGCTTGATCTGCTTCGCGACATAGTGAATCCGGTCAGGCGGATGTTTCAGATTGTCGAGCGGCTCCGGGCCGGCTGTCGTCATCACGTACGCGATCAGTCGTCCCGGTTTGGCGGTCGACTTGCGCGCCGCGGCCACGTGCGGCGGCGTGCTGGCGGTGTATTCGCCGACGCCCTTGCGCAGTCCTTTGCGATAGACGAGCGCGTGATCCAACTCGCCGCGGCGCACCTGGCCGACCACGTCGTTGAGGTACTGATCCACCGGCTGTCCGTTGAACAATCGCGCGTACAGCTCGCGCTGCACCTGTTTGGCGAGTTCGGTCCAGTCGCGGCGCACCACTTCCATGCCGACGAACTCGACGCTCGACTGATCGGCGCCGTGAACGATCCCCGCGTAGCGTTTGCGCGCGCCGCCCGAGCCGTGCCGCACCGACGCGAGGAACAGTTTCACGTACAGCTTCTCGAACTCGAGTTCGAGATGGCTCTTCACGCGCCAGCGCTCGACGATGTAACGCGAACGTCGCGATTCAGGCGCACCGCGAGCGCTTTGCCTTCCTGCTCGGCTGCGTCCGCATCGACCGTGCGGGTCTGCACGAACAGGCTGTCGGTGTCGCCGTACAGCACCGTGTAGCCTGCTTTCTCGAACCAGTCTTTCGACCACAACAGGAAGTGCTTGCCCTGACCCGTGATCGCGTTCGCGAGCTTCGGGTTGTAGAAGCGGCACGCCGGTGTGCCGAGCACGCCGTAGAACGAATTCATCAGAATCTTGATCGCGTGCGACGCGATCGCATCGCCGCTGCGCTTCGCCGCTTCGCGCCGCGGGAACAGTTCGTCGAGCAGTTGCGGCAGGATCGCCGGTTCGCGCCGAAATCGCGCGCCGCCCGCCGTGTCGATCAGATCCGCATCGCTCGACGCGTCGGCGACGAGCGCGAGCGGATCGATGTTGAACGTGCGGATCAGGCTCGGATACAGGCTCTTGAAGTCGAACACCCAGACGTTGTCGTGCACACCCGGCACGCGGCTCGAGCACGTGCCCGCCGGCCTGCGCAGCAAACACGCGCGCGTCGTCGCTGCGCACGCTCGGCGCAACGATACGGCGCTTGTGCAGTTCCGCCAGGTACAGGAAATCGAACGACGCGATGCTCGCCGCGACGCGGTCCGGCGTCATGCCGGTGAGCTTGCTGCGCGCCACCGCCAGCGCGATCAGATTCAGCTTCTCGCTGATCTCGAGCGCGAGCCGCGCATCGGTGCGCGCATACAGCGCAAAGCCCGGCAGATCCTCTTCGTAGCGCTGCATGATTTCGCCGACGCGATCGTGTGCATCGCCTTCCAGCGCCTTGCCTTCGCCGAGCACTTCGCGCGACACGGCATCGAGCGAATAGTCGTCGAAGCGCACGAACGCGCCGCGGATCAGATCGATGCCGTCGAGCACGAGCCGGCCGGGAATGCTCGCGCTGCCGCTGCCGAAATAACCGCGCGCGGGGCGCACGCGCAAACCGCCCGTGTCGCGGCCGAGTTCGAACGGATGCCGCACGCGCTGCGCGATTCGCGCGAGCACCGACAAATCGAAGTCGACGACGTTCCAGCCGGTCAGCACGTCGGGATCGAGTTCGAGCACGCGTTTGCAGAACGCATCGATCGCCGCGCGCTCATCGGCACACGCGATCGACTTTTCCGGCATCGGCGCGGCCGGCCGGATCGACGATGAACACTTCGTCGGCACCGCAGCCGTACAGCGAGATCGCGAGCAGCCGCGTCGCCTGCGCGTCGGTTTCGATGTCGAACGACAGCACTGAGGGGCGCGCATCGACATCGGCGGGAGTCAGCTTCGGATCGTCGAAGATCCAGTCGATCGATGTACCGGCCACGGCGTCGCCGTCGATCTCGCAGCCGCCTTTGATGCCTCGATCGATCAGAAAACTCGTTGCGTAACGAACGTCGGCTTCGTACGTGTCGATGCCGGCCGCATGCAACCGATCGCGGATGCCGGGCACGTCCGGCGGCGCCGCAGCGTCGATGCGGCACACGGCGCCCCGCCGAACGTCGTGCTGATCGGTCGCCATCGGCTCGTTCGAAATCAGCGTGCGCGCTTTCGCGGCATCGCGAGGCTTCGATGTAGAAGTGCGGCCGCTGCTGATGGTCGCGCACCAGAAACGTCTCACCCGACTCGAGGCGTCCATACAGATGCACGACCGCAACGCCGGCATTGATCCGGTAACTCGCCTGCAGAATGAAGCCGCGTGCACGCATCGGGCGATTGTCGGCGAGTCCGATTCCGGCGGAGTGAGGTGTGCGCCGCGGCGGACCCGCGCTCGAGTCGAAAGCCGGCGACACACTACTCGTGCACGGTCTGCTGGCGGCGGCGCAACGCGGCGTACGGCCGGCTTCAGCAGCAAGCAGCAACGGAATGGCGATCAGCGTCACGAGTGCCATCGCGCGGAAGTCGTCCGCGTAGCCGAGCATCATCGCTTCGCGCACGACGGTGCCGTCGAGCAGCGCGAGGCCGCTCGGCGTGTGCGGGTTCATGTAGTTCGGAGATCGCCGGGTTCTGCATCGCGTCGCTGAACGGCGTGACGTGTTCAACCAGCCACGCGCGATTCATCTGCATGTATCGCGCGAGCATGCCCGTCAGCATCGACACGCCGATGCTGCTGCCGAAGTTGCGCGACAGCGCGAAGATGCCGGAACCCTCGGTGCGGTATTGCGGCGGCAGGGTCGAGAACGCGAGCACGCTGACCGGCGTGAACAGAAAGCCCATGCCGATGCCCTGGATCACGCCGGTCCTGATCAAGCACGCGCAGGCCGACGTCGGTGTTGAACAGCGACATCTGCCATATCGAATACGCCGAAATCAGCAGCCCGAGCAACAGCAGCAGCCGCGCATCGACGCGGTTCACCAGTCGGCCGACGATGAACATCGACAGCATCGTGCCGAGGCCGCGCGGCGCGAGCACGTAGCCGGTGGTCAGCACCGGATAGCCGAGCAGGCGCTGCAGGAACGGCGGCATCAGCGCCATCGTCGCCAGCATGTTGATGCCGGCGACGAACATGAAAATCATGCCGGCACTGAAGTTGCGGTCTTTGAACATCTTCGGCTCGATGAACGGCCGGTCCGCGTGAGGATGTGCACGACGAACATGTAGAAGCACACGACCGCGACGATGCCTTCGATGACGATCTCCGTCGACTGGAACCACAGCTGCGAGTTGCCGCGGTCGAGCATCAGCTGCAGGCGAGCCGATGGCGACACTGAGCAGCGCGAAGCCGCCGAGATCGAACGGCCGCTCGCGTTCGCGCGTGCGGGATCCTTGATGGCCGCCTGAATGCCGAACAGCGCAATCGCGCCGAGCGGCACGTTGATGAAGAACACCCAGCGCCAGTTGTAGTACTCGGTGAGATACGCGCCGAGGCTCGGGCCGAGGATCGGTCCGAGCATCACACCCATGCCGAACATCGCCATCGCACCGCCGGTCTGACTCGGCGGAAAGGTGTCGAGCATGGTCGCCTGCGCGAGCGGCACGAGCGGTGCGCCGAAGCAGCCTTGCAGGAAGCGGAACAGCACCATCTGTTCGATCGACGTTGCCAGGCCGCACGCCATCGACGTGATGATGAAGCCCGATACGGTGACCAGATACAGGTGCTTGCGGCCGAGCCGGTCGCCGAGATACC
>CAWGGQ010000012.1:0-89186 GCA_963822125.1 uncultured Gammaproteobacteria bacterium | reverse complement strand
GACCTCTTAAGATTAGTACTTATGCTTTGAAGAAGATATGCGAATCATATGGAGTTAAGAAAATTACAAATCGAGCAGCTACGATAAGAAGAACAATAAGATGCGCAGATAAAATAATTGCTCCATCTGGGTTCATAATTAATAAATTCATCGAAAACGGATTTCTCAACAATAAACAACAGAAAGATGGCCAAATTGCGATCCTAAGTCATGGCGTGGATACTGCAAATCTGAAAACTGTTGTAAAAACTTCTTCAAATTGCATAAGATTTGGCTATATTGGGCGAGCATTTGAGCGCAAAGGTTTGCATATTCTAATTGATGCTTTTGAAAAATTGAAAATAAAAGATGCTGAATTACAAATATATTGTTCCACTCTTAACCTATTAATTGATTATCAGAAAAGTATTTTTGAAAAAACAAGAAATAACCCGAAAATAAAAATCTTTGGCAGATTCAAAAACACAAGCGATCCTTACCACGATATTGATGTCTTGGTTATTCCTTCGATAGCCTATGAAGGGTATGGATTGGTTGTTCAAGAAGCATTTGCTTGTAAAACTCCCGTGATAGCTTCTGACATAGGTGCATTAAACGAATTTGTTAAACATATGGTAAATGGGTTGCTTTTCCAGGTTGGGAATATAAATGACCTTTATAAAAAGATGCTTTTTATCATCCAGAATCCTCAAATATTGAAATATTTTAAGAGCAATATTCCTGATGTCAAGTCGATAGAGCAGAATACGAAAGAAATAGAGAAATTATTTGAAGAAACACTATCAAAAAACAAATAGAACTCTCTTTAATCATCTGAGTATATTCATTTAATCAAAAGGATTTACGGTTAAAAATAGAGAAGCAAAGGAAAAAGCAATGCCACATATGTCTTGAGAAAACATAATTATTTGTTTCTGGTTGCTTATTAGTTAGTTAATAGGCAATTTAGTGTAAATAGTTAACTTCAAAATACTTTGTAATCTAAGGTTGAGGAGTATTTCAAAGGAGAATGGGTAAATGCTTAGTAAACCCAGAACCTTCGCCCCTCAACCCAAATATTTTTAACAACCGAGTTAGGATAAAAAACTTTGTCAAACCAAAGCTTGCCCATTTTTTAAGACTATTACAAGGGTTGCTCCGCAAATTGGACATTCAATAGGCATCTTCAGTTGACTGTCCATTAGTTTCATGGAGCAAAGGAAGCAGAGGTAGAAATGACATTTCAGGCAAAGATCGGTCTGTTCCTTCAATCATATTACCGCAAACATCACAAGATACGTTAAATCAACCATATGGTTGGTTAAGGCTCAAAATAATTTAAGAAGCAAGTGATGGAAAGACATCGCTGGATAGTGGAGAGCTAGATAAAAGTGTTTGATGGTTGCAGCTATTATAACAAATGCTAAAGCGTAGTAGCTGAACCAAAGTGTAGATAGTGTAGCAAGTGTATGTTGCCAACGTAATACTTCCACAAATCATAAGTCTGACTTAGACTAAAGGAACACAGAGATTATGGTTAACAGTAAGCTAGTAATGATAGCAGTACTTTTGTGTGTTGCAATTGTAGTCATTGGGATAGTAATTAGTTTAAATGAAGATGCCCAAAATGATAGTGCCAATATCCATAGTCCTACCCCTAAACCCATTATTGATGTCAAAATAACTAGTTTTAATCTCACAGGCCACTATAACCCAGTTGGAGTTGTATGGAATGATATGTTCCTTCTTACCTATACGAATAATGGAACAACTGATGTTAATAACACAACAATTACTTTTAGTACCAATAGCACCTTTGAAATGAGTAGAGAAATAGATGTCTTTGAACCAGCTCCCAACCTAAATAATTCTATTCGTTCCTTTGTGATGGGAGAGCCCTATTCTTTGGGTACTATCAAAGCCAATGAAACAAAAGAATTCATTGGCTGCATTTGGAATAATCTTGGTGACTCCTCCAAGGTACATGGATTTGCCTTTACTGCTACCTTAAACTCCAATGATACTCTCTTAGACCAAGAAACAGTTATGATTCCAGCACTGGTCTAACTTTTAGTCAAGAAACTTTGACAGCCTTAGACAAGAAAGTTTGACAAAAAACCACTTAAGCAAACCTAATCACATAATATAGCAGGAACGTTATATGCCAAAGAAACTCTTGGCAACAACAATCATCCTAGTATTAGCAATTACAATGTTATCAGCAATGTCTATTGTTACTGCAAATTTTATGCCACCGCCTATTACAAATGGCATTAACATTCTTTCCCCTACTGCTAATCCTGCACTTTCATTACAATTATCAAAATAGCACAGTAAACCTAACAATTTCAGTATCATTATGTTAAAGAGGGCTTAACTGAACCACCCAAAGTTAGCTTCATATCTTACAGCTTAGATGGACAACCATTAGTATACCTAAGAAACCTCACAAAGACAAATTACTTACTCTCAGTATAACCAAGACATCACATACTATAGGAGCCACAACTACTTTAGAGAATCTATCTGAAGGCAACCACACAATACAAGCATATGCTAATGACATGTCAACCTCGATAACCTTTACTGTAGATTCGCATTATGTGGTTCCAGTCATAAAGATTCTATCTCCAACAAATCAAACCTACAATAGCAATGTACCTTTAGTCTTTACAGTTAACACAAACTTCACTGAATGCCACTTATTTGATGTGGTCAAGAACAATGGATACCCGCTTTGAAGGACGGCACTCAGCGATAAATTCATCTTTGTACTAATCTACCTGATGGCTATTACTTTATGGACTTATTTGCTACTATTGACAAAGGGTACCCATTGAGGCAAGTGGTAACTTTACAATTAATACTAGGTTCCACTTTGCCATTGGAGTTTAATCCCACTATAGTCTACGTACTGGCTATTGTAATTGCAATAGTGGCTGTTGCTTCAATCTCATTGGTTTACTTTAAGAGAAGAAAGGGGAAACCATGAAGAGAAGATATGCTGTATTTACAATAGTGTTTGTAGTTTCAATGTTAATTGGGATACAAGTTGTTGAGGTTGTGGATGCTAATGCACTTCCTTTTCCACCAGTACCTAATACTGATTTGCCCTCTCTGGCAGTTGAAACATCAGCAAATCCCTTGCCATTAAATGACAATAACACAGCAGCAATGAACATTATAGTAATGCAACCAGATGCTTGGCTCTCATACTACATGGGGTACTTTCCTTATGTAGGCAGATGTTATGGATATGTGTATTTAGATGGCGTAATGAAAACAGGATTTCCATCTACTCATGATAAGGTTAATTATTACAATGTTTCATTCACTGGGTATCCATCTACTGTGTTAAGAATCAATGACTACGATCGCTCTTTTACTCGTGACACCTCTTCCCCTAGTGACACAGTTCAGCACAAACTAACAATTCAACTTTATTGTATCACTTTCTCAGAGATTGGGAACTATCAATCCAATGTAACACAAGATGTTTCATTTACTATTGATTCCAGTTCTGAAAACTATATCATTCCTTGAAACCCCAGTTAGGATAGACAGAGGAACATATCCCTCAGTAAACCCAAGTACTTCTTCAACACCTACAATCAAAATTACACCTACTCCAGCATTCACTCCTACTTTAACTCCAGTCACCTCAATTCCAAACACTGTTTTCACAGTATCAACAGGTATGATTATTCTTGTAGCTATTGTGGTTACAATAGTGGCTGTTGCCTCAATCTCACTGTTTTACTTTAAGAGAAGAAAGGATAAACCATGAAGAGAAAATATGCTTGGTTTGCAGTAGTCTTTGCATCCTCAATATTGATTGGGATGCAAGCAGTTGAGGTTGTGACTGCTAATCCTGCACCCTATGACAGCAGTGGCACAAGCAATGTAGAAGTATCAATTATATCTCCACAAAACAAAACTTATGACTCAAACAATATAGAACTCATTGCTAATTTTGGAGCCTTCCCAGGAGTTTGGTACATATCCTACAGTTTAGACGGTGGTTCATACATAGAGATTGCACCTGGGCATCCACTAGCACATAATCTAACTGAAACAATATCGCTAAGTCACCTGTCTAAAGGATCACATTCAATAGAAGTCAAAGCTACTGCCATGGCAAATGATGAGGATGGAAAAGTAATTGCTTGTTCTAAAGTGAATTTTGCTATAACTAAAACTCTGGAAACATTGCCATCCTCAAACCCAACACCTACACCGATTGAAGTAGATGCTAGTGATTCAAGTATAATAAATCCAACACCTCTTACAGCGATAACTTTTGTAATTGTAATAGTTACTACTGCTTCGGATGCCGTGACGCGCGAAATAACGCGCCGGCATCACCCAGATGGTGTGGTCGTGTGCAGCGCCGTGGATGAATACGACCGGCGCTGCGTTCTCAGCAGGATGACCGCTGCCGGTGCCGATGAATACCGAACGTCCGTCGACTTCGATGCGCATGCTCATGCCACCGCCTTTTGCGCGCGCGCGAGTGCACGGCCGAGATCGTCGATGAGATCGTCTGCATCTTCGAGACCCACCGACAAACGCACGAGCCCTTCGCCGATTCCCGCAGCTTTCAATGCCGCGGCATCCATCCGATGGTGTGTGGTACTCGCCGGGTGAATCACCAGCGACTTCGCATCACCGATGTTCGCGAGGTGCGAAAAGATCGACAGGCTCTCGATGAATACTCGACCCGCCTTGCGACCGCCTTTGATATCGAACGACAACACGGCGCCGGCGCCACGCGGCAACAGTTCTTTCGCGAGCGCGTGGTCCGGATGCGAAGGAAGATCGGGATGGCTGACGCTCTGCACCGCCGCATGCGAAGCAAGAAACTCCGCGATGCGATGCGCGTTGGCGACATGGCGGTCCATGCGCAGCGACAACGTCTCGAGTCCTTGCAGGATGTGGAATGCCGTGGTCGGCGCCATACACGCGCCGAAATCGCGCAAACCTTCTTTGCGGGCGCGTGTGATGAATGCCTGCGGGCCGAATTCCTCTGCGAATACCAGATCGTGAAAGCCCGCGTACGGCTCGGTGAGCGTTGCGAACTTGCCCGACGCTTCCCAATCGAACGTACCGCCGTCCACGAGCACACCGCCGATGACGATGCCGTGTCCCGAAAGGAACTTCGTCGCCGAATGCAGCACCATGTCGGCGCCGAAATCGAGCGGACGCATCAGATACGGCGTGGTGAACGTCGAATCGATCAGTAGGGGCAACCCCGCATCGTGCGCAACGCGCGCCACAGCGGGGACGTTCAGCACTTCGAGCCCGGGATTGCCCAACGTTTCACCGAATACGAGCCGCGTATTCGGCCGGATCGCAGCGGCAAACGCGGCGGGATCGCGCGGATTCACGAACGTGGTCGTGATTCCGAAACGCGGCAACGTGTACGCGAGCAGATTGTGCGTGCCGCCGTAAATCGATCGCGACGCGACTACGTGATCGCCGGCCGAGCACAAGGTCGACACGGCCAGATGCATCGCCGCCTGTCCGCTCGCCGTCGCAATGGCGCCGACGCCACCTTCGAGAGCCGCGACGCGTTCCTCCAATACAGCATTGGTCGGATTCGACAACCGGGAATACACGTGCCCCGCGCGTTCGATGTTGAACAGGCCGGCTGCAAAGTCGGTATCCGGAAACACGAACGCGGCCGACTGATAAATCGGCGTCGCCCTCGCGCCGGTGACGGGATCAGGCCGCTGTCCCGCGTGCAGCGACAATGTGTCGAAGCCGCTCTTGTCTGCCATCGAGGTTCCTCTTCCTTTACTGCTTTTCGAGCTATTCCAGATAACGATCTTGCAACGCCGCGCGGCGCGCCGCGTCGATGCCGAGCGCGCGTTCGAGATAGGTGTCGAACGAACCGTGATTCGCATCCACCTCGTCGAGCGCGGCGTGAATGTACTCGAGCCGCACACCTGACAGCGCCCTGGCTGCCTCTACGTCGATCTCGCCGTAGTCATCGCCGTACGTTTTGAGCAGGCGCGGTACGATGAATCGCTCGAAATCCATAGCCTCGTTCGTGAGCAGATAGTCGTCGATCACCACTTCGCGCGGCACACCGAGCGCAAAGAGAATGGCGGCCACGCCGAATCCTGTGCGGTCTTTGCCGGCGGCGCAGTGAATCAGAAAACCGCGCTCACCCGCCGACCAGAGCGCGTCGAAAACGCGCGTGTACTCCGCGGTGTGCACGCGCGCGAGCTCGCGGTTGATCTCCATCATGTAATGGATGCGCCCGGCGAGATCGAGGCCGTCGAGTTGCATCTTTTCGCGCAACTTCACCCCGTGATCGGGATCGATGGAGACATGCACCTGCAGCGGATCGTGAATCGGAAACGGCGTCGGCTCGAGGTTGCGCTCTTCGTCGCGACGCAAATCGCAGATCACGCCGATGTCGAGTTCTCGCAGCGCGCTCTGCCCGTCGGACGTTAGCTCGGCCAGCATGCCCGATCTGAACAACACGCCGCTTCGTACGCGGCGGCCGTCGGCGGTTTCGTAACCGCCGAAGTCGCGCAGATTGATGGCGCCGGGAATCTCGATGATGCGTTTTATGGTCATTCGTTGATGTCGCTGATCTGCTGGTTCAGCGTCCAGTAGTCGTAGAGCACGCCGATCAGGAACAGGCCGCCCGTGAACAGGTAGAGCAGGCCAGTGAGCCATTTGCCCATGTAGAAGCGGTGAAGGCCGAAGACCCCGAGGAACGTCAGCAGAATCCAGCACGGTGTAATCGACGGCTTCGCGAAAGCGCCGCTCGGCCTCGCGTCCATGCCCGGAATCAGGAACAGGTCGATGATCCAGCCGATGCCGAGCAGACCGAGCGTGAAGAACCAGAGCGTGCCGGTGATCGGCTTGCCGAGTAGAAGCGATGCGCGCCCATGAAGCCGAAGATCCACAGCACGTAGCCGATGTTCTTCGAATGCGTGTCGGCGCCGATCATCTGCGGATTTCGTAGTAGCTGTTGAACGGGTTGTCGTAGTCGAGCTGGCGAAAGCGTGTAAAACCCGCCGCACGAGTCATCTCACGCGCAGTCGGTTCGTTGAATCCGAGCGTGCCCAATCCGGCGCCGTCTGCTTTCGAAAGGCCGGACGCCATACACACCATGATCGAGAAGCCGTACAGCATCGCGGCGTATTTGTTTTCGCGCAGGTTCTCGTCGAACGACGGCAGACTCTTGATGTCTTCGCACAACCAGACACCATCCGGAGTAAGTGCGTTGCGAATCGCCGCGATGAGGCGCTGCGGATACGGCACGTCGTGGATGACGTCGAACGTGGTGATCAGGTCGAACGCTGACTGATTCGGCATCGGGCTGACGTCGGGATCGACGAACTCGATGTTCTGCACGCCTGACGATCTCGCATTGGCGCGCGCGCGTTCGAGTGCATGCGCGGAGTTGTCGTAGCCGACGAAGGTCGAACGCGGAAACGCTTGCGCCATCGCGATGGTTGCCAGTGCGCCGCCGCAACCGACGTCGGCGACACGGATGCCGATTCGAGCCGTTCGACCACTCCGTCGAGCAGCGGCAGGATGTTCGGCACCAGCTGAAACTTCTTGCCGTGCGACGAGAGGCGCTCGATGCCGCACGCGCAACCCGCGCCGTGATCGTCGTAGCTGCGGCCGACGCCCGTGCGGAATCTCTCGACGAGCCCGGGCAGCGACGGCATGGTCGCCACTACGCCGTCGAAACCACCGGCCAGATAAGTGGGCATGGTGTCGTCGAGCAACACCGCAATCGCTTTGGGCGATAACCAGAAGCGATCCGTCTCGGCGTCGTATTCCACCTGCTCCACGCACGCCTGATGCCGCAACCATTCGCGGATCCAGCGTTCATTCAGGCCCGTGTGGTGCGCGAGTTCCTCGCTGCTGGCGATGCGCAGTTCGCGCAGCGCGCGATACAGTCCAAGCCGATCGCCGAGCGAACTGATCGCGCAGTTGTAGCCGGCGGTGACCGAACTGCCGACGCGTTTGACGTAAGCCCGCAATTTGTCGCGATCGATCTCGGTACGTGGCGTCATCGGATACTCCGTTTGGAAGCAAGAGCTGATTCTAGTGGCCCTAACCACTAGTCGTAGCCGATCATGATCAGGCGATTCGGCAGCTCGTTCGGATTGTCATCGGTCTTCGGCACCGCTTCGCTCAGTATGTCGCCGCACTCACCGATGGCCTCGACGAAACCCGACGCGACGCGTTTGCGCTGCACGCTCGCAACGAAGCGGTCGACGATCGCCTGCCAGCGCGAGTCGTCGACGTGTGCGCTCACGCCGCGATCAGCCAGAATTTCCACGTATCGTTCCGCTTCCGAAACGAAGATGAGCACACCGGTTTCACCCTTCGTGTGGTGCAGGCCGTGTTCGAGGAATTGCCGCCGCGCCATGCTCGACGCGTGCCAGTGTCCCAGATGGCGCGGATCAGCCGGCGCGCGATTCCCGGTATCCGAAACAGCAGTACGAGCCCACAGAACAACGCGAGCTGGATCGACAGCACGACGACGACGCTCGGGTGCACGAACACGAGCGGCGCCGACATCAGCAGTGCAAGCGCCGCCGCCCACGCGATCGAATGATGACGGTAGTCGTCGCTGCGTGCGGCCAGCACCGCCACCAGCTCTGCGTTGGTGCGCTGCTCCACCTCCGCGACGGCGTCGGCGATCTGATTGCGTTCGTGTTCACCGAACAGTCCCATCACCAACTACCCGACGCACCGCCGCCGCCGAAACTGCCGCCACCACCGCTGAACCCGCCGCCACCGCCGCCGAAGCCTCCACCGCCGAATCCACCCGAACGACCCCCGCGACCGCGCGACATGCCGTTCAGCACCGTCCCCCACAGAATCGCGCGCGCCAGCCCGCCGCCACCGCGCCGGCCTCCGCCGAAACCGCTCATCACGATGAACAGCACGATCAACCAGAAGATCCCGACAGGCAGCGCCTTCTTCGGTGAGGGTTTCGACTGCGGCTGGTTCGCCTCGTTCTGTCCGCCGCCTCCCAACACGTCAATGATGGCGCTGACGCCGGCGCGCACACCGCCGTCGATGTCGCCGTTGCGAAATCTCGGAACGATGCGGGAATTGATGATCCGCGACGACTGCGCGTCGGTGAGATCGCCTTCGAGTCCATAACCCACTTCGATGCGCACCTTGCGCTCGGCGGCGGCGACGATCAGCAGTACGCCGGTGTCGTGCTCTTTACCGCCGATGCCCCAGTGCCGGCCGAGCTGGTAGCCGTAATCCTCGATCGGAAGCCCGCCGAGGTCAGGCAACGTCGCAACGACGATCTGCTGACCGGTTGCGCGCTCGTGCGCCTCGAGTTGTTGCGTCAAGTCGGCGCGCGTGCTCGGGCGGAGGATGCCTGCCGCGTCGACCACACGACCGGTCAACGGCGGAAAGTCGATGGCGTGCGCGGTTGCTGCTGTGAGCAGCGCCGTCAACAGCGCCACCGACATTCCAGCGGCGCGCATCAGAATTTGACGGTCGGCGCAGTTGCCGCGCCGTCGTTCGCTTCGAACGACTCACGCACCTTCAAATCCCGGTACATGATCCCGTGCCAGATGCGGCCGGGGAACGTGCGCAGTTCCGTGTTGTACCGCTGCACCGCGGCGATGTAGTCGCGCCGCGCCACGCTGATGCGATTCTCCGTGCCCTCGAGCTGCGACTGGAGCTGCAGGAAATTCTGGCTCGCCTTCAGGTCGGGATACTGCTCGACGACCACCATGAGGCGCGACAGCGCGCCGGTCAGCTGCGCCTGGTTCTGTTCGAACGTTTTGAATGCGGCCGGATCGGAGAGAATCTCGGGGCTGACGTTCATCTGCGACACCTTCGAGCGCGCTTGATGACAGCCTGTAGCGTCTCCTTCTCGTGCGCCGCATAACCCTGCACCGTTGCTACGAGATTCGGCACGAGGTCCGCGCGACGCTGATACTGATTCTGGACTTGTCCCCACGCCGCCTTTACGGCCTCGTCATACGTGGGAATCGTGTTGATTCCACAGCCGCTAACGAAGCCGATCAACGTCGCGAACAAGCTCAGTCGAACGATTTGGCTCGCCATTCGATTCACACGCATGCTGACCTCCAAGTGCTGACGCACTCACGATGTGACCAACCGCACCGTCCATCAAGGTGCGCCTCGTCAGTATGGATTTGGGGGAAGTCGGACACTAAACTGACTTTGGTGAAATCAAACGAGGGACTCATGATCAAAACCAACGTATTCCTGCTTCGAAACGCACTCCTGCTTAGAAATGCACTGATTGTCTCGTTGTGCCTGAATCTCGTCAGTCTCGGTTGCATCCCCGCGGCGCACGCCGAAGTGATCGGCACACCGGCGTTCGGCCAGACGCTCACGCGCGAAGCGCGCATCGACAAAATCAACGGATCCTCGCACAGGATTCCGTGCGGAAACAGATGATCGGCCTCGGTGTGAACCCCAGCGACGCTCAAGCGCGCGTTGCGGCACTCACCGACAGCGAACTGCAGGCGCTCGACCAGCGCATCGAGTCGATGCCGGCCGGCGGCGACGTTCTCGCGGTCATCGGCATCGTGTTCATCGTGCTGTTGATCCTCGAGCTGACCGGCGTGATCAACATCTTCAAGAAGTTCTGACCTCACCGCGGTCGCTCAGCGATCGCAATCGGGTACGTCGCGGCCCGCCGCCCGGGCCGCGACCGCCTTCTCCCTCGTATCCCTGACCGCCGCCTCGAGTTCGCTGCCGGCCGGCACCAATTCCACCGCCTTCTGCGCATTCCCCTCCGCGCGCACCGCACAACCGCGTACGAGCTGCACCTCCGCGAGGTTGTTCAGCACCACCGGGTTGTTCGGCGTGAGCACCAGTAGACGCTCGTACGTTTGCTCCGCCGCGGCCAAGTCACCGAGCTGGTGCTCGGTATTCGCAAGTCCGAACAGTGCGAGCAGGTTGTCGGGCCAACGACCGAGCGCAGTCGCATAGGCCGTGCGCGCAGTCTCGACGTGGCCCAGCGCTTCTACCGGCACGATCGATTCGACGTACGTCTGCGCGTTGGCGGTAGCCGGCAAAACGTCCGCGGCGAGAACGACCGCGGCCCACTCGCCCGATTTACGCCACGTGTAGACGAAGTCGGCATACGACATGACGAGCCGCTTCGTAGTACCCGAACGCAACACCACTTGTTGCGGCTCGATTTCATAGCCGATCACCACTGCGTAGTGCCACACGTGCAGCGGCCCGACGCCGAGATCCTGCAGCACCAGCACCGGATGCCCCGCATCGAGTTCGGCAAACAGTGCGTCTGCGTCGGGAGCGAGCACATAGGGAATACGCTGATGGCGCCGAGCAGCCGCAAGCAGTTCGAGTTGCAGAGATCCTTTGCGGCCCGGCAGGTACGTCTGCGAAACGAGCTCATCCGGCGTTGCCGCAACACCGGCAGAGCCGAGCATCGTCGCCAGCGCAGCGGGACCGCATTGATGTGTTTCCTGCGGGAAGAATGGCGTTTCGTCCAACTCGACGCCGGCGCCGGCATTCGTCGGAAACGTGATCGGCGGCGCGTGTGTGCAGGCACACAGCACACACAGCAGTGTTATGGCGGTGAGTGGCCTAACGAGTCGGCGCAGCCGCCAACGCCGCGTGGCGTGCTGCGCTCAACTGCCGCCGAACAACATGCGGCTGGCGCGACGCGCGCCTTCGACCATCGAAGCGAGTTTCTGCCATGCGATGTCGTCGATGACCGAGACAAAACCGGCGGACGTTTCGAAACCACAGTCGGTGCCCGCCATCAAACGACGCGGATCATCGAGCGACTCGGCGATGCGAACCAGCCGGTCCGCCACCGTATCCGGGTGCTCGATGTAATTCGTGGTGGTATCGATGACGCCGGCTACCAACGTGGTGTTCTCCGGCAGCTTTTCCCGTTCGAACAGGTGGTATTCGTGCTCGTGCCGCGGATTCGCCATCGACAGCAGAATGGCGCCCGCATCAATGCGCTTCAGCGCACTCCAGATTTCCGACAGCGGCACGTCTTCGTCGTGAGGTCCCTCGTAGTTCCCCCAGCAGACGTGCAGGCGGATCTGTTCCTTTGGCACGCCGCGCAATGCGCCGTTGATGGCATCGCCGATGCGCTCCACGAATCTGACGAATGCAGAGAGGGGCTGATCGGCAAAGTAGGTATGCCGCTCCATTGCAAGATCGGGTGCATCGATCTGCAGCTGAAAGCCGTGCTTGATGATGGCGCGGTATTCGACCGCGAGCGCCGCGGAGACGGCATCGATGTACGCGTCGAGATCCTTGTAGTGCTTGTTGTCCATCGCGGCGACGATGATGCCGGGCGACGGCGACGAGACGAACGCTTCAGCATTCGCCTTGCCGGCCGAACGCAGGATGGCGGTCAGCTCTTCGCACTCGGCGTCGATGGCTTTCGTATCGCCGTACTTGATGGGCCCGGTAGCCTGCGGCGGCTGCAGCAGGCTGACGTTGTCACCGGAAAATGCCGTGCGCTGCAGATAGCCGAGGAAATGCGGGTATTTCACGATGTCGCGCATCGGCGGGCGGCGACTCTGCCCGGAAAATCCGCTCATCCGATGTTGCACGTACGTGAAGAAACTCTCGCGGCCGACCTCGCCGTTGTTGACCTGGTCTACGCCGATGTCGATCTGACGACGCACCACGCTTTCGGCCGCTTCCTTCGAGCGCTGTGCCAGTTCGGCCGCGTCGACGCGCTCCCCTGCAAAACGTCGCGCGTGTAACGCAACCAGTTCGGCCGGACGCGGAAGACTGCCGGCGTGTGTCGTGAGAATACGATTGCTCATCAGTTTGCCGCCTTCGTCAAAGCCGCGATGCCGGAGATAATCTGCGGCCACACCTGCTTCGGCAGATCGTGCCCCATGCCGTCGATCAACATCAGCTTCGAGCCGCGCAAACCTTCGTGCGTGTCGATGCCGCCTTCGACCGGCACCAACGGATCTGCCTTGCCGTGAATCACAAGGGCGGGGACGTTCAGTTTCTGCAGCGCCGGTTTGCGGTTGCCATTCGATGCCACGGCCGCCATGTGGCGCGCAACGCCCACCGGATAGAACGCGCGTTCGTACGCCTCGAGCGCACGCGCGCGCGTCTCAGCCGGATCGGCAGGATACAAGGGGCTGCCGATCACCTTTGCTACCACGATGGATCGTTCCGCAACCTCATCGCGATTCGTTCCGGCGGGACTCATCAACGCTGCCATCGCTTCCGGCTTCGCGGGCGGCAGTTCGCGATTGCCGGTGCTCGACATGATCGACGTGACACTCTTGATCCGCCGCGGCTGCCGTATCGCCATCTGCTGCACGATCATGCCTCCCATCGAGGCGCCGCAGATGTGCGCGGCCGGAAGATCCAGCGCATCCATCAGACCGATACCGTCGTCTGCCATGTCGTTCAGCGTGTACGGCGCCGAAACCGGTTCGCCCGCAGCCATCTGCATCATGATCGCGGCGAGGTCGGGCAGACCGGCTGCGTCGAACCGGGTCGACAAGCCGACGTCGCGGTTGTCGTAGCGAACGACGAAGTGACCGGCTGCGGCGAGTTGCTCGCAGAACTCCGCGCGCCAGTGAATCATCTGCGCGCCGAGACCCATTACCAGCAGCAGCGGTCGATCCGTTCGTTTGCCGAACGTGTCGTATTCGATCCGGATGCCGTTCGCCTGCACATTCGCCATGTCATTTCCCGTTCGCTTCGATTGTTCGCACCTTCTCTCGACAGTCATTGTCATCGCCGGCACGGATGTCACGCAAGGATGTCGCGGCCCATCAGTCCTTCTTGCTTCGCTCGAACCTTGCTTCATTCAAGCCTTGCTTCACTCGAACTGGGTCGCGTACGGTAGCAACCTTTCAAAAAACACCGACCGACTCATGAGTGCATTCGACAATCCCACGTTCATCCAGGCGAACGGCATCCGCATGGCCGTTTACGAACAGGGTGCCGGCAAACCGATCGTGCTGTGCCACGGCTTTCCGGAACTCGCCTATTCCTGGCGCCACCAGATCGCAGCCGCTGGTCGCGGCCGGTTACCACGTGATCGCACCGAACCAGCGCGGCTACGGCCGCTCGTCGCGGCCCGAGCCGGTCGCCGACTACGACATCCTCCACCTCTGCGGCGACCTCGCCGCCCTGCTCGATCACTATGGCTACGACGACGCCATTTTCGTCGGCCACGACTGGGGCGCGATCGTGGTGTGGAACATGGCCATGCTCCATCCACAGCGCGTGACGGCGCTCGCGAATCTCTCCGTGCCGTTCCTCGAGCGCGGCGCCGCCGACTGGGTGAGCGTCTGGGAGCAGGCGCTCGGCGGCGATTTCTACATCGTGCACTTCAACCGCCAGCCCGGCGTGGCGGACGCGGTCTTCGACGCCAACGTCGAACGGTCTGCTGCGCAACCTCTACCGCACGCGGCAGTGGCTCCGACCGCCCCGCGTCGCTCCGCAGCCCGGCATGGCCATGATCAACCTCGCGCGAACCGACGAACCCGCGGGCGACCGCTGATGAGCGAGGCGGAACTCGAGGTGTTCGTCGACGGGTTCAAACACTCGGGCTTTACCGGCCCGATCAACTGGTACCGCAACTTCACCCGCAACTGGCAGACTACTGCCGACGTGCGCCAGCAGGTCGACCAGCCGGCGCTGATGATCCATGGCAAATACGACATCGTGCAGGCTAGCGCGAAGCTCGCGCAGTTCGCGCCGAATTCGGAAGTACACACGCTCGAGTGCGGGCACTGGATCCAGCAGGAGCAGCCCGAGGACACCAACCGGCTGATGCTGGACTGGCTCTGCGCGCAACTACAAAGCCTGAAAAATCCCGAACGAAGAGATCGGCGCCGCGCGAGCGCGGCGCCGAGCGAGTCACACCAGCATCATGACTGCGCCGATCAGCGAACCGAAGATCAGCGTCGCCGTTGCCAGCAACGAGATGAGCACGCCGGGGCCGCGCTTGTCAGGATTGCTGATGTACAGGTTGAAGTAGACCGCGCGGCCGATGATGAACACCACGCCGAGAATCGCGGCCCACGTCTGCGATACCAAGTTTGCGAACGTGAACAGACTGGGTAGGAACATGACCAGCTGTTCCATCGTGTTCTGGTGCACACGATGGTATCGCTCGAACTGTTCGTTGCCGGTAGTCGCGGGCGCCTTTACTCCGAACTTTCCGCGCGCTTGACCCACTTGAATGCTGAAGTAGAAATACTCGAGAAGCGCCAACATGGCGACTATGGTGACCCAGGCCATCGAAATCCCCTCCGATCCGATTTGCGTTTCTTGCATTTGCGTTCGGCGGTCGCCGCCGACGTCGCCCGATCATTACTCATTGCTTCGTTGATGATCAAGCGCACTGAGGCGCAGGCCGATGTCGAACGCGCATGCCGCGGCGCGTTGTATCCGCGCCGTTGCAACTGCATCATGCGCGCACCATGACGGTCGAACTCGAGCTGTTTCAGTTTCGCTACTCGCACTTCAACGAGAAGGTGCGATGGGCGCTCGATCACAAAGGGCTATCGCACAAGCGCACCGACCTGCTGCCCGGACCGCACGCGCGCGTGATCCAGAAGCTCACGGGGCAATCACAGACGCCGGTGCTGCGCGTCGGCGATCAGTACGTTCACGACTCCGCCTGGATCATCGAGCGATTGGAGTTGCTCTTCGCCGACGTGCCATCGCTGCTGCCGACTGATGAGGACGACCGCGAACGAGCGCGCGAAATTGCCCGCCACTTCGACTTCGTCGTCGGGCCTGCAGCGCGCATCGGCGTATTCGTGGCGATGCTCGACGACCCCGACTACATCGCGCGCTTGTTTTCCACCGGCAAGCCGCCGATCACGCGCACGCTTTACCGCGGCTTACTACCGTTCGTGAAGGGGCGCCTTCAGCACGCGAACGGCATTACGGGCAACCATGCGATCGCCGAAGCCGATCGGCTGCTGACCACCAACATGCAATCGCTGACGCAACTGATCGGCAAGAACGGCTATCTGGCCGGAGATTCGTTCAGCGTCGCCGATCTCACCGCGGCGTCGCTCATCGCACCGCTGATCGACCCGCCGCACCCCGATATGAAGAAACCCGGCCCAATGCCGGAGCGTCTGGAGGAACTCACGGAGAAGTGGCGCAATCACCCTGCAGGACGCTGGGCATTGGAGATGTACGAGCGTCACCGTCCTGTTCTTCGCTGATCAGGACTCGCTGATCACCGCACAGTAAGACTTCAGTCGGTCATGAAGCTTCCGGTCGCTTCGGCAACGATGGCTTCGTCTTCTTGCCGGATCACGCGACCTTCGAGCTGAACCAGGCGACCCTTGCGTTTGATCATGCGTCCTTCGACGCGCACCGGCGTGCCGATGGGTAGGGACGCGCGATAACGGATGTCGGCGCGCGCGGTGAAGCACCGTTCGCCTTGCAGCCACAACCAGTTCGCCATCACGTCGTCGAGCAAGCTGAAGATGATGCCGCCGTGCGTGAGACCCTGGTATCCCATGTGTTGATCTGCCGGTGTGAACTCCGCACGGCACACGTCGCCGTCAATCCGAAAGTTCAGTTTCAATCCGATTGGATTCGAAGGGCCACAAACGAAACAACGATTGGCCGGCGACTCGATCAACGACACAGGCGCATTCACCGCAAAGAAAATTGGCTGGATATCATGGGCGCTTTTCCAAAGAATACAAACCGTGATCACGCTACCGGATATCGAGCGACGTCTCGCGCAATACGAGGCTCAGCTTTCGCCCATCAGACCGTCCACGCGACAGGCAGCCGTTGCGATCATCCTGCGCGAACGCATTCGCTCCGGCACGAACGTGACCGATCTGCTGTTCATTCGCCGTGCTGAAAAAAGTGGCGATCCGTGGTCCGGCCACATGGCTTTCCCCGGCGGCCATATCGAATCGTCAGACACGTCGCTGCTCGACGCGGCCATTCGCGAAACGCGAGAAGAGATAGGTCTCGATCTGCGTGAGTACGGGAAGCACATCGGCACGATCGATCACCAGCGCGCACAGCCGCGCGGACGGCCGCTCAACATGGTGATCGCGCCTTATGTATTCCGGTTGGACCACGAAACGCCGTTCCTGCCCAACCACGAAGTGGCGGAAGTGGTGTGGACGCCGCTCGATCCAATTTCAAAAGGCACCAATCACACCGAAGAAGAACGCGTAGTGAACGGCGCGCCGGTGTTGTTCAGCGGCTACCGCATCAACGGCGGTCATTTCGTGTGGGGGCTGACGTACCGGATGATGCAGTCGTTCTTCCAGGCCGTCGATCCGAAGTGGGAACCGCCCGAAGAGCACGATTGATCAGCCGTAGCGGTGACCGCGGTAGTCGGCGATCGCGAGACCCGCCGCGACGGAAGTGAACGGATCGTGCTCCACGACGCGGCCGGGAAAGCGCGTTTCGAGAATGCGTCGCACCGCGGGAATCAGCGACGACCCGCCCGTGCGGATGACCAGGTCGATCGCATCCGCGCCGAGTCTGCTCTTCGTCAATGTCTCTTCGACACCCTGTTCGAACTGTTGCAGGAGATCGCCGATCAGTTCTTCGAACCGCTCGCGGGTGAGACGAATCTCGATGTCGATCTCGGGGATGTCGAGCACCGCTTCCTCATCGGCCGACAACCTCGCCTTGAAGTCCTTGATCGACTGGAACACCGAATAACTCAGGTTGTGCTGGATCAGTTCGCGCAGCCGACGGAACTTGTGCGCGCCGGGGCCGCCACGCGCGATGCAATCCATCATCGGTGTGGTGTACTTGTTCTGGTTCAACAGATACGTCACCGCCCAGTTCAGCAACAGGTCTTCATAGTCTTCAAAGGGAAACCGGGTTTCGATCTCTTCCTTGTCGAATCCGCGCCGGCGCCAGATCTCGCCTTTGCCGAGCGCCGGAAACAACAGCGTGCGGAACAATCGCTGGTCGATGTGATCGCCGCCCAGTGCCACGCCATGGGTTGCGATGACGTCGAAGTCGTCACCCGTCGCGCGCAGTATGCTGAAGTCGAGCGTGCCGCCCCCGAAATCAACTGTTAGCACGCGCCGGCCCGCCATTTCAGGGTGCGCCACTAGATAGCTGACGGCAGCCGCAACCGGCTCCGGGTAGAACACGTGTTCCTTTATACCGGCGTGACCATACGCCTCGCCGAGGCGGCTGAGCGCCAACTGGTCGCGATGCGGATCGCGACCTTCGAACTTCACCGGATGACCCACCCACGCACGCGGCGCGGCTCCGATGCTCGCCTCGATCTCCTTACGCACGTGCAGCAGGATCGGCGTAATCAGCGCCACGAGCCGGAACGGATGATCGAATACCATCAACCGCCGCACGTTCGGGTCGCCGAGCAGGCGTTTGACTCCACGGAACAGGCGCCCCTTCAGTCCGCCGTCTTTCACCGGCTGACCGTAGACCTTGCGCGTCAGCGTTTCGACGGGACGACGCCCTTCGGGATCGGGGTCGCCGACCATCAGTGTCGACTCGCCGATCACCTCGGGAATCAGTTCGACGGTGCGGCCGGTGTTGTCGGCGATATAGCGTTCGATGGCGCGTTGGCCGACCACCGTCTGCAGATCCGAATCGATGTACGTGGCCGACGGCATGATCTGCGTCGGCGCATCGAGCACGATCAATGACACCTGTTTGCCGTCGTAAACGGCCGCCGCCGTGTTGGTGGTTCCAAAGTCGATACCTACGCCGACGCGATGCACGGATGCCGGCTTATTCACGCGCCATCCACGCTCATCAATACGCCGCTCGTACGCAGCGCTTCGATGGTCGGCATATCGAAGCCGAGCCAATCGGCGAGAACGTCGGCGTTGTGTTCGCCTTGCCTAGGTGAACCTGCCCGCGCGCCGCTTTCGGCGTCGGAGAAACGATAAGGCGACTGCACGACCGGCCGTTGGCCGCCGCCGCGATCGTCCACCTTCGTGATGGTGCCGCGATGTTTCACCGTGGGCAGTTCCAGCGTTTCCGCGCCTTCCCGCACGTCGCCCCACGCGAGGTTCATACCGTCGAGCGCCTTGATGACCGCGGCGCGGTCCGGCAGGTTCTTGAAGAATGCGCGCGCCGTTGCGCGACGCACCTTGATCTTGTCCTCCAGGCTCGCATCAGCCGGTGTCGGATCCACTACGCCGGCGCGCGTCGTCAGCTGTTTCCACACGTGGCGAAAATCGCTGGCGATCAGCAGCGTGCCCGCCGCGGTGTCCCACACCTCGCTCGGCATCGGTTTGAGGTGTTCGACTCCCTCTACGGTGTAGTGCAGATGGTCGTCGGTGACGAGCATCGAATCGATCATCGCGATGTCGACGTGTTGACCCACGCCGGTGCGTTGCCGCATCAGCAACGCCGACAACAGCCCGACGAGGCCGTGCAGCGCCGCGTTGGTATCGGCGATCGACACCCCGATGTCGGTGGCGTGTGCGCCGGTAATCTTCTTCTGGCGCGCGATCAGTCCCGACTCGGCGTGCACGATCGGTGCATAGGCTGCGCGCCGCGACTCCGGTCCGTTGTGACCGAACCCGGAGATCGACAACATCACCAGCCTCGGGTTGATCTGCTTCAGCACGTCGTAACCAAGACCGAGACGCGACATTACGTCGGGACGGAAGTTCTCGATCAACACGTCTGCTTCCGCCGCGAGTTGTTTGATCAGCGCCGCACCACCGTTCACGTCCAGATTCACGCAGATACCGCGTTTGCCGACATTCTGCTGATTGAAATAACCGGCCTGGCCGTTGATGCGTGCACCCCAGGCGCGCGTTACATCGCCCTCAGGCGGTTCCACTTTCACCACATCGGCGCCGAGGTCGGCCAGCATTCTTCCCGCGAACGGCCCCGCCAGCACACGCGACATGTCGAGAACGCGAATTCCTGCCAACGGATGAGTCATGGCGCAAGCGTCACAGCGATGAACTGGCGGCGATCGAAGCGCCCGCTCAGCTTGGCGAAGAAATCGCCGATCAGCATCTTCACGCGATACTTGCCGCGCAAGGACGCATACGCGGTGCGTATTTCCTCTGCGTCGGAAACGAGTCGTGCCACGCGCCTCGATCCAGTCGCCAAGCAGTTTGCCGCGGATATCGCAAACGGCGACGCGGGCGCGGGAGGTCAGGCGAATACGTTTGACCTTGCCGGCGTTCGGCGCGCTGAAGACGTAAAACGTGTCGCCGGCAGCCGCGAACCAGACCGGCGTGGGGACCGCATTACCATTCTTGCGAAAGGTGGCGAGGCTGAAATATTCCGCGTCGGCGAGTTTCATGGCACCCCCGCAAAAGGTTTGGGATAGTAAACCCGGCCCAGGGGATGTGCTAGCGTGAGTGCCCTCGGGAGGAAAGCAGAATCGTGGGCGAAGTCATCAAGTTCCGCCGCCCATCAGCGGTGAAGCGCGCGCAAGGCAAAACGCTATGCAGCAGCGGCTTTCACAAATGGCAGGTGGCACAGAAGAAACAGTTCGACGTGCACCGGGGCCGCCTCGTTACGCTGCATAAGTGCGAACGCTGCGGCACCACGAAAACCACGCTCGACTGAATCAGCGACGCCGTACTGAATCAGGAAGCCGCAGCTACCGCGGCCGGCATACACACGCCGGTGCCGCCCAGCCCGCAATAGCCGTTCGGTACCTTCGCCAGATACTGCTGGTGATAGTGCTCGGCGTAGTAGAACTCCGGCGCACTGCGGATCTCGGTGGTGATTGCACCGTAACCCGACGCCTTCAACGCATCCTGGAACATGCGCTCCGACCGGCGCGCCGCCTCGAGTTGCGCATCGCCGTACGTATAGATGACGGAGCGGTACTGCGTGCCGATGTCGTTGCCCTGCCGCATGCCCTGCGTCGGGTCGTGCGCTTCCCAGAACACGCGCAGCAGTTCCTCATAGCTGACGACGGCCGGATCGAATACGACGAGCACCACTTCGCTGTGGCCCGTACCACCCGAGCACACTTCCTCGTAACTCGGATTCGGGGTGATTCCACCCGCATAACCCACCGCAGTGGTAAACACGCCGGGGGTTTGCCAGAAACGGCGCTCAGCGCCCCAGAAGCAGCCCATGCCAAAGACCGCCTGCTGAAGTTCGCAGCAAAGGGTCCCTTCAGCGGATGACCGTTGACGAAGTGGACCGGCGGCACCCGCATCGTTTCGGCGCGTCCGGCCAACGCTTCTTCGGCGCGCGGCAATCGCAATTTGCGTTCCATTCCCATCGCATGGCTCCGTAAGCGGCAAGTGGCGCTAAGTTGGATTCTAACCGCAACGAAACGTTCGATACCAAACCGGACAGAACGGTGACACCCGCCATGAACCGCGGTCTAAAGGTGCGTTACACTCGCGGCCGATATTCGATGGAAGCTTCCTTGCACATGCGCACCGCCACTCTGGCGCACCGGATGGCGCTTTGGTTGACGCTGATCGCGCTAGCCGGATGCCAGACCGCAGGTCCCCGCCCCGACTACGAAACGCTCTACAAAGCCGCCGACGAAGGCCAGAACGTCTCGGCCGACGAATTGCGCGAGGCCTTCCTGGCTTCTCCCGATTTCGACCAGCGCATGCAGGATCTCGCGCCGCTCGAGCAACAGGCGCTCGGGATGATGGTGGACGAACCGTTGCGACTGGGTGCGGTCGGCAGTGCGATTCTGAATCTCTACTACGGCAGCCTCGCCGGGCACTATGCGCTGGTGCGTTTCTACGAGCACGTGGAAGCGCCCGACTCCGTCACCCAGCATCAGATCTGGGTGGACAAGATCACGAAGTCGATCGAGAGCGCGGGCGACGGCTCGAAAGAGCGGCCATATCCGGTCATGTCGTCGGCGGAGGCGCAGGCGTTTCTCCGCATCCGCGGACTGAGTTCCGTCGGTTCCATGTACCACAGCGGCGACAAAATCCCCTTCATGATGTTGGTCAGCGCCCGCCCCGAGAAAGGGCCGCTGCAGAGCATCTACTTCGATCTGTCCGCGGCCTATCGCGCTGTCGAAAGCACGGTGGAGAAAGAAGAGCAGGCCGAAGGCGGCACGACCAGCGACAAACCGTTCAGCGCCGGCATGTTGATCGGCTATCTCGCGCGCAACGACGACTCCGCCGCGCAGGCCGCAATCGGTGCATACCTGTTGGGGCAAAACCGGTTCCGCGAAGTCGGCGGATTGGCTGAGTGCCGCAAGTCGCACCGGCAACGTGCTGGCGAACCTGATGCTCGCGCGCGTGTATCAGCTCGAGGCTCGCGACCTCGAAGGCGATGCACGCAAAGAAGCGATGGAGTTCGTTCTCGAACAGTACCTGCACGCCATCGCAGTGGGCTCCGACGAGGCGATGTTCGCGCTCGCAGGTCTCTACCTCGACGGCGACTACGGCGAAGACAACGTCGAGTCGGGGCTGGCGTTGCTGAAGCAATCCGCGGAACTGAAGAACCCGAACGCGCTGATGTGGCTCGGCCATCTGTACTCCGAAGGCACGCACGTTCCGAAAGACCCGGCAGCTCGCAGTCGATTACTTCAAGCAGGCGGCGGCAACCGGCGATACGCGTGCGCGATTGCAGTACGTGCGGTTCCTTCTGGCGCAGGACGACACGCACGAGTTCGATCCGCAGGCCCATGCGTGGCTCGTCGAAGAAGCAAAGGCCGGCGAACCGGAAGCGATGCTGCTGCTCGGCAATCTCTACGCGAAAGGCGTCGGCGTTTCGCAGAGCTACCGTCAGGCGCTGACGTGGTTCAAATCCGCCGTCAGTACGTCGCCCGATGACGTGAACATCGTCAACGAAGTGGCATGGACGCTCGCTGTCTCGCACCTCGAACCGTTGCGCAAGCCAAGCTACGCGCTCGAGATCATGGATCGTGCAATGTCGGCCGACGAAGAGGCGCGGAAGAATCCCGCCTATCTCGACACGTGGGCGGCAGCCTATGCGGCGAACGGCAACTTCGCGCGCGCGGTGACATTGCAGCAGCAGGCTGTCGACGCGGCTAAGGAACAGGAAGAGGCCGAAGTAGTAGAAGTGCTGCAGGAGCATCTGGCCGCATTCCAGCGCGGCGAGACCGTCATCGACCCCGTGCCCTGATGACCGAGCGGACTGTCGCCGATCACCGGCGAATACTCCGCGATGGTCTTCCACTGATCGATCTGCGCGCGCCCGGCGAGTTCGCACTGGGCGCATTTCCCGGTGCGGTCAATCTGCCCTTGCTCACCGACGCGGAACGCGCCGCAGTCGGCACGCGTTACAAGCAGTGCGGACAGCAGGCGGCGATCGCGCTCGGTGAAGAACTGGTCTCCGGCGCCACTCGCGCAGCGCGCATCGATGTGTGGCGAGCGTTCATCGAGACCCACCCCGGAACTCTGCTGTATTGCTGGCGAGGTGGACTGCGTTCGCAGATCGCGCAGGATTGGTTGCACGATTCCGGCGTAGACGTCGCGCGCATCGCGGGCGGCTACAAGACGCTGCGTCGAACATGTTTGCAGATGATCGAAGAGTTCTGCGCCACCACGCCGCTGTTAGTCATCGCCGGTCGCACGGGTTCCGGCAAAACCGAGCTGCTCAATCAGTTCGATGCGATCATCGATCTGGAACGCCTCGTGAATCACCGCGGGTCCGCGTTCGGCTCCAATGCCACTGCACAACCGACGCCGATCGCGTTCGAGAACCAGCTGGCCATCACAATGCTCGCGGCTTCGGGTCGGGCGCCGATCATCGTCGAAGACGAAGGCCGCACCATCGGTCGACTCGCGCTTCCCGATCCGCTGCTGGCCGCCATGCAGAAGGCGCCACTCGTGGTACTGGAGGTACCGCGTGATGAACGCGCGCAGCGAATTCATCGCGAATACGTCGAGATGCCACTCTCCACCGGCACGCCCGCCGAGGAATTACGCGAACGATTCTGTAACGCGCTCGATCGTATTCATCGACGTCTGGGAGGCCAGCGGCACACGCAAATGAAGGTGCTGGTCGAATCCGCATTCGATGACGACCCGATGAGCGCCGCGTCGCATTGCAGATGGATAGAACAACTGCTCGAGTGGTACTACGACCCGATGTACGACCACCAACTGACGGCCAAACAGGAGCGCATCGTTCGAACCGGCGACCGGACGAGCGTCACTGCATATCTGCAGAAGGCAATCGCTGGGTGATCAACCGACCTTGATGCCGCCGCCGTGCGCGACCAGTCGATCGGGCTTCAAACGCAATACGACGCGAGTTGCGACGTTCGAAGGTTGAAGAACCATGAGCTCGCCCAGGTATTTCGAACGGATGCGCTCGCCCCACTCGCCCGCCTCGTCGGAAAATATCTCCACGCGACCGACGCCCTTCACCTGGCGATTCGTACGACCGGTTTCGGTTCGCTCTTCGAACTCCACACAAATCGACGCGCGCGAATCGGCTTGCAGCCGTTTCACATGGAATTTGTCGGCGACGCTGGTCACGTAGAACGCCTCGCCGTCCCATAAAAACCAGCACGGCACCTGGCGCGGATACCCGGCCGCATCGACGAATGCCAGGCACGCCGACACGTCACGGTGCAGCAGTGCCTCGGTTTCGGGTTGCGTCAGGTCGCGCAACTCGACACCAATGATGCGGCGTTCGCCCATCGAATGAGTCGCGTCAGCCGGCCAGACGCCCGTCGCGTTTGGCGTCGGTGAGAATTTCCTTGAACAGCGTCCTCGCGAGCGACTCCGGATCGGCGCCATCCACCATACGACTGCGCGAATCCACGCCGGGTATCCGCGCAATCATCAAATTGCCCGACACGGAATAAATGCCGCCATAGTTGCGGCCGTCGTGCTGAATGGCGATCTGGGTCGGTTTCGTAGACATCGCTGCCTCCTCAGTGATCGTGATGATGGTGATGATCGTGTTCGTGTGAATGGGCGTGATCGTGCCCTGCGGGCCGGTCCTCGAACGCATGCACCCGCTCCACCAGCTCTCCGCTCGCAAGCACACCGCGCGCAACCAGCAGCGTCTCGAGCGCACGCAGAAAATGATCGTAGTAGTGGAAATGCGGCGTGGGTATGTTCGAGTCGAGCCCGCTCGTTTCGAGGCCGCGGTCGAATGCACCGATCTGATCGATCAACTCGGCGCGGAAGTCGTCCCACGCATAAACGCCCCGCTCGGCCAGACCGCGCGCGATTCCAAACGCGCGGCCTTGCCACGGCGCCTCGAACACCAGTTCGCCGTTGACCATGGGCGGAGCGGCAACGCCCCCCAGTTCGTATGTTTGCGTCACACGAACCTCTCGACGCCAATCATCGCGTCGCGCGTAACGCGAGCAACAAGTTCGTCCTCTGCCAGCAACGCCACATCGTCAGGCGCTTGCGGTAGAACCAGATAACGCACTTCGGCGCTCGAATCCCAAACGCGCACTTCGACGTCGGGCTCCAGTTGAACGCCGAATTCCGCAAGCACGCGGCGCGGCTCACGCACGATGCGCGAACGATACGCCGGGTCTTTGTACCAGCGCGGCGGCAACCCGAGCATTGCCCACGGGTAACACGAACACAGCGTGCAGACGACCACGTTGTGTACCTTGGGGGTGTTCTCGACCACGACCAGCTTTTCGGTTTGGCCGCCCTCGAATTCGTAAGGCGCAACCGCCGCCGTGCCGTCGTTCAGGAGCGCCTGCTTGAACGTGGAGTCGCGCCACGCGCGTGCAACGACGCGCGCACCGTTCAGCGGTCCGATGCGCTCGTTGTAGCGTTCCACCACCTCGTCGACATCAGCGGCCGTGATCAGACCTTTCTCGATCAGCAGCGACTCGATCGCCTCCGCGCGGATCGCCGCGGATTTCGTTCCTCAGTCATCCGAACGCTCCAGATACGGTTCGAACAGATCGAGATGCACCACCACGCCGGCCTCGGCCCCGACACCCCATAGTTCGGCGCCGTCGAACGCGACCGTGTAGAGATGTTGGGGCTGTTCGCCGCGGCCGTGCGCGTTGCTGTCGGGATATACCCATCCGGCGTGCGTCGATACGACGCTACCGCGTCTGTCGCGCGCATATGCCGGCAAGCGCGTGTGTCCGCGTACGCCGTGACTGAGAGTCCGCACGCGATCGCCGACACGGAATCGCGCTACCGATTGGACCGGCCGCTGGTTGCCGCGATCTGCGGGCGGATCGTCCCCGTAGTCCTTCGGCGATCCAGACGATCGGGCGGCGACGCCGGTTGCGACGCGATGCGATCGTCCGGGCGCGCGCCGAGTTCGATCGCGCGGCGCGTGATAGCAGCCGTATCCAGAACGCCGGCCTCCACCATCATGGTCTCCAGCCCGCCCAGCCAGCGGCCATAGTAGCCGTGCGTCAGATACGCGACGGGATCGATCCGCTCGACTGCGTGCCTGAAGTGATCGACGTTGCGCGCCGCGCCGCCGGCACCGACGAGATTCATACCGAATACCCGGCTTTCCCAACGCGCATGGAACACGGGTTCGTTCGCTTCGCGCGAAACCGCACCGAATCCCTGTTTGCCACCGAGGTCGTGCATGCCGTCCATACGAGTTAACTCGCGAGTTCCGTGATTTCCGAGAGCACCGGGATACCGTCGTCTTCGAACGCGCCGTACTGAATGGTGAACTCGTGCCGCCCCGCAACGATGTCGTGGGTTTCGTCGTTCGGCATGATCACCTTTGCGGAACAGTTGGGCGGTATACGCACCTTCAACGTAAAGCGGCCGTGATTGATCTGCCAACTCACTTCGTAACGGCCGTGCATCGAATCGAACGTGGCACTGGCGTAGCGCAACGGCACGTTGTCTTCCACTCGCGGCGGGCGCGGTTGTATCCGCACGCGGCGATACGCGTTTCGCGCCGGCGAGAGATCAGGATCGAGTTCGAGCCCGGCCAGCGTTCCGTACAGCCACTCGCCCACCGCGCCATAGGCGTAGTGGTTGAAGCTGTTCATTGCCGCGTCCTGATAGCCGCGCTGCTTCGGTCCATCCGTCCCAGCGTTCCCAGATCGTCGTTGCGCCCTGCGTGATCGGATAGAGCCAACTGGGCGAAGACGTTTGCAGCAGCAGCCGATACGCAACGTCGAGACGACCGTGGTTGGTGAGCACAGGCAGCAGGTACGGCGTTCCGACGAAGCCAGTCGAAAGATGATCGCCGCGCGCTTCGATGTCGCGCACCAGGCTCGCAACCGCCTGTTCGGTTTCGTTGCGATCGAGAAGTCCGAAATGCAGCACCAGTACGTACGCGGTTTGGGTTTCGCTCACCAGACGACCCTCGCCGGTAACGAATCTCCGACGGAATGCCGCTCGCACTCGCTGCGCCAGGCTTTCGTAATGTTCCAGATCCGATACGTTGCCGAGAATCCCTGCAATACGCGCCAACAGTTTTGCGCTGTAGCAGAAGAATGCTGTACCGATCAGATCTTTCGGCGTGTTGCCGAAGCGCGCGTCACCGGTTCGAGCGCCGTCGGTTGCCAGCCAATCGCCGAAACCCTGCCACTTTTCGATTGCGGCATCCGAGCGGATCAACGACGGAAACCGTCTTTCGATGTTGTCGACGAACGCCTTCATCGCATCGTAGTGGCGCTCGAGCAAACGCTTATCGCCGCAACACCGATAGATCGTCCACGGACAGATGACGATGGCATCGGCCCACGCCGGGCCGCCGTCACCGCGCATCATCGCGAGTTGCGGCGGTATCGGAGCGAGCGGCGGAACGGCGCCGTTGGCGGCTTGTGCATCGGTGAGATCGATCAGCCATTTCGAGAAGAACGCCGCAATGTCGAGATTGAACGCCGCGGTGCGTACGAACACCTGCGCGTCGCCCGTCCAGCCGAGCCGTTCGTCGCGTTGCGGGCAGTCGGTCGGTATCTCCACGAAGTTGCCGCGTTGACTCCACTGAATGTTGCTTTGCAGCTGGTTCAACAAGGGATGGTCACACTGGAACTCGCCGATCACCTGCAGCGCGGAAGCGAGCACGATTCCAGTTACGTCTTCGATGGCCGATTCGTCGAAGTGTCCGCTGATCTCGACAAACTGAAAGCCATGAAACGTGAAACGCGGTTCGAACGTTTCGCCGCCTGGATTTCCGGAACACGTGTACAAGTCCGTGGCCGCGGCCTTGCGAAGGTTCGCCGTGTACAGCTCGCCGCTGTCATCGAGACGTTCCGCGTGACGGATCTGGATCAACGTGCCACGCGGCGCGCGCACCTTGATGCGAACGCGGCCGACGATGTTCTGGCCGAAGTCGTAGATGAAACGCCGCAAACCGAAGTCACCCGAGCGGCGGCGCGGATCCGCAGTCGGCTCGATGCGATCGATGACTCGGATCGGCGCGCTGGCATTTCCGTCGAGCGAGACGTCGTGGCGCAACGGCAACACGTCTACCTGCGACCATCCGATGGCGTCGTACCCGGGCGCAGTCCATGCACCGAGACTCTGTCGCGCGTCGACGCTTTCGCCGGACATCAGGTCCGAGTACAGGATCTGCGACCGCTGCCACTTCCACAGATCGTCCGTCGCGACCCGCAACAGCGATCCGTCGGCAAGAACGATTTCGAGTTGCGCCAACAACAACGGCCGGTCGCCATACTGCTGGCGATCCGAAAGCCCGAGCGTGCCGCAGTACCAGCCGTCGCCGAGCAGCACCCCGATGACGTTCTCGCCCCGCTTCAGCAATCGCGTGACGTCGAATGTCTGATAACGAATGCGGTTGTCGAAGTCGGTCCAGCCGGGACCGAGCTCCACGTCGTGCGCGCGCACGCCGTTGATCTCGGCGTCGTATGCACCGAGAGCGGTGATGTAGAGACGCGCGCTCCCGACGGGCTGCGGCAGTTCGAACGAACGCCGCAACGCGGGAACCTGCGCGGGCGTGCGTTTGCCGCCCATGAGCTGGGCGCCGATCCAGCGCGCGCGCCAGTCTTCGTGATCGAGCAGACCCATCTCGAAGTAAGTCGCGCGACTCCATGGACTGCCGATGCCGTCGGAGTCGAACGTGCGGACTTTCCACCACACGCGTTGCCGCGATGTCAGCGGCCGCCCGCCATACGCGATGTGGCAGGACTGGGGCGACTCCGTGCGCCCGGAATCCCACAGATCGCCGCGATCTTCCTCGAGCGTTTCGGGACGACGCGATGCGAGGATGTGGTAGGCGGTCTGGATCTCGGCGGGCCGTTCGTCATCGAGCCACCACGATAAGCGCGGGCGCAACTCGTCGATGCCGATGGGGCTCTCGAGATATTCAGTTCGCAGCCGTTTCGGCGCGCCCGCCATCGACACTTTCCCGCGTTTCCCGTTTGCGGATTAGTGTGCCAGAAAGCGCTCGGCTTCACCCACGAACGCATCGAGTTGATCGTGATGCGCCCAATGTCCCGCTTGATCGAGATCGACGACGGTCGCGTTGCGAAAGTGCGCGAGTGTTTCGCCCTGCCCGATGCGATGCGGGTATCCCTGCTTCGCGTTCACGAACAGGATCGGACAGGTGATCTCACGCCACAACGCTTCAGTGTCTTCCGACGGATGTCGTACGGCGAGTGCGCGTGCGTGTAGTTGTCGAACTTCCACGTGTACGTGCCGTCTTCGTTCTGATGGCTGCCGTGTTCGGTGAGATGGCGCGCCTGCTCGGGGCTAAGGTGCGGATTGGTGTCCTGCATACGTTGGAACGCTTCTTCGAGCGATCGGTAACGGCGCGGCGTCCGGCCGGCTTGTTCACGTGTCGCGTCGATCCAACCACGCAATCGGTCGGGTGCGGGCGGCTGTTCGAAGAAGCGCCACCAATGTCCGACGCCTTCGATCACGACCATTTTGCTCACGGTCTCCGGGTACAAGCCCGCGTACAGACACGCCAGCGTGCCACCCATCGAATGTGCAACGATCGTGACGGGCGCCAGCTGCAACTGCCGTACCATCTGGGCGATGTCGTACACGTACGCGGTATGGCTGTAGCCGGAGCCCATCGCCCACTGCGAATCGCCATGACCGCGCAGGTCGGGGGCAACGATGTGGTAGCGATGCCGCAGTCGTTGCGCCACCCAATCCCACGTCCGGCAGTGGTCGCGCATTCCGTGAAGCAACAGCAGATTCGGCGCGCCCGCATTGCCCCAATCGAGGTAGTGCAACCGCAGGCGCTGGGAGAAATAGGTATGCGACGTCGGGTTGTCGGGTTCGCTCATTTCTTCCAGGTTTGCTCAAGCGCGTTTCAATTCGAGCGCCGGCGTGTCGCGCCAGGTCGCGCGACCGAGCAGGCGATCTTCGTTGCGCCGGAACGAATCGACAATACAGGCCATCACCGCGCGAACGCGAGCCGCGTTTCTCAAATCGGGATGCGTCAGCAACCAGATTTCCTGCGCGACAACAGGATCGCTGAGGCGCGTGAGCGCAGGATGCGCATCGCCGAGTACACAGGGAATCGCTGCCATGCCGATGCCCGCTTCCACCGCCGCGAGTTGCAAGGGTGCATTCGGGCTGCGCGTGCGACTCGGCACGCCCGGAAACGATCGCAGCCGCGTCGCCTCACTGATCGACCGGGCCATTCCCCAGTCGATCCAGTTGCAGGATTCCGGATGCGCAACGGGATCGTGCGTCTCAGATACTCGGCGCTCGCATAAACGGCAATGGCGTACCGACCCAACCGGCGCCCGACGAGGTGTTCGGGGGTGAGTCGGTGACGCGCACCGCGATGTCGGCTTCGCCGCGCGTCAGGCTCAACGCTTCATAGGAACCGATGAAGTCGAGCGAGATGTCCGGATGTTCGGCCACGAACCGTCCCAGGTCGCGCATCAGAAACCCGGTGCCGACCGGCTCGGGGAAGGTGACGCGGACGTGGCCCTGCAGACGCTGATCCCGGCCGACCAGGGCGCGCTCGATGTCGTCGATCTGACCCTCGACCTGCTCGGCCTGGAGCAGAACCAGCTGGCCGTCGGCGGACAACTTCAAGCCCTCGGGCGTACGGTTGAACATCACCGTCCTCAGGCGCTTCTCGAACTGGTCCAAGCGGCGCGCCACCGTGGAGTGGTGAATACCCAACTGCCGCGCCGCGGCCCGCACGGAACCGCCGCGCGCGATCGCGGTAAACACCTTCAGATCGTCCCAATCCATGCTCGACATCACGTCTCCCGTCGCAATTCCGCGACGCCCTGGTGCGTTATTGTGGCTTGATCGGAGTGTTACCTAAAGTAACATCACCTCGCAACCCACGATTTCCCGGAGTTCGAATGAAAGCGCTCACATCTCTCACCGCTGCCGTCCTCGTCCTGGCGACCTTTCAGGCCAGCGCCGCCGACTCCTACACCGCATCCATCCAAGGCTGCCAGAAGGCGATCTCGGAACGCCTGGGCGTGTCCGATGCGGATTTCAGCGTCAAAAAGATCCAGTCGTCGCCGCGTAGCATCGACCTGAAGTTCTCGGTGTCGAGTGCCACCGCAACCGTTGACCAGCTGAAAGTGAGCTGCCGTGCGAAACAGGACGGCGAAGTGCTTGCGGTCAACTACGACGAATCGGCACTGCCCACGGCCGTAGCGACGCACTAACCGACGATTCCCCCAACTTGAGGCTGCGCGAAGGTTCCCTCCCCTCTACCTCGCAGCCTCTTTTTTTGTTCAGCGTTCGAGCCAGACCCGTCCGTCTCGAACGCTGACCTTCGGTGCAGGCGGCAAGCGGCACGATTGCCCGCTCAGACATGCTCCACTCTTCGCGTCGAACCGGTAGCCGTGCCAGGGACAGCTCACCGTTCCGTCGACCGTCGCGTTCAGCGGCCCGAGTCGATGCGGGCATCTAGCGACATACGCGACCCAGTCGCCGTCGACCCGCGAGATCAGGTACGAGCGTCCCGCAAGCTCGGCACGAATCGGTAGCGCCAGTTCGTCGACATTACCGAGACAGACCGTCGCGTCGCCGCGCTCGGCTTCGACGCGCGCGTCCATTTGCCGCTGCCGCTCCACCATCATTGCAACGTCTACCTCGTAGCGACGTTCGCACTCATCGCTCAACGCGACACCCATCTGTTCGCGCAGATTCGCATCGAGACCGGGCACGAAGAAGTCGACGACGATGTCGGTTCGACGCGACGCTACGGCGAATGCGTGCGTCCACACTTCACTGCCCGCGTTTACACCTTCGAGCGTACGCGTGATCCAGCGATGGCAATCGCGGTCGAGCCGCAACTCCAGCGTTCCGTGCTCACCGCTCGGCGAAATCGTGGCGAGGCGCCATCCCCACGGCCCCGCTTCTTTGCAATCGACCGACGCGAAACTGACATGATGCAGGTGTGGGAGGCGCTCCCAATCGAGCGCGTTCTCGTACAGACGTTCGAGGCTCACCGGCAGCACGCGCCGATACGTTCCCACGTGCGGCAATCGCGAAGCAGCGAACGCTGCATAGCGACGATGATCAGGCATATACATAGACCGAGTGTTGACACCCCCGATCGATTCTGATCATATCCGCCCCGCTAGGAGGAGGGAGAGATAGAGAGACTCCGCGCTGACAAGTCGGCGCAACTTAGGCCGCAGTAGCGGCCTTTTTCTTTGCTGCCGCTTCTTTTTTCCATCGATTGTCCCTCACCCCGCTACTTCGATCCGATACGTGAACGCATGGCCGTCGATGGCCGTAGTGAATGCGGTCGCGCCCGGATCTCGAGCTTCCAATTGCGTGGCCAGCGTCTCGCCGGCGATGTACTCGGCAAATTGCACGATCGCAGCCAGCACCGGCTCCGCGCCGCCGTAACTCACCGTGATGCGATCGGCCACGTTCAAGTCCATCTCCTTACGGCTGCGCTGAATGCGGTTCACGACTTCGCGCGCGATTCCCTCGGCGATGAGCTCGTCGTCGAGCCCGCTGTCGAGATCGATGGAGATGTAGCGATTCGACAGCGCGTTCGTTCCCGGCTTCGCCTCGCGCAGGATCTGAATTTCGTCGGTGCCGAACGTTTCGTCGTCGATCGTGATCGAGCCCGTTTCCTGCAACGCCTCGATCTGATCGCGCGTCAGCTGCGCAATACGCGCGCCGAACTCTTTCATCCGCTTGCCCAACCGTTTGCCGAGCACGGGAAAGTTCGGCTTCGCATACAGGCGGATGTATTTGTCTTCCGCCTGGTCGTAGACCACTTCCTTCACGTTCAACTCACGGCGGATGAACGCTTCGAGCGAACGCAGTTCGTTCAGCAACTCCGCGTCGCGATGCACGATCGTCAACCGGCGCATCGGTTTACGCAGGTTGATCTTCACTTCTTCGCGGCGCTGACGGCCGAGCAGAATGACCTGCTGCATCCGGCTGACGGCTTCCTCGAGGCGCGGCTGCATCAACGACTCTTCGGGGTCCGGGTATGAGCACAGGTGCACCGACAGCGGCTTCGGCGCGGCGTTGCCCTTCAGTTTCGCGAGTTCCTGATACAGGTGCTCCGCCAGGAACGGCGTGAACGGCGCCATCGCCATCGTCAGTTCTTCGATGACCGTGTAGAGCGTGCTGTATGCCGCAATCTTGTCCTCGGTGATGCCCTTGCCCCAGAACCGGCCGCGATTCAGGCGGATGTACCAGTTGGTCAGATCCTCGATGAACTCGAGCAACCGCGGCACGACGTTGTAGAGCCGGTACTTCCGCATCTCCTGGCCGACCGCTTCTTCGAGCGACTGCAGCCGCGACAGGATCCACCGGTCGAGGATGTTGCTGCCGTAGTGCAGGCCCTTGTCCGGCGACCAGCCGTCGATCGTCGCGTACGTCATCAGGAACTGAAACGCGTTGTACCACGGCAGCAGCGTGCGCCGCGCCATGTCCTTCACGCCCTCGTCGGCGAACCGCTGCTCCTCGCCGCGCACCAGGCCGGAGTTGATCAGATACAGCCGCAGCGCGTCCGCGCCGTAGGTCTCCATCAGCTCGTCGGGCGGCGTGTAGTTGCGCAGCCGCTTCGACATCTTGCGGCCGTCTTCGGCCATCACCATGCCGTTGACGATGACGTTCCGGAACGCCGGCTTGTCGAACAGCGCCGCGGACAGCACCGTCAGCGTGTAGAACCAGCCGCGCGTCTGGTCGAGGCCCTCGGCGATGAAATCGGCCGGGAAATCCCGCCTCGAAGACAGCTCTGTTCTCGAACGGATAGTGCAACTGCGCGTAAGGCATCGAGCCGGACTCGAACCAGCAGTCGAGCACTTCGTCGATGCGCCGGTAGGTGCCCTCCTCGCCCGCGACACGTGAACGTCAACGGATCGACGTGCTCGCGGTGCAGATCGGTCGACGCGTGTGCCGGTGTAGCGCTTCCAGCTCGGCGACCGAGCCGATGCACAGCATCTTGCCGGTTACATCGTTGATCCAGATCGGCAGCGGCGTGCCCCAGATGCGGTTGCGCGAGATCGACCAGTCGATCGCGCCCTCCAGCCAGTTGCCGAAGCGGCCGTGTTTGATGTGGCCGGGCACCCAGCGGATCTGCTCGTTGGCGGCGAGCAGCTCGTCGACGATGCTCGTGACGCGCACGTACCACGACGGGATCGCGCGATAGATCAGCGGCGTGTCCGACCGGTAGCAGAACGGATAGCTGTGCTGGAGCACGTCCTGGTCGATAGAGCAGCGCCTGCGTCCTTCAGGTGCCGGATGATGTCCTTGTCGGCCTCCTTGACGTAGCGGCCCGCAAAATCCGGCACCTCGTCGGTGAACGTGCCGTTCAGCGTCACCGGGCATGCAAACGCTTCGATGCCCGCCGCCTTCACGACGCGGTAGTCGTCCTCGCCGAACGCCGGCGCCTGATGCACGATGCCGGTGCCGCTGTCGGTGGTGACGTAGTCGTCCATCAGCACGACGAACGCGCCCTGCGCGCGCTGTCGGCGAAGTAGGGGAACAGCGGCTCGTAGCTGCGACCGACCAGATCCCGGCCCACGCACGTTTCGAGCACTTCGAGGTCGTGCGACTTCGCGATATTCGTCGAGGCGCGCTTCCGGCGAGGTAGAAGACCACGTCTGCGCGCGCGATCGCGCACCTTCACGTACTCGATCTCGGGGCCGACGCAGAGCGCGAGGTTCGACGGCAGCGTCCACGGCGTCGTCGTCCACGCCGCAAGATGCGCGTCTTCGTCGACGCAGCTTCAACAGCACCGTGATCGCCGGGTCCTGCACCTCCTGTAGTTCGACGTCGCCTCGAAGTTCGACAGCAGCGTGCCGAGCTCGGTCGAGATCGGCATGACCTTGACGCCCTGGTAGATCAGCCCTTTGTCCCAGAGCTGCTTGACGACCCACCAGACGGACTCCATGTACCAGGCGTCCATGGTCTTGTAGTCGTTGTCGAAGTCCACCCAGCGGCCCAGGCGCGTGACCGTCTGCCGCCACTCCGCGACGTAACGCTGGACGATCGTGCGGCACTGCTCGTTGTAGCCGGCGACGCCCAGCTCCGCGACGACCTCGGCCGCGGATACGTCGAGCTGCTTGTCGATCTCGTGCTCGATCGGCAGGCCGTGGCAGTCCCAGCCGAAGCGGCGCCGCACGTAATGCCCCTGCATCGTCCAGTAGCGCGGCACGACGTCCTTGATCGTGCCGGCGACCAGATGGCCGTAGTGCGGCAACCCGGTCGCGAACGGCGGGCCGTCGTAGAAGATGTACGGCTTCTTGTCGTGCGTGTGCTCGAGCGACTTACGGAACAGATCGCCACGACTCCAGAAATCCAGAATCGTGTGTTCCATCGCCACAAAATCAAACGCGCCGGATGGTGCTTCAGCCGGTTCGGCCATGGTCGTGCAATCGTACGGTGGTTTAGCGAGGGCGCATTCTATGCCCCGCTACCCGAGTTTTCACGCAGGCGGAGATGCCTCGAGAGTGCTCTAGCGGGGAACTTACTCGGCGGCAGGCGGTGCCAGAACGATGTGTTCGGCGTTGCCGGCAACCATCACGTTCAACGGTCGGCCAAGCGTGAACGACTCGAGGATGAAGTCGCGCAGTACCGACAGCGACTCACCCCGGATCTGGGTGTTCTTGATCAACTCTTTCAGCATGCTCGCTTCGATCTCGGCTTCGAGCTGAGATTCGTACGGCCCCACGTCGATACCTTCACGAGTGTGGAAGTACCACTTGCCGTTCGTATGGAACACACGTTCGGCCCGGAACCATGTTTTAGATCTTTCGTCACGGCGGCCCACGAGCATCAGAGCCTCCAAGAAGTACGACAGGAAAGCGATTCTCGGTGCTCGGACGAAGGTCTGTATGTGCCGCCGTTGTTACGGTTGTAAGAGAATGTGCCGCGGCGCGGTTCGATCGTCAGCGGGCAGACTTTGTTCCGGACGAATCTGCTCAGGCGGCGCGCGTCGCTTCCAGGAGACGCTCCGCCCGGCGTTTGAGCCCATCGAGGTCACGGGCGAACAGAGGCGCGATCAACTGATCGACGCCCGCCGCGCGATAAGCCGCGACGGTATCCGGCGTGATCGGATGCCGGTTCGGACAAACGAATACATCTATCTCTTCTCGTTTACGTCCGTTGCCGGCCAGCAAACGATCGAGCAGACGCAGCCGTTCGATCACGCCGGCCGGCTCGAGATCGTACCCATACCAACCATTTCCTTGAGCCGCGACGCGCGCCAGTGCAGGGTCACTCTCGCCGCCGAAGAAGATGGGCGGATGCGGCTTCTGGACCGGCTTCGGGTTGAAGTAGCAGGCAGGCACGCTCACCGTCTCACCTGCAAACGACGACACACCGTCGCGCCACAGCGCTTGCATCGCTTCGATGTACTCGGCGCAGCGGCGCGCGCGCACCCGAAAGTCCATACCGAGCGCCTCGAATTCCTCGGCGAGCCAGCCGATCCCGACACCGAAGTCGACGCGGCCGCCCGACAGATAGTCCAGATCAGCCACCATCTTGGCCGTGTACACCGGCTGACGCTGCGGCACGAGGCAAATTCCGGTGCCGAGGCGCAGCTTGCGCGTGTGTGCCGCCACGAACGTCAACGCTGCGAATGGATCGAGTACGCCTTGAGGGTTTCCCGGAACGCGTCCGTCTTCCGCATAGGGATACCGTGATGCGTAGTCGGGAAAGAACAGCACGTGCTCCGGCACCCACACCGAGTGGAATCCCGCCTCTTCGATGAATCGCGCCGCATCGGCAATGTACGAAGGCGTCGTCAGGTGATTGAACGCGAGCGTGATGCCGATTTTCATGTGCTTGAACTCGAGTTTTGCCGGGCGTCGAAGCGTATCGGTATGATCCCCGTTTCTCAAACGCCGCCGCGCATGACGCAGTCCGCTCAGGAAGCCTCGATCGCCATCCCTCGTTCGGCGTTCCCGTGGTATCTGACGAGTTCGAGCTTGTGGATGGCCGCCATGAGCCTGCAGGGCTTTCTCATCACCTGGATGATGGTCGGCATTCTGCAGGCGCCGGCCGATCAGGTGGGCTTCGGGCGCGCGCTGATCGAGATGCCCGGCCTTGTAATTCTGTTGGTCGGCGGCGTGCTTGCCGATCGCACCGACGGGCGCCGACTACTTGTCGGCATGCACCTTGCCATCGCAATTCCATCGCTGGTGATCGCCGCGGTCGTGCACGGCGGACTGCTGTCGTTCTGGGTCGTCATCGCATTCGGCATCGCAGTGTCGGGATTGCAGGCGGCGAGCGACCCGGCGCGTCAATCGATATTGAGCAGAGTCACGCGCACGGACATTCAGCGCACCGTCACGCTGATGACCATCATCACCTCGCTGGCGGGACTTTGCGGCGTGTGGCTCGGCGGCAGACTCGACTCGATCGGCCTCGTCGTGATGCTGCTGCTGCAGGCCGCATGTTTCGCGATCGGCGCCGAAGCGGCGCGACGCATGCCGGCAATGCCTCCCCCGCCGGCGCGCGGCCGGCCGGATCTGTTGGCGGGAATCACAGCCACTTGGCGAATACCGCTTGTCCGCAACATCATCGGCCTGAACTTCCTGTCCTCTCTGGTGAACGCCGGCGCATATATCGTCGCGATTCCGTTCATCGTGAAAGAGGTTTATCACGGCGACGCCACGTTCTTTTCATCGGTCATGGTGGTGTTCACCGCCGGCAGCATCGGCTCGAATGTCATCATGCTGCGCTTCATGCCGATGCTGCGGCCCGGTCGCCTGTTCCTGCTGATGCAACTCACCCGTGTCGTGATCCTGGGAGTTCTCTGGATCAAACCGTCCGTGCCGGTGTTCTTTGCAGCGATGTTCGCGTGGGGACTCAACATGGGTGTCACCACCACGCTCGTGCGAACTACCGTGCAGGAACTCGCGGACGGCGTTCACCGTGCACAGATCCTGTCTGTACTGCTGGTCAGCTTCATGATTTCGGCGCCGCTCAGCTCGATGCTGCTCGGCAGCCTGATTGCCGGATACGACCCGCTTACCGCACTGATACCAGGCGTGGTGATCTCACTGGTGATCTTTGCAATCGGCGTGACGTCGAGCCGCCTGTGGCAGTACGAAGCGCCTACCGGGCCTGTTGCTCTGGGCGCGACCTCGTAAGGCTCACTCTTGCGATTCTATGAATCGCGCCACCAGTTCAGGATCCTGCATCGGGATGAAATGGGTGAGGTGCGGCAGATACACGTCGCGCCCCTTCGGGAACTGGTCAGCCAGCCGCTCCCATGTGGGCGATGCGAGAAAGTCCATCGCCTCGAGGCGCGTCCGTTTCTCCCCGCGCAGCACCGTCACCGGCACGTCGATTCGAGCAAACAGATCGTTGATGTCGCGACCACCGGAACCCGTATAGATCGCCGCTTCGACCAGCGGCGGGCATGCCAGCACCCATCCGGCACCATCGGGATTCGGCAGCACGCCATACCGGCAGTAGTCTTCGAGCACATCGGCGCGCCATACCTTGAACGATCCGCGCCCGTTCAACCGATCGAACATCTCGCGCCAAGACTGCCAGAGATTGTTGCGCTTCGAGGTCGGATGATCCTGCGGCTGTTGCGTGCCCATCGTTCCTTTGAGGGACGCATACAGTTCCGGATCCATGATCACCGGATCGACCAGCACCAGCCGCTCGAACCGCCGCGTTTCGGCAGCGGCCGCCTGAACGACCGCGTGCCCGCCCATCGAATGTCCCACGCCAACGATTCGTTCGAGGTTCAGCGTTCGAACGAACCCGGCCAGGTCGCGGCCGAACGATTCCCAGTTGAACGGCGGTACTTTCGCGCTTCGGCCGTGACCGCGCTGATCGAGCGCAATGACGTGCCGCGTTTTCGGGCAGCGCCGCAACGACGCGATCCCAGCAGCGCGCATGAAACCCGGTCGCATGCGCGAGTACGACGGTGGGCTTCGTCGAATCGGCGGCGCCCCATTCGAAGTAACACAGATCGACATCACCGATGCGAACGTGGCGTTCGATCGGTTCACGGATTGATTGATTCAACGTGGGAAGGCACCGGCAAAAAAACGCCGCGCATTATAGGCAGCGCATCCGCCAACTTCATATCGAGTCCGAATCCCGACTATAGTCGGTTGGGTGAATCGACATCGAAGACGAGGGGAACTCCAATGGCCGAATCCAATGCGCCATCTTTGCATCCTGAAGGGTCGCATCCTGAAGACGCGGCGGCCGACAACACGCTTGCCTTGAATCCGGTCGTCGGCTTCGGTTTCGACGACATCGTGAAAGCCGGCGTCAGCGTGATGCGCCAGGGTTTGTTGCAACCGGCGATCGGCATCGAGCACGCCACGCGGTTGTGGCAGGAATCGGTGCGCATTCTGTTCGGCGCATCCGATGCTGCGCCCGATCCGAAAGACGCGCGCTTTCGCGACCCTGCCTTCAGCGAGAACGGCCTCTACAGGCGAGCGGCGCAAACCTGGGTGGCAACCGAACGCACCGTGCACGAATGGGTAGACGCGGTCGGATTCGACGACCTGGGACGGCAGCGCGCGCACTTCCTGCTCGGCCTCGCCGCCGATGGTCTGGTGCCGACCAACTTCCTGCTCGGCAATCCATCGGCGTTGAAAAAGGCTCGCGAAACGCGCGGCCAGAGCCTCATCAAAGGCGCGCGCAATTTCATCGGCGACCTGGTCAACAACGGCGGCATGCCGTCGCAGGTCGACAAGACACCGTTCAAGGTCGGCGGCAATCTCGCGAACACCGAAGGCTCGGTGGTGTTCCGCCATCCGATTCTCGAACTCATCCAGTATCGGCCGCGCACGCCGAACGTCGAAACGCGCCCCGTATTCATCGTGCCGCCGCAGATCAACAAGTATTACGTCTACGACTTGTCGCCCGAAAAGAGCCTGGTGAAATTCCTGCTCGACTCCGGCTTCCAGGTGTTCATGGTCTCGTGGCGCAACCCCACCGCCGAACATCGCGATTGGGGTTTGGCCGGCTATATCGACGCCATCGAAGCCGGCATCGAGGCAACGCGTGAAATCACGGGCCATCGCAGCATTGCGGCGGTCGGCGCCTGCGCCGGCGGCATAACGCTCACCGCTGCAATCGGCTATATGGCGGCGCTCGGGCGAGCAGATCGCATCTCGTCACTCACGCTGATGGTCAACGTGCTGGACACGCACCCCGAAGACTCGGTCACCGGCCTGTTCATGACTGACGACGCCATTGAGGCGGCGCGCAAACGTTCTGCGCGACAAGGCGTTCTCGACGGGCAGGACACCGCGCGCGTCTTCAACTGGATGCGACCGAACGATCTGATCTGGAACTACGTCGTATCGAACTACCTGCACGGCGAAACGCCGCCGGCATTCGACATCCTCTATTGGAACAACGACACCACCCGATTGCCGGCGCGCCTGCACAGCGACTTCCTCGACATCTTCAAAGACAACCCGTTCCGTCGTGCTGGCGTGTTGAAGATTCGCGACGTGCCGATCGATCTGAAGCAGATCCACTGCCCCGTGTTCATCACCGGCGGCACTACCGACCACATCACGCCGTGGCAGGCGTGTTATCGCTCCACGCAGCTGTTCGGCGCGCCGGCCACCTACGTGTTGAGCACCGCGGGCCACATCCAGAGCCTCATCAATCCACCCGGCTCGTCGAAGCGGAGCTACTACCTGAATCCGGAAACGCCGCCGGACTGCGAAGCGTGGCGACGCAATGCCACGGAACACAAAGGCTCTTGGTGGCCGTACTGGGCGGAATGGCTGAAGGCGCGAGGCATCGGCGAAAACGTTGCCCCTACGGCGCTCGGCAGCGCCGCTCACCCACCATTGCTTGCGGCGCCAGGCAGCTACGTCTTCGAATGACGGTCGCACCACACGCCATCGAGCACAGTTTCCGCAGCATCGGCAGCGATCGGCTGCGGCTTGCCATGACGCGGCCGCCGAGCGCCAGCGGCGTACCGCTGCTGATCTTCAACGGCATCGGCGCCAGCACGGAACTGTTAGAGCCGTTGATGCGGAGGATGACGAGCGTCGCCACGCTCACATTCGATCTCCCGGGTGTGGGCGCCTCCCAACCGTCGAGGCCTGATCCGCCGGCTGCCCGGCTACGCGCAGCTCGCACGCGAGTTGCTCGACGATCTCGGCATCGACCGGGTCAACGTGATGGGCATCTCGTGGGGCGGCGGACTGGCGCAACAGTTCACGCGTCAGTTCGGTTCGCGCGTCGATCGGCTGGTTCTCGCGGCAACGTCCACTGGACATCTGATGGTGCCGCCGCGCCCGTCCGTTCTGCTGCGTATGGCTACCCCGCTCCGCTATCTCTCCGCCGGCTACTTCAAGACCATCGCGGGGGCGATTTACGGCGGTGATTTTCGCAAAGACGACGTTCTGACCGAACGCCACGCCCGACGCATGGCGCCGCCCAGCATCTACGGCTATCTGAATCAGCTGTGGGCGTTAGCGGGATGGACCAGCGTGCACTGGCTGCATGAAATCAAACAACCGACGCTGGTGATGGCGGGCGACGACGATCCGATCATTCCGCTCGTCAACGCGCGGCTTCTGACGCGCCTGATCCCGAACGCGCAACTCGAGATCTTCGACTGCGGACATCTGTTCCTGCTGACGCGCCTCGAACGCAGCGCCGCCTCGATAGAGACATTCCTCGCCGAACCCGATCAACCGGCGACTGCCGGCCCCATCGCATCGAGCGCATTGGCGCGCTGACCCAGCGTGTGCGCGATGCCCGACAACAGGGCAAAGGCGCGCGCCACCAGCACGAAGTCGATCGGTACTTTCACGACGGGATTCTCGCGAATCGCCTCGAACATCTCGTCGGTCATGTCTTCGGTGAACTCGCCCTGAAATGCGCCGGTATCGGAACGGGCGATCATCCGCCGGGCGATCATCAACAACGTGGCTTCGTCGCCGGTCTTCGTCTCGAAGCCGAGTTCGCGGAACGCGCGCAACATCGCCGACTCGTTGAACGTCATCATCGAGAACATCAGCTCGAAGATGCCGAGGCCGAACCCTTCCGGTAGTTCCTTTGCAAGGCCGAAGTCCAGCAGCGTGAACAGTGCTTTGCCGCGCGGGCTACGGTTCACCAGAATGTTGCCGGGGTGCGGATCGGCGTGGAAAAACCCATGCGCCAGGATCATCTGATTGAAGATCCGCATGAGTCGCGTCATCAGATCCGAGTATTCGATGCCGGCGCGTTCCAACCCCTCGCGATCGTTCACCTTCACGCCTTCGACATACTCCATCGTGATGACGCGGCGTGTGCAGTGCTCGTGCAGAATTTCCGGGATGCGCACCGTCGGGTCTTCGGTGAAGAAGCTGCGCACCCGCTCTGCGCTTTGCGCCTCGCGACGGAAATCGAGTTCCATCTTCAGATGCCGCTGCAACTCGTCGAGCAGCGGCAGGAAGTCCATCGGGTTCGAATCGAAGCGCTGGTAGATCGCCGCAACGCGACGCGATGCGGTGAGGTCCGTGCGGATGATGTGATCGATGTCTGGGTATTGCACCTTCACCGCCACCACGCGTCCGCTAACCAGGCGCGCTTTGTGTACTTGCGCGAGCGACGCCGCGGCGATCGCTGTCGGCGAGAACTCGCTGAACACCTCACCGAGGGGGCGACCAAAGTCCTCTTCGACGACTTTTTTGATCGCCTCGAAATCGCGCTGCGGCAAACGATCGTGACATTGCGACAACGTCTTCACGTACTGCGGCGGAAAGATGTCGGAACGCGTGCCGACCACCTGGCACATTTTCACGAGCATGCCACGCATCGATACCGCTGCGTTGAAGATCTGATCGGCGTTGCGCTGATGGATGGCGGTCATATCGCGTAGCGCGGGGTCGCGGCGCAGCAGCTTGTCCCACCATTGCGGCGTCTTGTACCGCAACCATACACACGAGGCAGTCCAGCCGATGCGGGCGTTCCGGTACAGACGCTCCGCGAGACGCGAGACGATGTTCAAATGGCGATGTTCAATCGGGGATGTTCAAGCGGCGGTCAACAGAACGTCGAGCGCTTCGTCGTCGGGATGCGGGAAGGCCCAGCCGGAATCGAGGTCTTCGAATCGCTTCGCGACCACGGACGCGCGCTGCGTGTCGGAAATGGCCTGCCGGATTTCTTCGCGCAGACGATCACGCGCCAGCCGCGGTCGTTGCGTGGCCATGCCGCGCAGTTGCCTGCGGAACACGCTGTCGATGACGTCGGCGCCGGAGAGTTCCGTCTTGCCGTCAGCACCGATCAACGTGCGGGTGCGCAGCTCCGACAACGCAATGGTCAGGTAGTCGACGTGGGGCACCTCATCGCGGGCGATACATGCCACCACGTGCGCCGCATGTTCCGGATCGGCGCTCACTTCCGGATCGCCCAGCAATTGCTGCGCCCAGTTGAACGTGTCTTCCGCGAACGTTTCCACGATCAGCACGTTCGCCATCATCACGATCATGTTCTCCATCTTCTCGGACAACGCGGGGAACATCCGCACCCGTTCGCCAACTGCACCGCCCGACATCAGACGCAGCAACACGTCGCCCGGAATGCGCGGCTTGGCCAGGCCGAGATCGCGCGCCGCTTCCCACATCTGTTTGTGGCCGCCTTCGTTGCGATGCCCTGCTTCGTCCCGCGCATGCGCCTCGAACAGGCCGTTGGCAAGATGCGCTACTGCAGTGCCTTCGATCGATTCCTTCACCTCTGCTGCAAAATCGGGCACGCGTACTTCACGAATGCGCGCACCGAACCCTTCCACTATCGAGATGATCGTCAGCGCGCGCGTCACCGGCTCCACGACGCCTTCCTTCAACAGATACTTCGCCTGCGGGTAGTTCGGATAATTCGGCGGCACGTACTTTTCGGGTACGTGGATGAGCGGATGACCGTCGTCGCTCAATCGCTGCCGCCACGCCTCGATGGCCGGCCGGCGCACCGCGCTGCGCGGCGGCACGTATTCGCCGTTCACATAGCCGCCATGGCAGCGCACGCCGCCGGCAATCAGCGGCTCTTCTACCGGCGAATCGCTCATGATTTCGTCGAAGGAATACGTCAGCGAGGCCATGGGTACACTCCGTCAAACCGGCCCCCAGCATAATCGATCTGTTCCGATCGGTAACACGACGCGTCGTTCGAGTGACGCATTTCTGCCTGAATTTGCGACAATCCCACCGCTTTCCGCCGGGGGACATTCGAGATGAAAAGCCAGTCGACTTTCGATCCCGTCGCGCGCGCCCGCGACTTGGCGCCGTTGATCCGCCAGCACGCCGACGCGGCGGAGCGCAATCGGCGCCTTTCGCCTGAGGTGGCAAAGGCGATGGCCGCGGCGGGTCTCTACCGGATCGCCGCGCCCGAACGTTGCGGCGGATCCAACGCCGATCCGATGACGCAACTCGCCACCATCGAGGCGGTTGCCAATGCGGACGGCAGCACCGGCTGGAACCTGATGATCGGCATCGAGAGCTTCGGGCTGATCGCACCGGGGTTCGAACAGTGCGCAGACCTCCTCGCCGACCCGATGGTGATCCTGTGCGGTTCCACGGCGGCCGTCTGCATCGCGGACGAAACGCCGAACGGCTGGCGCGTGAACGGACGCTGGCAGTTCGTCAGCGGATCCAACAACAGTCAGGTTTTCGCAGGGCTCGTGCAGCGCCGGCGCGACGGCAAACCGATCGAGGGAATGCCGCCGGTTTACGCGGTGGTGACGCTGCCGGATTTCGTGGTGCTCGATACCTGGAACGTCGGCGGCTTGTGCGGATCCGGATCGCACGACGTCACCATCACCGACGTCGAAGTACCCAACGAGCGCATTCTGGCGCAGATGGGCAGACACCACGACAGGTCGCCGCTGGAACACTTCCCGCTCGGCAGCCGGCTCGCCTACAACAAAGTCGGCGTGGCGCTCGGCATCGGCCGCGCCGCCATCGACGCGTTCGCCGACATCGCCACCGGCAAAGTACCGCGCTTCACCTCGCGCACGTTGCGCGACCGTCCGTTTGCACAACGCGCCATTGCGCATGCCGAGGTGCGTTTGCGCGCAGGGCGCGCGTTGGTATTTGAACTACTCGAGGCGATGTGGGCGAAGGTCTGCGCGGCCGAAAAGGTCACCGCGTACGACCGCGCGCTGTTCCAGATCGCATGCTCCGACGCGGTAGCGGGTTGCGCGGAAGCCGTCGACGCGGTCGCCGAAGCCGCTGGCACAACCGCCAACGACCGCACCGGGCCGCTCGAACGCCTCACGCGCGACATTCGCGTCATCCGCCAGCACGTTACCGTTGCGCCACACCACATCGAAGACGGCGGACGTGTTCTGCTCGGCCTCGAAGCGGAAGGCGCCATGCTGAAAGGCCTGTTTTGAATGGAACTGTTTCTGATCCGGCACGGCCAATCGACCAACAACGCGCTCGACGACTGGACGCAACGCGTCGAAGACCCACTGCTCACTGAAAGCGGTATGCGGCAGGCGAACACACTGCCGCGCACCTCGCCGCCGGTCTCCACCTGCATCCATCGACGCGGGGCGCCGACACGACCGCTGCTCGACAAGCTCTACTGCAGCCCGATGATCCGCGCGATGCAGACGGCGCAAGCCATCGGCAAATCGTTGGGCGTTGCGCCGGAAGTGTGGACCGACATCCACGAAGTGGGCGGCATCTATCTGGACCACGGCAACCACAAGGTCGGCTATGCCGGACGCGTGCGAAGCGAACTCGCGCGGCTGTTTCCGGAGTGCGTGCTGTCGGACGACCTCACCGAAACCGGCTGGTGGAATCGCGACTACGAGGAAGCGCATCAGGGACACGCGCGGGCGGCAACCATCGCGCGACTACTGCGAGAGCGCGCGGCAGAAGACAAACGCATCGGACTCGTCACGCATGGCGACTTCATGAGTGCGCTGCTGCGCGCGCTCGGCGGTTTGCCGTCGGAAGCCGCCGATCTACTACGAACACCGCAACACCGGCATCACCTGCATCGACCTCACGCCGCAGGGCGCGCGCGTGAGATATCTGAATCGGGTGCATCACCTGCCCGAGGAACTGGATACCTACTGAACGGCGCCGCTCAACCCCTGGATCGATCTGCCGCGCGTCAGTACGCCAACGACGGAACCGAGGCGGTCGAGGTCAGCAAGCGGATCGCCGTCCACGAACAGCACATCGGCCGAATAACCCGCCGCAAGGCGACCCGTCAGATGACCGATACCGATCGCTTGTGCGCAATCCGAAGTGGCCGAGCGCAACACTTCCGCATTCGACAAGGCCGCCAGATGCGCGAATACCGGCAGCGCTTTCGCGAGATCAGCGTGGCGAACGTTCGGAATGCCCGCGTCGGTCGACGCCGCAAGGCGCACTCCCGCTGCACGCATCGCTGCAAAATTCGCCATCAGGCGCTTCTCGTGCTCGCTGCCGCTGCCTTTATGGCGCTTCCAGCCGAGGTTCACCGTGGGTGAAACCCAGATGCCTCGCGCAGCGATCGCAGCCGCAGTCTCGGCGTCGTAGTCCGCAGCCCAGCCGCTCTCACCCACCCAAGAGCAGTGCTCGATGGTGCTGACACACGCATCCACCGCATAGCGGATTCCAACCGTGCCATGACAATGCGCCGCCACCGGGTAGCCTCGTTGGCGCGCGTGCGCGACGATCTCCATCAGCGCTTCGCGATCGAACTGTGCGTCGCGCGGCGTGGTGCCCTTGGTCATGGTGCCGCCGGTGGCCATCACCTTGATCAGGTCCACACCGTGTTCGCGCTGACGGGCGATCACGGCCGCGGCGTCGACGGCGCCGCTCGCCTCTCCACCCCAGAAGTAGCAATGACCCTGCGGTGACGTCACCGGCTGCCCCGCACATACCAGCCGCGGACCTTCGGCTTCGCCGCGCGCAATGCGATCGCGCAGTTCCAGTTCGAGCCATTCGCCGCCGCCGAGATCGCGCGCCGTCGTGATGCCGGCACGCGCCATCTCTACTGCGCGTTGTGCCATTGCAGCGGCGCGAGTCGAGCGGTCCGCCGTGGTCTGCGCGAGCGGATCGCGAAGGTCCGGATCGAGCACCATGTGCACGTGCGCATCGATCAAACCGGGCAATGCGGTTGCGCCGCGCATGTCGCGCGTCGATGCACCTCCACTGATTTCGGACGCCGCACCGACGGCAACGATGCGGTCGCCGTCGATTCGAATCGCGTCGGCATCGAGGTACGCATCGGCAACGCCGTCCCAGATGCGTAGATGCGTGTACACCTGCGCCGTCATACATGCCGTCCGCCGTGAGTTGCGGCATGGTAGCCTTCGCCGCTGGCGCAATGCCAGGCAGCACTCGGGGGGGTGGTCATGGGCGATCGGCTGAGCGGCAAAGTAGCGGTCATTACCGGCGGCGCGAGCGGCATGGGGCGCGCCACCGTGGAGAAGTTCGTCAGCGAAGGCGCGCGTGTCGTCATCGCCGACGTGCAGGAAGACAAAGGTCGTGCGCTTGCAGAGCAGCTCGGCGCGGTGGCGGCATACGTGAAGACCGACGTGTGCCGGGAGCAGGACATCGAAGCGATGATCGGCCTCGCGGTGAAACGCTTCGGCCGCCTCGATTGTCTCTTCAACAACGCGGGTTTCGGCGGCGTCACCGGCGAAATCCACGAAACGGACATGGGCGAACCGTATCGCCGCACCATCGACGCGATGCTCACCGGCCCCATTCTCGGCATGAAGTACGCCGCACCGGTGATGCGTGAGCAGCGCTCCGGCGTGATCATTTCGACGGCCAGCGTCGCGGGACTCAAGGCGGGCTACGGACCCCACGTCTATACGGCCGTGAAATCCGCCGTCATCAATCTCACGCGATCGGTCGCGCAGGAACTCGGACCGTACAACATCCGGGTGAACGCAATCTGCCCCGGCGGCATCGCAACGCCGATCTTCGCAGGCCAACTCGCATTGAAGGCCGGCGGCAACACCGACTACGCGGCGGCGGTGAAACCGTTCCTCGAGAAGATGCAGCCGATTCCACGCTCGGGTGAACCGCAAGACATCGCGAATGCGGCGTGCTTCCTCGCCAGCGACGAAGCGTCGTTCATCTCCGGGCACGCGCTCGTGGTGGACGGCGCGTTGACGGCGGGTTCGTGGACGAATCCTGAATTCGCGCCGCCATTGCTCGACGCAATGCGACAGATCTTCGGCATAGACAAAGACACCGATCTCGACATGGTCTACCACGAACGCTGAGGGGCATCGTATGGCCGGCCTGACTCGCCTTCCCAACACCGCAGACCATGCCGCTGTGATGGACGCGTTCAATCGCGACGGCGGCGTGATCGTGGAGAATCTGTTTCCAGCCGACCTGATCGGACGTATGCGCGACGCAGTGAAGCGCAAAGCGGAATCATCGCGGCCGGGCTCCAAGTCACCCGAAGCATTGTGGAAGACGTTCCACGGCGAGAACACGATCCGCTTCACCGGGCTCGGCCTGATCGACCCCGCGTTCTTCGACATGCTCGCCAACCCGATCTTGAAGCGCGTCGCTGACGACGTTCTGCTGTCGCAATTCGGTTCGTATTGGCTGAACACCGGGCAGACGATGATCATCGGCCCCGGCGAACCGGCGCAGTATCTGCACCGCGACTGCACGAACTGGACCGCCTATGTGAAACCGCTATGGCCGCGCTGTCCGGAGATCACCGTCAGCACGATGATTGCGCTCGAAGACATGACCGAAGAACTCGGCGGCACGCGCGTGATACCGGGCAGCCACCTGTGGGAAGACTTCGATGAGGTCGGCACGCCGGAACAGACCGTTCCGACGGTGATGCCCGCCGGCAGCGGAATGATCTACAGCGGCAAGGTGATCCACGGCGGCGGCGCAAACCGCACAAAAGATCGCTGGCGTTTCGCGATGCACATCAGTTTCGTCGCGGGCTGGCTCACGCCGGAAGAAGCGAGCGCACTCTACTACCCCAGCGACATCATCAAGGCGCTGCCGGAACGCACGCAACGGCTGCTCGGCTACCGCTCGTACGATCCGAACACGCACTTTCGAAGCGGACGCCTGTGGCTGAAAGACTTCGACGCCATCACGGACGACGCCTGATGATCCGTAGCAGCCAAATGCGCGGTGCGGACCACTAGCGTGAAGTACCTGCCGCTACTGTGGGCAGGTTTGTGGCGGAAGCCGATCCGCACCGTGCTCACCGTTCTGTCCATCGCAGTGGCATTTTTGCTGTTCGGCTTACTGCAAGGCGTGATCAGCGGCTTCGACGCCGCACGCGCGAAGCTGAGCGATACGCACCTGCGCGTTACGAATCGGGTCAATCTCTTCGAGCCGATCCCGATCGCATACAAGTCGCAGATCGCGGCCGTGCCCGGCGTGGAAGCCATTTCCTACTTCGTCATTTTCGTCGGCTATTTCCAGGATCCGAAAAACGGTTTCAACATCGCGGCGGTCGATGTCGATACGTGGCTCGCCGCGATTCCGGACTTTCACGTACCGCAGGATCAGCGAGAGGCGATGCACACCACGCGCACCGGTGCGCTCGTTGGATCGGAACTGATGAAGAAGTACAACTGGCACATCGGCGACCGGATCTCGTTGCACTCGATGATATGGGTCAACAAAGACGGCTCGTCGGAATGGCCGCTCGACATCGTCGGAGTAGTCAACGCAGATCCTGACGACGATCCCCAATTCGGCACAGAGCTGTACTTCAACTACGACTATCTCGATTCGGGGCGCACCACGAGGACCGGTACGGTCAACCAGTTCGTCGTCACTCCCAAAGCGGGGGCCGATTCGAATCAGATTGCCATCGCCATCGATCGGCTGTTCGCGAACTCGAGTGCCGAAACGTCGACGATGAACGAAAGGGCCTTTTTCGCATCCATGTCTCGCAACATTGGCGACGTGCAGAGATTCGTGGGCTGGATCATCGGGGCCGTGCTGTTCACGTTGCTCTTCATGGCCGGGAACACGATGTCGCAATCGGTGCGCGATCGACTGTCGGAACTGGGCGTGCTGAAAGCGCTGGGATTCGGCAACACGCAGGTGTGGATGCTCATCGTCGTAGAAGCCGCCGTACTCACCTTCGTCGCAGCCGCTCTGGGCCTCGCAGTTGCGGCCGCCGTATTTCCAGCCGTATTCAAGTCGATCGCCGGCGGCCCTGGCACATTGCCCCTGCGCATTCTTCCGGTCGGGCTGACGATCGCCTTACTGTTGGCGGTGGTGAGTGCAACGCTCCCCGCCATGCGTGCTCGCCGCCTCACCATCGTTCAAGCGCTGTCGGGGAGGTAGCGACGATGAAGTACTTACCGCTGCTGTGGGCCGGCCTTTGGCGCAAACCGATCCGCACCGTGCTGACGCTTCTTTCGATCACGGTTGCGTTCATGTTGTTCGGTGTGTTGAACGGCGTGGTCTCGGGCTTCGACTACGCAGCATCGAAGATGAGCGACATGCGCCTGCGCGTCATCAATCGCGCCAACATGCTGGAAGCCCTGCCGATCTCGTACGAAGCGCGTATCGCGCGTATACCCGGCGTCACGTATCGTGTCGCACCTTTCCGTTCTGGTTGGTTACTATCAGGAGCCGCGCAACAACGTCAGCGCCGTGGGCCTCACGCTCGGGCCATTTGCGAAGATGTTCACCGAAATGCGGGTACCGGCGGAGCAGATCGAGGCCCTGCACAACACGCGCGACGGCGCGGTGGTCGGCGGCGAACTCGCGAAACGCTACAACTGGAAGATCGGCGATCGCATCACGTTGCACTCGCTGAATCAGGTGAAATCCGATGGGTCCTCCGAATGGACGTTCCAGATCGTCGGACTCGTGAACGCCGGCGAACACGACGAGAAGGTGTTCGCGAACGAGCTGTACTTCAACTATGAATACCTCGACGAAGCGCGCGCCGTCGGTAAGGGAACGGTGCACCAGTACGCGCTCACCATCGACGACGCGAGCCATGCTTCCGAGATCTCGCAGGCAATCGATCGCGAGTTCGCGAACTCGAGCGCCGAAACCTCGACGATGAACGAACGCGAATACCTGGTCGCGCAGTTGCGACAGATCGGCAACGTGCGCCTGTTCGTCTACTACATCATCGGCGCCGTGCTGTTCACGCTGCTGTTCCTCGCCGGAAACACGATGGCGCAGTCGGTGCGCGACCGCGTACCGGAACTCGGCGTTCTGAAGACGCTCGGCTTCTCCGACACGACCGTGTGGCTGCTGGTCGTAGTGGAATCTTCCGTGCTGTGTCTCATCGCCGCTGCGCTCGGCCTGACGATCGCCGCGGTGTCGTTTCCGATCATCTTCGGTGCGCTGCAGATCGTCGGGCCGATCCCTCTGCCCGGCATCGTATGGGTGGCCGGGTTCGGAATCGCCATAGCGCTGGCGGCGCTGAGTGCGCTGTTTCCGGCGCTTCGCGCGCGACGTCTGACGATCGTCGAAGCATTGGCAGGACATTGATATGAGTGCACTCAGGCAAGCCTCCGCAATCACCGCAATCAACCTGCGCAGCATTCCGCAGCGCCTCGGCACATCGCTCGTCATCTGCGTCGGTATCGCGGGCGTAGTCGCGGTGCTCATCACGGTGCTAGCGATGTCCACCGGCCTGCAGTCGACGATCGCAAGCGCGGGCCAGCCCGATCGCGCGATCGTGCTGCGCGGCGGGGCGATCGCCGAGGCGCTGTCGACGATCACACGCGACGACCTCGTTGCGATAGAAGCGGCGCCCGGCATCGCGCGCACCGCCGCCGGCAAACTCGCGATATCACCGGAAGCGCTGCTGTCGGTGAATCTGCCGCGAGCGAGCGACGGCCAGCCGAGCGCGATGTCGGTGCGGGGTATCACCTCGATCGCGGCCGACGTGCGCCCGGAAATCACGCTCATCGAGGGCCGCATGTTCAAACCGGGGCTGCACGAAATCATCGTCGGCAAGTCGGTGCGCGATCAGTTCGCGCACCTCGAGATCGGCGACGTCGCGAAGTTCTACAACGGCGACTGGACCGTGGTCGGCCGCTTCGAAAGCCGCGGCGACGTGCACGAATCCGAAGTGATGACCGACGCCGAGACGCTCATGTCGGCGGCAAATCGCACTGTATTCAGCGGCGTCACCGTCAGCTCGATTCGCCGCAGTCGTTCGACGCGTTCAAACAGGCACTGTTGCAGAACCCGATGCTGAAGGTCGACGTGCAACGCGAAACCGAATACTACGAAGGCCAATCGAAAGGCATTTCCACGCTGCTCGGCATCGTCGCGAACACGGTCGGCGCGATCATGGCGATCGGCGCGCTGTTCGGCGCGCTGAACACGATGTACTCGGCCGTCAGCGCGCGCACCGTAGAAATCGCAACGCTGCGCGCCGTCGGTTTCGGCTCATGGCCCGTCGTCGCGTCGGTGTTGATCGAGGCGCAGGTACTCGCGCTTTCGGGCGCGCTGGTCGGCGGCGCAATCGCGTGGATCGTGTTCAACGGCAGCACGTTCAGCACCGGCGGAGCGCTCGGCCAGGTGACGCTGCGCCTGCACGTCGGCGCGCCGCTGATCGCGCTCGGAATCGTGTGGGCCGCTGTGATCGGCTTCATCGGCGGGTTGTTCCCGGCGATTCGCGCAGCGCGCACGTCGGTCGCAGATGCTTTGCGGGTGGTTTGACTCGACAACGACTTACCTCGAACGGGGCTAACCGCCACCTGCATCGAGTCGACGTTTGCACCGATGCTGATCAACCGTACATCCAGCGAACAGTTTCATACCGCCGAAAGTTCGCGACCTCCTGGCGGAACTGCGACGTGCCGGATTCGTAGACCGCGGTGGGCGCGGCAGCCATCGCAACTTGGTCCATCCCAATGTGACCGCACCCGTGACATTGTCGGACGTCTCGGGGATGATGCGCATCCATATCAACTGCGAATGGTCCGGAACGCCATTCAGGACGCAGGTAAATGAAGGACAGCGCGCGTTATGCAAAATTGGTTGAGTGGTCGGAGGAAGATCAGTGCTACGTGGGCAGTGCGCCCGGGTTGATCTACGGCGGATGTCATGGCAGCGACGAGCGCCGCGTGTTCGATGAACTTTGCGTCATCGTCGAGGAAGCGATCGAACTCTATCGAGTCGATGGAAAGCAGTTGCCACCACCGACGACGGGACTGTTCGGCAAGCATCCGAGCGCGGCGTAGCGCTCCGGCTCAAGTTCCGAGCAAGCGTCGCACCTCATCGTGCGGCAACGCATACACGCCGAGGTCACTCCTGCACCGTCTCGTTTCGGCCACGCAGCGCTCGGCGTTCAGTGCTGCAGATCGCGCGAGATCGAATAACTGATCGTCACGCCGACACGCCGACCATCGCCATAAATGAAGTCGAGCGGGCGCGGAACCGTCGCGTAGTAAATTGCGGGGCGCGACGCAGCTGCGCGAATGTACTTTTCGTCCGTCAGATTGCGTCCCCACAGCGATATCGTCCAATCGTGGATTTCGTACGAGATTCGCGCGTCAAAGAGCGTTCGCGCGCCGTAGCTCGCCCCCGCAATCGATCGTTCAAAAACGTCGTCCTGACCGTTCGTATCCATCCGCACGCTCATGCGACCGCCTCCCTCGAACGGCGGAACGTCCACCACGACGGCGGCGTGCCACATCGTCCGCGGCACTCGCGCAGATTGATTGCCGTCGATGTATGGCACGAACACGCCGATCTCCCGCTTCGCGACGGCCCCACGTCGCAGAATGACGATGTCGTCACGAGGCCGCGCAAGCCGCAAAAGCGACGCGAGCCGGGATCATCGGTTCCCGAATTGAACTCGGATCCGTCATATGCATACGCCGCTTCGGTCCGAAGCCAGGGTGACCATCGAACATCCACGGAGACCTCCACTCCATTCGACGCGCGAGCCGTCGACATTGCGTGTGATGAGATTCGAAACGCCGGGCGTGTCGGAAAAGCCGAGCAACTGCGTGTCGTATTGCTCAACGTAGAAGTAAGTCACCGACAGGCTTCGTTGCTTCGAGACATCGACATAGCGACCGCCGACTTCGTACGTCCAGTTGTACTCGGGATCGAACGTCTGCTCGTTGGCGAGCAACCCTGGAACCGCATTGATCCCACCCGCCTGTGACCCCTTCGCCGCGGAGACGTACCCGCGCAATGCGTCGGAAGCCGAGTACTCGACGCTGAACCGCGGCGTGATGTCGTCGAACTCCTCGGACGGAAGCGAGTCGCCGAAACCCGGCTGGTAGTTGGCTACGCGGTTGTCGACCCGCACGCGGTGCCGTGTCGCCCGCAACTCAGTGCGAACGCCCAATCGCGCGGTCACCCGGTAATCGACATAGCCGAAAGCAGCGAGCGTTCGATCGTCTTCGATGTCGCGCGCCTGTGTAATCTGACTCGCGTTCGGGTCGACAACGATGGCGAGATTCTGCAACGCCAACGGCCCCATCAACAAAGGCGTCGCCGGCAGGAACGAAGCGAGCTGTTGGTTGGCGCCAAGATCGCCGCGCGCAACGCCCAGAAGCGTACGATCGTGAAGCGTCGTCCAGTAGGCAACGGCACCCACCATCCAGTCCACGCTATCGCCAACGTGACCCAGCCAACGCAGTTCCTGGTTCCACTCCTCTGACGACGGCTTCTGCCTGAACACTTCATTCGCCCGCAATAGCCTGTCGACCGGGCGCGGCACTGCAGACCCTGTGCAATCGATACCGATCGTGCACACACCAAATGTTTCGCCCGCACTCGATACATCGAAGTCGCGATAAAGATCCGTTTCGCCGCGGTACCAACTCGTCTGGCTGGTGAGCTCGCCGCCGAGCCACGGCGTCGACATGACCACACCCCATTGGAGAACGTCATTGCGGCTGTCGGGGATCCCGGATGAAACGTCGAAATGTCGATCGACCGGCACATCGCCGCAGAAGTAACTCCACGCACCCGACGCCGGTTCGATGCCCCCGCAGTTGTACTCCCGATAGTCGAGCGCCGAAACGCCAGGCTGCGTCGATTCGACCCGGCTGATCCTTCCGGACAGCGACACATTGAAACCGTCAGAAGGCGGCAACGCGAGCTTGACTACCGCGCTGCTGCGTTCCCAGCCACCGAGCGAGCTTCCGCCCGGCGCCTGATTGAGGTCGGTGCCGTCGAAGCTGCGCACCCCCAACGCCGCTCGGCCGAGCAACCGACCATCGAACAACGGTCCGGACACAAAGCCCGATGCCATCGCGGTAATCGTCGGTGCCGGATTGGATCGTTGCCCCTGACGTGAACACCTCGGTAGGCGACGCACCGACGTATTGAATCGCACCGGCGTACGTGTTGTGCCCAAACAACGTGCTTTGCGGGCCGAAGACAACCTCGACACGCTCGAGGTCGAGCGGCCTCAGTGTCCATAGCGGTGTCCTCCGCCTGATACACGCCATCGACGAACACGCCGACATTTGACGCGCCTGTGGCATTCGACGGCTGTGCGCGGATCGTCGGCGACGCGAACAGGCCACCGAACGTCGATTCGAAATTCAGTCCCGGCACGCGCGAAATCAACGTCTGTAAGCGAGTCGATACCCTCCGCGGTTGAGCGCGCTCGCGATCGAAGGCGAAGACGGTAAGCGGCACCCGCGCCAGCGGCTCTTCGATCCTGCGCGCCGTGACGACGATCTCTTCGATGCGATCGACATCCGCCCGAACCGCTATCGGCGCAAGCGCTGACAAGTGCGCGACCAGGACGCAGCACAGTTCGACAACGCACCCTCGGAACGTTGTACGCAACTGCCTCGGACCTTCGGGCGCCGCATTCACTGGCCCATGTTACGGACCCCAACGATTCGGGCGAGCCGCGCCCCGCCATCACGCGCGCGTCTTTGCAGAATCTTTGCGCAGGCTTTGCCGAGTCTTTGACGCGAAGCGCCGCTGCAGGCGCTGGCACGCTGTTTCGATCGCGCCCCTTCGGCGCGCTCGTGGACGGATAGCCATGAGAGGTCAGATCATATCGTTTGCATTTGGGCGCTTTTCGCTAATCCGCGCTCATTGGATGTAGCGGCGGCGGCAGCAGCGGCAGCCGCGGCAATATGCCAGCCCGTCGCGACGAAGAGCGAGAGCTTTTCGTCCTCCACGGACTCTCAGCGCAGTCGCCACAGACGCGCTGGTCGTACTCGTCCACGCGTCGCAAGCATTGACGGCCGACCGATGCCCAGTCTCAGCTATCGACCGCGAATCTAGACGGCAGCGTCGCTGACTATGCGCGGCAACCTCGCCGGGCTTCGGGCAGCGGAACCAGTTCGTCGTTACGACCGAAACGTCCTCCATCGACATCGAACACGCGCTGATCGGGCAGCATCGAATCCCTAGACCTCGACCAATCTGCACTTCACCGCCGATGGGGCAGCGCGTCTACATCACCGATCTCACCCGAATCTGCACTTCGAAGGCACGCTCACGGATCTCGCGGTTGGCGACCGCGTCTCCGTCGGCGGCTTCGCGTCATCCGTCCGGCGATGTCATCGCGACCATCGTCAACCGAGAACCCGCGGCCGATGGCGAGGTTCGTTCTGCGCGGGTATCCTCGATAGCCGCGGCCGGGGGACGCGCTTCGAATCGGCGGCATGACACTTGATCTCACCCATGCCACGTTCTCAGGCTTTCCCGATGAGGTGGGCGCCGGACAGCCCGTGCTGGTCTTTTCACAGATCAAGCGAACCCGCCGCTGGGGAATGCTCGTCGCAACCGTCTCTTCGATATCTCGGAGATCCTGCTTGTCTACCGCGCGACTCGACGCGATTCCATTGCCGAGTTCGGGATCGCTTACCGCGCGACCGATCACCCAACGAAGTCTATATCGGCGGGCGTCCCAGTCGACTGCAGCCTCTTTCCATTGTGAAACCCTGCCGCTGCCGATCTCGCCGATCGGCGCTCTCGTACAGACCTACGTCGATCCGATGTTCCGCATAACGCCCTCCATCAGTAGAGTGAACTCGGGGTCACATTCACTTTCGTTGGTCGGTCCAATCGATGCCATAGACGTGGAACAGAGTTCCTTCACTGTCCTTGGTTTTCCAGCGCAAGCGCTTCCTTCGGCGGAGATCCTGAGCACTCAATACGATGAGACCATCGCCTTCGCCGATCTGCGAATTGGCGATACGGTGAGCATCTACGCGGGTGCCGTCGGCAACGTTTTGGCAACCGACTACATAGCGCGCTCGGATGACACACCGTCGGTGGCAGGTCCCAGCACAGCATTCTCGTTCGCCGACCCAGAGCTTCGGCTGGCGGGCCGGACAATTCTTACGAGCAATGCCACTGCAGTAGACGAACCGTGTGGCCCTCCCCGCGATCAACTCTGGTTGTTCGATCATTCGCAAGAGACCAGGACCTTGCCAACCAAGTGACCCGAACCGGCCCCGATCAACTCTTCGCAACGAACGTGACGGCAACGACCGAAGCAAGTCGCGCGTGTGACTAGCGCGTCGACTCTGTAGGCGGACGGGCCAACCGACAATCGGCGGCAACTCCGCATTCACCGGGCCATGTTTCGGACCGCCAACGATTCGGGCGAGCCGCGCGCCACCTGCACGGTTAGCCTTTGCAGAAACTTTGCGCAGGCTTTGCCGAGTCTTTGACACGAAGCGTCGCTGCCGCTGGCACGCTGTTTCGATCGTGCCCCTTCGGCGCGCTAGTGACGGACGGCGATGAAAAGTCAGATCAATCGGTTGCTATGGGCGCTTGCCGTAACAACGGTCATTGGATGTAACGGCGGCGGAAGCACGGAAGCACCGGAAGCACCGGAAGACCGAAATGGTGGCAATCTACAGATGAGCAAGGAGACATTTCTCCTCCATGGACCGCAGCTAGCGCCACTGAGCGCGGTCGTAACGTCCACTATCGCAACCATCGACGGTCGACCGGTCCCAATCTGGGCCATTACCTCAAATCTAGACGGCAGCGTTGTCACGATGCGCGGCACTCTCCGGAATACAGTGGATGGTATCTTCAGCGAGGCGAGTTCCATCGACATCGAACATGCGCTGATCGGGCGAATCGAATCCCTAGACCTCGCCAATGTCCAGTTCACCTCGATGGGGCAGCGCGTCTACATCACCGATGCGACCCAGGTTCACCTTTCGGCGCTTACGGATCTCGCGGTGGGCGATCGCGTCTCCGTCAGCGGCTTCTCTTCATCGTCAGGCGATGTCATTGCGACCATGGTCAACCGAGAAACAACCGGCGGCGATTTCCTTCTGCGCGGCATCCTTGATACGGCGCCAGCGGACACGCTCCGAATCGGCGGCATGACACTTGATCTCACCGACGCCACGTTTCTGGGCTTTCCCGATGGAAGGCCCAACGTAGGAGATCCCGTGCTGGTCTTTGCCAATCGCGAACCCGTTGGGGGAGTTCTCGTCGCGGCGTCTCTTCGATACCTCGGAGATCCTTTGGACTACCACGCGGCCGACGCAATCTACGAGGAGGGAACGCTTACCGCGCGACCGACACGCGACGAAGTCTATATCGGCGGGCGCCCAGTCGACTGCGCCTATTTCCATTGTGAAACGTTGCCGCCGGATACGCCGATAGGCGCGGTGATACATGTGCGCGTGGATCCCATGTTCCGCATAACGCCATACATCAGCATAGCGGCGGTGGTTTCGCGCTCACTCGTGTTGACGGGTCCGCTCGACGCAGTCGACCCGGTACGTGGTTCCTTCACAGTCCTCGGCCTTCCAGCACACACGCTACCGTCAACGCAGATCTTCAACGACGGCAAGCGTGTCGCAATGGACGATTTGCGCATCGGAGACACCGTGTATCTGTCTGCCGGCACTGTGGGGAACACTCTGGTGACCGAAGAAATCCTGGGCATCGAGGCAACGCCTCCTTCGCTGTTAGCTCCCTCCTATGCAATTTCGTTAGTCGATCCGGAGATTCGGGTGGCCGGCGAGGTGATTCTGACGACAAGCGGTACTGCAGTGACCGAAGAATGCTATGGCGCCCGCGATCAGATCTGGTTGTTCGATCCATCACACGAACTCGAATCCCTCTTCATCCAAATCGAGCGAACGGACACGGATGAGCGCGTTGCAACGCAAGTGACGGTAACGACCGAACTGAAGTGCGACTGAATAACTCAGGATCCGTGAACGCAATGATTGAAAGCATCGCCATGCTCTGCGTCTACCTGCTGCTCGGAATCGGCATCTGGATCGGCCAGCGGTTTGCTGCGTTCGATCAGGAGTGGGAACCCATTCCCATCGAACTAGCTATCGCCCTGCTAACAGCGATTTCGTGGCCAATGATCCTCTGGTCCATCTGGAAGGCTTCGCGGCGCGAGCGCGAATTTGATTGACGGATCGTGGCGTCCTCGCACGAACTAGGATCCACGTCTATCGGGAATTGCACCGCGTTGACGTAACTCGTCCAGCGCGACGCGCTGAGCATCGATGTGCGCACTGACACTCTCCGAGATCTTCATGAAGCGCGGATCCGAGTGCAGCGGTCTCCAACGCTCGTTGCTTTCGAGCGTGTACCACCACTGCTGGTAGTCGTGAGCATCGAAGGCGGCCTGCAACACGTCGAGCGCGGCCTCCTTCTCCCCGAGAAGTAGCAGCGCGTCCGCCTTCACGCGCAGTGCGAACACTGTACCCAACGTCGGAACGTGATAGTCGTCGATCCATCCAATGCACCGTTCCAGCAGCCGACGCGCCTCTGCTTCACGATTTTCCTGCATGAGAAGGTCGGCGAGTGCGGGCACCGCACGAAAATTGGTCAGCGTGATGTCTGCGTCCAACGACTCCAAGTGAGTGTGTCGTTGCATCCAGGCAATGGCCTTCAGTCGTTCCTCACTCGAAGTGGCCCAATCCCGAGCCGCTTCGTACACACCCCAGATCTCACAGCATCCGAAATCGAACACGGCGTCGCTGAATGCCGCTTCTCCCGCACGTCTGCGATCGCCATCGCGAAGCGCCAGCAACAGCTGACCCGCGGTTGCGCCGCTTTCGGGTCCCGAATTCAGCGCCCTCGCAGACGCCATGTCGCCAATGTCCACGTAGATCGCCGTCGCTGTATAGATCGACCATGGACTCTGCGAATCGACCCGAATCGCATGCTCGATCAATTCGATTGCTTCGGCGAATTCGCCGTGTCCGATCCATCGGTACTTCGCGTAGCGCTGCAGTGCCGGTTGATAGTCGGGATCGATCTCGAACAGCCTCTGAAGTCTCCTTTCAACCCCTTCGCGACCTTCGTACTCGAGGCTGCGCATGGCATCCCAGTAGTAAGCACGCGGAGACAGAGGATCGATTCGCATCGCCTTGCTCAGCACTTCACTCGCTTCGTCTCGACGGCCCTCCGAATCGAGATACTCGGCGAACGCAGTAAGACCGCGACCGTTCCGCGGATCGAGCTCCATCCCTCTCTTGAAGTCATCAGCTCGGGTCTTGTCGTCGCTCGACCACATGGCGCGCGCAAAGAATGCGGCACCAGAAAGCGGATCCAAATCGAGGGCCTTGTCGATCAGGTATTGGTTGGCACTTCGGGCGGCGGCCATTGCGGCGACGCGACTTGCGGAGTTGGGATGGAGCGTTCCGGCGCCGCCTGAACCGCGGTCGGCGGCGAGCAACCTTGCGTCGTAGAGCATCGCGTATGCCGGAGCGAAATCCGGATCAAGCGCTATTGCCTTCTCAAATGCCGCTGCGGCGGCTTTCGCATCAACTACGGTCCAACGCGCGAGCAACGTGCGGCCTTTCAAAAACGAAAGGTAAGCCTCGAGATTCGTGGTCCCGATTCGACTCGGCGACACTTCACCGAGACTCACGATAACTTCCTTCAATGCGGCGGCGATGCGGTTCCCCATTTCATCCTGCAAAGAGAAGATCTCGCTGATCGGCCTGTCGATGTGTAGCGACCATAGATGTGTATCACTGGTTGCGTCGACGAGCTGCGCCGAGACGCGCAGCATTTCTCCGGTTCGCTGCACACTGCCATTGATGAGATAACGCACGCCGAGTTGGCGACCCACTTCTCGCGCGTTCAGATTCCTTTCGAACGCCTTCGCCGACGAGCTCTCCGAAATCACCAACAAGCCGGACACGGTAGCGAGACGATCGATGATCATGTCGGGGAATCCCAACGCGAGGTATGAGTCGTTCGCGTCGATGCTGAGGTTCCGAAACGGCAACACGGCGACACTTCGATCGACCTTCTCGAGGTCAGAGTGATTCAACACTGGGCCGTTTGACTTCCGGTCCACGCTCGGCGAACGCAGTAGCATCACCGCCAATACCACCGTCAAAACGAGGGCGATTGCGACTGCAATCCGCACCAAGGTCGGAGACGGTTGTCTCGCGGCGCTGATCGTCGCATCACGCGTCGGATCCACTGCAGCGGTGGATCGAATGTCATCACCAGGTATGCGCGTAACGGCGGGCGCAATTCGGTAGCCGCGCCCGCGCAGCCCCACGATGTAGCGCGGCTCCTGGGGATCATCGCCGAGCGCGTCGCGCAGCAACTTCACACGCTGCGTCACTGTCCGCTCGCTGACGACAAGCCCCGGCCAGACCCGCTTCATCAGCGACTGGTTGGAAACGACGTCTGGAGCCGATTCGACCAGCGCTATCAGGAGGTCATAGGAGAGCTTGGGCAGTGCGACTTCGTGCCCATCGCGCGAAACCGCCTGGCGACCGGTGTCTATTTCCAGGTCGCCGACCAGGTAGCCTGGCCGCGCAATTGCTGAGAGATCAGCCGACATCTGTCAAACCGAGCCGCTCTTGGTCAGGAGTTTCTTGACCTCCTCATGCGGCAACGCATGCACCACATGATCGTCGCACCCCTGCATCGTCTCGTTGGCGACCATACTGTTGATCACCGCTTCGTCCACCGCCTGAATAACCGCCTCGAAGAACGGATTCAGTTGCGGGTCGGGAATGAACTCCAGCGCCGCCAACCGCTCTTCGTCATGCAGCGCTTCGCGATTCGCAGTTGAGAACGCGAGAAAGATGTCGCCGGAGCCGTGCCCGGAAACCGCGCCGCCGCGGCCGATGCCGAGGCTGATGCGCCGCGCCAGCCGCTTCAACTGATGCGCGAGCAGAGGGGCGTCGGTGCCGACGATCGCGATGACGGAGCCCGCCTCAGTCTTGCGCGGATCGGGCTGCCAGTCTTTCAACGCGACGCCAACAGGAACGCCGGCGATCGTCAGCTGTTCCCTTCTGCCGAAGTTCGATTGTACGAACGCGCCCACCCGGTATTCGTGCCCCGCAAATTCCACGACGCGAGACGCGGTTCCCGAACCACCCTTGAATCCATAACAGATCATGCCGGTGCCGCCACCGACGCTGCCTTCCTCGATCGGCCCGCCGCGCGCGGAGTCGAGCGCTTCGAACACGTGTTCGTCGCGCACGTGAAAGCCGTTGATGTCGTTGAGGTAGCCGTCGAACGTCTCGCCGGTGACCGGCAGCGCCCACTGGCCGATGCCCCCGGTGCGCTCGACCAGCCATTTGATGGTTGCGTCGCGTACGGTGCCGCACGAATGCGTGTTGGTGATGCAGATCGGCCCCTCACAGCGACCGCTCTCTTCGATCCAATGACAGCCGGTGAGTTCGCCGTTGCCGTTCAGGCTGAAATAGCCCGCGAACACCGAAGCGGCCGCGGATTCACGACCGCGCGGCAGAATCGCGGTAACGCCGGTGCGCACCGGGCCTTTCCCGACAACACGTGCACCGGAACCGCTGATGAGCGTCGCGTAGCCCACCTCCACACCCGGAACGTCGGTGATCGAGTTCAACGCGCCCGGCCGGCCGCCGAACGGAATGCCGAGGGCGCGTGCGCGCGGTTTACCCGACGGAGTTTTCAGCATGGTTTGGACGCTTCGAGAAAAACTGCATTACAGTGCGGCGCTGCGCCGAGATCAAGGAAACAACAGGGGGACGAGCCGTGCAATTCGGAATCTTCGATCACATGGAGCAACGAGGTGGTGAACTCGGCGCGTTGTACGAGCAACGGTTGCAGATGCTCGAGTATGCCGACGCGGCAGGATTCGCTCGTTATCACAAGGCGGAGCATCACTTCACCGCGCTCGATGCAGCGCCCTCCGCGATGGTGTTTCCTCGCCGCCGCATCGCAGCGTACCAAGCGAATCCGGCTCGGATCGCTGGTGTCGCTGCTGCCGTTCTATCACCCGGTTCGGTTCGTCGAAGAAGTGTGTGCGCTAGACCACTCGAGCGGCGGCCGTCTCGACGTGGGCGTCGGTAAGGGGATTTCGCCGATCGAGCACCGGCTGTGGGGAAATCCAGACACCGAGGCAGTTGCGCGCACGGCCGAAGCCATAGAAATAGTGCGCAAAGGGCTCACCGCGGAGTCACTCACGCATTCCGGCGACTTTCACACCTTCGACGGGTTACCGATGCTGCTGAGGCCAAAGCAAACGCCACATCCGCCGTTGTGGTATCCGGGCAACGTCGAGTTCGCAGGATCGCATCGCCTCAATACGGTTGTTGGTGGGCCTGTTGCCGCCGTGCACGCGCAGGTTGCCCGGTTCCACGAACTCGTCGCCAACGCAAAAGACGACTGGAACCCGGGTGTTGCGTCGCCGCTGATCGGCGCCACTCGACACGTCTTCGTGGCACCTACTCGTGAAGCGGCGCACGCACGTGCGCGCACCGCGTGGAAACGCTACGACGAAAACCTGGCGAGCTTGTGGCGCGCCAACGGCATGGAGCCGGTGTTTTCACCCAGCCTCAACGGCAATTTCGATCTCGCCGTTGGCGCCCAGGTATTGGTGGCCGGTACACCGGACGACGTGCGCTCGCACGTCGAGACGTTGAGTGCGAACGCCTCGCTCGATTACTTCGTCGGCGCGTTCGCGTGGGGCGATTTGAATCACGAGGAAGTGATGGCCTCGCTGCGCCTGTTCGTCGACGGTGTCCTGCGGCCGCTGCTCACATGAAAAACTGTGTGTCGTCGCGCGACGACGGCAAGGAAACGTGGCATGACCGCATGGAACCGGTGGCAATCGTCGAAGGGAATAGCTGCGCTTCTCGCGATCGGATGGTTTGCCCATGCGACCGCTGCGGCTGATCCCGTCCGCATCGATTCCTCGGAATACCTCGACGTAGACGGCGCGAGCCTCTTTCTCATGATGCGCGGCGCAGATCGGCGCGCGCCGGTATTGCTGTGGCTGCACGGTGGACCAGGCGGCGCGGAACGCCCGCTGTTCCGCTATTTCGACGCCGATCTCGAGCGTGACTTCGTCGTCGCCTATTGGGATCAGCGAGGCGCGGGGCGTTCGTTCGACGCCAAGGCAGATCCACGTGCACTGACGATCGCGCGACATCTGACCGATCTCGATGCGATCGTCGACCATCTCGCCCGGAATCTCGACCGGAAGAAGATCATCCTGATGGGCCATTCGTGGGGAGCGGCGCTCGGGCTCCTCTACGCCCAGGCACACCCCGATAAGGTTGCTGCGGTCGTCGCCGTGGCGCCGATGATCTCCGGGCTCGCGCAGCAGCGCGCTCAATACGACTTCGTCGCCGCAGAAGCGTCGCAACGCGACGACCGCGACGCGCTATCGCAACTGCGTTCCATCGGTCCACCGCCACATGCGAACTGGCGCGATGCGCTGGCGATGGAAAAGCTGGCGGACGAGTACGGCGGCCTGTATCACCGCCGGCCCAATCAGGCATGGGTCATGACGAGCGGGATTCTGCGCGGCCTGGTTACGCCCTGGGAAATCCCCCGGTTCATTCGCGGCAACAACGTCTCGCTCGAAGCGATGCACGACGAATTGCTCGAGCTCGACCTGTCGCACTCCTTACCCGCCGTCGATGTTCCGGTGATCTTCTTCCTGGGGCGATACGATCGGCACGTCGATGCTTCGATCGCAGCACGCTATTTCGATAGCTTGCGCGCCCCCAGCAAGCAGCTCGTCTGGTTCGAGAACTCCGCGCACAACATACCGTTCGAGGAGCCCGAACTGTTTACCAACAGCGTTGTCACGGTGCTGCGATCGATCGACATCCGCTAGCGATCGAATCGATCAAGGCCAACCGGGTACACCCGCGCGGGCCACCCACTCTTCGCTGAACGTCCACAAACGTTGCGCCACCGCTGGGTCGTTGGCTTCGGCGCTGCACGGCTCGATGTGACAGTCCTGCAGGTATTGCCCGCGGAGATCGGCGGCGGGTTCGTACACCGCCCCCCACACCGAGGTGGCGGCGCCCTGTGCCGGATTCTTCGTGAACGGGCTGACCAGCTTCATCAGCAGGCCGACGATTGCGGAGTTGCGGCCGATGTCGGTGGTGATCAGCGTGCCCGGATGCAGCGCGCACGCGGTCAGGCCGCGGTCGCCATAGCGGCGCTGCAGCGATTTCGCCATCAGCACGTTGCACAACTTCGCCTGCCCGTACGCGCCCATGCCTTTGAACTTCTCGCGCGTCATCGGCAGATTCGTGAAGTCGAGCTTCGCCGGCGTGCCGTGGCTGGTGCTCGAAACCATCACCACGCGCGGCGCGCCCGACGCAAGCAAACGAGGCATCAACAATCGCGCCAGCAGGAAGTGGCCGATGTGGCACACGCCCACTGTGCGCTCGAAGCCTTCGTCGGTTTCTGCGTACGACATCAGCGCAAGCCCTGCGTTGCAGATCAGCGCGTCGATCTTGTCCGCCTTCAACGTGTCCGCGAAGCGACGGATGCTGCCGAACGAAGCCAGATCGAGTTCGGCGAACTCGGCCCTGCATCCGGGATGCGCGGCGCGTGCGCGGGCAACTGCGGCTTCGCCGGCGCAGACGTTCGACATGCATAGATCACGCGAGCGCCTGCTCCGGCGAGCGCCTTCGCGGTGGGATCTCCGATGCCCGTGTTCGCACCTGTCACGATGATCGTGCGCGCCGAGAGATCGAGACCTGCCACTACCTCGTCGGCCGTAGTTTTTGAACCGAACGTGCGTGAACCGAATTTGATCCTTCCGTTTGCTGCTTTGGACATCGCGGTATTGGCCTTCGGGTTGGTCGCCGGGAAGAACTGCATTACATTGCGACGGGGCTTCGTGACCAAGGACACAGAAAGATCGCCGAATCTGTTGGCGAGCACGTCGGCGAGCCGATTCGCCTACATGCAGCGCACGCGTTCGCTACTACGCGGCGCTGGGCTATGCGCCGTATCAATGGGCGTCACTTCCCGACGGTCCCCTTCGCGCGCTCCTCCTCGCATCGCGCAGTCGCGTCTCGTCCTCATCACCACCGCAGCGCGATTCGATTCCACGCTCGGCGATCAGGGCCCGGGCGCGGCGTACAACGCGGGCGCGAAGTTCTATTCGCTTATCGCGTGCCGATCGAGCCTGTGCCCGATCTGCGCATCTCTCACATTGCGTACGATCGAATCCACACGACGGCCGCCGATCCGAATACCTGGCTGCCCGTGAAAGCGCTTCGCAGCGCTGTCGCGCGCGGCACGATCGGCTCGCTCGCGGCCGAACGTGATCGGCATGCCCACCGATCGCAGCCAGCGCGCCACGCTCGGAGCGCGATGCTCCCGCGGTGCTCGCCGCGTGCCGCGAACTAAACGCAGACATCGCGCTGCTCGTTCCGAACTGTCCCGTCTGCCATCAATCCGTCAGCCTCGTTTCGCGTCATCTGGAAGCAAACGGCATCCCAACGGTCGTGATGGGCTGCGCGCGCGACATCGTCGAGCACGTCGGCGTAGCGCGTTTCCTGTTCAGCGACTTCCCGCTGGGCAACTCCGCCGGCAAACCGTTCGACGAGCAGTCGCAACTCGACACATTGGCTCAAGCGCTCGCGTTGTTCGAAACGCCACCGGCCGCGCACCACCGTCGTTCCCCGCAAACTGGAGTCCGATGACCCGACTGGAAAGACGACTACCTGAACATCGACGCGATGCCGGCGGACGAACTCGCGCGCCGCCGCGCCGAATTCGCGCAGCAGAAGGCCGTGGCACAACTCGTAAATCCGCGTAAGGCGCGCACATGAGCACATTGCCGCGCACCGCATTCGCGATGGTGCAAACGGCGATACGCACGCTCGAGCCGCGCGACATCCCGATTCCCGACATCGACGAAGACTCGGCAATCCTGCGCATCGAAGCGTGTGGAATCTGCGGCTCGGACTACGAGCAGTTCGAAGGTCAGTTGCGCACGCCGATGCCGGTGGTTCCCGGCCACGAACCGCTCGGACGCATCGCGAAAATCGGCGATCGTGCGGCGCGGCGCTGGAAGGTCGACGTCGGCGATCGTGTCGCCGTCGAAACGATGCTGTCGTGCCGCCACTGCGGACCGTGTCTCTCGGGCAGCTATCACCTGTGCGACACGCGGCGCATCTACTCGTACATCCCGCTCTCGGAACCACCCGGGCTGTGGGGCGGCTACGCGCAGTACATGTATCTCGCGCCGAACTGCATCGTGCACCGCGTCGATCCGGGGCTTCCCGCGCAACTCGCCGTGATGTTCAACCCGCTCGGCGCAGGATTCCGCTGGGCGGTGGAGATGCCGAACACGCGGCCGGGCGATTCGGTGGTCATCCTCGGGCCCGGGCAACGCGGGCTGGCATCTGTCGTCGCATGCCGCGAAGTGGGCGCCGGAACGATCATCGTCACCGGTCTCGCGGCGGACGCCAACAAGCTGGCACTGGCGCGCGCGTTCGGCGCCGACCACACCATCGACGTGGACAACGAAGATGCGATCAGACGCGTAAAGGAACTAACCGGCGGACGCGGCGCAGATGTAGTGGTCGACGTTTCGTCCTATGCGACGAAGCCGGTCGCCGACGCGCTGTCGATGGTGCGGCCCGGCGGCACCGTCGTGCTTGCCGGTGTTAAGGGCTTCAAGCCCGTCGACAACTTCGTGTCCGACTACATCGTGATGAAGGAGATCAACATCAAAGGCGCGATCGGCGTGACGTCGTCCGGCTACAAGGCGGCCATCCGCTTGATCGAGTCCGGTCGCGTGCCGATGGAGCGGATGCACACGCACGACTTCGATCTCGCCGACGCGTCGCTCGCGATACGCACACTCGCCCGTCAGGTGCCGGGCGACGAATCGATTCACTCCTGCCTCATTCCGCCGCAATGACCGCTTCGCTCGCCGGAGAACGACCATGAAACACGGCTTGATCCTCACGCGCTCCGATATCAAGGGACAGATCGACGCAGCCGTTCGTGCCGAGAAGGCCGGCTTCGAGTCGGTGTGGACGATCGAATTCTTCAACGCCGCCGGCTTCGTTCGGCTCGCCGCGGTGGCCACTGCGACGCAACGCGTGATGCTGGGCACCGGCATCGCATACGCGTTCATGCGCTCGCCGATGCTCGCCGCAAGCGCCGCGATGGATATCGACGAACTGTCCGGTGGACGCATGTATCTCGGCCTCGGCAGCGGCACGAAGACGATGAACGAAAACTGGTACTCGATGCCGTTCGACACGCCGCCCGCACCGCGTATGAAGGACGCAATCGGGCTGATTCGCGCGGCGTTCGCGGCGCAGAAGAGCGGCGGCCTCAACTACGAAGGTCCGCACTATCGTGTGAAGATTCCGCAATTTTCGCGGCCGGGCGCGGCACGCCCCGACATTCCAATCGGGGTCGCAGCCGTCAACCGCGGCATGATCCGCGCCGCGGCATCCACTGCGAATGGACTCATCGGCCACCCGATCTTCACGCGCAAGTACATCGCCGAATGCGTTAAGCCCGAACTCGAAGGCAGCCGGTGCGAACTGCTGCCGTATGTGATTGCCAGCGTCTCTGACGACCCCACTCAGGCGCGCAACGAAGCGCGCGCGCAGATCGCGTTCTACTACACGACACGGTTGTACCACTCGGTGCTGAAGCCGCACGGCTGGGAAGCCATCGGCGACACGATCGCAAGCGCCTTCAAGAAGGGCGACTTCGCGGCCATGGCGAAAGCGGTGCCGGACGAAATGGTCGATGCAATTGCGGTTACCGGCCGGCCGGACGAAGTTCGCGACCGGTTGAAGCAATGGGACGGCCTGGCCGATCACGTGCTGTTGTATTCCCCCTCGGCCGGCATGAAACCCGGGCGCGTCGCGGAAAACGTCGACGCGATCGTCGACACGTTTCGCAAATGACCGAATGCACTCCGCCATACATCACTTAGGAACGTCATGAGCCAATTGCCCGACCTCACTCCGAAGTTCGAATACGACGAGCGAATCGCCGCCGGCTTTCTCGCCAATCGCGGTGGCGCCGGCGGCTTACCGGAATTTCTCGGCATCAAGATCGTCGACGTCGGACCCGGCACGATGACCGGCGAACTACCGGTACGGCCCGAACTGATGACGGGTATCGGCAACATGCACGGCGGGGTGCTGTCGGCGTTCTGCGATCACATGCTCGGCTGCGTGTGTTATCCGGTGATGAAGAAAGGCCAGTGGGGCGCCACCACCGAATTCAAGATCAACCTGACGGCGCCGGTTACAAAAGGCACCGTCACCGCGCGCGCCGAGATCATCAATCTGTCGCGCACGCAGGCCGTGGTGCGCATCGACATCATCAACGAAGGTCGCCGCGCCGCCATCGCGCAAGGCACCGTAACGATCCGGGATCCACGCTAATGGCTGCAGTACCCCAAGAGGCACAACCGGCCGCAACCAATACGCCAATCAGCACGACTGCGCGCGTTCCGCTGCGACGGTTGCTCGCCTACGCAATGATCGAGTTCCCTGTGGGCGGCGCGATGAACGCCTCGTCGCTGTTCCTCGGCTTTCACTACGCGTCGCTCGGCGTAAGCCTCACGCAGATCGGCGCGCTGTTGATGATCGCGCGGTTGCTCGACGTGTTGATCGACCCCGCCGTCGGGCTGTTGTCCGATCGCACGCGCAACAAGTTCGGGCGCCGCAAGACGTGGATCGTTGTTGGTGCTCCCATCTTCGTTCTCGCAACGTGGCAGCTGTTCGTACCGCCGCCGCAAGTCACCGCGATGTACTTCGGATTCTGGCTGGTGCTGTTCTGGCTCGGCTTCTCGTTGATCAACATTCCGTACTACGCGTGGGGTGCCGAGCTGACGCCCGACTACCACGAGCGCACGCGCATCACGACGTGGCGCACCATCTTCGGCACGTTGGGCGGGTTCGTGTTCCTGGCCGTTCCGGCCGTTCGCCAACAGTTCTTCGGTGTCGGCGGCACGCCGGGGCAAGTGCTGTCGACGGCTGCAATGATCGCGCTCGTCGCGGTTCCGGCGCTGGTCGCGCTCGCGGTCACCACCGTTTCCGATCGGGGTGTAGGCGGCGAAGCGGTGCCGCTGCTGCGCGGCATCAAGGTGATGAGCCGCAACGGCCCGTTCCTGCGCCTGCTCGCCGCGTTCACGCTGGTCGGTCTCGGACCCACACTGCAGGGCGCGATGTTTCCGTTCTTCATGCAACACGTGGTGGGCGATAGCACGTCGGGCCCGAAGGTTCTGCTGATCTACTTTCCCACCGTCATCCTGGGCGTATTGATCTGGGGCGCGCTTGCACGGCGCATCGACAAGCACCGCGCATGGATGACCGGCATGACGGTGATGGTGTTCGCAACCGCGTCGTACATGCTCGTAGGGAACGGCGATCTCATACTGGTGATGGTCATTCTGACGGTATCGGGCATCGGCTCCGGTGCGCTGTCCGCACTACCCGCTTCGATGAAAGCCGACGTCATCGATCTCGACGCCATCGAGAGCGGCGAAGATCGCGCGGGGCTGTTCTTTGCCGCCTGGTCGCTTGCCGTGAAGTTCGTAGCTGCAGTGGGACAAGGTCTCGCATTCACCACGCTCGCGTGGATCGGCTTCAATGCAAGCGGCAGCAACGGCCCTGACGAGATCTTCGGGCTGCGTCTGTTCTATTCGGCGGGTCCGATGTGCCTGTATCTCATCGCGCTGCTGATCGTGTGGAACTATCCGATCACCTCGGTGCGCCACGCCGAACTGCGTGCAGAGCTCGCCGCTCGAGGCGTGCGCCCTGCACCGCCGGGTTGAGGTGAGCCCCGTTACTCCTCGAGCTAATTCTCTATTTGCAGGTCGTATCCGCATCTTTGGACCACGCGCCGTTCGATTGAATCTCTGGTGACGAAATCGAACGTGCGCGCGTATAAACGTCGCGAAACGCGTAGGACTGACCGTCGCTCGAGAAGTCGCCCGACACCACCACGAGTCACCCGACCATCCCGCACGTGCCATCGTCGAGGCGCCGGTGTTGTCGCGCGACACGAATACGAACACTTTTTGCACGGCGTCGTAGGTAAACGCGTTCTCGAGCTTCCATGGCTTCGGATTCTCGGCCGTGCGCGTTTCCTCCCAGTGCATCGCGAGCCATACGCCGTCGAGATCGGGCACAAACACGATGCGCGCCTGTGTGCGGTGCTCGGGTCCAAGCACGCCTGCCGCATTCCATCCCTCACACCGCCAGTTGCCGAGGAAGTAATCGAGTTGACGAATCTGCGGCTGCGCTGCGCTGCGTCTTGTGTCGTCGGCGGTTCAGCAGCGGCTGTATGCAACGCGAGCCGGCGAAAAAGGAAACGGCAAGCACTCGAGTTGCGCTCATCCCTCGAACATCCGCCACTCGGGCATGTACGAGAGCCCCAGGTTCACGATGCGCGTGAGCAGCGCGTCGTATCGCACGCCCACCGCCTTCGCCGATTCGGCGAGATCTTCGTCCTTCGTCAGGTTCGGATTCGCATTCGCTTCGAGCAGGAACACGCTGCCGTCTTCACGCATCCGAAAATCCATGCGCGCGAAGCCGTTCATGTGCAGCGCGCGATAGATACGTTTCGCAAGGCGGCTCAAACGTTCGGTCTGCGCGGCGCTCAGGTCGGACGCGCGGCCTGTAGTGATGCCGTGTTTTTCCTGATATTTCCGGTCCCATTTCACCTTTCGCGTGGCGATGCCTGCATGCGCTCTCGACAGCGTGCCGAAATTCATCTCCCACGCCGGGAATGTGGTGAGTTGCGAATTGCCCACTACGCCGATGTAGATCTCGCGGCCGTCTATGTACTCCTCGACGATGGCGTCGCTCTGCACCTGCCCATGAATGAACTCCACGCGTTCGCGCAGGGCCTGCACGTCGTCCACGATTGACGCTTGCGCAATGCCGAGCGACGCATCGTCCGTGGCCGACTTGACGAACAACGGATAGCGCAAACGACGCGGTTCGCGAAACCGCTTTCCGAACGGTATCGAGGCAAACGCCGGTGTTGGTATGCGATGCCACGCGAGCACTTGTTTCGCGAGCACCTTGTCACGCGACAACATCAGACCGCGCGGTCCGCAGCCGGTGTAGCGCTGGCGCATCAGTTCGAGGAACGCGACCACGTAGTAGTCGTATGAAACGATGCCGGCAAACTGTTCCATCAGATTGAACACCACGTGCGGGCGCCAATCGCGGATGGTGTCGCGCAACTCCGTCAGCTGGTCGCCGATACCCATCATCCGCACGTGATGGCCGAGGCCGGTCAATGTCGAGTAGACGTGATACTCGGTGATCGACTCTTCCTTCTCGGGCAACGTCGCAAGATCGCCGGGAACGAGCGCTTCGTGCGTGATGAGCAGTATCCGGTATCTCCTCATAACGTGTATTTCTCCTGGTTGCGACGCAGCACGTCGAGCACGACGCGCTCATGAAGGCGAACCACGCGACGTTTGCTTTCGCGGCGCGAATCGCGCAGTACGAGGTCGAGTTGCCCGACCCGGCGAATGATGGTGGCGATCGCGTGATCGACGAGATACGGATGCAGTCGCGCACGACGCACGAGCAGGCGCCGCAGCTGCGGTTCGATCTCACGAATGAATCGATCCGCCTGTACGGCCCGCGGACGCGCCGGACGCGTGGCGAAGTCGCGCATCAGCCATGCGTCGTAGCGACGTTCGATGCGGTCGTAACGCGCGCGTTTGCGCCGATAGTGCTCGCCGAGCGTCTTGTCGTTCTGCGACAACGGTTCTATCAAGCTGCGATCGCGTACATGCGGCGCACCTTCGCTGATCTCGTCCATCAGCGAGTTGACGAACTCGAGCTTCTCGATTGCACCGGGCCACTCCGCATAATCGCGTCGCCAACGCGCCTTCGGCTGCAGCCACACCGCGAACGTTTCGGCGAAGTCTTCCGTCGGATGACTCTGCGCATACCAATGGCCGAGATGCAGCACGTGTCGGCGGCTGCTCGGTTGCGGCATGTAAGTGCCGGGATAGCGCGCCGAAGCCGGGCCGAAGATGCGCCGCCAGTCCGCGCGTCGGCGCAGGCCGAATGCCGTGTCGAGTGCGTGGCCCGCTTCGTGCCGCAGCAACCGCAATCGCCACAGGCTGCTGCCGCCGTCGACGTCGCCCATCATGCGGCGCTCGAGTTGCCGTAAACGCGGGTGCGCCACGAAGAACGGAATCGCGATACCTGGAATGCCGTCGGGTGAGAACCACTCTTCCGAGAACCACACGTGCGGGCGGAAGTCGATGCCGCGCCGGCCGAGTTCGTCGTAGAGGGCGAGCACGTCGGGCTGCACCAGGCTGCCGTCTACTCGCAGGCGGAGGTCGCGCAAACGCAGCTTCAATAGCGCGTCGTCCTCGTAGTCCGCCCATCGGTATGGGCGAGGATCGACTGTTCGTTTCGGGCTGCGGCGCGGTGTGACCATTGGGCTGCGATGGTAGCGCATCGCGGCTGGAGGCGAGCCCATTGCAGGCGAGCCCCATTGCAGGCGTGCGTGTTCTGACGCGACCATGGTGTGGCAGAGTGTTACCCGGTAGATGAGCAACATGACGGCGTTTCGAGTTTCGATCGCAACATTCGCGGTGTTCTGGATTGCCATGGCGATCGCCCCGGTAAGCCGCACCGACTGGATGCTCGAAAACGTGATGACGCTGGTCGGCGTGGGGCTGCTGGTGATGTTCTGGCGCAAAGGCACGGTGTCGCAGACGTCGGTGATCCTGACGCTGGTCTTCCTCGCGCTGCACACGGTCGGTTCGCACTACACGTACTCGCTGGTGCCGTATGACGATTGGGCACGGAATCTGTTCGGCCAATCGATCAGCGATCTCACCGGTGCGCAGCGCAATCAGTATGATCGGCTGGTGCATTTCTCGTTCGGCCTGCTGCTCGCGGTTCCGTGTCACGACTGGCTCGTACGCAGCGGCTACGCATCGAATCGCGCGGCGTGGTGGATCACGCTGCTGATCGCAATGTCGGCCTCGCACATCTACGAGCTGATCGAATGGGGCGCAGCCGAGATCTTCGGCGGAGAACTCGGCGCCGCATACGTCGGCACGCAGGGCGACGAGTGGGATGCGCAGAAAGACATGGCATTGGCCACCGTCGGCACGCTCATCGGCGTGCTGTTCGGAGTGTTCATGCGCCCGCCGCCCACGCCGGGCGCGCGCGCCGCTTAGCCGGCGCACCACGAATTGGAGGTTGTATGGAGTACGCGTTCACCGACGAACAGGATCAGTTCCGCGACGTGGTTCGCCGCTTCCTCAGCGACAAATCGCCAACGACCGAAGTGCGTCGTCTGATGGACACCGCCGAAGGATACGACGCGGCCGTATGGCAACAGCTCGCCGACGATCTTGCACTCACCGGCATCCACATTCCGGAAACATACGGCGGCGCCGGCTTCGGACCCGTGGAGCTATGCATCGCGATGGAGGAGCAAGGTCGTGCATTGTTCTGCGCGCCGTACTTCTCGTCGTGTGTGCTCGCCGCCGGCGCAATACTGCACGCGGCCGAAGACGAACAGAAAGCGAATTTGCTGCCGGCGATAGCAGGCGGACAAACACGCGCCGCGCTGGCGGTAACCGAACCGAACGGACGCTGGGATACGTCCGGCATCCAGGCGGTTGCGACGCGCACCGGCAGTGGTTGGGTGATCGACGGCGAGAAGAGCTACGTCATCGATGGCTGCAGTGCGCAGCAATTGATCGTGGTTGCGCGCACCGCGGGCAGTACCGGCGATGCCGGGTTGTCGTTCTTCGCGGTCGATCCGGACACGGCGGGCGTCACTCGTACCGCGCTCGCCACGATGGATGCAACGCGCAAACAGGCGAAGATCGTGTTCACGCGCGCCCCGGCGGAGTTGTTGGGGCAACCCGGGGCCGGAGCTGAACCGCTTTCCCGCACGCTCGATCTCGCCGCCATCGCGCTGGCCAACGAAATGGTCGGCGGCGCACAGGCACTGCTCGATTCGGCGGTCGCATACGCCAACATCCGCGTGCAGTTCGGCCGTGCCATCGGTTCGTTCCAGGCCATCAAACACAAATGCGCCGACATGCTGCTCGACGTCGAGCTGGCGAAGTCCGCCGCCTACTACGCCGCGCAAGCGGCGGCGGAAGGCGACCCGCAAACGCCGGGCCTGGCCGCAATGGCGAAAGCCGCCGCCGCGGACGCCTACATGCGTACCGCCGCAAACACGATTCAGATCCACGGCGGCATCGGCTTCACGTGGGATAACGACACACACCTGTGGTTCAAACGTGCGAAGAGTTCGGAGGTGCTGTTCGGCGACCCGACCTATCACCGCGAACTGATGCTGCAACGGCTGGAGGCATGAGCATGAGTGAAGCGAACGAACATGACGCAGCCTTCGAAGTTCGCGCTTGGCTGAAAGCGAACTGGAATCCCGAGCAGAGCCTCATCGACTGGCGAACCAAGCTCGCCGACTCCGGCTGGGGCATGCCGCATTGGCCGAAGCAATGGCACGGCCGCGGCCTGCCGGTTCGCATGCTGCCTGCGATCAACGACGAGTTCGTGGCGGTGGGTGCCGTCGGCGCGGCAGCTACCGGTCCGCGCATTCTCGCCTCAGTGACGCTGTTGGAACATGCGAGCGACGCGATCAACCAGCGTTTCCTGCGCCGCATCATCACCGGCGAGGACGGCTGGTGTCAGTTGTTCAGCGAGCCGGGCAGCGGTTCGGATCTCGCCGGCGCAACCACGCGCGCCGACTTCGACGGCAACCAGTGGGTGATCAACGGCCAGAAGGTGTGGAACACGAGCGCACATCACGCCGACTACGGTTTGCTCGTTGCGCGCACCGACTGGGACGCGCCGAAGCACCAGGGTCTCAGCTATTTCGTGCTCGATATGCGCCAGCCCGGCGTGCAGGTGCTGCCGCTCAAGCAGATGAACGGCCACGCATCGTTCAATCAGGTGTTCTTCACCGACGCGAAAATCCCCGCCGATTGGATCGTCGGCGCGAAGAACAACGGCTGGGCCGTGGCGATGACGACGCTCGCGCACGAGCGGCGCCCCGCTGTGGGTGTGGCCGGCGTAAGTGGCGAAGGACGCACGGGGCGCGCGTACAACGAAGCGCGCGTCGAAGCCGAAATCGCCAACGAACCTTATAAGTGGTATCCGCAGCGCGCCGGACGCGTAGACCTGGTCGTCTCGCGTGCAAAGAAAACCGGTGCATGGAGCGACCCTGTCGTTCGCCAGGAAATCGCCAAGCTGCTGACGATGTCGCGCAGTACGAACTGGATGGCGCGCCGCGCTGCGGCGGCACAACGCATCGGCAAACCACAGGGTCCCGAGGGTTCGCTGGGCAAACTCGCGGGCAGCAACGTGGCGCGACAAGCGTCGCACGTGCACACGCTGATCACGGGCGCGGAATCGATGTTGACGGGGAAGGACTCGCCCCTCGACGGCATCATCGCGGAGATACTCGTGTCGGTGCCTGCAACGTCGATCGCCGGCGGCACGGACGAAATTCAGCGCAACATCATCGGCGAGCGCGTGCTCGGCCTGCCGAAAGATCCGCGCTCGGACGCGGGTCCGTTCCGCGACATTCCACGCAACGTCTGACGACTTCGGGAAATCACATGACCAAAGCAACCGACCTTCTGGTCGACCGGGCCGATCTGCACAAGTCCCGGCTCGAAACACACGACATCGCCTGCGCGGACGGAGAAGTGCTGTTCGAGGTGGAGCGTTTTGCGTTAACCGCCAACAACATCACGTATGCCGTGGCCGGCGATTCGGCGCTCGGTTACTGGAAGTTCTTTCCGGCGGCCGCTCCGTGGGGCCGCGTGCCGGTGTGGGGATTCGGCCGCGTGTCGATGTCGAAACATCCCTCGTTCACCGGTGGCGAGCGTTACTACGGCTACTTTCCGATGGGCACGCATCTCGTCGTCGCACCGCAGCGCGTCAGCGCCTCGGGATTCGTGGACGGCGCCGCGCATCGCGCCGCACTGCCGCCGGTCTATAACCACTATCAACGCGCCGACGGCGATCGTCGCGCAGAGACCGCGCAGATGTTGTTGCGGCCGCTGTTCGTCACGTCGTTCCTGCTCGACGATTTCCTGAACGACAACGGCTTCTTCGGCGCGAAGCAGGTGATTCTCTCGAGTGCATCGAGCAAGACGTCGGTTGGGCTCGCATTCGAACTCGCGCAGAAGCGGAAAGGCAGCGTCACGGTAACGGGACTCACCGCGCCCACGAATGCGCCCTTCGTGAAGCGCCTCGGCTTCTACGACCAGGTCGTGACGTACGACGAACTCGAGTCGCTCGACGCAAGCGTTCCCAGCGTATTCGTCGACATGGCGGGCAACGCCGATGTATTGCGTCGAATCCACGAACACTTCACCGACTCGCTGCGCCACAGCTGCACCGTTGGCGCTACTCACTGGCAGGATGGCGCGCGCACCGCGCCCAGCCTTCCCGGCCCGCCGCCGACCATGTTCTTCGCGCCGTCGCACATTCAGAAGCGCAGCAAGGAATGGGGACCCGGCGGATTGGAAAAACAGCTCGCGCCGGACTGGCAGAAGTTCGTTGCCGATTCAGCGCGCTGGCTGGAAGTGGTCGAGCACGACGGTGCTGCCGCGATGCAACGCGCGTATCACGAGATGCTCGAGGGCTCTACGCCGCCCTCGAGAGGCGTGCTGGTATCGCTCGCGAAAACCTGACGCATGGTCAGTCCAGCAACACGCCCGGGTTGAGAATCGAGTTCGGATCGACACGACCTTTGATCGCCCGCAACGCTTCCGCGAACAACGGCGGCCGTTGCCGTTCCCACGCCGGACGATGCAAACGTCCCACGGCGTGATGGTGCGTAACCGTGCCGCCGCAGTCGACCACGGCGTTCGACGCGGCTTCCTTGATCTCGCGCCACTGCTGCGCCTTCTCCGCCGAGTTTCGCAACCCCGGAGAACGAGTAATACGGCGCCGGGCCGTCGGGATACACGTGCGTGAAGCGGCACGACAGCGACGTGCCCTCGCCCAACACTTCCTTCAAGGCGCGCCCTACCCGGCTGCGCACTTCCGCGTCGAACTCGGGCCATCGGTCCCAGGTGATTGCCGTTTCGAACGTATCGGACAACAGCCCCATTCCATTCGTAAGCCCGGCGTTCACGCCGATGAAGCTGTCGCGCCACGCACCCACCGCGCCTTCGCGACCCGTCGCCTCACCGGAACCGTCGGAGATACGAATTGCCGAGTCGTCGATCTTGCCGCCGGAGTCGCGCGCGATCTGCACCGCCGCCTGAATGAACGGGCCTTGCGGCACATCCGCTGACTCGAAGCCGATGATCAGCAGCGTATTCCTGCCGTCCATTCCCGCTGCGCGTTGCGCTTCCGCCGGATCGAGCAGCCGAAGATTGGCGGGCCATAGCTTCGCCTGCACGACGTGCCGCGCTGCTTCGGAGCCGGCCTGCCACGAATCGAACGTGACGCCCGCGGTGGCGCGAAACACCGGCCGTTTCTGAATGCGCATCCACGCTTCGGTGATGATGCCGAGCGTGCCTTCGGAGCCGAGCACGATGCGGTCGGGGCTGGGACCTGCGCCGCTGCCCGGCAGACGCCGCGATTCCCACCAGCCCGCCGGCGTCAGCATGCGCGTGGACTCGACGAAGTCGTCGATGTGCGTGTGGTTGGTGGCGTAGTGACCGCCCGATCGAGTTGCGATCCAGCCGCCGAGCGTGGACCACGGAAAGCTCTGCGGAAAATGCCGCAACGTATACCCGCGCGGCCGCAACGCACTTTCGAGATCGGGTCCGTAAATACCGGCCTGAATGCGCGCGGCGCGCGACGTGTCGTCGATTTCGAGCACGCGGTCGAGCCTATCCATGTCGATGGTCACGGCCGCATCGCATGACTCCGGCACGTTCACGCCCCACACCACCGACGTGCGCCCGCCCGACGGAATCACCGTGTAGCCGTTCTTGTCGCACCATGCGAGCGTGGCTTCGAGCTCCGCTTCAGTGCGCGGGTGTGCAACCGCGTCGGGAGGCGATGCGAAATCGCCGCGCATCGCCTGCAACATTTCCAGGGAGTGACCACCGTGGGTATGCACGACGCGTTCGTGCTTGTCGGCGGTTACCCAGCCTTGCAGCGCACTCGGAATCGCAATGCGCGGCGCGCGCAGCGTGATGTCTGCAAGCGCCGGGATTGGCGGAACCTCCACCGGTTTGCCGATCCGCTTGGACCAGCTCGCAGCGAACTTGCGGCGATCTTCGTCACTCGGTTCGTCGCGTTCGAATCCCCACGTCCAGAAACTGCGTCGGCCTTGCATCGCACTCTCCCCGTCATTCGATACGCCCCGATCATACCTGCGCCGTTGCGGGATGCGGCACCAGCGCCCACAGGTTGCTCTTCAGGCCGACCAGGACAACGACCGACGCCATGCCGATCACCGGCACCAGCGCGGCATTCGCCGGACCGAACGCACCGATCACGTAACCCATTGCGAACGAACCGATCGGCATGCCGCCCATCATGCCGAGCGAATACACCGACATGACGCGCGCGCGGTGCGACATTGGCGCCGCTTCCTGCACGATGCTGCGCGCCATGCTCATCGCCACTCCGCCACCGATACCCCACAGGAAGATGAGCGCATAGAAGGCTTCGATCGGCACACCGAACGCAATCGGCACGAACAACAGCGAACCGAAACCCTGCGCGACGAGAACGGCACGACCCGGCCGCGCAACGCCGCCGCGTGCGAGCAACAGCAACGTGACTGCCACGGTGCCGACCATGTTCAGCACGTATGCGAAGCCGATCTGCTGGGCGCCGCCGTGGTAAACGTCGCGAATGGTGAGCGGAATCAGCACGGTGAACGCGCCGGCGAAGAACACGCCGATGGCAAACGTAAGCAGCATGATCGGCAGCAACCGCTCCGAACCGAACACCAGCGCCAGACCCTCCCGAATCTCCTTCAGCACGTGTTTGCGTACCGCGCGGTGTAACGAACGGATCGACGTGCACGCGCGCCATCGCAATCGCACCCGATGCCATCACCGCCGCTTGAGTGAGCATGCAACGGCACTGCACCGAGCCGATCCGCGAGGCTCGCGAGACTGATGCCGAGAATCTGCACGCCGAACTGCAAACCCATCACGATCGTGACGGTGCGCTGAATACGATCGCCGGCCACGCGCGACAACAACGCGTCGCGCGACGGCTGCGAGAACGCACCGAACGTGCCGCCGAGCAGCGCATAACCGATCAGCAGTCCGTAACGCAGCATGTCGTTGCCGATGAGCACAGCGAGCACGAGCGGCGGCAACGCGCCGAGAACGTGTAGGGCGATCAGTGTGCGGCGCTGCTCGAAACGATCACCGACGACGCCGCCGAACAGGATCAGGAACAACGCCGGCAACGCACCGGCCATCTGTGCAATACCGACACGCTGCGCCGGCTCGTGCAGCAGCACGGCGACCAGCCACGGGAACAGCACCATGCCGATGCCGCCCGGAATCAGGAACGCAGCGGTACTCGACAGATACCAGCGCAGCGGCGCGTTCACCTGTTCTGTTTCATGGAGGATTCTGGTTCGACTGTGAGGAGTTCTGTTTCGGCGGCGAGGACTTGGTTTCGACAGCGACGCGCGAAACGCAGGGCGCGCCTGCAAGCGAGCGTAGTAGTCGACCACGCGCGGATATGGATCGAGCGGAATGAACTTCGCGGCGAGGTGCACGCTGTAACCGACGCCGGTATCTACCGCGGAGAAGCCGCTCTTCAGCAGATAGTCGCGATCCTTCAAGTGCGCATCCACGACGCCCAGCGCCTTGCCAAGACGACGCGATTCGAGATTGCGCACCGCCTCGGAACGCTCGTTGGGCGCGATGAACACGTTCTGCTGCACCAGGCTCGCGCCGTGCACCGCAATCGTTTCGGCGTAGTGCACCCACTGCAGCCACTCGACGCGCTCCGGATGACCGGGCGCACGATGCAGCGTGCCGTCGTCATACGTTTCACACAGGTATTGGCAGATCGCGCCGGATTCGAACAGCACCACTTCGCCGTCGACCAGACACGGCACACGACCGAGCGGATGGATGGCGAGATATTCCGGCGAACGCAGCTTCTTCATGTCGAAGCCGAGTTCGATGAGTTCGAAATCGAGGCCGAGTTCGTGCAGCAACCACACCGAACGCATCGAGCGCGCTTCCGCGCAATGGTAAAGGCGGCGCGTCATTGCACTTCCGGCAGACGCACGATCAGTCCGTCGTGCGCGGCGGTGATGTTCAACTGACACGCGAGGCGGCTGTTGGCGCGGAACTCCGACTTCGCGAACTCGAGCATTTCGAGCTCTTCGCCCTTCGGCGGGGGAAGCTCGCAACCCACGCTTCGTCCACATAGCAATGGCACGTGGCGCACGCGCACGCGCCACCGCATTCGGCTTCGATTCCGGGAATTCCGTTCTTGAACGCGCCTTCCATGACGGTGTGGCCTACGGCCACGTCCACTTCGCGCGCATCGCCGTGATGCTCGACATAGGTCACGCGAGGCATTGCGACTCCGGCTGGGGTAAAGCCGCTACTCTAACTTCGCTTAGCCGTTATCGCCACGGAAGGTGAACCCCTTCTACCGACGCCGCGCAACCGGTACAGGCCGACCGTCTTCCACCACCGGCGCGAAACGCCAGCGGTTGATTGCCGAGATCGCAGCCCCTTCGAAGATCGACGCCGACGAACTGCGTGCCCGCGCGTCGCGCACGTCGCCTTCTTCGGTGACGGTGAATTCGATCTCGACCCAACCCTGCGTGCCCTTCGACTGCGCACCGCGCGGATAGGTCGGTGCAACCTGCTTCTTCACGGTCAGTTCGCTGACTGCGTACAAGCGGCTGAAGCGTCCCTCGCGCGCGTCGTTCAGGCGGGTCTGATAGGCGAATTCCTGCTGCAGTTGCGACAGCACGAGCGGATCCGCGCCGGCCACCCTGGCCTGCGTCAGCAACGCGCCCGCTTCTTCCAGCGATCCGCCTGCAAGCAGCGACGCGGTGCGATCGAGCAAGGCTTCACGCACCAGTGCGAGACCGCTGTTGCGCCGCCGCGGACGTGGGATCGCGCGCGAGCACGGCGTTGAACAGGTCATATGCGTTCGGAACGAGCGGGGGGCATCAAACGATCGCTCTGCAGCGCCTCGGACGCCGCCACCAGGTCGTTCTGCGCGCCGTGTTCGTCGGCGCTGCGCTTCACCTGCTTCGACTCTTTCGATGTCGGTAAGGCCCGGTGCGTCAGGGTCGATCGCGCGCGCGGCAGCCGCAAACCTCAGCGCTTTGTCCTGATCGCCGGCAAACGACGCGGACTGCGCGTTGGCGGTGAGGCGCTGCACGATCGAACGCATACCTTGCGCCGCAACGGAGTTGTTGGCATCGAGCGCAAGGATGGCGCGATACGAATCGGCGGCGTTGTCGTCCTTCGGGCTGACCAGGTTGCCGCGGGCAAACTGCTTCGAGCGCTTTCGCGGTGAGTTGTTGAATGTGCTCGAGACGGTTCGCCCGCGCGCGCAAATCGTGCGCCTGCGGGTCGTCGGCGCGAACGTTCAGGATGACGGCCACGTATGCCCGCGCCGCATCCCAATCGTTCTGGAACATCGCGCCTTCAGCCTGGTTTTCCAGATAGGCGACGACACGATCGACGCCTTGCATGGCGTCCTTGTTGTCCGGTTCGGTTTCGAGCAACGAGCGATAGTAGTTCAGCGCGTTGTCGAATTCGGGCTCGATGATGCGCCCGGCAGCGAATGCGATCTCCGCCTGCTCCAGCAACGAGTTCGATGCAGGGCGCCCGCGCTCGACGTTGCGCCGTCGACGGCGCAACCTGCGTCTCGCGTTCCAGCATGGCATCCGGGGTTACCGATGCGTCCTGCTTTACGAACACCCACGCCGCCAGCACGCCGGCGATCACCACCGCCGAGGCCATGCCGAAACTGCTGGCGATGCTCGATCCTGCCGGTTCGCGTCCGAAAAGGTTCAGTGTTGCCATGATCACGCCATGCCGTTGAGTGTGAGGAACCGATCGCGCAGGCGGCGGATGCGCCCGAAGACGGTTGCGATGAGGCTGTCGGGGGCGACCTCGCGCTCCGGCACGGCGTGACGACGGCGCATCAACGGATCGGCGGCCAGTTCGCGGTGTTTGATCACGGCCGATTCGACCGACAAGCGGCACTGGCCGCTATGCAAGCGGCTTGAGAGGAACCGGAAGATCTGGCCGAAGTTGATGAGATCTATCAGCACCTGCGCGTCGGATCGGCTGCTGGCCACGATGGTCACCAGTTCCGGAACGTGGCGCTTCAGCGTGGTCGTTAGCGTTCCGATCTGTTCTTCGCTGACGCCCGTGTCGGTGACCATCACGCCGATCGGATTCTTCTCCAGCGCGGCGACCGCGGCTTCGAGCGATTGAACGTGGTGCAGCCGGTGGCTGCCGTCGAGCGCCGCATCCAGCGCCTTCACCATTTCTGCATCGCGCGTGAACACCAGCAGATCGACGTCGTGAATGTCCGACGGCTTTCCTGCTGCGCATCTCGGGTCCGTTCCCAACAGAGCGTTGCGGCGGACGGCGCAGGATCGGCGTAAGCGGCGGATTGGACCGCGCGCCCGGCGGGCTGCTGAAACGTGGCGCCATCTGCGGCTTTCGCAACGGCGCGGGATGTGTGGGCGTAATCGGACGTATCGGCGCGCCAACGACCAGTTGCGGCCGCGCCGGCTCGACACGCGCTACAACCGGTGGCGTTGGTTCCTTCGGCAATGCTTCGATGACGATCGTCTCGGTCTCCGACGCTTGCTCCGACGGCTCTGCGTTGGCGGCATCCTCATTGGTGGCAATCTGGGCGGCGAGCCCGATCGCTTCTTTCAGCTGTTCGCTTGGGCACGGTTTCGTCAGATAACGGAACACCTCGCCTTCGTTGATCGACGCTTCGATCGCCTTCAGGTCGGCATAGCCCGTCAACAGAATGCGCATCGCGTTCGGCGCCAGCGTCTTCACCGCTTTCAGCACCTCGACACCCGTCATACCGGGCATACGCTGGTCGGAGACGATGACGTCTACCGAATGATCGCGTAGTAGGTCGATCGCCTCCTGTCCACTGTTCGCCAACAGCACTTCATAGTCGCGGCGGAACATCGCGCGCATCGACGTGAGCACACGGCGTTCGTCGTCGACGAACAACACGGTGCCGCGTTTCAATGCCGCGGCTTCCATCTCAGGCCGCCTCCGCGTCGTCGAGCATGTCGGATTCCTGGTCAGCCGAGTCCGCACTTACGCCGCGGTCGATCGGCAGACTGATGGTGATCGTCGTGCCGACGCCGACTTTCGAATCGACGGCAATCTTGCCGCCGTGTTCGTCGACGATGCGCCGCACGATCGAAAGACCCAGGCCCGTGCCCTGCCCAACCGGCTTCGTCGTGAAGAACGGGTCCATGATCTTGCTCGAGGTTTTCCGGCGCAATACCACAACCGGTGTCGCACACTTCGATGTCAACCCAACCGTCGCGCGCGCTCGTAGTAATCGTCAGCGTGCCTTTGCCGTCCATCGCCTGCACCGCGTTCGTGACCAGGTTGATGAACACCTGGTTGATGCGGGACGGCGCGCAGAGGATCGGCGGCACTTCGCCGAAGCGCTGATCCACGGTGACGCCGTACTTGAGCAGGTTGCGGGTGATCAGCAGCGTTTTTTCGATGCCTTCACGCACGTCGAAGCGATCTTCGGCGGCGCGGTCGAGACGGCTGAAGTCTTTCAGGCTCTGCACGAGCTCGCTGATCTGATTCAGCCCGTCGGTGCTGTCCTGCGACAACCCCACGATCTCGTCGATCGTTTCGTTGAGCGCGGCCGGGTCGATGTGTTCGCTCAACCGCTGCACGGCGGTCTGCACTTCCGCCGACTGGGCACCGCGCGCCTCCACCAGCGTTACCAGACGCGAAGCATCGGCAACGCAAGTGCGCAGCTCTTCGACGTTCTCTGCGGTTACCGTTGCGTTGTTGAGCACATACAGCAGCGGCGTGTTGATCTCGTGCACGATGCCGGCCACCAACTGGCCCAGCGACGACATCTTCTCCGCCTGCACGAGCTGTACCTGCGATTCCTTCAGTTCTTCGTATGCCCGCTCGAGGTCTTGCGTACGTTCACTTACGCGCGCCTCGAGAGAGGTGTTGGCTAACGCGAGCTCTTCGTGCGACCGGTTCAACGCGCGATAGCTGCGCTGCAGGCGCACACCGAAGTAGCCGAGCACAAGGAGCAGCAACACCGTGTACACATTCAAGAGAACGCGCGAATCGTTGACGGTGGTGAGCCGGTACAACGTATCGCGCGTGATCAGCTCGCGAACGTTCATCACCTGCCGCTGAAAACGTCCGCCGACGATGTCGGCTAAATTCGTCTCTACCGCGCGGCGCACCGGCACCAGGGACCGCATCGTCTCGATCAGTTCGAGCACCGCCGTATGATCGGCCGGCGTGCGAGTCTGCGATCCCGCCGCGAGCCGGTCCGTAATCGACTCGATTTGATCGAGATCGGAATCGCTGCCGCGTTCCGCGCGCTCGAGCACCTGCTGCGCACCGCGGAAGACCGAATCGGCGAGCGACGGTGAGCCGCGTTCACGCAGCCGTTTGACGAACGCGCGACTATCGGCAATCAACGACTGTCGCGCCTTCAGATACTGGGTTTGATTGCTGCGAAACGCCTCGATGTGGTCCGCGAGCCGCGCCGAGGATTGATTCAGTTCCGCGAACTTGCGCATCAGCGGCTCGGCCTCGGCGCGTTCGGGGTGACGCGAATCGATCGAGTTGAAACCGGCTTCCGCGACGGTGCGCACGCGTGCAAGGCCGGCTTCGTCGACGGGGAACAGTTCGCGCAAGTTCCGACCGATGGCTTCCACTCGCGCGTGTAGGTCGGCGCCGAGTGTCTGCAATTGGGTGTCGTTGTCGGTCTGCAGATTCCGCGCGTTGAGCGCCTCGCGCTCGATCGCGGCTGCGATGTCGCGCAGCTGTCGCAGATTTACGTCGGCTTGCCGGCGTACCGCTTCGTCGGGCTGGGTCGACAAGAGCACCAGGATGCCCAGCAGGGCAATGGCGAGACCCGTCAGCACCAAGTTGGTGGCGAAACGTACCATGCATCGTTCCTTCGCAATCGTCCCTTTCGTCCCCGGACCATGGCGTCCGAAGTCCGTATACGCACGCACAACCTGTCCGAGTCTATGTTCGCTGCCGCGATTCATCTGCGCGGCCGGCCACGGCGATTGGGTGACACGGTTCACACGCCCACATCTAGTGCACACGTATTGCGCAGGTCCGGCTTGCGTGGACCACGAACCACCCCGCACCTATGATGGCGCGATGTCATCCCCACGCCCCTCGACCACCCTGTTCGAAGACGCCATCGACGTACCCTTGTGGCTCGAAAACGACCGCGGTACGCCGTATTCGACACGCGCGCGCCGCGATCGCGATATCGGCTCTCAGCTGCCCGATCGCAAGGCCGTGCAGCGGGTGCGCACGTGGTGGAACCTCGTCGAACGAGGTGCGGATGATCCGTCCGGCGCGCGCCTGCAGCGTATTCGCCGGCTCGTCACCGCGATGATGATCCTTATCGGTGGATTTATATTTGGGATATCTTCTGTTTGCTGCCCAGGGAGAATTGGATAAACGGCAAAGAGTATTCTTCCGTAATGAGAGATCCTTCGGTATCAGTCTTAATTCGGACGGTATTGGTTTTGGCTACAGGGGAGCAAAAAGAATAGATTTCCGCAACAAGCGCATTGTTGAAATTGATTTTGGTACTTTAAAACATCCAAAGGAATATAAGATTTCCAATCCCTATACAACCGGCGGTAATTTCGTATTTGGCAAACTGAATTCCACTTTTTACCTGCGGGGAGGAATTGGTCACCAGCATGAACTTTACAAAAAAGCAGATCTCGGCGGGATAGCCATCAGGTATTTTTATTCCGCAGGTCCCGTTCTTGCATTCTATAAACCGATATATTACAGGGTCTTATACCCTACAGTAAATGAATATCATGATCAAAGAGGAAAAATTCAACATTTCAATAGCCCTGCCCCAGGATATTTATAGCAGAGCTTCCTTCACAAAGGGACTGAATGAAACCAAAGTTATGCCGGGACTGTATGCCAAGGGAGGTTTTAATTTTGAGTACAGCAAGGAGGATAAGGTTATTCATGCAATTGAAGTCGGAGCCCAGATAAATGCTTTTCCCAAAGAGATTCCGATAATGGCAAACCGATAATAAAGCAATATTTTTTTCCCTTTTTGTCAGCTACCGTTTCGGAATGATTATCGATCCTCTTGATCCTGAGTCAAATAAGTTCTCAAATATCTTCAGGAAGAAAAAGAATAATTGATCTTTTTTATCAGTTGGCTTTTTCGAGGAAAATATTAATTTTGTGTCTCAAATTTATTAACCATTTAACGATATAGAAATGTCAAAGATTAAAGTAGGTATCAACGGTTTTGGCAGGATCGGCCGTCTGGCCTTCAGGGCTGCCTTTAAGAGGAATGATATAGAAATTGTCGGAATCAACGACCTCCTCGAAGTGGATTATATTGCATATATGCTTAACTACGACACTGTTCACGGCGGATTCGATGGAAAAGTTGAAGTTAAAGATGGCAAGCTTGTTGTAAACGGACAGAGTATCCGTATTACTGCAGAGAAAGATCCTGCAAACCTGAAATGGAATGAAGTTGGTGCTGAATATGTACTTGAATGCACTGGCCTTTTCCTTACAAAGGAAAGCGCAATGGGTCATATTACTGCTGGTGCAAAGCGTGTTGTCATGTCAGCTCCTTCCAAAGATGATACCCCTATGTTTGTAATGGGTGTTAACAATAAGAAATATACTGCTGACATGCAGTTTGTTTCAAATGCTTCCTGCACAACCAACTGCCTTGCTCCTATTACAAAGGTGCTTCATGACAATTTCGGTATTATTGAAGGTCTTATGACAACTGTTCATGCAACCACTGCAACACAGAAAACTGTTGACGGTCCTCGAAAAAGGACTGGAGAGGCGGCCGCGCCGCTGCCGGGAATATTATTCCATCCTCAACAGGCGCTGCCAAAGCTGTAGGTAAAGTTATTCCTGAACTGAAGGGAAAACTTACCGGAATGGCTTTCCGTGTTCCGACACCAGACGTTTCAGTTGTTGACCTTACCTGCCGTCTTGAGAAACCTGCCAGCTACGATGCTATCAAAAAAGCCATGAAGGCAGCTGCTGATGGTCCACTGAAAGGAATTCTTGGATATACGGAAGATGCTGTTGTCTCTAGCGACTTTAATAGTGATTCACGCACTTCGATATTTGACGCCGAAGCCGGTATTTCTCTTAACGAAAATTTTGTTAAGGTTGTAGCCTGGTACGATAATGAGTGGGGATATTCCTGCAAACTTCTCGATCTGATTGCCCACATGAACACAGTGAAGTAAAAGTTTAAATCACCGATATAATACGGAAGGTGCCCCTTTTGGGACACCTTCTTTTATTATAAAATGATCGGTCGAAGAGATCTTCCTGAATAACAGGTTTCACCCTAAATTTGTCATTTATTCATATCTTAAAGCTTCAATGGGATCGATATTCGCCGCCTTCACAGCCGGTGCATAGCCAGAGACAACACCAACAATAAAGCAGACAACGATACCTGTCATCACCCAGATCCATGGAATTACAAAGCTCGACCTGAGCATTGAAGATACGGCATTGCCGATTACTATGCCAAGTATTATCCCAAAAACCCCTCCCATCTGTCCAATCAAAATCGATTCAAACAGGAACTGATATTTAATAGTTTTAGGTTTGGCTCCAATGGCCTTCCTGACGCCAATCTCCCGGGTACGTTCGGTAACAGAGACCAGCATAATGTTC
>CAWGGQ010000011.1:0-358885 GCA_963822125.1 uncultured Gammaproteobacteria bacterium | reverse complement strand
TCGAGGGCTCCTTCTGCCCCGTCGAAACCGGCCGGCATCATGTCCGGCAGCGGATCGAGCCCCACGCAGACCAGCGAATTGTTGTCCTGCTCAGACGTTTTGAGTTGCTCGGCAAAAGGGGCTCGGAGCATGATGTTTGGCGGCGTGATCTTGAGGCGGGCGCGAGTATATAGGCGGTGGTGATAAATTTCGTCACTTGCCACCGAATATCGAGCCAGACAAGCCCAGAACATGCAGCCCGATCAGCGTCGAGATATACACCTTATATCTATTGATTTCAATGTATTTAACGATGTCCTTGATCGACTTGGCACGATTCTGGCTCTGCCATTCAGAGTTCAACCAAACCCGAACCGACATGATGCGAGACAACAACGTGATTGAGCTGAACAGCGCCCGGGATCGGTTGCGCAATCGCCCGTCGCGCAGTCGTGACGACAAGCGGATGCATGCGCGTATCGAGAGTGACGATCGCCTGTTCGTTCAGGTCGTCCTCTCGGCGGCCGATCCGGATCTCGTGGGCACTACGGTGTCGTGCACGGCGATCAACCTGTCGGTCGGCGGTATTCAGTTCCGCACCGATGCCTCGATTCCGACGGGTGCGCTGCTCGACCTGTGGGTCGACATCCGCAGCCGCCCGGCAAGTTCTTTCTGGCGGGCGAAGTTCGCTGGACGCGCCCGGCGAACGATCCGGACGAAAACGGCCGCGATGGTTGGATCATCGGTGTGCAGCTGAAATCCGGCGCAGCGACCGACATCATGGACTGGCGCGAGCACCACGCGCAGGCCAGTGCCCGATAAGACGCATCGCTTGCGCCTTGGAATGACGCCCGCCAGCGTCGACCTCGTTCGACGCTGGCAGCGCGGTTTCTGTGATCCGCTTCTCCGTCGAACCCCCACCCGCATCCCGCCCCTTCGCGCGCCCTCGATGCTGTAATGCAGCGCATAGATGTGGGAGACACAGGCAGTGACGCAGTTCTCAAAAGTGGTGCCGTTGAAAGCACCTGACATGCTGCCGGACGCAGCAGTCAACGTTGCCGCCGATCCTTCACTCGGTCCGCCAGACCGCCCGCCGCACGCTTGAGCGGACTGCTGTCGACGCTGTTCAACAACGCCGACGACGTTCTGTTCGAAATGGCTGATCGCTCGCGCAACGACGCCGACCAGCACATGTACTTCGACTCGATGCGCGAGATCCGCGTCCAACGCAAGCGCATCACGACCGAATTCGGTCAGCGGATGTACGCGAGCTTCGATGCGCTGTACGACCCGGCCAAACGCCGACGAAGCCGAGGAAGTGCCCGACTTCGAAGCTGCCGTCGACAGCATGTCGCTCGTCAAGAACGACGATCTCGAAATCGCCGTGGCAATTGCCGGCATCGTCTCGAAGGTCACCAGCCAGTTTTCGCTGCCGGTCATGCAGTTGACCCGGCGGATCGATTCGTTATGCCCCGATCGAACTGTCACCGAACGATTGAATCCGCTCGGACCTCACCAACTCGGCGCCGCGTTCGTAGGAGCGACGGACAGCATCGAGATCGATATTCGGGTTCGTATCGTGCTGCTCAAGCTGTTCGAGCGGTTTGTCATGGAACACCTCGGGCAGGCCTACGAAGACGCCAACCGCGCTGCTCGCCGAAGCGGGCGTGCTGCCCGATTTGCGCAATGTGATGAAGCGCGAAGCCAGCACGCATCCGTCATCCAGCCGCGCACCGACGCAGCAGCAGCGCACCGGTGCGCACGCCGGCAGTGCCGGCGCCGCGCGACATTCGCTCGGCGCGACCAGGCGGGATTCGGCAGCCCCGGCGCTGCCGGAAACGTCGGGCGAAAACGATTTCACAGTGCTGCAGCAACTGCTCGCTGGCACACCCGAGTCATGGCGGCGGCGCGATTGCAGCCGGCGGAGCGGCCTATGCCGGCGGTACAGTCTCCGGCGGCGCTGCATACGCGGGCCCCGTTGGCCCGATCATCACGCACGCCGGATTTGATGAGCGTCCTGTCCGCGGTTCAGAGCGCGTCGAGCGCTGAACCGATCGACATCGATCAGGTTCCGGTTGCCATCGACCTGCGGCAGTTCGTGCTGGCGCGCGCGTCGGATGTCACCGGCGCACCGGCCGGGTCCATGGGCCGCACCGACGAAGACACGGTGAATCTCGTCGGCATGCTGTTCGACTACATCCTGAACGATCGCAACCTCGCGATCCCGATGAAGGCGCTGATCGGCCGGCTGCAGATTCCGATGTTGAAGGTCGCGATTCTCGACAAGACCTTCTTCAACCGGACCAGCCACCCTGCGCGCCAGCTGCTCAACGAACTGTCGAGCGCCGGCATCGGCTGGAGCAGCGCCGCAGAACTCAAGCGCGACGCGCTGTACAACAAGATCGAATCGGTCGTGCTGCGCGTGCTGAACAACTTCAGCGACGACCCCGAGATCTTCGGTACGCTCGTCGCCGAACTGCGCAACTTCGTTCAGCAGGACCACCACCGCGTTCAGATCGTCGAACAGCGCGTCAAAGAAGTGGAGGCCGGCCGCGCCAAGACCATCTCGGCGAAACAAACGGTTGAGCGCCTGGTGAACCAGAAGGCCAGCTGGCTTGCGCCTGCCTCCAGACATCGGCCACTTCATCAGCGACACCTGGAGTCGTGTGCTCGTCTACCTGTGTGTGCGCCACGGCGAAGAAGGCAGCCGAATGGACCGAAGCAGTGCAGACGTTTGACGATCTGCTGTGGAGCGTTCAGCCGCTCGACGCACTCGCCGATATCGAAGAACGCGACCGCGCACGACCGCAACTGATCGACCGCATCGAACGCGGCATGGAACTGCTCGGCCTGAGCGGCACGGAAATCGAAGACACGCTAACGGCGCTGCAGAGCCGCCTCGGCGACATTTCGAATTCCGATCGGGCGTTCCTCGAAGAGGACCGACCGCATGTCGAAGCGCCCGAGCTGCCGGTGATGGAAGAAATCGTCCTGACCGGGCCCGGCGAAGTCAATCCGATCGAGCCTGTCGAACCCGAGCCGGAAATGGTCCGCGAGATCAACCGCCTCACCGAAGGCGTTTGGGTCGAAGTGACGCACGAAGACGGCCAGAAGATGCGCTGCAAACTCGCGGCTATCGTGCAACCGGGCAGCAAGTACATCTTCGTCAACCGGCGCGGCATGAAGGTTGCCGAACGCAATCGCATGGCACTGGCGGTCGAGTTGAAGCGCAAAGTCGATCACGATCCTCGACGAGTCGCAGGTGTTCGACCGCGCGCTGGAAGCCGTCATCGGCAACCTGCGTCAGCTGCACCGCCAGCCGACCTGACCGACGAACCTCAGCGCCCGCAGGCGGTCCGCGCCACTCGCGGATCGTTCGAGCAGACGCTCCACTGTCGCGACGATGGTCTGCGTCTGCGCGTCGATTTCAAGGTTCACGCGGTCGCCGACCACCACCCGCCCCAGTGTTGTCCGGGCGATCGTCTCTGGAATCAGGCTGACCGAGATCCAGCCGCGCGGCTGATCGACCGCCGCAATCGTCAGGCTCGCGCCGTCGAGCGCAACGAAGCCTTTGTGAAACAGGAATGCCAGCCATTCGCGCGGAACTTCGAACCAGATGGTGCGTTCGTTGCGGCCCGGTGTCGATCTGCGCCACTGTGACGACGTCGGCAACGTGACCCGACAGCACGTGGCCGCCGATTTCGTCGCCGAATCTTGAGCGAACGTTCGACGTTCACCAGGTCGCCGACCGCGAGATCGCGCCGAGGTTCGAACGCGCCATGCGATTCACGGATGACGTCGAACCGCGCACGCCGTCGCGTTCCGACGATGTCGCCGTCAGACACGTGCCGTTCACCGCTACCGAAGCGCCGGTCTGAAGCCCGCTCGCCAGGTCGCCGAGGTCGATCTGCAGTCGCCGCAGGCCCGGTTCGTCGACAACTGACCCGACGCGGCACAGGCCTTGAACGATTCCGGTGAACACGTTGCGCTCCGTCAGCCGACGTGCTTGGCGAAAAACTCCAGGCTTCGGCTGAGTGCGAGCTTTGCTGCGGCGGCGTCGTAGCTCCCGCGGTGATCGCAATTGAAGCCATGGTCCGCCTCGTAGACGTTGACCGTGACCTCCGGGTGCGCCTTACGCACCTTCTCGACGTCGCTCAACGGAATGTGCGCGTCCTTGTCGCCGAAGTGCATCATCACCGGACACTTCGGGCGACGTTCGAGCTGCCCTGCAACGCCGCCGCCGTAGTATGAAACGGCCGCGCTGACGCCATTGAGTTCGCACGCGGACAGCCACGCCAGCAGTCCGCCGAAGCAATAGCCGACCACGCCGACCTTGCCGAACCGTTTGGCATCGTCGATGGCTGCCTGCAGATCCTGCAGCGTCTGCTCCATCTTGAGTTTGCCGCGCGCGATTTCGACGCCGCGAACCATGTCCGTTCTGCTCGTAACCCAGTTCGACGTTGCGCTCGACGCGATCGAAGATCTGCGGCGCAATCGCGGCATAGCCCGCGGCTGCATAGCCGTCGCAGACGTTACGGATGTGCGAATTGACGCCGAAGATCTCCTGGATTACCACGATGCCGCCGCGCGGCTTCGTCGGTCGGCATCGCCTCGTAAGCACCGAACGCGAAACCGTCGATCGCGCGCAGTTGTTTGGTCTGGCCCATGCTCTCCTCCACCGGACATCTGAATTGGGCAGAGCCTATACACACGTCCGCTGCGCGTCCATGGCGCGCTTCGGTCTCGGCTCGCATCATGGCCGACTGTCATCAATCCATAACGTCAGCTGCACGACACTGCGTCGCTTGGCAGCGGCAACCGAGGGAGGGTCGATTCTGAGCCGGATCAACCTGCGAGAATAGCGCGCATGACAACGCAGACCGTGATGCTGGTTGAAGACGAGCCCGAAATCCGCGAAATGTTGACGCTTCGCGCTGACTCGCGCGGGCTTCAACACTCTCGGCGCCGGCAGCGCCGAAGAAGCACTGCGTCTGCTCGACGGCCCGATGCCCGCGGTCGTCATCATCGACTGGATGTTGCCGGGCGCAAGCGGCATCGATCTCGCGCGACGCCTGCGTCGCGACGAACTGTTCGCCGATCTGCCGATCATCATGCTGACCGCACGCGGCGAAGAAGCCGACAAACTCAAAGGATTCGATTCCGGCGTCGACGACTACATCACCAAGCCGTTCTCTCCGCGCGAACTGATCGCGCGGATCCGCGCGCTGCAGCGCCGCGCCGGCGGCGCGGTCGACGGTCGGCTTGACGATCGGCGAACTGATCGTTCGATCTGAAGAGCCACCGCCTGACGATCGGTGACAAGCCGATTCACCTCGGCCCCACCGAGTTCCGGCTTGCTGACGTTCCTGATGCAGCACCCCGACCGCGCCTTCGATCGTGCGCAACTGCTCGATCGTGTGTGGGGTCGTTCCGTGTACGTCGAAGAACGCACCGTCGATGTTCACATCCTGCGTCTGCGCCGCGCGCTGAAGCCGTTCCGCCTCGATGCGCTGGTCGAAACGGTGCGCGGCGTCGGCTATCGGCTCTGCGCCCGCGGCGTGTGAATCGCTCGCGTGATTCCCGGGCTGCGAAGCGAACTGATCCGCACCGGCACGCTTGCGATCGGTCGTGCTCGCCGTCGGCTCTGCTCACGCAGATGTGGGCGCCCGTCACTCGTCATTGGACTGGTCGTCTGGGTATTCCCGCACGCGCGCGAACTCGTGCGTCTTCACCACTGGTCGCGGCATCCGATCCGTCGCCCCGACAACTACGGCCGAGCTGTGGCAGGAACCGGCGGTCCGGGTGTTTCGCTCGATGCGTCAGTTGCGCGTCGGATGCGCCGCCTGCTGACTCGGCTGCGCTATGTTCGCTCCGCAACAGAAGCGCTGCCGGACGGCGCCATCCTGATCAAGCGCAACGGCGAAATCGAGATGTTCAACGCCGCCGCGCAAACGCTGCTCGGGTTGTCGTCGCGCGACGTCGGCCAGAACTTCGTGTCGCTGGTGCGCAACCCGGAGATCGCCGCGCTCGTGAACGGCCAAGCCGCCGAAGGGCTCGTCGAAATCACCGCGACGCACTCCGATCTGCAACTCGAAGTGCGCCGGATCGACATCGACGAAGCGCGCATGCTGATCCTCGCGCGCGATGTTTCGCAGCTGAACCGGCTGCTCAGCATGCGGCAGGACTTCGTCGCCAACGTCTCCCATGAGCTGCGCACGCCGCTGACCGTGATCCTCGGCTATCTCGAATCGCTCGACGATGAATCGCTCGATCAGGAACAGCTGCGCGCGGCTGATGGCGCGCCTGCGCCCGCCGGCAAAACGGATGAAGGTGCTCGTCGACGACCTGTTGCTGCTGACGCGTCTCGAATCGAGCCCGAAACCTTCGCAAACCGACGTCGACATGGTTGCGGTGGCGCCGATGCTCGAGTCGATCGTCGCCGAGGCCCGGCAGATGTCGAACGGACAGCACACGGATCACGCGTCGATGCGGACCCGACGCTGCGCCTGCGCGGCAGCGAGTTCGAATTGCACAGCGCGTTTTCGAATCTGGTGGGCAACGCCGTTCGCTACAGCCCGAACGGCGGCGACATCCACGTGCGCTGGTTCGCGACAGACGACGGCCCCCGATTCGAGGTTGAGGACCACGGCATGGGCATTCCCGCGCAGCACCTGACGCGGATCACCGAGCGCTTTTACCGGGTCGACCTGTCCGGTTCGCGCGCGCGCGGCGGCACCGGACTCGGACTCGCGATCGTCAAACACGTGCTGAAGCGTCACGACGCGACGCTCGGCGTGCAAAGCGAACTGAACAAGGGCAGTCTGTTCTTCTGCGTTTTTCCTCAGCACGCAGCGGCGTGACGGATGTCGAGGTTCTCGCGCGCGTCTGTACTAGTTTAGCGTGAGGCGCGACCGTTCGGACCAACCGGGTCCGAATACCTGTTCCATGGCTGGGCAAGCTAGTAAAGTTCGACGAGGCAATGGAGATGCATCAATTGAGTCGGCACATCTCGGAACAGTACGACGCGGAGCTGGAGATCGTCCGCCGCCGCCTGATGGAAATGGGCGGCATGGTCGAACAGCAGCTGCGCGACGCGATCAAGGCCATTTCGACCTACGACGCGGAACTCGCGGCGAAGGTCTCGGCGCGCGACCACGAGGTCAACCGCTTCGAAGTCACGCTCGATGAGCAGTGCATCCACATCATCGCGCGCCGCCAGCCGACGGCCACCGATCTGCGGCTGCTCGTCACGGTGATGAAGTCGAGCACCGATCTCGAACGGATCGGCGACGAAGCCAACCGCATCGCGAAGATGGCGCGGGAACTGTCCAACCTCGACTATCAGAAGAATCTGTACGGCGAGACCGCGCGGCTCGGCCAGCTCGCAACCACGATGGTGTCGCGCGCGCTCGATGCGCTGGCGCGGCTCGACACCAAGGAAGCGCTCGATCTGATCGCCGCCGACAAGCAGGTGGACGAAGAATATCGCGTCGGTCATCCAGATGCTCGCGAATTCGATGACCGAAAATCCGGACGCGGTCGAACGCGACCTGCACCTGATCTGGGTCGCGCGCTCGCTGGAACGGATCGGCGACCACGCGAAGAACATCTCCGAATACGTGCTCTACCTCGTCGAAGGCAAGGACATCCGCCACCTGCCGAAAGGCACGTTCGGAACGCTGAAGCCCGACTGAGCGCCTGACGACGTCTAACGACGTCCCAACGGCGCGGTGTTCAGATGCATGCCGCCGTCGAGTATCAGCGTTTCACCGGTGATGACATCCGCGCCGGCAACGAAGTAGAGGATCGCTTCCGCCACCGTATCCGGCGTCGTCGTCAGGCGTAGCGGCGTGGTTTCTTCGAGGAACTTCTTCGACCGGTCGTAGTTCTCCGCGCCCATGCCGTTCCTGAGCCATTCGCCCTGGATGAAGCCCGGGACACACCGCGTTCACGCGGATCTCCGGGCCCGAGCGCGCGCGCGAGCGACAACGTCATCGTCACCAGCGCGCCTTTCGACGCGGCATACGCGATCGAACTGCCGACACCCATGACCGCCGCGATCGACGCGACGTTTACGATGCTGCCGCGCCCGCCCCGCTTCATCGCCGGCGCGACCGCGCGCGTCATCTGGTACGCGCCGACCGTGTTCACCGAGTAGATGTCGAGGAAATCCTGCTTGCTGAGCCCCTCGAGATTGTCGTGTGCGCAGAACTTCGTGGTCCCGGCGTTGTTCACGAGCGCATCGATACGGCCCCACTTGGCGTCCGCCGCCGCGGCCATGCGCCGGCAATCCGCGTCGTCGGCGACGTCGCGCACGCACGACCAGCGTCTCGACGCCGTAGCGCAAGGCACGCGGCTTCCGTTTCCCGCGCGCCGGCTTCGCTGCGCGAATAGTTGATGACGACGTTGCAGCCCCGCTCCGCCAGTTGCCGCGCGCACGCCGCGCCGACGCCCGACGACGAACCCGTGACGATTGCGACTCCACCCTGAATGTCCACGTACCTCCTCCGAATCGGCGCCTTGGCCGCTGTGCAGCTAATCCACTACCATCGCGTTGCTCTCCGCGACGCGAGCCGCCATGAAGAATCTCTGGTTTCATCTGATGCCTTACAAGGATCTTCCGGACGACTTTCGGGAAACGCATCCGTCCGTCTGGGTCGACATCGATTCGAGATCTGCTCGATGGCGCGCGTGTGCACGAACACTATCACGAGTATCTCGACGAACTCGAATACGCGGGCGAAGTCGGCTTCGACGGCGTCTGCTGCAACGAACACCACCAGAACGGCTACGGCCTGATGCCGTCGCCGAACCTGATCGCGGCTGCGCTGACGCGTCGCACGAACGCGCCGATGATCTGCGTGATGGGTAATTCGCTCGCGTTGTACAACCCGCCGACGCGTGTCGCCGAAGAGTTCGCGATGCTCGACTGCATGTCCGGGCGGTCGCCTCATCGCCGGCTTTCCCGGTGGGCACGCCGATGGACACCGTGCTTCGCGTATTGGCAGAACCCGAGCAAGTTGCGCGACCGCTATCTCGAAGCGCACGACATCGTGATGAAGGCGTGGACGACGCCCGAGACGTTTTCGTTCAACGGCCGCTACAACCAGTTGCGTTACGTCAACGTCGTGGCCGCGTCCCGTTCAGCAGCCGCACCCGCCGGTCTGGATTCCCGGCGGTGGTTCGGTCGAGACGTGGCACTGGTGCGCGGAGATGGACTACGTCTACTGCTACCTGTCGTATTTCGGCTACAAGGCCGGCGAAGCGACGATGAAGGGCTTCTGGGAAGAGATGCGTCGCCTGCGGCAAGGACCGCAATCCGTATCGCGCCGGTTTCCTGCAGTTCGTCGGCGTGGCCGAGACGCGCGAAGAAGCGTATCGGCTCTACAAGGAACCGGCCGAGTACTTCTATGGCCGCTGTCTGCACGTCGACCCGCAGTTTGCTTCGACCCGCCCGGATATCAGAGCGAAGCAACGATCCGCGCGCGCGTTCAATCGCCAGGTCGCCCAGGCCGCGGCACAAGCGCGTTCGGCAGCGTCGGCCGGCGCATCGGCGCGCACGTGGGACGACATCGTCGACGCCGGCTACGTCATCATCGGCAGCCCCGACGAAGTGGCGGAGAAGCTGCGCGAGGTGCTGCGTGAATCTGAACGTCGGCCATCTGATGCTGCTGCTGCAGTTCGGCAACATGGATCACGACCTCGTCCGCTACAACACGAAGCTGTATGCCGACAAGCGTGCTGCCGCAGATCTGCGGATCTGTTCGACGATCAGTGGGAAGACCGTTGGTGGCCGAAGCCGCTCGCAACGACGTTCGCATTGCCGCGGGCGGTCGCCTGATGCCGCAGGTGTAGTACGTCGTCGGTCACGTCGTCGCGGGCCATCCGTGTCGCGTTCTTGAAGCCGGCGCCGGATCGCCCATCGTGTTATTTCGCCGGAATCGGCGGCCTGCCGCAGCTGGTCGCCGTTTCTGGACGCGCTTGTCGAGCGTCGCGTCGTGTGATCGCGCCGTCGCTGCCGGGATTTCCAGGCGCTCCGGATTTTCGCCATCTCGACGACTATCACGAATGGGTCGTTGCCGCGCTCGAACTGCTGGAAGCGCTCGGCGATGAACCGTCGGTCGATCTGATTGCGAGTTCGGTTACCGGCACCCTTGCGCGGAAATTGCCGGCATCGCGCCTGAGCGCGTGCGCAGGCTCGTTCTGATCGCGCCGTTCGGAATCTATGACGACGCCGATCCGACGACCGACATCTGGGCGCAGCGTCCCGGACCCGACGTGCTGCCGGCGCTTGCTCTGCAAAGATCCCGACGCATTGGAAACGGCTGTGGGAAATGCCGGCCGGTGAAGATCGCGCTCGAATGGGGAATCTACCTCACCCGCTCGATGGAAGCCGCCGCGCGCTTCCTGTTTCCGATGGGCAACACCGGCATCGCCAAACGCCTGTACCGGGTTCGCCAGCCCACCCTGCTCGTGCGCGGCGCGGAAGATCAGGTCATGCCTGCGTCTACCAGCAGCGTTTTGCGACGCGCCTCGGTGGGCCCGTTGTCACCCACACGATCGCCGCCGCCGGGCACCTCGTCGAACTCGATCAGCCCGCCGAACTTGCGCGGCAGATCAATGCATTTCTGATCGACCAACAATACTGAATCAACCCTACCGAAGAGGGGTCATGGCATTTGCACCCTTCGATCTGTCGGGCAAGGTCGCGCTGATCACCGGCGGCAACAGCGGCATCGGCCTCGGCATGGCCGAAGGCATCGCGCAGGCCGGCGGCGATGTCTGCATCTGGGGCACGAATCGGCGAGAAAAACGCCGCGGCGGTCGAACGTCTTGCCGGATACGGAACCAAGGTCTCCGCGCACATCTGCGACGTGGCCGACGCGAGACGCCGTCGCCAGCGCGTTCGCGGCAACGCTCGAAACGCACGGCCGCGTCGACGGCTGCTTTGCCAACGCCGGAATTGGGGGGCGCGGCACAGCGTTCGACGAGATGCCGTTCGAGGAGTGGCGTCGCGTGATATCGGTGAACCTCGACGGCACCTATCACACGTTCCGGCACGCGGCGGGCCACATGCGCGCCCGCGCGCGAAGCCGGCGATCCAGGCGGCCGCCTCGTCGCGACGGCGAGCCTCGCGGCCATTTCCGGCCAGGCGCGCGGCGAGCACTACGCCGCCAGCAAGGGCGCGCTCGTATCGATGATCAAGGCGCTCGCCGTCGAATACGCGCGCTACGGCGTCACCGCGCACACGGTGCTGCCGGGCTGGATCGAAACCGCGATGACGGCGCCGACGTTCGGCTACGACAAGTTCGTCGACAACGTGATGAAGCGGATACCCGCGCGGCGTTGGGGCCAACCGGAAGATTTCGCGGCGATCGCCGTGTACATCATGAGCGACGCAAGCGCCTACCACACCGCCGAAACGTTCCTGATCGACGGCGGCTACTTCAGCTTTTGATTGCGGGGCATATTCATATGATCCACGCAGTTCTCTGGGATTTCGGCGGCGTGCTGACCACGAGTCCGTTCGATGCGTTCAACCGATTCGAGGCCGAACGCGGCTACCGACGGATTTCATTCGCGGCATCAACGCGACCAATCCCGGAACACAACGCCTGGGCGCGGCTCGAATCGAGCGCCATCACCGCGCGCAGTTCGACGTGGAGTTCGAAACCGAAAGCCGCGCGGCAGGTCATTCGATCCGCGGCCAGGCGGTGCTCGAACTGCTGTCCGGCGATCTGCGACCGCGGATGGTCGAGGTGCTGAAAACCTGCAAACAGCGCTACAAAGTCGCGTGCCTGACGAACAACGTGAAATCCGGACGAAGGCCCGGGCATGGCGCGAACCAGCGAACGCGCGCAGCGCGATGCAGGGCGTGATGGAGTCTGTTCGACCTGGTGCTCGAATCGAGCAAAGAAGGCATCCGCAAACCGAATCCTGCGTTCTACCTGCGCGCCTGTGAGCGCCTGCGAATCAAGCCGAAGCAGGCCGTGTTCCTCGACGACCTCGGCATCAACCTCAAGCCCGCCAAGGAACTCGGCATGACGACGATCAAGGTCACGCAGCGAAGACGCAGGCAATCGCCGAGCTGTCGGAAGTGCTGCGGATCGACTTCAACTTCTAACGAGTCCGCGCAGCCGCGCGGCCGCCTCTTCCGGGGACAGGTCGCGCTGCGCTTCCGCGAGCATTTCGAACCCCACCATGAACTTGCGCACGCTGGCCGAACGCAGCAGCGGCGGATAGAAGTGCGCGTGCAGTTGCCAGTGCCCGCCCTGGTCGCGGCCGCGCCCGTGCCAACCCATCGAATACGGAAACGACAACGTCGAACAGCCGATCGTAGGCCGGCAGCAGCTGCGCCAGAATGGCGGCGAGATCGGCAATGTCGCGCGCGTCGAGTTCATCGAAGTTCGCGCCGGTGCTGCAGCGGCAGCAGCAGCGTTTCGAACGGCCACGCCGCCCAATACGGCACGACGGCGAGCCAACGTTCGTTGCGCGCAACCACGCCGGTCCTCGAGCGCGAGTTTCACGGCGCGCGTAGTCGAGCAGCAGAACCGAGTGCGGGTGCGTCGCATAGTCGCGCTGATGCATGGTCCTCCCGCTGCGGCAATCATCGGCACAACCGATGTCGCCCACACCTGGCCGTGCGGATGCGGACTCGAGCAGCCCATCAGCGCGCCTTTGTTCTCGAACACCTGAACCCACGGATACTGCCGGCCGAGTTCGCCGGCTTCGCTGCGCCACAGGTCGACCACGCCGGCGAGTTCCGCGGCCGACAGCGACGCAAGCGTCGCGTCGTGACGCTCCGAATAACACAGCACGCGGCACTTGTCCGGTCATCGGCTTCCGCATGCAGCAGCGGCTCGGCGGACGGTGCAACCGGCGAAGCGAGCGTCGAGCGCAGGGAAATCGTTGTCGAATGCGAAGGTGCCGCGATAATCCGGGTTCACCGCTCCATGGGCACGCGTATTGCGCGGACACAGATAGCAGTCGCTGTCCCAACGATTCGTCAGACCGCGGTCGGCTTCTCCTCGACTGCCCTGCCAGGGTCGATTGAGCGCGCCCGGGCGAAACGATCACCCAGTCGCCGGTCAGTGCATTGCGGCGTCGTTCAGCCATCGAGCGACCTCACGCCGCCCAGCGATCGCGCGACGAATCCGCGCGGAGAATTGCCGAAGCGCGCTGCGTAGGCACGCGCTGCGAGCCGCCACCGCCGTGTCGACGCGCGCCGCGTCGATCAGTGCGACGACGCTGCCGCCGAATCCCGCGCCCGTCATCCGCGCGCCGTAGCAGCCCGGTTGGGCCGCCAGCGCGTCGGCGAGCACGTCGAGTTCCGCGCAGCTCACTTCGAAATCGTCGCGCAGCGACGCGTGGCTCTGCTGACAGCAGCACGCCCAGCGCCGTCCAGTCTGCTCGCTCCGAGTGCATCTGCCGCGGCTGCGACCGACGCGCGCGCTTCGCTGACCACGTGCCGCGCACGACGCATACACGACGGGGTCATCTGATCGCGTGCGCGCGTTCGCTCGAACGTGTCCGCCGCGTCGAGTCGCTCCGAGCAGCTGCGCTGCGACACCGAGCGCCGCGGCCGCAGCACGCGTTTCGCGCAGCCGCGCGTTGTATGCCGAATGCACCAGTTGTCGCGCGCGTCCCGTGTCGACGACGACGAACCGAATCGTCGCGTCCGTCGACCGCGATCGACCGATGACGATGATCGGCGCAATCGAACAGCAGCGCCGCGCCGGGTTCGCGCCAGCGCGATGACCGCCTGATCCATCAGGCCGCATTGCACGCCGACGATGTCGGTGTTCGATGCGCTGCGCGGCGAGCGCAATTTGAAGCGGCTGATAGCGCGCGCCCGGCCGCCCTCGTCAGCGCGGACAGCAGCGCAACCGACTGATGCGACGCCGAACTCGACAGGCCGCTGCCGGGAATGTCGCCGCTGACCAGCACCTCGGCGCCGCGGATCGTCGATTCCCTCGCTCGCGCAGCACCGCATGCTGCGCCCCACAGAGAACCGGCCCCACGAGCCGCGTCTCGAAAGTCAGTCGCCGATCGAGCCGTGCGTCGATGGCATCGCCGGATTGTTCGTGCTTGATCGCCCGGACGCGACCGCTCTCGTAGATGCGGACCGCCACGGACGTGCCGAACTGGATCGGCATCGGCAGCACCGCGCCACCGCAGTAGTCGACGTGATCGCCGATCAGATTGACGCGGCCCGGCGCCCACGAACAGCGTCGGCGTTGCCGCCAAAGCGATCCCGAAGCGTGCGGCCAGTCGCGCTGCGCAATCGCCACTGTGCGTCGATCATCGGATGTCGGCGAGAAACTGCTGCACCGCGCGCGGCATCGGGAATCGCATCCGCCGCGCCCGGCTGAACACACGGCCAATGCGCCGGCCGCACTCGCGCGGCGCAACCGCTCGCGTCACCGGGACGTCTCGTCGAACCATGCGGCCATCAGATGACCGATGAACGCATCGCCCGCACCGGTCTCATCCACGGCCGTCACCTCGAACGCCGGCAGCTGGATACGTTCGGACCCGCGACCATAAAGCACGCCGTGTGCACCCAGCGTGATGACGACGTGCTGCTTCGGACGTTCGCGCGTGAGACGTTCGAGCGCGCGATGCGGATCGGCTTCGCGCGCCAGCGCAGCGGCCTCGATTTCGTTGAGCAGCAGCAACTCGACCGCGTCGAGCCCGTATGCCCGACTCGCGCCCGTCTACCGGAGCGATGTTGAACGCGACCCGCATCCCGGCGCGTCGCGGCTTCGCGCGAGCACGTCGTCGACGTCGTTGATCTCGTTCTGCAGCAGCAGCCAACCGTCGCGCCCGACACGCGCGATCGCGCGTCGCACATCCGCCGGTTGAATCGTCCGATTGGCGCCGCCGACGATGACGATCGCGTTCTCGCCATGCGGGCCGACCTGGATCATCGCGTGTCCGGTCGGCTGGGTTTCGCAGACACGCACGCCGTCGACGTTCACGCCCGCGTTCGGCCAGCAGATCTTTCAGCCAGACACCGTCGCTGCCGACGCAACCAAAGTGCGCCACTCGCGCGCCCGCCCGCGCCGCCGCAAGCGACTGGTTCAGTCCCTTGCCGCCCGGGTGGCGCACCGGTGCCGCGCCGAGCAGCGTTTCACCGGCACGAACGATCGACGGCACCGAATAGACGTAGTCGATACAGAACGAGCCGAGGTTGACGAGCTCAGGCATGGCCGGCCAGTCGGGGTTTTGCGGCGAGCGCGCCGGTTGCTGAATGCCGGCAGCCACTGCGCATGAGCGTCAGCAGTTCCGCGGTCATCGCGCGAATCTCATCGAGCGTTCCAACGGCGCCGGTGAGGGGATCGAGCGCCATCGCCTGGAAAACGCATTCCGGGTCGGATTCGAGCGCCGCCTTGACGGCCAGCCGCTGTACGTTGATCTGCGTCTGATTGATCGCCGCCAGATGCGTCGGAATGTCCCCGACCGCTGGCGGTCGAATGCCACTGCCGATCGACCGAGCACGGCACCTCCACGCAGACGCCGTCCGGCAGATTGTCGATGTGGCCTTCGTTCATCACGTTGCCGTAGATCTTCACGGATCGCCGCCGGCCAGCGCGCTGACGATCTGGCTGCCGTATTCGTTGCTGCGCTCGAGCGAAACCGGTTCGGTGCCGTCGGCCATCTTCTCCATCACCGTCGCGCCAGTCGGGCCGGTTGTACAGCTCTTTGATGAAACCGGAACCGCCGTTCCAGCTGCCGCCCGGGCAATACGCCGCGATCAGTTCGGGGCGCTTGCGGAACCACGCGGAATACTCGGAGTTGTGGCCGCTCGCCTCCGTCACCGGAAAACCGAAGTGTTTGACGTATTCCATCCGCGACGTGTCCTTGCGCCACAGTTCGGATCGACCGCGAGTTCGCGGATGTGCGGCAGCAGGTCGCGCCCATCGTGCATGAACCGGAATATCCACGCCTGATGGTTCAGGCCGGCGCACTCGAAGTCGACCTCTTCGAGTGGCACCTTCAGACGATGCGCCCACTGCGCCGTGGTGTGCTGCACCGAGTGACACAGGCCGACGAGGCTTGATGTCCGGCAACGCTTCTTTCATGCCCCAGCACAACATCGCCATCGGATTGGTGTAGTTCAGCACCCACGCGTCCGGACAGTGCGTCATCACGTCGCGGCCGATCTCCAACAGCTGCGGCAGGGTGCGCAGGCAACGCATGATGCCGCCCGGCGTCAGCGTGTCGCCGATCGCCTGATCCACGCCGTAGCGTTTCGGTATGTCGATCTCGCGCTCGATCGCCTCATATCCGCCGACCAGCACGCTGATGATCACGTAGTCGGCGCCCGTCGAGCGCGCTTCGCGCGCTCGTGATGCAGCGAGTAGGTGGCTTGCGAATAGCCACCGTCGCGGCAGATGCGTTCGACGATACGGCCGGCGTATGCGAGCCGTTCGGCGTCGACGTCGACGAGCGCGAAGTGCGCATCGCGCAGATGGGGATAGGTCAGGATGTCGGCGGTCAGCCGACTGGAAAACACCAGGCTGCCCGCCCCGATGATTGCGATACGCGCCATGTCGCCTCCCATTTCGTTGTCCGCGCAGTCGATGCAGCGACGGAATCTACCCGCTCAGCCGCCTTCGATTCGATGCAGAAAATAGACCTCTGAGTCCGGCGCGCACCGGATCGAGAAACGGATCGTGGATGATGTCGCCGTCGATCGCGACCGCCACCTTGCCGATCAGCACGCTCGCGATACCCGGGAAGCAGTCGCTCGAGCTGCGCCACCAGATCACGGAAGCTCTCGGCGCTGAACCTCGAGCTCCCGGACACCGGCGGTGTGCTGCGTCAGGTGATCCGGAAAGAACACCTTGGCCACGGACGTTCGCCTCAGCCCTTCGCGGCCTCCAACGCAGCGAGAACCCGCGGCGGCGACAACGGCAGATCGTGGAATGCGCACGCCCGTCGCCGCGCGCACGGCGTTCGCGACGGCCGCGAGCGGCGCGACGATCGGCACCTCGCCGACGCCGCGCACGCCATACGGATGCGCTCGGATTCGGCCACTTCGATGATCTGTGTGTCGATCATCGGCAGATCCGACGCGACCGGCATGCGGTAGTCGAGGAACCCGGCGTTCTGCATCACGCCTTTTGCGTCGTAGATGTATTCCTCGTTCAACGCCCAACCGATTCCCTGAACCGCGCCGCCCTGCATCTGACCTTCGACATAGGTCGGATGAATCGCCTTGCCGGCATCCTGGATGGCCGTGAATCGCAGCACGTCGACCTTGCCGGTTTCGGGATCGACTCGCACATCAGCCATGTTGATCGAGAAGCCCGGGCCGGGGCCGCGCGCGTTCAGCGATGCGCGACCGAGCAACGGACCACCGGTGCGCCCGGCATTCGCCGCGATCTGCGCGAGGCGTCAGCGGCTTTACGTCGGCGTTGACGCCCGGCTTCGGAATCGCCTGACCGTCCTGCCAGTCGACGAGGTCGGCTTCGATGCCCCACGTCGCGGCCGCGCGCTGTTTGCACTGCGCGATGATGTCGCGCGACGCCTGAATGACCGCCATGCCGGTTGCAAACGTCACGCGGCTGCCGCCGGTGGTGTTGTTGTAGCCGGCGCTCTCGGTATCGGCGACGAGCACGCGCACGCGTTCGTACGGAACACCCAGCTCTTCCGCCGCCATCAACGCCATCGACGCGCGCGATCCGCCGATGTCGGGGCTGCCTTCGACGATGGTCACGGTGCCGTTTTCGTTGATGTGCACTTCTGCGCTCGACTGCATGCCCGCGTTGAACCAGAACCCGGCCGCGAGCCCACGACCTTCGTTCGGGCCGAGCTTCACCGCGTAGTTCGGGTGCTTCTTCGCTGCCTCGAGACACTGCTTTGAAGCCGATCGCGTTGAACTTCGGCCCGTACGCCGCCTGGCTGCCCTGCGCTGACGGCATTCTTGAGGCGCAGATCGATCGGATCCATCTTCAGCTGCCGCGCCAGATCGTCGATCAGACTCTCGCACGCGTACATCGACTGCGGCGCGCCCGGCGCGCGATACGCTGCGACCTTGGGTTTGTTGACCAGCACGTCGTAGCCCTGAATCAGGAAGTGCGGCGACGTTGTACGGCGCAAACACGCACATTGCGCCAGGCGCCATCGACGAGCCTTTGTAGCCACCCGCCTCGTAGGCGAGCCAGGCCGACATCGCGGTGAACGTGCCGTCTTTCTTCGCACCGATCTTGATGGTGCACTTCGTCGCCGATGCCGGACCGGACGCGCGAAACACTTCGTCGCGCGTCATCGTCATCTTCACGGGACGGCCGGACTTCTTCGACAACACCATCGCGACGGGTTCGAGATAGACCGTCGTCTTGCCGCCGAAGCCGCCGCCGATTTCGCTCGGGATGACGCGGATGTCGGCGACGTTCATGCCGAGCACCTTCGAAGTCATCGAGCGCACGTCGAAGTGGCCTTGCGTGCAGCACCAGATCGTCGCCTGCCCACCCTGGTTGATCGACGCGACACAGGCGTGCGGTTCGATGTAGCCCTGGTGCACGGTCGGCGTGCGATAGGTGCCTTCGACCACGACGTCGGCTTCCGCGAATCCCTTGGCGATGTCGCCGCGCTTGAATTCCATATACGCGGCGACGTTGCTCGGCTTCGTCGGCTTTTGCGGCAGCCCTGCGGTGAACAGATCTTCGTCGACCAGCGGCGCACCGTCGGCCATCGCGGCGTCGAGATCCATCACCGGCGTCAGCACTTCGTACTCGACCTTGATCGCCGCGAGCGCGGCGTCGGCGATCGCCGAGGACTTCGCGGCAACGGCCGCCACTGCGTGGCCGTGGTAGACGACCTTGTCGCGCGCCATGACGTTGGTGGCGAGATCGGCGAAGTCGCCGGCGCCCTCACCGCCGGTGATCTCCTCGTGCCTACCTTCGGGAAGTCGGCGCCGGTGACGATCGCATAGACGCCTTCGATCGCCGCGGCGGCCGTCGTGTCGATCGTTCTTGATGCGCGCGTGGGCGTGCGGACTGCGCAGCACCTTGCCGTACAACATGCCCGGCAGGCTGAAGTCGGCGCCGAAGTTCGCGCGTCCGGTGACCTTGTCGACGCCGTCCGGGCGGATGACGCGCGTGCCGATGACTTTGTAGTCTCTCGCTTCGCTCACGATGCCTCTCCTCGCAACGTTTGCGCGGCGTCTTGGACCGCACGGATGATCTTGTCGTAACCGGTGCAGCGGCAGAGATTGCCCGCCAGGTGATAGCGGATCTCCTCCTCGTCGGGTTCGGGTTTTTCGTCGAGCAGCGCCTTTGCAGCGACGATGAACCCGGGCGTGCAGATGCCGCACTGCAGCGCCGCGTGCTCGAGGAACTTCTGCTGGATCGGGTGCAGCTTTTCGCCGCGCGAGATGCCTTCGATCGTCGTGATCTCGTGACCGCCGCTCTCGACCGCGAGCATCAGGCACGAACACACGAGCCGGCCGTCCAGCAGTACCGAGCAGGCGCCGCAGTCGCCGGTCGCACAACCCTCTTTTGTGCCGGTCAGCCGCAGGTTGTCGCGCAGCACGTCGAGCATCGACTGCTGCGGCTCGCACAGAAACTCCATGCGCTCGCCGTTGATCTTCGTTTCGACCTGCATCTTGCTCATCACAGGCTCTCCTTGGCGCGTTCGGCCGGCGACTTGCGCGGCGCGCCGGCACAATACCGCGACAATCTTGCGGCGATAGTCCGCGGTACCGCGCTTGTCCGAAATCGGCGACGCGGCGGCGCTGCAGGCGCTGCCCGCTTTTTCCAGTGCCGCGTCGTCGAGCCTCGAACCGATCAGTGCGTCGGCCGCCGCCGGAACCAGGATCACAGTCGGCGCGACGGCGCCGATCGCAACGCGCGCCGCGCTGCACGTGCCGCTGCGCGTCGAGCGTACGCTGACGCCGACCCCGGCCACCGCGATGTCCATTTCCGTGCGCGGGATGAACCGCAGATACGCATCCGCGGTGCCCTTTGCCGGACGCTTGAACTTGATGCCGAGCAGGAACTCGCCGGGCTTCAGCGCGTTTTTGCCGACACCGACGACGAATGCCTCGACCGGCATCTCCCGCTGGCCGCCTGGCGGTCGCAATGACACACACGCCAGCGTTGGCGACCAGCGCCGAGATCGTGTCGCCCGCGGGCGATGCGTTGCACAGATTGCCGCCGAGCGATGCGCGGCCCTGGATCTGGCTCGAGCCGATCAGGTCGATTGCTTCCACCAGACCGGGAAGACACGCGGCGAGCGGCTTCGACGCGGTCAGCACCGCACCGGGAATGGCGGCACCGATGTAGATTTCCTTGGCGCCGACGTCGAGCCGATTGGTTTCGGCGAGCTTCTTGATATCGACGATCGTGCGCGGCGACCGATCGACAGCGCGCATCTGCACCATCAGGTCAGTGCCGCCGGCCATCACCTGCGCGCGCCGCCCTGCCCTCTGATGCTCCGCCAGTACCGTCGAGCGCCTGCTCAACCGTTTCCGGCGCAGCATAGGCAAATGACTGCATGAATCCTCCCTTTTGACAACCCGTGTGAAGCGCCGGATTGTATATCAGGCGCCCTGCGGGTCAGTGCATTCACTCCGAGCGGACACTAGAATCGCGCGCCATGAGCAAATACGCCGAACACGTCGCCGCGATCCAGCAACGCTGGGAAGCGGCGCTCGCGTCGAACCGTTTCGACGCCGCGCTGATCGCGGCGGGCAGCACGCCAGAACTATTTCCTCGACGATCAGGCGCCGACGTTTCGCGCTAACCCGCATTTCGCCAATGGGTCGACGCGGGCGGATGCGAACACGCGCTGTTGCTGGTTCGCCCCGGCCGCAAGCCGACGCTGCTGTTCCACCAGCAGCGCGACTACTGGCACCAACCGCCGACACCGCCCGACGACGTCCGGACGCGATCGATGTCGCAGGTGTTCGATTCGCTCGATGCGCTCGTCGACGGCGCATCGCGCGCACTGCGCACGGAGAACCGTACGGCGCTGATCGGCGACTCGACGCGCCGATCGACGAACCTGCCCGTCGCCGAGTGAATCCGCAGCAGCTGCTGAATCGGCTGCACTACGGCCGCGCGTACAAGACGCACCTTCGAGGTCGACTGCATGAAGCGCGCAACGCGAAATCGGCGTACGCGGCCATCGCGCAGCACTGGCCGCGTATCGCAGTCCGGCGCCAGCGAATACGACGATCCATCAGGCCTATCTGCTTGCGTCGAAACAGAACGAGACGGAGCTGCCGTACTCGAACATCGTTGCGCAGAACGAACACGCGGGCGTGCTGCACTACCAGCACTACGATCGTGAAGCGCCGCGCGAGCGGGCGAGCTTCCTGATCGATGCCGGCGGACGTTACCGCGGCTATGCGAGCGACATCACGCGCACGTATGCGGCAGACGAGGACAGCGACTTCGCCGCGCTGGTTGCGGCGCTCGATGCGCGGCAGCAGGCGCATCATCGCCTCGATCAAGCCGGGGTTGAACTACCTCGCCCTGCACGAGACGATGCATCGCGCCATTGGCGACCTGTTGGCAGAATTCGATCTCGTTGACTGCACCGGTGCGGAAGCCTTCGAATCGCGTATCACCGATGCATTCATTCCCGCACGGCCTGGGCCATCTGATCGGACTGCAGACGCACGACGTGGCCGGCCACATGGTTTCGCCAGACGGCGGTATGCGGCCGCCGCCCGATCGTTACGGCGGCATTGCGCCTGACGCGCGATATCGCCGCAGATCAGATATTCACGATCGAACCGGGTCTGTATTTCATCCCGATGCTGCTCGAAGAGCTGCGGGCCAAACCTGCGGGACAGCGCGTGAACTGGCCCGTTGTGAGCGCTACCTGCGTTACGGCGGCATCCGCATCGAAGACAACGTCTTCGTCGAGTCGAATGGCGTTGTAACCGGTCACTCTCGACGCATTCGCGAACGCGTTCGCCGCGGCCGAAGCCGAAGTGACCCGGCTGACCGTCGAACGGCTGTTCAGCAGCCCGTCGCTGAATGGCAGCGTACCGATCCACGTCGTTCTCCCCCGACGGCGCCCCGTCACCTACCTCGCGAACCCGCCGGAAGATCGTGAACGGCTCGACCTGTACGCCTATGACATCTGCGAGCGGAATCACGACGCCGCGCCTGATCGACGCGAGCCGCGATCACGCGACGGGCGAGCATGACCGACGCAGAAAAAGCCGAACGCGAGCGACGCCGTCAGTTCAGCGGTGGCTTGTCGAGCTATCGCTGGCTGCCGGATGGCAGGCGGATCTGCGGCATGATCGACGGCACCGTGTACCTGTTCGATCGCGTAGCGGGTTCGCTCCGTGCGCTCACCGCGGAGGCCTTCGGCAGACCGATCTCACGGTTTCGGCCGGGCGGACGCTACCTGAGCTACGTTCGCGCGGGCGACCTCTATCTGTTCGACCTCTCACTCGGACACGAAGAGCGCCTGACGCACGACGCGTCGCGATTGTGTAACCAACGGACTCGCCGAGTTCGTCGCGCAGGAAGAAATGCATCGCTTCGAGGGCCACTGGTGGTCGCCGGACGATCGCTCCCATCGTGTTCGCGCGCGTCGATAGCTCGTGATCCCGGACGACGCATCCGATACGAATTCACCGCCAACGAACTCGTGGCTGTTGCGCAACGTTATCCGTATGCCGGCGCCGACGAATGCGCGCGTCGATCTCGGCGTATTGGATCTGCAGCTTCGCATTCGGTGCGGTGGATCGAGTATCGGACCAGCCCGACGACTATCTTGCGCGAGTGAACGTCGGCGCCGATCGCGTCGATCGTGCAGGTTCAGAGCCGCGACCAGCGAACGCTGACCGTAAAGGCCTTTCCGTTTGATGGCGGCACGCCGCGCGCGCTGTTGACCGAACGGCAGCCGGCCTGGATCAACCTGCACGACAACTTTCGCTTCCACGGTGCCGGCGGCTTCTTGTGGACGTCGGAGCGCGATGGCTCATCGCAGCTGTATCTGCTACGCCGCGGACGGCAAGGCGCTGCACTGACGCGAGCGGTCGGGCCGAATCAACGAGTTGGTCACGTCGATTCAACACACGCGTTCGTGCTCGGCTGGATTGACCGGCCGACCGAGCAACATCTGCTCGCAGTTGCACTCGATGCGCACCGACGAACCTGAAGTCACTGACGCAGGTGCCCGGCTGGCACGAAGCCGTGGTCGATCCGACCGGCGCCTGGTTCGTCGACCGCTACTCGAGCACCTCGCAACCCGCGTGTCTCGAACTTCGTTCTGCCGAATCGGAAGCGCCCGCGCGCAGGGCTCGCCGCCAACGCGTTGATAGAGGGGCATGCCTACCACCCGCACGTATCCGATCATGCCGACACCGACGTTCGGCATCGATCACGCGCCGCCGACGGCCAGACGCTCTGGTATCGCCTGACCTTGCCGCGCACTCGCGATTCCAAGGCAGCGACTGCCCGTACTGATCAACGTCTACGGCGGTCCCGGCGTGCAGCGAGTGCGCAACGAATGGGCGCCGCTGTCCAACCAGCTGTTTGCGCAGCTCGGCATCGCGGTTTTCGAACTCGACAACCGCGGCGGCGGCGAATCGTGCCAAAGTCGTTCGAGGATCCGATCTGCGGACAGCTCGGTGACGTCGAAGTCGACGACCAGCTCACCGGCATCGATTTCATCAAGCGCCAGCCGTGGGCGGATCCCGATCGTATCGGCGTGATCGGCCACAGCTACGGCGGCTTCATGACGTTGATGCTGCTGGCGCGCAATCGCGGCCGACATCCGTCGCGGCGTCAGCACCGCGCCGGTAACCGACTGGCGCCTGTACGACACCCACTACACCGAACGCTATCTCGGCACGCCGCAACTCAATCCAGACGGATACCGGGACAGCAGCGTGTTGTCGCACGTCGATCGCGATCAGCGGTGCGCTGTTGCTGATGCACGGCATGGCCGACGACAACGTGCTGTTCGCCAATACCACGCGCTGATGAAAGCGCTGCAGACACGCGCATCTTTCCGTTCGAACTGATGCTGTATCCGGGCGCGAAGCACGCGATGCAGGAACGCGACGTTGCAATTCATCGCTATCAACACGATTCTCGATTTTCTGAAACGGAAGCTGCTCGCGTGACCTACCGCATTCGCCCTGCGTACAGAGCCGACATCGACCTGCTGGTCGCGCTTCAATCACGCGATGGCGCAGGAAAGCGAAGACAAGCCGCTCGACCTCGATCGGATCCGACAGCCGGCATCGAGGCTCTCTTCGATCGGCCCGCCGACGGCTACTACCTGATCGCCGACGATGCAAGCGGCGAACGCCGCAGGCGCGCTGATGCTGACATTCGAATGGAGCGACTGGCGCAACGGTCGCTTCTGGTGGATTCAGAGTGTTTTCGTTTCGCCGGGCATCGCCGCAAGGGCGTTTACACGCGCGATGCACGAACACGTTCGCGATGCCGCGCGAGCGGATCCCGAATGTTGCGGGCTACGCCTCTACGTCGAACGCGAGAACACCGGCGCGCAAGCGACGTATCGCGCGATGGGCATGGTCGAGACGCACTATCGTCTCTACGAGGAGGAGTTCGTCCGCGATCCGTGAGTCGTCGTGCGGCGAACAGGCGGTGGAAGTTCGCCGTCGTCCGCTCCGCGAGTTGCTTCAATGTTCTGCGCCACGCAGCGCCGCAAGAAACGCGGCCGTGTGGGTGACGTATGCCGGTTCGTTGGTCTTGCCGCGATGCGGAACCGGCGCGAGCCACGGACTATCGGTTTCGACGAGCAGCCGATCGTCAGGTACTCGTGCCGCGCAACGTCGCGAACGTTCTCGCGCATTGCGGAACGTGACGATGCCCGAGATCGACACATACCAGCCGAGATCGAGCGCCCCGCGCGCGAGCGTCCCATGATTCGGTGAAACAATGCAGCACGCCGATGGTGTCCGGTGTGCCGCGCAACAGTTCGAGCGTGTCGGCTTCCGCTGCGCGGGTGTGGACGATGACCGGCAGGTCGGCCATCTCGCGCGATGACGAGGTGCGCGGCGAAGCTGTCGCGCTGCCGCCGTCGTACCGTCGCGACGTCGCCGTCGATCTTGAAATAGTCGAGCCCGGTCTCGCCGATCCCAACGACCCGCTCATGGCGCGCCGCGGCAGCAACCCAGTCGGCGACTGCTTCACGTCAGCGCTCTCCGGATGCATCGCCCGCGCTGGCCCAGACGTCCGCATGCCGTTCGGCAAGTCGTCACGCGCGCGTTGGGTATCGGCGTTACGCCGATGCAAAGAAACCCGCCAACACCCGACGCCACGCGCAGCCGCGAGTCTGGCGTCGCGGATCGTCGAGATAGTTCAGATGGCAGTGAGAGTCGACCAGCACGCTTACATGGTGTGCGTGTGGCGGTCGGATTGCAGCGCGCCGGCGAGATAGGTCTCGATCTTCGTGCGGGCGACGTCGTCCTGATCGTTGAACTGGACGCCGATGCCAGCGGCCCGGTTGCCCTGCGCGCCTTTCGGCGTCATCCAGACGACTTTGCCCGCGACCGGGATCTTCTCCGCCTCGTCCATGAGATTCAGCAGCATGAACACCTCGTCGCCGAGTTCGTATTCCTTCTTGGTCGGGATGAACAGACCGCCGTTGCGAATGAACGGCATGTACGCGGCGTACAGGACTGCCTTGTCCTTGATCGCCAACGAGAGAATTCCGTTTCGTAGTGCCGCGTTTGGCTTCCATTGCGTCTTGAGTCCGGTCGAGACCGGATAAATGTACACCGAGGTCGGAGGCGCGCGGATGATCGTGTTCTCAGTCCGGCTTGTCAATTGCACCGGACGTGATCGAGATCACACTCGCCACGCGTGAGATCTCGCCACGCGAGCAGGCGCGATTCGAAGCAGCAATCGCGCATTCGGATTGGTGGTGCCGCGCAACAGATGCCGGTCTGCGCGCGAGTTGGTCCCACATCGACAGCAGCTGTGTCTCGCTCGCCTTGTCGAGCGCTTGCGCGAGCGGATCGGCGTCTGCTTTCGCTCGCCGATACGCCGCAGCCCGAGCGCACTGCGCGACGTAGCGCATCCATCGGTCGACCAGTTCCGCGGGTAGCGTCCTTCGCCCAACCTTCGGCAACGTTCAGCGGATTGACTTCGCCGCGTAGCCACCGCGACACAGCGTGCTCGACTATCGGTTGCTCCTCACGCTCGAGCGCCGCGACGACCCGATACGGCGCGCCGCCGTATTCGAAGCACAGCGCCGCGATGCGGTCCGGCTCGCGCGGCCGGGACCGCGCTCGCGATCCACGCCAGCGCGGCGGCTTCCGCGGTGCGGCCGCACCGCGAGATCAGTCGGCATCGGCTGCGCAGCGTCGGCAACAGGTCGCGCAGCGAATCGCTGACCAGCATCAGATAGCTGTCGGGCGGCGGTTCTTCCAGCGTCTTCAGCAGCGCGTTCGCGGCAACTCGGTTCAGCGCGTCGGCGCTGGTGATCACCGCTACCTTGCGCGGCGCGATCTGCGGAGTTCGGACGATGAAGTCGGCAACCGCGCGAACCGCGTCGATGCCGATCTGCTCACCGGCGCCTTCGGGCACGATCCAGCGTAGATCCGGATGCGCGATCGTCGGCCGCAGCGTCGCATCGTCGAATCGCGCTCGATCAACTGCAGCGCGAGTGCCTCAGCCAAGGTCCGGTTCACCCCAACCGCCAGGTCCGTGGATCAACAGCGCGTGCGGCAACCGACTCCGCTGTCGAGCGCGCACAGTGAGGCTCGGCGTACGGTGCGTCCAGCCACGGCGGCAAACGGCATCATGTTGCGCGTCGATGAACCGACGCAGCACCGCCGCGATGCTCCTGCTGAACCTCCGCGAGCGGACGACCCGCATCGATCGTGCGGAATCGGGCATGCTGCCTTCGCGCGATCGAGGTACGCATCGACGCACGCGCTCGAAGAACGCGAGTTGCTCGCGTTCGAAACGGTCGCGCTGTGCCTGCGTCGATTCTTGCAAGGCCCGACTGCAATGGGCAGGTCGAGGTAGATCGTCAGGTCGGGTTGCAGTGCTCCCTGAACTTCGCTGTTCGAGTGCCTCGATCCGCGCGATCGACAATCCGCGGCCGCCGCCCTGATACGCGTAGGTCGCATCGGTGAATCGATCGCAGAGCACCCACGTTCCCGACTTCGAGCGCCGGCCTGATGACACGAGCAAGATGTTGCGCACGCGCGGCGAACACGAGTAACAGCTCCGCCTCCGGGATCGATCGGTTCCGATTGCGGATCTAACAGAATCGCTCGGACGCGCTCCGCCATCGGTGTTCCGCCCGGCTCGCGCGTTCTGAACGAATGTGATTCCCCGTGCGGCAACGTTCGGGCGACGAAGTCCATGTTCGTCGTCTTTCCGACACCTTCGGTTCCTTCGAAGGTGATGAACCGGCCGCGCGTCACAAAGTCCTCCCCCAAGTTGGTAACGGCGCACGGCCGCGAGATGCTGATCCAACGTTGCGCTGAACTCGCTGCTGCCGTCGCCGCGAGCAACGAAGTACAGGAAGTCGCCGTCGTCGGGATGCAGCGCCGCTTCGGATCGACGCGAGCCCGGGTAACGCGATCGGGGTTGGCGGCAGTCCGTTCATTCGGTAAGTGTTGTACGGCCCATCGGTATCTACCTGCGCGCGCGTGAGATTGCCGTCGAATGCGCTGCCCAAACCGTAGATGACGGTCGGATCCGTTTGCAGACGCATCGAGCGTTGCAGGCGAGAAACGAAAACGCGGCTGATCTTGCCGCGTTTCGGATTCGCGCCCCGTTTCCTTCTCGATGATGGATGCCATGATCAATGCCTCGTCGGGCGTTGTGTACGGCAGACCCAGGCGCGCGATTGGCCCACGCGCGTGCAAGTACGGAGTTCATACGTTCATTCGCGCGCAGCAGCATGTCGGAAATCGCGCGTGCCCTTTTTGTAGCCGTACGTGTCGGGAAAGAAACTGCCCCTCTGCATGACCGTAACCGAGTTGCAGCCGCGACATCAGCGTTTCGGCGGTGACGTCGCCGAGATCGTTGACCAGCTTGGGTGTTTCGGCGAGTTGTTCGACCACGCGCATGATCGTGAACCCTCGATGATGCGCGCATCATACGTTGCGACGGCGCCACTCACCAGATCGGCGAGCAGACGATTGCGGCGTTTCGCCGACGGCGATTCGGTATTCCCCTGCCTGAATCCGGTTAGCCTGCCCTTTCCAGCGCGCGTACGTCGTGAACAGCCAGGCGTGGCCGACCGCACCCAGGATTCGAGTTCAGCCGCGAACCCAGCGAAGGTACCGCCGGGTGACAATTCGACGAGAACGGTTCCTGCATATCGGCATCGGCAGCGACGCCCAATGAACGACGTACGCGAGCCGCGGCACCACCGAGCAGCAGCACCACGATCGACGAAGATGACGCTACGCGCGGACGAGGGAACCCAAAACGCGCCTCCAATGCGGTCGATGATGCTCTGATGCGATTCTACCGGGTTGCAGCCGCGCGCGGTCTCGATCGAGAATGCGCGCCACCGGCCAAACACCGACGACGGCGTTGGTCAGGAAACACTCGTCTGCAACGTCGAGTTCTTCCACAGCAACATCGCGCACTTCCATCGGCAACTCGATACCCGGCAGTTGCTCCAGCAGAACCTGCCGCATCACACCGGCGACACCGCAGCGGCGCAGATCCGGCGTTACGATGCGTTCGTTGTTAACCAGAAAAAGATTGGTTGCGACGCCTTCTATGAGATGACCGTCGACGTCGCACATCAATCCTTCTGCAACTTCCGCGTCGCTCCACTCCGCACGCGCCAAGACCTGTTCGAGTCGATTGAGATGTTTGAGTCCGGCGAGCATGGGTTGCACCGCAAGCCGCGTCTGACACATACGCACTGTTGCGCCGATCGCGTCGATCGACCGCTTCAGCCGGCGCGGGAAACAATGACACGACGCGGCGCGCAGAACGATGCATCACTGCGATAGCCACGCCCGCCTCCCCCCGCGGTTACCAGAATCTTCAACACCGCGTCCGATGCCCGGCGCTCAGTTCGCATTGCATCGGCTTCAACCGACGCGATGTGGAGCGGAATTCGCAGGCGAACCGCAGTCGCGCTCAAACGCGCGCGATGAAACTGCCACAGACGGAATACGACCACCGACGACGCGGCATGTCTCGAACATGCCGTGGCCGTATTGCAGGCCCCGATCATCGATCGGGAGAGCTTCGGCGGGGAGTCCATCGACGAGGGCGTGTATCGCCCGCGCCATGTCAGTGGATCTTGCGGAAGATCAACGTGCCGTTGGTACCGCCGAACCCGAACGAGTTCGATAAGCGCGCCGTCGATGGCGATGTCGCGCGCAACGTTCGGCACATAGTCGAGATCGCAATCTTCGCTCGGATTGTCGAGGTTGATCGTCGGCGGCGAAACCTGATGACGGATCGCGAGCGCCGTGAAGATCGCCTCTACCGCACCCGCGGCGCCAAGCAAATGACCGATCATCGACTTGGTCGAGTGCACCGCAACCCGCGTATCCGCACCGAACAATGTCTTGATCGCGCGCGTTTCCGCGATGTCGCCCTGCGGCGTCGAAGTGCCGTGCGCGTTGATGTACTGCACCGCATCCGCTCGCCATCTTCGCGTCGTTCAGCGCGTTGCGCATCGCTGCCACTGCGCCGGCACCATCGTCGGGCGGTGCGGTGATGTGATGCGCATCGCCGCTCATACCGAAACCGACGACTTCACAGTAGATCTGCGCGCCGCGCGCTTTGGCGCGTTCGTATTCTTCGAGCACCAGCACGCCGGCGCCGTCGCCGAGCACGAATCCGTCGCGGTCACGGTCCCACGGCCGGCTTGCAGCAGCGGGGTTGTCGTTGCGAGTCGACAGCGCCTTCATCGATCCGAAAACGCCGCTAGCGTCACCGGCGACGTGGCCATTTCAGCGCCGCCAGCGATCATCACGTCGGCTTCGCCGTACTGAATCATGCGCATGCTGAAGCCGATGTTGTGCGTGCCGGTGGTGCACGCCGTCACGATCGCGATGTTCGGTCCGCGAAACCCGTAACGGATGGAGACGTTGCCCGAAATCATGTTGATCACGCTGGCGGGTACGAAGAACGGCGAGACGCGTCGCGGTCCGCTTTCGAGCAGACACCGAGTGCGTGTCTTCGATGGTCAGTATGCCGCCGATTCCGGAGCCGATCGCGACGCCGTAGCGGTCGCCGTCGGGCGGATTCGGTTCGAAATGCCGGCGTCGGCGATCGCCTGCACAGCCGCCGCCATTCCGTACTGAATGAACGGATCGACACGACGCGCTTCTTTCCTGTCCATGTACTGCGTCGGGTCGAAATCCTTTGACCGACGAGCTGAATTTCACCGCGTGATCGGTAGTGTCGAACGTCGTGATCGGACCTGCGCCGCTGACACGCCGCCAACGCGTTCGTCCACGACTCAGCCGCCGTGTTGCCAATCGGAGTCAACATACCGACGCCGGTGACGACGACGCGTCGTTTGCTCATTCAGCGGATCTCCAGACTCAGCGGCAGGAAGGGTGGTGACGTGAAGATGGGTGAAGCCGCACTACGCTAGTAGATGCGGCTTTATGAGCGTGACAAGTGAAGCGAAAGTGGAGATCTACTGGTGAGCCAGAATGTAATCGATGGCGTCCTTGACCGTCGTTATCTTCTCGGCTTCCTCATCCGGGATTTCCGTTTCGAATTCTTCTTCGAGCGCCATCACCAACTCAACGGTGTCGAGGGAGTCGGCGCCGAGATCTTCAACGAAGGACGCTTCGTCCTTAACTTCATCTTCCTTGACGCCTAACTGCTCACAGATCAGTTTTTTTACGCGTTCTTCAACACTGCTCATGTTTAAGCCTTCTCCCAAATGTTCGAATGCGCTGCAGCAGGGCAGCGCGTAGTTTATAGAGGGCGGATACCCGCATCAAGCAAACACTCACCTCTAGCCATGTAGAGCCCGCCGTTGATGTGGATCGTTTCCCCCGTGATATACGCTGCCGCATCGCTCACGAGGAACGCAACGACATGCGCAATTTCTTCGACGTTGCCCATGCGACCCAACGGAATGCGCGACAACATCGCCTGTTTCTGTTCTTCGGTCAGCGCCAGCGTCATGTCGGTGGCGATGAATCCCGGCGCAACGGCGTTGACCGTGATGTTGCGTGAACCGACTTCCTGCGCGAGCGCTCGCGTGAATCCTTCGATCGCCGCTTTCGACGCGACGTAGTTCGATTGTCCGGGATTGCCCATTCGGCCGACCACCGAACTCAAGTTGATGATGCGACCCCAGCGCGCGCGGGTCATACCGCGAAGCAGCGGTTTGCAGAGGCGGATACAGCGACGACACGTTCGTGTTGAGACGTCGTTCCATTCGTCGTCGCTCATTCGCAGCAACAGATTGTCGCGCGTGACGCCCGCGTTGTTGACCAAGACCAGCGGCGTCAGCGATCTCCGCTTTGAGGCTGCTCGATCAACGACGTCGACGGAGGTCCTGAATCGTCTACTCGTACGACGAACGCCCGTCCGTCGATGCCCGGCTTCCTGTAGATGTGTCTCGATCGATGCCGCGCCCTGTTCGCTGGTCGCGGTGCCGATCACGAACAGACCGTCTCGTCCCAACCGCTCCAGAATGGCGCGGCCGATGCCGCGAGTCGCGCCGGTTACCAGCGCGACCTTGCGTTCCGCTTCAGCCACGGCCGACCTCCGCCGAGCGCAGCATCGAACGCATCGATCAGTGCCGATTGCGAACGACGCAACCGATCGATCGATTCGTTTGATCAACCCGCCGAGCACTTTGCCGGGACCGCATTCGATCAGCGTTGTGGCGCCACCGGCCACCATCGCTTCGACGCATTGCGTCCAGCGCACGGGTTTTGACAGTTGCGCGACGAGATTGGCGCGGATCCGTTCCGGATCGCTGCTCGTCGACGCATCGACGTTCTGAATCACGGGCATTCGGGCGCCGCCACCGCGCGTCTGCTTCAGGATCTCGGCAAACTTGGCGGCCGCGCCGATCATCAACGCGCTATGCGACGGCACGCTGACCGCGAGTTTGATGGCGCGCTTGGCGCCCGCTGCCGAACACCGCTCGATTGCCGCCTCGACCGCGGCCGCGGTTCCCGCGATCACGATCTGCCCGGGCGCGTTGATGTTCGCGGGCGTCACCACGCCGTCCACTGCTCGCACAACACTGCGCAACCTCAGGTTCATCGAGACCCAGAATCGCAGCCATCGCCCCGGCACCGGCCGGAACCGCTGCCTGCATCAGCCGGCCGCGCAGATTGCACCAGTCGAACCGCGTCGGCGAAGTCGATGGCACCCGCGGCAACCAGCGCGGAATATTCGCCGAGACTGTGGCCCGCCATGACTGACGGACTTGCCGCGCCGTGCTGTTCGATCCAGCATCGCCATAGCGCGACGCTAGCGGTCAGCAATGCAGGCTGCGTGATCTCGGTTCGCCTGAGTTCCCCTCAGGGCCTTCCAGCGCGATCTTGCGCAGCGCGATCCCCGATCGCCGTCTTCTGCTTCGGCGAAACAGGCGCGCACCACGGCTTCGCGATCGAGGAAGTCGCGCAGCATGCCGACTTCCTGCGAACCCTGACCCGGGAAAACAAATCCGATTGGTCATGTGTCAGGCCCACTGGCCTGCAGTCGTGCTAGGGAGACGGGTGAACGGATCAGAGACGCTCGACGATGCGAATGCGCCGTCGCTGCTATCACAGATCGAGGACTTTTTTGCCGCGATAGAAACCATCGGCAGTCACGTGGTGACGGCGATGCGTCTCTCCGGTGGTGGGGTCGATCGACAACGTCGGCTTGCTCAACGCATCGTGCGAGCGGCGCTGGTCGCGTCGTGCTCGGCTTTTTCGATTCTGCTGTACCGCCATGGCTCAATGCTCCACTAGTCGTCAATTGCCTCGATTCTTCAATCCCGCCAGCACGCCGAACGGGTTCGGCTCGCGCAGGCTCCTTTTCATCCGCGCCCGCGCCATCTGCCGACGGGAAAACTCAAGTCCGGTCGATTCGGACATGCATCGTACGCTTTGCACACCTGCGCCGGCAGCGCGAGCAGCAGGTCGTCTTCGACCAGTTCGACGATCGACACTTCGTCGTCTGTCAGGACGAACGTATCGAACTCGTCCGCGACCTCGGCGGCCTGCGCATCAGTCGTCACGACACACAAATCGATTGCGCACATCGAGTCGCCGGACGACCGGTTCCAGACATCGCTGGCACTGCAACGTCGGCGCCAGCACCGCTCGTCCGACCACGCGACTGCGTCCTTCCTCGTCGCGCGCGAACCCGAGCTCGACCGACACGTCCGTCGCCGAGTACGAGCGCACTCAGTCGCGGGAAGGCGGCTATGCGGGATCTCTCCGGAGAACTAGCCCGCGCTTGCGAGCCAACTCGTGCGGAGAGACCGCGTCCGTGCGGGCCTGGATCGACATAGGCGCGCATCATAGGGACGCGATTTTGACGTGTCAAAGCAAATCGACTTGCGGACGACTCTAACTATCGAGAATCGTTGGCATTATTCGCGGCGCTCAACAAACGCCACGCCGCTTTGAAATCTTCAGGCAACGGCGCATCGAAGCGGCGCATCGCACCGGCGATCGGAATCGACACCGAACTCGCATGCAGGCAGAGACGTCGCACGCCTGTCGAGCGTGATTCGGCCAACTGCCGCTCCGAAGAGTACTTTTCATCGCCGACGACGGGGTGACCGGACACCTGACAATGCACCCGGATCTGGTGTGTGCGTCCCGTATGCGGATGCGCTCTCATCCAGGTCGCGTTGGCCGCCGACTCCACGACGGAGAACTCCGTTCGCGCCGGCTTTCCTTCGGGAACGACTCGCACGCGTCGCTCACCCGACCGCGTGACGTATTTCTCCAGGTGCGCGCGGACCGTGCGCAGCTTCCGCGGCCATGTCCCGTACACGAGCACGTCGTAGGTCTTCGCGACAGCCGCGTCTCGAAACGCCGCGTGCAGTTCGAGCAGTGCCGTGCGGTGTTCGGCCAGCACGAGGCACCCGGAAGTATCGCGGTCCAGGCGGTGCGCGAGTTCGAGGCTTCGTTCCTCCGGAAACAACGCGCGGAACGCCTCGATGACGCCGTGTTCGATTCCGCTGCCGCCGTGCACCGCGGTGCCGGCCGGTTTATCGACCACGATGATGCTGGCGTCCTGATAGATGATGCGGCTTGGCGAGGTCGTTCCAGCAGTCCTCGGCTTGGCGGCACCGGCGCGCCCGAGACCCGGACCATGCCACGGCGGAATCCGAACCGATGTCGCGCGGCGCTTCAGACGATAGTCCGGCTTGACCCGGCCACCGTTCACTCGCACTTCGCCCTTCCGCAGCATCCCGTAGACGCGACTGCGGGGAACGCCGTTCATTTCGCCCAGCAGAAAGTTGTCGATGCGCTGACCCGCGGCCTCGCCGCTCTCGACCTGACGAACCCCGCGCTCTCGACTCTGCAGATGGATCGGGCAATTGCTTTCCCTGACGATTGAAGTACTTAGAAGGCGCTGCTATATTCCGTCCGCTTTGCCACCCGGTGCATCCAGCAGCGGAGCAAGCGGCAAAACAAGGGTTTGACGCAGCATGCCCTCGGTTCAGGCCCGGCATTCTGCATCATGCGGCGGCTATTGACATCGATCTGTCCCTGCCATACGACAACGTGCCGAACATCGACAATAAGGTACGTTGACGAAAGGAAAGAACATCGACTGCGTCGGCATTCATCACCGACGCATACCGTTGCAACAAGAAGGGGCTCCGCAAAAATACGGAGCAGATCAGTATCAGTAGTACAGCGATAGCTCAGTCCTCGAGCATCAAGAAGACGCAGCAACCACTCGCCGTCTCCGATTCGCTCCACATCACCTGAACTGAAACTCCGCAGCGTTTGGCGCTGCGTGCCCTGCTTTCCGAACGTCAACGTCCCGTTGTGGTGGCTACGGCCCAACAATGGAACGAACGACATGAAAAGAATGCTCATCAATGCGACGCAGGCCGAAGAGGTCCGGGTCGCGCTCGTCGACGGTCAGCGAATCTACGACCTCGACATCGAAAACCGCGGCCGCGAACAGAAAAAATCCAGCATCTACAAAGCGCGCATCACGCGCGTCGAACCCAGCCTCGAGGCCGCGTTCGTCGAATTCGGATCGGAACGCCACGGCTTCCTGCCGCTGAAGGAAATCTCCCGCACCTACTTCACGAAGAAAGGCGCTGAAGGCAAACGCAGCATCCAGGACCTGATCGAAGAAGGTCAGGAAATGATCGTCCAGGTCGACAAGGAAGAGCGCGGCACCAAGGGCGCGGCGCTGTCGACCTTCATCAGCCTCGCCGGGCGCTATCTCGTACTGATGCCGAACAACCCGCGCGCCGGCGGAATTTCGCGGCGCATCGAGGGCGACGATCGCGACATGCTGCGCGACGCGCTGTCGCAACTGAATCTCGCCGGAAGGCATGGGCGTGATCGTCCGCACTGCGGGCATCGGCCGCAGCCCGGAAGAACTGCAGTCCGACTGCGACTACCTCGTGCAGCTCTGGGAGGCGATCCAGAAGGCAGCCGACGAGGAAAAGGCGCCGGCGCTGCTCTACCAGGAAAACAACGTCATCCTGCGCGCGATCCGCGACAACCTGCGCACCGACATCGGCGAAGTGCTGATCGACCAGAAACGAGGCGTACGACGAAGCACACGCATTCATCGATCAGGTGATGCCGAACTTCAAAGACCGCATCAAGTTCTACAGCGACAACATTCCGCTGTTCTCGCGCTATCAGATCGAATCGCAGATCGAGTCGGCGTTTCAGCGCACCGTACGTCTGCCTTCGGGCGGCAGCCTCGTCATCGACCCGACCGAAGCGCTGGTGTCGATCGACATCAACTCGGCGCGCGCGACCAAAGGCGCCGACATCGAGGAGACCGCGCTCAACACGAACCTCGAAGCGGCAGAAGAAGTCGCCCGGCAGCTGCGCCTTCGCGACGTCGGCGGCCTGATCGTCATCGACTTCATCGACATGGCCAGCGTGAAGAACCAGCGCGCCGTCGAAAACCGGATGCGGGAAGTGCTCGAAACCGATCGCGCGCGCGTACAAGTCGGCCGAATCTCGCGCTTCGGGCTGATGGAAATGTCGCGGCAGCGGCTGCGACCGTCGCTCGAAGAAATCACCACCGAACTGTGCCCGCGTTGCAGCGGCCAGGGTCGCATCCGCGACGTGCGGTCGCTCGCGCTGGGCATTCTGCGCGTGATGGAAGAGGAAGCGCTGAAGGAGCGCAGCTCGATCGTGCGCGCGATCGTGCCGCTCAGCGTCGGCTCGTATCTGCTCAACGAGAAGCGTCGCGACGTTGCCGAGATCGAGCGTCGTACGAACACGCACCTCGTCATCGTGCCGACCGATCGGCTCGAAACGCCGCACTACGAAGTGCAGCGTATTCGCGACGATCTCGCCGAAGCCGAAGTCGAACGTGGCGAGCTATGAACTCGCTGAAGCGCCGCTCGCCGAAGAAATCGAATCGCATCAGCCCGAACCGCTGCGCACTGCGCGCCCGCAGGAAGCAGTTGTGCGCCCGGCCGCACCGCCGCCGCCACAGCCGCAACCGCTGCCACCTGCGCCGGTCTGCAGCCCCGCAACCGGCCGTCGCAGCCGCGCAGCCGCAGGCCGGGTCTGCTCAGCCGCATCTTCGGTCATTTTCAAAAAAGACGCCACGGCCGATGCGTCGGCACCGCGGCCACCGGCGGCGGTGGATGCTTCGTCGCGGCCGAACCGCACCGAGTCGCGCGGTGACGAGGCACAGCGCTCCGACGAGTCGAGATCCGGCGGTCCGCGATCGGCTGACCGGTCGCGACGCGGACGCGGTGGACGCTCTCGATCCGGTCCGCGCTCGGGTGAACGCGCGGATCGTTCGCAGGAAACAGTTACCGTCGGCGGCGGCGAAGGCGGCGCGCCGCGTAACGGCGCCCGCGGTCGTCGTGGCGGACGCGATGGCGACGAATCTGCACCGGCGGAACGTTCGTCCTCGGAACGCGCCGAGCGCTCCTCATCCGAGCGTGCGGAACGTTCGCCGGATCGTCCGAACCGCGAGCGCGGACGTCGTGGTCGCGACGAGAACGCCGAACGCCGTCCCCGTCCACCGCGCGACGATGCCGAGGTTGCGACCGAAGCCGACTCGGCTGAGGAAATTCGCGAGCCGAACCGGGAACCACGCCGCGAGCGCGGCCAGAGCGAAGGCGCGCGAGCAGAAGGTAGAACTCGCGATGTCAGCGAAGACCGCACACCGGCCGATCTGGATCAGAGCAAGCGCCGGCCGCGACGCGATCGCGCATCGGTAGCGCGCAACCAGAGCGACGAACGTCGGCCCGCGCCGGTTGCAGAGTCGGTCGAAGAAGTAGCCGCGAGTGCGGCAACGGTCTCCGATTCGATTGAAGCAGTGGCTCCACAGGAGGTCGCCGACGCTGCGCCTGTGTACGGAAGTGCAGAATCCGCGCAAACAGTCGAATCGGCGTCGATGTTCGAGGCGCCTACATATGAAGCGCCAGTCGAAGAGGCGCCGCGACCCAAGCCGGCACCCGCCGTCGTGGTCGTCTCGCCGATCGAAGCAGCCGCTGAAGCCGTCAAGCAGGAACCCGAACGCCCTGCAGGCCGTGCCGCCAACGACCCTCGTGAGGTGCGCAAGCGCGAACGAGAAGCACGTCTGCGGCAGGAAGGCGTCATCGGAGAACGCAGCCCGGAGTAACTCGATGACGCCGGCGGCTTCGGCCGCCGGCTCATTCGTCGAAGCCGATTACCGCGGGCTCGAGTTCCAGAGCAACACCGAATCGAGTCGCAACATCCTCCTGAATTGCGCGCGCCAGTCCGAGCATGTCCGCAGCGCGCGCTCCACCACGATTGACCAGCACCAGCGGCTGACGCTGCCACACGGCGGCCGGACCGACGTGTCGTCCCTTCCAGCCAGCGGCGTCGATCAATCGCGCAGCGGCCACTTTGACTCCGTTCGCATCCGGATAGGTCGGCACGCTGCCGAGTTGCTCGCGCAGCGAATTCACCAGGTCTGCATCGAGAACCGGATTCTTGAAGAAACTACCGGCGTTCGGAATGCGTCGCACGTCCGGCAGCTTGCGACGACGAACCCGCGTAACGGCTTCCGCCACCGCCACACCACTAGGTCGTTGTCCCATCGCAAAGAGCTCCCGGCTTACGTCGGGATAGTCGGTTCGCGCTCGTAAAGTCGCCGCGACACGCGCAACGTCACCGATGCGATCAGAAAACTCCCTGGCGGCAGTCGTTTGAACACGCTGTCGCGATATCCAAAGCGCGCATTGCTGCGCGTCTCATGACGACGGTAGAGCCATCGCGACATGATATGGCCGTTAGCGAATCAAACCGCTCCGCCAGCTCCACTCCATATGCGCCGATGTTCTGAATCGGCGCGGCACCGACACAGCCGGGAATCAATGCGAGATTCTCGAGCCCGGACAAGCCCTGCCCCAGACAGAATCTGACGAGCTCGTGCCATACGACACCCGCTCCGGCGACTACCTTGCAACCCTCTTCGCTTCGCTCGATGCGGATGTGTTTAAAGCGCGGCACGATCACACAACCCGGTACGCGGCCGCGCAACACCACGTTGCTGCCGCCGCCGAGAATCGTCACCTCGAGTCCTTTGGATCGCGCCTCGGCGAGCGCTTCGCGCGCCGCGTCCTCGGACTCGGGGTTGGCGAAGAACTCGGCACGGGATGGCAGGCGCAGCGTGTTCAGCGCTTGAAGGTCGACATCGACGCGCAACACTACGACGCACGCTCCAACGTTCTAAACCGCAATCCGATCCCGTCGTGCGATTCGGAAGAGGGGTTCATCGTGAACCCAGCAACGCGCGCACCCGCACCAGATCGGCCGGCGTATCGACGCCGCCGGGCACGTCGGCAACCGCTTCGCCCACGCCGATCTCGATCGCGTTTTCCAGCAGCCGCAACTGCTCCAGCGACTCGATTTGCTCGAGCGCACCCGCCGGCAAGGCGCAGAATCGCGCGAGCCCCGCGACCCGATAGCCGTATATCCCAATGTGCCGCCACCAGGCACGTTGCGCAAGTACGAGTTTGCTCGACGCGATCCGGCTTGAGCGAAGTCGTCGCGGCGCCACGGAATGGGCGCGCGCGAAAAATAGCGCGCGCGACCAGCTACGCTCGCGCACCAGCTTGACGACGTTGGGATCGAACACGCCGGCCGACGTCGTCGATCGCCTCGCACAACGTTGCGACGAGCAGATTCGGCGCATTGTCGATCAGAAGCCTGCGCTACCTGTCGATGACCGCAGGCGGAATCAACGGTTCGTCGCCCTGCACGTTGATGACGATGTGTTCGAGCGCCCAACCCTTTGCGGCGACCACTTCCATGACCCGATCGGAGCCCGACTGGTGATCGGTGCGCGTCAGAACCGCGTCGAGTCCTGATCGACGACCGCAGAGCGCACGCGCTCATCGTCGGTGGCGACCACCACTTCGCGCGCGCCGCTCGCACAGCGCCTGGCGCGCGACACGAACGATCATCGGCAGATCCTGCGATGTCAGCCAGCGGCTTCCCGGGCAACCGTGTCGACGCATATCGCGCGGGAATCACCACCGAAAACTGTCGATCCATCGCTCAACAGGCCTCCGCAGTCTGTCGACGCGCTCCGCAGACGATACCGCGCGCCGACCAGGCACTCCGCCAGCGCCGCCTGCGCGCGTTCGCTCAGCGCCACGTCGATCTCCAGATACCAGCACTGCGCAGGCATGTCGTCCTGTTTCATCCAGCATCACCTTCGTTGCATCCTTTTCCGTCATCACCATCGGCACATCGTCGTCGAACGCGAGGTCACCCGGGGAGAACCGATGGTGATCGTCGAGCGCAATCTGATCAGCGTTGATTCCGAGCTTTCGCAGCGTCGCGAAGAACCGTTCGGGATTGCCGATGCCCGCGACCGCATGAACGTAACGTTGCCGCGAAGTCGCTCGCCTGCACGCGTTCACCCGTCGCAAATTCACGAACGCGCGGGGCACAGTTTCCATTACCCATTCACGCTCGTTGCATCCCGACGCGCGGCCATTCGCGACGATGAAGTCGACTTCGCCGAGTCGCGAGACAGGCTCGCGCAACGGTCCCGCCGGTAGACTGCGACCGTTGCCGAAGCCGCGTTCGCCGTCGATCAGAACGATCTCAATATCACGCGAAAGCGCATAGTGCTGCAGGCCGTCGTCGCTGATCACGATGTCGCACGCGGTTTCTTCGAGCGAGCCGCCGAACCGCATCCGACACGATCCGCCGCGACCACGACCGGACAACCCGTTCGCCGCGCCAACAGCGGCGCTTCGTCGCCGACACGACGCGGATCGGCGTCGGGCGTCACGAACAACGGCGCACGCCGACCGTTTGCCGCCGTAGCCGCGTGAAACGATGCCCGGATGGAAACCGCGCTCGCCAACCATCGCGCGAGCCAGATCACGAACGGTGTTTTGCCGGTGCCGCCGACCGTGATGTTGCCGACTACGATCACCGGAACCGGCGCGCGCCAACGCTCGGTGCGTCCCGCGAGATACCGAAAGCGCCGTCGCCTGCGCAGTCGGCCTGATACAGCGCGCCAACGGCGCAAGCAATCGCGACCCATTTCGCAGTCGCCGTACCATCCGCGAACGACTGCCGCCGGCGCCGCGACCGACACTGAACTGCATCCTCGGCACCGATCCCGCGAGCGGACCTGCACGGGCGGCGGAACGTTGCTCTCGGCTCTGTTGCACGCGCTGTCGCAAATTGCGACGAATACAGTTCCGCATATGTGCCGCCGCGCGCCAGACAGTTCGGCGTGGGTGCCGCGCTCGACGATACGACCGCCATCGACGACCACGATCAGATCGGAGTGTTCGATGGTAGACAGGCGATGCGCGATCACCAACGTCGTGCGGCCGCGCATCACCTCTTCGAGCGCCGACTGAATGTACTTCTCGGATTCTGCGTCGAGCGACGATGTCGCTTCGTCGAGAATCAGAATCGGTGCGTCCTTCAGACAGCGCACGGGCGATGGCAACGCGTTGCCGCTGCCCACCCGACAGCAGCACGCCATCGTCGCCGACCACGGTCTGCAGACCATCCGGCAGCGCCTCGATGAATCCGTCAGCATGCGCGCGTACTGACCGCGTCGCCAGATGGCCTCCGCGGACTGGAATCGGCTAAGACGGCCGTATGCGATGTTGCGTTCGAGCGTGTCGTTGAACAGCACCACCTGCTGCGTCACCAGCGCGATCTGATCGCGCAGCGACTGCAGGTCGTATTCGGCGAGCGGTCGCCCTCGAGCAGGATCTCGCCGGCGCTCGGATCATAGAAGCGCGGAATCAGACTGACCAATGTCGATTTGCCGGCACCCGATCGGCCGACGAGCGCGACGCGTTGACCCGGCTCGACGACCAGATCGATGTTCGTACAGCACGTCGCGCTCGCCCGACTCGTAACCGAACGACACGTTTCGGAACTCGATGCGGCCCGTTGACCCGCGTGATCGTCGAACGTTCCGCTATCGCGCTCGGTTTCCTGATCGAGCTGCGAGAAGATGTCTTCTGCCGCGGCCAGACCACGCTGCAGTCGCGAGTTCACCTCCGACAGCTTTTTTGATGGGGCGCGCCAGCAATCCCGCCAGACCGACGAAATAGACCACGTCGCCCGGCGACATCGCTCCGGCGATGCTGCGGCTGAAACAACAACCCGATCAGCAACGACAACGCGCCGGCGACGAACACCTGGATGATCTCGGTGCTCCACGCCTTCGTCACGACCATCTTCAGATTCTGTTGCTGGTTCGCGCGGCTCGACTTTTCGAAGCGTTTGCGCTCGTACGCTTCGCCGCCGAACGTTCGGACCACGCGATAGCCGTTGACGGCTTCAGACGCCACGTGGGTGACGTCGCCCATCGAGTTCTGAATGCGCCGGCTGATGTTGCGAAACCGGTTGCTCGCGTACGAAACCACGATCGCGACAACCGGCGCGATCACCAGAAAGATCATCGTCAGTCGCCAGTTCGCCCAGACCATCGCGCCGAGCAGCACGAGCACCTTCGAACCGTCCTGAACGACGGACTTGAGCGCATCGGTGGCCGTGTCGCGCAACTGCGCGACGTTGAACGTGATACGTGAAACGAGATGTCCCTTCGCACTGCGATCGAAATAGGCGCTCGGCATCCGCAACAGCTGGTCGAACAACTGGATCCGCAGCTGGTGAACCACGCGGTAAGACACGCGCGACAGGAAAAACTCGCCGGCGAAATCGCCCGAGCCCGCGCACCAGCACGGTGGCGAGCATCAGCAACGGGAAGCGAATCCAGTCGTTCGGGCGCCGGCTTGGCCAACGCCTCCACGATGTCGCCGAACAGTCGCGCAAAGTAGGCTTCGGCGCCGTTGCCCAGTCCGAATCCGACGAGCGCGACGAGAAAGTACGGCCACATCGGCACGACGTAGGCCAACAAACGGCGGTAGATGTTCCAGTCGGCGGGCTTTGCGAGCGCGGCGGGATCGGGAAAGCCTGGACTCGCCCATCGCACTGCCCTATCAGGCGTTCGTCCGGGCTTCGGGTGGTGATGCTCAGATGAATCAGTCCCAACTGGCCCGCCGCATCCATCGCCCGCACCACGGCCTGGTGGCGTGCGTCCGAGTCGGCATTGATCACGAGATGTTTGCTGGTATCGCCGCCAACGGCTTCACGCAACGCGCGCATCAGCGTCGGCAGCTGGTTGTCGACGAGCAGCCGACCGTTCACCGCGTACTCGCCGTCGGCGCTGATCGCGACCTCGACGACCGTCGTGTCCACCTGCTGCGGCGTTCGCGTCTCGCTTCGGGCAGCTCGCACCTTGCAGCTCCGACTGACGGACGAACGTCGTCGACACCATGAAGAACAACAACAGCACCAGGACGACGTCGACGAGCGGTATCAGTTCGATCGCGATGTCGCTTGCGAGGGCGTCGCCGGAATTTCATTGGCGTGGATCCAGTTCGCGTTCGCCGTGCATGATTTCGACGAGTTTGCTCGCCTCCTGCTCCATCGTCATCGATCAGTTCGTCGACTCGCCGCAGGAAATACCGGTAGAACGCCGAGCGCGGGAATCGCAACCGTCAGTCCGCCGGCGGTCGAGATCAGCGCGGTCGAAATTCCACCCGCCAGGTTGTTTGCATTACCCGCGCCCTGCGCCATCAGCACCGTGAACGCCTGGATCATGCCCACCACCGTTCCCAACAGACCCAGTAAGGGGCTCACCGAGGCTATCGTGCCGAGCGCAGTGAGGTATCGCTCCAGTTCGTGCATGACGACGTTCGCCTCTTCTTCCATCGCCTCCTTCATGATTTCGCGACCATGACGGGCGTTGCCGAGCCCCGCCGCGAAGATCTGACCCAACGCACTGCCGTTGCGGATGTCGCGCAACCGCTCGCGGTCGATTCGTTCTTCTTGACGTATCCCCACACCTGCGCGAGCAGCGTTCGTGGCGCGATTCGGCCGGGTTGCAGCGTCCAGAACCGTTCTACCGTGATGGCGGCCGCGATGACCGAACACAGAATGATCGGCACCATCATCCAGCCGCCAGCTTGCACCAACTCCAACACGTTTCGACCCCTTATCCCTGTCCGTCGAATTGAAGGCTAGCAGTTCGTCCGGAACTGCGGTTTCACCACGAACAGCCGCGCGCCGACACCGGCCACAACGCGTGGACGAACCCGTCGCGATGCACCCAGTAATAGTCATAGAGATTCACGGTCGGATCGCAATGCGGCGTCACGAAGTTGATCCGTTTCCCGAGCAACGGCTCCTGCGCGCCGTCACCGAGAATCAGCATGCCGTGTTCGTCGCCGGCGAATCGGTAACGCGCCCCGGGCAGATCGATTGCGGTCGGCGGGATCGATTCCGACGCGAACCCTTTGAAGCCGCAATCCACCGTGATCATGCCGCTACACCGGCTGGCTGATCGCCGTCGTCGCAACCGTGAGCGACACTTCGAAATCGTCGAGCCGCGCGCCGCCGCGTCCGCCGACGTCGATGTACTGCTGATCCATGAACACGTAGCTGCCGACCTGAAGGTCGGTCACCTCGGGCACGTCGCAATCGATGTCGTACGTACCCGTGCCGCACCCCGTGATGATCCGCAGCGTGTGGCCCGCATCGCGCAGTGCCTTGCAGATCGCGACCGCACTCTTCCAGCAGATCAGCGACTTTTCGCGTGCGCGCTTCGTGGCCCGCGATGTGCATCACCTGCCCGGCATAGTGCTGCGACGCCGACGAACTCAAGCGCGCCACCCGAGCGGCGATTCGACGCGAGCCAATCGGCGAGCTTGCACTGCATCGGCCAGTTCGCGCACACCCGTGCGGCCGAGCCGGGGGTCCAGGTCGATCAGCACGTCGACCGATACGCCCCGCGCTCGCGCGCCGACGCATCGAGCACGGTTGCGCCCGATCAGGCTGTCGACGACGAGTTGTACGTTCGCGCCGCCGGCGACGAGTGCGGTCACCAGATCTGCCTTCTGCCGCGTCGTCACCGGCGAGGTGATCAGGATCGGCCCAATCCCGGCGCGGGCGAGCACGATGGCTTCCGAAACCTTCGCCGCGCAAACACCCACCGCGCCCGCAGCGAGTTGCCGCGCCGCGACTTCCGGACATTTGTGCGTTTTCGCGTGAGGCCGGAACCCCTTGCCGCGCGCGCCGAGGAAATCCGCCATCCGCGCGATGTTGCGCATCAACGCGTCTTCGTCGAGCAGCAGCGCGGGAGTGGGCACGTCCGCGAGCGGAACCGGCGCGTCGAGCGCAACGGGCGCGAGCGGTCGATTGGCGAGCAGCCGTTCCGATCAGGTCGATCATGGCGCGCGTGCTCTACGAGCGGCGTGCGATCGGCACCACTTCGCGCGCGGCTCTCGCCACCGAAGAATCGCTCGATAGCAGTAGTTCGTCGCGGCAACGTACCCGTCGACGGTTCCGCAATCGAAGCGGCGGCCTTTGAACTTGTAGGCGATGACGCAGCCGTCCTTGCGCCTGCTTGAGCAGCGCATCGGTGATCTGGATTTCGCCGTTCTTGCCGGGTTCGGTCTGATCGAGAATTTCGAAAATATCGGGCGTCAGAATGTAGCGGCCGATGATCGCGAGGTTGCTCGGCGCTTTGTCGGGCGACGGCTTCTCGACCATGTCGGTGACGCGGAACAACGAGTCCGACAACGCTTCGCCGGCGATGATGCCGTAGCGGTTCGTTTCGTCCGCCGGAACTTCTTCGATCGCGACGATGCTGCAGCGGAACTGGCGGAACAGTTTCGTCATCTGCGCCAGCACGCCGGTGCCCTCGCCGAAGCAGAGGTCATCCGCCAGCACGACGCCGAACGGTTCGTCGCCGATCAGAGTACGGCCGGTCTAGGATCGCATGCCCCAGACCCTTCATCGTGATCTGGCGCGTGTATGAGAAGGTGCAGGTGTCGATCAGCGCTCGAATGCCTTCGAGCTGCTTCTCTTTGCCGGTGCCCGCGATCTGATGCTCGAGTTCGTAGCTGACGTCGAAGTGGTCTTCGATGGCGCGCTTGCCACGACCGGTGACGAAGCCGATCTCGGTCAGCCCCGCCTCGACCGCCTCCTCGACGCCGTATTGCACCAGCGGCTTGTCGACGATCGGCAGGATCTCTTTCGGCATCGCCTTGGTCGCCGGCAGGAATCGTGTGCCGTAGCCGGCCACGGGAAACAGACACTTCTTGATCATTGCCATCCCTGACGCAGGGGAATTTCGAGCGATGGTAGCCAACGCTACTCCGCAGCCAGCAAGCAATGGATTCCGAATCGGTGGCGCTCGCGCACACGACGACGCCGATCTAGTGCGGCCGCGGGCTCCGACGTCTGCTTCGGCTTCCTTCAGCATCGCGACCAGATGGCGACAGATCTCGCGGCCCGTCTCGCAATTGCTCCGGCGACTGATCGGCGAAACCGCGCCATCCGACGCGACAAGCGTCGCGCCGCAGTCAGGTGCTGCTGCTGCCGCTCGCGCGTGTCGGCAACGCCGCGGCTCGTGCGCAGACCGCTGGATCCAGTCACGGCTTCGACGCGGACGTCGTCTGACAGAGTCGTCTGAACAACGACAGCGAGTTCTGAGCTCACGATCGAACTTCCGTTTGTCGACTGATTGGCAGTATACGACTACTGGATATTTATACAATAGTTTTCACGCCTCCGCGTCGGCGGGATGCGATCGAACTTGAACGCATCGCCGTCCGACGTCGACCCGGATCGTGTCGCCCGGATGGAAGCGCCCGCTCAACAGTTCCGCCGCCAGCGGGTTTTCGATGCTGCGCTGAATCGCGCGCTTCAGCGGCCGCGCGCCATACACCGGGTCGTAGCCCTGTTCGGTCAGCTTTTGGATCGCCGCGGCTCGTCAGTTCGAAACCCAGTTCCTGCTCCTTCAGACGCGCGCGCAACGCGCCGAGTTGTATTTCGGCAATCGCGGTCATGTGCTCCCGGCCGAGCGGATGGAACACGACGACGTCGTCGATCCGGTTCAGAAATTCCGGACGGAAGTGCTTGGCGACGACGCCGAGCACTGTCGGCTTGATCGCGTCATAGCGACCCGACTCCGTCAGCTTCTGGATCGCTTCCGAACCGAGGTTCGACGTCATCACCAGCACCGTGTTGCGGAAGTCGACGGTACGGCCGTGGCCGTCGGTCAGACGGCCGTCGTCGAGTACCTGCAGCAGCACGTTGAACACGTCCGGGTGCGCCTTTTCGATCTCGTCGAGCAGCACCAGGCAATACGGCCGACGGCGAACCGCTTCGGTAAGGAAGCCGCCTTCTTCGTAACCGACATATCCCGGCGGCGCGCCGATCATCCGCGCAACGGAGTGCTTTTCCATGAACTCGGACATGTCGATGCGCACCATCGCATCGTCGGTGTCGAACAGCACCGCCGCGAGCGCTTTGCACAACTCGGTTTTACCGACACCGGTCGGCCCGAGAAACATGAACGAACCGTTGGGGCGATTCGGATCCGCGAGACCTGCGCGCGAACGTCGCACCGCGTCGGCGACCGCCTTCACGGCTTCGTCCTGCCCGATCACGCGCCGATGCAGTTCGTCTTCGAGTTGCAGTAGCTTTTCGCGCTCGCCTTCGAGCAGCTTCGTGATCGGCACGCCGGTCCATTTCGAGACGACTTCGGCGATCTCTTCTTCGGTAACGTTGTTGCGCAGCAGCCGCGTCTCTTTGCCTTCTGCCGCCATCGCGTCGGTCGAGGTTCTTTTCGAGTTCCGGAATGCGTCCGTACTGCAGCTCCGACATCCGCGCGAGATCGCCCGCGCGGCGCGCCGTTTCGAATTCCAATCGCGCCGAGTCGAGTTCTTCCTTGATGTGTTGCGCGCCCTTCAGCGTTGCCTTTTCGGCGTTCCAGATTTCTTCGAGGTCGGCGTACTGGCGCTCGAGTTCGCCGACCGTTTCCTTCAACGCATCGGTTCGCTTGCGCGACGCGTCGTCCTTCTCCTTCTTCAGCGCTTCGAGTTCCATCTTGAGCTGGATCAAACGCCGTTCGAGCTTGTCCATCTCTTCGGGCTTCGAGTCCATTTCCATCCGGATGCGGCTCGCCGCTTCGTCGATCAGATCGATCGCCTTGTCGGGCAACTGCCGGCCGGTGATGTACCGATGCGACAAACGCGCCGCCGCAACGATGGCCGGGTCGGTGATGTCGACGGCGTGGTGCAGCTCGTAGCGCTCCTTCAAGCCACGCAGGATCGCGATGGTGTCTTCGACGCTGGGTTCGTCGACGAGGATTTTCTGGAAGCGCCGTTCGAGCGCCGCGTCCTTTTCGATGTACTGGCGGTATTCGTCGAGTGTGGTGGCGCCGACGCAATGCAATTCGCCGCGCGCGAGCGCGGGCTTGAGCATGTTGCCCGGCGTCCATTGCGCCTTCGGCTTTGCCGGCGCCGACCATCGTGTGCAGCTCGTCGATGAAGAGGATGACGTTGCCTTCCTGCTTCGCGAGTTCGTTCAGCACCGCCTTCAGACGTTCTTCGAATTCGCCGCGGAATTTCGCGCCCGCGATCAGCGCACCCATGTCGAGCGCGAGAATGCGTTTGCTCTTCAGCCCTTCCGGCACCTCGCCATTCGAGGATGCGCAGTGCGAGCCCCTCGACGATCGCGGTCTTGCCGACGCCCGGTTCGCCGATCAGCACCGGATTGTTCTTCGTGCGCCGCTGCAGCACCTGGATCGTGCGGCGAATTTCGTCGTCGCGACCGATCACCGGGTCGAGCTTGCCTTCTTCTGCCCGCTTGGTGAGATCGACGGTGTATTTGTCGAGCGCCTGACGGCTCTCTTCAGCGTTCTGGATCCTGCACGGCTTCTCCTTGTCGAACGTTCGGCAATGGCCTTTTCCAGCGTTTCGCGCTTTGACCGCTGCTTCGCGAAGCACGTCGTCCGACGGCGCCCGTGTCTTCCAGTTGCGGCAAGCAACACCATTTCCGTCGAGATGAACTTGTCGCCGAGCTTCTGCGCATGACGATCGGCGAGATTCAGCAGCTTCGCAGAGCTCCGGCCCGATGCCCACGTCGCCAGTGGGCTGCGTAATGGTCGGCTAGTCGGTCGAGTTCCGCTGCCAGTGATTCTCGAGTTCATCGACACGACCGCCGGCCTGAGCCAGCAGTTGGCGAACGCCGCTCGCCTTGTCTTCGAGCAGCACGGAGAGCAGGTGCACAGGCTGCACGTAGTTGTGGTCCTTTCCGACCGCCAGCGATTGCGCGTCCGACAATGCCGCCTGCAAACGACTCGTCATTCGATCCATACGCATATTGACTGTTCCGTTTTCGAACTCCGCAATAGATGCGTCCACGGCTCGTTCTTTTCAAGCCGATCGGCAACGACATCCTGGAAACTGCGTGTTCCGGCGCGCTACATTCGATTCGAATTGATTCAACACCGGGCGCGCACTCCCGCCATGACCGACACGCAGGACCTCTCCCACGACGAACGCGAGAGTCCCCGCATTCAACTGCCGTTCGAGGTGGAACTGAGCACACCCGAGCATCGGCAAGATCACGCAGCGTGGCGCGCGACATTTCGGAGAGCGGAATTTTCGTGCGCCTCAGTCCAACCGGTTTGCGCCCGGCGCAAAGATCAAAGTCACGGTGCTGAACGCCGCCCTGGTCGAGTCGAACCCGACGCCGACCATCGACATGGAAATAGCGCGCGTCACCGAAGACGGACTCGGCCTGAAGTTCACCAACCGCACGAGCCAGCACCTGTGGAACAGCGTCGACCGATTGCGACAGGACCTGCGCCTCGGGCCAGGACTACTTCCAGGTGTTCCAGGGCGCCGCGATCGTCAACAGCCTGGGCAAGCTGCTGGTGGTGCAGCGGCACGGCAAATGGCTGTTCCCCGGCGAGTACCTGACGGTGGGGTCCGCGTGGCAGGACTCGCTGTCCGAATTTCTCGACGCGGAACTCGGCATCGACGATCTGGTGCTCGAAGACACGCTCGGCATCGACAGCGCGCCGGGGATGTTGGCCGGCGAAAACGCGACGTTCAGTGTCTTTCACCGGTTCTCAGTCGCAATCCGATCGGGTTCGGCTGCGCGACGATTCCCGCTACCGCCACGCCAAATGGGTCAGCCGCGCGTTCAGCCTCGAAGAGCTGACGTTCTCGCACCCGCTGCTTCGCGAACTCGCGGCACTCGCCCTCGATCGTGCCGATGCCCACCGCATCGCGGCGAGCGCAGCGCAGTCCAAACGCGGCTGACGACATGATCGCGGCGCACTTCGACGAATGCGACCGCGTCGGACAGATCGTGCTGCGCCCCAACCGATCGTGGACGTGGCGATCCAACACCTACTTCGTCTGCACGCTGCTCACCGTTTCGCTGATCGTTGCCACCACGTTTGCGTTGCGGGGTTACTGGATGGTGCTGCCGTTCAGCGCGCTGGAGATGGGTGCGCTGTCCGGCGTGTCTGTATTTCTGCGTCCGGCGCACGCACGAACAGGAAGTGCTGACCTTCTCGGCCGACGAACTGATCGTCGAAAAAGGCCATGGTCGGCCCGAGCGCATCTATCGCTTCTCGCGTTTCTTCGCGCGTTTCCTGGTCGAGCCGGCATGCGCACCCCTGGTACGACGATCGGATCGCAGATTCAGGCGCGCGACCGAGCGCATCGAGATCGGCCGCTTCCTGACGCCGGAAGAAAAAACCCGCCTCGTCTCGCAACTGCGCTTGATGGTCAATCGCTTCGCTGAATCTTTCGTGCCCGTTCACGGGCAGATGTCTTCGTCGAATCCCAACGCGCCAGTAGGGGGGCGAATGTCGGCGCCACTCCAGTGACCTCGCCCGGTCGCGTCGGAGCGCCACAACACCGCGCCCGATCGTGCCGTCAGGAAGTTCGGCCGCCCGACACTGCTCGAACGCGGCACCACTACGTCGCGATGCGGATGCCCGAACCGATTCATAAACCCGGCGCTGAAAACCACGATGCGCGGCCGCGCGCAGCGTCACGAAGACACGCCGTGACGAGCTGCGGCTGCCGTGGTGCGCCGCCGACGAGAAGATCGACGGTGCGTCGGAGTATCGGGTAGGCAACGTCGACTTCGCCGCCGCGTCGTGATGTCGCCCGGCAACATTGCCGCTGCGCGACCGTTGCTCGATCCGCAGCACGCATGAACTGTCGTTGTCCGACTGCCGGTTGCGCGGACTGGATGCAGCAATCCGAAACCGCACGCCGTCCCACTGCCAGCCCTGTGCCGGCGCGGCACGGGCGCAGACGCTCGTAGTCCCGCGACGGCTCGCCCGCCGATCAACGCGCGCACCGGCAGTCGCGTTTGCGCACCGCGCCGAACCACCGACATGGTCCATGATCGGCATGGCTGAGGATCGCGCGTCGAGCGTGCGTCCGCGCTCGCGCCGCAGCACCGGCACGACCACTGCACTTCCGAGGTCGAATCCCGGACGGAAATCGCGGACCGGCGTCGTACAGCAAACGGTGCCGCGCGGTTTCGACGATCGACGGCTAGTCCCTGCCCGACATCGAGCACGGTCACCCCGAACTCGCCGCTGAGCGGACGCGACGTCGACCGGTAGCACCGGCAACGCAAGCACGGCAACAACAACGAGCCGGTGCCGCCACGCCAGCGGCAACAGCATCAAACAACACGCGACGGCGCTGACCACCAACGCACGATGCGCTGCGCTCCGACGCGCCAGCCGTCCAGTCGAAGCGCGCCAGCGCGCGCAGGTACGTCAACGACGAATCCGACGATCGCATCGACGAGCGCGAACGAGCCAGACGTCGACGTCCTTCGACTACGCAACGACCAGCGCCAACGAGCAGATCGAGCGGCACGACCACGACGCTGACCAACGGCACCGCGACCAGGTTCGCGACGCGGCCCACCCATGCAACGCTGCCGATCGTCGCCGACGCAGCACCGGCACCATCGCAACAGCCGAGTACGATTTGCGCCATCACCAGTGTGCGCATCGCGGAAGCCCGGTTCGAACCGCGGCGCAAAATACGCAAGCAGAACCGCAACAGCACCGAACGACAACCAGAACCCCGCCTGCAGCGGCGCGAGCGGATCGCTCGTCAGCACGATCGCGCAACCCACAGGAACATGCATCGGCAGCGACATCCGCCGGCCCATCGGTAGCAACAACAGCGACGATAGCGTCGCGAGCCACGACCGCAGCACCGGAACTCCCCAGCCCGCAAGACACGCATACAACGTGACGAACACGCCGCCTGCACACGCCGCGGCCACATCGAGCCGCTGCGTGCGAGCACGCCCCGGACTCAGCCGCGCGAGCTGCGCGGCCCAACGCGACACGCCGATCGCCGCAACAATCGTCAGATGCAATCCGGAGATCACCATCAGGTGAACGGTGCCGGTCGCGCGGAACAGCGACCAGTCCGCTTCGTCCATCAGACCGCCGTCGCCGGTCAGCAGCGCGAGCAGGATTCCGGCGTGCTCGAGCGGAAGCGCCGCGAATCGTTCACGCAGAACGAGGCGCAGCCGATCCCAACTCCAACCCGTCGGCGCCGCGCGGCGCTCGCGCATAACGGACGCTGCCGCCGCCGTCGATGCCGTTGGCCAGACTCCATGCTTCGTAGTCGAAACCGCCGGGATTCTGATAGCCGCGCACGCTGCGCAGCTTGATTCGCAGCTGCCAGATCTCGCCGGGAACGACCGCGGCGCCGTCGAACCACGACAGCCGCAACCGTCGCGGCATCGGTCCCGCGCACGCGGGCCACGGCTCGATCGAGCGTCGGGCTCGACATCGAATTGAATCTGCCGCGCCGACACTTTCGGCAGACCCACGATCGCGCCGTACACCTCGACGACGGATCCGTCGACACACGGGGCGATCCGATGCGCGATCGCATCGACGCGCAGCAGCGCCGACGATGACGCATCCCAAGCCGCACCGACGAGCAACGGCATTCGCGGCGCAACGCCAACACCGCGCGCGCAGAGCACCAACGCGGCGAAGCGCATCGGCGACGGATACCGGGTTCAACCATGCGCGCCAACACCGCCGCGACGTAGCCGCACAGCAGTCGCGCCATGAACCGCGGAACGGAAACAGGCATAATCGCGCCCGGTCGCGGATGGGCGTCGCGTTCACGCCGCGGTCCGAGCCCATCATCGTAGTCACAGGTTTATGCCACGTAGCTCTTTCAGGCGTTACCTGCCGGATCCCCAGAAGTTGCGTGAGCATCGAGCGCTCAAACCGCTGGGGAAATGGCTGCAGAATCCGGAGATCTGGCACTTCCACCGGCGCTCCGCCGCCGGCGCCGCGTTCATAGGCTTGTTCGTGATCGTTCCTGCCGGTTCCGATGCACATGCTGATCGCCGCGGCGATGGCGATCGCCGCGCGCTGCAATCTGCCGCTCGCGGTCGCGCTCGTGTGGGTGAACAACCCGCTCACGATGGGCCCAGTGTATTTCTTCGCGTACAAGCTCGGCGCGTGGCTGCTCGGCACGGAGCTCGACCGTCACCGAAGTACACGTCGATTTCGACTGGCTCCGCGAACGCTTCGACGAAATCTGGTGGCCGCTGCTGCTCGGAGGTCCTGGTCTGCGGATGGGTGGCGGGCCTCACGGCATACGCACTCGTGCGGGTCGGCTGGCGCATTCGCGTGATACGCCACTGGCGCGAACGCCGGCGTAAACGGCTCGCGCGGCAGACCGCGCCTTCGACGAATCGTTAGCGCGAACGGTCAGACCCGCTTCGTGCAGCGCTTCGGCCGGATTCAGCGCCGCCGCCCGGCGCGCCGGGTGCAACGCCGACAACACGCAGAACGTAAAGGACACTGCCGCGATCAGCACGATGTCGGACGGCAACACCAACGACGGCACCGTGTCGAAATAGGTGCCGTCGAGCAGCCGCGCACCGATCAGCGATTCCAGCAGCGAAACCGTCTCGGTGACGTTGTTGCGCGAGCAGCAAGCCCAGTATCAAACCGAAACCGATGCCGGCCACCGCGACCAGAATGCCCTGCACGAGCACCAGCCGAAGCACCAGGCCCTCCGACGCGCCCATCGTTCGCAGGATCGCGATGTCGGTGCGCTTTTCGTTCACGAGCATCGTCTGCGCCGAAACGATGTTGAACGCCGCAATCGCGACGATCAGCACCAGCAGCATGAACATCATGCCTTTCTCCAGACGCACGGCGCGGAACAGCTCGCCGTAGTTCGAACGCCAGTCGGTGATCTGCCAGCCCGCCGGAACGAGTTCGCTGCAGCGCCGCGACCGCCGCGTCGACCTTCAGCGGATCGGCGAGCTTCAGCCGCACGCCCATTCGTCCCGTCGTCCCAATCCGCGCGCACGGATGTCGTCGAAGGCCGACCAGCACGAGTCCGTAGTCGAGATCAGCGCCGATTTCGAACGTTCCGACCAGCGTAAACCGTTCGAGCCGCGGCACGACGGTATCGTTGGTCGGCGTCGACAGCACCAGCGTGACCGGATCGCCGACGGCCAGGCCGAGGTGCATCGCAAGCGGCGCGCCCATCACGAGCCCGCCCTTTGTCGGTCACGAGGTCGTCGATCGACCCGCTCGTCATCTTCTGCGCAACGGCGTCCATCGCGGCGATCCCCTGCGCATCGACGCCGTAGACCGCAACGGCTTCGACGCCGCTGCCGCGCGCAGCCATTCCTTCGGCTTCGAAAAAACGAAACGCTTCGCCGACCGGCGCAAATCGCGCGAGATCAGCGCTGCGTCGGACTGCGCCGGCGGCACCAGCACGACATGCGGAACGGTGCCGAGAATGCGCCGGTGCAGTTCTTCGTCGAAGCCGTTCATCACGCTGATGACGACGACGAGCACCGCGACGCCGAGTCCAAGCCCCAGAACCGATACCCAGGTGATCAACGAAACGAACGCGCGGCCGCGGATCGCGAGATAGCGCCAGCCGATCCACAACGACGTCATGCCCGCAATCGGCAGACTCATCGGGACGCCGCTTCGATCAGATGGCCGTCGGTCAGGTAGAGGCGTCGCTGCATCCGCGCGCGCGAGTTCCTCATCGTGCGTGACCACGACGAACGCGGTGCCGCGACGCTGCGCCAGATCGAGCATCACCGAAAACACCTGATCGGCGCTTTCCTGATCGAGGTTGCCGGTGGGTTCGTCGGCAAGCACCACCGCCGGATCGGCAACCAGCGCGCGCGCAATCGCAACGCGCTGCCGCTCGCCGCCCGACAGTTGATTCGGCCGATGATCGAGACGTCCACCGAGCCCGACCGCTTCGAGGATGTCGACCGCGCGGTCGCCGCGCCTCGGAGATGCGGTGTGCACCGAGCAGCAGCGGCATCGCGACGTTTTCCATCGCCGAAAACTCCGGCAGCAGATGGTGGAACTGATAGACGAACCCCATGCGACGATTGCGCAAACGCGCGCGCGCTTCCGGATTCAACGGTCCAACCAACGTGCCGTCGATGCGCACCTCGCCGGAGTCCGGGTCAGCCAGACCGCCGAGAATGTGCAGCAGCGTGCTTTTGCCCGACCCGGAACGGCCGAGGACCGCTACGCGTTCGCCGCGCGCGACGTTCAGTTCGACGCCGCGCAATACCGGCAGCAGCGCGGGCCCCTGATGAAACGACTTCACCAGCGCGTGGCATTCGAGCGCGGCTGCTTCACTCATGTTTGAGCACGTCGGCCGGCTTGAGTCGTGCGGCGCGATACGCCGGATACAGCGTGCTGCCGAGACTCAGCAGCAACGCAACCGCCGCGACCGTCACGAGATCCACCACGCGCACCTGCGCGGGCAGATAGCTGATGAAATACTGGCTCATCAGATGCAGTCCCAACGCGTTTTCGAGCCATCGATAGCCATCCTGTACGAGCAGCGACGCGCCGGTCCCGAGCAACAGCCCCAAGCCGACACCCGCGAGGCCGATGATGCCGCCGAGCACCAGAAACGAAACGACGATGGTGCCCGTCCCGCTGCCCAGCGTACGCAGCACCGCGACATCGCCGCGCCGTTGGTTGACGACCATGATCAGCGCCGAAACGAGATTGAACGCAGCCACCCCGACCAGCAGCGACAGCAACAGAAACATCATCGCGCGCTGGAACTCGATCGCCCGATAGAGGTTTCCGTGCATGCGCATCCACGTGATCGCATACACGCGCTCGCCGCCCAGCACCGCGACCGCTTCGCTGCCGGCGTGCGATGCGTCGAACAGGTCGACGAGCCGCACGTTGAGCCCCTGACGCGTTGACCCAGCCGGAACAGACGCGCCGCGTCGCCCAAGCGACAGATACACGGATCGCTGGTCGAGTTCGGATTGTGTGTCGACGATGCCCACGACCTTGACCTTCTTCTGGCGCGGGATCAGACCAACGAGCGACACGCTCGCATCCGGCAGCACCGCGGTCACGAAGTCCCCTACGGCCACGCCGAGATGTTTCGCCATGCCGCGGCCGAGCAACACGCCGAAGGAGCCGTCGACCAGCAGGCTCGATGTCGCCGCTGCTCGACGTATTTGCCAATATCGGATACGGCGCCTTCGACAGCCGGATCGATTCCGTTGAACGTCACGCCGGACGAACGTCCGTTTGCAACGAGCAGCCCTGTGCCGTCGATGAACGGCGCAACGCCGACGATCGCCCGGCACTTCGGCAAGCATCGCCGCATCGGCGCGCCAGTTTTCCGAAGCGGCGCCACGCCGCGCACCGTCAGATGCGGCACCACGCCGAGCACCCGCTCTTTCAGTTCGCGCTCGAAACCGTTCATCACCGACGTCACCAGCACGAGCACGGCAACGCTCAAAACCAGCCCCGCGATCGCAACGATGCTGATGAACGAAATGAAGCTCCTGCGCGAGTTCGCGTAGCGCAGCCCGATGTTGACGGCCAACGGATAAAACACGGAGTTACGGTGGGATAAAAACGCCGCGAGTGTATCAGATGCAGGGTCGCGTACCCGCAGCCGGCGCATCGGCTGGCGCAATCCGAACCCGTGACTAGACTTCCCGACATGAGCGGAACTTCCAAGCCGGAACCGGCGCAGATCAACGCACCAGCTTTCGCATCACCGAAGAGGTCATGCTGGCCTGCGTCGTGTTGCCCAACGATGCCGACCTGGCGCAAGCCGATCCAGTCGCTGTTCGAACCCTGCGAAGGGTACGAACTCGAGTCGCGCCTCGAAGAACTCGATCACGGCTATCGCGAATGCCACGCGCGGCTTGCCCGGCTCGACCCGACGGCCGCCGAAGCGGCCGATTGGCTGTCGGCCAAACTCGACGTCATGAAGGAAGCGTTGCTCGCGCAACGTCGCGCAGCCGGTAACGGCCTGCGGCGCACGCGCGTTTCGCTCGCCGTCACCGGGATCGGCTTCGAATACGCGATCGCGCTTGCCGCCCGGCCAGATTCGATCGCCGTTCATGTCATCGTGCTGGAAGGCAATCACGAGTCGTTCATGGCTTATGCGAAGGTGCGTCAGTGTCGACCGAGAACGACTGCGCTATGGATCGGCGCCGAATTCGAACCGTTGCCGCCCGATCACCAGCGGCGCCTCAGCAGGCATATTCTGCAGGCGCAGATAAAACAGCGTAAACAATAGCTTACAGCTCCATTCGAGACTGCTTCCCGATGCGGCGATCAGCTACGCAACGCCGCGCTGACGCGCAACGCCCAATTGCCCCGCGATCTGCAGCGCCGCGACCCGATAACACTCGGCAAACGTCGGAAAGTTGAAGACGTTCTCGACATACGTTTCGACCGTCACCGAATGAATCAGTCCCATCTGGCCGATGTGCACGAGGTCGGTCGCGTTGTCGCCGATGATGTGGATGCCGCGAACGACGCCATCGGGCGACGCAATCATCTTCAACACGCCGTCGGGACAACGCGCGATGTGCCCGCGCGCAATCTCGTCGAAACGCGCGAGCCCGACGACGACGGCACCATAACGCGCGCGGGTTTGTTCGCTCGTTAGGCCGACCGACGCAATCTCCGGAACCGAGTAGATGCCCGACGGCATCCACTCGCCCTGCCTGTCCGGGATCGATTCCGAGCATGTGGCATGCGGCGCGGCGCCCCTGCTCCATCGCCGCCGACGCCAGCGACGGCGGACCGATCACGTCGCCCGCAGCGTAAATGTGCGGCACCGACGTCTGGCCGAACGCATTCACCTCGACCAGTTGCCGGTCGTTGACGGTCACGCCGGCACGCTCGACGTGCAGCCCGTCGAGCTGCGAAATCCGGCCCAGCGCGCACAACAGCTTGTCGCTTTTGATGACGCGGCCGTCCTTCAGATGCGTGTGCACCTGGCTGATGCCATCGAACTCGACACGATCGACGTCGGTATCGCCGCAGAATCGCCCGCCGTAACGTTCGAACGCCGCGAGAAACCCCTCGATCATCTCCGGCTTCGAGGAATCCGAGCGGCGTCGCGTACCGGTCGATCATCGTCACGTCGACGCCGAGCACCGCGAATATCGATGCATATTCGCTGGCGATCACTCCTCCGCCGAGCACGACCAGCGACGTCGGCAAATACGCCAACGACAGATATCGAGTCGCTGTCGTAGATCGACTCGTGATCGATCGGCACGTTGTCGGGATGACGCGGCTTGGAACCGGTCGCAATCACGAAGTATCGGCCGCCAGCTGAACTCGGCGTGCCCGTCGGTAAATCGAACCTGCATCCGCGATCGGCGACAGAAAGCTCGCGCGCGCCGTGGATCACGTCGATGCCGTTGCGCTTCATCTGCGCCGCCATGTAGACGTCGTGGCTGTGAATCACGTCCGTCATTTCGCCGATCAACGATGCAACGTCGGCTGACCGGCGCCTCCCACGGCAGACCCAGTCTCCCGCAAACGATCCGCAATGCGGCGGCGTTCGACCGCGCGTTCGCGCAGCGCCTTGCTCGGAATGGTGCCCTGGTGCACGCATGCGCCACCCACTTGCTTCAGCTGTTCGATCAGCGCAACGCGGCGCCCCGCCTTGGCAGCCTGCACGGCCGCCTTCTGCCCCGCTGGACCGGAGCCGACGACGATCGACGTCATAGCGTGCTCATACGCGCCATGACTCCGAGCGCACTGCGAGACCGAATCGCGCAGCGCAAGCAGCGCAGCAACGTCGTCGGGATAGAGATTCAGGTGGCCGATCGATTCGAGCGCGCGTACCGCTTCGCTCGTCAGTTCGTCCACGAGCATCAATCGCGCGAATGCGCGCGGCGCAATTCGCGACCGCCACTGCATCGGCTGCGCGCCGGCTGTTTCGAAGTCGATCGAGCACACTCGATCGTCGCAATCACCGTTTCAGGCAGCCGCCATTCGCGTCGCGAGCAGTTCACCCGCTTGCGCGCCGAACTCCGCCAACAACACCACTACGTCGCACGGCGGCAACGACTGGGATCGTTGCCGCCGCCGAGCGCGTGAGAATCACCGGCGTGCCGATGTTGTGCAGCAGACCGCACAGGTATGCCATCTCGGTGTTCTTGCGGCACGCGCGGGCGATTTCCTTCGCCCACAGTCCGGCGCACAGACGCGTGCTTCCACGCCTGCATCGACTTCGGCTCGATAACGCGTCGGCTTGAACAGCGTCCCGCCAGCGACGCGGCGATGGCGATTTCGCGGATCCGGTTCATGCCGAGTCGCGCGATCGCCTGGCGCAACGCGACGATCTCCGTCGCCGCGCGCATCGCCGGCGAATTGACTACGCGCAGCACGTGGCTGGCGAGGCCCTGATCGGTCTGGATCAGTTCAGCGAGACGCGTCGCATCACGCTGGTCGTCGATCGAACTCGGCGATCACCTCCGCAGCTACACCCGGGCAATGGAGGTCAGTTGAAGGCGCGGGTGTCGAGCGCGAACGCCAGCATGCGCCGCAGCGCGGCAAGATCCGCAGGCTCGCTATGGGCAGGGTCGCTCAAGGCTGAGATCGCTTCGCCGGTATTCCCAAGCATAGTTCACGCGTTGCCGGGCGCTGCCGGCCGGATCAGGCAGCCGCCGACGCGGCCGCGCGCGACGAAGGCGTAACCCGCTCGGTGAGCCCGTCGGCGTTCGTTCGACGAACCGCGCCGCGACGCCGTGCGCGTGCGCAAACGCAGATCCGTCCTGCGGCCCGAGCACGTCCAGCAACGTCGCATACCCGTCGGCCCACATCGCCGACGCGTCGATGACCGCTTACGGCAGCCAGGTCGTCTGCGACCGGCTTGCCGATGCGCGGATCCATCGTGTGCGAATACCGATGCCCCGGCCTCGAAGTAATCGTTGTAATCGCCAGACGTCGACACGCCGCTCGTTCTCAGCAGTTCCACGAACCGTCAGTCGTTGCGTCGCCGTCGGGCGCTTCGATTGCCGACGTGCCAACTCTCGCCGTTCGGCGTTTGCGCGGCCGACGCGCACCTCGCCGCCGACCTCGACCAGATAACTTGCGCACATCCGTGGCCGTCGAGCAGTTCGCCGAGCGCTCGGCCGTATAACCCTGCGCGATCGCTGACAGATCGACGTAGATGTCGTGCGTTTTGCGCAGGCGCCGGCGGAGTCCAGACGCACTTGCAGATAGCGGATAGCCGATCCTCGAGCGGGCTTCGGCGATCGCTTCCTGCGACGGAATCGCACCGCGCTTCCCGCCGCCGGGCCCGAAGCCCCACACGTTCACCAGCGGACCCACCGTGACGTCGAACGCGCCGTCCGATATCCGCGCGAGTTGCTGCGCGGCGGCAACCACGCGCGCAAGCGGCTCGGCACGCTTTGCCATCGCCAGCTCGTCGATGCGTTGAACTTCGACAACGTCGACTCCGGTTCGTACGTCGACATCGGCGCGTTCACGTCGTCGAGCAGCCGATCGACCTCGCGTCGCAGATCGTCCGGCACTGCTCTGCAGAACGCGCGGATCGAATACGTCGTTCCCTGCGTGTGCCCGGACAAATCGACCGCGCGTTTCGCCGCTCGCAGCCGACATCCGACAAGCAACAGCAGAACGAACAGATCGATTCGAGCGATTGCGTGCGATGAACTTCGGCACCGCGCGATGGTACGCAACCGTTGCCTTGACGGGTACGCGCAGGCCTCCCCTAACCTGCCGCGCTTCACCGCAGGAGTGATCGTGTGTGACGGCGCCAGATATCTCGTCGCATGAAGCGGCGTTCGGTGACGACATCCGTCGTTCGTTACAGCGACGCGACAAGCGGCGCACATCGCCAGCGCGCTCGCGAGGCGCACGATGCGCTCGCTCCGTACTCAGATACCGCCACTCGTGGCGTCACTGCCGCTCTCTTACCGGCAATCTTCGCCGCCCTCTCGACGCGCTTCGGATGCGCAACGCGAGCGTCGCCGTTCGACCGATCGCCGCCAGTGGCGCTCGCGAGCGACGACGGCTGACATTGAAGATCTCGCACCCGCGGACGACCGCCGCGCACGCGAGCGGACGAGCGCCGCAGCGGTCTCGATCGCACGGGTCGAGTGGGTCGGATCGCGGCGCCGCGCCGATTTCCGATCGAACAGCATCTCGTGACGAACGCTCGCCCGTCGCGCATCGGAACGCTGATCGATCTGCACGTGTGAGCCGCTCGTCCAACGCGCGAGGCGCGCGATGACGCGCTCGTTGCTGCTGATCCGGCACGGCCAGATCGCAGCAAACGCAGCGCGGCCGCTGGCACGGTTCCACCGACAGCCCGCTGACCCGCATCGGCCGCCGGCAGGTCGCGCGCGCTCGCGCGACCGCGTCCGCACGCGAATGGGGCGAACTCGCAGCGCATCTATTCGAGCCCGCTGATCCGCTGCCTGCACACCGCGCAGGCGATCGGCAGCGCGCTCGGGTCAGCACGTCGTACGTCGACGACGACCTGCGCGAATACGGAATCGGCGAACTCGAAGACACGACGTTCGCCGCGCTGCAGAGCGAACACGACTTCTTCCGGCGCATTCAGAGAAGACCTCGATTTTGCACCCGCCGGCGGCGACTCGATCAGCGGCGTTGCACGGCGCATCGTGCCGGCGCTGCGACGAATCTATTCACGCACACGACGATTCGACGCGGCCGATCGTGGTCGTCAGTCACGGCGCGGCGATGGCGCATTGCGCTGGCCACTTTGCTTGACGCTGACGCGAATCACTGGACAAACTACCAAATCGATAATTGCAGCGTGACCGAGCTGTTGCTCGAACCCGAACCGCTGATCGCCGCGTTCAACAGCACCGAACACCTGTGACTCGACCGCTCGCATCACGCATCAGCATCCATCGAATCAACTACACTACACCACCAGGGGGACTCATGCCGGAATTCTGTAGTGTCGAAAAAGACGGCCACTCGACGATCGTCACGATCGAGCGGCCCGAGCGGATGAACGCGCTCCATCCGGAGGCGAACGCCGAACTCGGCGTGGTGTTCGACGAATTCGCCGCCGACGCGAACGCGTGGGTTGCGATCATCACGGGCCGCGGCGACCGCGCGTTCAGCGCGGGCAACGACCTGCGCCATCAGGCCGAAGGCGGCAAACGTGTACCGACGCCGCGCGGCTTCGGCGGACTGACGTCGCGTTTCGATCTGACGAAGCCGGTCATTGCCGCGGTCAACGGCGTGGCGATGGGCGGCGGCTTCGAAATCGCGCTCGCGTGCGATCTGATCATCGCATCCGACAACGCGGTGTTCGCATTGCCCGAACCGCGCGTGGGTCTCGCCGCACTCGCCGGCGGACTGCATCGCCTGCCGCGACAGATCGGCACGAAGCAGGCGCTCGGAATGATCCTCACCGGCCGCCGCGTCGGCGCCGCCGAAGGTCAGACGCTCGGCTTCGTCAACGAAGTGGTGCCGCAGGCGAAGTTGCTCGAAGCGGCAAAGCGTTGGGCCGGACTGATCTGCGAGTGCGCGCCGCTGTCGATCCGCGCGAGCAAGGACGTCGTCTATCGGGGACTCGACATCGCATCGCTCGCCGATGCGATGGCGCAGTCGTACGACTCGGTGCGCACGATGGTCACGAGCGCGGATTTCGTCGAAGGACCGAAGGCATTTGCCGAGAAGCGCCCGCCGAACTGGCAAGGGCGCTGAGCGCCCGTCAGACAGCGCTCAGTTGGCGCGCGCGGAGTATCCACGCCGCGTTCATCGCTTCGGCGACGATCGCGACCGCGAGGCATACGTCGTTGAGCGCGCGGTCGTCGCCGCGGCGGGCCATTTCCGAGATGATCTCGACGCGCGGGATCGCGACGTACAGCGGATCCGGCGACTGGTCGAACTGGCCCGGATAGCGACTCAAGGTGTCTTTCATCGTGGCGTTCACTTACTGCTGTGGATCCGCGCGGTTAGTTCAGGTTTCATGCCAATTTATGAATCATTCTGTAACGACATTGTTTTTATTATCTTTAGATGAACTCCAGATCAGCCGCGATGAACGGTCGGTTACTGACCCGCCCGCGCACAGCCTGACAGCATGCGTCAGGCACCCGCGACCGACCCCACGTGACGGACATCACTCTTGGCCAACGAGACCGATAAGAGCCGAGCGAGCGCGCCGAGCGCCGCTTTCAGATCCAGGTTCAGCGCAATCTGACGCGCAACTATCTGGCGCATCTCGTGCACGGCATGCTGAGCCAGACCGGCTTCCGCCTGCTGAACGCGCCGACGTTCATGCCCGCCTACATCATGCTGCTGTCGGGCGGTTCGAACATGGCGGTCGGCTTGTCGAGTGCGCTGCAGTCGTTCGGCATGACGCTGACGCCGATGATCGGCGCCAACCTGATCGAACACCGCAAACGGGTTTTGCCGGTCGCGTTCTCCACCGGCTGGGGCATGCGCGGAATGATCCTCGCCATCTCGCTGTCCGGCCTCGTGCTGCCGACGCCGTGGTCGCTGTGGGCGCTGATGCTGTTCCTCGGCGTGTTCGGCCTGTTCCAGGGCATGCAGGGCGTCATCTTCAATTTCCTGATGGCGAAGGTGATCCCGTCATCGAAACGCGGCCGCTTGACCGGCATGCGCAATTTCCTCGCCGGCATCATCTCGGCCATCGTCGCGTGGATCAGCGGGCAGTTCCTGGTCGGCGACACGCCGACCGCAGCGGGTTACTCGTACACGTTCCTGCTCGCCTTCGTGCTGACGAGCATCGGCCTGTCCGCGCTCGTCGCGGTGCGCGAACCCGAACCGCCGACGGTTCGGCCGAAGGAGCGATCTGCGCACGCGCCTGGCGCAGATGCCGGCGCTGCTTCGCGAGCGATCGTGCGTTCACTCGCTACTTCCTGGCGCGCGCGCTCGCGACGATGGGACGCATGGCGATGCCGTTCTACATCCTGCACGAAGGCCAAACCGCGGCGCTCTCCGGCGCCACGCTCGGCATTCTGACGTTTGCGTTCACGTTGTCGGGCACGTTCTCGAATCTGTTCTGGGGACCGCTCGGCGATCGCAAGGGATTCCGCATTTCGTTTCTCGCGTCGATCGCGCCTGTGGGTGGCTTCGACGATGCTGCTGATGCTGGTGTCCGGCAATCTGCCGGTAACGGTGCTCGTCTTCATCGGCATCGGCGCCGCGGTGCAGGGTTTTCAGAACGCGTCGCAGAACATGACGCTGGAGTTCGGCTCGCGCCACGACCTGCCCGTGCGCATCGCGATCGCCAACACCGCATCGGAACTCGCCGGCACGATCGGGCCGCTGCTGGGCGGCGCGCTCGCCGCGTTTGCCGGCTATCAGTCCGTGTTCCTCGTATCGATCTCTGTTCCTGGTGCTGGGCGGCGCGGTTGTGGCGCGTTATGTGCCGGAACCACGCAAACAAGGAGACTTTCTGTGAGCGCCTCAGACAAACTGTCAGGACGAACCGCGCTGGTTACCGGCGCTGCGCGCGGCGTCGGCCGCGCAACCGCCGAAAAGCTCGCACGCGAAGGCGCATATCGTGTTCCTGAACGACATCGACGCCGGCGAACTCGAAGCGACGCGCCGCGCAGATCGGCGGAACCGCGTTGCCAGGCGACCTCACGCGATGCAGAACGTGCCCGACAAGCTCGTCGATCGCGGCAGTGGAGCAGCAGCGGCAGCCTCGACATCGTCGTCAACAACGCGGGCTACATCTGGAACGGCGCCCTGCACAACCACAGCGACGAACAATGGGACGCGATGCTCGACATTCACGTCACCGCGCCGTTTCGTATCCTGCGCGCATACGGCCGCTGGCTGCGCGACAGCACCATCAACCCGGCGCGCAAGATGCCGTGCCGCAAGGTCGTCAACGTCTCGTCGGTATCCGGTCTGTTCGGCGCGGCAACCCAGGTCGGCGTATTCGGCAGGCAAGGCTGCAGTCGTCGGGCTGACACGCACGCTCGCGAAAGAATGGGGGCGCTACAACGTGACGGTAAACGCCGTCGCGTTCGGCCACATCGCAACGCGCCTGACGCAGCAATACGACGCCGAGCCGCCGCGCATCGAGGTTGGCCGGCCGCAGCTACCGCGTCGGCCTCAGCCATGAGCAGATCGAACAGCAACGCGCGCTGACGCCGCTGCAGCGCACCGGCACGCCGGAAGACGCCGCCAACGCCATCTATCTGTTCTGCCAGCCGCGAATCCGACTTCGTCACCGGCGAAATCCTGGTCGCCAGCGGCGGGCTGCGGCTGTAGCGTCGCGTCGCGCTCGGGTACAATCAGAGCCATTCACGCGGGAGCACACTCATGAAGATTGGCTACAAAGCCCTGATCGAAAACGCCGAAAAAGAGATCGAAACGCTCGACGCAGGCCGCAGCCGCAGCGCTGCTGAACGACCCGAACGTCGTCTTCGTCGATCTGCGCGATCCGCGCGAACTCACGCGCGAAGGCAAGATCCCCGGCGCCTTCCACGCGCCGCGCGGCATGCTCGAATTCTGGGTCGATCCGGACAGCCCGTATCACAAGGACGTGTTTTCGTCCGGCAAACGCTCGTCTTCTATTGCCAGAGCGGCTGGCGCTCGGCGCTCGCAACGCAAACCGTCCAGCGAATGGGCCTCGAGAACGTCTGCCACATCGGCGGCGGTTTCAGCGCCTGGAAAGCAGCCGGTTCGCCGGTGGAAGCCGTCAAGAAGGACTGACTCCCCCTAACGACTCAACACGGCCGCAAGCCGCGCCATCGACGACGCGTATTCGGTGAACGTCCGATATCGGACCGCGCAGACGAGCCGGTCGACGCCGGCAGCCGCGTAAGCGTCGAGCTCACTGCGCGCCCGCCCTGACGTCGTCCAGCGCGAGCCCCGCCATCAGCGTGATCGTTCCCGGGCGCCTTGCCGTGTTGCTCTGTCAGATTCGCCGATACTCGGCTTCGCGGCCAACCATCTCCGCCGGCTTCATGCCCATCGGCAGCCAACCGTCGCCGAAGCGCGCGGCGCGTTCCAGCGCGTGCGGCGCGCGCCCGCCCACCAGCACCGGCGGCTTTGCCGGGCGCGGCAGGAACAGGAACGGCTGCCCGTTCGCCTCGACGACGTCGTGCGCGAAACACGTCGTCGAGAAACTTCGAGCACGCGCGTCCGAGTCGCGGCCGCGATCGACGGCGCTCGATGCCGAGCGCCCGGAATTCAGCGTCCATCCAGCCGATACCCACGCCGAGCAGCAGTCGACCACCGGACAGTTCCTGCAGCGCGGCCACCTGGCGCGCGAACATCAGTGGCGGCCGGTACGGCAGCACGATCACGCCGCTGCCGAGCTTGATGCGCCGCGTGATGCCGGCAAGCCATGCCAGCGTGATCGAGCGGATCGACGTAGCGACCGCCGGAACCTTCGGCATCGTCGGGCGGAATCGCAACGTGATCGGTGATCCACACCGACTCGCACGCCGCTCTCCTCCGCCGCGCGCGCGCAGTCGGCCATCATCGCGCGCGTCGACTCGCGGCCCATGTTGCGCATCGTCACACCCACCTGCACAATCGCCTCCCCCTTCTCTGCTTCGTTGGAGCGCCACGCGCGCATTATGCGGCGCACCGCCATCAATGTCCTCGCGTTCGGCGGCGGCTTCGTGATCATGTCGCTCGAGTTGCTCGGCGGACGCGTACTCGCGCCGTATTTCGGCAGCAGCATCTACGTGTGGGGCAGCATCATCACGATCTTCATGCTGTCGCTCGCACTCGGCTATCTGATCGGCGGCTATCTCTCGCTCCGCACTCCGTCGCTGGAGCGTTTTGCGCTGCTATTCGTTGTCGGAGCGCGTGCTGACGTATCCGCTGGTGATTTACGGCGAGCAGCTGATGCGACTCGTCTTCGAACACATCGAAGACCCGCGTTACGGTTCGCTCGTCGCGGGCGCTGCGTTGTTCATGTTGCCGACCATCGTGCTCGGCATGATCAGCCCATACTCGGTTCGGCTGATGGTGACCGAAGCCGACCAGTCGGGACACGTCGCCGGCACGCTGTACTTCGTTTCCACGCTCGGCAGCGCGCTCGGCACGCTCGCCACGTCGTTCTATCTCGTGCTGTGGTTCGAGATCGATACGATCCTGACTGCTGCTGACCAGCAGCCTGCTGGCGCTTCGCGGCCATCGGTTACGCGCCGGGACGTACGCGTGAGACTCGCGCTGACGGTCATCGTTGCGTTGCTGGCGACGCTCGCCCGTCGACGCGCGCATCGATCCACTCGGAGACGTCGCTGTATCAGAACATCCTCGTCACGCGAAGAAGGCTCCGTGCGTTGCATGCAGTTCACCGTGCGCAAGGATCAACGCAACCAGTCGTGCGTCGATCAGCGCAGCGCCGAAGCATCTCGTGTTTCCGTACACGCGCATGATGCTGGCGCGCTGCTGCTCAATCCGGCGCCGACCAACGTGCTGATCGTCGGACTTGGCGGCGGAACGTTGCCGACTGACGCTCGCCGCAGCTGTACCCGAACGCGCAGTATCGACGTCGTCGAAATCGACCCGGCGGTGGTCGACGTGGCGAAGCGTACTTCGACTTCGAGCCGACCGACAACATGCGCGTGTTCGAGCAGGACGCACGCGTCTGGGTGAAGCGCGCGGCGACGGCGCCGAAACGCTACGACCTGATCATGCTCGACGCGTTCAACGGCGACTACATTCCCGAACATCTGATGACGCGCGAGTATCTGGCGGAGACTCGCGCGAACTGCTCACCGATGGCGGCGTGCTGGCGTCGAATACGTTCGCGATCAGCCAGCTGTACCACAACGAATCGGTCACCTATGGCGACGTATTCGGACCGTTCTACAACCTGCAATCCGACGACACCGCGAACCGCGTGATCATCGCGCGCCGCGGGCCTTTCGTCAGACGATGACGGCGCTCGAACGCGACAGCGCAATCGCTGAAACCTGCTGCAGCCGTATGGCGTGCCGATCGAACGCTATCCGTCGACAGATGGCGCACGATGCCCGACTGGGACGCGACGCACGCATCCTCACCGACCAGTACTCGCCCGCGAATCTGCTCAAGGCGCGCCCGTAGCGCCGCTGACTCAGGCTCTTCTGCCAGTAGCGGTCCTTCAACAGCCGCTTGTACAGCTTGCCTGTGGGGTGTCGCGGCAGCTGCGCTTCGAAGTCCACCGAACGCGGGCACTTGATGTGCGACAGGTGGCTGCGGCAGAACTCGATCAGTTCCTGTTCGAGCTGCGGTGCCGCCTCGGCCATGTCGACCGGCTGCACCACCGCCTTCACCTCTTCGCCGAACTCTTCGTTCGGCACGCCGAACACCGCCACGTCATACACCTTCGGATGCGTGATCAGGAGTTCTCCGTCTCCTGCGGATAGATGTTCACGCCGCCGGAAATGATCATGAAGTGTTTGCGATCGGTGAGGTAGACGAAACCCTTCCTCGTCGACGTAAGCCGACGTCGCCGAGCGTCGACCACCCTTCGGTATGCCGCGACTGAGCGGTCTTGTCAGGGTCCTTGTAGTACTCGAACTTGCCGCCGCCGCCGAAATAGATCGTGCCGGGTTCGCCGACCGGCAGTTCCTTGCCTTCGTCGTCGCAGATGTGCACTTCACAATTCAGCGCGCGGCCGACGGAACCCTTGTGCGCGAGCCACTCCTGCGAGTTCAGCTGCACGAAGCCGTTGCCTTCGGTGCCGGCGTAGTACTCGTACAGCACCGGCCCCCACCAATCGATCATCTGTTCCTTCACCGGAATCGGGCACGGCGCCGCCGCGTGTATCGCGCAACTTCAGACTCGACACGTCGTATTTCGTTCTGCACGTCGCTTCCGGCAGCTTCAGCATCCGCACGAACATCGTCGGCACCCACTGGCTGTGCGTGATGCGGTACTGCTCGATGTATACGCAGCGCCCGCTCCGCCTCGAAATGCTCCATCACCACCACCTGAATGCCGTTGCGCAGGCACGCCATCGAGAAGCCGAGCGGCGCCGCGTGATAGAGCGGCGCCGGCGACAGATAGATCGAATTTCGGTCCGCGCCATACAGAGTCGTCATCACCGGCAGCGCATCTATCTCGCCGAAATGCAATGCCCGACAGCGGCTCGCTTGATGCCTTTCGGATAGCCGGTGGTACCGGAGGAATACAGCATCGACTGACCTTCGGTCTGATCGGCGATCGGCGCTCGCCGGCATCGCCGCAATCGCCGCCTCCCACGACTCGTAGCCGGCGAATCACCGCGTCGATCATGTAGCACTTCTCGACATTCGGAATTCGCCCCTGCAAGATGCGCGCGCAACTTCGCGACGCTCACTCGACGTGATGAACACACGCGCTTCGCAGTTGTTGACGATGTACTCGACTTCCTGCTGCTGCAGACGCCAGCTGATCGCCGTGTAGTACAGACCGGCACGCTGCGCCGCCCAGCAGATCTGCAGGAATCGCGGATGATTCTCGAGCATGAGTGCGATGTGGTCGCCGGCCTTCAGGCCCAATTTGCGGAACAGCTGCGCGCCCTGATTCGAAGTTGCCTCCAGTTCGCCGAACGTCACCGCCACTCCGGTGTCCGCCATCACGTATGCGATCTTGTCGGGCGCTGCCGCCGCAATGATTCCCAGGGGCATCGAGCATCTCTCCACAAAAGATGACGAACGCCGCACGGTATTGGGTTTGCTGAGCGAGCGTGCAATCAGCCACGCAATCGACGTGATGCAGACGCAAGGGAAACAGGTGAGAAACATCTTTTTCCTTGCGGACAACCAGTTAGGCGCCTAACCTGCCGAACTGTCTAGCACCTGCACACTGAGGCCTCTCCAGCGACGTCGATATGGCAAGTACCGGGCAATTCAACGTCGTCTGCAGCGGCAAACTCACCGTCCAACTTCATCGCACCGGCGTACTCGGCATGTTCCGCCGTCCGATCGCTGCCGACTGTCTGCACTTCTCGATTTCCGGCATTCAAGTCGAGACGCCCGCGCAACTGAAAGTGGGCCAGCCCGTCGTGATGGATCTGATCGTCAACGATCTGCGCGTCGAAGAACTGTCGGGCGTAGTACGCAGCGCGAGCGCGGCAGACGACAAGCACTACTACGACATCGACTTCCGCATGGAAGGTCGCGACGCGCGCGAATACACTGCACTGCCTTCGTCACATCGACACACACGTCCGCCAACAGTTGAACCTGGCGGGCTGAGTTGCGAACTGCGAGCCTGTCGTGATCGACTGGCAATTCCCGTATCCCTCTCAACGTATGCCGGTCGTCGCGCGCAACGTCGTCGCCACGTCGCAGCCGTTGGCAGCTGCCGCGGGTCTCGACGCGACTGCGTCGCGGCGGCAATGCCGTCGATGCCGCACTTGCAACCGCCATCACGCTGACCGTCGTCGAACCGAACAACAACGGCGTCGGCAGCGACGCGTTCGCAATCGTCGGGACGCAACGACGGTACTCACCGGGCACTCAACGCATCCGGGTCGCTCGCCGGCGGGATGGACGCGGAGCGATTCGCGGGTCGAGCGCGATGCCGGGCGCTCGGTTGGGACAGCGTGACGGTACCCGGCGCCGTTAGCGCGTGGGTTGCGCTGTCGGAACGCTTCGGCCGGCTGCCGTTTGCGAAGTTGTTCGATGCAGCCATCGGCTATGCGCGACGCGGCTTTCACGTCGGACCGAAAACCGCGTACTACTGGAACCTCGCCGCGCCGCACTTCAAGGCATTTCGCGGATTTCGGCGCACATTTCCTGCCGCGGTCGCGCGCCTCGAGCCGGCGAGCTGTTCAGTCGCCCCGACCTCGCGCGCACGCTGACACTGATCGCGCAGTCGCGCGGCGAAGCGTTCTATCGGGGCGAACTCGCACGAGCGCATCGTCGCGGCATCAGCGCTGCAGGCGGCGCACTGAATGCGCGAGGATCTCGCACGACACCGCGCCGATTGGGTGACGCCGATCGCGCCAGAGCTACCGCGGCATCGAACTGCACGAGATTCCGCCGAACGGCCAGGGACTGGCCGCACAGATCGCGCTCGCGATCCTCGGCCACTTCGACCTCGGCGCCCTCCACCGCACCGACGACGAGCGCAGTGTTCATCTGCAGATCGAGGCGATGAAGATCGCTATACGCGCGGCGTTCGAGCATTTCGCCGACGAAGCGCTCGATGCGCGTGACGCCGACGGAGCTGCTCGGCGCCGCTGCGCTGGCGAATCTTGCAGCATCGATCGACGACGACGCACGCGCGCTGCCACCGGTCGCGTTGCCCGTCGGACACGACACCGTCTATCTCACCGCGGCAGACGCCGACGGAATGATGGTGTCGATGATCCAGTCGAACTATCGCGGCTTCGGCTCGGGCATCGTCATTCCGGGCACCGGCATTTCGATGCAGAACCGCGGTTCGGGTTTCGTCCTCGATCCCGTCGCACCCGAACTGCGTGGCCCCGCCAAACGGCCCGTATCACACGATCATTCCCGGGCTTCGTCACGCACAAGGCGCGCCGCGCATGAGCTTCGGCGTGATGGGCGGGCACATGCAGCATCAGGGTCACGTGCAGATGGTGCATCGCATCTTCGACCATCGGCAGAATCCGCAGGCGGCGTCCGACGCGCCGCGTTGGCACGTCTTTCCGGATTTCAGCGTGGGACTCGAGCCGGATTTCCGACGACAGTCGCCGCACGGCCTCGCAGCGCGGGGTCACTCGGTCCGCCGCGACCCGCACGAATCGACGTTCGGCGGCGCGCAGCTGATCTACCGTCTGGACGATGGCTACTGCGCCGCGTCGGATCACCGCAAGGAAGGACTTGCCGCCGGCTTCTAAAAGTCGCCGTGCACGACCCCGGTGTCTGCGGCGAGTTCTCGCCGCCCGCACTGTCGCGCGCCCGGATCCGCAGTTTGATCTCGTCTGTACCCACGTCCTCGTCCAGCAGTGACTGCCCGACGAGGAAACCCCGGCGCATTTCGATCGGCTCCGTGCCGCCGCATTCGACGATGTGCGCGATCGACCTCGGCCGCCAGCACATCGTCGCTCACACGTCGTCGCCGAGAATGTCCGCGCTGATTTCGAACGACAGGTTGCGCTGCATTTCGATTTCGTCGCACGTCAACGTGTAGCCGTAGCTGACGCCGACGATCTTCAGCGCTCGCTGCAGCTTCGCTCTGCTTCAGGGTCAGTATCAGATCCGCTGAGCGTTGCCACTCTTCATCCCTCGGTACACTCGACCGCCGCATCATCGCAGAGCGTAGCCACGGCGCCACAACGGCGCGTCAGGCGCCAGCTTGCTCGGAACAGGAAGAACACCGCGCCGAGCAGACACATGCCTGCCCACAGATAGTCGAGCGTCAGCTTTTCCTTCATGTAGAAGACCGCGAACGGCACGAACACGGACAGCGTGATGACCTCCTGCAGAATCTTCAGCTGGCCGAGATTCATCACGCTGTGGCCGATCCGATTGGCCGGTACCTGCAGCAGATACTCGAACAGCGCGATGCCCCAGCTGACCAGCGCAGCGACGATCCATGGGCGACCCGAGAGATTCTTAAGATGGCCGTACCACGCGAACGTCATGAACAGTTGCTGATGACAGCAGGCCGGTGGTGGACAAGATAGGGGTTCATTGGCGTCGCCTGCTCGTTCACTTGACGTGCGCTCGAACTGCGGGCAAGTATGGCAAACTCGCACATCGTCACCAAACGAGAGCGCCGCGCTGCCATGGACAAGGTCGCGCTGATCACCGGCGTGGGTCCCGGCACCGGCAGTGCCATCGCCCGACGGTTTCACGAAGGGGGTTATCGCGTTGCGGCGCTGGCGCGGGACGCGTTCGCCTGGAAGACTCAGCCGGAATCTGCCTGGGCTGTCTCCCGATCGTTTGCGACGTCGAAGACCGTAACGCTGTTGAACGCGCGCACGACGCGCCGGTCGCCACGCTCGGCCCGGTCGATGTACTATCCACAACGCGGTCCGCGGGACGCGCGGCGACGTGCTTGCAGATCGACCTCGCCGACCTCGAACGCAACTTCTCGATCAACGTCACCAGCCTGCTGCAGCTCACGCAGCTGGTTGCCCCGCACATGATCAGCCGCGGCGAAGGCGCCATCATGATTACCGGCAACACCGCGGCACGACGCGGCAAATCGTTCTTCGCCGCGTTCGCGCCAACCAAAGCAGCGCAACGGATCCTCGCCGAGTCGATGGCCCGCCGGTTGGGACCCGACGGTATTCACGTTGCCTACTTCGTCATCGACGCAGTGATCGACGTGCCGTGGACGCGCAAGGCTTTCGCCGGACAAACCGGATGCGTATTTCACGAAACCTGGCCGCCATCGCCGATTCGATCTGGCACGTTGCTCACCAGGATCGTTCGGCGTGGTCGTTCGACGTCGACCTGCGGCCGTTCGGGGAGACCTGGTAGCGTCACTTCGTCGACCGTTTGGCCCGGCTCGGCAGCAAGGACGTCTAAACGATCCGAATTTCGCTACAATTCCCGCGTTCTCCCAGAGCGCTGCTGCCATGCAAGGCCACGAAGATCTGGACCGTGTCACGCCGTTGACCACGCCGCCGGCTGCGGACCATCACGAAATCGAGCAAAGCTCGCTGACGTCTGCTACGACATCCGCGGGCCGGTGCTGCAGGAAGCGACGCGACTCGAAGAAGAAGGCCACCGCGTCATCAAGCTGAACATCGGCAACCCGGCGCCGTTCGGTTTCGAGGCCCCGGAAGAAATCGTCATCGACGTGATCCACCACCTGCGGGAATCGCAGGGCTATTGCGACTCGAAAGGCCTGTACAGCGCGCGCAAGGCGATCATGCAGTACTGCCAGCAGCTGCCGATGCCGCACGTCGAAATCGACGACATCTACATCGGCAACGGCGTCAGCGAACTGATCGTGATGGCGATGCAGGCGCTGCTGAACAACGGCGACGAAATCCTCGTGCCCGCGCCCGACTATCCGCTCTGGACCGCGGCGATCACGTTGTGCGGCGGCAAGGCCGTGCACTATCGCTGCGACGAACAAGCCGACTGGCAGCCCGACCTCGACGACATGAGACGCAAGATCACGCCGCGCACGCGCGGCATCGTGGTGATCAATCCGAACAATCCCGACCGGCGCCGTGTACTCGCGCGCGCTCCTGACACGACATCGTCGAAATCGCGCGGCAGAAGGACCTGATCCTGTTCGCCGACGAGATCTACGACAAGATCCTCTACGACGACGCGGTGCACACGCCGCTCGCGTCGCTCGCCCCCGACCTGCTCGTGCTGACGTTCAACGGCCTGTCGAAGACCTATCGCGTCGCGGGTTTCCGCACCGGCTGGATGGTGCTGTCCGGCGCCAAGCATCGCGCCACCGACTACGTCGAGGGGCTCAACATCCTCGCGTCGATGCGCCTGTGCGCGAACGTGCCGAGCCAGCACGCGATCCAGACCGCGCTCGGCGGCTATCAGAGCATCGTGGAGTTCATCCGCCCGGGCGGACGCCTGTACCAGCAGCGCATCTCGCGCACTCGCTGCTGAACCAGATCGAAGGCGTCAGCTGCACGATGCCGAAGGGCGCGCTGTATCTGTTTCCGAAACTCGACATGCGCCGCTTCAACATCCGCGACGACGAACGTTTCGCGTTCGATCTGCTGCGTCAGGAAAAGATCCTCGTCGTGCAGGGCACCGGCTTCAACTGGCCCGAACCCGACCACTTCCGCATCGTGTTCCTGCCGCGCGAAGAAGAGCTGATCGAAGCCATCGGCCGCCTCGGCGAATTCCTCGCGACGTATCGCCAGTAGACACGCAGCGCCGGGCGGTGCGTTGAGCGACATCCACATCGACGACTTCTTCAAGGACGCCGCGAAGACGCTGAATCGTCTCTATCTGACGCTTTCCGCGCAAAACTCCGGTGTTCGTCGAAGATATCGCGGGACCGGTGACCACCGACGAGTTCGGCGTTCCCGGCGACCGTTTCGTCGCCTGCTTCGGTACGCTGTTGTGGCTCGCCGAAGAAGGTTACCTGCGTTACGACGAAACGATCCGGATGGAAGCCATCGATCAGGCCGTGCTCACCGGCGCGTTGCTTCGGTGTGCTGACGATGCGCGTCGCCGGACGGACCGGTCGCTCGACGATACGTTGCCCGCGTCGGTGCGCAGCGAGCGCAGCACGTACATCCACCGTCTGCGTGATGCGCTGAAGAGCGGCAATTCCGCGCACGGTGCGCGCGACGATGACCGACATCATGGCGCTGATGGTCACGCTGAGCAATGCTCAGCGACCGATGCGATAGAACAGCGCGTCTTCGTAACCGCTGATGATCGCTGACGATCCCGCGCAGCTGCGCGTCGACTTCGGCTCCGCCCGCTGTCGACGCAGCAACGGCCGGCCTTCGAGCGACAGCAGTTTCGTCCGGCTCCCGACCACCCAGATGTTCTCGCGCGCGATCGTGCGCAAGATCGCCGGGCGTCAGCTGCTGATTGCCGCGTCCGATCAGGAATCCCTGGCCGCGCGTGAAGCTGAGGACGACGACGGTGCTCTGCGTCGACAGTGCGTTGCGAGCGCGCGCCGCATCGGCATCCGCGGCGAGCAGGTGCCCGTCCCGCAACGACGTCGAAACCGAGCAACGTCGGTTCGATGCCGAGCCGTCGTTTGATGGCCGCGAGCGTGCTGCCCGGGCCCGAGCACGACGTTGCCGCGATGCTCCGCGACGCGCTTCGCGACCGTCTCGGCGATTTCGGCCAGCACGAGTTCCTCTACTTCGCGTCCGCCCGATTTCACGTGCTGCAGATGTCCGCCGACGCGCGGCACGCTGAGCGTTCGCCGTGATAACGCGTCGCAACCCGGCCTTCGCGCAGCGCGGCTTCGTCGATGTCGCGCACTTCCGCCGCGTCGGCCGCGACCAGGCCGCCGTCGAGCAGCCGCGCGATCAGTCCGCCGCGTCGCGCGGCGTCACCGCGAACACCCCGGAGTGCATCTTCACGCCGGCAGGTACGCCGATCACCGGCAACCGCGGCGGCACGCTTCGGCAAGGTCGCGCGCGGTGCCGTCGCCGCCCGCAAACACCAGCAGATCGATGCCGTGCTTCGACCATCGCCCGCGCCGCTGTGCGCGTGTCGGCCGCGCTGCGTCGGCACGGCTGGCGCGCCGAGCACCTCGACGTCGAAGCCGAGACCGCGCGAGCGCATCCGCGCCCATCGCGCCACCCCACGCTACGCAACCTCAATCTCCGCTGAACGGCTCGGCAAAGGGGCGAACGCCGCGCGCAGACGTTCGCTGGCACGCGGTACGCGCACCGCGCGCCAGCGCCATGCGTTGAACGTCGGCGCCGTCGCTGCCCTTCAGCGCGGTTGGTCCGCCGATGCCGGCAATCGGGTTGACGATGACGCCGACGCGCAGCATCAGCGCGGGCCGGCGGCGCGCGACGCACGTCTTCGGCAATCGCGAGCGACGCGGTGAGCCCGGGCGACTCGATTCCGAGCAGGTGCACCAGACCCGTGACGCCGTGCTCGTCCGGGACCGAGCATCAGGAAGTCCGCCGCGGGATCCTGCGCGGCCCGAGATCTTCGGCCGGATGCCCGTGTAGCCGGGCTGCAGCCGTCGTTTCGTCGAGGGCCGGGTAGTAGCGCCGAATCGCGGTGACGAAGCGTTCGCGATTGCGGTCGTCGAACGTGTAGTCGACGCCGTCGATCCATACCACGTCGGGACCGAATCGCGCCTGCCCGGCGAGATCGAGCGTCACGTGTACGCCGAGGCCACCCGCTTCCGCCACCGGATAGACGAGCCGCCGGAACGGCGATCGCCCGCTGAGTGTGTAGTACTGGCCTTTTGCGTAGTAGCGCCTGCGGCAAAACGCCGGCGATGCGTGCGCGCACGATGCGCCGCGCGAGATCCGGCGCGCCGAGTCCGGCGCAATTCACGACGCAGCGCGGCGTCGAGCGCCATCTGCTCGGTCTCGAGCCGGATGCGCCCGCGCTCGGCGGCGCCCGAGACGACCTCGGAGTGAAACGCGACCACGCCGCCGTGCGCCTCGAGATCGCCCAGCAGGCTCTCCATGTAGCGCGTGGCTGTCGATGATGCCCGTCGTCTCGCGACATGACCGCGCCGACGCAACTGACGGCCGGTTCGAGTTCCGCGACTTCTCCGGGCGGCAGCCAGCGCAGCTCACCAACGCCGTTGGCGACGCGCGCGCGCCTGATAGCCGCGCAGCGTATCGAACTGGCTCGCGTCGGTGGCGACGATGATCTTGCCGCAACGCCGAAACGGCAACGCCGTACTCTCGCAGTGCGCGTACAACAGCGCTTTGCCGCGAACGCACAGCTGCGCCTTCAGGCTGCCGGTGTCGTAGTAGATGCCGGCGTGAATGACTTCGGAGTTGCGGCTGCTGGTTTCCGTGCCGATCTGGCCATGACGCTCGAGCACGAGCACCTCGCGACCCGTGCGCGCAAGCGCACGCGCGCATGCGAGCCCGACGACGCCGGCGCCGATCACCACACAATCGACGCGTTCAGCCGCGCTCATCGTTCGAGCGCCCGCGCGTTCCAAACGCGGCGCGCAAGCGCGGCGCGAAGCGCCGCGCACGCGGCGGCAGACGTGGTCGCTGCGCGACGATTCGCTGCGCATCACGCGTGCTCGAACGCGAGCAAGTTCCTCGGGCGACGCAGCGAAGTCGTCAGCGCTGACGACAAAACGCACTTCGCATGTCTGCGCGAATATCGCCTCCAACGCCTGCACGTCTGCCTCCGCAGCGAAAGAACGCAGCGCGCTGCTGCGCATTGCGGGGCCCGGCACATACCAGTATCCGTAGTCGCGCTGGGCCGCGCCGCGCCGCGCCCGCAAGACACCAATGCGCCGCTTCGTGCAGCGCGCTCGCCGGATAGTCGTGCGTGAAGACGATCCGCGCCGGCGTCGCATCCCACGGCGGGTACATACAGCGGTTCGGCAGCGCCGCCGCGACATCACGGTGTGGTGACTGCCAGGAACTGCCGTTGAACATCTGCGGCCGATGCGCGCTGCGGTCGGGTCAGTCATCGACACACGCGATCTCGCTGAGCCACGTCGAAATACGCCGGCGACAGATATGTCGCGACCCGCCAGCAGGTGATCGAGGTAGGCGCGTTCGGGGCGCAGCCCCTGGCGGATCACGGCGGTGTTTGCGAAATAGGTCCACGCCGCAACTCGCACGTCGCTTCGGACTCGACCAGACGACGTCGCGGCTGTAGTTCACGGGCGCTGCTTCGAATCGATCCATCCGCTGCGATCTCATGCCGCGGATACGCAGCCGATACAGCACGCCTTCCGATTGCGCACGTTCGATCGAATGTCAGATTCGCATGACCGCTGCGCGGGATGTTCGCGCGACTGTTTGTCGAACGTCAGCCGAACGCCGTCGATCGTCGCGCCGCTTACGCAGTCGAACGCAGCCCGCGCGCCGCGACGCGCGCGGGATTCATGTTGCTGCCATAGGCGAAGTAGTAACGGGACACGCGCTCAGCCTTTGCGCAGCCGATAGTGATACGTCGCGCCCTTGAGTTCGTGGCTCACCATCTGATGGCCCATGAACCGGCAGAAGTTCGTCAGGTCGCGTTCGGTGGACGGATCGGTCGCGATGCACATGCAGCACTTCGCCGCTTCGCATTTCGCGCACGCTGTTGCGTACGAGCATCAGCGGCTCCGGACACACCAGTCCGGTCGCGTCGAGACAATGATCTGCGTTCTCATGATCTGCGTTCTTCATGAACGGCCGGCCCTGCGAGTTCGCGCGCGATGTTAGCAGGGCGTCGAACGCCGCATGAGCGCACATCACACACATGCGCGCGACGTTATGGTCCTACGTGCGTAACACGATGGCGATCGTTGCCTTGACTTGCCACGGGGCGGCTCTGAGACTTTGCGCGCCGGAACGAACGACCGCGCCGGCGGTCGAACCCTCGCAACACGAGCACATCACTGCATGCGGATTTTCTGCTTGCTGGGGATATCGGTCGCCCTGGCGTTCCAGCCGTTGTACGCGCACGCCGCTGACGAGCCCGCAGAAACTGCGACGACACCGCGGCCCGCTGACGATCCCGATGCCATCGGCAGTCTCCACGCACCGAAGAAGGCGTCGCCACTGCGCACACCCACGAGCCGGTCGTTGTAGCCGACGACCGCATCAGCGTGGCCGTGCATCAACTCGAGATGAAGGAATACGCGGACGCGACCGCGCTGCTCGACCGCATCGTCGCCGAACAGGAGCGTCGCACGTCGCGCTACGACCCTTCGCTGGTCGTTCCGCTGACGCTGCTGGGCGACGCACTGAACGGCGAGGCGAATACAAGGAGGCACTGCGCACCTACGAACAGGCGCGACACATCGCGCGAGTCACAATGCGGCCTGCACACCACCGAACAGATCGAACATCTCTACCGCGAGGCCGACGCGCTCGCGTCGATGGGCAAGATCGACAAGGCCACGGATCGCCAGGAGTACGCGTACGAAACGCTGCTGCGCCACTACGGCCCGTTCAGCCCGAGCTGGTGCCGGGACTCTACCATCTCGCCGCATGGTACGACCGGACCGCGAACGTCTTCGCTGCGCGAGGACTCTACGAACGCGCGGTCGACATCCTCGCACGCAGCCGACGGCGAGACCGATCCGAACCTCATTCCGGCGCTGCGTGGACTCGCCCAGAGTTACAAGGAAGAACGGTTTCCGCCGTTCACCATGCCGGACGAGCGGCAACCGCCGGCGCGCCGGTGCCGTCGATACGCGGGGCTGCCTCACCCCGGCCGCCAGGTCGCGGTCGTCAACCGCTTCGGGCCGGGCGAAATCGCGCTCGTGCAGATCGTCAAAATCCTCTCGGCCGACCCGAACGTCGACGCCGCTCGACGTCGCCCTGGCCGAAATCGATCTTGCCGACTGGTACCTGTTGTTCGACAAACAGGCCCGCGCGATGCCGGTCTATGTCCACGCGCGGCAGATTCATGCGCGAGCGCGCCGGATGACCGACGAACAGATCGCGGCTATTTCGGCCAACCCGACAGTGCTGTATCTGCCCATTCCCGCCAATCCGCCGACGCCGCCGCCGAGCGCTGCGCACGAACCCGACGCAGGGGTACGTCGAGCTGCTACACGGTGACGGCGCACGGCGACAGTCGACGACCTGAAGACCATCGCTTCGATGCCGGAAGGAATGATGGACTTGAAGGTGCGCCGCGGGATGCGCGTCGCGCGCTTCCGGCCGCGTTCGAAGGCGACACGCCGGTCGCCCGCCAAACCAGATGTATCGGCACACCTTCACCTACTATCCGAGCGCGGACTGCCGGAACCGCGGCCGGCAAAACCAGCGGCTCGGAAAGCAGAAGAAGGCCGATGCCTCGCCGCCAAGCAACGACGCGCCCGCGCCCGAGGACACTCCGAAGACCGAGGAGGCGCCACCTCCGCCAGCCTGATCGGCGCGCTGATTCATACGAATCGGCTTTCGCGCACGTGCGTCAACCGATCGGCGACTCGAACGTTGGCAGCCCAAGCGGGCGGGAACTCAATTTCGGATCGATGCTCAAATGCACTATGCTTTGCCGGCAAAAAGGCAGCGTCGGTCCGCCCTTGAAACGCGGACGGGAGAATCCAGTGAAACGCAATACGATCGTCGGCTGATTTCGTGTGCGATCGTGGCATGCGTCGGCCTGCTGGACGGATGCCAATCGTCCTGTCGAGCACGCCTTCGCAGACGCCGAGCATGCCGAGTCCGTCGGGCAGCCCCTCTCCGCCGTCGTCCGTCCAAGCTCGCCGAGCCATCCCAATCCAGCCAGGAGCCAGGGAAGCCAGGGCTCCTCCGGTCAGCCGAGTACTTCCTCAGGATCGCCGGGCTCATCGAGCCCGTCCTCGTCCTCGGGTCCTCGTCCGGGTCGCCAGGCGGCACGCCGTCTTCGGCTTCGTCGGGCGGAAGCGGCGCCCCGGGCACACCCACGTTCGATCCGACGACGGGAAAGGCCGGCAGTTCCGAGGGAAACGCCCGACGGCACCGGCAAGGACGGCGACGGCAAAGATCCAGCGAGGGCGGTGCCGAGGGCGACGTCGCGACGTCCGACGAAAGCGGCGACGGCAACAGCGGCGACGGCACCGAGTCCGGTGAGGGCAAAACCGGGACCGGCGATGGCGAGTCCGGCGAAGGCAAGACGGGAACGGCCGACGCCGAATCAGGCGCGGGCGATACCGGAGCTGGCGACGGTGAATCAGGCGCCGGTTCCGAGGCCGGAAGCGCGGGCGGCGCACAAACGGCCGACGGATCAGGCACGGGTGACGCAGAACGGCGCAGGAGCCGGAAATGCCGGCGAGAAAGGCGGCGGCAACGGCACCGCCGGTGGCGGCACCGGCGACGGTGAACTCGACAAGGCACTGAAGGACTTCGACGGCAAGATCCTCGCCGAACGCGGCACGATTCTGGCGCGCGCAAACGAACCCCGGCACGGTTGACGATCCGGGCACGGCGGCGGCGGCGCGGGAGGTAGCGGCAGCGGCGGCGGCAAAGGCGGCAGTGCAGGCGGCGCCGCGGCGGCAGCGGCAGTCGGGCCGACGCGGAAACGGCGGCGAGCGGCGGCAATGGCGGCAACGGCGGCGGCCTGCCCGATACCGCCGGCGGTATTCCCGGCGGCGGCGCGGGTATCCCGGCCCCGCCGATGCCGTCGGTCAAAGAACGCCGAAGTCGCCAGCATGCCGCAGCGACGTTGCCGACGCCCGCGACGACGACGTCGTCGCACGCCAGTTGCGCGAGGCAGCGATGGATGAAACCGATCCGGTCCTGAAGGAAAAGTTATGGGAGGAATACCGTCGCTACAAAGCTGGAAAATAGCGGTTGCGCCGATACGACGACCGGCACCTCACGCGCTCGAGCGGCCGCGTCGGCGTCCTGTTCGCAGCCTGTCTGCTGCTCACCGGTTGCGTCAGCGAGACCGTCCGCAGCGTAGACGTGTCGCCGCCGCAGCAGGCCACGGACGCGGTCCCTGAAGCGTTGTTGCTCGATGTCGGTGTGGCCGTTTTCAACGCGAACATTCCCGACGACTACGACGAGCAGATCAAGGAACACATCGCCCCCGATGTGCGCCGCGCCGAAGGCAACTTCATCGCCTACACGCTGAAGACGATGCTGCAGAGCACCGGAAACTGGGGCGCCGTACGTGTGGTACCTCGCGCGACGAACGCCGTCGATGTGATGGTGGGCGGCACGATCCTCAATTCCGACGGCGCCCAGTTGCAACTCGAAGTGACCGTCATCGACGCGAGCGGCAAGCAGTGGTTCACGCGCAGCTACGAATCACTGTCGAGCAAATATGCATACGATCCGAACGTGCCCGCCGGCATCGATCCGTTCCAGTCCATCTACAAGCAGATCGCCGACGACATGCAGGCATTCCGGCTCACGCTCACCGAAGCCGACGTCACGCGCATCCACACTGTGGCGGAGATGGTCTTCGCCCGCGACTTCGCGCCCGGATGCGTTCTCGAGCTATGTCGCACTCGAACAAGAACGGCCAGATCACGATCAAGCGCCTGCCGGCCCCTGACGACCCGATGCTGGGGCGCATCCGTAAGGTGCGCGAGCGCGAGTACATTTTCGTCGATACACTCGACGAGTACTTCGCCGAATACCACCGCTCGATGTACCCGCCGTACCAGGCGTGGCGGCAGGCCACCTACGAGGAGGCGATTTCGCTACCGTCAGCTCGAAGCACAGTCGCGCGCACAGGATGATTGCCGGAATCGCCGCGGTCGGTGCCGGAATCGCCGGCGAATTCAGCGACAATTCCACCGCGCAGACCGCGGGCCTGCTCGGCGTCGTCGGCCGGCGCGATGACGATCAAGAGCGCACTCGACAAACACGCCGAGGCGAAAATCCACTCCGAAGTGCTTCAGGAACTGGGCACTTCAGCCGAAGCGGAAATCGCCCCGCACACGATCGAACTCGAAAACGAGACGGTGCGTCTGACCGGCACCGTCGATGCCCAGTACACGGAGCTGCGGCAGGATCCTGCGCGAGATCTACTACAAAGAACTCGGCCTCGTGCTGCCTGATGCGCCGACCGACGTCGCCACCGATAACACCCCGATCAAACCCCACCGCCCAGCGTCGAACCCGTCGCCGGCTCCTGATCACATGAGCAACGGCCAGGACGAATTCGTCACGATTCGACCGCGTCAGGTCGCGTTGAGTCATCAGAACGACGCGAGCCGGTCCGCGCAGCCCGATCTCGCTCGGCATGGTGCTGTCGGCGCCGGCACTCGTGCTGCTGATCGCCATCGCCGTCTGGGTGTTCATGTATCTGCCCGCAAGCATCGAACGTTGCCGACAAGACGTTCCGCACCGACAGCCCGCCGGCCGCCGCTGCGACGCAGCCGAGCCGCCGCGCCCGCTCCGTTGTCGTCGGAAAGGCGCCATACGAAGCGCTGCAGATCGAACGCGAGCGCAAACGCGCGCAGGAAACGCTGGCCACGATTCGTCAAGCTGCAGATCAAACTCGACGAAGAGATGCACGTGCGAGATTGGGCGCGCCGAAGCGTTCGATGCCGCGCAAGCAAATCGCAAACGACGGAGACGAGCTGTTCACCAAGCTGCAGTTCGACGCGGCGATGGCGAACTACGAAGACGGCATCGCCGCGCTCGAAGCGCTGCGCAACTCAAGGCGACGCCGCGCTTCAACGACGCACTCGACGATGCGCCACTACGGCGATCGACCGGCGCGACGCAGCCGCTGCAGAAGCCGCGTATGTGACTGCCGCAACGGTCTATCCGGACGATGCGAGAATCGCCGATGGCCGTAAGCGCGCCAACGCACTGCCGCAGATCATCGAGCTGTTCGACGACGCCGATCGCGCCAAAGAACGCAACGACTGCGCACCGTGCTGACGAAGTACCGGGCAATTCAAGCGCTCGACCCCAAGACATATGGACTGCAAGACGTCGCTCGCCGACGCGCAATCGCGGGTTGCGAACCTCGACTATCAAGGCGTTCTTTCTGCCGGCTATGCGGCGCTCGATTCGGGCGACTACGAGGCCGCCAAGCGCGCATTCGAGGCGGCGCTGCGCCAACGACCCAACGATGGCGCGGCGAATGACGGAATGAACCAGGCCGAACAGCGCGCGACGCTGAGCAGCATCGAGCAGTACCGCGAGAAAGCCGATTCGCGCGGAAGCCGACGAACGCTGGGACGACGCCGTGCCGACTATCAGAAGTGTACTCACCGTCGATGGCTCGATCAAATTCGCGATGGACGGCAGCGCCCGCGCCGGCGAACGCGCCGAACTCGACCGAAAGCTGCACGCGGCGCATTGCCGATCCCGGCGCGCTGTCGTCCGATGCGACATATGCGGACGTCACGTTCGCTCTACAAAGACTGCCATGCAGATACGCCGATCCCGGACCGCGCCTCACGGATCAGCTGAACCGCCTCAAGACGCAGCTCGCAATCGGCGAGCGAACCGGTTCAGGTCACGCTGACGTCGGACTCGGCAACGGAAGTGACGACTTTCGCAGCTCGGCGCGCTCGGCAAATTCGCCCGCAAGGAAGTGCAGCTGCGGCCGGGTCGCTACGTCGTTGCGCGGCAGCCGCGACGGCAAGCGCGACGTGCGTCGCGAACTCATGGTCACGCCGCAGATGGCGCCGGTGGAAATCATCTGCCAGGAATCCATCTGACGTGTCCGCCGACGAACCGCTGATCCGCCCCGCCGACGTTCACGCCGACGCGCGATGATCTGCGACGGTCGGTCGTGGTTCGGCGAGCACCGCGTTCAGCTGATCGCCACGCTCGTGCTGCTGGCCGTCGGCTGGTTCGTCTGGTTCATCTTCACGGCGAAGTCGGTGCAGCTCGTCTTCGATCCGCCCGAAAGCGAGTGCGTCGATCAGCGGCGGCTTCGACATCGCGCTCGGCAGCATCTACGTGCTGCGCGAGGGCCACTACGAGGTTCACGCAAACGCGGCCGGCTACGAGCGCTTCACTGCGCCGCTGACCATCGGCGAAGCGCGCAACCAGACCTACACATTTGCGCTGACGCCCCTGCCCGGCCGCATCGACTTCGGTGCGCAGCCCGCCGAGGCCGAAGTGTTCGTCGACGGCGTTTCGATCGGCACGACTCCGCTGAAGGCAGTCGAAGTTGCCGCCGGCGAGCGCAAGGTCGCGTTCCGCAATGCGCGCTACCTGCCGCAGGAAATGACCGTGACGCATCGACGGCAAACGCGCAGCGCAGGCTTTTTCGGCGACGCTCGTGCCGAACTGGGGCACGGTCATCACGGCGACATCGGATGCCCGCCGGCGCGACGATTTTCGTCGACGACCAGGAGATCGGTGCACACGCCCGCCGCTTTCGAAGTCGTCGCCGGCGTACACGAACTGCGCCTCAAACACCCGGGGTTCAAGACCTGGCGCGACGCGGCTCGAAGTGACGGCCGCACAGGATCAGACACTGCCGGCAGGTTCAAGCTCGAAGCGGCCGACGGGCTCGTCACGATCGCGTCGAAACCCGCCGGCGCCGGGGTAACGGTGAACGGCACCTATCGCGGCGAGACGCCGCTCGAACTCGCGCTGACTCCCGGCACCCGCTACGACATCCGCATCACGCGCGCCGGGTTCGAAACCGCGCAACGCCAGGTACAGCTGCAGCCCGAGCGAAGAACAGTCGATGCAGGTCGAACTCGCGCCGCTGACCGGACGGGTGTCGATTCAGGCCGAGCCCAAAGACCGCCGAAATCTTCATCGACGGCGTGTCGCGCGGCACCGGCAGCCAGACGCTGACGCTGCCGGCGACGCCCGCAGAACCTGGAAGTCCGCCTGCCGAACTACGCACCCTACACCGCCCGGTTCACGCCGCAGCCCGGGTCTGACGCAGGAGATCAACGTGCGCCTGCTCACCGTCGCGAAGCGCGTCAGGCCGCGATGAAGCCGCGCGTCACAGCGCGCCCAACGGCCAAGCGCTGGTGCTGTTCACACCGGGGCAGTTCAGCATGGGCAGTTCGCGGCGTGAACCCGGGCCGACGCGCGAACGAAGTGATGCGCGACGTGACGCTGACGCGCGCGTTCTATCTGTCGACCACCGAAGTCACCAACGCGCAGTTCAGAAAATTCGACCCGAAACACGACACCGGCGTGTACGAGGACCAGAAGCTGAACAACGACGATCAGCCGGTCGCGAAAGTCACGTGGCAGGAAGCCGCGCTGTATTGCAACCACCTCTCGCAGCTCGATCGACTGCCGCCGTTCTACAAGACCGAAAACGGCAAGGTCGTCGGCGTCAACCGTACCGCGATCGGCTATCGGCTGCCGACCGAAGCCGAGTGGGAATGGGCGGCGCGCACCGCACCGGGAACTACCGCGGAGAAGCGCTTTCCGTGGGGCGACAACTTTCCGCCGACCGACCGCTCCGGCAACTACGCCGATCGCGCGGCCGGTCACCTGGTCGGTCGGGTGATATTCGGGTACAACGACAACCAGATCGTCAGTGCGCCCGTCGCCACCTTCCCTGCCGATGCGCGCGGGCTGTTCGACATTGGCGGCAACGTCGCCGAGTGGATCAACGACTTTTACGAAATTCCCGACCGGCGAGCCGCAGACCGATCCCGATGGGGCCCGGATACCGGCGAATACCGCGTGATTCGCGGTTCGAGCTGGATGAACGGCACGATCACGGAACTTCGGCTGACATTTCGGGACTATGGAACCGACGGCCGCGCCGATCTCGGCTTCCGAATCGCACGATTTGCGGAGTAATCGATGAACGCGCCGATGTGCCGTTGCTGCTGTTGTCCTGCTGGCACCGTTTTCGCGCCGTCGCAGCCGATGCACCGCGACACCGCGCCGCCGATCCCCGTGCAGCACCGGCAGCTCGACCACGGGAAGCGCCGGACCGCCACGCACCGCCCCGCCCGCAGAAGCCGGCCGCCGACACCGCCAAACCGCAGGCAGCGGCGCCGAATCCGGGCAAACAGAAAAACGACAGCGACGGCGACTTCAAACCTTCCGAAGAAATTTCCGAAGACATGGCCGTCGCCTACCCGGTCGACATCTGACACACGAGGTGAGTTGAACCGATGCCGACCTACGTCCTCGACATGAACGACAGCGAGTTGCGCATCGCGCGCGTCGGCGCCGACGCGACCGACATCGTCGCGCAGTCGATCGGCTTCGCGATGATCGACGATCGCGCGATCCGCTTCGGCGAAAGCGCGATGCAGCAGTTCCGCCTGCATCCGCGGCAGGTCAACAACCAGTTACTGGAATCGGCTGAGCACCGATCCGCTTGCGGTGCGCGGACCCAACACCGCCAACCACGCCGATCTCGTTTACCGGCACTTCTGCGAGCTGCTGCGTGAAGCCGGCGTCGACCGCCGCGCGACGAGTTCGTCATCGCAACGCCCGGCACGACGATCGAACGAACAACTCGGGCTGCTGCTCGGCATCACCGCCGAGGCCGGCATTACGGTCACCGGACTCGTCGACAACGCGCTGGCGCGAGCGTCGTTGCACCCGTCACCGAAACGGGTGCTGCACATCGACGTGTTCCTGCACCGCGGCGGTGATCACCGAACTGACGAAGAACCGACGGGCTCGCGCGGCAGCGCGTCGAGGAGATCGCGAACTCGGGTTTGACGAATCTGCTCGATGCGTGGGTGAACGTCGATCGCCGACCGGTTCGTCCGCGATGCGCGCTTCGATCCGCTCAGCATCGCCGCGACCGATCAGCAGTTGTACAACCAGCTGCACGCGTGGCTGCGCGATCCGGCCCGCCCGCGCGAATTCGGCATCGACGTCGATCTGCGCGGTTCGCTGCGCCGCGCCGAGCTGAACGTCGAGGCGCTGATCGACAAAGTGACGCCGCGCTACCGGATGCTCGATCGGCACGTCGACGGAGCGACGGTGTTCTTGTCGCATCGCGCAGCTCGCCTGCCGGGACTGCCGGAACACCTTCGCGGCGTCGCCGCGCGCGTGGTCGCGCTCGATCCGCATGGATCTGTTCCGCGGCGTTGCACAACATCAGTCGTTGATCCGCTCCGATCCCGATGCACTGCGGCTCGTGACGCGGCTGCCGGCCCAATCGCCCGTCGTCTTCGACCGCGAACCTCCGCCGCCGCCGACCGCGCTGCGGCTGCCGCCCGAGCGCCCCACGCACGTGCTGTTGGGCAGCGACGCAGTTGCCATCGGGCAAGCGCTCGCGCTCGGTCGCGAAGCTTTCCCGGAACTGCCTGCCGATTTTCCGCACGACGCGGTGCAGATCGTCGCCGGCAGCAGCGCGGTGCAGCTGCGGCTGCGCGACGGCACGTTCACGCGACGCTCGACGGCGAGCCGCGCACACAACGGCGCCAGCGTCAGCAAAGGCGCGGTGCTCGAAGTCGCCGGCGCCCGCTTCCAATTGATCCGCACGCGGTCGGGACCGTGAGACCGCGCCGCCAGATCAACGTCTTCTCGATGTCGTTCCTCGACGTGATGTCGTGCGGCTTCGGCGCGATCGTGCTGCTGTACATCATGATGATTCACGACCGTCGATCCGGGCGACGAAGAAGGTCAAGCAGGAACAGCTGTCGGAGATCCGCAAGCTCGACTTCGAAGTGACGGAGGGCCAGGCCAACCTCGCGCAACTGCGTCGAAGCCGATCGATGCAACGCAACGCCGCCTGGAAGAGTCGACGCGCCGCAGGTTCGCAATCCTGTCGCAGATGGCGGAGCGGCGCGAAGCGATGGTCGCGCAGGAAGGCCAGACCATCGCCAGCAAGGAAGACCTCGCGAAACTGCGCGCCGACGTCGAGAGCCGCGAAGAGGAAGTCAAACGCCTCGAAGCAAAGGCCAAAGACACCGAGGGTACCAAGGCGCGCAGCTTCGTCGGCGAAGGCGATCGCCAATACCTGACCGGACTCAAGATCGGCGGCCAGCGCATCCTGCTCGCGATCGACACGTCGGCCAGCATGCTCGACGACACGATCGTCAACGTGATCCGCCGCCGCAACATGAGCGACGCGGCAAAGAAGGACGCGCCGAAGTGGCGTCGCGCCGTGCGCACCGTCGAATGGCTCGCCGCGCAGTTCCCGCTCGATAGTCAGTTCCAGATCTACGGCGTTCAACGCAAACGCGCAAGTCGATGGCCGAAGGCACCGACGGTCAATGGATCGACGTTGCGAACGCGAAGGATCTCGAACGCGCCATCGAAGGCGGTGAAGGCAGTCGATTCCGTCCGGCGGAACGAGTCTGCTGAACCTCGCAACCGCGGCGGCCGCGCTGTCGCCGGCGCCGGACAACATCTATCTCGTCACCGACGGTCTGCCGACGCTCGGCAAGAACCCGCCAACGGGCACGCATCAACGGACACGCAGCGCGTCGATCTGTTCCACGAAGCAACCAAACACTTTCCGCCGAAGGCGCCGATCAACGTGATCATGTTTCCGCTCGAAGGCGATCCGATTGCGTCGGCGGCGTATTGGGACCTCGCGCAATCGACCACCGGCGCGTATCTGGTGCCGTCGAAGGACTGGCCATGAGACCGCGCCGCCCCGTCGAAGAAATGTCGATGTCGTTCCTCGACGTGATCTGCTGCGGGTTCGGCGCGGTCATTCTGCTGCTCATGACGACCAAGTTCATTCCGCCGACGGTGCTGGAGCCATCGCCGACGCACCTCGACGGAACCGTTGCGGCGCGACAGGACGCGCTGTTCCAGATTCGCGGCGAGACCGACAAAGCTGACGCGCGAACTCTCCGACAGGCAGCGCGAACTCGATACCGATCTGCAATCGCTGGCGCAACTCGAACGCGAAATGAGCACAGTGCTCGGTCGCTATCAGACATCGAAGAGCGAAGCCGAAGAAGCCGTTATCACCGGAGAAAAATCTCGCGCAGGCGAAACAGTCGCTGACGGAAGAGATGGAGCGCCTGCTGGGCGCCGGATTTCAGAGCGCGCGACAACACCGTCGGCGGCATCGCGGCCGACAGCGAATACGTCGTGTTCGTCATCGACACGTCGGGCAGCATGTTCAACTACGCGTGGAAGATGGTGATGCGCAAGCTCAGCGAAACGCTCGCGGTGTACCCGACGCTCAAAGGCATTCAGGTGATGAGCGACCAGGGCGAATACATGTTCCCGCAGTATTCAGGGCCGCTGGATTCCGGATTCGCCGGCGCGGCGCCGCGCAATTCTCGAACGCATGCGCACGTTCAATCCGTTCAGCGTGTCGAGCCCGGTCGTCGGCATCGAAAAAGCCATCCGCGTGTTCCAGGCGCCCGACAAACGCATCAGCGTGTACGTGTTCGGCGACGACTTCACCGGCAACTCGATCGAAGAAGTAGTCGACACGGTCGATCGCATCAACGCACCCGACGCCAACGGCAAACGCCCGGTGCGGATCAACGCCGTCGGCATGCCGACGCTGTTTCACGCGTCGGCGCCGCCGGCTTCGTTGTACCGCTTCGCGGCGTTGATGCGCGAACTGACGTACCGCAACGGCGGAACGTTCGTCGGCCTGTCGAATATCGAGTGACCATGTCGGGTAGACTCGGCCGCTTCGCTGTGCAACTCGTGCTGGTACTGCCATCGCATGCGCCGACTTGCATCGTCGCCCTGTTCGTCGTGCTGACGCTGTCGGCGGCTGCGCCGGCGCAAACGTGCAGATGCAGGGCGAAATTCCCACGCCGCTGGTGAATCGCCTGCCGCTGCGGGTGGGCTTGTACCTCGAACCCGCGCTGGTGCAGTACGTGTTCGAAGAGAAGATCCAGGACCACGGCGACTGGCGCGTCGAAGTCGGGCCGATGCAAACGAAGCTGTTCCGGCAGGTCGCATCGCGCGATGTTCCTCGAAGCGGTGCCGGTCGATTCCGTCACGCCGCCCGGCGACGAATCTCGACGCGGTGCTCGCACCGAGCATCGCCGAGTTCCAGATTTCGATTCCGAGCCAGACGCGCAGCGAGTTCTACGAGGTCTGGATCAAGTACATGATGCGGCTTGTACGACACGCATGGAGCGTTGATTGCGGAGTGGCCCCTCACGGCGTACGGTAAAGCCAATCGGGGGGACTTCGGGTTCATGGACAAGCAGCGACACGCTCGCCATCCGCCAGGCAACGATGACTGCGCTGCGCGATGCCGGCGCATTCCTGGCGCTTGCGCTTCACGACCGTTCCGGAGGTGCGCACCTGGCTCGAACTCGCGCACCGCACCGGCGCCGCAAGAGGTGCTGCAAGTGAGACGGCAGCCGACGTGAAGTTCGATCTCGCTGTATCCAAGGCTGCTCGCGCTTGCCGCCTGGCTGTCTCGCCTCCGGTTGCGTAACGACGACCGTGCAGGAAATCCGCCAGGCGTCGACGGGAATCTCCGCCAACCGAATCCGTCGTGGTGCTCGGCCGTCACAACAATGCCGCCGACGAATCCGAAGACGACTTCGTCGATTGCGTCAGCGACAACCTCGCCGGCGGCAAAGAACGGCGTCGGGTGTCGATTACCGAAGCGCAGTTCGTCGACGCGATGTTCCCGTGGTTCGAACCGCGCACCGCGCCGCTCAACACCTCCGACCTGCCCGAGATCGTCAACCAGCCGATCCTGGCCGACAAACTGCAACTCGATCGGCGTGCGCTACGTGATCTGGATCGAAGGCAACACGCACCGCACCGCACAGGGCGGCGCGATGACGTGCAGCGTCTCGGTCGCCGGCGCCGGCTGTTTCGGGTTCCTGTCGTGGGAGAACGACTCGTCGTACGAGGCGTCCATCTGGGACATCAAGACACGGCACGTCGGTCGGCAAGGTCAGCTCCGACGCGAACGGCACCAGCTTCATGCCGGCCGTCGTCGTGCCGATTCCCTTCATCGCGCGGGTGCAGAGCGGCGCCTGCAACGAGTATGGCGTCGCAGCTGAAGACGTTTATCACGAAAGAATCGTAAGTCATTGAGTCGACTTACCTGGCTCGGACCTCGAGCACTTCGCCGGTGATGTGGTTCGGCTCCACCGCGTACCACTCCTGCAGTTCCACTTCGAACCGTCTCGCGGCACAGTTCGCCGAGTTCGTAGAACGTCGGCCGGCCCGGGTCGGCGATGATCACGCGCTCGACGCCGCCTTTCATCGCGCGCTGGATCAGGTTGAACAGCGGTTTGACCATGCTGTCCCAGAAGCAGATGTCGGAGCCGATGATCGACGCGCTCTTCCGACAGCCGTCGTCGTCGTCAGGTCTTCGAAACGGCTCTGCAGCGACTTCACCTTGACGTCGTTGATCGCGCCGAGCACGTCGAGGAACGGGAACACGTCCTTGTCGATGTCCACGCCGGTGACGCGCGCGTTCATCTTCTTCGCGCAGAACACAGCTCGCCGGCCCCCAGCCGCAACCGATCTCCATCACGCGGCTGCCGCGACGGAACGGCCGATGCAGCAGGTAGTCCATCAACACGAAGCTCGATTGCCAGGCTTTGTGGCCGTGCACCGACGGCTCGTACAGGCGCTTCAGACTGCGCACGAGCCGGTGCTGCGATTGCAGCAGATAGACGCCGTACGCCTGCTGAATGTACGGCTCCGGCAATCGCTCGAGTTTCGGCATCGCGCTTGCGCAATCCCTCAGGGCGAAAAAAAGACGCGCGATGGTAGCGGATTCACACCTGGGGCCGGCAAATACCCGAGTAAATTAGTCTGGTATTGCCGAAGGCGCCGACGCTAAAATGCCGAGCCTTTTCGAAGCCGCGACTGCCGCCACGTGCAATGAACGAATCCAGCAACACGATCGACGCCCTCGTCCGCCGCGATTATCAGGCCGGCTTCGTCACCGATATCGAGTCCGAAACGTTGCCGCCCGGGCTTGTCGGAAGACGTCGTGCGCTTCATTTCCGCGCGAAAAAAGGCGAACCGGACTGGCTGCTCGAGTGGCGCCTTGGCGGCTACCGGCACTGGCGCAGCGCGCCGACGCCGAAATGGGCGCACCTGCACTTTCCGCCGATCGATTTCGAATCGATCTCGTATTTCTCCGCGCCGAAACAACAGAAAGACCGCCCGCAGTCGCTCGACGAAGTCGATCCGGAACTGCTGCGCACCTACGAAAAGCTCGGCATTCCGCTGCACGAACAGGAGATGCTCGCAGGCGTTGCGGTCGACGCGGTATTCGACAGCGTCTCGATCGGCACCACGTTCAAGGCGAAGCTCGGCGAAGCCGGCGTGGTCTTCTGTTCGCTCGCCGAAGCCGTGCAGGAACATCCGGACCTGGTGCGGAAATACCTCGGCAGCGTCGTGCCGGTGCGCGACAACTTCTACGCAACGCTCAATTCGGCGGTGTTCAGCGACGGCTCGTTCGTCTACATCCCGAAGGGCGTGCGTTGCCCGATGGAACTGTCGACGTATTTCCGCATCAACGCGCAGAACACCGGTCAGTTCGAACGCACGCTGATCGTCGCGGATGCGGGCTCCTACGTGAGTTACCTCGAAGGCTGCACCGCGCCGCAGCGCGACGAAAACCAATTGCACGCGGCCGTAGTCGAACTCGTCGCGCTCGACGATGCACAGATCAAATACTCGACGGTGCAGAACTGGTATCCGGGCGACGCGCAAGGCCGCGGCGGCATCTACAACTTCGTCACCAAGCGCGGCGCGTGCATCGGCAAACGCTCGAAGATCTCGTGGACCCAGGTCGAGACGGGATCGGCGATCACCTGGAAATATCCGAGCGTGGTCCTGCGCGGCGACGACAGCGTCGGCGAATTCCATTCCGTCGCGCTCACCAACAACTTTCAGCAGGCGGACACCGGCACGAAGATGATTCACCTCGGCCGCAACACGCGCAGCACGATCCTGTCGAAAGGCATCAGCGCAGGACGCAGCCAGAACTCGTATCGCGGGCTCGTGCGGATCTCGCCGACCGCAGAAGGTGCGCGCAACTACACGCAATGCGATTCGCTGCTGATCGGCGACCGCTGCGGCGCGCACACGTTTCCGTATATCGAAGCGAGCCATCCCGGCGCGATCGTCGAGCACGAAGCCACCACGTCGAAAGTCAGCGACGATCAGTTGTTCCTGTGCCAGCAACGCGGCATCGACCCGGAACACGCCGTCAGCATGATCGTGAACGGCTTCTGCAAAGAAGTGTTCCGCGAACTGCCGATGGAGTTCGCCGTGGAGGCCGGCAAGCTGCTCGAAGTGAGCCTCGAAGGAGCAGTTGGATGAGCCAGCGCACCGATGCTGCTCGAAGTGCCGACCTGCACGTCGACGTCGCCGGCAAACCGATTCTGAAAGGCTTGAGCCTCAACGTCGCCGTTGGCGAAGTTGCGGCGATCATGGGGCCGAACGGATCCGGCAAGAGCACGCTCGCGAACGTCATCGCCGGGCCGGCCGGACTACGTCGTCACGCACGGTTCGCTGCGTTATCTCGGCACCTCGCTGACGGAACTCGAACCGGAAGCGCGCGCGCGGCATCGGCGTGTTCCTCGCATTTCAGTATCCGGTGGAAATTCCCGGCGTCTCGAACATGGAATTCCTGAAGGCGCGCTCGATGCACAGCGCAACGCGCGCAACGAAGAGCCGCTTTCCGCCGGTGGAATTCATGAAAACGGTGCGCAGCGTGGCGGCGTCGCTCGATCTCAATCCCGAGTTCCTGAAGCGCGGCGTCAACGAAGGATTTTCGGGCGGAGAAAAGAAGCGCAACGAAATCCTGCAGCTGCTGATGCTGCAGCCGAAGCTCGCGATTCTCGACGAAACCGATTCCGGCCTCGATATCGACGCGCTGCAAACCGTTGCTGCCGGCGTGAACCGATTTCGCGGCGCCGGCAACGGCATCCTGATGGTCACGCACTATCAACGCCTGCTCGACTACATCAAGCCCGACACCGTGCACGTGCTCGCCGATGGCCGCATCGTGAAGAGCGGCGATCACAGCCTCGCGCTGCAGCTCGAAGCGCAGGGCTACGGCTGGATCACCGACGCCGCGTGATTGATGTCGTCATGCAGTCGCAACCCGTTCATCGATTCCGCGCTCGCACGCTCCCGACAACTCGACAGCCGGCTGCCGCTGATCGTTGCCGAGCGACGCAGTTCCATCGCCGAGATCGTCGCGCGACGGCATTCCGTCCGGCAAGCTCGAAACCTGGAAATACACGCCGATTCAGGCGTTTTTTGCCGCTCCGTTCGCGGACTGCGGAAGTCCCAACGAGCCGCTCCCGGCTCGCGCGCGAGCGTTCCTCACGTTCGCAGGTGCACTGCCGATCACGTTCGTGGCGAGAGCGAACCGTCGCCTGCACATCGAGCGCGCGGCGCGCATCGCGTCGATACGCTGCGTTCGCCGCTGAACGCCGACGTCGACCTGGGACGGTATCCGCTCGCGCATGCTGAACACCGCGCTGCTCGAAGACGCGACTCGTCATTCGCATCGACGCCGGGCGTCGACGCCGGCGCGCTCGACCTTCGCTTCGCCGGTCCGGCGCCAGTGCTACCGCAACGTCAGCCGCGTACGTGTCGAACTCGGCGCCGGCAGCCGGCTGCGCCTCATCGAACAACGCAACGAAGACCGGCCGACCAATTCGGTGGTGGACGTCCGCATGGAGCCGAGCGCGTCTCTGCAGCACACCCGCATCCTGCCGCCGGCGACGGCACCCTGCTGGTACCTCGTGTCGGTGCACGTCGGAGCACAAGCAACCTACGAGCTGACCGGCCACTCGATGGGATCGACGACGCGGCGCAGCGACATTCACGTTCGCCTCGATCGGCCATCACGCGAGCGACGAACATCGACCTCGCCTGTGCGCGCACGACCGGCGCGACCGGCTCGATCACCAGATCGGTCGTCGAACACATCGGCGTGCGACACCGTCAGCCGCCAGATCGTTCACGGCATCGCCGCCGGTTCAGCAGCGAACTCACGTTCAACGGCCGCATTCACATTCATCCCGGCGCACAGCGCAGCGACGCAAGGCTCACGAACAAGAATCTGCTGCTCGACCAGAAAGCGCGCATCAACACGAAGCCCGAACTCGAGATCTACGCGAACGACGTCAAGTGCAGCCACGGCGCCACCGTGGGGCAGATCGATCCGGCGCAGGTGTTCTATCTGCGCACGCGCGGGCTCGACGAAGTCAGCCGCGCGCGCGATGTTGACGCGCGCATTCCTCGCCGGACGCATGACGCCGTGGCTGCTCGACGCGGGCGTGCTCGGCATCTACGCGGAGCTGTTCGCATGACGCTCGCATGACAACGCGCCGCACCGACATCGCCGCGCTGCGCGACGATTTCCCGCTGCTCGCACAAATGCAGCCGGCGCAACCGCTCACGTATCTCGACAGCGCCGCCACCACGCAGAAACCGACGGCCGTGCTCGATGCGATCCGCAACTACTACCTGCACGACAACGCCAACGTGCACCGCGCGGCGCACGCGCTGGCCGATCGCGCGACGACGGCTTTCGAAGGCGCGCGCGCACAAGGCACAGGCGTTCGTCGGCGCGGCGCACCCGCACGAAATCGTCTGGACGCGCGGCACGACGGAGTCGATCAATCTCGTCGCGCAGAGCTACGGCGCCAGCACGTTGCGAGGCCGGCGACGAAATCCTGATCTCGGTGATGGAGCACCACTCCAACATCGTGCCGTGGCAACTCGTCGCGCAGCGCACCGGCGCCACCGTTCAAGCGCGATCGACGTCAACGAGCGCGGCGAACTCGATCTCGACGACTTCGCACGCAAGCTGACCGAACGCACGAAGATCGTCGCGATCGGCCACGTATCGAACGCACTCGGCACCATCAACCCGATCAAGACAGATGATCGCGGCCGCGCATGCCGCCGGCGCAGTGGTGCTGATCGACGGCGCGCAGGCCGCCGCGCACCTGCCGATCGACGTGGTCGATCTCGATTGCGACTTCTACGCGCTGTCGGGGCACAAGATGTTCGGTCCGACCGGCATCGGCGTGCTGTACGGCAAAGAGCGGCTGCTCGACGCGATGCCGCCGTGGCAGGGCGGCGGCGAGATGATCGAAACGGTGACGATCGAACGCACCACGTACAACCGTCTGCCGTACAAGTTCGAAGCCGGCACGCCGGACATCGCGGGCGCAGTCGGCCTCGGCGCCGCGATCGACTATCTCGACAGCATCGATCCGCGATGCGCTGCACGCGTACGAAGCCCGGATCATGGCCAATGCGCGCGCGCGCCTCGAGCCAACTCGAAGGCGTGCGGCATCATCGGCAACGCGCGCGCGCACACCGGCGTCGTGTCGTTCCTGCTCGACGGCAGCCATCCGCAGGACGTCGGCACGCTGCTCGACCAGCAATCGATCGCCGTGCGTTCCGGCCACCACTGCGCGATGCCGCTGATGCAGCGACTCGGCATCCCCGGAACCGTTCGTGCTTCCTTCTGTCTGTATAATTCCGAACGCGACGTAGATCGCCTGGTTGCCGGAATCGATAAGGTCCGAACGTTCCTGTAGTCACGACGATGCCATCGGAGACTCGAGCCATGACGATCCAGACATTCGACCCGAAAACGTCCGTCATCACGATGACGCCGGACGCGGCCGCGCACATCCGCCGGCAGCTGCTGGCGACGGGACGCGACGCGCTGCGCCTCGCGTCACGGAAAGCGGCTGCTCCGGCTACATGTACGAACTCGGCTACACCGACACCGCATCCGACACCGACCTCGTCTGCGAGGTCGCGCCCGGCGTGCGCGTGTACGTCGCGGCCGACGTGCTGCCGCTGGTGCGCGGCACCGAGATCGACTACGTGCGCGAAGGCATCAACGCGTCGCTGAAATTCAAGAATCCGAACGCCGAAGCCGAATGCGGCTGCGGCGAGAGCTTTTCGGTAGCCAAAGCGGCCACGCACTGATGGAACGGCGCCTCGTCGTCGTCAAACGCGACTGCCCTGCCCGCCTGGTGCCGACCGGCACGCCGGTCATGGTGCCGGGCGGCACGTTCGTCACGCTGACGCAATCGCTGGGGGGCACCTACACGATCGTCTACAACGGCAACATGGCGCGCATCGACGGCGCCGACGCCGACGCGCTCGGCTTCAAGGTGGAACTGCCGGACTACGAAGCCGAACGCCGACGGCAGCATCAACCTCGACCAGGTGCACGAAACGCTGCAGCACGATCTACGACCCGGAAATCGCGGTGAACATCGTCGACCTCGGCCTCGTCTACGCCTGCCGCATCGATCCGAGCGATGCGCACCGCATCAACATCCGCATGACGTTGACCGCGCCCGGCTGCGGCATGGGGCCGGTGCTGGTCGACGAGATCAAACTGCGCCTGCTGCGCGTGCCGAACGTCGACCGACGTGACGGTCGACCTCGTGTTCGATCCGCCGTGGAGCCGCGACATGATGACCGAAGAGGCGCAGCTCGAACTCGGGCTGTTCTGATGGCCGCGGGCCGCACCGCTCGAAGAACACCATCGACCTCGACGAGATCCGCGACAGCTTCGCGTTCTTCGACGACTGGGAAGACCGCTACAATTCATCATCGATCTCGGCCGCGGACTGCCGCCGATGCCCGACGCGCTCGAAGGTCGACGCAAACATCGTCCGCGGCTGCCAGAGCCAGGTGTGGATCGACCACCGCGCTCGAGGACGGGCGCCTGTATTTCACGATCGACAGCGACGCGCTGATCGTGCGCGGCCTGATCGCAATCGTGCTCGCCGCCTTCGACGGCCGCACGCCGGCGGCGATCCTCGCCTACGACATCGACGGCCTATTCGGAGATCTCGACCTGCTGCGCCATCTGAGCCCGACGCGCGGCAACGGGCTGCCGCGCTGGTCCGCCGCATCCGCGACATCGCGGCCGCGTCGCCGGACAACACCTAACACGCTCACTCGCTTGCGCTCCTTTGGTTTGGTCGCTCGCTTGCGCTCGCTGGGGCCCTAGACATAGCATCGCGCCACCCATTACGAGTGATGAGACGATGCGCGCAATCGGCACAGTGGTCGAAGAAGATTCCGGCAGACCTATCGCGGGCCTGCACGTTCGGGCGTTCGATAAGGACCTCCTGTTCGATGACAAGCTCGGTGTAGCGGTGACCGATGCAAAGGGCTCATTCCGCATTGACTACACACAGCTCGATTTCAGCTCGATCTTCGGTACCGAGACGAGCCCCGAGTTGTACATCCGCGTCTACGACGTCACCGACAAGAAGCTGCTGTATACGTCGGAAAAATCGATCCGCAAGAACGTGCAAGTCGAAGAGCGGTTCGACGTCAAGATCCCCCGCAGCAAGCTGGTCTAGTCATCCTCTGCAGAGATCTCCCGCGGCGCCGGCCGCGGAGGTCTCCCCACGCTAGGTTGAACATGAAGAAAACGATCCGTCTGTCAGTGCTGCTGGCAGCGTTGACTCCCTGCACGACTCTGGCCGGCTCCGAACCGCTTCATCCTGCCGACACGATCTATGTCGGTGGCGCCATCGTCACGATGAACGATGCGGAACCCTCCGTGCAGGCGCTGGCCGTGGCGAATGGCACGATCGCGGCTGTCGGCGATCGTCGCAGTATCGAGCGAACCTACAAGGGGACTACTACGCGGATCGTGGACCTGAAGGGTAAGGCGCTGTTGCCCGGATTCCTCGACGCTCACAGCCACTACATCAACTCGCTGACGGTGGCGAACCAGGCCAATCTCTATCCACCGCCCTCCGGACCGGGAAGGACCCGGCGAGCATCGTCGCCGCATTGAAGCGGTTCGCCTCAGACAACAAGATCGCGAAGGGGACGCTGATACAGGGGTACGGCTACGACGACAACGTGATGCCCAAGGGACATCAACTGAATCGCGACGATCTCGACGCCGCGTTTCCTGACAATCCGGTTCTGGTGTTGCACGTGTCGATGCACGGCGTCGTACTGAATTCCGCTGCACAGAGAAGTTTGGCATCTCCGATCAGACACCAACGCCGCCCGGCGGCGTAATCGTGCGCAAGCCGGGCACGAACGAGCCCTATGGCCTGATCATGGAAACGGCGTATCTGCCGATCATCTCGCAGCTGCCCCACCCCACCCGGGAGCAGGAGATCGAGTGGTCGCGCAAGGGCCAGATGCTGTACGCGGCAGCCGGCATCACTACGGCCCAGGAAGGCGCCACCCACGCGACCGACCTCGAGCTCATGAAACGAGTGTCGGCTGCCAACGCCAACATCATCGACATCGTCTCGCTACCTTTCATCACGGACCTCGACACGGTTCTCGCGGCCAATCCATTGACCAACTGGGGCAAGTACAACAACCGGCTCAAGCTCGGCGGCGTGAAGATCACGATCGATGGATCGCCACAGGGCAAGACGGCCCTCTTCACAACGCCGTATCTGACGGGTGGACCCGGCGGCGAGAAAGACTGGCGCGGCGAGCTGACGTTTCCCCAAGACACCGTCAACCAGATGGTGAAGCGCGTGTACGACATGAACGTGCCGCTATACCTGCATGCGAACGGCGATGGTGCGATCGATGCGTTCTTCACGGCACACGAATACGCGGCGGCGGGCGATCTGGCCAAGGAACGGCACGTGACGTTGATCCACGCCCAGTTCACGCGAAAGGACCAGCTCGGCAAGTTCGTGCAATACAAGGTCACGCCGTCGTTCTACACGTTGCACACGTACTACTTTGCGGACGCACACATCGCCAATCGCGGTAGCGCCCAGGCGATGTACATCAGCCCGATGCGCGATGCGATCGACAAGGGTCTTCGGCCGACCAACCACACGGACTTCGTCGTCGCGCCGCTCGATCAGATGTTCATGCTGTGGTCGGCGGTGAATCGCATCTCGCGCAGCGGCGCGGTCATCGGAGCCGATCAGCGAGTAACGGCGATGGAAGGACTCAAGGCGATGACGCTCAACGTCGCCAACCAATACGGCGAGCAGGATTCGAAGGGATCGCTGGAACCCGGCAAGAAAGCCGACCTCGTGATTCTCGACAGGAATCCGCTCGATGTGGATGCCATGGCGATCAAGGACATCAAGGTCGTGGAAACCATCAAGGAAGGGAGATCGATTTACGCGAGAAGCGAGATGTAGGCACGGAAGACATGCTCGAGCTGCCTCGCGGTTGAGCACCTCAGCGAATTTCACGCGTCTTGTTGTTGCCCCGCTTGTAGCTACTTGTAGAGTCGTTCGTCTCGCGTACTCTGCCTCTCAATCCAGCTTCGGTATCCGCAATGAACGACTCGAACATGCCCCTTGGCGTCACCTTCGGCAGCCTCAGCGTGCTCGGGCCACGCGCGATCATCGATATCGCGAAGCGCGCATCGCAGCTCCGCTATCGCTCGCTGTGGACCGTGGAGGCAACCGGCACCGATGCGTTCACGCTGCTGGGCGCGGCGTCGGCCGTGGCGCCGGAAATCGATCTCGCGACCGGCATCGTGCCGATCCAGTTGCGTTCACCGCCGCTCGCGGCGATGTCGGCCGCATCGCTGCAGGCGTTGAGCCCGAATGCAAACATCTGGCTCGGCGTCGGCGTGTCGGCGCCCGGCATCCTGAGCCAGCACGGCGCGCCGCAAGCGGAACGCCCGATCGCGATGATGCGCGAGTACGTGGCGCTGCTGCGCGAGTGTCTGTCCGGCGAATCGGTGACGTTTCAGGGCGACTTCTGGCAGGTGAAGCGTTTCACGCTCGCGGTGCGACTCGGCGAGCGGCGGCCGAAGATCGTCATGGCCGCGCTCAATCCGCAGATGCTGAAACTCGCAGGTGAAATCGCCGACGGCGTGCTGCTGAACTACATCCCCGTGTCGCACGTGCCGAATGCAATCGCGCAGGTGCGCAGCGGCGGCAACGCGCAGATCTTTGCTTACGTTCATGCGGCGGTGGGCGATCTCGCGCGTTCGGCGAACTCGGCGCGGCGCGATCTCTTCAACTACGCGATGGCAGACGGCTATGCGCGCATGTTCCGCAGCGCGGGCTTCGCCGACGAAGTGGATGCGCTGCGTGAACGTCATGCCGCGCGCGATCGCGATGGCGCGCTCGCGGCGATCTCCGAGCGAATGATCCAGGCAATCGACTTCGTCGGCTCGGCCGATGAAGTGACGCGCTTCGTGCGCGGTTACGTCGAAGCCGGCATCGAGCACCCCGTGTTGATGCCGATGCCGTGGGGCGAAGATCGCATGGGCGTTACCGACGCAACGATGCAGGCCGCGGCTCGCGCAGTCGAGCGCGCATGAACCCCACCATCACCGCCTTTGCGCAGTCGCCCGACCGTGGCAGGGGACTCGCGCGCGACATGCGCGTGCGCTGGGCATTCGAAGAGGTGGGCCTGCCCTACGACGTTCGTCTCGTTACGTTCGCCGAGATGAAGCAACCCGCACATCTCTCGCTGCATCCTTTCGGCCAGATACCCACGTACGAAGAAGATGATCTCGCGCTGTTCGAATCCGGTGCGATCGTGCTCCATATCGCCGAGCGCCACGCGGGCCTGCTGCCGGAAGAAGCGAATGCTCGCGCGCGTGCAATTGCGTGGATGTTCGCCGCGCTGAATACAGTGGAGCCGCCGATCGTCGAACGCTCGATGGCCACGCTGCTGGAACGCGACAAGAGCTGGTACGCCGAGCGTCTGCCGATGCTCGACGAACGCGTGCGCGTGCGGCTGGGCGAACTTTCCAATCGACTCGGCGACGCCGAATGGCTGGATGGTGCGTTCAGTGCTGCCGACCTGCTGATGGTGACGGTGCTGCGCAGATTGGATGGATCGGGACTGGTTGAAAACTATCCGAACCTCTCCGCTTACATCGCCCGCGGCGAAGCACGGCCCGCCTACAAGCGCGCCTTTGCAGATCAGTTGGCCGTGTTCACCGGCAAGTCTCAGGTACCGAAGTAGCGAAACTTCGGCCTGAAGCCGTTCGCTCCGTCGGGCAGCAGGTCGATGAAGTGGTACACGGTGCAGAAGTCGTCGTACGGGCCGAATTCCGCATCCGAAACTCGCACGATCTCATCACCCTTTCGCTGGAATGCCGTGATGCCCGGACTGACCGGTTCCTTCTCAGAACTGTGGCCCATGTCGGCGCTGAAGGTCGTGCCCTGGCAACTCACCATTGGAAAACGCCAGCCGCGATCGCCGCCGAATTTGCGCTGCACGCTGGGCGTATCCGCCGAAACGAGGACAAACGACGCACGTTCGGAAAGATGCTGGTACACACCGTTGAATCCATCGGCCCACATCGTGCACGAAGGACACTTGGTGCCCATGTTGAAGATCACGAACAGGTCGCGCTTGTCGGCAAACAGCTGGGAAAGCCGGACGTTTCCACCGGGCGTAGAGAACACGTAGTCCTGCACCGCTTCCGGTTCGACCGCCGCCTGCGTCTCGCGCATTTCCTTCCGAAGCTCGGCAATTCGGTCCCGGTATCCCCGAAGCCGTTCGCGTGTCGCTGTGTAGTTCATTTGTCTCTCTCCTCTTCTACCCGCATGAGGTGTTTGGCCAATGTGTCGAACTGGGATTGCCAGTACTTCGCGTAACGGTTGATCCAGAGCGCGGCTCTTCGATCGGCGCGGCGTTCAAACTGCAGCGGCTGATGCGCCCTGAACGTTCCTGACGCCGAGGCCCGACCGCACCGACACCTGAATGTGCTTCGATACCGCCTGCAGCGAGATATCGAACGGTGCAGCGATTTCCGAAACCGGAAAGTCACCTTCATCCAACCGCTCGAGAATCGCCCGCCGCACGGGATCGCACAGCGCGAAATAGACGGCGTTCAGCCGCTCGGAGGTCGGATCTTCGGCGCTATTGATGGGAGACGGCTTTGCCATGGGCACGGACAATACACAACCATTTAGTTGATAGTCAACAATTTGATTGATCAAAGGGAGCGACGGGCCTTATGCAGCAAGGCGTGTCGCCTCCTCCCGTAGAACGTCAGGTGATTCTTCCGTCCGAGCGTTGCCTATCGCGCCAGAGTAAATTCGTTAGAGGAAGCATTGCTTCACTGCTGAGCGTTTCATGGCTGATTCGCCAGCATGTGTTCGCGATACACCGGCAACAAGCCGCTTTCCTCGATCGACGTGTCTCCCACCTTCTCGCCGGACAAGCGTTGTCCCAGCGCCGTCGAACGCGGAGTGCCAACCCGTCAACGTGCCGGCACGCCAGATTGACCGACCGCCTCGGATGACCGCTGGGTCCGCACACCGTTCGGGATGCGGAACGAAGCCCGGCGTGAAGTGCTGAACGAACGTCATCTGCGTTCCTCCGGCTACCGCTACGAGCGTGAACTGAAAGTAGCCTTTGGGATTCTGCGCAGGCGAAGGCCCTTTGAAGCGAACGAAACGCGGCGGATCGATCGCTTCGAACACGCCGAAGATTCACTCTCTCGGGACCGAACGCGAACGAACCGCCTACCCGAAGATCGAACGTCGCCGTCCAGAACCAGACAGAGATTTCCTTCGGATCGCTGGTCGCGCGCCAGATTCGCTCTATGGGATGCGGATACATGCGCACGTACTCGACCGTCCAACGATCCACGAATCGCGCGAGATCAGCCTTTGCGTCGTCTTTCACGTTTGCCCTCCGCTTTCTTCATTCGGTCGAGGTGTGCACCCAATCGATCGAACCGCGAGCGGCACGCGTCGATCTGCGCCTGCATCCACTGCCGCGTCTCGTCGAGCGCGTCCGGCTCCAGTCGATAGATGCGCGACTGCGCCTGCTGCCGAAACGCGATCAGCCCGCTCTCCCTCAGCACCTTGAGATGTCGCGACACCGTCGGGTCGGCGATGTCGAAGCGCGCGAAGATCTCGCTCGCCGTGCGTTCGCCCTTTGCAAGCAAGGCGACGATCTCGCGACGAGTCGAATCAGCAAGTGCCTGGAAGGTATCCATGTTCCTTACTTAGCATTTTAGCTAATTAGCCGTCAAGACAATGAAGGTGGATTTGTCACAACTGGAGCACTTCTTCGAAAGGACAGCTACAGGATGACCTGAGGCGACGCAGTCTCGGTTTCGAGCCGAAAAAACTCCGGCCGTGCCCGCCATTGAAGGAACATGAACACGCAACCGCCCAGCAGGAACAGGCCGGCAATCACGATAGGAGGACCAATGCCGAACCACGATTCTCCCGAACCTGAGTTGTCCGGATCGGTGAGATCGATGACCGACTCAACGAACACCCACGTCAGGATGAGTGCGCCGATGAGCGGCGCCACGCCTGCGAGCAACCAACCCTTCGCCGACTTCATGCTCCTGCGGAAGAACCACGCGCACGCAAAGCCTGAGAGCGCGTAGTAGAACGCGATCATCAATCCGAGCGCCGCGATCGAGTCGTAGAGGATGTTCTGACTGACGACGGTGAGCCCCGCGTACCAGACGATCGACAACACGCCCATCCAGATCGTAGAAACGCTCGGCGTCAGGTACTGCGGATGAATGCGCGCGAAATTGCTCGGTATCGCGCCCTTCACCGCCATGGAGAGCGACGTGCGTGTAGTGGGCAGAATGGTCGTCTGCGTCGCTGCAGCCGCGGACGTCAGCACCGCAATGATCAGCAGGCTGCTGGCCCAGCCGAGCACGCCGTCACCGAGTGCGCTCAGCACGTCTTGCGCGTTATCGACGAGGAACGCCGGCCCCGCGTAAGCCTGCGCCGCGATCGACACGATCACGTACGTCAGCACGAGAACGATGGTGCTCACGATTGCCGCGACACCAGGCGTGTGCTCCTTGTCTTCGGTCTCCTCGTTCACCGAGACGAGACTGTCCCAGCCCCAGTAGATGAAGATTGCAACGAGCACACCGGCCGTCAGCGAATGCGTCGAGTCGATGGTGAACGGATTGAGCCAGTCGAGACTCGGCCTCACCGACGTTTCCGGCGCATCGCCGCTGTAGACCTTCGACAACGCAACCACCGCGAAGATGACGAGCGCCACCAGCTCCGCACCGAGCAGCCACCACTGCGTCTTGGCGGACACCTCGATGCCGACGTAACAGACATACGTCATGACGGCGATCCAGACGACGCCGATCAACATCACCCAATAGCTGTTGTCGGCCGCTTCGTTGAGCCCGAAGAGCAGGAACGTGTAACGAGCGGTGATGTCCGCGAGGTTCGCCATCACAATGATGTCGGCAACGATTATCGCCCAGCCACCAAGCCATCCCGCCCACGGACCGAACGCCTTCGTCGCCCACGAGAACGTTGTGCCGCAATCCGGATCGACCCGGTTCAAATAGTAGTAGGACGTAGCCACGAGCAGCATCGGAACGAACGCGAGCCACATGATTGCCGGTGCAGCGAGCCCGACAGCAGCCACGACCAGGCCGAGCGACGAAGCGAGACTGTAACCGGGAGCCGTCGACGCGACGCCGATGACGACGCTCGACATGAACCCCAGCGCGTCACCTCTCAGTCCCTTCGCGCCGAGCACCGACCCTGCCGATCCTTGAATGGCCTTCATCACACGAGCTCTCTGCGATTCATGACGTGTGCAGCCGCGCCGATTACGTAACGCCCCCAAGGTAGGAGCAGTTGCACAATTCGGAACGGAACGCGCCAACAGTAGCGCTCTGACGCGGCGGCCAAGAATACCCGGACTTTCACGCGTGGTGCGAACTCGGGTCTCGGACAGAGGGATTACTCGACAAACGCGGGCGCGAAGGATTGATCCCCGGCGATGCGTTCAGAGCGACTGATTGCTTATGGTCCGCGGATCCAGCGACAGATCGTTCGCCGCTTGTTCCGAGATCGACGCAGGCGCACTTGGTGTGTGCATGAACATGGTGGCGACGCAGCCCGGCGTGCTTCTGCCGCTATGCGCGGCGGATGGTGACGTCGTCCGGAATGAGAGAGGTGCCTACAAACTCAACGCGCTGCGGCCGCTGAGGCCGAGTTGTTGGCGCCCACCGGGTCAGCACAAAAGCCGCGACCGCCACCAAACCGATCATCCAATCCAAGGCTTTCCCTACAAGCTACTCCGCGAGCACAGTGCAGCGCGTTCTAGATTCAACGGTACAGGTTGGCACTCAGCCACACTGTGCGGTTCCGAACACTGAGCGTTCGTGTGCGCCTACGCCTTCGTCCGACAAAACACATAACCGAAGTAGGTGTGCTACCGAACGGACGCTCGCCCCCCCCCCAAGCCCAATGTGGCCTCGAATCGCATAGCACCAATGGATAGGGGCCACAGAAATGAATTCAAACAGAGTGAGTCGAGACGCGGTGCCCGCCGCACAGTTTTGTGACGACGCAACACTGCTCCGCAAGGTCGGTAGCGCCATGTGCAACGAGTTGAACAAAGGCAACGCCGTTGTCTCCATTGCCACGGGTACGCATCGGCGCCTGCTGGAAACTCAGCTGGCCGTTCTGGGCATCAATATCGTGGGTGCGCTCAATAGCGGACAGTACGCATGCCTCAACGCGCTCGATGTGCTGTCCACGATCATGGTTGCCGGCGCACCCGACGTCATCCGATTCGCGGAGGTGGTCGGCGCGCTGGTCGATCGCACTGCAACCAACTATGGCCGCGTCCTGATATTCGGAGAGCTGGTCGCGCTAATGCGAGCTGACGGCAAACACGCTGGCGCGGATGCCCTGGAGAAACTGTGGCTTTCGTTCGTTGGATCGCGTGCGATGTTCCTGCACTGCGACTATCCCGGCCTCGTGCTCCACAACTACAGTTCGATTTCGTTTTCGCATCGCGCGCCCATGCGTGACGCGCCGCCGATCTGGGCTGTCGTTAGAGTGGATCTGCACGTTGGTCTCACGCGAAGCCACCAAATGTCAATCGCGTAACACCTTCCACCCTCATGGCGTGACATCTGCCGTACAACCCCGACTCATCGACCACAGCATCTTGATTGATGCACATCGATACTGCGCGTCAGTCTCCTGTCAGCACAAAGACGTGTCATGGGTTCCAACGAGTTTCGCGATTGGTTCCGATCAATTCGTTTCTTCGAACGCGAGCGCGGTTGGTACTTCTTATCGCCCGACGGGCTCGCCGTTGGGCCATACGTGAGTGAACGCGACGCCGAGCACCACGCCGCTCGTCTCGCGAAGATCCTGCGCAAGCTCGACGACCACCACAGTGCCCGCACCGCCGTCATCGAATTCACAATTGAAGGCGGCCGCGGAACCGTGTAGCGGAGAGCGTTGGCCTGCCACACAACTCCTGTACCCTTCTCTATCGCTCTCTTTGATAACAGTCTCGTTAGGGCGCGTCGGGTTGAAGGCGCAACGCCGAAAACACGAGGGCTCCCTCGCCTTTCTTAGCGATAAGTCGTGGAAGGCGGTTCAGGAATATGGTCTACCGGAGACCTGAGTTCGAGCTGCCAATAGCCGACGTCGCGCCATGCGCCCGGTTTGTGGCCAACGTTTCGATACACTCCGAGCGGAACGAACCCCAACGATTCGTGAAGGGCGACACTAGCCGGATTCGGCAGTGCAATTCCCGCGAATGCCTGGTAACAGCGTCATTGGCAGTTGCAATGCGAATCGCGGTTTCTCGCGGCTTCGAGAGGATATACATGCTCGCTCAACACGGCAGCAGTGCTTCATAGAGCCGGCGACCGATGCCCTTGCCGCGCGTGTCTTCGCGAAGATAGACCGACACGTTGACCGACCATTGGTACGCCTGCCGTTCTGCGTGCTTCGCGGCATACGCATAGCCAGCGACCTGCCCGGAATCGTCGACGTGAACGAGCCACGGCAACGATGCAAGTGTCATCTCGATGCGACGCCGCATCTCCTCAATCGTTGGAGGCGCGTCTCGAACGAAATGAAAGTGCGCTCGACAATGGGCGTAGAAATCGCCTGAACCGACGCGGCATCATCTGCAGTCGCAACGCGAATAGACATGGTCTATTTTGGCTACCCGCCCCCCCCTTAACCAACTTGTCAGCAGGAACGTCTCCAACCTGAAACGTAGGTACTCGTCGCTATTCTGCTACTGCCAGACCCGGCGGCTTCCAGGTGCCCGCGCCAGCCGGCAGAATCGACAGCGGCGTGTCCTTGGGCCAGTACAGACGCATCACCAGATCGACCTATCAAACGCTCAGCTCGGGAGTAAATCCTCGGGAGGCGGAGGCGTCGTGACTTCGATCCCTGTGATTTGAGCCAATGCTCGAGCATGCGCGCGCATGTGTGTGCGCCAGGTCTTTCCAATGCCAAGCTCTTCAACCATCGCTTGATAGCGCTCGTCCCGCACAATAGAGGGGGAGTAGTACGCCTCGGAAACCGATGCAAATGCCCACATTGTTCGAAGGTGAAACGACTCTAACCGTCGGCACGCGCTAATGCCTCCTTCTATATCGCCAAGATAGAAGCAGATCTCACCCCTGATGCCATTGGTTGCATTCTCCAGCGTCGACTGAAGCTCCGCGCTTCCGAGCGGGGTGTCTCCGCGCACCGCGCGGAGCGAGGCTCTCGCTGACCATCCCCACGCGGGATCCGTTCTGAGAAGGCGCTCGACATACATTTCCGCTTCCTGAAAGCGCCCCAATTTTGCAAGGCTCCGGGCCGTCCCGTACAGCGAGAACGTCAGGTCGGGTAACGTTTCCATATCCCGTTTGTTGAGTCGAATGTTTTCCTCAAAGTCTCCACGCGCAGCTGCCAAGCCACTGAACCATGACCTGATGTCCTCCTTCATTTTGATGGGCATTGGGCGAGATAGCGCGCGATCCAAGTACTGCTGACTCTCGTCGAGCAGTTTCGATCCCATGAGTAGCTTTCCAAATTCGGCCAATGCCTCGGGATCCGTAACGTCGTTGAAGAGTTCCTCACTCCAAAACTTCCCGGCGTCGATTGCGTTCGAGGTGGAGGCGTATCGAAGCGTGCGATCGATCGCACGCAAATACTCTTCATCGATTCCCGCATTAGTGGCATCGCGAAGAAGTGATTGGAGCTTTGCCCTTTGTTCTTCACGCGTTGGTGAATCGTGCGCGTCCTGTCCGAGCTGTTCGTATATTGCTGATAAGGCGCGATAGGCGTAGCTGAATCGCGGGTCTTCTTCTAACGAGCGCCTAAAGTGCTCGTCGGCGCGCGCCAGCGACTCTGGAGAGTAAATGCGCTGATAGGTGTTTCCCTCGCACGCGAAGCGGTATGCACGCACGTTCCTTGTGCCCCACTCATGCATCAATCGAAGGTGCTCGTCGTCGAGGAGTACTAGAAGATCATCGACAACGTGAGAAGCCGCGGACTTGAGGAGATCCGACCCCTCCGAAGGTTTCGATTCAAAGTGTTCGATATAGCCGGGTAACTCCATCGCGCGTGGTTGGATGTCGACCGTCGCATGAATGCAGCCATCGAGTTCGCGCGCGCGCAGGGCTACTCGAAAGTCCGCGTCCCCTTCGAACGCGTCTTTTGCGTCCACGGCTATCGGCACCTTTGCGACTGATGCGCTGCCGACCTGTCCGATGCACACGACCATTTCGCGATAGATCTGCTCAAGGAAATCGCGCGCAGCCTCGGGTTTGATTAGCTGAGGAGGAATTAGAAGAGCTGTTCTTTTTCCGAGTGTAACGAGGGTCGCATGTGGCCAACGCAGGCTCTCGGAACCGGTCGAGCTAACCTCGGCAACGAGACGGTAGCCACGCTTGGGTACCGTTTCGATGTAGATGTTTCCTTCGTGATCGCCACCTAGCGCGTGCCGTAGTTCGCTGACGATCTTTTGGATCGCGTTCGGCGACGCCATGGGAGACGGCCAAAACGCTTCGATCAACGTACTTCCTGAGACCACTTCCCCCGGGTGCGCCGCCAGGTGCACGAGTACGTCGACAGCGCGCGGAGTGAGCGTTTTTGAATCGTTGTTACGCCGCAAAATCCGCGTTGACGCATCTACTTCCCACTCACCGATTCGGTATCGCGCAGTCACGTCCAGAGGACCCCCCTCGTCCGCGAGAAGCAATTTGGAAGGTTTTTAGAAGTTTTTTCTCTGGCACTGAGAGTACGTTGATTTCGGTCCGCCTCGCTAGGGGTTGCTGAACGAGTCTATCGGGGAGCACTTCATGAAATTGATCGTTCGGCTCATCGTCGCGATAGTCGCCCTTTCCGCCGGATGCGCGCTGGCAGCGAAGCCCACGACACCACCTCCGCCTCCGCCACCGCCGTCTGGCGATGCGTGCGCCCTTAGCCCCTGGGCGTTCCCTGCGATGGCTTACTGGCGCCGTGTCTATTCAAAGACCGGTGCCATTCAAAAGACCCAGATCCTCGTGGCCGATAGTCGCGGGACCTGCGAAGTCATGGTCTACGACACGGGTGACTACAACGGAACCGGAGTGAACGGTCCTTCCTTTCACTTCGATTTTGACACTGGAACGGGAACGCTCGTGTGGGGGCAATCCTTCGATAACGGCGAAACGTCGAAGAACGGCCACAATGTCATCAAGACTGCAAAATTCACTGTCGCGGGTGGTGCAGTGGTTGGGCTTCCGATCTCCGCAACAACCGTGTTTCGCGCATCGACAAGTCCGTTCGATATCCATGACGTCGAATTGTCGCGGGACGCGGCACGACTCGCATTTTCCGTAGGGGACAGATGGAACGGATACTCGCGGCATCGCGTTTTTGCCTGCGACATGCCGGACTGCTCGGGACTTAACACTGCGTTCGAAGCAAACAACAGTGATCCCCGGCCCATCGGTGGAACGTTCGAGCTTGGGCTCGGCCAGAGCAAGTCGGACGGCAGCGAGCGCATCTACTTTCTCTATCGTCGTGATTCCTCGTGGTCCGCCGGCGACCTCGTAATGATCGAAAAAGATAATCTGGGAACTTGGTCACCGCCAACCGTGCTTCTCTCGAATGACGATGACAACTACTCGGGGGACGTCAATCCGACCGCGTTGCGGGAGCCATCGGTACTGACCGAAGCGGGTGTTGACGATCGCATTGCGCTTACGTCTCAAGATGGGAATCTCGCGTACCCAGTGCGTGTAGACGTGTACGACGTCGGCTCTGGTTTAACACCCAACATCGGAATCGGATTTCGGCCTTCGTGGACGTCCAATCCATCCATCGATGCAACTGGCCCGAACATCCTAGTGAACGTTGGTTATCGCGTTGTGCAGGACACTCAGATACTCGAAATCGATCCTGAGGGCACGCCCGAAACACCCACGGCGAATGCGAATGTGTCTGGGTTTGGCGTCGATTCGGCTGACTGAATGAACGGTGATGCATTTGCCACCTCAACTGGCCAATGCGGTTGGGATGGCGGCACCCGCCTTCAGCTCTGCATCTCTTCGGCGACAATCGAGCGCGAACGGAAGGTTCTGCAGGACCTTTCTCTACCCCCCTCGCAATCCCTTGATACTGGATAAACATCCAGCTATCGTTGGCCCACTCTCCCGCGGGCAACGCTCCATGACCGCAGTCCAGACCATCGCTCTGCAGCGCATCGGCGCGAATCACGTCTGCCTGATCGCGCCGGAAACGTGGGAACAGTTCTGCCGCGGCGGCACCCCGCTGTTGCCCGGCGATCGCAAGATCGATCTACTGCTGCTGACGCTACGCGACGGCGTCTGCGAAGAAATCGATCCGATTACGCTCGCACTCGACGAGAACGGCTACCTGATGCGGCTCGACGCTGCAGTTGCGGCCGCTGCCACGACATCCGGCGCGTGCTCGATGCGCGTCAGTGTTTCGTCGGTCGTTACCTGAAGCACGCGCACTACTGGAAGCCGAGCCGCGAAGCTGATCGATCAGGCGCTGGTCCTTAGCCCGCCGCGGCAATCTCGGGCGCTGACGGCAGCCGCGACTCTCCGGCGCGGCGGCCGATGTCCATCAGTCTCAGTTCGTCGCGGCGCAATCCCAGCTTCACGGTCAGCCGGTCCTGCCGTCGCCCCTTCGTCGAGTTGGTTGCGCGCAGCTGTGTATCAGCGTTCGTCGCGACGCTTCCGAACGCACCAGCCCGCTCTGCGGCTCAGCGTCGAATGTTCCAACGCTTGCGACAGCCGCGAAGAGGCATCGGTGAACGTGTAGGTCAGCTCCTGCAATTTCTCGAGCCGCCGCTCCAGTCCCCGCAGTCGCATGAAGCCGAGGATCGGCATCAGCACCAGCGCCCATGCGAGCAGCAGCCCGGCGGTTACGCAGAGATCAAGCGCGTTCATCGATCTGGTGCTCCTTCGGCGGCGGCGGCGGGTCGGGTCGGGCTTGCGTTGTTTCTCTTCGTCGCGTTCACGCCGGCTTCGATTCGGCGGCAATATCGCGCGGTAGTCCGAGACTCTGTCGATGGCCATGGTCGATCCCTATGGCGTCTCCAACGGAACGATAGTTCAGATCCGGCAATGCGCCAGTTTTCCGCCGGGAGGATCCGGCGGACGCCGTCGGGAATCCGCCGCAAGACATCGATCTACTGGGGAGGTTCGTTCTTCGGCGGCTCGTTCGTGAACGAACGCCGCCGCCTTCGAGGCGCACCGCCTGCACCGCTTCCGGGTTCGCCGGCGCAGCGCCCTCGGCGCCTTTTCGTCGCGCCACTCGATCTCGAGCGGCTTGCTGCGCTCGGCGCCGATCGTGGTCAGGCCGCGCTGCGCGTCGGCGCTGCGCGCCACCAGGATCGTGACACGGCGGTTGTGCGCGCGCCCCTCAGGCGTTGCGTTGGTGGCAACCGGATGCTGTTCGCCGTAACCCACGGCCGCGAGCCGATCCGGATCGATCCCGATCGCAGCGAATGCACGAACCACCGCGGCCGCACGCGCCGCGGACAGCTCCCAGTTCGACGCATAGCGCGCGGTCGAAATCGGCACGTTGTCGGTGTAGCCCTCGACGGTTACCGGATTCTTCGCATCACCCAGCATCGCGACCACCTCGCTGCAGCACGTCGTTCGCGAGCGGTCCCAGCGACGCTTCGCCGCTTTCGAACAGCACCGCCGCGTCGAGGTTGATCTCGAGCCACTGATCGTTACCCTTCACGTCGAACTCGCCCTTGCCGAGCACGCCGGCCAGGCGCTTCTGCGCTTCGGTTGCCATCGATTGCAGATACGTGTCGCCCGCATCGGCGTCTACGCCGGCCGCGGGGTTCTTCTGCTGTCGACGTCGTTCGGCGTTTTCGCTTCGCGACGTCTCGCCCACCTGGATCGGCGCCAGCGTCATGTCGCGTTGCGCAAACACTTCGTTCAGCGCGCTCGACAACACCTTGTACTTGCCTTCGTTCACCGACGAAATCGCGTACATCACCACGAAAAAGCCGAACAGCAGCGTCATGAAGTCGGCATACGAAATCAGCCACCGTTCGTGGTTGTGGCTGTCTTCGAGCATCTTGCGGCGCGTAGATGCGGCGCATCATCGCGTGTCGTCCACGAAGCCGCGCAGCCGCAGTTCGATCGAGCGCGGATGTTCGCCTTCGGCAATCGCCAGAATCGCTTCGATCGTCATCGACCGGTACGTTGCGTCGCGTTCAACCAACGCAGCGAGCCGGTCGGCGATCGGCAGGAACACCAGGTTCGCAAGGCCAATGCCGTAGATCGTCGCAACGAACGCGGTGGCGATGCCGGCGCCGAGTTGCGCCGGATCGGCAAGGCTGCCCATCACGTGAATCAGACCCATCACGGCGCCGATGATGCCGATCGTCGGCGCGTAGCCGCCCATGCTCTTGAACACCGACGCCGCGGCCAGATCGCGCTGCATCCGCGCCGACAGTTCGTTTTCCATCACGTGGCGGATCACCTGCGGTTCGCCGCCGTCGATCAGCAGTTCGAGGCCTTTGCGCGCAAACGGATCCTTTTCGCGTTCGGCGGCGTTTTCGAGGCCGAGCAGACCCTCGCGCCGCGCGGTGGTGCTCCACGCACAACATTTTCTTGATGCCGTCGCTCATCGCCGAGCACGGGCGGCAGCAACACCCACCTCAACATCCGCGCCGCATCGATCAACCGCGAGCGCGGCGTCTGCAGCACCACCGCACCGAGCGTGCCGCCGAACACGATGATGACCGCCGGCGTGTTCAGCAGCGCCGACAGTTGCCCGCCTTCCAGAAAGTTGCCGCCGATGATCGCGATGAACGCGAGACACACGCCGGCGATTGCCAATCCATCCACGATCAGGCGCCCCCGTTCCAGTCTTGCAGCCGCGCGCGCAACCGCAGCGTCGCCTGGGTGTGAATCTGGCTCACGCGCGATTCGCTGACGCCGAGCACTTCGCCGATTTCCTTCAGGTTCAGTTCGTCGTCGTAGTACAGCGACAACACCAGCTGTTCGCGTTCCGGCAGATTCTTGATCGCCTCGACGAGGCGCGTCTGAAACGCCGCGTTCTGCACGTGCTCGTACGGTCCGGGCGACGACTCGGGATAGGCGAACGCCACCGAGTCGCCGTTGTCGTCCACCGGCAGCTCATCGAAGCTGAACAGCTTGCGGCCGGCCGCGTCGGCCAGCATCGCGAAATACTCATCGAGCGACACGCCGAGTTCGGCGGCGATTTCCTGATCGCTCGCCTCGTTCGCTTTGCGCAGTTCCACCGCGCGGATCGCCGCGGCAACGCGTCGCGAATTGCGGTGCACCGAACGCGGCGCCCAGTCGCCGCGACGCATCTCGTCGAGCATCGCACCGCGAATGCGGATGCCTGCGTAGGTTTCGAAACTCGCGCCTTTCGATCGCGTCGTACTTCTGCGCGGCCTCCAGCAGCCCGATCATGCCCGACTGAATCAGGTCGTCGAGCTGCACGCTGTTCGGCAGCCGGCCCAAGCAGGTGATGCGCGATACGTTTGACGAGCGGCGCGTACTGCGCGACAACCCGGTCCATTGCGACGCGCGGTTCCTGGTAGGCCGCGAGTGTGGAGTCACGCATCCTTTCGTGCCTCATTTCTACCGATTTCGTCATGGTGCGTGTCACGATGGCGTTTCACGCCGCACCGGCGGCCACGAGCCGCTCGACGAAGAACTCGAGATGTCCGCGCGGCGCCGCAGGAACCGGCCAGCGATCGACTTCACGCGCCAGTTCCATGAAGCTCTGCGACGCCTTCGCGCTCGGATATGCATCGACCACCGCGCGTTGCCGTTGAACGGCCCGGCGTACGTGTTCGTCGAACGGAATCAACCCCGCGTATTCGAGCGTGATATCGAGGAACCGCTCGGTCACCGTCACAAGCTTAGCAAACACGGATTTTCCTTCCTGCGGGCTGCGCACCATGTTGGCCAGCACACGCACGCGCGTGATGCCGTACTGCGAATTCAGCACCTTGATCAGCGCATAGGCATCGGTGATCGACGTCGGTTCGTTGCACACCACCACGACGATTTCCTGCGCCGCGAGCAGGAAGCTGATCACCTCATCGGAGATGCCCGCCGCGGTGTCGACGATCAGCACGTCCATCTGATGCGCAATCTCGCTGAACGCCGAGATCAGTCCGGCGTGCTCGCGCGCACCGAGCTGCACCATCGCCTGCGTGCCGGACGCGGCAGGAACGATGCGCAGGCCGCACGGTCCGGGCACGACCACTTCCGCCAGCGTCGCATCCCGGCGAGCACGTCGCTGAGATTGCGGCGCGGCTTGAGCCCCAGCAGCACGTCGACGTTGGCGAGGCCGAGGTCGGCATCGAGCAGCGTCACGCGACGGCCGAGCTTGCACAGCGCAACGCCGAGATTCACCGATACGTTGGTCTTGCCGACGCCGCCTTTGCCGCCAGTCACCGCGACTACCTGTACCGGATTCATGCTGTGGTTCATGTCGTTTCCTTTCTGACTGACGATCGACTGGACGTTCAAGCCGTTGCGATTTCGCGGCCGCGCGGCGGCTGCGCTGCGGCGACTCCGGCTTTCGCTCCTGCCGACCGGTCAACCTCCAGCACCGGCAACGAGCGCGTGGCGTAGTCCACCAACAGGTTCGCGGTGGCGCTCTCGAGGCCGTCCGCCATTTCGCCGCCGGCGCCCACCCACGCTGAACGGCAGCTGCTCGCGCGCGGCAGATCGACAGCACCTCGCCGATCGAATCGACCGCGTCGACGTGGCTGAGCAACACGCCGGTCGGCACCAGCGGGCGCGCCAGCTGCGACGAGCCGTCTCAGCGTCGTTGGATGGAACGTGGCCGGCAATACGAGGAACGTTTCGAAGCCCGGCCAGGTCGGCAGATGCTCTTCCGGCAGACGATGCGTCGCGACGATGCCGGGCGTGTCGATGATCACCAGCGCCTTGCCCGCGACGTTTCCGCCGATCGCCACGCGCAGGCTGCGTTCGTCGGCGGCTTCGTAACACCGGCACGCGCAGCAGCTCGCTCGCGAGCAACAACTGTTCGCAACCGGCGAGGCGATTCACGTCCTGGCCGATGATCGCGATCTGGTCGGCACCGAAATTCAGCACGTGATTCGCCGCCAGCCGGATCACCGACGTGGTTTTGCCCGAACCTGGCGGTCCGATCAGCCGCACGCGACCGCGCGGCAACGTCACCGGTCGCGCCGCGATGCCGATCAACCGAGCAATCTGCCGCTCGACCGTTGTCCCAGCCCGCCTCGCGATCGAGGCTCGACGTGACCGCTGTCGATGAACGCCATGTCGAAGCCGAGCGCTCGCATGCCGCTCGATGTACTCGGCCGTTTCGCTGCGACGCACCCGCACCGCTTCACCGGCTTGCGGATACTCGACGCTCGCGGTGATCTCGACAAAACCCTGCCGGCGCGTCTCGTTGATGATCACGGCATCCGGCCCGAGAACCTCGCGGACCTTGCGCAGCGCTTCTTTGACGGTTCGCGCGGAAAAGACGTTTGCGTTCATCGCTCACCTCACCTTTTGCGAAATCAACTTCCGCTAAATCAACTTCTACCGATCGTCGCGACAACCGTGATCTGCCGGTTGTCGGGAACTTCCTCGTACGAAAGTACGTGCACCAGCCGGTTGCTGAAGCGCACGAACCGCGCCAGCAGCGAACGCACCGCACTCGCAACCAGCAACACCGACGGCTTACCGGAGATCTCCTGACGTTCGCACGCAGTCGCAATGGACCGCTGCAGGCGTTCCGCCATGCCGGGCTCGATCGCCGGAGAGTCGGCAGGACCTTGCGCACGTGCGCGAATCAGCAGTTGTTCGAGTTCCGGGTCCAGCGTGATCACGTCGAGCGCGTCGCCGTGGCCATACACGTTCTGCACGATCAACCGTGCCGAGCGAAACGCGCACCGCGGCGGTGAGCGCTTCCGGATCCTTGGTGCGTCCGGCCGCATCGATCAGGCTTTCCGCAATCGTGCGGATGTCGCGGATCGGCACCTTCTCTCGCAGCAGGTTCTGCAGCACTTTCAGCAACACGGAGATCGACAGGCTGTCGGGCACGAGCTTCTCGGCGAGCTTCGGTGCCGACGCTGCCAGAATCTCGAGCAGCTTCTGCACTTCGTCGTGGCCGAGCAGTTCGGCCGCGTGGTCCTGCATGATCTGGTTGAGGTGCGTGGCGATGACGGTGCTCGCATCCACCACCGTGTAGCCGAGCGTCTGCGCCTGTTCTCTTTGTGCGCTGCGTCGATCCACACTGCCGCGAGCCCGAATGCCGGATCGCGTCGTCGCGATGCCGTTCAACTTGCCGAACACTTCGCCCGGATCGATCGCCAGCCACTTGTCCGGATAGATCTCGGCATTCGCGACCGGCACGCCCATCAGCGTCAGCCGATAGCTGTTCGGCAGCAGATCGAGGTTGTCGCGGATGTGCACCGACGGCACCAGCAGGCCGAGTTCCTGCGACAGCTTCTTGCGCACGCCCTTGATGCGCGCGAGCAGTTCGCCGCCCTGATTGCGATCGACCAGCGGGATCAGCCGGTAGCCCACTTCGAGGCCGAGCACGTCGACCGGCGCCACGTCGTCCCACGAGACTTCGACCGGCGCCGACGCATCGGAGCGCGCCGTTTCCGCCGGCGCGCGGTGCGCTCGCACGGCGAGCCTCGCGCTGCGAGATGTAACGCGCCCCAAGTGCCGCACACGCGGCGAGCGCGATGAACACCACGTGCGGCATGCCGGGCACCAGGCCCAGAATCAGCAGAATCGCCGCCGACGACGCCGAGCGCGCGCGGGTCGGTGAACATCTGATTGATCACCTGCTGACCCATGTCGTGCTCGCTGCTGACGCGCGTGACCATGATCGCGGCGGCCGTCGACAGCAGCAGCGACGGAATCTGCGCCACCAGACCGTCGCCGATCGTCAGCAGCGTGTAGTGCTTCACGGCAACGTCGAAGCTCGAGGCCGTGCTGCAGGATGCCGATCGCCGAGCCCGCCGATAATGTTGATCAGCATGATCAGAATGCCGGCGACCGCGTCGCCGCGAACGAATTTGCTGGCGCCGTCCATCGCGCCGTAGAAGTCCGCTTCCTGGCCCACTTCCTCGCGGCGTTTGCGCGCCGTGTCCTGATCGATCAGCCCGGCGTTCAGATCGGCGTCGATCGCCATCTGTTTGCCGGGCATCGCGTCCAACGTGAACCGCGCGCTGACTTCCGAGATGCGTCCCGCGCCCTTGGTGACGACCACGAAGTTGATGATCACGAGGATGATGAACACCACCAGGCCGACCACGTAGTTGCCGCCGACCACGACCTCGCCGAATGCCTGGATCACCTTGCCGGCCGCATCGCCGCCGTGGTGCCCTTCGAGCAGCACGACGCGCGTCGACGCGACGTTCAGCGCCAGCCGCAGCAGCGTCGACACCAGCAGAATCGTTGGGAACGCGGCGAAGTCGAGCGGCCGCATCGAATACACGCTGACCAGCAGCACCACCAGCGACAGCGCGATGTTGAACGTGAACGACACGTCGAGCAGGAACGGCGGCACCGGCAACGTCATCATCGCCAGCAGCACGAGCAGCAGCACCGGAATGCCGATGTTGCCCTGCGCGAGGTGGCGCAACCGTGGCGGCCGGTGCGGCGAGCGTCGCCTGCGCCATTATTTATCCCTCCGATATTCTTCCGGCACTGCGAGATCACCGAGCGGCCGCGGCGCGGGGCCGGCGCCGCGCCGGTACTGTTTCAGCTGATAAACGAACGCGAGGATCTGCGCGATGGCCACGTACAGCGGCGCCGGCACTTCGTCGCCGATGTCGGTGGAGTGATAGATCGCGCGCGTCAGCGGCGGCGCGGCGACGATCGGCACGCGGCTCGCGGTCGCGAGTTCGCGAATGCGGAACGCGATCAGATCGGCGCCTTTGGCGAGCACGCGTCGGCGCGTTCATCTTCTTCGCGACGTACTGCAGCGCCACCGAGTAGTGTTCCGGGTTCGTGATCACGACGTCGGCTTTCGGAATGTCGGCCAGCATCCGGCGCCGCGCGATTTCCTGCTGCAGCCGGCGGATGCGCCCTTTCACTTCCGGGCGCCCTTCCGAGTCCTTCATCTCGTCGCGCACTTCCTGGCGCGTCATCTTCAGCTGCTTGTTGAACTCGACGAGCTGGATCGGCACGTCGACGGCCGCGATCAGGATCAGCGAGCACGACAACGCCACGAAGCTGTGCGCGACGAGTTCCAGCCCTTCGGCCATCGCTTCGGGCAGCGGCTTGAGGCCGAGACGCAGCAGGTCGTTCGACCAGATCTGCAGCACCGCAAGCGCAACGCCGGCAACGACCAGGAACTTGGCGATCGCTTTGGCGAGTTCGATCAGCGCTTTCATCGAGAACATGCGCTGCAGGCCCGTCAGCGGATTCATACGGCTCGCTTTGAAGCCGAGCACCTTCGTCGAAAACACGAAGCCGCCCAGCGCGCCGGAGCTCACGAGCGCAACCACGAATACGAGCACGCAGCAGCGGCAGCGTCGCCTTCACGGCGACCACCGTCGCGAAATGCAGCGCGGCGAGCAGTTGGCCGTCGGGGTGCACCGCCATCTCGGCGACGCCGGTCATGATCTGCGCAAACGCATCGCGCATGCCGCCGCCGAACGCAACCACCGCCACGCTGCCGGCCACGAGCACGTGTCATCGTGTTCAGTTCGCGCGAACGCGCAACCTGGCCTTCCTCGCGCGCCTTCTCGCGCTTGCGAGGAGTGGCCTCTTCGCTCTTGTCCTGGCCTTGTGCTTCTTCAGCCATCTATCGACCTCTACCGTGAACCCCACCCCGGCCGCGGTCCGACCCCTTTTGTCCCGAGACACGAAGGGGTCTGACCCCTTCGTGTCCCGCACGTCGCTAACCCCACCGCCGGTCCATTCGAAGTACCACTGCGACAATCCTTCGAACTGCGGCGTGAAGCCGTACAACGTGACCCAGATGATCACGAGGCCAAACAACAGCGAGAAGGGGAAGCCGAGCGAAAAGATGTTCAGCTGCGGCGCGGCGCGCGTCATCACGCCGAGCGCGAGGTTCACGACCAGCAGCGACGTCACCGCCGGCAGTGCAATCAACACCGCGCCGCCGAACATCCAGCTGCCGAGCGAGGCGATCTGCCACGACAGCGCCGGAATCCGCCGTCGATCGCCGAGCGGCGCCCGCAGAAATCCCTCGATCAACACTTCGAGCAGCACCAGATGCCCGTTCATCGCCACGAACGTCAGCGACACCATCATCAGGAAGAACTGGCTCACGACCGTCACCGAAATGCCGTTCGTCGGGTCCACCATCGACGCGAAGCCGAGCCCCGTCTGCATCGCGATGAACTGTCCGGCCACCGTGAACAGCTGAAAGAACACGATCGTCGTGAAGCCGAGACCGATGCCGATCAGCACCTGCGTGATCGCGAGCAGCGCCGAGCCCCAGATCGATGTCGTTCAGCGACGGCATCTTCGGCAGCAGCGGCGATACCGCAATCGCGGTTGCAAACGTCAGCGCGATGCGAATGCGCGGCGACACCATCTGGCTGCCGATCACCGGCACCACCATGAAGAACCCGCCGATACGCAGCATCGCCCAGAACGTGCGGCTCATGGTCTCGATCAACGAATCGAACGGGACTGTCATGGTTCACCCGACCAGCCCGGGAATGTCGTGGATCATGCGCGTCGTGAAATCCATCAGCTTCGTTCGAGCAGCCACGGCCCCGTGACCATCAGCGTCACGAGCGTCGTCAGCAGCCGCGGCAGGAAGCTCAGCGTCTGTTCGTTGATCTGCGTCGCCGCCTGAAACACCGACACGATCGAGACCCACGATCAGACTCGGCACCACCAGCACCGCCACCATGATCACGACCAGCAGCAGCCCGTCGCGGAACAGGTCGAGTACGTCGGCCGGCGTCACGACGCGCCTCCGCCAAAGCTCGATGCCAGCGTGCCCATCACGAGCACCCAGCCGTCGACCATCACGAACAGCATGATCTTGAACGGCAGCGAAATGATCAGCGGCGACAGCATCATCATGCCCATCGACATCAGCACCGACGCCACCACCATGTCGATGACGAGGAACGGAATGAACAGCATGAAGCCCATCTGGAATGCGGTTTTGAGCTCGCTGGTCATGAACGCCGGAACCAGCACGAAGAAGTTCACGTCGGCGGATGCTGCGCACCGGCGCCGCATGCGAGATCTGCATGAACATCGTCAGGTCGTCTTCACGCGTCTGCGCGAGCATGAATTTGCGCAGCGGCATCGCCGCCACCTTCAGCGCTTCCTCGGGCGCAAGCTGCTCCTTCAGGTACGGTTGCAGCGCGTTGTCGTTCACCTCGTTCAGCACCGGCGACATCACGAAGATCGTCAGGAACAGCGCGAGGCCGACCAGAATCTGGTTCGACGGCGTCTGCTGCAGGCCGATCGCCTGCCGCAGGATCGCGAACACGACGATGATGCGCGTGAACGCCGTCATCATGATCACGAACGACGGCAACAGCGTCAGCGCCGTCATCACCGCGAGAATCTGCAGCGTCACGCTGTACTTCTGCGTGCCGTCGGGTTGCGTCGTTACGCGTGAACGCCGACAGATCCGGCGCGCCGAACGCCTGCACGCTCGCAAATGCGAGCCGAGCCCCGCGGCGGCGACAAACGCCATCGATCTGCGCAGCTGGACGGCTTCATGTGCGCGGCGTGAGTCCTTTCAGTATCGAGCGGAAATCGGTCTGCAGGCGCTCGGGCACGCTCGGCGTATCCGCATCGAATACGTGCAGCGGCGTGACCGAATTCGACGTGACGCCAACGAGCATCTGCCGGCCGTGCACTTCGAGCAGCAGCACGCGTTCGCGCGAACCCACTGGCGCGGCCGACAGCACCTTGATGACCTGCCCGCCGCCGCACACCCACCGCGCCGAAACGACGCAGCGCGTACGCACAGGCGAACACCAGCGCCAGCGTCACCACCAGCGCGGCCAATACCTGAAGGACGGTGGCGCCCGAGTTCCATCAGTGCAGCATCTTCAGGCGTTGTTCCGGGCTGACGACATCGGTGAGGCGAATGCCGAACTTGTCGTTCACCACCACCACTTCGCCGTGCGCCACCAGCGTGCCGTTGACGAGCACGTCGAGGGGCTCGCCGGCAACGCGGCTGAGTTCCACCACCGAACCGCGATTCAGCTGCAGCAGCTTGCGGATGCTGATGTTGGTGTTGCCCACCTCCATCGACAGCCGCACGGAGATGTCGAGCACGACCTCGAGATTGCGCCGATCCACGGCCGCCGCTTCGAACGGCCCCGCCGTATCGCCGCCCGGCAGCGCAGCGCGGGCGGCGGCGGGTTCGGTTCTTTCATCTGTCACGATCTGTCTCCTCGGGCGATTGACTGCAGCTCGTCGCGTTTCAGTTCGCGACGAACGGTTCCTGGTATTCGAGCGCGAGATTGCCGCGCGAATTTCCGAGCTTCGCGTAGAACGCCGGCACCTCGTTCGCATAGACGAGATGCGAATCCGGCATGTCCACCGGAATGACGTCGCCTTCCTTCAGACGCAGCACTTCCTTCAACGACAGGTTCCGCTGCGCAATCGCGCAGTTCACGGTACTTCCGCCTGCAACAGCCGGCGCTGCAGGTTCGGCAGCCAGTTGCGGTCGACCTCGGTCGTTTTGCTGTGGCCCTGGTTTTCCAGCCGCTCGCGGTGCGGTTCGAGCATCGCGTACGGAAAGACGAAGTGGATTTCGCCGCCGTTGCCGTCGAGTTCGACCTGGAAGCTGTTCACCACCATGATTTCGTCGGCGCCGACGACGTTGACGAGCGATGGATTCACTTCGCTCGCGAGCACCTGGATTTCGATCGGCATCGCCGGCTTCCACGCCTGCTTCAGGTCCTCGAGCGCGGCTTCGACGAGCCGGCCGATGATGCGTTGTTCGGTCGGCGTGAACTCGCGACCTTCGAATTTGATCTGGCGCCCGTCGCCGCCGAAGAAGCGGTCGACGAGGCGAACGACGAGCTTTGCGTCGAGCACGCACATCGCGACGCCCGTCATCGGCTTGATCCGCAGCACGTTCATGCTCGTCGGCACGAACAGCCCCTGCACGTATTCGCTGTATTTCACGATCTGGATGCCGCCCACGCCGATGTCGACCGCGTGGCGCATCAGGTTGTAGAGACTCGTTTTGAAAAAGCGCGCGAACTTTTCGTTGATCAGTTCGAGCGTCGGCAGCCGGCCGCGGACGACCCGGTCCTGGCTCGCCAGGTCGTAAGCGGTCGTTTCGATCGAACCGGACTCGTCGTCGTCCGCGCTTTCGCCTGCGCCTTTGACGAGTGCGTCGATTTCTTCCTGCGTCAGCAATTCGCGATTGGCCATCGGTCTTACTGCATCACGAAGCTGGTGAACAAAACGGCTTCGATGCCGTCGACGTCGGCTTCTTTTTTCAGCGTGGCGTTGATCGTCGTGCGCATCTTTTCGCGCAGCGCCTGCTTGCCGGCATCGGTCTGCAGCACCATGAAGTCTTCGTCGGCCAGCAGATTGATGATCGCGCTGCGGATGATCGGCGCATGCGTGTTCACCGCGTCGATGACCGCCTGATCGCGCGCCATGACGGCCGACGTTGGTCTGCAGGTAACGGCGTTGCCCGACCGCGGTCGAATTGACGATGAAGTCGGGACGCAGATTCAGGTAGAGGGCTTGTTTGTGCGCCGGTGCCGCCGGCGCTGCGTCCGGTTCGGCCTGCGCCGCGGCGCCATGCAGGAAATAGTACGCGACGCCGCCGCGATGCCGGCCACCAGCAACGCGATGGCGCCGATGATCAGAAGCTTGCGCCGGCCGCCGGTCGGTTTGGCCTGCGCGCCCTCCGCGGCCTCGTCCTTGTCGTCTTTTTCAGGGGCTGCGGGCTCTGCCTTCGCCTCTTCGCGCATTGCTGCCATGTCGACTTCCTGTCAGGTTCGCACCTGCCAAAACCGTCGAACCGTCAACGGATTGGCACCTCGAAAGGAAGTGTAGAAGAGATCCGGAAGTCTGCTCGGCGAACCGGCGGAGCACTGACGCGCAAGCGCTGCCGCGCGTCAGGAAAGCGTCACGCGTGCAGGTCGACCAACGCGTTTTCGACGCGCCGCTGCCACGGGGCGGACCCGTCGACGATGTCGCCGACCGCCGCAATCGAAGCGGATTTCCGTGGTTCGAAGGATCGTGCAGCGCCTGCATCGCTGCCGCTTTGACCGCCCGAATGCGATACGTCCACCGCCCCCAGCGATAGCCCTGCGTCTTCGAGCATCGCACGCAGGCGCGGCATCTGCCCTTCCAGCGCATCGCGCACCGCGGCGTGTTGCGCCGTGAACGCGACGTGGGTCGTGTCGGCCTGCAGCCGCACCTGGATGTCGATGCGGCCGAGGTCACGCGGTTCGAGCGTCACCGTCGCGGTATCGAGGCGCTGGCTGCGCAGCACCAGCACGCGGTCGGCGAGTTCGCCTGCAAAACGTTGTGCGTGCAGCTGGGCCAGATCGCCGAGCCGTGTTGCGGCGGTGTCGCGGACCTCGATGGCACCGTTGGCGCGCGGCAGAACCGCGTCCGTCCGGATCGAATCGCCCGCGCCGTCCTTCTGCAATAGCGACGTGTCCTTCTGGCTTGCGGCTTCGAGCGCCGATGCGAGATGTGTGTTCGCGACTTTCGCGATGCCGTCGCCGCGCGATGGGTCGCCCGTCAGATTGTTCGGGGCGCGCTGATGACCGGTGACGGGTTGCGGCGTTGCTGAGCCGTCGGGCGCGGCGCCTGACGGTGGCCGAGACCAAGCGCGCGGAGCACGTGCGTAGCCGACGCCGGCTGGGCCGAGTCGTCGACGGGTGGACAGCTGCAACCTGCGCGATCGCCGCCGCATCGCCGTCTTTCTTCACGGTGCGAGGATCGACGGTGGGCAACTGTACCGGTGCATCGACATCGGGCGCCGCCGGGTCCAACGTCTGTGGCACTGCAGATGCCGCCGTTTCCGGCGCACGCGGCACGACAGGCGGCGTTAGCGGCAGCGTCGGGCGTCGCAATAGTCGCCGGAACGGGAACCGTGATGCCGGTTGCCGGTGCAGGCACGGGGGCGACGGGCGCCGTTGCGATCATCGAAGCGGCGATGCTCGCGTCGGTTGCGTCGGTTGCGTCGAGTGCGTCAGACGTGTCGCCGGGTTGCGCCGAACCATCGGCAATCGGCAAGGCTTGGCCGTCGGGCGGCAATGCCGTGCCGTCCTGACCGATCAGGTCCACGAGGGAAACAGGCGCGTCATCCGTTGCGGCTGCACTCTCGCCCGCGTTCTCGAAGGAGTTCTCGGCCAGTTCTCGCCCACGTTCGTCGCAGCAGCGTCGACTCCAGAGTTGCAGCTCGCGTCCGCCTCGCCCTTCGGCGGCTCGTTCGTCAACGATTTGTTGCCGTTGCCCTGATACTGCGACATCACATTGGCAAACGCGGGATCCGCGGCGTCGTCGCCGACGGCCGGATCGAGGGGAGCCGGGGATCGCACGGGTGTATCGAGCAACGCGGTTACATTCATGAAGGGCTCGCGAGTCTGTTGTTGGTTCGAACCAGTCGATGAATAGAGCAAGATCGATGCCACCGGTGTGCCCAGCCGATCAATCCATGGATAATCGCGCGGGGCCGATCAGGGCCATCCACCCGATCTCTCTTCCGGAACGCGGAGCTTGCGAATGAGTGAACCCGTTGGACGTGCAGGTGTTGCCACCGAAGCAGCAGGCAAGCGCTGGCAGCGCCGTTACACGCTCGTTGGCCTGGGTTTCGCTGCGACGTTCATCTGCTACATCGACCGGGTCAACATCTCGGTCGCGATCATTCCGATGGCCGCGGATCTCGGCTGGAGCGGCAACGACGCAAGGCACGGTGCTGTCGTCGTTCTTCGTCGGCTATCTGCTGACGCAGATCGCCGGCGGCCGGCTCGCCGACCGCTTCGGCGGCAAGGTCGTGCTCGCCGGCGGCGTGCTGCTGTGGTCGCTGTTCACGATGCTGACGCCGCCGGCCGCGGCGCTCGGCTTCACGGCGCTGCTGATCGCGCGCATCGGCATGGGCATGGGCGAAGGCGTCAATTTCCCGGCCATCTACACGCTGCACGCGCGCTGGATTCCGATCGACGAACGCGCCCGGTCGATGGCGCTGAACAACAGCGGCATTCCGCTCGGCACGGTGTTCGCGCTGCTGGTCACGCCGATCGTCGTTGCGCAACTCGGCTGGCAATGGGCGTTTCTATCTGTTCGGCAGCGTCGGCATCGTCTGGTTCGCTGTTCTGGCAGACGCAGCACCGCGGCCGCGCCCGCGCAGCATCCGCGCATCAGCGCGCACGGAACTCGACCACATCCGCGCGCATTCGGCGCCGGCCGGGGAACCCGGCACCGCGCCGCCGATCGCCGCGTTCCTCAAGCATCCCGCGGTGTGGGCGATCATCGTTGCGCACTTCTGCAACAACTGGTCGCTGTACGTGCTGCTGACGTGGCTGCCGACGTTCGTCAACAAGGGGCTCGGCGTGAATTTCGCGTCGGTCGGCGTGTTCACGATGTTCCCGCACATCGCCTACTTCGTCTTCCTGAACGTCGCCGGCAACGTCGCCGACCGGCTGATCCGCGGCGGCATGGAGGTCGGCCGCGTGCGCAAGCTGATGCAGACGATCGGGTTCGGCGGCGTCGCGATTGCGCTGCTGATCGTCGGCCACGTCCACAGCGCGCCGATGGCGATCGCCATCATGACGCTCGGCAACGGCATCTTCGCGTTCACCGCCGGCGGCTTCTTCGTCAATCACATGGACATCGCGCCGCGCTCGGCCGGCACGCTGATGGGCATCACGAACACCGCCGCAACGATTCCGGGAATCATCGGCGTGTACGTCAGCGGCCTGATCCTCGATGCAACCGGCTCGTGGGCGATCGTGTTCGACGTGGCGGCCGGCGTTGCGCTGTTCGGCCTCGTCTTCTACCTGATCTTCGCGAGCGGCAAACGCGTGTTTCGACTGACTCGGACGACGCCGCACGCCCTGGACAAGTGCGGCGGCGTCATCGAGCATCCAGACAGGGGAAACCGCGATGTCGGCATTCACCGCGCTACCCGCATTCCAGCCGCTCGTCGTCATCAGCGTGCTGCTCGCGCTGAAGATGGGCGCCGTCGCGTTCGTCACGGCGAAGGCGCGCTTCGAGTCGAAGGTGGTGATCAACCCGGAAGACGCTGCCGGTCAACCCCGGCTCACACGCGCGAACCGGAGGATGCGCCCGGCACGCTGCGCGCAAAACGCGCGCACCTGAACGACGTCGAGAACATTCCGGTGTTCATGGTCCTCGCGCTGCTGTTCACGCTCACCGGATGTTCGGCGACCGCCGGCTGGGCGTATTTCGGCGTCTATTTCGTCGCGCGAACGCTACACACGATCTTCTATCTCGGCGCCCTCCAGCCCTGGCGAACCGTGGTGTTTGCGATCGGCCAGCTCACCCAGCTCGGCATCATGGTGCAACTGCTGATGCAGGTGTTCTGATGCGGCTGTTGTGATGCAAGTGTTGTGAAGGTCAGCCCCGGCGATCGCGCGGGCCCATGAAGAACCACACGATCAAACCGACGAGCGGCAACAGCACTACCAGAAGAGTCCACAGCAGCTTCTTCTCGTTCGACTCGGAGCTTTGAAAAATGTTGATGATGGCCCAGATGTCGCCGGCCAGTATCAATAACCCCAACAGGCCGCTGTACCCAGTGAACATTCCGCTCTCCCTTCCTCTTTCGGTAAGTTGCCGGTGAGCGGGCAGTGTATCCGAACGACAGGAGCATGAAACATGACGCGTAAATCGGTCGGAGCGCTTTCGCATCTGTGGCGATTCCCGGTGAAGTCGATGCTCGGCGAGAAAATCGACGAAGCTGCCGTTACCACGCGTGGGCTGGTCGGCGATCGCGGCTACGCGCTGATCGAGACCGGCACCGGTAAAGTCGTTAGCGCGAAGAACGTGAAAGCCTATCCCGAAATGTTCGCGTGTCGGGCGGCATACGTAGCCGCACCGAAGCCCGGCGAAGCGTTGCCGCCGGTACGCGTCACGTTTCCCGACGGCACGTCGGTAACCAGCGACTCGGGCGATGCCGACGCAGCGCTTTCGAAGTTCTTCAAACGCGACGTGCGGCTCGCACCCACCGCACCCGACGACTTCACCATCGATGAGTATCACCCCGACATCGAGAAAGACGACCTCGGACCCGCGATCGAAGCGAAACTCGGATCCGCGCTGTTCGCGCGAGTCGGCGTCCCCTCACCGGTTCCGGTAGGCGCGTTCTTCGACGCGTTCCCGCTTTCGGTGCTGACGACCGCCACGCTCGAACGTTTGAACTCACTGCGCCCGCAAAGCGCGTTCGATGAACGCCGGTTCCGCATGAACGTGATCGTGCGCGCGAGCGAATCGGGTTTTGTAGAGAACGACTGGGTAAACAAGACGCTCGCCATCGGCAACGACGTTCGATTGCACATCACCATGCCCGACCCGCGCTGCGTAATGACCACGCTCGCGCAGGGCGAGTTGCCGCGCGACATCGAAGTGTTGCGAACGCTCACGCAGCACAACCGCATCCCCGTTGCCGGGCTCGGCGATTCGCCGTGCGCCGGCGTCTATGCGGTGATCACGTCCGCGGGAACCGTACGCAAGGGCGACGAGGTTTCCATCGCGACATGATCGAACGCGCGATCCTCGGTTTTGCGGGTATCACGCTCGCGGCGTACGGCGTGGTGTTCTTCTTTGCACCGGGCGTGCTCGCCGATCTGGTGGGTCTCGAATTCGCGAGCCCGAACGCTTCCGTCGAGATCCGCTCGTTCTACGGCGGGTTCGAACTGGGAATCGCCGCATTCCTGCTTGTTTGTGCGTGGCGCCCTTCCCTCACTTCAGCGGGAATTCTGCTGAGCGCGTGGGCGTTTTCTTCGCGGGCGCGGCCCGGCTTATCGGAGTGTGCAATACGGCAGCGAAGGACCAAGCAAGATAGCGAGCGATCTAACTGCGATGGCGACGGCGACGATGATTACGACTGCTGCAACGACAAAGCGTGCGAAATCGAAGCGCTGAAAGCGAAGCTGACGATGAAAGCGGTGCTCGGAATCAACGCAACGATGTTCGGTGTGGAATTGGCGCGCCGGCATCGCGGCGGGCTCCGTCGCTCTCGTTGCGGACTCGCTCGACATGCTGGGCGACGCGCTCGTCTACGGCTTCAGTCTGTACGCGGTCACGCGCGGTGCGCGCGGAAAGGCGCTGTCCGCGTTGCTGAAGGGCGGCATCATGGCGGCGTTCGGGCTGTTGGTGTTGTTGCAGGCGATCTACAAGTCGCTGCATCCGGAAATACCCGTGGTCGAAATGATCGGCGCGATCGGTCTGTTGGCGCTGTTCGCCAACGGTTCGTGTCTGGCGCTGCTGTGGCGGCACCGCGCGGACGACATCAACATGCGCTCCGTGTGGCTCTGCTCGCGCAACGACATCATCGCCAACGTATCGGTGTTGTTCGCCGCCGTCGGTGTCTGGCAGCTCGGCTCGGCCTGGCCCGATATCGTCGTTGGTGCCGCGCTGGCCGCGTTGTTCTTCCGATCGTCTATCCAGGTGATTCGTGACGCGCTGCGCGAATTGCGCGCAATTCCACCCGTTCCTTCCGCCGCAGACTCCTTCGAAGAGCCGTCGGGCGCCGTGAAGAACGCCCCTCAGTTGCATTGATACAGCGCAAAAATGAAGATTCTCGTTACGGGCAGTTCCGGCCATCTCGGTGAGGCGCTCGTGCGCACGCTGCGTTCAACCGATCACACCGTCATCGGCCTCGACATCACCGCTTCGCCGTTCACGAACGTCGTCGGCTCCATCGCCGATCGAGGCGTGGTCGATCGGGTGATGCGCGGCGTCGACGCCGTGTTGCACACTGCAACGCTGCACAAGCCCCATGTCGCAACGCACCCTGCGCAGGCATTCGTCGACACGAACGTCACCGGCACGCTGGCGCTGCTCGAAGCGGCCGTAACCGAGCGCGTGCGTGCGTTCGTGTTCACCAGCACCACCAGCGCTTTCGGCGACGCACTGGTGCCGTCGCCCGGTGAACCGGCGGCATGGATCACCGAATCCACCACCCCGATACCGAAGAACATCTACGGCGTTACGAAGACCGCCGCCGAAGACGTGTGCGCACTGTTCCATCGCGACCATCGTCTGCCGTGCCTGATCCTGCGCACGTCGCGGTTCTTTCCCGAAGACGACGATCACGCGCAAACGCGCGACGCGTACGACGCCGTGAACCTCAAGGTGAACGAATATCTCCATCGGCGCGTGGACATCGAAGACGCGGTGAGCGCGCACCTGATTGCACTCGAACGGGCGCCGACGATCGGCTTCGGCCGCTACATCATCAGTGCGACGACACCGTTCCAGCGAGAAGAGTACGGCAGCGTTGCGGATCGACGCTCCGCGCGTGCTTGCGATGCGGGTGCCGCAGCTACGAGGCGGAGTATAGGCGCCGCGAGCTGGCGGATGTTCCCGAGCCTCGATCGCGTTTACGTGAATGAGCGCGCGCGCACCGAACTCGGCTGGCGACCTCGCTACGACTTCGAGTACATCCTTGATCGATTGCGCGCCGGCGAGGATCCGCGCAGTCCATTGGCAATTGCGGTCGGCTACAAAGGTTATCACCCGCACGGTTGACCCGCAGGGCGTCGTCTGAGGCGACTGTCGGACTGAGCCGGTTCATTCGAGCGAGCTTGCGTTACTGTCATCAGCGTGCGCTCCGTATGAGTGCCGCGCCGATTCCCGGCCGTTGCCGGCGGCTGCCAGCATTTGGACCATCGCCCTATTCAATTCGCTCCGCGAAACGCGCGCGTACACCACGCGATCCTGGGCGCCCACGCGATCAGCCTTTGAAAGGCTCCCTACTCCTCACGTAATGCCTGAAACTGTTCCGCCAGATAGTCGATCAGCGCCCGCACCGACGGCAGCACCCCCCGGCGCGACGCAAACACCGCGTGGATGATCTCCGGCGCGGTGCCCAGTCGGGCAGCAATCGAACCAGTTCGCCGCGAGAGATTTCGCCCCCGATCATCATCGTTGGCAACTGCACGACGCCCACTCCGGCCACCGCCGCAGTGCGCAACGCAAACAGCTCCGGTCACGAATCGGGGCTGATGGTGGATGTTGCGGACGCCTCGTCGGGACCGACCAGGTGCCAGGTGTGGTCGTCCAGAGCGGCACCCAGATCGAGACTCGGTAATCTCGTCAGATCCGCCGGTACGTTCGGCGTGCCGAACCGCGCAGCAACGCGGACTCGCGACCAGGCACTGGCCACGATCCGCGAGCGTGCGAAGCACCAGGTCGCTGTCTTCGAGCGGCGGCGGCCGCACGCGAATCGCCACATCGACACCTTCGCCGACCACGTCGACGCGACGGTTGGTCGCTTCGAGATGCACTTCCGACGCGCGGATACTTCGCCATGAACGCCGCGATCATTTCGCCGACGCGCACATCGAGCAGCGCCACCGGGCATGTCAGCGCACCACGCCGCACGGTTCTGCGCGAGTCTGGTTCGATGGCGTCCTGCGCGGATTGCGCTTCCACCAGCATCGCTTTGCAGTGCGCATAGTAGTTCTGACCGATTTCGGTGACGGCGAACCGGCGCGTCGAGCGCTGGATCAGGCGCACGCCGAGGCGGTTCTCGAGCACGGCGATGCGCCGGCTCAACTTCGACTTCGGGATGCCCAGTGCGCGGCCCGCCGGCGCAAAGCCGCCGTGATCGACCACCGCGGCGAAGTAGTAGAGATCGTTGAGGTCCTGCATCGGTCGATCGTTCCGTATCGGAACGCTGAGGATAATTTCGGACGTCTACCGGCGCCATCGTCGCGCCCGTATGTTTGCTCCTCAACCAAGTCGGCACCGCTTCAGGAGGCCGATCTCAAAGGAGAAACACGATGAAGAAGATCCTCGGTACCTATAGCGCCCCTCGCCCGCACTGGGTCGGCGACGGTTTTCCGGTCGTTCGCTGTTTTCGTACGACAGCCACGGCGAGCATCTGAGCCCGTTCCTGCTGCTCGACTACGCGGGTCCCGCGCAGTTCCAGCCGGCCGACTCGCCCGCGCGGCGTCGGCGAGCATCCGCACCGCGGTTTCGAAACGGTGACCATCGTCTATCAAGGCGAAGTGGCGCACCGCGACTCCACCGGCGCGGGCGGCCGCATCGGCCCCGGCGACGTGCAATGGATGACGGCGGCGTCCGGCATCCTGCATGAGGAGTTCCATTCGCCGGAATTCACGAAAACGGGCGGCACGCTCGAGATGGTGCAGCTGTGGGTGAACCTGCCGGCGCAGGACAAACTCGCGGAACCGGGCTATCAGACGTTGCTCGATGCGCGACATTCCGTCGGTCGAACTCGCTGACGGCGCAGGAAAGGTGCGGGTGATCGCGGGCGAGTTCGACGGGCATCGCGGTCCGGCGCGCACGTTCACGCCGATCGACGTGTGGGACGTGCGGCTGAACCAGGGCAAGACGAGCCGCTTCACGGTAACGGAAGGCCATACGCTTGCGCTGGTCGTTCTGCACGGCACGGTGAAGGTGAACGGCACCGAAACCGCGACGCGACGCGCAGATGGTGTTGCTCGATCGCGATCGGCACCGACGTGGTCGTCGAGGCGCAAACCGATGCAACCGCTCGTGTTGCTGAGCGGCGAGCCGATCGACGAGCCGATCGTCGGTTACGGACCGTTCGTGATGAACACGCAGGCGGAGATCCGGCAGGCCGTAGACGACTTCAACAAAGGCAAGTTCGGACGCATGGTCGCGTAAACAACCGCGACGCGACCCCGCAGCTCAGTGCGGGGTCGTGGTCGGCGGGCTCGAAGCGTCGATCACCCTGCCGCGCAAGGAACGAGGCTGATCAGATCTTCAGCGAATCGAGCGCGGTCGACACCGCCTCGTACTCGTGGCGCAGCGGCGCGAGCAGTTCACGCGCGGCGCCGCAGTCGCCGGAGCGACCGAACGCTTCGATGTCGGCGCACAATGCGGCCAGATCGACTGCGCCGAGATTGATGCAGGCGCCTTTCAAACCGTGCGACTGATGCCTCAGCGTCTCGGCATCGTTTTGCGCCGTCGCTTCGTCGATCGCTTCAACCAGGCGCAACGAATCGGAACGAAATACATCGATGAGCGCGTTGAAATCCTCGCCCATCAAATCGCGCAGTTCGGCAATTGCCCTGGGATCAAGTCGGGGCATCGCCAGTCACCCCATCGGAATTCAGCTTCCACGTCGTTGCCGACGCCGTGAAACGTCAACGAGTCGCACAGTTGATACAGCAGGCTCAGGCCGCGGCCGTGATAGGCGCCGGTCAATTTCGCCCGCGCGGCCTGCAGAATCGAAACATCGAACCCCGCACCGCTGTCGTGCACGCGAATCTTCAGATAGCCGCCGCTGTCGGAAGCGCGGCTGGTGAACTCGAACCGAACGTATCCTTCGACGAGCGCATTGAGCGCCTCTACACGTCGCCGGTAGTAATCGGTAAAACCGTTGGCCGTCGACTTCACCACCGAACTCAAGCCCATCACCCCGTGATCGAGCGCATTGGTATACAGCTCCGACAGCACCGTGAAGATCACGCCGCCGCGTACCCGCAGCGCCGGCACTTCCATCAGCACGTGTTGCAGCAACGGCAGCGGATTGAATTCCTGCAGCGAACTCGGACCGAGCTCGAACGACAACGACCAGTCGCGCGGACCGATCTGCCCGCTGGCGACGTATGTCGGCATCGGCGCGTCGATCTCGTCGTTCGTCCAGCATCGTCACTTCGACCATCGTGAGGTCGTCTTCGCGCAGCTGCTCACCCATGTGCGCGTATGCCGCTTCCTTTAACGCCTCGAATCCGCGTCCGACCGCGCGGCCTTGATCGAGGATCGCTGATCATCCGATCGGAGCCGAACATCTCTCCGGCGCCGTTGCGCGACTCGAGCAATCCGTCAGTGCACATCAACAGCCGATCGCCGCCGCCAGTTCGAACACTTCTGTGGCAGCGTCGAACTGCCGGTGACACCGACGCCCAGGCGGCAGATGCCGCGACGTCACCGGCATCGCCGGACCGCCGTCGGCTTCGCGCTGATGTACGCATCGGGCAAGCCGCCGCTCCACACCTCGACGGTGCCCTTCTGAAAATTGAAATCGACCATCGTCGCGCAGCAGAAATAGCCGACCGGCAGAATTTCCTTCAGTTTGCGGTTGCACTCGCGCAACACGTCACGCGAGCAGAAAACCCTTCTGCGTCATGCCGTAGAAAATTTCCGCCAGCGGCATCGCGCCGATCGACGCGGTGAGCCCGTGTCCGGTGAAGTCGCCGAACAGCACGTACATGCTGCCGGCGGGATTTCGCGCCGCGAGCACAACGTCGCCGTTGAACACCGCCAGCGGCGAAATCAGATGGCGGATGTTGCGCGCGGCCAGGCATCCGGAATGGGCGACGCTGTCGAAGATGTCTTTTGCCGCCTGCTGCTCGCGCAACAGCCGGGCGTTGTATTGCGCGATCTCGTCGCGCTGCTCCTGCATCGTCACGTGCAGCTGCCGCATCCGTTCGAGCGCGGTGATCTTCGCGCGCAGAATCACGCTGTTGTACGGCTTCGACAGGAAGTCGTCGCCGCCCGCCATCAGGCAGCGCGCCAGTTCGTCGGCTTGGTCAGCGACGTCAGAAAGATGATCGGAATGAACGCATCGCCGGCAGCCTCGCGGATGCGGCGCGCCACTTCGAATCCGTCCAGCCGCGGCATCAGTGCATCGAGCAGCACGATCTGCGGATGTCGCGGAGGCAAATTTCTCCATCGCGTCGACGCCGTCGACGGCTTGATCACCTCGTGGCCCTCACGCGCCACGATTTTCGACAGCAGCGTTCGATCGGTGCGGTTGTCGTCCGCCACCAGCACGCGGATCCAGCGTTCGAACGGCTCGAAATTCGAAATGCGCGCTCAACGGATCTCGAACAGCTGCTCGAAGTTCGAAATGGTCAGAATTTTGCGGACGTCGGGATTGCAGTTGACGATGCGAACCTCGGCAGCGTCACCGCCGGCGTGGTCGCGCAGCAGCAGCAGCATGCCGAGCGCAGAACTGTCGAGGTACGTGGCATCGCGCATGTCGACCGTGAACTCCTTCGGCTGCGCGTCGAGGCTCTCGTACGTTTCGCGAAAGTCGCGATGTGCGCTGAAATCGAAGCGCCCCTCCACCGCGATCGTCAGCCCTCGCCCATCGGCGCGAGACTTCAGAACGAATCGTCATCGAGTTACTCCCAACACCAGTCGTCCGTGTTTGTTCAGCATAGTTCATATTTTTTCCGCAGCTGCCGGGTCACTTCCTGTCGTCGCGCGCCTTCGCCGAATGCGCCCGCGCCGGCGATTTCGCCCATGCTGCCGACGTTCGCGCGCGCCGTTGCTCGGCGCGCCTGTTCCGCCGTCGAGGTTCAGTCGCTCGCCAGGGTTTCGAACCCTTTGACGCGCCGGTACTGCGCGAGCCACGCATCCGCGATGTTCATCGCGTACGCCGGCTGGCCGGCGTGTCCGTTCGATCTGTTCGGTGTGCACCGCGTCGAGGTTGCGCACGAAGCGCTGCCAGTTCTTCATCTGCTGCGCCGACGTGCCTGCGCGCCCCGCATCGAGCAGGCCTTTTTCGTAGTCGGCTTTGATCGCTTCGATGTTCGCGAGCTGCGCCTGCTCGCGCTGGGCCAGCGCCTCGCGCGTCGCGCATGCGCCGCGCCAGCGCATCCTCACGTCGCTTGTAGACGTTGATCAGTCCGCCGAAGCGGCGGATGCGTTCGTGAATGCTCATGCGCCGAGCAGCTGCTGCAGCCGGCGCGAGCTGTCTTTGAGGTCCGCTCGTCTCCGCTACCGGCTGCGTCAGGAACTGGTTCATGTCGGCGCGCAGTTTGATCGCGCGATCGGTCAACGGATCGGATCCTGCCGACATACGCGCCGACGCTGATCAGATCGCGCTGCTGCGCATAGCGGCTCCACAGCTCCTTGAACGACATCGCGCATGCGCATGTGCTCGCGCATCGACGAGTTTCGGCATCACGCGCGAGATCGATGCTTCGACGTCGATCGCCGGGAAATGTGCCGGAATCGGCGAGGCGCCGGCTCAGCACGATGTGGCCGTCGAGAATCGCGCGCGCAGCATCGACGATCGGATCCTGATGATCGTCGCCTTCGGCGAGCACCGTGTAGAACGCAGTCACCGAGCCGGGTCCCCGACGTTGCCGGCCTGCTCGACCAGCCGCGGCAACAACGCGAACACCGACGGCGGATAGCCTTTGGTGGTCGGCGGTTCGCCGACGGCGAGGCCGATTTCACGCTGCGCCTGCGCAACGCGCGTCAGCGAATCCATCACCAGCAGTACGTTGCGGCCCATCGCGCGATATCGGTGCGCGATTTCGGTGGCGAGCCGCGCCGCACGCAGCCGCAGCACCGGCGCATCGTCAGCGGGCGAGGCAACCACCACCGCGCGTTTCAGTCCGGCGGGGCCGAGACTCTCGTCGATGAACTCGCGCACTTCGCGGCCGCGTTCGCCGATCAGACCCGACCACGACGACGTCCGCGCGCCGTGTACCGCGACATCATGCCGAGCAGCATGCTCTTGCCGACGCCGCTGCCGGCGAACAGGCCGAGCCGCTGACCGACTCCGACAGTCAGCAGCGCGTTGATCGCGCGCACGCCGACGTCGAGCGCACTCGTCACCGGCACGCGCTCGCAGCGGATTGAATCGCCCCGGGCGGTCGGCAGCTGCCGATCGGCGTCTGCTCCAGCGGCCTGCCGTCGAGCGGCCGGCCGAGACCGTCGACGACGCGCCCGAGCAGACCTTCCATCACCGGCCCTTTGCGCTCCCGTTGGGGACGCACTGCGGCGCCGGGATGCAGTCCGGTGACGTCGCCAAACGGCATCAGGAAGCTCGTGCCCTCGGAAAACCCGACCACTTCGGCCGGCACCACGCCGCCCTCGACTTCGACGAGACACTCCGAACCGACGCTCTGATCGCAGCCGGTGACTTCGAGCGAATAGCCGACCGTACGCCGCACGCGACCTTTGACGACCGCCGGCGCGCGCTCGCGCTGGCGACCCGGCCCAGGCCGGCGAGTACGCGTCGACGTCAGCCATCGCGGCAGCTCCGCGAACAGCTCATCGAGCAGCGCGTGCGGATCGAAGTCGACGCTGCGCTGTTCGGTGCGCACCGAACAGTCCGCCTTCCGGCGACCGCGTCGTCCGCTTCGATCGACGATGTCCGGCGACCGTGCGCGTTCAGCCATCGACGTCTTTGCCGGGTTCACGTGCACGCGCACCGTCTGCGCCGTGGCACTCGAGGTGCTGCGACGCCGCGCCGCACGAACGCTTCGAACACGCGCAGGTCGGTCGACAGTTCGATGGTCCAGCACCTTGCTGCAGATCGCGTCGCGTCAGTTCGACGAGCCGCTGCTGCTGCTGCGCGTCGACCCTGATCGCGTCTGCTCCAGCGTGCGGATGCTGGCCGCCCAACCGTTCCTTCAAGGCGCGCACCTCGTCGGCCGCGGCGGCGAGGCCGGCGGCCTTGCCCGCCTCGTAAGCCATTTTCATATTCGGCCTGCGCCGCCTGCGCGGCGCCGGGCCTGCGCATTGCGGCGGGCACGCGCACCGCACGTGCCGAACTCCGGCCACGCGTGCCGGCTGCCCGCTTCGTGGGGCTGCCGGTCGGTCGAAGTCGCTCATCGCGTTTCCTTCCCCGCCCGCGTCAGATCAGCTCTTCGCCGGAACCGCCGAGCACGATCTCGCCCGCATCGGCGAGACGCCGCGCGATCACCAGAATTTCGCGCTGCGCTGCTTCCACTTCGCTGACGCGCACCGGGTCCCTTCGATTCGAGATCGTCTTTCAGCAGATCCGCCGCGCGCTTCGACATGTTCGCGAAGATCTTCTCCTTCAGCGGTTCCTCGGCACCTTTCAGCGCCAGCACCAGATTGTCGGTCGACACCTCGCGCAACAGCACCTGAATGCCCTTGTCGTCGACGTCCATCAGGTTGTCGAAGATGAACATCAGATCCTGGATTTCGTTCGCGAGCGTCTCGTTCGACTTGGCGGATGCCGGCGAGAATCGCCTCTTCGGCACGCGATTCGAGTTTGTTCATGATTTCGGCGGCGACGCGCGTGCCGCCCATCTCGGCAAACCGTGTGGCGGACTTGCCGCCCACCTGTTCTTCCAGCACCGCGTTCAGTTCGAGCAGCGCATTCGGCGGCACCGACTCGAGCGTGGCGACGCGCAGCAGCACGTCGACCTTCGCTTCCGCATCGGTCATGTAGCCGAGCACTTCCGCAGCCTGATCCGGCTCGAGGTGCGACAGCACGATGGCCTGGATCTGCGGGTGCTCGTGCATCATGAAGTCCGCCACGGTGCGCGCGTCCATCCACTTCAGCTTGTCGATACCGGCGGTGTTGCCGCCGAGGATGCGGTCGACCAGCGTGCGCGCTTTGTCTTCGCCGAGCGCGCCGACGAGCATCTTGCGGATGTACTCCGATGCGCCGATCGTGATGCCGGACTGGCCGGTGACCGTATCGAGAAACGCGTCGAGCACGACCGATATCTGGCCCATGTTGACGCTGCGCAGGCTCGCCATCGCCGAACCGACGCGCTGAACTTCGCGCGGGTCGAGATGTTTCAGCACGCGCGCCGCATCGTCTTCGCCGAGCGCCAGCAGCAGTACCGCGGCGCGATCGACGCTCTGCATCTTTTCGCGGGCGTCCGCCTTCTCCGCTTTTCGCGCCGGGGCGATTGTCGACCGCGGCTTCACTCATCTTTCGAAACCCAGTGTTTGACTACCTGCGCGACGCGCGCCGGATTCTCCGCGACCAGGCCGCGCACCGTTGCGAGCTGCGCCTGGTGCGACGGTCCGCCGATCATGCCGACCTGCCCGCCTTCGAGCCCGCGTAGAACTGGCGGTCGTTCGGCGAACGCATCGACACCAGCCGCGCCATCGCGGCGTCGGACGATGCCGCCGACGAACCGGCGCGGCTCAGGTTGCGATAGAGCGGCCGCAGCAGGCCCAGCACGAGCGCGAGCACGAGCAGACCGCCGACCACTTTCTTGACGATGTCGATGAACCACGTCTGCGTCCAGAACGGCACCGGTTCGATCGGGTCGCGTGTGTTCTTCGAGGAACGGACTGTTGACGACGGTGACGGTGTCGCCGCGCGCGGCGTTGTAGCCGATCGCGTTCTTCACGAGTGCAGTGAGGCGTTCGAGATCCGCTTCCTTCCAGGCACGTACGTCACCTTGCCGTCTTCGGCGGCCGGTGCGCGGCAGATCGTCGACCAGCACCGATACCGTCAGGCGCGTCACGCGCCCCACCTGATGGCGCGTATGGCTGATCGTGCGATCGAGTTCGAAGTTGCGCGTCGCTTGAGAACGGCTGCGGCTCGACGGTGTCGTTGGCGCAGCGCCGTCGGTCGCCCGGCCGGCAGTGGCCTCGGCCAGCGTCTGCGGCGCGGTGGCAACCGCGGGCGGTTGATTCGAAGTACCGACCCGGCACGCCGCCGTCGGACGCTTCACCGACGCGTTGTTCGTTCAACGTCTGTTCGCTGCGCAACGCCGGCTGATCCGGGTTGAACAGCTCTTCCGTTTCTTCGACCCACGTGAAGTCGACGTCCGCGGCTACTTCAGCCGTGAAACGGTTCGCGCCAACGGTGGGCAGCAGAATGTTGTGCACCTTCTCGCGCAAGCTCGTTTCGAGCTGCTGCACGTATTTGAACTGGCGATCGGTGCCGCCCTGCGCCGTGTCGTCTTCCTGCCCCGACAGCAGTTGTCCGGTCTGATCGACCACGGTGACGTGATCGGCCGTCAGTTCGGAAACCGCGCCCGCCACCAGATTCATGATGGCGCGCACCTGGCCGAAGCTGAGCGACTGGCCGGGCGCGAGCCCAACGGTCACGCTCGCCGTCGGCGCGCGCTGATCGCGCAGGAACGCGGTCGACTTCGGAATGGCGAGATGCACGCGCGCGTGCTGTACGGAGTTGATGCTCGTGATGCTCCGCGCCAACTCGCCTTCGAGGCTGCGGCGGAACATGTTCGTTTCCATGAACTGGCTGACGCCGAAGCCCTGATCCTTGTCGAGCAGCTCGAACCCTTCCTGGTCGCCGCTCAAGCCGCCGACCCCGGCGATCTTCATGCGCGCCTGATGCAACACTTCCGCCGGCACCATCAGCATGCCGGTGCTGTCGTCGAGTCGATAAGGGATGTTCGCGGCCTGCAGCGCTTCCGCAGCGGCATTCGCCTGCCGCACGGAACCGATACCGGTCAGCGGTTTGTAGTCCGGCTCGCGCATCCACAGCACCACCGAGACACCCACGGCTACGGTGGCCGCGAGCGCCAGCATCAGGCCGAGTTGTCTGACGATCGGCAACGTGGCGTAGCCGCGCAGAAAATCGCCACCGGGGCCCGCCGCTTCGTTCGACGGCGTGGTGCCTGCGTCTATCTCAACCGGAAGATCTGCCATCTTCTACAACCTAAATCGGCATGTTCATGATGTCCTGGTACGCCGTTACCAGACGGTTGCGTACCTGGGTCATCGCCTTGAAACGCCACGTTCGATTTCTGCACGGCACCATCACCTTTACGAGGTCGTCGGTGTCGCCGCGCACGAATGCATCCGTGCAGATTGCGTCGCTTCCATCTGTGTGGAGTTCACCTGATCGATGGCTGTGCGCAGCGTCGTGCCGAAATCGGACTTCGGAGCCGACTGCGTGGCCTGCACCGGCGACGGCTGATCCGGCTCCTGCATCGTCCGGATCAAGCGCACCCTGCGCCGCCTCGCGCATCGAGCGCATCTGCGCAAGCACGCTTTGCACATCGGGCCGCTCGATCGTGTTCATGTCAGTGCCTCTTCCGGTGCGCGCTAGCGCCACGAGGGAATGGAACGCCCATTTCGCGCCAACGTTTCAGTTTGTGCCGCAGCGTGCGCACGCTGATGCCGAGTGCGCGCGCGGTGGCGTCGCGCCGGCCGCGTGATGCGCGCAGCACTTCGGCGACGATGTCCACCTCGGTGTTCAACATGCGCTCGTCGAGCGACAGCCGCGCATCCGCGACCGCGCGAGCGACAGGCGCTCGCTCGAAGCCCGAGATCGATCGGTTCGATCGCTTCGCCGGTCCACATCACCAGCGCGCGTTGAATGACGTTTTCGAGTTCGCGGACGTTGCCGGGCCACTCGTGCGCGCTGAGCGCGTCGAGTGCCGCCGGCCGACAACGACGCGCCAGCGCAGCTTGCGCCGTGTTTCGCCAGAAAATGTTCGGCCAGCGGCGCGGATGTCGTGACGCCGCGCGCGCAGCGGATCGAGCTGCAGCGGAAACACCGACAGGCGATAGAACAGGTCTTCGCGGAACGTACCTGCCGCGATGCTCGCCTTCAGATCGCGGTTGGTCGTGGCGATCACACGCACGTCCACCGCGATCAGTGCGTTTGCCGCCGACGCGTTCGAGTTCGCGCTCCTGCAGGACGCGCAGCAGCTTGGCCTGCAGCGAAACCGGCATTTCCGAAATTTCATCGAGCAGCAGCGTGCCGCCGTTGGCGAGTTCGAACTTGCCTTCGCGCATCTGGTGCGCGCCGGTGAATGCGCCTTTCTCGTGGCCGAACAGAATCGCTTCGAGCATGTGTTCGGGAATCGCCGCGCAGTTGATCGCGATGAATGGCACCGGTCGCGCGCGACGAGCGCTCGTGAATGAAACGCGCGACCACCTCTTTGCCGGTGCCGCTTTCGCCCGAAATCAGTACCGACACGTCCGTGCGCGACACCGCGCTCCGCCAGGTTGAAGCAGCGCTGCGTCGCAACCGAATTCGCGATGATCGAAGCCACGGCTTCGTCACACGGCCGGCCACCAGCGGCAATTCGATGGTCGCGCAGGTGCCCAGCCCCGACCGACGACTCGAGTACGAAACGCCCGCCGTGCGCTTTGCGTTACACCATCGACGATCGCCAGCCCCAGACCGGTACCGCCGATCCGTCCCGAAACGAACGGCTGCCGCGCACGCTCGAGCATCGCAACGTCCATGCCCGGACCGTTGTCGACGATCGAAACGCGCAGCGTGCCGTCCGACGACGCAACGATGACGCGCAGCGCGACGTCGGCGCCGCCGATCGCCGATCGGCATTGTCGACGATGTTCGTCAGCGCGCCGACCAGCGTCGCCAGATCACCGTCGACGCAATTCATCGGTCGGAGTATCGCTTCGTCCCACGTCACCGCATGCCCGTCGAGCAACGACGACCATGCATCGCGCATCGCAGCGACCAGTGCCGAGACCGTAAACGTGTGCCGCTCGATCAGTTCGCCGCGCACGAATACGAGCGCGTTGCGGATCTGCTGCTCGATGGCTTGCAGGCTGCTGCGCACGCGTTCGAGCCGCTCGCGCACTTCGACGCCGCTTTCGGTCATCAGCAACTGCTCTACCGACAAACCCGCGACCGTCAGCGGATTGCGGATCTGGTGCGCTAGCGCCGCCTGCGCTTCGACGACGATCCGAACATCGAGCACGGTCGTTGCTGCGGGGCATCGGACCGTTTCGCTGATCAGCGCCGCTGCCGCGCCATCGCTGCCAGCGGTTCCTGCGGCGCGTCACGACGATTTCGATTCGACGGCGACCATCATCGATTCCTCGCGTCAGTTCCTCGGTTTCCGACCAGGCGACGTCGGAGCGTTGCAGACCGTACTTGCGCATCTTCTCCACCAGCGTGGTGCGGCGGATGTGCAGCCGGTCGGCTGCGCGCGCGACCACCGAGTCGGTGTCGTCGAGCGCCTGACGAATCAGGCTGCGCTCGAGCCGGTTCAGGTAATCCTTCAGATCGATGCCGTTCACCGGCAGAGACGGCGGCCGATCGGGGTCGATCAGCGATTCGCTGCCGATACGTTCGACCGATGATTCCCCCGGCGCCGTCTGCAGCGCCTTGCGCGTTGATCTTGCCGGGCAGGTTTGCGATGCCAACGACGCTGCCGGGCGTGGGCGATCGCCATGCGTTCGATCAGGTTCGCCAGTTCGCGCACGTTGCCGGGCCACGTATAGCTTTCGAGCGCGGCCGAGCGCCGCCGTCATCGAAGCGAACGGCATACGCCCTGACGCGCTTCGACCTCGGCCGACAGCGCGCGTGACGAGCGCCGCGATGTCGCCGGCTGCGCTCGCGCAGCGCCGGCAGCACGATCGGGAACACGTTCAGGCGATAGAACAGGTCTTCGCGGAATTCGCCGACGCGGATCATCGTCGTCGAGGTCGCGATGGGTCGCCGCGATGATGCGCACGTTGCACTTGATCGTGGTGCTGCCGCCGACGCGTTCGAAGCAGCGCTCCTGCAGCACGCGCAGCAGCTTCACCTGCATCGACATCGGCAGTTCGCCGATCTCGTCCAGGAACAGCGTGCCGCCGTTCGCCATCTCGAAGCGGCCCGGCTTGCTGGTCAGCGCGCCGGTGAACGCGCCCTTTTCGTGGCCGAACAGTTCGCTTTCGAGCAGTTCGGACGGAATCGCGCCGCAGTTGAGCGGCACGAACGGTCCGTCGCAGCGATGCGATGCGCGATGCAGCGCCCGCGCGACGATCTCTTTGCCGGTGCCGGATTCACCGAGGATCAACACGGTCACGTCGCGCCCGGCAACTTTGCCCATCGATTCGCGCACCGCGGCCATTGGCGCGCTGCATCCGACCAGATCGGCGAACTTCAGCGTTTCTTTCTCGACCGGCGGCCAGTCGAAGCCCTGCTGATCGCGGAACTGCGCCGCCGCATGCAGGCGCCGACAACAGTTCGTTCAGCTGCAGCGGCAGCGCGAGCGTCGCCACCGCGCCGTCGATGCGCGCTGCGCCGGTCGCGGCGACGTGGATGATCGGGCACCGGCGCGTGCCGCGTCACCGCGCGTGGATCGGTGCACACGGCGCCGATGTCGCCGGGCAGCGGTCGATGTCCGCGACCCGCACCACCGTCTCGCCGACGAACTCGAGGCGCTCGACGACGTGCTGCGAACGCCGGCATCGTTGATCCGTACTGCTACCCGTAGTCGGCTCATCGTGCCCTATCGCTGCTGTTGAGTTCCGTTCGAAGTAAAGTACGGATGCGCGATTGGTCAAATTCCCGGCGGTCGTGCCGGCCCGCGCGGCAGTTTCCCGGCTGCTGGTCACGTCGCGAAGCGGCGTGCCATAATGCGCCCGCCTGCGCCGCACACGTCCGCACCGATGATCGTCTGCCACCGTCACCGCTTCATATTCATTGCACACCCGCAAAACCGTCGGCGCGGCGATCGAAGCGTGCGCTGGCCGCATTCTGCGAGCGATGGCGACATCGTCACCGGCCCGGCGCCAACGGTACGCCGGGCGCGGGCTACGCCGCGCCGAGCGCGGTGCCACGCTGCGATCGCGTTATCGACCGCTCGACTGGCTGCGGCTGCTGGCGCGCGGCGAACGCGCGCGTCTCGACAGGCACGAAGGCGCCGCCGCGATCCGCGAACGTGTGGGCGAGGAGATCTGGAACAGCTATTTCAAGTTCTGCGTCGAACGCGATCCGTGGGAAAAAGCGGTTGCGCTGTACGAGCAGCGCACGCGCGCGATCGATACCGCGCCCGACGATGCTCGAGTTCCTGACGAAAGCGCGGCCGCGGATCGCTGTCGAACTTCCGTCTGTACTGATCGATGGGGCGCTGGCGGTCGACCGGGTGATCCGCTACGAGCACCTCGAGGCGGAACTCGAAGCAGTGGGCACATCTGCTGAATCTGCCGGGCGACTGTCGCTCGCAACAGCCACGCGCGCGCCAGCGCCGCGTGCGCACTACTCGGCCGCTCGGCGCGCCGGAACGCGCGTTGATCGATGCCGCGTGCGCGCGTGAAATCGAAATGTTCGGTTACGGGTTCAGCGAAGTCGCGCCGGAAGACCGATAAGCCAACAACGCCCGCCTGGGTGCGACGATGTTCGCCCATCAGGCGCTGCAGATGCGTCGCGTCGCGCTTCGCTGTCGCACACGCAGGTCCGATACAGCTCGCGCGAGTTCGGCAAGCACGTTCGGCGGTATCGCGGTCCGGGCGCCGCGACCAGTTGCGGCGACGAGTTGACGCACGTCGGCATCGAGCGCGCTGCAGCGCGTCGGCATCGAGCGCCTCGACCGCTTCGGCAGACGCGGCGACCAGATGCGGGAGCGACGTTGCGCGACGTCGGATACGCGTTCGACATCACGAACGCACCGCAGCGCTGCGTGCGCGGCTGGCCGGCTTGGTCTCGTCGATCGCGTCCCACGCCGTCTTTCAGCGTGCGCACCAGATCGATTACTTCTCGATCGCCTTCATGTCGCTGTCGACGTTCGCGCGGAACAGCCGGCGCTGCATGTAGTCGTAGAGCGAGTCGAGATTTTCCGCGAGCGAACCGCCGCGTTCGTGATCGAGGCAACCCTGCAGCGCGCCGATGATGCCGAGCGCGGTATCGAGCGCCTCGTTGCGCCCCTCGATGTCGCGGTGAGCGATGCAGCCTTTTGCGCGGATCAGCCGCGCCAGCGCGCCGTCGAGCATCAGCTTGACGAGCTGCTGCGAGTTCGCCGACTCGACGGCGGTTGCGACGTTCAACCGGTTGTAGGCCTGGGCTCCGTGATTCACGTTCTGTCCTTCATCGAGCGCTGCTGTTGTGTGACGACCGCCACGAGAAACGAGGCAGGGAATTGACGGCTGCGATTCGGCAAACTTGAGACGCTTACTGATCGACGTTATTTGTTGCGCTGTTCGCGCAGCGCGCTCAGCTGCTGGCTCAGGAACGTCGACGTGCTGTTCAGCTGCGAGATCAGTGCGTCGGCCGCCGCAAACTGCGTTTGCAGACGCGTCTGCAGCGCGGTCATGCGCGCGTCGAACGCGGTCTTCTGGTCCTCGAGTTCCTTCGCCTGCGCTTCCAGGCTCGTCTGTTTGTTCGCGAACAATCCGCCGAACGACAGCGCGTTGTTCAGCGCCTGATCGATGCGATTCATGACACCGCGCACCAGCGTGACCGTGCCGCGATCGCCGAGCGCACCGCCGCGTGATCTGCAGCGATATTCCGCCCGCCGCGATCGGCCGCGGTCGCCGGCGTCCCGCCCCGGCGGTGCCGGCGCCGACAGCGAAGCCGAGCGCTCGTCACCGCGCCGGCCGACACGTTGGTGAACGCAACCGCCGACGTCGAACCTTTCGTCGCCGACGTGACCGTGAATCGGCGCGTCGTCGCATCGTAGGCGACCGATACCGATGCGCCGCCCGACGACAACGCGCGCATCGGCGTTGATCCGCGATTCGATCTCCGCAGCGAGCGCGTCGCCGGTGGCGTATTCGCCTTCCGTCAGCGTGATCACGCCGCTTGCGACGCCGTCGACCGCAACGAAAACGTGTTGTTCGTTGCATCGAGCGTCAGCGGCGTCGTGAATCCCGCCGATCGCCGCGCCGCGGTTGAAGCCCGACGTCGCAGGCTGCGGACCGCTCGGCAGCGCTCAGGAACTGGCCGTTGCCGATCGCGGCTGATGCCGTTGATCGTTCCGGCCACGTCGACGCCCGCCTGCCCTTCCGCAACGCTGAAACCCAGATCCGCAGTGGTCGTCGGTATCGATCGTCGCGACCGACGCACTCGACGCAGCGCCGTAACGGCTCGACGCGATGACGAAATGGTTGTCCGTTGCATCGAACGTCACGCTGGCGGTGACGCCCGCGCCTTCAGCGCGCGTGTCGGCGTTGATCTGCGACTGCAGTCTCCTGCCGCCATCGCCGCGCCGGTGGCGTACGCGCCGTGCGTCAGCGTGAGCGCGCCCGACGTGATGCCGTCGATCGTGACGCGTCAGACTCGTCGTTGCGCGTCGCCGATGGTGACGGCCGGGAAATGCGCCGGCGCCCATCGACGCGCCGGCAATGCTGCCGTGCGTGGCGAGCCGCGTGACGTTGACCGCGATAGCTGCCCGCTTCCGTCTTGCTGCCGAAGCCGGCGAACTTCAACCAGGCTGTCGCTGGCGTGCTCTGCGACGCGAGCAATCCCTGAACCCCGGCGGGATCCTTCGCGAGCGCCGCGTTCAGCTTCGATTCGTCGAGCGTCAGGTAGTACTGGTTGTTCTGATCGGACGTCACGCCGACATCGACCAACGAGCGCACCGAGCCGCTGCCGACGCCGCTGACCGACGCCAGCAGAATCCGCTGCAGCTGCGCGCGGATGCTGCGCACCGCCGAATCGCCGGTCAGCAGCGATCCCTGCTTTTCGTCGGGTTCATACTCGGTCAATTTTTCAGTCAACGCACGCACGTCGTTGAATGCATCGACGAACGCCTGCATCTTGTCGGCAATACCCGCCGTGTCCTGGGCAACCGTAACCGACCGCCGGCGCGCCTGCGTTCGTCGCATTGCAGATTGAACGTCAGGCCATCGACCACGCCGCTCACCGTGTTCGAGTCGCGCGTGATCGGAATGCCGTCGATCGCCGCCTGCGCGTCTTCGGCCGCGACCGTCTGAGTCATGTTCGTATCGGGCGTGCTCGCGGAGGCGTTGAACGCCAGCGCCGAAAGCCCGGCGTGGTACCCTCGGCCACGCTGATCTCGCATGCTGTTCGCCGCGCCGAGTTCGTCCGACGCCAGCACCAGCCGATACCCGCTGCCGTCGTTGATGATGTTCGCCGTCACGCCGATGTCGGCGGCATTGATCGCATCGCGCACGCCGGCGAGCGAGTTGTTGTTGTCGCCGATCACGACGTTCACCGCCGCGCGGTCCGCATTGGCCGTGAACGACTGGTAGTCTCCGGCGCTCGCTGAACGTCGTGGTGCCGAAGCGGATCGTCAGCGTACCGCTGCCGACGACCGAGGTGATGTCGTCGAATCGGCGGCTCGCGATCGTGTGCGCGCGCGCAATGCGCTGACTTCGACGGTGTGCACGCCGCTGCGCGCGCTTGTTCGTCGCGGTTGCGCTCGACAGCGGCCGGATCGCTCGAAGTGGCCGTGTTGATCAGCAACGTCGATGCATCGCCAAGCGCCTTCGCCTTGGTGCGCAACGCATCGATGGTGTTCTTGACGGCGCCGTAGGCCGATACCTTCGCATCGATTTCCGCTTTCTTCGCGGTCATGCGCGCATCGGTCGCGTCGCGCTCCGAGGCAACGATCTTGTCGATCAGTTCGGAGGTCAGCAGCCCGGAACCGATGCCGAGAGATTGAATGGAAGCCATAGCGTCGTCGTCTTAGGTGGAGTGTCAGCGCCGGCTTCCGTGCCGACGCTGCTGCTCCGATGAGTGACTGCTCGGCCTAATGTCGTCCCGACTAGATCCGAGTGTTGATCAGCCCGCCGCCGGCATCCGCTGCCGGACGTGCTTCGGCCGAGTACCCTCGTTGGTACGGCTGCACTGCCTGAAGGCTTCAAGTTCCGTGCCAATCGCAGCGCAACGTCACTCGGTATCTGTCGAATCACCGTCTTGGTGGTTCGATCGATCACGCGCACGACCGTTGCAGCCCGACCCTTCGTCCAACGAGAACTCCAGGTCGCGCTGGATCGATTGCACGTAGTCATTGAGATGCGCGATGGCCTTTTCGACCACTTGGCGTGATTCGGCGGCCACGCGCTCCCGTCGCGATGTATCTGCGACGTCGGAGACCACCGGCACGTTGTTGCCGGTGGACGCTCCTGTCGTTTGCCGATCCGGGCAAGCTAACCGGATCGACGCTGACTGTCGTCGCTTCCTTGCGAATGACATCCGTCGCAACCGCACGCGAGTTCTGCGAAAGCGTACTTATGTCTTGCATAACGGACCTCACGTCTTGCGGATCATCGAACCGGCGGGTGGATCCACCACGCCGCCGGTTCGATCACCCGTCACGCCTCTTACTTCAGGAGCGACAGCACCAGCTGCGGCTGGGCATTCGCCTGCGCCAGAATCGCAATACCTGCCTGCTGCAGGATCTGCGTCCGCGACAACTCGGCCGTTTCCTTCGCGAAGTCGGTGTCCAACACCCGCGACCGTGCGGCCGAGAGGTTTTCGACGTTGATCGAGATCGTGGAAATCGTCGAGTCGAGACGGTTCTGGATCGCACCGAGGTTCGCGCGTTCACGGTTCACCGAGTCGAGGGCGTTGTCGGCGGCCGACAGCGCCTTTTCCGCGCCGCTTCACCGTCGAGATGTCGACGTCGGACAGGAACTGGCCCTTTCGTCGCGCCACCGAACGTGCCGAGTTCGAAGCCCGCGTTGCTGACGCCGGCGTTGCCGCCCGAGCCCGACGCCACCGTGAACGAACCGGCCGACGACAGCTTGATCGTCGATGCGGTCATTTGCGCCGTTACCTCGTGCCGATACCTGCAGTCGTCGTCATCGAGACCCACCGACGCACCGAACTGCGCATCTGTCGACCCACATCGACCACGACGGCGACGTTGCGACCGTCCGCAGCCGTCAGCGTGATTGTCTTGCCGTTGTCGCGTGGCCACGACGCCCGTCTGCCCGCTGATCGTGTTGATCGCGTTGATCATGCCGTGCGGTTGCCGTCGAGGTCGGTTGCGCTTGCGGTGAACGACTGTCGTTGCCACGCCGTTGATCGTCACGGTGCCGCCGCTGTCAGCCGTGCCCGTCTGCGCCGTGCCGCCGACGACTTGTGTCGCATTGACCGCTGCTTTGACGCCCGTCTGGCTCGTCGCACGGTTGATCGCCGCCGCAATGGCCAGACCGCTCGCTGCGTTGCCGGTGCTCGAGGCGGTATCGTCGACCGACTTCGACGCGCCGATCGTCACGCCGTTGATGACCAGATCGCCTGCCGCCATCGCCGTGAGCGTTGCGCCTTGACGCACCAGCGACGTCACCGCCGCGGTCGTGCCGCCTTTCGACGCCGGCCGAAAGACCGGAGTTCGCAACGTTGCCGCTGCCGGTGTTGTCACCGCCGCCGATGCGTGATGTCGCTGCCGTCCTGCGAAACCAGCGTGTAGCCACCTTCGTAGGTACCCGCCGCAGCCAGACCCGTCGCCGCTGCAGTTACCGTCGTGAACGCGACCGTGATGTTGCGGCCATCTTTCGCCTGCAGAATCACACCGCCGTTGTCGGCGCCCGAGTCGATCGCCATCACGCCGGTCTGTTCCGATTTCGAGTTGATCGCCTGAACGACCGACTGACGATCGGCAGCCGCATCCGCACCGCCGGTTGCGACGTTGATCGTCACGCCGTTGATCGTGACGCTGCCGCTCAGTGCCGCTGCCGTCATCGCCGAGCCGGCTTGAACGTTCGTGTTGACCTGCGCAACCACACCCGTCTGATCCGACACGCGGTTGATCGCCGCCGCTTTCGCAATCGCGCTCGCCGCCTTGTTCGCGGTGCTCGCGGTATCGTCCGTTCGCCGACGACGGACCGACCGACACGCCGTTGATCGTCAGGTCGCCATTGCCGAGTGCGCTGCTGGTGCCGCGCGCGCTGACGCCGGCGCCGATGCCGCCGCCGAGGGTGCTCGCCGAAACTTTCGCAACGCCGAAGCTGACGGTTTCACCGACGTTCGTGCCGATCTGGACGCTCGACGAGAAGTTGCCGTCGAATATCTTGCGGCCGTTGAAGTTCGTCTGGTCGCTGATGCGGCTGATCTCGTCGATCAGCTGCTTGCGCTTCCGCGTTCAGCGCCTGGCGGTCGGTGTCGCTGTTCGTCGCGTTGGCCGACTGCAGCGCCAGTTCACGCAGCCGCTGCAGACTGTCGGTCATCGCACCGAGCGCGCCTTCAGCGGTTTGTGCGAGCGAAATTCCGTCGCCGGCATTTCGCATGGCAACGTTCAAACCCCTCACTTGCGCCGTGAATCGAGTCGAAATGGCCAACCCTGCGGCGTCGTCTCGCGCGCTGTTGATACGAAGACCCGAAGACAACCGCGCCAGAGCCTGCATGTTCGCATTCTGGGTGGTGTTCAGGTTTCGCTGCGCAACCAACGAGCCGATGTTGGTGTTGATAATCTGAGCCATCGTCTTACTCCAATTGCTAACCAGTCTTGGTCAAAGGAACCGTTTGGTTCGGTAGTCCCTTCGCAAATGAGGGGTACTCGAGACCTGTTAACGGCACTCGCTTGAACTTCTTTAGCGACTTTGTTAGGCAATCGTTCGAGCGGACCGATCGCGGCAATGTTTCAGCAACGTGCACCGATCACATTTTCTTTTCGTTACCGCCGGTATGATTCCGCGGCTTATGTACCGCATACAGAGCACCGCACATGACCGCGCAATCAGAAACCAGAATCGCCCAACGACCGACGAGAGCCGCGACGAGGACAGTGTCGGCCGCCCAACGGCGCCAACGCATCCAGCACCACCGTGCGAAACGGCTCGATCGACGCGATCCGTCCCGCTCGCTCACGATCAAGCGCACGCGCCACGAGATTCTGTCGCGCGTCTAGAGCGTCGTTAGCGACGCTCTACAGACGCTCCTGGACGACTCTTCGTAGAGAGAGTTGAACAACGACAGTCCGCTGATCCGCGCGTAGCTCTGCTGCGCCGCCTGCAGCACGAACGATCTGCATGTCGAGCTGGCTGATCGCCTGCGTGTAGTCGATGTCCTGCAGCTTCGACAACAGATCCTTCGACACCACCGCTACATCCTGATGCAGGCTTGCCGCCGAATCCGCGGTGTTCATGCGTGCGCCGACCTCGGCGCGCACCGTCAGGATCGAGTCCATCGCGTTGTCGAGGTTGCCGAGCGTGCTGATCGAGCAGACGTCTTCAGCTGCCGCCTGAGTCCGTCGCTGCTCTGTCCGAGCTCGTTCAGGCCGTCCGCAAGCCGCTCGGCCGTATCCACCACGCTCTGTGTCTTGCCGGTCTTGCATGCACCAGCTTGTCGCCGGGGCCGCAGTGCCGTACAGCTGATCTGCATGCCCTGCGCCGTCACCGAGTCGCCCGGCGCGGTACGCGACGTTCTGCCAGTCCGTCGACCACCCGATTGTCGCTGAGCGCGCCGCACCGTGAAGTTCGGCTGCCCGGCGGCATTGACCGCGTTGAACTCGATCGATCAGGCCATCGGGATACAGCGCGTCCACCGCGGCCTGATCGACCACTCGCCCTGCCGATCACCGGCGACGCTGTTGTCGCGCCGGCTGTACCGAGAGCGTGGTGGCGACGCTCGGCACGTCGGTGAACACGCCGCGGCCCGAATCGTTGATCGGCAGCGAGCTGCTGGCGGTCACCTGCACGCGGCGCTGCTTCTCGTCGCCCTTGAACTCGACATCGCCGGCGCTGTTGCGCTGGAACGGCTGCGTCTGGCCGCGCGAACCGGCAAACAGATATTCGCCGCTCGCCGTGCGTGAATTCATCAGCGACATCAGTTCGTCGCGTGCGCGTGCTGATTTCCGTCGCAATCGACGCGCGGTCCTGCGCCGTCAACGCGCCGTCGCCGGCCTGCACCGTCAGCTCGCGAATCCGCTGCAGCACGTCCGTCGCCTGCCCGAGCACCGAATCTTCGAGCGCCGAGCTGGCTCGAGACCTGCTGAATGTTCTTCTGATACTGATCGCGCAGCGCCAGTTCCTGGTTGATCTGCACGACCTGCGACGCCGCGACCGGATCGTCGGCCGGCGTCGCAAATCGTTTGCCGCTCGACACCTGCTGCTGCGTCTTCGCCAGCTGCCGGCTGACGTCGATCATGTTGTTGATGCCCTGCTGATAGATCTGCGATGACGCGATGCGCATGGTTCAACCCAACATTCGGAAGAGTGTGTCGAAGGTGTCGCGCGCGACCGCGATGACGCGCGCCGACGCGTTGTAGGCCTGTTCGAAACGAATCAGATTGGCGGCTTCCTCGTCGAGGTTGACGCCTGAGATCGAATCGCGCTGCGCGACCGACTGCTGCAGCAGTCCGTTGCTCGCATCGCGGTCGATGCGGGCCTGACTGGTGCGCGCGCCGACCGATTCGACGATGTTCGCGTAGGCGTCGAACAGCGACCCGTCCTTGCCGAACAGCTTGCGCGTCTGCACGTCCGCCATCGCCAGCACGTTGGCGTTGTCGGATACGCCGCCGTCGTTGTAACCGACCGCGAACGAATCGCCTGCGCGCGGGCGACCCGACATCGTCGACCTGATAGCCGAAGTCGGCGCGCACTGCCGCAGGCGTGGCGGTAAACACGCCGGTGTTGATCGTCGTGGAATCGGTGGACAGCTGCGGATTCGCGTCCAGCGACACCGACACGCTGCCGCCGACCGTCGCGTCCTGGTACAGTCCTGACGCCGGTCACGGAGGCATCGCCGATGCCGAGCGCTGTTGCCATCGGCGAGCCGTGCGCGCCGCCGTGACCGCGATCGCAGCCGTTTGCGCCCGACGCGTGCGACGCGATCTGGATGTGCCCGGCTGCCGTCGATGCTCGACCAGCACACGTCCGGCGCCGATCGTCGATGCGTCGATCGCGCCCTGCAGTCGCCGCCACCAGCGCAGCGCCGCTCGCATACGTGCCGGACAGTGTGATCGTCTGCACGGCGCACCGCCGTCGACGGAGAGGCCGAAGCGTGTATGGTCCGCCCGACCGAGAAGTCGTATCCCGCGCTGCGATCGACGTTGCCGGTCAACTGCGCCGGCAACGCCCACGCCCGCGCCATGCAGCGTCAGCGTGTCGCCGCGTCGGCCCCGCGAGGTCGACCGCGTCCGCGGCATCGCCGGACACGTGCAAGTCGAGGTTGTCGCCCTCGCGCCGAAGTCAGTTCCAGGCGCGATCCGTTGGAGCGCGCGGTGACGCCGGGCGCGCCAGCGTCGAATTGTCGGTGATCGCATCCGCAAGCGCATTCAGTGACGCTACGTCGGCCCCGCTGAAACGCTGGCCGTTGATCACCAGCGCGAGCGGCACGCTGCCGCCGTTGTCGACGATGCCGATGTGATGCTGACCGTCGTCATGCGCCGAAGCAGAAGCACCGCTCAGACCGGACAGGCCAGCGGCGATGTCGCGCGCGCTTGATCCCGCGGCGACGCTCGATACGTCTGCGTCGCCTTGCGTGAATCCGTTCGCATCGGTGTTCGAATGCGGATCTGCTGCGAGACGTAACCGTTGCCGCCGGCTGACAAGTCCGAGCGTCGGCGCCCGCACCCGCGATGATCCGCTGAACGTTGCCGCCGGTGCTGGCGACACGTGTTTGGCCGAGTGCGCCGGGCAGCAGCGAGTTCCGAATTCCCGGTACGTACGGCAGATTGCGCAGCGGCGGCTGCAAAGAACGCGGCGCCGACGGATCGCTGTTGTCGAGCACTTCGTACGTGGTTTCGCTCGTGAAACGAATCAGCAACGGCGGCGTGAGCGTGCCCTTCACCGCGAAACTCGGACTGCCTCGTCGAACACCGCACCGGCAATCACGACTGCCGGTGCCCTGATTGCCGTATGTCGAATCGGCGCGCACCGGCGAGGAGAACGCCAGATCGGCCGCGATTGTTGATGAGTGCGCGATGTCGCGTGCGCCCGAACGTGTCGGTTCGATCATGTAGCGATCGCCGCCGTGAAACTCTCCGGCCTGGATGGTCACGGTGAATCCGTCGGCCGAAACTCGTGTGGGCAGTCCTTGTCCGGCACTGCCTTCAGCCACGACCTCGCCGTCGTTCAGCCGAACCAGCGTGAACGCACCGTTGCCGACCCGGTCGAAGCGCACTTCGTAGTCGCTGGTCGTCAGCTGCGCAGGCCTTGATCGATCGCTACGTCGATCTGGCCGGCCGGAATAGCCCGCCGTCAGGTTCAGCGCAACGGCGCGCTGCGCCAGCGGCTGCGGGATCGTTGATCGACGTGAACAGGTCTCTACCGAACTCACCGTCGAGCGTCACCCCTTTGCGCTGTTGCTGGTTGATTGCGTCGGCGAGACCGATGGCGATCCGACCGAGCTGGTTCAGCGCGCTATCGAGCACGCCGTTGCGGAAATCGAGCAAACCGCCGAGTTGTCCGCCGGTGATCGAACCGGTGATGATCTGGCCCTTCGCATCGAGGCTGGTGCTGAGCGCGATCTCACCGTTGCCGACCGCCTGCATCGCGCTGACCTTGCTGCCGATGATCAGCGGCTGGCCTTTGCCGATGAACACGCTCATCTGCCCATCGCCCTGCGTCACCACCTTCACGTCGACCTTCTCGGCCAGTCTGACGCAGCATTTCGTCGCGCTGATCCAGCAGATCGTTCGGCAGTACGCCGCTCGAACGGCCGTCGGCGCCGCCGATGCGATCGTTCAGCGACGCGATCCCTTTTGCCAGTTCGTTGATTTCATCGGTGGTCGATCGCAACTGCTGATCGAGACCCCGCTGCTGCGTATTCAGCCGTTCGTACATGGTGTTGAAACGGCTCGCGAGACCGGCCGCATCCGACAACACGACCTGGCGGGTCGGAATCGAGCTCGGATCGGACGATGCCGACTGCAACGCACCGAAGAACGTCTGCATCGCGGGCGCGAGGCCCGGTCTGATCGTCCGCGAGCAGCGAATCCACCTGACCGATCTCGTTGACGAACGTGTCGAGCCCGGCGAACGCCGCCGTGTCGAGCCGCACCTGATTCGTCGCGTACTCGTTCGGCAACGCGAGTGATCGACTCGCAGCATCGCGCCACGGCCGATGTATGCGGAGCCGCTGTACTGCGGCGGATGCGGCTCGATCTGAATCGTCTGGCGGCTGTAGCCCGGCGTGGACGCATTGGTGATGTTGTGGCCCGTCGTGGCAAGCGCCGCCTGCTGCGCCTTCAGTCCCGAGATGCCGATGTTGATCAGTGAACTGGCCATGCGTGCGCTCTACTACTCTGAGTACTCTGCGAATTTGGCAATTGCCGCGTGGATCGGTCCGCTCGTCAGCACGCGAAGAATCTTCGCCGCGTAGTGCGGATCGGTCGCATAACCGGCTTTCTGCAGTTCATCGGCGAAACGCGCCGGATCTTGAGCCGCATCGATCGCGCGGCTGTAGCGCGAGTCGCTTTTCAACACCGACAGGTAGTCGCGCACCGCCGATTCGACCGAGTCGTATGCGCGAAAGCGGTCGCGTCTGCCGAACCGGCTGGCCGCCGTGGAACTCCACGGTGGATACCTCCACCGATGGACCATCCCAGTTCGACGTCGCCTTGATGTTGAAGAGATTGTGGCTGCTGTCACCGGCCGCCGTGTGTATGACGTGCGCGCCCCAGCCCGTTTCCAGCGCGCCCTGCGCGAGCACGGCCAGCGGATTCAGGCCGCTGCCGGCAATGCGTTCTTCAGAACCGGCAGCACCTTGGCGATGAAGTCGCTCGGCCCGTCGAACGCGCTGTCTTTGCTGCCCTTGGACGGTAACGCGTCAGATCGTCGGCGTCTTCGGCATCGCTGCTCTCACAATCTCGTCGGGGGGCGGTACGGGTTGTCCTGCGCGCGATTGGAGCGGTCGCAGTCCATCGGGCGACGAAGGCGCACCCACCGTCCATTCCGGCGCCACGCCGTCGCCACACCAGCGTCGGTCCGCTGCTCGTCGCCTGCGGCGGCGTCGATGCGGATCGCTTCCTCTGCGGCGGGTGTAATCGTCAGACGGCCCGCGTTGCATACCGGCCGATTCGTCTGGCCAGCGTACCCGACAATTGCTTGACGATGACGTCGGCGAGGCCGACGCCGCCGTTCTCGGCAATGTGCACCGCCCATTGGTGGTCGAGCATCTCCTGCTGCATCTTCGTCGCATCGCTCGACGTGTAGTCGCCGTCGGCAAATGCACTGCCGGCCTGCCGCATGCTCGTCATCATCATGTCGATGAACAGCGACTCGAACTGTTGCGCGGCCGCGCGAATGCCCGCCTTGCCCTGCGTCTTGATCTGGCTCAGGCGGTTGACGTCGCTGTACGCAAAGCCGGACAGCGTCTTTGCGGCGCCACCGCCGCGTTATCCATGATCGCGCCGGCCACTCGTCAGATCACCACCAGTTCCGCGCGCAGCGCGCCCGCTTCCTTCAACGCCTCGAGAATCGCCATCAGATCGCCCGGCGCGGCGCCGACTTCGTTGACCGACGTGACGATGTCCTGCAACGACACACCGGGCGAAATAGAACATGTGGTTCTGCGCCTGATCGATCGCAATGTTCGAGTTCGGCACCACCGTGGTTCGGCCGGCAGAAAACTGCATTCGGCTGGCTCACCGTCGGGTTTTCCGAGATCGTCACCGACAAGCTGCCGTGCGTAACCGCCGCCGGCATCACCTCTACGCGCTGGCCGATGACGATGGTGCCGGTGCGCGAATTGATGATGACGCGCGCCGGCGCTGCATCCTGCTCCACGTTGATGTTTTCGAGCACGGACAGAAAACCGACGCGCTGCGACGGGATCCTGCGGTGCGTGCACGACGATCGACGTGGCATCCATCGGCGCAGCCACGTCGGGCCCGAAGGTCTGGTTGATGCTGTCGGCGACGCGTCGCGCGGTCGTGAAATCGCCGCGATTGAGGTTGAACACCAGCGTGTCGTTCTGCGCCGAAGTTGCTCGGCGCCGGACGCTCCACCGAAGCGCCGTTCGGAATTCGGCCGACGCTCGGCATGTTGACGGTGACCTTCGAACCATCGGCGCCTTCTGCGCCGAAGCCGCCCACGACGAGATCGCCCTGCGCAAGCGCAAACACTTCGCCGTTGACCGCCTTCAGCGGCGTCATCAGCAGCGTGCCGCCGCGCAGGCTCTTCGCGTTGCCGACCGAAGAAACGGTGACGTCGATCTGCTGGCCGGGTTTCGCAAACGCGGGCAGCGACGCATGCACCGAAACCGCGGCGATGTTCTCGAGCTTGGGTTCCTTGCCGAGTCGGCGGCTGGATGCCGAACTGACGCAGCATGTTGCTGAACGTCTGCAGCGTGAACGGCGTCTGGCTGGTTTTGTCGCCGGTTCCGTCGAGCCCCACCACCAGACCGTAGCCAACGAGCTGGTTCGTGCGCACGCCGTCGACGCTGGCGATATCTTTCAGCCGCTGGGCATGTCGCCGACAGCGCCAACGCCAGCAGCAGCAGTATGACGAGCAGACAGACACGTTTCATGGTCAGAACGGCATGCAACGGGCTGAGGAAGAAACGCGTCAGCCAGCCGGCGGAGTTGCTGTCGGCCAGTTCGCCCGTGCCGCTGTAAGCGAGCCGCGCATCGGCCAGACGCAGCGACGACACCGTGTTCGAGCCGTCGATGTCTTCCTGGCGGACGAGTCCGCTGACCCGACGTACTCTTCGCCGCGATTCAACTGCAGCCATTTTTCACCTTGCACCTGTAGCAGGCCGTTGGGATACACCGCCGTGACCACGGCGCTGATCGTGCCGCGTCAGACTGTTGCTCTGGTCGCTGTCGGCAGCGCCGTTGAACTTGTTGTGTTCTCGATGCTGTTGAACAGCCCGTTGCGTTCCCGGATCCGGACATGACCGAACCGAGAATCGTCGGCTCGGGCATTTCGCTGCGCTGCCCTTACTGATGTTCGTCGCCGCGGATTTCGACGACTGCGTACGTTCCTGCAGCAGGATCGTGACGATGTCGCCGGCGCGCGTGGCGCGACGGTCGTTGTACAGATTCATGCCGTAACCCGATCTGATACAAACCGCCCGACTGCGGCGCCGGCGGCGGCGGCAACAGCGGATATGCCGGCTGATAGCTCGGCTCCGGACGGCTTCGGTTCGACGCCGATGCACCCGCCGACCAGCAGAGCAAGCGCGCAAAGCGATCAGCACGTTACGCATCAGCGCATCGCGTCACACATTCTGGGTAAGGTTCTGCAGCATCTGGTCGGACGTGGATATCACGCGCGAGTTCATCTCGTAGGCGCGTTGCACGGCCACCATGTTCACCAGTTCTTCGACGACGCTGACGTTCGACGTTTCGAGGTTGCCCTGCATGATCTGGCCGAGGCCGTCGGTGCCCGCGGTGCCGGACTGCGGCGAACCGCTGGCCGGCGTTTCGGAGAACAGGTTGCCGCCGTCTGCCTGCAGACCGGTCGGATTGACGAAGCTGACGAGTTCGATCGTGCCGACCTGCGTAGCCGCCGGATTGCCCTTCGTCATCACGCTGACGGTGCCGTCGGTGCCGATCGTGATCGTGTCCGCCTCCGGCGGAATCGTGATCGCCGGTTCCAGCGGATGGCCCTGCGAATTGACGAGCTGGCCGTCCTGGTCCATGCGGAACTCGCCGTCGCGCGTGTAGCCGATGCTGCCGTCCGGCATCGTGATCTGGAAGAAGCCCCGCCCTTCGATCGCGAGGTCGAGCGGCGCCTGCGTGTTCTGCATGCCGCCCATGCTGAACATCTTCTGCGTGCCGGCGATGCGCACACCGGTGCCGAGCTGCAGTCCCGACGGCAGCGTCGTGTCCTGCGACGAATTCGCGCCGGGCTGCTGCTGGATCTGGTACAGCAGATCCTCGAACACCGCGCGGTCGCGTTTGAAACCGACCGTGCTGACGTTGGCGAGGTTGTTGGAAATCGTGTGCAGAGCCATGTCCTGCGCCGCGAGGCCGGTCTTGCTCACCCACAGTGCTGACATCATCGTTCGTTACTCCTTTCAGACGCGTCGTCGCGCACGCGGATCCGCTTTCTCTAGTTCACCTGCAGCAGCTGGGTTGCCGCTTCGTCGTTCTGTTCGGCGGACTTCATCAGCCGCACTTCGAGGTCGAACTGCCGCGCCAGTTCGAGGATCGACGTCATTTCGTTCACCGCGTTGACGTTGCTGCCTTCGAGCATGCCCGACACGCAGCGACACGTCCGGACTCGAAGCGCAGCGGCGCGCTGTTCTTCGTGTGCATCAGCCCGTCCGCGCCTTTGCGTAAGCGCGCCGTGATCCGGTTTCACGAGCTTCAGCCGGTCGATCTGCACCAGCGCTTCGGGACCCTGGCCTTCCGGCTGGATGGTCACGCTGCCGTCGGCACCGATGTACAACTCGTCGTACGGCGGGAACCGAAATCGGGCCGCCGTCGCCCAGCACTTGCCGACCCGCGCCGTCGCGCAGCGCGCCGGTCGAATCGACGAAGAAGTCGCCGCTGCGCGAATACGCTTCCTTTCCGTCCGATCCCTGCACCGCGAAAAACCCCTCGCCGGCGATCGCGGTATCCAGGTCGCGGCCCGGTCTGAATCAGCGCGCCTTGCTTGAAATCGCTGCCGGGTTGTTCCGTCAGCGCATAGACGCGGCCGTTGTATCCCTCGCCGTACAGCTGCACCGAACGCGCCTGAGCGAGGTCGGCGCGAAACCCGTCGTGCCGACGTTCGCCAGGTTGTTCGAATGCAGCGTCTGCGCGCGGTCGATGTGCGCCGCACCGGTCATCGCCACATAGATCAGCTTGTCCACGTCGCCCGTCCCCTCGCCGTCGGTTAGATGTTGATGATGGTCTTGGTGATCTCGTCGGCGGTGGAAATCGTCCGGGCGTTCGCCTGGAAGTTCCGCTGCGCGATGATCAACTGCACGAGCTGGTCGGATAGCTCGACGTTCGAATCCTCGAGCGCACCCGACGTGATCTGCCCCGAGCGAACCGGAACCCGGAGCGCCGATCACCGGCGCACCCGACGAGTTCGTTTCGACCCACGCGGTGTCGCCGATCGCGTGCAGACCCTGCACGTTCGCGAAGTGCGCCAACGCGATCTGGCCGAGCACCTGGTTCTGGCCGTTGGTGAACCGCGCCGCGATCACGCCCTCGCTGTCGATGTTCAGTCCGGACAGCTGACCGGTGGTGTAGCCGTCCTGATCGATCTGGCTCACCGCGAAGTCGCTGCCGTACTGCGTCGAGTCGCCGAGCTTGATCTGAAGTTCGAACTGGTCGGCGGCTCTGCCACCGGCAACGAACCGCCGGCAAGCACGTTCTGCGGCCCAACGGCGCCGTTGGGCTGGCCGTTCACGTCGAGCGGAACCCAGTTCGAAATCAACACCTCATCGGTACCTGACGGGTCGATCGTGCCGTCCGGATTGAACAGCACGGTGTACGCGCGGCGCGTGGCCGCGTGTTCTGCGGCGGCGGCAGATTCGGATCCGGATCGCCGACATCGTTGCCGTCGATCTGCACGTACATGCTCCAGCGGTTCGGCTGTTCGCCGGGAACGCCCGGCGTGAAGCGCTCCTTCACGTAGTAGAGCGACATTACGTGCGCGTTGCCGAGACTGTCGTACACCGTCATCGACGTGGCCGCGTTGTACGAATCCTGGTTCGTCGGATCGAACGTGTTCAGCTGGAACGGCGTGAACGACGTCGGATCGAGGTTGCCGAACAGGTTGCTCGTCGTCGGCGACGCATTGGCCATCGTGTAGCCTTCCTGCAGCGAGAAGTTCACGGTGCCGCCGATCGCCGCGGCCGGCGTGCCGAGCGTCGACAGCGTCACGCGGAGACGCCGTTGGGGCCGCGCACGTCGAGCGAATCGGCTTCGGTGCCGGCCGTGACGTTGAACACCAGGTCGTTGCCGACCTGATCGGTGACGACGAGGTCACCGCCGCGGCGTACCGTCGCGCTGACCGTGCCGAGCCCGGGCGCCGAGTTGATCGAGTTCGCGAGATCCGTCAGCGTCGTGCCCGACACGGTCACGCCGTTCAGCATGATGCGCATCGTGCCGCTGGCGTTCGTCAATCCGCCGATCGGAATCGTCGCGGTCGTGGTCGCCGATGCCGACACGCCCGGCACGTTCGTGCTCGAGAACACCGATGCAATCTGCGCGGCGCTCTGGCCCGCGTGGTCGTGACCGACTGCGACGTGCCGTCCGGATGCACGACCTCGACGGTTTGCGGCCGCGTAGCCGTTGCTGCACACCCGGCGCGCCCGGCACCGTTACGCCGGTCGCGAGGTTCAACGTGCCGACCAGATCCGCCGGCGTAACGCCGATGTTCGACGTGTTCGAGGTTGCCGATCGTGATCGTCGATGCCTGACCCGGAACGGTCGCGAAGAACTGCAGCCGGCCGGCGTTGTTGGGATCTTCGCGCACGTCCACGCCGATGCCGCTCGGCAGCAGTTCGTCGCGGATGTCGGTGATCAGGTCGTTGACGTTGAGGATGTTCGAATTGAGGTTGATGGTGACGGTGCCGTTGTTCGCCGCCGCGCCGGTCAACGTGATGTCGAAACTCGCCGCGCGTGATGTTGCCGTTCGCGCCGTTTGCGCCGCCCGTCGCGAACGGATCCGGAACGGCATTGGTGGAACCGGGGTTGCCCGCCTGCCCGAGCGCAATTCCGCCGAGCGCGGCCGACCGCGTTTGCGCGCGTTACGGCGGAGCCGTACACCGCGTTGTCGCGCCGGGTCGATCGCAATCGTCGAGTTCTCGCCGCTGGTCGTCGCATAGAACTGCAGCCGGCCGAGGTTGTTGGGGTTTTCGCGGACGTCGACGCCGATGCCGCTGCCCGCCAGGCTGCTGCGGATGTTGTTGATCAGATCCTGCAGGTTCGTGACGTTCGTGTTCAGCGTCACCGGCAACCGTGGTGTTCTGCGACGGCGTGCTCGAACCGGATTGCGATACGTTGAACGTGACGCTGGCTGTTCGGCGCGGAGAAGTCGAACGGCGTGATCAGGTTGGCCGCGCCGATGCTCGACGGCACGTTGACGCCGTAGTTGAACGGTACCGGCGCACCGCCGGCATTGAGCGACCGATTCGCGTCGGCGACGCCAGACCCGCGTGTGCAACGCCGATCGCGCGCCAAGGCTCGAAATGCTGCGTGCCGATCTGGCTGAGCACACCTTCGCGCGCATCGAGGTTCAGCGTCGCCTGCACGAGCGTCGTCTGCCGCGGCGCGAGGTTCGACGTCTGCAGCTTCAGATCGCCAACGACGCCGCTGAGGGCGCCGGTGGCGTTCGCGCCGAAACCCTGCACGCGGTCCGACTTGTTCGTGACCAGGAAACCCTGATCGTCGACGCCGAGCATGCCGGCGCGCGTGTATGCGCGCGCGCCGTTCTGCGTTGATGACGAAGAAGCCGTTGCCGTCGATCGCGAGGTCGAGGCTGTTGTTCGTGAACGAAATCGTGCCCTGGCTGAACTGCTGCGCGACGTTCGCGAGCTTCACGCCGCTGCCGATCTCGTTCGAACCGGTACCCAGCAGCGACGACGCGTACACGTCGGAGAACTCCGCGCGCGACGCCTTGAAGCCGACCGTGCTCGCGTTGGCGATGTTGTTGCCGGTCACGCTGAGTTCGGCGGAGGCCGCGCTGAGTCCGCTGAGTGCTGTGTTGAATGTCATTTGACGAGCTCCCTTACCGTTCGAACGTTGATCTACTGGATTTCTTTGACGTCGGTGACCGGCACCGACTTGCCGCCGGCGAGATTCAATTGCATGCCGTCCGTGCCGAGCGACACGCTGACGACATATTCGGGAAGATCGACCGCGAGCGCCTTCGTGCTGTCGCTGGCCGAATACGCCTTCACCTTGTAAACGCCGGCCGGCTGCGCCACACCGGCGCTGTTGGTGCCGTCCCAGACGAACCGCGTGGTGCCGGCCTTCTGCGCACCGAGCGACAGCTGCGCGACGTTTGTGCCGCCCGTTGTCGGTGATGTCGACGACGAGGTTGTCGGTCGGCTCCGAGACGTTGACGTTGCCGATCAGACCGTCGCCCTGCATCAGCGTCTGGTCGGTCGGCACCAGCACCGAACGGCCGACCAGCGACGCCGCTTCCGACGTTACGCGTCGAGCGCATCGACGCCGCCATCGCGCTGACGGAGTCGTTGAGGTTGGTGATGCCTTCCAGCGACGAAAACTGCGCGAGCTGCGCGAGAAATTCCTCGTTCTTCGCCGGGTCGAGCGGATCCTGGTGTTTCAGCTGCGCGACCATCAGCTTCATGAACTGATCTTTGCCGAGGTCGTCTTCGCCGTCCTTGCCGCTGGATCGTGGTCGGCGCCGGGTTCAGATGTCGGCCAGCGTGTCGGATGTTGGTGTTCGCGATTGTCATGGTGTCAGCTGCTCGCTAGTGATGCGGTCATTGGCCGAGGGTCAGCACGCGTTCGGCGAGCGTGCGCGCCGAATTGAGTACTTCGACGTTCATCTGGAACGAACGCGTTGCGGAGATCATGTCCGCCATTTCCTGAACCACGTTGACGTTCGGATAGGCGACGTAGCCGTCCTTGTTCGCGAGCGGATGGTCCGGTTCGTAGCGCATCTGTCAGCGGCGCGTGGCTTTCGACGATGCCGAGCACCTTGACGCCGCGCCCGTCTCGGTGCCGTCGTTCCGCGCGTCGCCATCGGCGCCGGCGACGCCTTGCGTCGCGAACACCGGATGGCGCGCGCGATACGTGTCGGCGAAGTTGCTGGTCACGCTTTGCGCGTTGGCGAGGTTGCTCGCGGTGGTATTGAGACGCACCGTCTCGGCGCTCATCGCGCTGCCCGATACGTCGAATATGCTCAATAGCGACATGGTTACTCTCCTCGGATGGCGCTGATCAGGCCTTTGAAACGGTTGTCGAGAAACCGCAACGACGCCTGAAACTGCAGTGTGTTTTCGGCAAACGCCGCCTGTTCGACGTGGATGTCGACCGTGTTGCCGTCGATTGCCGGCAACAGCGGCACGCGGTATTGCAGGTCGCCGTCGATCGACATCGGACGGCGTCGCGTCGATGTGCTTCGGATTCGTGATCGCGCATCGGCGCGGCGCGATCGACGTTCCCGTCGATCGCGTCGTTCAACATCGCCTGGAACGGCAGTTCGCGCGCCTTGTAGTTCGGCGTGTCCGCGTTGGCGATGTTGTTGGCGAGCACCGACGTGCGCTGGCCCAGCAGCTCCAGTGCTTTCGGTGCGAGACCAAGCGCGTTGTCGAAGTTGATCGTCATCGTTCACAAAACGTGGTTTCCCACAGCGACTAGGCAACCGGCGTGCCAACGCGGCCGTGAACATCGCGCAATCGCCTTTGTTTTCATTGACGTTTTCGGCGCAATCAGTTCGTTCTTGCGCCGGACGCGCGGCACACGCGAAGCGGCAGCGCGTTGCAGGGGTCGGCGGCAAGATCATGCCGCCCGTTGCGCGACGCCGCGACAACAGCCGCGCTTCTGCTATTAATGAGTCATGTTGCAGGAGAGCCGCCATGAACCGTCTGTCGCTGCACTGACCTTATGGTTTGCCGCCGGTGTGCATCCGTCAGCCGATGGTCGAATCCACACCGGAAATGGCACGCCGCGCAACTCGGCGACCACGGTCCAACAGTTTCCTCGAAGTCAGCGCCGCCGGCGATTTCGCCGAAGCGGACGTGCGCGTCAACGTGAATGCGCTCGATGCGCGGCTGCGCTTCCCGGCATGCGACAACCTGACGCTGACTCCGCACGGCGCACGCGCTTCGGCCGCACGTCGGTTACCGCGCGATGCGACACGCCACAACCGTGGGCGGCTTCGATGACCGCAACGATCGAAGTGTGGCGCCCCGTCGTCGTTCATCGTGCACGCGTTGCCCGGCGGCACGGTCGATCCAGGCCGACGACGTCGCGATGCAGCCGCGCAACCTGGCGGACCTGCGCGACTCAGTACATCACCGACGCCAACCGGGCGGTCGGCTGGACCACGCGACGGCCGGTCGCCGCGGGCGACCGTGCTCAGCGCGCGCCAGCTCGAGGCGCCGATCGCGGTCAACAAAGGCGACGAGGTGCGCATCCGCACCGGCGCCGGCCCGTCGCGGTCAGCATGAACGGCACGGCGCTCGACAAAGGCATGCCCGGCGAGCAGATTGCGGTGCGCAACGTCCAGTCCGACCGCGTCATCAAGGCCTGGGTCGTCGGCCGGGCCTGGTGTCCACCGGCCCGCGCGAGCCCTGATCAGCCGGCGCAGCGAAATGCGCGCATATCGCGAATTTCTACTAAAGTTGCTGCTAGCCGGTGCCGATAGAACCGTAAGGCGAAGTCACCCGAGATCCGGCGGAAACCATGGCAATCAATTTCAACAACATCGGCTCGAGTCGGCGTCCGCGACCAGGGCCGCGCCGCGTCCGCGACCGATTCCGACCCGCGCCGCCGTCGAATCCGCCGCAGCGCGCCGTCGCAGCAGGATCGCGTCGAACTGAGCGACGGCGCCCAAGCGCTGCGTTCGCTCGCGAACGACGTTGCCGATCTGCCGGCCGTCGATTCGGCACGGGTCAGACGACATCCGCCAGGCGATCTCCGAAGGCCGCTACCACGTCGACCCGGTGCGCCTCGCGCAGAAATTCCTCGAACTCGAGAACGATCTCTAGAAACGCCCAGAGGATCGACTCGTGACGCGCCCGCTGCGGCAGACCCTCGAAGCACTGATCGATCAGTTCACGCTGCTGAAGCAGGTTCTCGCCGACGAAAGCGACGCGCTCGATCGGCGCGACCCCGATGCGCTTGTTGACCGCCGCCGGCGACAAAACACGCAGTGCGCGGTGCAGATCGGCCAGCTCGAAGATCAACTGCGCATCGGACCTCGCGCGGCACGCCGCTGCGCAGATGCTGGTTGCACGCTCGCGCCGCACGAGCGCGGCAATACTTGAACCACTTCACACTTTGCTGACGACGCTCGCCTGGGAATGCCGTCACTACAACGCAGTTAACGGTAAGGTGATCCACCGCTCCCGACAATCCGTTGCTGAACTCGCAAGGATTCTGAGTGGTACCGATGCGGATTCGATCTACACGGCGCGTGGCACGCGCAACGCTACGGCACAGCGTCGGTCTTCCGATCGACGGCCAGACGATCTCCCTCGCCTGATCACACGACCCGAGCGGCCCAGCCATGACTGAAGCGCAGGCCTCGGCCGGACTTCTCGCGAGCGCAGTTCCTCACCGACCGCGCCGAAATCGAACGGGTCTTTCGGATCTTCCGCGACCAGTGTTCGCCGGTGCAGTTGCGCTTCGGCCGCAGCGAAGACGAATACACCGCGCGGTGCTCGAAGTGACCGCGCATATATTTCTGCTGGAAGACATCCGGCCCGCGAACCGGCCTGAAGCTGATGCGCGACCAGGAGCCGTTCAGCCTCGCCGGCCGCGTCGACGGCATCTACGCGCACGTCAGCGAAATGCGCGTCGACGAAACGGCCGAAGACCGCGGCGTGCCCTATTTCGTCGTGAATCTGCCGAACGAATTCTTGTACCAACAGCGCCGTCGCGCCGCGCGTTTCCGTCTGCCGCTCAGCGTGTCGAAAGACGGCGCGCGTCTGACGCTGCATCGGGCGAGCGCCCGCTCAGCGGCTATCTCGTGGACATCTCGGCAGGCGGTTGTCGCGTGGTATTCGACGTGAAGTCCGACCCGCAGATCCAGCAGGACGAAGTGGTCGAGCGTTCCGAGATCGAGATTCCGAATCTGCTGTCGCTGACCGCACAGACCATGATTCGCCACCACGCTACAACAGGCAGACCGGACCAGCTCGCGTGCGGCATCGAATTCTCCGAGATGCCGGTGCGCGATCGGCGGCGGCTCGAGCAGTTCATTCAGAAGATCGCGCGAATCACCGACCCGGTTTGAGTCTCCTTAGAAATTGCATCGGGCGGTCGCCAACGTGCCCATTCGGGCGCGTCCTCAACATTCCGTTCGGGTAACATCGCTCCGGTCCCTCGTCACTCGTCTCTCGACATGGCCAAGTCATCCATCCGCATCGGCAGCGCGCTATCGGTTCAAATGCGCACCGGCACGCTTGCAAGCAAGCGTTGGATGGATCTCCTTGCGAGCGTTGGGGAAACGACGTCCGTATCCGCCGCCGCGAAGGCAGTCGGTCTCTCCTATAAAGCCGCGTGGGATGCAGTGGAAGCGATGAACAACCTCGCCGAGAAACCGCTGGTGCAGCGCTCCGTCGGCGGGAAAGGCGGTGGCGGCACACGGCTCACACCCGCGGGTCGGCAACTCGTGGAAACGTTCAGAACGGTGGAAGCCGAACACGAGCGCTTTCTCGAAACGCTGAATGCCCGCGTAAAACACGCCGACCGCGATCTGGGATTACTGGGAAGGCTCACTATGCTGACAAGCGCACGAAACCAGTTCGCAGGCAAAGTGACGAAGGTTACGGCCGGCGCCGTCAACGACGAGGTACAGATCGAACTTGCGGGCGGAGACCGGCTGGTGTCGATCATCACGCATGAAAGTGTGGAGAACCTGCGCCTCAAGAAAGGCTCCGCGGTGGTCGCGCTGGTGAAGGCGTCGTCGGTGATCGTTGCCATCGACAACGGCGCTCCGCTCAAGCTGTCGGCCCGTAATCACCTCTCGGGAACGGTAAGCCGACTCGTCAAAGGGGCGGTGAACACCGAGGTGGTGATCGATCTGAAAGGCGGCAATTCGGTGGCCGCGGTGATCACCAACGGCGCCGTCAAGACGCTGAAACTCGCCGAAGGCGATGCGGCCACTGCGATATTCAAGGCGTCGAGCGTAATCCTGGGCGTGACTTAGGTAACGAGCACGCCCGCCTCCATTTCCAATACGCGGTCGGCCAGATAATCCACTTCGGGCCGCGAGTGGCTGACGTAAAGCATCGGAATTCCCGTTTCGTCCTTCACGCGCTTCAAGTACGGAAGAATCTGCTGCTTCAGTCGATCGTCGAGCGACGACAACGGCTCGTCGAGCAACAGCAACCGAGGCGAGTAAAGCAGCGCGCGACCGAGCGCGACGCGCTGGCGTTCGCCCCCTGACAGCTGCGCGGGGCGGCGGTCGAGCAGCGGAGTGATCTCCATCAGTTGCACCACGGTTGCAAGATCGAAACGTCGCTCTGTCGGCTTCGAGGTGCGCATGTCCGTACAGCAGATTCGAGCGCACCGACAAATGCGGGAACAGCTGCCCGTCCTGAAACACCATGCCGAAGTGCCGTTGCCAGGGCGGTACAAAGATGCGTTCCGCAACGTCGCATAACACTTCGTCGTTGAAGCGAAGCGCACCACTACGAGGCTTCAACAGTCCTGCCAACAAACCCAGCAAGGTGCTCTTGCCGCAACCCGACGGACCGCAGATACCGGTCACGCCTGTCCCGATCTGCGTGCGAGCGACGAGCTCGAACGCACCGCGTCCGAAGCCGAGGTCAATTTGCAGCATGGTCGTCCCGCAGCGACGCATAGCCGAGCAGCCGTTCAGCCCGTCGGTTGATCCAGTGGCTGACCAGCAAGCGCAGAGACGGCTAGCAGGATCGACAACAGCGCGAGCCGCATCGCCGGCGCTTCGCCGTTCGGCACGTTCGTGAAGCTGTAGATCGCAAGCGGCAACGTGCGCGTTTCGCCGGGAATGTTGCCGACGAACGCCATCGTCGCGCCGAACTCGCCGAGACTGCGCGAAAAACACAACATGCTGCCGGCGACGATGCCGGGGAACGCCAACGGCAACGTAATGGTGAGGAACGCACGCCACGGCGTTGCGCCAAGAGTGGTGGCCGCCTGCTCGAGGCGAACGTCGATCATCCGGAACGCAAGGCGCACCGGTTGCACCATCAACGGAAACGCCATCACGGCGGAGGCGATTACCGCGCCCTTCCAGGTGAAAGCGATGACGATGCCGAACGTCGACAACAACCAGCTGCCGATCGGCCCCTGTGTACCGAGCAGCAACAACAGGAAGTAACCCGGCACCACCGGCGGCAACACCATCGGCAACTGCACCATCGCATCAACAATCCATTTTCCGGCGAAGTTGCGGCGCGCGATAAACCAGCCCACCGCTATTCCAAGCGGCAGGCAGCCAGCGGTGGCAAACAGTGCGACGCGTGCAGACAGCCAGAGCGCCTGCGATTCCGCCGGCGTCAGCTCCATCGGATGCTCACGGGATCAGCTTCGTAAACCCGTATCTGGTGTAGATCGCTGCCGCTTCGGGAGAAGCCGTCATGAACTTCAGGAATGCAGCTGCGTCGGCACGACCGCCCTGCACCATCGCAACCGGATAGACGATTGGCTTGTGCGTTGCTTCGGGAAAGCGTCGCAACGACTTCGACCTTGTCGCTGATCTTCGCGTCGGTCGCGTAAACGATGCCTAACGGACATTCGCCCCGCTCCACGAATGCAAGTGCGGTGCGCACGTCGTCGGTGCCGACGATGCGACCTTGCAGGGAATCCCACCAGCCCAGGTTCTGCAGACTCTCTTGCGCATAAATGCCCACCGGCACCACGCCGGGTTCACCGGTGCAGAGCTTACCGGTGAATGCCGCATGCAATGTCGAATCCCTGTTTCATTTCCACCTTGACCGATCGTCCCTTCGGCGCAATCAAGCACCAGCGCATTGCCGAGCAGGTTCACGCGCGAACCCGTCGCGATGCGGCCGCGTTCATCGAGATAGTCCATCCACGTCAGGTCCGCGGATGCGAACACGTCCGCCGGCGCGCCTGAATCAATCTGTTTGGCAAGCGCCGACGACGCGGCGAATGCAAGGCTCGGCCCCGGATGGCCTGCCTGCTTCCACGCCGCACCGACATCCGTTAGCGCATTGGTGAGACTCGCCGCTGCAAAGACGCGCGCGGGCTCCTCTGCGCGCGCGCCCAACGAAGCCGACCAACAAGCCGATCAGGGCGACGATTCGCAGCGGTCTGCGATGAGCTCTTGAACATGGACGACGGCCTCCGTGGACATTCACATCGATGTATAGTCTCATATATACCGATTTTCGAAGTCAATTCGGCTTCGAAACGCAGTTCGATACGCATCTCCTGGGGAGCTCACAACGAAATGCGACTGTGGTCGGTGTTGCCTGTCTGTATTGTTTTCCATCGCCTTGGCTGCGCCGTCAGCGTACGGAAAGGACGATCTGTTGGAGACGTTGGCGCAGAAAGGCGTCATCACGATGGCCGAATACGAAAAGCTGAAAGCGCAACGAAAAACCGAAGTGACGATGACGACCGACGACGGGTTCAAGTTCACGTCGGGCGACAACTCGCGCATCGATACAGATCGGCACGCTGCAACAGTTCGATCTGGCCGATTATGACGAAGACAACGCGAAGCTATCCAACGGCACCGATCTGCGACGCTCGCGCCTGTCGATCGGCGGAATCTTCCTCACCGACTGGCAATATCGGGTCGAATACGAGTTCGTGGGCACGTCTGGCATCACCGACGCGTACGTTGCCTACACACGCCTCAAGCCGTTCATCGTGACCGCCGGCCAGTTCAAACAGCCGTTCGGCATGGAAGCGCTTGCGGCCGACAAGACCACCACGTTCATGGAACGCGGCCTTCCGTTTGCTTTCATCACGACGCGTGCGCCCGGGTTGATGATCGGTTCATCCGCAACGCACTGGACCGCGGCGGCCGGCATCTTCGGCGAACCCGTCGGCAATGCGAATACGGCGCCCGCAGGCGACGAAGGTTATGGCGCCGTTGGTCGCGTAACGTACGCGCCGTTTGCGACGGACAACCACGTGGTGCATTTCGGCTTGGGCTACGTCTACCGCGAGCCGACGCAAGACAACAGTTCCAACGCGACCGGCCCCAAGTTCGAAACGGTGCGCTTTCGCAACAAACCGGAGTCGAACGTACTGCAGCAGCGCTTCGTCGACACGGGCGAACTCGTGAACGTCGAGCAATACACCATCGGCGGTGCGGAATTCGCGATGCAGTGGGACGCGCTTACGTGGCAAAGCGAATATCAATGGACGAACGTCGACCGGAACAACAACAACGACCTGTCGTTCGACGGCTACTACTCGCAGATCGCCTATACGCTGACCGGCGAGGTGCGTCCGTACAAAACCGACCGCGGCATATTCGACGGCATCCGGCCGAATCGGAACTTCGACAAAGGCGGCTGGGGTGCGTTCGAGATTGCATATCGGTTGAGCGGCATCGATCTCAACAACGAAAACGTCAACGGCGGAAAGGAGCGCAATGCGACGTACGCGCTGAACTGGTATCTGAATCAGTTCCTGCGCATCAGCTTCAACATCGTCGACGTGATCGAAGTGGACGGCGGCGCGTTCAACGGTGAAGAGCCGATGATCTACCAGATGCGCTTTCAGCTGGCGATGTAGCGATGAACATCCGATCTGTTGCTGCCGCATTGGTGCTGGGTATCGGGTCCGCCTCGGCTGCCGATGTGCCCGACTGCAGCACGTTCACCTGGGACATGACGCGGGAACTCGCGTTGTTCGCGGGCGCAGCTACGGCACTGTCGTCCGGTGCCGACGCGGCAACCTCACCGAAGCCCGAAGTGGGCACGCTCTACGAAATCTCGATCGTTCAGGTTGCGGGCGAGGCCCGCGAGCGAGCAAAGCTCGCCGTTACTGCAACGCCTTCAGCAGCTGCCACCGCCCACTGACGCGTCGACCGAGGCGTTCGACGCCACGTCGCAACCGCCGCTGCGCGACGACGAAGCGATCGTGGAGCCGCTGATCTGCCGGCTCGCACGCATGGCTTCTACTTCCTGCAATCGCAGCTTGAACTGCGCGCAGATCTTCGCCGGCAAGCGACTCCCCTGCCGGCAACCGAACGCCGCGCGGATTCACCTGCTGACCACCCACGAGCACCTCATAGTGCAGATGCGGACCCGTTGCACGACCGGTGGCGCCGACGTACGCAATCACCTCGCCTTGCTTGACGCGTGCGCCTTTCGTCACGCCCCTCGCAAAGCCCGTTAGATGCGCATACGCGGTGCTGTATTTCGAAGTGTGCTGAATGCGGATGTAGTTGCCATAACTGCCGCCGTTGCCGGCAACCTGAACTACACCATCGCCGGCAGCGCGCACCGGCGTTCCGCTGGGCGCGGCGAAATCGACGCCGCGATGCATGCGTGTGTAGCCGAGGATCGGGTGGAATCGCATCCCGAACGTGGACGAAATGCGCGTGGCGTCGACCGGCGTCTGCAGCAGCGCTTTACGGATCGAGTGACCGTCGGACGAGAACAGATCCGATATGCCGCTGCGCGGAGTGAAGCGGTAGTACTCCTTTTCTTTGCCGCGCAACACCAGCTTCGCGTAGTACAGATCACCGGCCTTACCGAACTCACCTTTCGAATCGGTGTAGCGTGTCGTAAAGCAACTCGAACTGATCCCCGGCACGTATGTCGCGCTGGAAGTCCACCTCGAAGCTGAATAGCGCAATCGCTTCGACGAGCGTGTCGTGCGGTACCCCCGCCGCCGTCGCCGCGTTGAACAGACCGTTGTCGATCGTGCCGCTGGCGAGATTGCTCGTGCGGTGCAATGCATGCGGAATGGTGACGGCGAGGAACGGGTCGCCGTTGTCGGACTCACGCCGCGCCACTTTGATTTCGCGTTCTACGCTCGGCTGGAATGCGATCGCCTGCAACGTGGCGAGCCGCGGCGGATCCTGTGGTTGCAGCGTGAGGTGCAATGTCCAGCCCGGCTTGCACGTCGCGCGCTTTGAACACCGGCCCGAGCGCACGCACTGCGGCGTAGGCGTCCGACATCACGATGCCCACCTGCGCGAGCAATGCGATCAACGTATCGCCCGGCTCGCACAGTGACTTCGAGCGACATCGGAACATGTTCATTGGCGTGGCTGTCCGGCGCGATCAGACGATTGATGGCGAGGCCGGATTTCGCAACCACTGCTTCCGGAGAAACGAGTTGCGGGTGGTACGGTCGGGGCGCTTCGGTGACGACGGCGCCGGCGCGCTGCGATGAGTCGAGCCCGATCAGCAGCACCGCGGTCAATAAGGTGAGGCCGAGGTGGCGATTGAAACGCGGGTGAGGACGGTGCGGCGTCGCGGCTGGTCGCTGATCGCCCGCCACTGTTAGTGACCCGCTCGCGTTCGGGTAACGGACGCCCGGATCAGCGTCGTGAGACCGTCCGGCACGGACAAGGTCTTCGTCGATGTCATTAGACGCTTCATGCATGCCTCCGGACCCATTTCGAGACTCCCCGCTTCGAAACTCTGAACCTAAATATAGCCATGCTTCCGACAATGGCTTCGGAAATTGTCTTCGGATCGTTGGAAAAATGACGTGGCACTGTGGGACCGGGCCGTACAAATCGGTTCCCGGGGATCATAGGCGACACGGAATGGAGCACGCCACCCGAAAAGGTGGAATGGGCCGCATCGATGCGTAAATGTCCCTGTTTGTTCTCGAACACGGTACCGGGGAAAGGCCAAGACTCGCTGTAATCCTATCCGTGCGCGCACCACGAAACTTTGACGGACTCGATGAACGCAGCGATGCGTTCGGATCTTCTTCCCGAACGTCGAACTCAAGCGGCGAACGGCAGGGTGATATCAAAGGGACGTCTGAGCGCGGCCGCGAGACTACCCATCAATGACGATGCTGGCAAACCCGATGAAGGAGCAATTTCGGGATTGCCCGACAATCCGTGGTCGTGAATCTCGCGCCAATGCATGTCTGTGCGTGACCACGCTCGCACTTTTGGCACCGTCACAGAACGTTCACGGCGTCGTCATCGGATTGCCATCGCACGCGCATACGCTGCGCAGGCATGAATACAAAACCCTCGTTCTCCATACGCGAACCCTCCAAAACCCACTACCGCACGATCTTTCTCTCCGACATTCATCTGGGCACGCGCGGCTGTCGCGCCGACCTCCTGCTCGAGTTCCTGAAGACGCATACCTGCGATCAGCTGTATCTGGTCGGCGACATCATCGACGGCTGGCGATTCAAGACGGGCTTCTATTGGCCCCAGGCGCATACGAATGTGATGCGTCGTTTCCTCACGTTGTCGAAGCGCGGCACGCAGGTCACCTACGTTACGGGCAATCACGACGAGTTCCTGCGCAAATACTCCGACATGGAGATCGGCAACATCCGAGTGGTGGATGAAGCGGTGCATCGCGCGCGGAACGACAAACGTTTTCTGGTGACGCACGGCGATGCCTACGACGTGGTTACCCGTTATCACCGCTGGGTAGCGCTGTTGGGCGGGCTCGGCTACGACTTGTTGATTTCGTTGAACGCCCAGCTGAACCGATGGCGCGCCGAGTTCGGATACGGCTACTGGTCGCTGTCGGCATGGGTGAAGTATCGAGTGAAACGCGCGGTGAGCTTCGTGAGCGGCTTCGAAGAAGCGGTGAGCCACGATTGTCGCCAACGGGGCTTCGATGGTGTGGTGTGCGGCCACATCCATCACGCCGAAATCACCGACTACGACGGCATTCGTTACATGAACTGCGGCGACTGGGTGGAGTCGTGCACGGCGCTCGTCGAGGACGAACGCCGGCGAATTCCACCTGATCCGTTGGGCGGATGAGGTGAACGCTGCCGCCAACAGCGCGGTACCGCTTTCGATTGCGCAACGGTTGCGCGCTTGAAGCTGCTGCTGATCACCGATGCTTGGGAGCCGCAGACGAACGGCGTGGTCACGACGCTGAAGCAGGTCATCCCTCATCTGAATCGACGCGGTGTAGAAGTGGTGGTGGTGCATCCCGGCGAATTCAAAACCGCCGCGTTGCCGGGCTACCCCGAGATCCGGATCGTTCTGGACGCATGGCGCATCGGCCGCCGGATATCGGCAGGAACGTGCCGACACGATTCACATCGCCACCGAAGGTCCGTTCGGGATTGCCGCGCGCATCCACCTCACGCGCCGTTCGATTCCGTTCTCCACATCGCTTCACACGAAGTTCCCCGAATACGTGTCGGCGCGCACCGGATTGCCGCCTTCTCTTGGGTATGCCTTCCTGCGCTGGTTCCACCGCCCCGCCGCGACCACTCTGGTTACGACCAAGTCGCACGAACGCGAACTGCAGCGCTGGGGTCTGCGGCACCTTGTCGTGTGGGGGCGCGGTGTGGACACCGTGTTGTTCGCTCCGCGCCGTTACCGCACGACCCCAAGGGATCGACCCAAACTCCTTTACGTCGGTCGGATCGCCGTCGAGAAGAACCTCGAGGCTTTCCTGGATTTGCAGTGCGACGCCGACAAGGTGGTGGTTGGCGACGGTCCGGCTCGTGCGGAACTGCAGTCGCGCTATCCGCATGCGAGTGGGTTGGCTATCGATATGGAACGGAACTCGCGACGCACTACGCGGACGCCGACGTTTTCGTGTTCCCGTCACGCACCGATACATTCGGGCTGGTGATGCTCGAAGCAATGGCATGTGGAACTCCGGTGGCCGCGTATCCGGTTACAGGACCGGTCGACGTGGTGGTAGACGGCGTGAACGGTGCACTCGATTCCGATCTCGGCGCCGCCGTTCGACGCGCGCTAACGATTGATCGAAGGGGCTGTCGAGAATTCGCGCTTAAGCACGGATGGGAAACGGTCGCCGCGCGAATGCTGTCGCATCAGACGTTCGTTCGCCGTCGAGAGACCTATTTACATACAGTCTGAGAAAAATACCTAAGCTATTGTTTTTAATATTAATATTAATGTTCATTCTCGACCCAGTCTAGGACGCCGAATCCCGCCCATCGCCCCGTCGCAAAACAGGCAGTCAATAGATAGCCGCCAGTCGGTGCCTCCCAGTCGAGCATTTCGCCCGCACAGAAGGTTCCAGGCAGCGCCTTCAACATCAGCCGCTGATCAAGCGCTTCGAAGACCACACCCCCTGCGGTGCTGATGGCTTCCGCCACCGGCCGCACGCCGACCAGACGGATGGGTAGAGCCTTGATAGCTGCGACCACCACGACGACGTCGTCGAATTGTTGCGGAGTCAGCGCTTCGCGCAGTAGCCCCAGCTTTACGCCTCGCAGTCCGGTGGCCCGCTCCAGGTGTCGCGACCAGCTGCTCGATCCGCGCGACCGGGCCAGGTCGTTAGCAAGCCGTTCACTGGTTCGGTCGGGCGAGAGGTCGATGTACAACAGCGCTTCGCCGTGGCGGTGAATCGCATCGCGCAGTTGCGAAGAAAGTGCGTAGATCACGCCTCCTTCGATGCCGCCGGCAGTGATCACGAGTTCGCCTTTTCGCCTGGTTCGCGCCCCGCTCTCGTCGACCACTTCGACAGCCACGGTCTTTACTGGTTGCCCCGCATAACGCGTTCGAAACGTCTCGCTCCAAGCCACGTCGAATCCGCAATTCGCACTGCGCAGCGGAGCCACGGCAACGCCTTGCGATCGGAGCAAACCGACCCATGCGCCATCGGAGCCCAGCCGCGGCCAGCTCGCGCCGCCGAGTGCGAGCACGGTAGCTGCGGGACGCTGTTCTACTTCACCTTCGGGAGTGGCGAACACAAGGGACGAATTCGACTCAGCGCCGCGCCAACCCAACCAGCGATGACGCATGTGGAAAGTCACACCGGACTGGCGCAGCCGGTGCAACCACGCACGCAGCAACGGCGCCGCCTTCATATCGGCGGGAAACACCCGGCCGGACGTTCCAACGAAGGTTTCGACGCCGAGTTGTCGCGCCCAGTTTCGCAGCGCCTCGGGCCCGAACTCGTCGATGGCAGGCTGGAGTCGAGTACGGGCCGAACCGTATCGGGAGAGAAACGACTCATGCGCTTCGGCGTGCGTGAGATTCAGCCCGCCCTTTCCCGCGAGTAGAAACTTGCGCCCGACCGAAGGCATCGCATCGTACACATCGACCGCACAACCGCCCTCGGCCAGCACCTGGGCCGCCATCAGTCCGGCCGGTCCGCCGCCGATGACGGCCACGCGACGCGCTACGACGCCCCCTCGATCACGCGAATCAGCTTGCCGCCCACCGCAACCGTCTGTCCCGCGCGAATCTTGCAGGTTTTCCGCAATTCGGGTTGTCCGTCGACATGCACCTGGCCACTTGCAACCAGGGCTTTTGCACCGCCGCCGCTATCTGCAAGCCCGGTCACCTTCAGCAGTGCCGCAAGCGCGATGTGATCGCCGCGCAGTTCGAAGTCGATCGATTGACTCATGCTTCCGCGGCACCCGATTCGGCGCCCAGCCCGAATTCGCGCGCGAGCAACTCGTAGGAACGACGCCGTATCGCGGAATCGTAAGTCCACGTGTTTACAACGAGCTCATCGAGGTCGTAGGTCTCGGCGAGTGCGCGGAGCTTTGCGGCCACCTGTGCCGCATCGCCGACGAACGATTTGCGATGCGTCGCCTCGAGCGACGTCATTTCCTCCGGCGTGAATCCTCTCGCGGCGATGACGTCGGGCGACTGCAGCGGACCTAGCGCACCTCGCATGCGATCGATTCGCCAACGATCGCGGCTAAGCGCGTGATGCCGCGCCAGCGCTTCATCGTCAGCAGCAAGCGCCCATACACACAGAGTGGCGTGGGGTTTCGGGCGTTCCTCCGTGGGCTTGTACATCGAGTGATAGATGCGCATCGCCTCCTCGGTGCCCTCTCCGTCGCTGAAGAAATACGCGTACGCATACGGGAGACCGAAGTGGGCAGCGAGTTGCGCGCCGTAGTTGGAGCTACCCAGGATCCAGATTTCGGGCACGGTCGTTCCGCGAGGGTGGGCGATGACGCCCTTGTACGCAGCGCCGGACAACCATGCGTGTAAGTCGCGCACCTGTTCCGGGAAGCGCTCTGCCGCCGAGTACGCGTTCGGGTTCAGCAGCAACGCAGTGGCCATGTCCGAGCCAGGTGCACGCCCGACACCCAGATCCACACGGCCGGGCGCAAGTGCATCGAGAACACGGAATTGCTCGGCCACTTTCAACGCCGAATAGTGCGGCAACATCACGCCCGCGCTGCCGATGCGGATGCGACGGGTTCGCGCGGCGATGGCGGCGAGCAGAATTTCGGGCGCGGTTCCCACGATGGTGGGAAGACTGTGATGCTCGCTCAACCAGAAACGGTGATAGCCGAGCGATTCGCACCACGGCGCAAGTTCCAGCGTGCTGCGGATGGCCGCGTCTTCGTTCTGACCCGCGACCGCGATGGATTGATCGAGTACGGATAGCTTCATGATGCTGAATGATACGGCAATCGTCCGACGCGCCATGCATCGGCATGCTCACCTCCCGTACACTTGGCATTCAATCGAGGCAACACCGCGCAGTTGTTTTGAACGCACCCGAATCCCCCGATGTAGAACCGGCACCGATTTCCGCGCTGTCGCCATTTCGCTTCCCGGTGTTTCGCGATGTGTGGATCGCCAGCACGGTGTCGAACCTGGGCGGGATGATCCAGTCGGTTGGCGCCGCGTGGATGATGATCTCCATCGCGCAATCGGCCGATATGGTTGCGCTCGTGCAGGCCTCGGTCACGTTACCCACCATGTTGTTGTCGCTGATCGCCGGTGCGATGGCCGACAACCTCGATCGCCGTAAGGTCATGCTCGCCGCACAGAGTTTCATGCTCGCGGTTTCCGTGCTGCTCGCCGTCTGCGCATGGACCGGCGTCATCACTCCCTGGCTCCTGCTGTCGCTAACGTTTCTGATCGGCTGCGGCGCGGCATTCAATGCGCCGGCGTGGCAAGCGTCGGTAGGCGACCTGGTACCGCGTACGGAACTGCCCGGTGCGGTTGCGCTGAACAGCATGGGCTTCAACATCGCGCGCAGCGTTGGCCCGGCCATCGGCGGCGGAATCGTTGCAGTCGCGGGTGCTGCAACGGCTTTTGCCGTCAACGCGCTGAGCTACATCGCGCTGATCAGAGTGCTCGCGCGCTGGCGTCCACCCTCGAATCCGCAAGTGCTGCCGCGGGAAACACTCGGCATCGCCGTTGCCGCAGGAATTCGCTACGTGGCGATGTCACCGGCGATTCGAATCGTTCTCGTACGCAGCGCGTTGTTCTGCATCGGCGCGAGCGCCGTGATGGCACTGATGCCGCTGGTCGCGAAGGTGCTGATTGCGGGCGGGCCGCTCACGTACGGTTTGTTGCTCGGCGCATTCGGGGTGGGCGCCGTTGGCGGTGCGTTCGCGACCGCGCGCTTACGCAAAGTGCTGTCGACTGAAGCAATCGTGCGCTACGGCAGCCTCGCATTCGCTATTGCCGCCGCGGCCGCGGCCCTGAGCCCGTATCTGCTCGCGACGATGGCGGTGCTGATGCTCGCCGGTGCCGGTTGGGTGCTGACGCTGTCGACCTTCAACGTGGCTGTGCAGATGTCCGCGCCGCGTTGGGTAGTGGCGCGCGCACTGTCGATGTATCAGATGTCTGCCTTCGGCGGACTCGCCGCCGGAAGCTGGCTATGGGGCAGCGTTGCCGCGAGCCAGGGTGTCAAAGAAGCGCTGCTGTTCGCGACGATCGTTCTCGCTGCTTCGGCGTTGTTCGGGCTGTGGTTGCGACTGGCCCAATCAGAGGAGGTCAACCTCGACCCACTTCGACCCTGGACCGCACCGGTCACTGCCGTACCGGTTCAGCCGCGAACGGGACCGGTGGTTGTCACGGTGGAGTACGTCATCCAGCCGGAGGACGTGATGGAATTTCTCGCCGCGATGGCCGAGCGACGCCGCATCCGGCGCCGCGACGGCGCGCTCGGCTGGCGCTTGCTGCGCGACCTCGCCGATCCACGACTATGGATCGAACGCTATGAGGCCCCTACGTGGCTCGACTACATCCGGCTGAACAACCGACTGACGCAGGATGACGCGATCATTCCCGCGCGATTGCGCGCTTTGCACCGCGGGCCGGAAGCGCCGCGCGTGCGTCGGATGATCGAACGCCAGACGGGATCGCTGCCGGCAGGCAACACACCCGATTCGGAAGAACTGGCCGAGCCGCTGACGGACCCGACGCGAGCCTCGTAAGACCTAAGGGCCACGCTCGAGAATGAGCGCCCTAGACCAGCAGTCGCCGTGCCCCTTCATGACCTTGTTGGTTACTCGCCCAGAACAGGGGGCGTTTGATCCAACACCTCTAGCGCGGCCGACTGATGTGCGGGTTGGGAGCCGGCATCTTGCACGACAGGCCGCGCCATGACCGCGCCGTCATCTGAAGTTAACATTTCGGGATGAGGGTCAAACGCATGCTGCGTGCCTTCTCTGGTCTGCAGTCCGCGCACGACAAGTCAATGAACGGGGGTTTTAGATGCTTCGATACGCATTGGTCTCAGCGTTGGTGTTGCTCGCGGCATCAGGTACACGTGCTTTCGCGGCGGAACTCATGAGCGCGGATGAACTGGCAATCTCGAAGATTGAGGAAGAGTGGAACGAAGCAAGTAGGAATTGGAGCAAGGCGTTCTACGAAAAGTACTTTGTGGACGACTTCACGTACATCGACGACAAGGGCGAGTTCATAAACGGTCGAGCCGCCTTTATAAGCCACACCATGGATGGGCCTCGGGCCGACGAGGTCATAACATCGAACGGGATGGTCAAGGTTCACGGCACGACCGGGGTGGCTACCGGTCGACGGTGGACCAGATCCAGTAACGCACTTTCCGTGACTCGCTATACAAACGTGTACGCCAAAGGTAGTGATGGATGGAAGATAGTCGCCTCTCAAGAAACGAGAGTGAAATAGCTCTTTCAGACTGAGCTCACCGATCCGTCTGTACGGCTGGTTCCGAATCCCACGAGGGTCAAATCGCTGATACCAGCGCGCTGGACAAGAAGCGCATCTCTCAGATCGCGGCGCGGCTGCCGAAACGTCGTCAGCGCATCCTCGTCTCAGGCGTGAGAATCAGCGGAGGTAAGTAAACACGGCCGGTTTACTCGGCAGGCGATTCTCTATCAGATTGGCCTAGTCGGCCGCGCTGGGTGGCTCTTTCGCTGTTTTGCCCGCCCCCCGCAGACTCGCGAGAGCGTCAGCGAAGAGCTTCGCCTGCAAGGCATCGATCGCCCGGTTCCCTCTGTTTGTGGCGAGTGCTCGTCGACGATCCTCTGCCGTCGTTGGCGGTAACTTGAAGTCGGATTCCATCGTTCGATTCCCGTAAGACGTTTGTGCGGCAGGATTGGTACGTTGGACGCCTGTCGTTACCGTTTCGTGACAGTAGAATTCGAACAGCGCTCAACTATGTGATCAAAAGAACAGGTGGCCGGCGCCGCTGTTTCGGGGCCAAAACGGATGTGTCGCTGTGCCTTCGTTTCTGGGCGCATATCAATGCCGCGAGTGCCAGCAACCCGGTTCCGACCAAACAGATGAAAGATGGATCCATCGCCGTTCTTGTCCGTTGTTGTCTCGGACATTCGGCCAGAGGTATGCGACAAGCCGATGACGCTGGAGCTTCGCCCTCGTGATCCCATGCCTACGCCGTCGCGCATCTTTGCGTTGACGGTTGCCGCTGTCACATCCGACGCATCTGCTCACCGGGTCGACAGAGGGGTGATTTCGTAGATCAGGGAAAGGCACCAATCCCGGGGTTCGCCGGAAGTTGTCACGTTTACGTAACAATCGCTCCGGACACTTGCGACGATCGCTACTACGTCATCGGAGAAGACAATGCGAACGACGATCCTGCGCGCCATCGCGCTGGCCGGAGCCATGACCGCCGGCGCACAAGCGTCCGCCTTGGACAATGCGCCCCCCACCTTCGAGCGATTGTCCACCTACGAGACGGGGCTGGCCGACATCGCCGCAGCCGCATCGGCGGGCGAAACGGCAGCATTGAAATACGGCCGCCTTTACGTCACCAACGCGCTCGCCGCTTCGGTGGACATCGTCAGCGTGCTGAAGCCGGGCCAACCGAAGTTGCTCAAGCGGGTTGATCTCAGCGGCTATGGCCCGAAGGTCAACAGCGTCGACGTGTCGATTCTGGATCTCGTTGCGGTGGCGGTCGAAGGCACCAAGAAAACGATCCGGGCAAGGTCGTGCTGATGACGCCGTCGGGTACTGTACTGCGCGTGGTCCAGGTGGGCGCACTGCCCGACATGGTGACCTTCACGCCGGATGGCCGAAAGCTGCTCGTCGCGAACGAAGGCGAACCCGACTGCTATGGCGCTGATTGCACCGATCCGCTGGGCACCGTCAGCATCGTGACCATTTGGCCGTGGTTGCCGGCACGACCGGCCAAAACCGTTAGCTTCGAAGGTGTACCCCTACCGGCCGACGTACGCATCTTCGGGCCTGGCGCATCACCGGCGCAGGACCTCGAACCGGAGTACATCAGCATCAGTTCCGATGGCGCCACCGCATACGTGACGCTGCAGGAAAACAACGCAATCGCCGAGATCGACATCGCGTCGGCAACGGTGACTCAGGTGCACGCGCTGGGATTCAAGGATTTCAATCAGCCACCCACCGTCGAGACGCATGAAATCGCGAACATGCCGTCGATCGGCACGACGGTCGGCAACCAGGAACTCGTTCTCGGCGGCTTCTCCGGTCTCTTCTACGAGGGCCAGAGCGCCAGCGGCAAACTGAAGTTCGTCGCGAATACCGACCGCGGTCCCAATGGCGCGCCGACCGGCGTCAAACGTCCATTCCTGTTGCCGGAATTCACGCCGCGGATCGTTCGCCTCGAACTCGACCGGACCACCGGCGAGGTCGCGATCACGCAACAGATCGAACTGAAGAATGCCGACGGCACGAAGTTGACCGGCTTGCCTAACACCGCGCTCGGCGGCACCGGTTCGAAGCCCTATGACGACGAGGTGCCGGTGGATCTGCTCGGCAACGTGATCGCACAGCTCGATCCGTTGGGCGGTGACTTCGAAGGAATCGTCGTCGATACCGACGGCTCGTTCTGGTTGCCCGACGAATATCGCCCGGCGATTTATCACTTCGATTCTGCCGGCGTCCTGCTGAACCGTTACATCCCGATCGGCACGCACGCCGCCGCAGGGCTCATACCGCCCGCGCCCGGTAGCGCGGGTGTGTTCGGCGTGGAAGCACTGCCCGCGGTGCTGGGCCAGCGCCGTGCGAACCGTGGCTTCGAGGCCATCGCAACGCAGGGCGGCAAACTCTATGCGTTCGTACAGAGCCCGATCCGCAACCCGGTGACGCTGACGAACGGCCAACTCGACGTGCTGAAGAACATCCGTGTAGTGGAGTTCGATCCCGCGACGCTTGCGACGCGACAGTTCCTTTACGTGATGGATCAGCCGGCGCTAGTCGGCGCGACCGATACGCGCGCCGACAAGATCGGCGATGCGACGGCGTTGCTGGGACACGGTTTTCTGGTCACCGAGCGCGACGACGACTCCGCGTCGACCGGCAACCCGATCACGAAGCGGATCTATGCGTTCGACCTGACCGGTGCCACCGACATCACCTCGAAAGACACGCTGTACGACGTCGGCGGCGGCGTACTAAAGTCGTTAGATCAGATGAGCACGACCGAGCTTGCGCTCGCGTCGGTCAACGTAAAGCCGGTGGCCAAAGTGCTTCACCTCGATCTCGGTAACACCGAATACAACACGGTGCAGAAGGTCGAGGGGCTGGCGTTGATCGATGCCGACACGCTCGCCGTGGTCAACGACAACGACTTCGGCGTCGCCGTCATCAGCATCAATCCCGACGGCACGTTTACGCTCGGCTATACGCCGGAGCCGACACTGCTCGGGCTAATCCAGACGCACGGGATCGACGCGTCGGATCGCGACAACGTGATCAACATCCGCAACTGGCCGGTATACGGCATGTATCAGCCCGACGGCATCGCATCCTATTCGGTCAGTGGCCATCGCTTTCTGATTACCGCCAACGAAGGCGATGCGCGCGCCTGGCCGGGTCTGACGGAGGAAGCCCGCGCGAAAGACGTCAGGGCGAACTACCCCGGCGTGCCCGAAGCGGCGGTCGACGCACAGCTCGGTCGACTGACGATCACCACGTCGCCGCCGGCCGGCGCCGCCCGGCCGTACGTATTCGGCTCCCGCTCGTTCTCGATCTGGGATGCCGCGTCCGGCGATCAGGTGTGGGATTCCGATACCGATCTCGAAGTGCTGACCGCCGCGCAACTGCCGGCGAACTTCAACAGCAACAACGATGCGAACAACTTCGACAATCGGTCGGACAACAAAGGGCCGGAGCCAGAAGGTGTGGCGATCGGCCGCATCGGCACGCACCAGTACGCATTCGTTGGGCTGGAGCGTATCGGCGGTGTGGTGGTCTACGACGTAACGGACCCGACGCAGCCCGAGTTCATTCAGTATCTGACGAACCGCGACTTCACGAGAAACCCAGTGGGCCAGGACAGCGGCCCGGAGGTGGTGCGCTTCGTCCCGGCGCTCGAGAGCCCGAACGGAAAGCCGATGCTGGTGGTTGCCAACGAACTGAGCGGAACCGTCAGCCTGTGGGGACTCAGCAATGCGAAGCCGTGGTGGCAGCGGTGGCGACGGATCTTCCAGCACTGATCGGCGGAGCTGAGAACGCGGTGTCGCGGCGACGCCACGTTCTCAGCGAGCATCGTCTGCGTCTCAGCGTCTGAATCGTCTCCAGACGAAGAAACTGGCGGTCGCAGATCAGTGCGCAGATGAACAGCACGATCGTCCAGAAACCATGCGGGCTATCACCGTACGGAATGCCACCGACGTTCATCCCGAACAGTCCACCGACGACGTTGAACGGCAGCAGCAGCACGGTCACGAACGTGAGCACGAAGAGACTGCGGTTCGTCTGTTCCGTCACCATCGCCGCGATCTCTTCCTGAATCAGCTTCGCGCGTTCGACCAGCGCAGTGCAGTCGGCGACGACTGCGGTGAACTCTTCGGCCGCCTGACGCAGCGCCACGATATCCGCTTCCGAAATCCAGGTGGGCGGCCTGCTCAACAAGCGAAACAGCGCGGCGGGTTCCGGCGCAAGCAGTCGTTCCAGTCTGACCAGCGAACGGCGCAAGCCCGATAGTTCAGCGCGGTGTCCGGCAACGCGGTTGACCAGCACGCTGTCTTCGATCTTGTCGACCTGGTCGCTTGATCTGCGCACGATGTCGACCAGCACGTCGGCCTGGTTCTGTAACAGCCGCGCGAGGAGTTCTACTGGCTGAGCCGCAAGTGAGCGCCAGCTTTGACGGATTCGCGCAGACGGTCGATCGAGCGCAGCGGTTTCAGCCGGACGCTAACCATCACGCCCGGCCGCACCGCCAGGGTCGTGGTCGAGACATCGGAGCGCTCGTGATTGAAGTCGAACAGAACATCGTTGATCACGGCGACCAAGGCGTCATCGTCCCGTTCCACGCGCGTCGCGTTGCTCGGCGCGCGCAAGCCGCTGTAGAACGCATCGGGCAAGCCGGCGAAGTGTCGCAGCCATCGTTCGGTAGAGGAGTTTGCCAGCGAGAAATGCAGCCAGAAGAACGCACCGTCGGTGCGCGCCGAGCGTAGATCGTTCCCCACGTCGTCGGAGGTGATCGGTATGCCGCGCTCACCGGGCCGGAACACGTATCCGCAGATCATTCCGTTGCGATCGGAGCCGTACTCGGTCGTGGCGTGTTTTACGGATTGATCCACTGTGGGCGTAAACGTTCCAAATGATCCGGTTCCGCGCACTTATCACGGTCGGTGAACGCTCCGAGAAGCCGGTGAGCGGACGCTCAGTACGTCGGGAGGGTTCAGTAACGTTCCGGCACTACGATTTCGTTGGGAACCGGCTTGCGGCTGTAGTCATCGTTGCGCACGCGTTCCGGCAACGTGATCGTCGGATGGTCGACGGCCGTGTACGGAATCTGATCGAGCAGATGAGCGATGCAGTTGAGGCGCGCCAGCTTCTTGTCGACTGCTTGCACGACCCACCAGGGCGACTCGGGAATGTGCGTGCGCTCGAGCATGACTTCCTTCGCCTTCGTGTACTCTTCCCAGCGTCGCCGCGACTCGAGATCCATCGGGCTCAGCTTCCACTGCTTCAACGGATCGTAAATGCGCGCCAGGAACCGCGAGTGCTGCTCTTCGTCGGTGATCGAAAACCAGTACTTGATCACCTGGATGCCGGATCGAACCAGCATCTTCTCGAATTCCGGAACCGACCGGAAAAATTCCTCGTATTCGGCATCGGTGCAGAATCCCATGACGCGTTCGACACCGGCGCGGTTGTACCAGCTGCGGTCGAACAGCACCATTTCGCCGGCAGCGGGCAAGTGCGCCGCATAACGTTGAAAGTACCACTGCGTGCGTTCCCGATCGTTGGGTGCAGGCAGTGCAGCGACACGACATACCCGAGGATTGAGACGCTGCGTGATCCGCTTGATCACGCCGCCCTTCCCGGCGGCGTCGCGTCCCTCGAACAGGATCACGACTTTGTGCCGGTTGCGCACGATCCAATCCTGCAATTTGACGAGTTCGCCCTGCAGCCGGAACAGCTCGCGAAAATACGCGCCGCGACGTTCACGCTCTTGATCGCCATCCGCGTGCGCACCATCCGCGCCGCGCTCGCGGTCCTCTAATTCCATCTCGAACTCTTCGTCGAGGCTGTCGATCAGATCACGACGGATACGTTCCATCAGATCGTTTGTTTCGCTCGTTTGGCTCATGAGAAAAGTCAGCTACCGAATCAGAGCGAATCTGCTCGGCAAATGTGACGGTAGAGTGACGGGCGATCGGCCCCAACCGAATCAAACGCAGGAGGTAGCAGCATGTTCCGCGCGCCGATCTACCAGGGCTCGCTCTGCCAAAGCATCCGATCCGGTACGTCGAGCCCGCTACGCGACCTGGTCACGCAAACATGGCGCGGTCTGCCTCAGGTTCGACCGGCCGCTGACCGGCGACGGGTTCGAGTCGATCGCGACGACGATCGCGCCGATCAAGGGTCCGGTCGGTCGCACCCGCGACGGACGGGCGCTGCGCTACAAAGAACGGCCCCACGTCATCGATGCAGGGTACGTGCTGCCGGAGCGCGCCCAGAGCACCGGCAGCGCCGAGGGAGGCGACGCGGGGCGGCCGGGCCTGTTCGAGTTATTTCACACGGACGATTCATTCGTCGAAGATCCCGCGGCCGCGACAATCCTGCACACCCGCAGGCGCCGGCACCCTACTTCGATCTCGACCGCGAACCGGTGTTTCGCTCCGTCTTGCTCGAGCATCGCAACCTATCGCGAGATCTGCGGCGCTCACTGCCGATCCGCCGATATCGCGGCAATCCCGTATAGCGGTGTCCGGCCGGGCAGCGCAGATTGCAATTACTGATGACGGAGGTTTCCATGTTTGTGGCAAACAAGCCTGTTGATCACAAGCGCATCATTGAACTCCTCGCCCAGCAATCCGGCGCATCGATCGATGAAGTGACTGTGCTGTACGAACGAGAACGGGAAACGCTTGAGGCGCATTCGCGAGTCAAAGCATTCGTTCCCGTGCTGGTGAGCCGACGCATCCGTGATCTGCTGAGCCAACACGCGAGCAACCAGACCGGTGGAACTCTCAACGCAGCGTGAGGCGTGGAGTCAACGCAATCAAGCGAGCCGGCAACTCCGCCGGGTTCCAGATCCACCAAATCGATATTCGCATCAAGCAATAGGGCATCACGCGACCGAGCTGTTAAGCTGAATGCTGTGACGGGCGATTGCCGTTTTGAATCCGAAGTTTACAGAGAATGCGCACTCGAATTTTTCGGATCGGTTTGAGGCAAGCCTGTCAGTTATTGATCCATAAGCTTTGCCCCGGTGGCACAGAGGATAGCGCGGCCCCCTCCTAAGCGCGAATGGCCCTAACGGCTTTACTAGGCCGCAACGTAAGTACCTGCTTTTTCATTGGGTTTACTCTCCCCTTCAACACCGTTCAGTCCCGTTTCAATTTGACGTCGCGCTCGGATTGCGCTCGGATTTTGAATCTGATGAGATGCGGCAATGCCGAAAGCTCACAGATGTATACCTTCGCGCGCTGCCAAAAGCTCCTGGGAAAGACGTATGGCACTCCGACACTTCCCTCTTAGGTTTCGTCGCAGTCCAGCGATCGCGAGGCAAGATCACCTTCCGCATTCGCACCGATAAGAACCACAGCTTAAACGTTGGGACATGGAGCACCACGCTGACGTCTGCGGATGCTCCGCCGCCATATCGCAAGGCCGGTCATGACCCAGCGCAATCAGCTTGGGCGCGACAGCTACGTGATTCCTCGAGTCATTGGACCGCGCCACGTATCAGCAGCATTGACGAACTCAAGCCGATTTTTCGGCAGAGGCGCTTCACATAACGAGTCTCGTCGCGCAGTCATGACAACTACGCACTGGACGCGTGGCGAACCGCGCTTTCCAGCTGCCGATGCCCCATCGAGCCCGGCTGCTGCCAAACCAGTTCGCCGCCACTGAACACCGCGAAGTTGGGGATGCTCCGGACAGCGAAGCGTGCGGCCAAGCGCGGCTGCTCCTCGGTATTGACTTTCAACACGATCGCGGCTCCGGCGAGATGCTCTGCCGCTTGCTGTACTTCAGGCGCAACCGTACGACAGGGGCCGCACCACGGCGCCCAGAAATCAACGAGCACGGGCACACGCGCCTCTTTGACGATGCCGTCAAACTCACTCTCGTTCGCTTCGAGAGGTTTCGAGAGTGGTGGTAGCGCAGCGCCGCACGCACCACAGCGTCCAGTATCGGACAGGCGACCGACCGGGATCCGATTCGACCGGCCGCAGCTTTCGCAGGCGCGCAGCACGTTCACGAATGCTCCTTCAGGCGCACGATGCCAAGCGCTTTCAGCATGTATTTTTCGTAGATCGGCTCGGAGTTGCCACTCTTCATCTTCGCGATGAAGTACTTCTCGAACGCGATCTTCGCCAAGTGCACCCATTTGCCCTGCTTCGCCCACGTCACGTTACGCGGTGGAATCTGCGGCAGCGCCACGAACGCCACGCCGTCGTCGCCGAGGTCGGCAAGGCAGATCGCGTTCCAGGTGGCCTTGTGGCTCACCGGCTTACCTTCGAGCAATTGCTTGATGTTCTCGACGCTCGCCGTGGTCATGGATTCGATCATGTACCCGGTCTTTGGCGCGCCGGTCGCGATCGGCGTCGCCTCGACCGGCGGAATCGCGACACACACGCCCGTAGAAAAAATGTTCGCATATTTTGGGTTGCGCTGGTGCTCGTCGATCAATACAAATCCGCGGGGATTGCACATGTCCTTTACGGCGGCCACCGCATCCACACCCCTGAACGCGGGGATGAACATGGTGAAGCGCGACGGTAGCTCGTGCTCCTTTACTACCTGGGCCTTGTCGTCGTGCTCAGCGACGCGCACGCCATCGGCTTTGGCCTCCAACAATTTGGCGTTGGTGATCCACTTGATGTGCCGCTGGCGCAACGCCGATTCCAGCAGACCCTTCGAATCACCGACCCCGCCCAGACCCATGTGGCCGATGTAGGGTTCGCTCGTGACAAATGTCATCGGGACTCTGTCGCGGATCTTGCGCTTGCGCAGATCCGCATCGAGGATCAGCGCAAACTCGTACGCGGGGCCGAACAGCTGGCCCCTTGCGCGGCACCCACCACGATCGGACCAGGATTCTTCAGAAATTCTTCGTACCGCGACCATGCGTGCGCGGCATGCGGCGTGGTGCAGACAGACACCGTATGGCCATCGGGACCCAGGCCGGGAATTTCGTCGAAAGCGAGCTTGGGTCCCGTGGCGATGATCAGATAGTCGTAAGCGATCTGCTGACCATCTGCCAACGTGAGTCGGTTGTTCGCCGGATCGAGCACCGTAACAGGCTGCGCAATGAACTTGATGCCTTTGTTCTGCAGACGCGGCACGAGCGACACGGTCACCTGATCGGTCTTGCGCCAGCCGACGGCCACCCACGGGTTCGATGGCGTGAACTGGAAGTGATCCGTCGCCCCGATCAGAGTGATTTCATGCTGCCGCCCGAGCACGTCGTGCAGATCATAGGCAGCCGGAAGACCTCCTACTCCCGCGCCCATCACAACCACGTTTGCCATCGCTTTCACTCCCTGTTGCGCATTCGTATATTAGATTAAACTAATTTAGTGATTAAAAATACACGATCGGCCTTGGCGAGGCGACCGCTTGCGAATGATCGGGCATTGAGCCGCCGATTCATCCGAGGATGCAACCATCGCGACGACTCTGTGCAATCCGACTCCGGCTGCGGCGCCACGCTTCGCACAACTGGCGGTCGGGCCAGGTGAATTGATGCGCGACGGAAGCACCGTGAACCTGACCGAGCGTGGCGCGGAGTGACGCTCGAACCCCTGCAGTACGTATTCGGCGCCTTTTCCGGAACCCTTGTCGGCTTTTCGCTCGGTTTGGTCGGCGGCGGCGGGTCGATCCTCGCGGTGCCGCTGATGGTGTATTTCGTCGGCGTACCGAGCGCCCACGTTGCCATCGGCACCAGCGCTTTCGCGGTCGCGGCGAACGCGGCCGGCGGCTTGGTGAATCACGCCCGCAACCGCACGGTGAAATGGCGCTGCGCGCTGATGTACGCAGCTGCGGGTGTTGTGGGCGCGCTCGTAGGCTCGACGGCGGGCAAGGCATTCGACGGGCAGAACCTGCTGTTTCTGTTCGCCATCGTGATGTTCGCGGTCGGCGCGATAATGCTGCGCGGCCGCCGCAATGCAGGCAATCTCGGGGCGCAGTGCAATGAATCGAACGCCCCGAGGGTCCTGAGCTACGGCGTGGGGACCGGACTCTTCTCCGGCTTTTTCGGCATCGGCGGCGGGTTCCTGATCGTGCCGGGGCTGATCGCATCGACCGGAATGCCGATCGTGAATGCGATCGGTTCCTCGCTCGTCGCCGTTACCGCATTCGGCCTGACGACGTCGCTCAACTACGCTTACTCCGGCCTCGTCGACTGGCCGCTCGCACTCGTCTTCATCGCTGGCGGATCGGCCGGCGGCTTCGTCGGCGCGACGGCCGCGAAGCGGTTCGCGGCTACGCAGGGGCTTCTGAGCATCCTGTTTGCCGCGATGATCTTCGTGGTTGCAACGTATGTCCTCTGGAGAAGCGCGGTCACTCTGTGGCCGGCCTGAACCGATGGTCGATCGGCGCAGCTATGAGGCGGATGCCGCCCCAGAGCGAGCGCGCTGCATTAGCGACACGTAGAGCAGCGGCACGACGATCAGCGTGAGCGCGGTACTCACCAGCAGTCCGAAGATCAACGCGATCGCCAGGCCGTTGAAGATCGGATCGTCGAGAATGAACATCGCGCCGAGGGTTGCCGCCAGCGCCGTCAACGCGATCGGCTTGGCCCGCACGGCACAGGCTTCGACGACCGCATCGCCTACCGCCTGACCTTGGGCGCACGCTCGCTCGATGAAGTCCACCAGCAGGATCGAATTGCGCACGATGATCCCAGCCAGTGCGATCATGCCGATCATGCTGGTGGCTGTGAATTGCGCACCAAGCAGCGCGTGTCCGGGCATGACGCCGATCGCCGTCAACGGTATCGGAGCCATGATGACAAGCGGCATCAGATAGCTGCGAAACTGCCCGACGATCAGGAGATAAATCAGCACGAGACCTACCGAGTACGCGAGGCCCATGTCGCGAAACGTCTCGAACGTGATCTGCCACTCGCCGTCCCATTTGATGCCGTAGCGGGTCGTGTTCAGCGGCTGCCTGAAGTAGTTCTGTTGCAGCTGCTCGCCGGCAACGGGCTGCGCGCGCAGCTTGGCAGCCACGTCGAACATGCCGTAGAGCGGTGAGTCGTGAGTGCCGGCTTCATCGGCAAATACATAGCTAAGCGGCACGAGATCCTTGTAGTAGGCCGTCTGCTGCCAGCGCGCGGGCTGCTCCCGCACAAGCTCACTGAGGGGCACCAGTTGCGCGTCGGAACCGCGCACCTGCAGACCGAGCAACTGTTCCATCGAAGCCTGGTCTCCCGCGGGCAGGCGCAATCGGACCGGCACCGCGTAGTGCGAATGGCCGTCGTGCAGGTAAGTGACGTCGCTGCCGGCCACCGCCGTGCGCAAGGTGTCGGCAATCGTCTGCTGGCTGACGCCGAGTCGGGCGGCACGGCTGCGGTCGACGATCAGCACGTCGCGCTGCACATCGGCTTCGACGGATGTATCGATGTCCACCAACCCCGGCGTCTCGGCAAACAGCCCCTCCAGCGCCAGTGCAACGCTGCGTACCTTGTTCGGATCCGGCCCGTACACCTCCGCCACCAGCGGTGCGAGCACCGGCGGGCCCGGGGGCACCTCCACCACTTTCACCGAGGCGTTATACGGTCTCGCGATCTCGACCAGCGATGCGCGAATCGAACGGGCGATGGCATGACTTGCGCGATCCCGGTCATGCTTTCCGACCAGGTTCACCTGCAGGTCGCCCTGGTTCGAGGCATTGCGTAGGTAGTATTGGCGCACGAGTCCGTTGAAGTTCACCGGCGCAGCCGTGCCTGCGTAACCTTGGACACCGACGACCTCCGGCACCTTCACCAGCTCGTTAGCTAGTGCCTCGAGCAGCGCATTGGTGTCTTCCAACGCCGTGCCCTCCGGAGTGTCGACCACGACCTGAAATTCGTTCTTGTTGTCGAACGGCAGCATTTTCATGATCACCGCCTGCACGGCCACTAGTCCGGCCGACAGCACCACGGCCAGAGCAATGCCGGCGAACAGTAGACCGCGGCGCTTGCGCGCACGCGCACCAGCTAGGAACGGCCGCATCAGGCGATCGAAGAATTTGTAGGTCGGCGACGACGAACTCCGCTCGGAGCCGGTCGCATCGTCCACCTCAGGAGTGTGGGGCACCGAGCCGAGTAATCGCAATGCAAGCCAGGGCGTGACGACCAATGCCACCATCAGCGAAAGCAGCATGCCGACCGACGCGTTGATCGGAATCGGCCGCATGTACGGGCCCATCAGACCACTGACGAACGCCATCGGTAGTAGCGCCGCGATGACCGTGAGCGTTGCGAGAATCGTCGGCCCGCCGACTTCGTCGACGGCGCGGGGAATCGCTTCCCGCAACGGCGCATTGCTCAGCCGGCGATGCCGGTGAATGTTCTCCACAATCACGATGGCGTCGTCCACCAGAATGCCAATGGAGAAAATCAGCGCGAACAACGAAACGCGATTGATCGTGAAGCCCATGAAGAATGAGGCCGCGAGCGTAAGCGCCAACGTCAGCACCACGGCGGTGCCGACGACCACAGCCTCGCGACGCCCGAGCGCGAACAACACCAACAGCACGACGGACAGTGTCGCGAAGATCAGCTTTTGGATGAGCTTGTTCGCCTTTTCCGTGGCGGTGGCCCCATAGTCCCGGGTGACGTCGACATGCACCCCTTGCGGAATAATCACGTTGCGCAGAGACACCAGCCGCTGCGCGATCGCTTGTGTGATGTCCGCCGCATTGCTGCCCGGTTTCTTGGACACCGCGATGGTGACCGCGGGTACGATGCCCGCCGCGGATCCGGGTTGCCCGTGAGCGGCCGTGTGCCACACGTATTGCGTGGGCAGGTCGCCGCCGCTGCGGATCTGCGCGACATCCGACAAATAGACGGGCTCACCGTTGTGCAGTCCTATGACGAGCGCCGCGACCTGTTCGGCATCGCCGAGGAACGTGCCCACTGTGAGCGGCACGACCTCACCGTTGACCACGCGCTCTCCCGCCTCAGTGACACCGTTAGTAGCCCGCAGCGCGGCTGTCAGCTCTTCGATGGTCAGCCCATGGGCAGCGAGGCGCGGCGCGTCGAGCGACACCAGCACGGCCCGCTGCGGCGCACCGATCGTGTACACGTCGCGGGTGCCGGGGATGCGCTTCAGCTCGGCTTCCAGACTGTGGGCGACTTCGGCCAGTTCGGTGGCGCCCCGTTCCACGTCGTCGTGCCACAGCGTCACGCTCATCACGGGCACGTCGTCGATTCCCATCGGACGCACCAGCACGGGACCGACTCCGAGCCCGGGCGGCAGGAAGTCCTGGTTCGAATACACTTGGTTGTATAGGCGCACGATCGCATCGCGACGCGGCAGACCGACTTCGAACTCCACCGTCACGACGGCCATGCCGGGACGGCTGACGGCGTAGACATGCTTTACGCCTTCCACCGCGGCAAGTTTCTGCTGCAGCGGCAACGCGACGAGGCTCTCCACGTCCGCAACCGCTGCACCCGCAAACGGTACGAATACGTTGGCGAACGTCACGTCGATCTGCGGTTCCTCTTCCCGCGGCGTGATCAATGCAGCGACGAGACCCAGTAGCAGACCGGCCAGCGCCAGGATCGGCGTGAGCGGGTTGTTCTGGAATGCACGCGCCAGCGCGCCCGGAAATTCCCAAATCGTCGGACCAAGGTGCACGCTCGGAAGCAGGGGACTGCACTGTCGAGTCGACCATGGTCTCTGCTCAACGACCCGACGCAGGCGCAGAGCCACGCGCCAGCCATGCGATAGCCGCCGCCGCGTCCGCGACTACGCGTTCACCTTCGCGCAGGCCGGCATGCACCTCCAACTGATCGCCATGCCGATGACCCAGCCTCACCTGCCGCAACACCACGCCGTCCGTCTGCAACACATACACTGCGGTTACCTCGCTGCGCTGAACGACTGCGCTCGCCGGTACCAGCAAACGAGGTTCCGTGCCGACGAGGAACGCGACCTTGACCGTGGTGCCCGGGTTCAGCGTCGCGCCCTCTTCGGGCAGCGCAAGCCGCACCTGGAACGAATGCGTCTGCGGATCGGCGTATGGAAATACCGTGACTTCCGTGGCGGTAATGCGCCGGGTTCCGTCCGCATCGAGCAGGACCGCCGCACTGTGGTGCAGCCGTATTGCGTCGACGTCGCTCTGCGGTACGACGACGTTCACACGCTTCGCACCGATACCGATACCGGAGATCAGCAGCTGACCGGGCCGCACCGACTCACCGACCTCGACGTAACGGCGCGTGACCACGCCGGCATACGGAGCGCGCACAACGGTGTAGTCCAACTGTTGAGCTGCCGCGCCCACCGCGGCGTTCGCCGCTTCCAACGCGGCGCGCGCCGAATCACGACGAGCCACCGCTTGATCGTACTGCGCCCGTGCCACGAGCTTGCGCTCGTAGATGTTCTGCGTGCGCGTGTAGTCAGCTTCCGCCTCGTCCGCCGCTGCAGTAGCCGCGCGCAACTGTGCCTGCGCCTGCCGCAGTGCCGCCTGCTGTTCGACATCGGTGAACCGCACGATCACCGCACCGGCGGGCACCTTGTCGTCGACGTCAAAGGGCAGTTCGATCACGCGGCCCGCGGTTTGAGCGGATACCGTTGCCTGGTTGACGGCCTCCACGACCCCGTCCCACACGCGTTCGCGCGGCGCCGGCCCCAGCACGACCTCCACGGTCGCCAGCTGCGGAACGGCCGACACCGGCACGGCTGACGGCGCTTCACGGCCGCACGCCGCGACAAGAACAAGGAGCGATGCGATCGGCAGCGCATACACCGGGCAGGAGAGTTTGCGGCGTCGTGACCCGCCGGCGGAGAGGAAGAGGTCCCAGCACTCGGAGCGACCATTCGTTATGTTAGATTGTGCTAATATACATTTTATGTTGCTAGATGGCTCTGATTGGTATCAGTTTCTTGATCCGTACCAAGCTAGAAATGAGTAACATCGATCGCTGCCGGCGATCTAATCGCAGCTCGCAATTCATCAACTGCTGAAGTCAAACGACCGTGGTCCAATCAATAGCCTTCGCCGCCCGTCAGTTCCAGGCCCATGCCGCGGATGCAGCACACCTGCTGAAGGTTCTGGCAAACGAACATCGACTAGGCATTCTTTGCCTACTGGTCGGTGGTGAATTGAGCGTTAGCGAGATCAATGAACGCATCGATCTCAGTCAGTCTGCACTTTCGCAGCATCTAGCCGTGTTGCGTGCCGAGGAGCTGGTAACAACACGCAGGGATGCGCAAGTAATCTTCTATGCACTCGCTGACGGTCCCGTACATCAGATCATCGAAACGCTCCACGGCGTGTATTGCGCACCGAGCCCGGAGAAGATCTAACGCGCCAACGAAGGTGAAGTCTGGTAAACGCCGCTGAAGCTGCATCACTATGCACTCTTCAGATTGGTGATTCGTGTGACGGTGATTTTGTCTCGGGATTCGGCCGCTTTGCTTGGCATCTGTGCGCGCGTCGTCTGACGAGCCGACACGGCTGAGGGGTGGATGACCAACAAGGAGCGATCCGCGCAAGTTGCAACGTTCCTCGGGGATCACGGCGCAAGGCCCGCGACCCTCAGCGCCTTGTAAGTCGCATAGCCTCCCGACAGATTCCGCGATCGATATCCGTGCTGCGTCAGAAATCGTGTTGCGAAATAGCCGCGCTGTCCCACGGCGCAGTACACCCAGATGTCGCGGTCCTTTGGCAGCTCGACGTAACGGGAGCGCAGCTGTGAGAGCGGTAGATTGATCGCCTTTGGTATGTGCCCGCGGCTAAACTCGTCGCCTTCACGCACGTCCAATATCAAAGCGTCCGTGCGGTCGAGCACCAACCAATCCGCCACGGGCATGTCGCCATTCAGAACGTTCTCGGCAAGCATGCCGGCGAGGTTGACCGGGTCCTTTGCGGCGCCAAATTGCGGCGCATAACAGAGCTCGACCTCAGCAAGATCGTGGACCGTTCCGTGGAATTGAATTGCCGTGGCGATGACGTCGATGCGCTTCTCCACACCTTCAAACCCCACCGCTTGTGCGCCGAGGATACGGCCGTCGGGCACGGAGAATACGAGTTTCAGATGAATCTGCCGTGCACCCGGGTAGTAGCCCGCGTGATGACCGGGGTGGAGGTAGACCTTCTCGAAGCTCGTGACTCCGGCGCGTCGCAGTCCCTTCTCGCTCGCACCAGTCGATGCGACGGTCAGACCCAACACACCCACCACCGCAGTTGCCTGCACGCCGCGGAACTGCGTCGCGCGCCCCGCGATCGATTCGGCGGCAACGCGTCCTTGCCGATTGGCCGGTCCCGCGAGAGGCAACACCGTTTCTTGACCCGTAAGCACGTCTTGCACTTCAACGACGTCACCCACAGCCCAGATCCGGGGATCGGTAGTGCGCATCTGCGTGTCGACGACTATGCCGCCGCGAGGGCCGATCTCTAGACCGGCGTCCTTCGCAAGCGCTGTCTCGGGCCGCACGCCGATTGCCAGGATGACGAGATCCGCAGGCAAGCGTGCACCACTCTCTGCGACGACAATCAAGCCGGCATCGTTGCGCTTTTCGATGCGCGCGAGTCCGTCGCCCAAATGGAGCTCTACGCCGTTGGCGCAAGGTGCTCCATCAGTGGTGCCGCCATCTCAGGATCGAGAGGCGGCATGACCTGGGGCAGCTTCTCCAACACCGTGACAGTCAGCTCGCGATGGATCAAATTCTCAACCATCTCCAAGCCGATGAACCCGCCGCCGACCACGACGGCAGTCTTGGCGCTATGGTCCGTAATCCATGCGCGGATACGGCGCGAGTCGGGGATCGTGCGAACGGCGAATACGCCGGGCAAGTCTATGCCCGGGAGAAGCGGTCGAATCGGCGCGGCGCCGGGCGATAGGACGAGCACATCGTATCGCTCCAGCCGGGTGTTGCCTGTGCGCGCGTCGCGCACGCTGACCGTATGCGAGTTCCGGTCGATGCCAGTGACTTCAGTCTCGGTGCACACTTCGATATTGAACCGCTCATGGAACATCTCTGGCGACGCCACCAGTAGGCTGCTCTCATCAGAGATGACGTTGCCGACGTAGTACGGCAGCCCGCAGTTCGCGAACGAGACGTACGGACCGCGGTCGATCAAGACGATCTCGACGGACTCGTCGAGTCGCCTCAGTCGCGCCGCGCAGGAAGCGCCGCCCGCTACACCCCCGACAATGAGCACGCGACGGATTGTGCCAGTACTGCGTGAAGCGGTCGATTGCGGGTCAGTTTGGTGGGACATGCGGCCTCCGAATCAAAGACGGTGTGCGTTTCGTAAACATCGGAACGAGACGTCATCTTGGCGTTTGACTGCGCGCTATGACAGACCTCACCCGCATTCGACGGTAGGTTGTGCAACGATCACGAGGCGGCGAGACAGACACAGTTCTCGCAGATAGCACCTATCCCCATGCATCGTAAAAAAATCGCGCAGAACGTCGTCCACGCGTAGACTCGATTTGCTCTTGGAGGACACCGACATGGAACCCATCCGCTACGTCGACGCACTGAATGCACACTATGGGGCGCAAGGACATCCGCCGTACCAATGGTCGGTCAACGACGACGCACCGCTGCATCGGCTCGATAAACCACTGGCCACGTGCACGGTGACGCTGCTGACGTCGGGTGGGATCTCCCAGTGCAGCATGCCGGCGTTCGATCCAATGGCGCGCAACGATCATCGTGTGGACGCCATCGATCGCAATGTCGTATCGACCGATTTTCAGATTCACGACGCGTACTACGATCATCGCGACGCCGACCGCGACATCAATTGCCAGTTCCCGATTGACCGGCTGCGCGAACTCGCGCGCGCCGGTGAGATCGGCGCGATTGCGCGGCGCTTCTGGAGCGGTTTCATGGGCCGCACGTACAACCGCAGCAAACTCATCGCGGAATCGGCGCCGGCGTTCGCCGCGGAACTGCGCAAGGATCGCGTCGACATACTGATCGCGGCACCCGCCTGACCGCTCGACCATCAGACCGTGGGTCTGGTATGTCGCGTCGTCGAAGCGCACGGAGTCGCGACCGTGTGCGTCTCGACGGGCCGCGATCTGACGGCGCAGGTGAAGCCGCCGCGCGGCGTCTTCGTCAATCACCCGATGGGCAATGCGTTCGGCGCGCCTGGCGACGCCGATACGCAACTCGGGATTCTGCGCGCGGCGCTGAAACTGGTGTTAACGGCCCAGCAAGGGGGCGTGCTCGTCGACCTGCCGCACGAATGGCCCACGGCATTCCATTTCAGTCCGGCCGCTTCACGGATGTAGGCGGCGTGCGCGGACCGGCACGGTCGTGATGACCGTCGCGTGTCCGCTTACCGTGACCGATCCCGGCTCTGATGTGGAGCAATGCCACGTCGTTCGGCAACTCAACACCGGCTTTCGCTTCGCTGCGCAGTGCCGCGATACTCAGCCAAATTCATGAACCGGTGCTTTCTGCTCCCTATCCTCCGACCTATAAGCCATTCAGCCGATCGCGGTACAGTGGCACGCATTACCGAAAGACAAAGCGAACCCGCCCCATGCCGTATCAATCCGGATTCCGAGATGGCCTTTTCGAGGGTCAGACGATCTTCATTCCCGGCGGCGGTGGCGGCCTTGGCCGCTGCATCGCGCACGAACTCGCCGCGCTCGGCGCCAAACTCGTGCTGGCCGGTCGCTCCATGGAGAAGCTCGAACGCGCGCGCCATGAGATCAGCGAAGACGGTGGCACGGTGCTGGGTTGCTACAGCGGCGAGCTGCGCGACGAGCAATTCGTGCATGACCTGGTAACCCGGATCCTCGATGCGCATGGCCGTATCGACGGACTCGTCAACGCCGCAGGCGGCCAATTCCCCGCGCAGCTCGCGCGCCTCAGTTTAAATGGTTGGAACGCGGTACTGGCCAACAACCTCACCAGCTACTTCCTGATGAGCCGCGAGCTATACAACCAGTGTTTCGAACAGTACGGCGGCAATATCGTCAACATTGGCGCTGATCACGATCGCGGTATGCCTGGTATGGGCCACAACGGCGCTGCGCGCGCGGGCCTTTCGAACCTGACCTACACCGCCGCGGTCGAATGGGCTGCCGCGGGCGTTCGGGTCAACTGCGTGATCCCCGGCTTCATCGCAACCACCGGACTCGATCGCTATCCCGAAGACGCGTGGGATAGCTTGCGTTCGGTGGCACGACGGGCACCGCTGCAACGCCACGGTACCGCCGCCGAGGTGTCCGCGGCGGTGGTGTTTCTGATGTCGGAGATGGCGGCATACATCACCGGTATCGAACTACGCGTAGACGGCGGCATGCACCACGGCAGCGGCGGATTTCTGTTCAAACCCGAAGCGGCTCGCAACATTCGTCAGTTCGATGGCTTTCACCGCGACCAGCGTGCCGCGCTGCTGCGCGACAAGTAATCAGCACACGAGAGGGACGCAGTTATGGCCGAACCAAAACTCGATACCGTGCGCCTGCAGAACATGGCGCGCGCCTTCATCGGCTCTGCCAGTCTGTTCGCTGCGATCGACCTGAAACTGTTTTCCGCCGTCGCTAACGGCGACAACACCGTCGAAGCGTTCGCGAAGCGCGCGTCGGTCAGCGCGATCAACGCAGAACGCCTGATGACGATGTGTGCTGCCAACGGTCTGCTCGAGTGGCGTGAGGACCATTATGTCAATGCGCCGGACGCGGAACGGTTTCTCGTTGAATCATCGTCTAGCTATGCAGCAGCCTGGCTGCTGTTCACACGGCCGGCGTGGGAGCAATGGGGCAAGTTGACTGAGCATTTGCGCAATGCCGAACCGCCAAAGGTGATCGGCACCTACGAGAACATGACGGTGGAATACGCGCGGCGATATCACACTGCCACCGCGAGCGTTGGATTCGGCGCCGGTCGGCGTTTCGTCAAGCGGGTCGATTTGTCTGGACGGAAAAAACTGATGGACCTGGGGGGTGGCTCCGGCGCCTATTCGATCGTTGCGGCACAGACGTTTCCACAATTGCGTGCTGTGGTGTTCGATCTGCCGCCCGTCGTCGTCGTCACTCAGGAATTCATCGCGCGCAATGGTGTTGCCGATCGCGTGACGACCCAGGGCGGCGACTTCACCCGCGATCCATTCCCAACCGGCTGCGATGTCGCGATCATGGCGAGCAATCTGCCGCAGTACAGCCGCGCGATCATCGCAGACGTGATTCAGCAGTCGTTCGACGTGTTGGAATCCGGCGGCGAGATGCACCTGATCGGCGAAATGCTCGACGACAATCGTACCGGGCCAACCGATGCTGCGTTATGGGGGCTCTACGAAACGCTGGCCAACAGCACCGGTATCACGCATACGCGTGCGGACTGCGTCGGCTACTTCGAAGCGGCGGGATTTCGCAATATCGCAGTCGATGAGTTCGTGCCGGGGATTCTGGTGCGGGTGTCAGGGAATAAGCCGAAGTGACACGTGAGCTGATTCAAGGGACTCGACGAGTTGTGATCTCATAGTCTGCCGGACGAATCGCCGGACCGGATACCTGCGGCGAGGCACAACAAGGTTTGCTGAACGTCTATCAACAAAGGAACGCCGATGCCACAAAGTTACGTCACCATCAAGCGAATGGGCCCCGTGGCCCTGGTCACATTCGATCGCCACAAAAACCTGAATGCATTCGATAGTCAGTTGATTCTCGAACTCACAGACGTGGCGCGGTCGTTCCACGACGATCTGGAAACCCGGGCGGTGGTGCTCACCGGCAGCAAGGACTACTTCTCGGCAGGCGCCGATCTGCAAGACCTCGCCGGGCGCAACGATCCCAACACCTCTGATCTGGAGAAACGGCAGAGCTTTTTTCGCGGGGTACGCTTGTGTGAAGCCTGGGAGTCGATGCCGCAGATCACCATCGCCGCAATGGAACGACTGGCGGTTGGCGCTGGAGTAGCGCTGCCATTGGCCTGCGACTGGCGCGTGATGGGCGAAAGCTGCTATCTCTACGTGCCTGAAGTCAAGATCGGTCTCAACCTGCAGTGGGGTGCGCTGCCGCGGCTGATCAATCTCGTTGGGCCAGCAAGGGCTAAGCGAATCTGCATTCTCTGCGAGAGGATGAATGCGCAAACGGCACTGGACTGGGGGCTGGTTGAAGAGGTCGCTCCGGACGGGCAGGCGGCAGACAAAGCCATGGAGTTGGCGCGAGCCGCCGCCGAGATGCCCCCCATTGCGACGCAGATGGTCAAACAGGCGGTGAACGCAACCGCCACGGCATTGAATCGGACGGCTAGTTTCGCCGATGCCGATCAGAGCCAGCTAACCGCCGCCAGCCGAGACGCCAAAGCGGCCAGCGAGAGATTCAACCGGAAATCTTCTTAATGCATCAAACCAAAACAAAACTCTGGCGCCTCGATTCATAACGGTCTCTCGGCTCAGCGATGTGAGGACATATCGATCCAGACCATTACAACAGAACTATTTGGCCGCTCGCTGAAGCCTCTTCGTCACTACGTGACGCCCTGCAATCGTGCATCGCACAACGACACCATCGGCACGAGCGGAGAAGTGAACATTCTACTTTGCAACCGAGACGCCGAACTTTTCCGCGGTGCCTGCGAGCGTCCGCGCCAGCAACGCACCATGGTCACTCACCAACTTCACAAAGGTTCGCCAGTGCATACCGTTCGGGTTGGATCCCGTAGGATTCAGAATTTCGACTTCCCACTTCCGCCGCCGGCGAATTGAATTTGCCCGTCTCGAAGCACGATCGTCGCCGCGTTCCAGTTGGCTGGCGTAACTCAGGTCGCAGCCGCGCCGACAGGCATATGGTTCTCCTGGTCGATAGAGGACCGCTACCCGACGAGCACAACTTCGGGGTCCACCAGTGCGCGTCCCTCCGAGGTGGCAATCTGTTCGTTCCGGCGCGACGAACTCCGCGTGCTCTGTAGGACCGTCATCCGATCGTCGGTGGTGACGGTAGATCAGTATCACGAACTCGCGCCACGCCCACACATCTGACCCAAGTGAGTACGCTAAACGACGTCCGCTAACCGCCTCAGGAACAGCCGATTTCTAGTTTCAAACGGTATCGTTAAGGGGCCAACCTCATAACCTCAAAACACTCTCGATCGAGTTGGTTACCTGTCGGGGGGAACGTCAAGAGCTCGAAACAGAAGGGTCGAACTCATGCTCGATTGTGGACAACCCAATCGCGGGTAGATCGCTTAAGCGTCGCTCGATCATGTTGGGTTCGCTGGATCACGAAATCAGTGCACTGAAAATCCGAGCTGACCTGCGGATGGATTTTCCGCGTGCCACCCTCTCCGGTTTTTGGAGGAAGAAGGAAGCGAGCCAGGGACCTCGTGCGAATCTACTTTTGCAGCGTCGTCGATGCCCCACTGGTCGGCTGCAGAGCGCTACGGTCCTCGTCAATCAACCGAAAACACTTCGTCGTCCCGAAACACGACGAAGTGAGTCTCTGTGCGCAATCGAGTGTCGGTCTTGGGATCGCACCGCTCGACCCGCTAATCTGCATAATGTGTCCTCGCACCCTGTATGGCACCTGACTACGCCATATGGGCACACACTGCTGGCTGACCGCGATGGATGCTCATCTCTCACGCGACCGGCCAGGTTCGCTGATAGACTGGTCGGCGCGGCGCGCGATCAGAACATTCTCCCATCAGAATTCTCATGAAATTGCGCTCGGAATTTTCCAACTAGCTGAAGTTGGTTCGTAAGTTATTGAATTTGAAGCCTTGCCCCGGTGGCACAGAGGATAGCGCGGCCCCCTCCTAAGGGGCAGGTCACAGGTTCAAGTCCTGTCCGGGGCGCCAAACAAACAGATTGCGCAGGCAGGCTAAATGCAAAAGCAGGCTCACGCGGCCAAGCGGAAAAGACTGACTAGTATCCCAGTGCGGCCAGCTGACTACCTGCGATCCGATTGAACTGCCGTCGTTGCCGCCAAGTCCAATCAGACCACCGTCCGATCGGACTGAAGTCTTTGACGGTTCTATTCGAGCTCCAATCGAGCTGTCCGTTCGCGTCGAGTGCTTGCGAAGAACCCCGCACCGGAATCTCAGGTATCCGCCGCCATTCCACTCGGCTGCACGGAATATCTAATACCTTCGCAACCGAACGCAGTACGTCTAGTGGGGGCCGCGTCACTAGATCTTCGAATCTGACGATTTCCCACGTCGAACCGCGCGTGCCTTTAGCTGGCCCGGACGTGAGCTCAAGGATGGAGTTTGCTCCTCGCGCCCATTCCCTCACCCACCAGTCAAAGGGGGCGTAGTCGAACGATGCAACCGCAGACGCTACCGCGTCGCGTCCGTCTCTTGTGAGGATCAACGGTCGCGCATGAGGAAAGAGACTGAAGAACTTATCGACATTGATCGCGCTGGGCGTCTTTGCCAGCAAACGCTTATCCGGCTCGACATCTTCGCGCAACACCCGCAACAGACCATCGCCGATCTCGCGAAGCAACGTGTCTTGCAGCCCTGCTGCGTCCTCAATCCACGGCAGCTTCGTCCACTTTTGATGCATTCGTTTTGTATAGTCGACAAGCAGATCGCTATGTACGAGCAAGAAATCCTCATCGAGCACGCGCGGCATGCAAAGCTCGGGATCGATGATTTGCAAAACGTCCACGAGATAATTGGTGCCCGATCGCATCATGATGCCGATCAAGAATACGGGCGGTGCGTTTTGATTTATCTCGGGATTCGACATTGCGAGTTCGACTCGTTACGCGCAATGCGCTCATGTCGACACTCTAACCTCGCCGCCGATGGTCTTCGGAAGGAGCCAGCGTCAAAGTCCCGTAAGACCTTTCCGACAGCCTCGCCACAGCCACAGGCGTCTACTTCTCGCATTCACGTCGCGAACCGCCGCACAGCTCTGCCCGCGCGCTCGGCGCATGCTTCGCACTCCTGCATTCGAAGCACGACCATGGCCATTTCAGACTGGTACGAGATCAGCAACCTTCCCGTCGGACGACAACAAAGCGCCGATGGCAAGTGGCGTGTCGAGTACAACGAACTGATGACACGCATTCGTGTATCCACCAATCACAAGACACACTCCGATTGGGTCAACTCGGGCCTCCCCTTCGACGTCTATCGGGAGATGGCGGAACATATGGTTGTGGAACTCAACCGGCGTCCACATTGAAGCTCTCTCCACGAGAGCAGAGCCGGCGTGGGCTAGCCCAAAAACGAAACGACCAGGGATACGATCAGCGAAAGCAACACTTGCGAATGTGAAACCGGCTCTCCTACGGGCACGGCGGCTTCGCTGATTGAGCCATGTTCGAACTGAGTTGTGACTCGCATCATTCGAATTCCTTTGGGCCTAGACAACCGCATTTGACCCAGGTGTTTCGTTCGACGACACCAGAACCATGCCGCGCCTTTGGTAGGAGACGCGACGCACCCGCGTAGGCCGACCCCTACAATTCGCACTTCCGGCGAAAACCTACATCGGTCGTCCGCTTTGTCTCCATTGATGATGCGTAGCGTGTCCCCAGGCGCCTGATTCAGGTGAAACGTTGGAAATGCTGCATAAGTTGCTCACAGACTCCCTGCACCTCTATCGAGTGCATGGGAGAAGCTTGTGCGCAGGCCATGTCGTATTCGTTGGCCGAGGACATATGAAGTATCCGATCGTGATGTTCCTGTTGTTGTTCTGCGACATCGCGTACGCACGTCCACCGCAACCCGATGACGACGCGTCGGAGCGCGAGCTCACCGAACAGCCATTTCTGCGCGAATACGGTATGGGCGTGCAACGCTTGCCAATGGACGGTGGAAAAATCTACGGATGGAAGCTCAACGATTCGGTGACGTTCGGTCGTTTCAAAGGCGAGAACGACGAGTTCGGCTTCAGCTTCGAAGTCGACTCGAGCCAGCGCGTCGAGGTGACAACCGACGGTGTCCGATGGCGAAGGGCCCTCGGCGGCTCGCGCTGATCGGTCGATTGTCCCGTCTAAGAGCCGCCTTTTTCATCTGGTCTAAGGCAGAACTGCTCCGTTAGAGTGGCGGTCCGTTCATCCTTACCTTCATGACTACCAATCTCGCCCTGATTCTCGCTTCGCTCTTCCTGGTGCTGCTCAACGGTTTCTTCGTAGCAGCGGAATTCTCCATCGTGAAGCTGCGCCGGACGCGTGCCGACGCGCTCGAGAGTATTTCGGGCTGGCGTGGCGCTGTGCTTGCTCGCGTCCACCGCAATCTCGATGCCTACCTTTCGGCATGCCAACTCGGCATCACCCTAGCCTCTCTCGGCCTTGGCTGGATCGGCGAACCAGCGTTCGCGGATCTGCTCGAACCGGTGTTCGTAGGGCTCGGAATCGACAATCCGAAAACCGTCTCCACGATTTCCTTCCTCATCGCCTTCATGACGTTGTCATACCTGCACATCGTCGTCGGTGAGTTGGCGCCGAAGTCGCTGGCATTGCGCAAGACCGAGAGTGTCTCGTTGTGGACCGCGTTTCCGTTGTACGTTTTCTACTGGTGCATGTTCCCGGTGATCTGGGGCCTGAACCACAGCGCGTTCTGGGTACTGCGACAGTTCAATCTCGATCTGACAACCGGTACCGAAGACGAGTACACCATCGACGAGATCAAGTTGATTCTCCGCACTTCGCTCGTCGATGCGAAGCTCCCCGGCGCAGACTGGCGCGCCCTTGCACAAGCGTTAGGTTTTGGCGACGCAGAAGTGGCCGACATCATGCGCCCGATGAGCGAAGCAATCGTCCTTTCGCGGGCGGAGTCGATAGAGGAGAACATCGCGCGGATCGAAACGCACAAACTCTCGCGCTATCCGTACGTCGATTCGGAAGGCAACGTCATCGGCATCGTGCATTTGAAAGACCTGCTGCTGCCGCAGCGCGAGTTACAGCAAGACGCGCTCGAGAAAGCGGCCAAGCCTCCGCTCGTGGTGCCGCCCGACATGCCGGCCTCTGCACTGCTGCAGCGGTTCCGGCTCGAAGGGCACCATCTGGCAATCGTCGGATTCTCGGCACAGCGCCCAACAGGGTTCGTCACGTTCGACGATCTCTTGAGCGCACTCATGGGCGGCATCCGTGACGAGTTTCGAAGTTCGAAAACCGACTGGACTCGCCTGGAGGATGGATCGCTCCTGGCACGTGGCTCGCTGCCCATCTTCACGCTCGAGCAGACTCTGGGAATTGATATTGAAACGCGCGGCGCACGAACCGCAAGCGGACTGATCCTTCAGAAGCTGGAGATGTTGCCGAAGGTCGGGCAGCGGATCGAGTTCGACGAGTTCGAAATCGTGGTAGAGAAGATGGACGGCGCCCGTATCGCACAAATTCGCGTCGCTCCGATCAATCGGACAGAACAGGACGACTTCAAAGACTGACGGTAGGGTTGCCAACCGTACGCCGTGTGAACGATCCTCCGGGTCTTTCGTCGCGAGAGAGCCATGCCCGACATCATCCTGCACCACTACGACGTCTCCCCGTTCTCGGAAAAGGTGCGCTTGCTATTCGGGTTGAAGAATCTGGCATGGCAGTCGGTGATACAGCCGGTGATCATGCCGAAGCCGGATCTGATTCCACTCACCGGCGGTTACCGTCGCATTCCCGTGATGCAGATCGGCGCCGACGTGTTCTGCGACAGCCAGGTCATCCTTGCGGAGATCGAACGTCGCGCGCCGGAACCGAAGGCCCTGCTCGGTCCGAGCTTCGCCATCAATCTGTGGGCCGACCGGTTGTTCTTCCAAACGACCATTCCCGTGCTGTTCGGCCAGATGCAGGAGGGCCAGCTCGATCAGGCGTTCATAGACGACCGGACCAAGCTCTCCGGCCAGCCGTTCAACATCCAGGCCATGAAAGCGGTTTCCGGATTGATGAGAGGGCCGTGGCGAGCGCAGGCAGCCTGGCTGGAGCAGGCACTCGCCACCAGCGGCGGAGATTTTCTGTTCGGTAAGTCGCCAAGCATCGGCGACTTCTCGGCCTATATGAATTTCTGGTTCTTAGGCGGATCACAACCCGGAACCGTCGACGAACTGACTCGCGGACTCGATCGCGTGAACGCCTGGCGCAAACGCGTAGCAGCCATCGGCCACGGCAAACGAACGAACATCACGCCGGCCGACGCGATAGCGGTAGCGAAAGCGAGCGAACCTGCCATCACTGTACCGCACGATCCGAACGACCCATCCGGCATTGCACCCGGTGAACCTGCGATCGTCATGGCTGACGATTACGGCCGCGATCCGCTGAAGGGAAAGCTGGTAGCCGCCAATCAGGAGCGGGTGATCATCGAGCGTACCGATCCGGCGCTCGGTCGTTTACACCTGCACGTTCCGCGAATGGGATTCCTCCTAACGCGCGCGTGATGGCGCGCGTTCTGATCGGATTCAGCACTACTGATACAAGGGCGACGAGTCCTTCATGAAGCGCAGCATCATGCGCTGCGTCGCCACGAGGCGCCCTTCGGAATCGTGCGCCGTACTGTCGAACCACAACGACTCCGTCTTCGGGCTCTCGCTTACGGCAACAACCTGCGCGTTGACGATGTACGTCTGATCCTGGAAGAACGGGCCGTTGTGATGCGCCACTTCGATAGCACCAAACAGCCCCACTCCGCCTGTTCCGCGCACGATTTCATTCAGGCCGCGCATCGGCGCGCCCCACAGCACTTCCACGACAAGAGATGGCGGCGCGATGGGCCCACCCCACGGCGAAGCACCCGAGTACCAGGGTAACGGCGCACTAACGAGATTCGCTGCGAGGCGTTGTCGAAAGAGCGCCGTATCCGTTGCCACGCGATATTCACCCAACGATGTGCCCACACGCAGCGGCTTGAGAATACGCAACGTGTCCGGAGTCACCGGCCGCAAGTCGCGAGTCTTCAACGCCGACGCACTGTGGTCGTACAGGGATGCGGTACCCGCGGACACCTGCACACCATTGTCGGCCCACATCGAAACGGGTACCGGGTTGAACAGGCTCCCGGGGTGCGCTTGCGCGGTCGCGGTCACCGCCTCTCCATCCACCGTTGCATTCAAGAAGTACAGCGATAGTGCGCCGCGTTCGAACCAGCGTTGCCCATACAGTTCAACGAGCAATGCGGCGTATTGGTCCATGTGAATGCTACCGGCCACCGTGCCGCCGCGAAAACCGAGCTTCGCCGCGGTCGCGTCGTCGTGAATGCTGCCTTCGCCCGCGTCCGCCGACCAGTTGCGCGCCGTCCACACGTTGGATGCCACTGCGTCCGATTTGCTCATCGCCGTCACTCCAGGTTCGCCTTTCTCGCGTTACCATCACGCCACTTCATCGGCACGATCGCCAGCATGCACGACCATCCGCCCGACATCGAATATCCGACACTGGAGCGCATTCGCGCAACTGCGACCGCGATCGCCCCGTTCATAAACGCAACACCGGTGCAACGCTGGCGCGAACGCGAACTCGAAGCGCGGCTCGGTAGCGACACCGAGGTGTTCCTGAAGCTCGAGCTATTTCAGCGGTCCGGCTCGTTCAAGGTTCGCGGCGTCATCGCCAACATGCTGGCGCTGTCGCGCGAAGCGTTGAAGCGAGGCGTTACCGCGGTCAGCGCAGGAAATCACGCGATTGCGGTGGCATACGGTGCGCACGCGCTGGGCACTTCTGCAAAGGTCGTGATGTTGAAATCTGCCAACCCTGCACGCGTCGCCGCGGCGGAGGCATATGGCGCGGAGGTGGTGATTGCGCCCGATAGTCCGAGCGGTTTCGAAATGGTGGAACGTATCGCCACAGACGAGCATCGCGCCTTCGTGCACCCGTTTGAGGGTCCGCTTACCGCGCTGGGCAGCGCTACGCTCGGACTGGAACTGGCGGAGTCCGTTCCGGAACTCGACGCGGTGATTGTCGGGGTGGGCGGCGGCGGCCTCGCGGGCGGAGCGTCTGCCGCCATTAAACTCGTTCAGCCGAACTGCAAAATCTACGGCGTAGAGCCGGTGGGCGCAGACAGCATGCACCGCAGTTTCGCCGCCGGTTCGCCGCAGCGCCTCGACTCGATCGACACCATCGCCGACAGCCTGGCTCCGCCGATGTCGCTCCCCTACAGCTTCGCGCTGTGTCGCGCGCACCTCGATCAACTCGTCAAAGTGAACGATCGCCAGATACGAGATGCGATGGGCGTGCTGTTCCGCGAAATGAAACTGGCGGTGGAGCCCGGTGGTGCAGCCGCCACCGCCGCGGTGCTCGGCCCACTCGCTTCGGAATTACGCGGCAAACGCATCGGCATCATCGTGTGCGGCTCCAACATCGACCCCACGACGTTCAGCGCCCTGATGCCGGCGAGCGGCGGCCGGTGAACTAATCGCCTCGCCAGAACCGGCGGACCGGGTGCGTACCTGGCTGCCCTGCATTCTCCCAATAGCCCCACATGGACGTTTCGACGTCGAGTGAAAATATCGGATCGCGCCGTTCGAAGGCGCCGAAGCGAATGGACCCGTGCACGCGATCGCGCACCGCCTCCTCCAGCACACGCGTTGCACGTCCGGCAACGCGAAACTCTTCGTCGTTGGTCGCAAGGAACGCATGCAGCACGTACCGCCCATCGCGCTCCAGATCCCATCGCTTCGGCGTGTGCGCTCCTACGCTCAGGTAGATGCCGCAATCACAGAAAATGGGACACACGGGAGCCAAGTGCAACGCGTCACCGATGGTGGCGAGGAAACCGATCGATACACTGCCATCCGGCGTCAGTAGACGTTTGCCGGCGGTCGCAAAATCCGAAGCCGCACTCGCAAAGTCGGACCAGTTCATCGCATCGCTCCACGCTTCATATCCGCCCCCACGCGCGCAGCGTTATCAGTGCATCCACAGTCCAGTTACCGCGCCATTCCGTGCGTGCCGCCTCGCTTGGAGGATCGAAGCGAATCGGCCAACCACCGTCTTCGCTCTGGCGCGCCAACAGATCGTCCAAGTGGCGCTCGATCGAGGCGTCATCGAACACGACGCGCGCCGCGCTATCCGGCGTCGGAACGAACTGCAGCGGTGTGAGGCCGTACCGTTCCACCGGCGTTTCTGCGACGAAGAAGTCGGCGTGTTCAAGCATCGATCGAAGGCGCACGAGCGTGCGCTTGCGCGCATCCCCGTCCAGAAGCACTTCGGCCGCGTCGAACGCGTAGCGCAGATAGTGCGCCTCGTCGATATCAGCTGATTGGATGTGCTTCGCACACGCGGCACGCGCCGACTCAAACCACGGATGCGTTGCGCCATGCCACGCCAACGACGCGACGATGCCGCAAGCACGGTCCAATGAGGGCTGCGCACCAAAGCCAGACTGCCAATGCGCCGCCGCCGGATAGTCGAGCGCATCTGGCGTAAACGCAGGCAGCGCGCAGTCCGAGCGCGCCACCCGCGCGAGATAGTTGCAGCACGCATCGGCAAGGTCGGGTCGACGTATCCCTGCCTGCTTCAACATCGCCAGGGCCGTCTCGCAGTGCAGCGGCTGGCTCGACGGCGTGCGCAGGTCGGGTTCCAGCGCGTGTCCGAAACCTCCGTCGACGTTTCGATATGCGCCAAGCGCCTTCACGAGCGCTTCGCCATCGCCGACCCTCGAACACGGTCTCGAACATCGCGCGATCCACTCGCCGCGCATTCGCGAAAATGAAGTGGCGCGCACACTCGAACGGCGCGCCGCTGGCGATTCGACTCTGCTGCGGCGCGTGATACAGCTCCACCTGGTTTCCGTCCGGATCGTGGAAGTACATCGAGCGATGGTCGCCGTGATCCAACAGCCGGTACGCGATCCCGTTCTGCTCCAAACGCACCCGCATGCGGTCGAGTCCCGTCGCACCGCCCGCCACCACGAACGCGATGTGGTGCAACCCGGGCAGCTTGGGGTCAGCCATAGGCGCGTCCGAACCGACAGCTTGTATCAGTAGTTCATCGTCCTTTCCGACCCGAAACATCAATTCGTTGTCGGCCGGCCACCGATGCGCCACCGAGAAACCGAGCAGCGACCCATAGAAGGACTCCGCTGCGTCGAGATCGCGTACGCGGATCGCGGCATGACCAAATCGTTCGACCGACATGAACTGGCTCCTGTTCGAGTTCGGTTCCATACTCCCCTGCAAAGATGACATCTGTTGTCATGTATTACCTTCAAGTGAACTAGTCGTGCGCGCGGATCGCCTCATTTCGCTGTTGCTTCTCCTGCAGAACGACGGCCCGACCACGGTTGCAATCCTAGCGACACGCCTGGAAGTATCGAAACGGACCGTACTGCGCGACGTCGACGCCCTCTCCGGCCTCGGCATACCGGTGTACTCCGATCGCGGGCGCGCCGGTGGAATTCGCCTGATGGCGGGTTACGCCACGCATCTGAACGCGTTGTCGCCACTCGAAGCAGAGGCAATGGCGTTGGTCAGCGCGCCGTCGATGGTGGGCGGTCTCGGTCTCGAAAAACCGCTGGCGTCAGCGTTGCAGAAGATCACCGCGGCGGTGCCTGCCGTGCATCAGCTGCGCGCCCAGCACGCACGCCATCGTTTGCTGTTCGACACCACGCAATGGTTCAGTTCGTCGGCTGCACCTCCGATACTCGATCGACTTCGAACGGCGGTGTGGAACGATCAGATCTGCCGTCTCGACTACGAACGGGCCGATGGCGTGGCTAAGACCTATCGCGCAAAGCCGTATGCGTTGGTCGCGAAAGTAGACACTTGGTATCTCGTTGCAGAAACGTCGGGCGGCATGCGCGTATTCCGCATCGCGCGCATCCAGCACGCCGAAGTAACGAACGAGACGTTTGCGCGCAATGCCGACTTCGACCTGCATCGATTCTGGGAAGCCTGGTGCAAGCGGTTCGAAGCGGACCCGGGCAACCGCTATCTGGTCGAGCTATGGATCACTCCGAACGGCAAACGCCTGCTGCTCGAACGATTCGGCGGCTGGCACGCGGCTGCTCTGGCGGCGGTTCGACGACCGCGCGTCACGCACTCGCGTAACGCTCGATCTGGAGCGTGAACACATCGCGGTGAATACCCTGGTGGAACTCGGCCGCGAAGGCACGCTCATCAAGCCGAAGCGACTGCGAACAAAGCTCGTGCGGCTCGCGCGCGACGTATTGCAGGCGTGCAACGCCCCTGAGTGATGCTGACCGGCCATGCGAGGAGCGATGCGATTAGCGCTCAGCCCGGGTCGAAGTGCGAGTCGATGCCACGCCAGCAGTCGATGTAGTCGGCCTGCAGCGCCGGCGTTTCGAGCGCGTATTTCGTTGGCGCGATCACGTAGCGCGACTCGAACATGATCGCCAGCATGTTGTCGTGCCGTTCGGGTTTCAGTTGCGCCGATACTCGCCCGCTCGAACACGGCCGCTTCCGGCCCATGCGGCGACATCGAGTTGTGCAGACTCGCGCCGCCCGGCACAAAACCGACCGGCTTCGCGTCGTACACACCACGAACCAGCCCCATGAACTCGCTCATCATGTTGCGGTGATACCACGGCGGTCGGAACGTGTGTTCGGCGACGGCCCAACGCGGCGGGAAGATCACGAAGTCGACATTCGCGACGCCCGGCGTGGCCGACGCCGACGTCAGCACCGTGAATATCGACGGATCCGGATGGTCGAAGCTGACCGAATTGATGACGTTGAAACGTGCAAGGTCGTACCGGTACGGCGCCGAGTTGCCGATCCAGGCGACCACGTCGAGCGGCGAATGTTCGAGCCGCGACGCGAAGATCTCCCCGCAGAATTTCGTGACCAGTTCGAACGAGCCGGCGCGATCTTCGTACGCAGCGCGCGGGTATTCGAAGTCGCGGTCGTTCGCGAAACCGTTCGCGCCCACCGGTCCCCGTTCGGGCAGCTCGAACGGCGCGCCGTAGTTCTCGCACACGTAACCTCGGCCGACCTTCGTCCAACGTCACGCTGAACACGATGCCCCGCGGCACAACCGCGATTTCGCCCGGCGAACGTCCAGCACGCCGCACTCCGTCTGCAGCGTCAGGCGCGCCGCTCTGCGGCACGATCAACAACTCGCCGTCCGCGCAACGAAGAAGCGATCGCTCATCGAACGGTTCGCAGCGTACAAGTGCACGCCATGCCGGCCTGCGCCCTTACGTCGCCGTTGGCGGCATAGGTCACGAGCCCGTCGACGAAATCGGTCGCTTCGATCGGCATCGGCAGCGGATCCCAGCGCAGCTGATTCGGCGGCGTCACCACTTCGGTGATCGGCGCGCTGCGAACCATTCGCGCCACTTTCGGCGCCGGCTTGAACGCACCACGCGTAACCGACGGGCGGATGCGATAGAACCAGGTGCGGCGATTCGCGGCGCGCGGCGCGGTGAACGCGGTCTGCTGAACTGCTCGGCATACAGGCCGCGCGCGACCGCTGCGGGCTGAACTGGCCCAGCGGCAGCGTGCCCGGAACGCCTCGCTCTGATGTTCGTTGCCGAATCCGCTCAGATACCCCGTCTCCGTCATGATTTACTCCCGATCAGATCGTTCGAGGGGCGATCGTATCATTCCGCTTTCAGTACGCCGCGCGCGATCTGGTCGCGCTCGATCGATTCGAACAGCGCGCGGAAGTTGCCTTCGCCGAAACCCTTCGTTGCCTTTGCGCTGGATGATCTCGAAGAAGATCGGCCCGATGACGTTGCGCGTGAAGATCTGCAACAGCACGCCCTAGCCCGCGTGCCGGCGCGCCGTCGATCAGGATGCGGCGCGCGGCGCAGTTCATCGACGACGCTCCTGGTGCCCGGCTACACGCGCATCGACGTCGTCGTAGTAGGTATCGGGCGTGTCCTGCAGCACGACGCCCGCGGCCTGCAGCAGGTCTACCGTGCGATAGATGTCGCTCGAGCCGAGCGCGATGTGCTGAATGCCCTCGCCTTTGTAGTCGCTTCAGAAATTCCTCGACCTGGCTCGCGCGTCCTGGCTTTCGTTCAGCGGAATGCGGATTTTGCCGCACGGGCTCGCCATCGCTTTCGACACGAGACCGGTCTGCTGCCTTCGATGTCGAAGTAACGTATTTCGCGGAAGCCGAACAAACGCTCGTAGAAATCCGCCCACTTCGCCATGTTGCCGCGGTGCACGTTGTGCGTCAGATGATCGATGTACGTCAGCCCGTGTCGCTGTCGCGCAACCGCTCCTGCCAACCGGGCTCGAACACGAAATCGATGTCGTAGATCGTGTTATCGCTGTAGCGGTCTACGAGATACAGCCGGCTTCCGCCGATGCCCTCGATCGCCGGAATGTTCAGCTCCATCGGCCCGGGATTGCTCGGGCACACCTTCGCGCCTTCCTCCACCGCGTGCTTCGAGCGCCTTGCGCGCGTCCGTGACACGAAACGCCATCGCGCACGCGCACGGTCCGTGCTGCTTCGCGAACTGCTGCGCAAAACTGTCGGCTTCGGCATTGATGATGAAGTTGATGTCGCCCTGCTTGTGCAGCGTGACGTTCTTCGAGCGATGACGCGCTACCGCGGGGAATCCCATGCGCGCGAACAGCGATCGCAGCAGTTCCGGATCGGGCGCGGCGTATTCGACGAACTCGAAACCGTCCGTTCCCACTGGGATCGTCCGTTGCGACGTCCGACGCAAAACGTCGACGGTCGCATCGTACCTTGCTTGCGCCGCTATCGAACGAGCTTCGCCGAGACCTTCGTAGTCGCCGTCGAAGTGATGCGCGCCCGGCAGCGCTTTCAACGTCAGCGTCGGCTTGTTGGCGTCGAGTCTGAGTGCACAGACGAGCGTTCCGCTTCGTCGCTGCCGTAGATGCAGGTCATCCTGATGTCCTCCGGCATGTTCTCGCAACTTCCGGCGCAATCGGCTGCGCATCTTTCGGAATGTGCTGCAGCCAGCCGCTGAGTGGAACTCGTAGTCAGTGGCGCGCCCCGGCGCCATCAACACGATCGAGCGTATGCGCCGCTGTTCGGCAAGCGGCAGCCGATTGACGATGGCGGGCAACACGTCGGCGCCCATCGAATAGCCGGCAAGGACCACGTCCTCGTGTGCCATGCCTCGCGAAGTAGCGAATGATCGTCGGCGAGGTCGCCGGCCGCATGCTCCGGAGTTTTAGCGCGTCCAGAAGTACTTCAGCATGTTCCAGCCGACGACCGGAAAGCCTGTGTCGTTCAGTTCGTCGGTTACCCGTTCCGTCAACGTCGACCAGCCGCCATCGCCCGACAACATCACGACGAACGTGTCGCCGTTCGACTCGACCGGCCGCTCGATCAGCGGCAAGCCCGCAAGCGCTTCGCCGCTCGGCGGCTGCTTCGGTCGGCCGCTTCGCATCGAGGGCTTTGTACGCGGTGACAAACTCCGGAAACCACTCGTTCACCGAGGAAAAGCCGTGGCCGATTTTCGGCAGCGACGTCACCTTCGTGTTGTCGACCTGCTTCATGAACGCAGCAACATCGTCGACCTTGCACAGCTCGTCGGCCTGGCCCGGCAGATCCTCGAGCGGGTGACGACCAGCTTTTCGACCGGATGCAGCCGCCAGTGGTCTTTTTCGAATACCGCGACCTTGCGTCAGCGCTCCCTGGCGACACAACGGTTTCGTTAGCGCGAGCTCCGGACAAAAGCCGATCGCCATCGCGCCAACGAACGCATTGATCGGCGTTTGCGCCATCGCAACATAGGCCAGCGAGGCCCCCGACGAATAACCGACCACATCGGCGTGCGATAGACGTGAACGTTCCACTTGCGCTGAATGAACTGGCTCAAGCCCTCCAACTCACCAGGCGGATACGCGCACTTCAGCTTCGATGCGTCGAGGCGCTTCAGATATTCCGGCGTGCTGAAGCCGGCGACGATTTTGCCGCGCGCCTGCATCTTCACGTCCATGTCGACCATCTGCGGTTCCCACCCGCCGTCGCCCGACGCGAACAACACGATGTCCGTGTCGTCGTCGATTTTCTTCGGCAGGTAGACGTACACCGGTACCCATCGGCGCGAATTCGAAGGTTTTGATGAACGGGTCGTCCAGCGGCACCAGCGGCGGTTCCTTCGCCGCGGTGTCGGCCGGCTGACCGGCTGCAGCGGCAGGCTCTGCGGCTTTAGCAGGTGCAGGCTGTTTGGAAGGCGTGGGCTGTTCGGAAGCGGTCGACGAGGTCGCGCCCATCGCGAGCATCGCTGACAACAACACGCCAAGCACCGACGGTGCAATCCTCATCGTCGAGGTCCTCGCGGGGAAACGATTGATTCAACGGGCATTCAAGCGCGGCACACGGTACTGATCGCGTTTGGCTTTGGCAATCGGGTTCCCGACGGGTTCCCAACGGGTTCGCGACAGCGTCGAGCTTTCAGCGGCAACCGCCGCGACGGGCACGCGCGACCTGTGTATCCTGCGCACTTCATGCACATCCGCCCTTTCCGCGACCCGCAACGACTCGTGACTGACGCCCGCACGCTGCAGAACTGGTCGCACTGGCTGCGAACCTATCATCGGCCCGCTGCAGACCGTCATTGGTGTTCGTCATCGCGATGCTGGTGCTGCGCCACAGCATCCATCACATCGCGCTTGAAGACGTGCTGCACCATTGGCGCAAGCTGCACCGCAGGCCGCGATCATGCTCGCGATCGGGTTGACCATTCTGAACTACGCGCTGCTGACGCTCTACGACGTGCTGGCGCTGCGCTACGTCGGCACGAAGCTGCCCTATCTTCGCGTCGCGCCGATATCGTTCTCGGCATTCGCGATCGGCCACAACCTCGGCGTGCCGTCGCTATCGGGCGGATCGATCCGTTATCGCGCGTACTCGATGGCCGGTCTCTCGACCGTTCAGATCGCCACCGTCATCGGTTTCGTATCGGTCACGTTCGGCATGGGCGCGTCGCTGCTGGTCGGCATTTCGCTGACGAATCGCGCCGGAATCGACGCTCGCGGTGCTCGGCTTGCTCCCCCGCTGCTGCGCGCCATTGGCGCGGTGTTGATCGCGTGTGCCGCTGATCTACCTGTTGTGGACGCGCATTTCGCGCGAGCCGATCCGCATTCGCAACTGGACGCTTACGACGCCGAGCACCGGCCTCGCCGCTGAGTCAGCTGCTGCTAGCCGCGGTCGACCTTTCGCTGCTCGCGGCGGTGCTCTACGTGCTGATCCCGCCGCAGCTCGGCATCGACTACTTCGCATTGCTCGGCGCATTCCTGCTGGCCATCGGCGCCGGCGCATTGAGCAACGTGCCCGGTGGACTCGGCGTGTTCGAGTCCGTGCTCGTGCTTTTGCTTCACAGCAAGGCGACTGCCATCGCTGCTCGGTGCCGTGCTCGCGTTCCGCCTGATCTACTACGTCGCGCCGCTGATGCTCGCGCTGGTGATGATTGCAACTGCAGGCGCTCGCCACGCATGGCGATCGGCTCCGGCACGTAACGCGTATCGGCGGCGGCTGGCTGCGCGGGATCGCGCCGCAGGCAGCCGGCATGGTCGTATTCCTGAGCGGCGCGGCGCTGATTCTCGGCGGCTCGATGCCGATCGCGGCGAAGCGCCTCGAATTTCTCGACGACCTGGTGCCGCTGGCAGTGCTCGAGCTGTCGCACAACGTCACCAGCGCCATCGGCGTCGCGCTGCTGATCCTGTCGCGCGGCCTGTTCCGGCGTTTGCGTGGCGCATACCAGGCGACCATCGTGCTGATGGTCGCGGCGTTTGTGCTGTCGTTCGTTCAAAGGTCTGACGATCGAGTATGCGGCGATGGTCGTTGCATCGCTGCGCTGGTGTTGTGGATCAGCGCGCGGCGAGTTCTACCGCGGCGCGAAGCTGCTCGATCAATCGTTCACCGTCGGCTGGATGCTCAGCTTCGGCATGGCAATCGCCGGCAGCGTCATCCTGGGACTGTTCGCATATCGGCACGTCGAATATTCGAATGCGTTGTGGTGGCAGTTCGAACTCAACGCCGACGCGCCGCGCTGGCTGAGAGCAAGCCTCATGGGCAGCGGTCATTCTGATCGCATGTTCGGCCTGGCGCGTTTGCTGCGCCCGGCACCGCTCGATGCACCAACACCGACGAGCGACGACATGCAGCGCGTGACGAGCCATCGTCGCGGCGTCGACGCGCACCATCGCGAACGTCGCGCTGCTCGGCGACAAACGCTTTCTGTTCCATCCCGAAGGCGACGCCTTCATCATGTTTCAGGTATCGGGCCGCAGCTGGATCGCGCTCGCTGGGCCGATCGGCAACCCCGAACGTTACGAAGAACTCGCCTGGCAGTTTCGCGAAGCGACCGACCGGCACGACGCGCGCTGCGTCTTCTATCACGTGTCCGACGCCGAGCTGCCGATGTACGTCGACCTCGGACTTTCGCTCGTGAAACTCGGCGAAGAAGCGCGCGTGCGCTCGTCGACCTTCAACATCGACAACAGCGAACGCGCGGAAATGCGCCACGCGCGCAATCGCGCAAAACGCGACGGCGCGAGCTTCGAGATCATTCCGGCGGCCGACGTGCCGGCCGTGATCGACGAACTGAAAGTGGTATCGGACGCATGGCTCGCCGACAAAAAAGCGCACGAAAAAGGCTTTTCGCTCGGGCGCATTCGTTCCGCGTTATGTCGCGAACTTTCGATTGCGCAGTGGTGCGCGTGCAGCGGCGCCATCGTCGCATTCGCGACGATCTGGAAGAGCGCCAACTCGGAAGAGCTCACGGTCGATCTGATGCGTTTCACCGACAAGGCACCGAAGGGCGTGATGGATTTTCTGTTCACCGAGATGCTGCTGGCTGGCGAAGGCACAGGGCTATCAGTGGTTCAGCCTCGGCATGGCGCCCCTCTCCGGTCTTGGTCAGCACCCGCTGGCGACGCAGTGGCACAAGCTCGGCAATCTGCTGTTTCGCTTCGGCGACAACTTCTACAACTTCGAAGGTCTGCGCCGCTACAAGTCGAAATTCCTGCCGGAATGGGAGCCGCGCTACCTCGCCAGCCCCGGCGGAATCGGACTTACCGCAGTGCTGATCGACACCACGGTGCTGATCTCCGGCGGCGTGCGCGAAGTGTTCACCAAGTAGAGTCTGACTATGCGGCAGGCGCGTCGGGCTGGCGGCTCGGATGCGCACGCGCAAACGCATCGAGCGCATTGCACGCTGCGTCTATCGCAACGAGCTTCGGAAATGCCGACAGGTCCACGTTGAATCTGCGGGCATTGAACAGTTGCGGCACGAGACATATGTCCGCGTAGCCGGGTGACGCGCCCACAGCGAACGGCGCACCGATCGCGAGTCGCTCGAGCGCAGTGAGCCCCTCCACGACCCAATGGCGATACCATGCATCTCTTGCAGCGGCGTCGAGCGCCAAGTCGGTTCGGTCAGATAACCCAGCACCCGGAGGTTGTTGAGCGGATGAATGTCGCACGCGACCGTCAACGCAAGGCTGCGATCGAGCGCGCGTTGCACCGGGTCAGCGAGGCGGATCGGCCGATTGGGATAGACGTCGTCGAGATATTCGATGATCGCCAACGACTGGCGCGATCGTCGTGCCGCCATCTTCGAGCGTGGGAACCAGGCCCATCGGATTGACGCTCAGGTATTGCGGCCCACGCTGTGCTTTGCTCCAGGAGATTCGACCGCGACCACGTCGTGATCGAGCGCCTTCAGGTTCAGCGCAATCCTCACGCGATACGCGGCGGATGAGCGGAAGTACGAGTAGAGCTTCATCGGCATTGCGAGATCCGTGGCCCGGAAAAAGGAAACGGGGCGCGAAGCCCCGTTATATCTTGTGGCGCGTCCGGAGAGATTCGAACTCCCGGCCCCCAAGTTCGTAGCCTGGTGCTCTATCCAACTGAGCTACGGACGCACAAGGCCGCGTATTATCTGGAAGGGGTACGGGTCAGTCAAGGAAACAGGAGCACAAATGGACATGGCGCGTCCGCCGTCGAACGAACAAGCAGTTTCACGGATGGCGGCTGATCGGCGTGATCATGGGCGTGATCGGCGTGCTTGCGATCGATCAGCGCAATCGTCGATTGGGTGGTCCTGCACATGACCTGGGCTGTTCACCAACATCGACTGAGGTCGGCCTGCCTCGCCATGGTGCGCGCCTAAGCCGGCACCGCGAGCAACACGCACCGTGCGCGGCGCAGCACGCGCTCTCGGTGGTACTCCCGCTCAGCGCCTCGAACACGCCGGAGCGGCCCGACGTCGGCATGACGATGAGGTCGGCCTTCACGACCTCGGCCGCCGCGACGATCTCGTCACACGGTTCGGCGCCGTCTCATCGCGACATTCATCCGCAGCGAACGATCACCTCACACTCGCTCGGTCTTGCACGGCGCGCATAGCGCGGCATGTCGTGGGGGTCTGCTTGCGCGGACGACGTGACAGCAGCGTAGATCAGTGAAACTTTTTCGTCGCACGATGCACTGCGGCAACGTCGCGTTGCGAATTCGATCGCCGTGGCCGGATCGGGCAGCGGTACGACGTCGGGATTCACGGATGTTGTTCAGCGTGAGGTGACCGTCCGGCGACGGACACGATGCTGCGGTCCACGTCGTTCGGCACGAACAGTGTCATCGTCCTCGACCGGCGCGCCATCGCTTCGGCGGCCGATCCGCGCATCCATCGCGCGGCTCCATCGCGCCCTTCCGTCGCGACAACGAGCAGGTCGGCCGGCTCGTCCGCCAGATAGTCGACAACCGCGATCGCCGGAAAGCGGCTCGAGATGGACGTCTTCGTGACCTTTACGCCGAGCTTTTCGCGACGTCCGCCTGAGAGCTACCTGGCGCGAACAACCCCCAGCGCTCGAGGACGCACGCACCCGCGGGAAGTCCTGCTCGACTTCGCGTTCGGTACGCGACATGCCAGGGCGCGAGCGTGCAGGATCGCGGATGTCGCGGCGAGTCGCGAGCGCGTGCGCGAACGCTAGCGCTCGAATGCCACGTTCGCTCGTCTCGCCGGGCGAGAAGTCGGTGGCGATGAACGACTCGACTCTATGAACGGCGCGAACGGTTTCGATCCATCCGTTTGACAAGCCCTCCGACGCGACGCGTCCCAACTGTCTGCTTGCGAGCGACGATTGTTGGCGGCGCAATAGAACAACGCGCAGATTCCCGTAGAAGGACCCGGGGTCCTTTCGTTGTTTCGCCTTGGCGGAGAGGGAGGGATTCGAACCCTCGATGGACCTTTTAAGCCCATACTCCCTTAGCAGGGGAGCGCCTTCGACCTGCTCGGCCACCTCTCCGAAGGATGCGAATAGTAGCAGGCTAGCGCCCGGTATTGGACTGCGGCAGTTCGTGGACGACTGGCTTCGCCGCCGTGTTCGCGTTGGATGCGGTCGTAGATTTCTTCGCGGTGCACCGAAACGTTGCGCGGTGCGTTGACACCGATGCGAACCTGGTTGCCCTTCACCCCTAACACGGTGACGCTCACCTGGTCACCGATCATCAGCGTTTCACCCACCCGGCGGGTCAGAATCAACATTTCCCAGTCCCCCTTTCGTTTCCCTTCCTAGGACGTCTCTGCGGACGGTTATAGAAGCGATCTAAGCGTCGCTTTCCATCTCGTTGCCAAACCAGGAGATTCCTCTCCGGCGGCTGAGTGTGCCCGGTGGCGGGAAAAAGAACAATCCGGGGGCCGATCCAACATTTCTTCTAGGGCGAGCGCAGGAAGGCGACCGGCGCGACCACAAATCAGGCGCGTTTGCGCGACCGCTTGGGCGCCGACGGCGAAGAACTCGCGATACAGCGCGCGCACGGTCGCCATGATGTCGTCGGCCTTGATGCCGAACATCATGCTGACTTCGCTGGAGCCCTGGTGATCATCTCGAGGTTCACCTTGGCATGAGCAATCGCGGCACACGCGCGGCCGGCAACGCCGATCGTGTGGCGCATGCCCTCGCCCACGACCATGACCAGCGCCAGATCACGTTCGACCGACAACTCGTCGACGCCGAGTTCCTGGCGGATGCGCCGCAGGACGCGCTCCTCCGTCGCCGGCGTGAAGCGCGGCTTCGCGCATGACGACGCTCATGTTGTCGATGCCGGTCGGCATGTGTTCGAACGGCACGCCTTCGTCTTCGAGCAGATTGAGCAGCCGCCGGCCGAAGCCGATTTCGCGGTTCATCAGGTATTTGCTGACGTACAGGTTGCAGAACCCCGCCGTCGCGGCGATGCCGACGATCGGCAGCTGCGTCGAGTCGCGCGTGCGGCACGATGAACGTGCCCGGCGCCGACGGATTGTTCGTGTTGCGCACGTTGACCGGCACGCCCGCGTGGAACGACCGGCTCGAGCGCCTCGTCGTGAAACACCGACGAACCCGGCGTACGACAGTTCGCGCATCTCGCGATACGTGATCTCCTTCACCTCGACCGGCCGCTTCACGAGCCGCGGGTCGACGACGAACACGCCGTCGACGTCGGTGAAGTTCTCATAGACGTCGGCGTCCACCGCGGCCGCGAGGATCGCGCCGGTGATGTCCGACCCGCCGCGCGGGAACGTCACCACGCGGCCCGATTCGGAATAACCGAAGAAGCCCGGGAACACGAGCGATGCCGGTCTAGCTTGGCCAAGATGCGCGCGCAAGCGACCATACGAGGACTGCATCACCCGCGCGTTGCCCGGCTCGTCCGACAACAGCAGCCCCGCGTCGCGGGGACTGATGTAGTGTGCCTCATGACCGAGTTTCGTCAGGTAGGCCGCGAACACGCGCGCGCTATGGTCTTCGCCCGCGGCCTTGAGGTTGTCGAGATAGGCCTCTTCCTGGCTCGAATCCGCGTCGACGCGCGCTACGAGATCGGCCGTCGATCGCATCAACGAGATCCGGGCGACAGCTTCAGCCTGTTGATGATCGCGCGATAGCGCTCGACCACGGCCTCCAGCGCTGCAGCCACGTCGACGCCGCGTCAAACCCGCGCGCGCGAGCGCAATCAACAGATCGGTGACTTTGGTGTCGCGCGCGCTCCGTTTGCCCGGAGCCGACACCACGACGACCTTGCGCGCGCGGATCTGCCAGCACGATGTCCGCGACCTTGCGCATCTGCGCCGCGGTCGCCATCGACTGCCGCCGAACTTGACGACTTTCATCAACGATTTCCCGGCAGACCGGAAGCGGCGCACCGTCAGCATGATCAGATCCGCTCGGCGACCCAGGCTTCCACCGACGCGAGCGCCGCTTCGAGTGCTTCCGGTTTGTCGCCCCCACCGGCGCGCGCCATGTCGGGTCTGCCGCCACCGCGGGCGCCGACGCTGCGGCGCAACCATTGCGATCAGTTCGCCCGCTTTGACCCGATCGGTCACGTCCTTCGTTACGCCTGCGATGAGATCGACTTTGCCGTTGGACACCTGGCCGAGCACGATCACCGCGCTCCGAGTTTGCTTTTCAGCGCGTCCAGCGTGCCGAGCAACGCCTTCGGATCGTCGCCTTGCACCTGCGCCGCAAGAATACGGAACGCCATGCAGTTCGCTCGCGGTCTCGACGCCAGGTCGACGCCACGCGACGCTGCGGCGCGCTGTTTGAATTGATCCGTCTCGCGCTGCAGATCGCGGTGCTGCGACAAGCAGCGCCTTCACCTTGTCCACGACTTCGCGACGCGACGTCTTCAACAGTTCCGCAATGGCGCGCAGATCACGTTCTCGGCGGCATCGGTGAACGCAAGCGCCGCCGGACCGGTCAACGCTTCGATGCGCCGCATACCCGCCGCAATGCCGCTTTCGGACACGATACGCAGCAGACCGATGTCGCCGGTACGACGCACGTGCGTGCCGCCGCAGAGTTCCACCGAAAAACCTTCGCCCATCGTCAGCACGCGCACTCGATCGCCGTACTTTTCGCCGAACAACGCCATTGCGCCTTTCGTCGATCGCTTCCTGATAGCCCAGCAGCTCCGTTTGCACGGGCGAATTCAGCTGGATCTGGCGGTTCACGATCGCTTCGACCTCGCGCATTTCCGCCTCTGTCATCGGCAACGAATGCGAGAAGTCGAAGCGCAGATGTTCGCTCGAAACGAGCGAACCCTTCTGCTGGACGTGCGTGCCCAGCACGCTGACGCAGCGCGGCATGCAGCAGATGCGTTGCCGAGTGATTCAGCGCAGTCAACGCCGCCGCTCGCCTTCTACCGACGCTGGTCACCGCTCGAACCGACGCGCAGTTGACCGCGTTTGCATCTCCCCTCGATGCAAATGTTGGCGACCGCTCAGCGTGGTGTCGGCCACTGTGAACTTGCATCGTCCCGTCGTGCAGACGTGCCGACGTCGCCGACCTGGCCGCCGGATTCGGCGTAGAACGGCGTTCGATCGAGCACCACGACGCCGGTTGTCCGCGCGGCAGAATATCGACCGCCTTCACGTCACCGTCGGCGAGCTGAACAGAGCGCGAGATTCTTGGCGTTCGGCCTCGAGCGTCGTCGTAGCCGACGAATTCGACCGCACGATCGATGCGGATCCGCTGTCCGATGTCTGCGTCGAACTTACTGCCGACCGCGCGCGTTCGCGCTGCTTCTCCATTTCGATCTCGAATCCGTCGGTGTCGATCGTGAGGCCACGCTCGCGCGCGACGTCGGCCGTCAGGTCGACGGGAAAACCGAACGTGTCGTATAGCCGGAACACGACATCGCCCGGAATCTCTTTGCGACTTCAGGCCGCGAATGCTCTTTTCGAGCAGCTCCATGCCGTGTGCGAGCGTTTCGGCAAAACGTTCTTCTTCGGCCAGCAACACCTTCGCAATGCGTTCGCGCTTTTCGTTGAGGATCGGATATGCCTCACCCATTTCGTTGGCGAGCGGCTCGACGAGGCGATGAAAGAACGCGCCGCGGATGTCGAGCTTGTGTCCATGGCGCAACGCGCGACGGATGATCCGCCGCAGCACGTAGCCGCGATCTTCGTTGCTCGGCATTACGCCATCGGCAATCAGAAACGCGCACGAGCGGATGTGATCGGCGATGACGCGCACCGACGGATTGGGCAACTGATCGTTACGGCCGATGCCCGCGATTTCACCGACCGCGCGGATCAGATTTTTGAACAGATCGATTTCGTAGTTCTGTGCACGCCTTGCGTGATCGCGGCGACGCGCTCGAGACCCATGCCGGTATCGACACCGGGCTTCGGCAACGGCGTCAGCGTTCCGTCCGGAGAACGATCGAACTGCGGGAACACCAGATTCCAGAACTCGACGAACCGGTCACCATCCTCGTCCGGCGATCCCGGCGGACCGCCCGGCACATCGGGACCGTGGTCGAAGAAAATCTCCGTGCACGGACCGCACGGGCCGGTATCGCCCATCGCCCAGAAATTGTCGGCAATCGGCACTACCCGATTCGGGTCCACTCCGATCGTGTTGATCCACAAATCGCGCGATTGATCGTCGTCGGGATGCACCGTCACCCACAGACGATCGCGCGGAATCTTCAGCACCTGGGTGATGAATTCCCACGCCCAGCGGATCGTGTCTTCCTTGAAATAGTCGGCAAAACTGAAGTTGCCCATCATTTCGAAGAACGTGTGATGACGAGACGTGTAGCCGACGTTCTCGAGGTCGTTGTGTTTGCCGCCCGCACGCACGCAGCGCTGCGCCGACGTTGCGCGCTTGAAGCCGAGATCCTGGATGCCGATCAATGCGTCTTTGAACTGCACCATGCCGGAGTTCGTGAACAGCAGCGTGTTGTCGCCCGCAGGCACGAGCGAACTCGACGGCACGACCCGGTGGCCGCGCTGCGGCAAAGAACTCGCAGATACTTCGAACGAATTTCAGACGTCTTCATCGCGGCGGTCTGATCAGGCGCAGCCAAAAAAGGGGCGCAAGTATACACGAGGCAGCCCGATTCAGTGCAACGCACTGATTTGCCGGGGGATTCGACGGTGACCGCTGCCGTCTCCGATCAGCTACGCGCTTCGCCCAGCGCGCGATAGATCAGATCGGCAGGAAAGCCGCGCTGTGCGAGAAAGCGCGCCTGACGATTCCACTCGTCGCGCGTCGCAGGCGGCGCCTCGCCGAAGCGCTTGCACGATGGCTCGGTTGCGCCTGCGCTCAACCAGTACTCGGACGTGGTCGTCAGCACCTCGTCGACCAGCACGTCGGTGACTCCGCGTTCGCGCAACTCCGCGCGAATGCGCAACGGCCCCTGGCCCCGCTCGGATCGCACTCGAGCGAAACTCTCGGCGAAGCGCGCGTCCGATACCGATTCGGAACTGCGCAACGTCGTGACGACCTCGTCGATCGTCTGCGCACCATAGCCGCGCCGTTTCAGCTTGCGCCGCAACTCGTCGGTCGAATGCTCACGCCGAGCAAGCAGCCTGATTGCGGCATCGCGCGCATCCGCCAACGGATCGCGCGCTTCACCGTCTTCCGACTGCTCTTCCGGCGCGCCTTGCAGCACGGTGACTGACCCGGTCAGATCTCGAGCGCTTCGGCGCTTCATCGGCCGAGACTCGACAACGCGACGCTGTCAGCTGCAGCGCGACCGTTCGGCAGCAGTTGGTTGCGGATTGTCGTTTCGATCTCTTTTGCCATCTCGGGATTGGCTTCGAGGAAATCGCATGCGTTCTTTCTTGCCCTGACCGATTCGGTCGGTCTTGTAGCTGTACCACGCGCCGGACTTTTCGATCACGTTCAGCTTCACGCCGATGTCGACCAGCTCGCCGAGCAGGTTGATGCCCTTGCCGTACATGATCTGGAATTCGGCCTGCTTGAACGGCGGCGCGACCTTGTTCTTGACGACCTTGACGCGCGTTTCGTTGCCGACCACTTCGTCGCCTTCTTTGACGGCGCCGATGCGGCGGATGTCGAGACGCACGGACGAGTAGAACTTCAGCGCGTTGCCGCCGGTCGTCGTTTCCGGCGAGCCGAACATCACGCCGATCTTCATCCGGATCTGGTTGATGAAGATCACCAGCGTTTTCGAATGTTTGATGTTCGCAGTCATCTTGCGCAGCGCCTGACTCATCAGCCGCGCCTGCAGGCCGACGTGCGCATCGCCCATTTCACCTTCGATTTCGGCTTTCGGCGTCAACGCCGCAACCGAGTCGATGACGACGACGTCCACCGCGCCGGAGCGGACGATCATGTCGCAGATTTCGAGCGCCTGTTCACCGGTATCGGGCTGCGACACGAGCAACTCGTCGGTATCGACGCCGAGCGAGGCCGCATAGATCGGATCGAGCGCGTGTTCCGCGTCGATGAACGCGCAGGTACCGCCGTGCTTCTGCGCTTCGGCGATGACCTGCAGCGTGAGCGTGGTTTTACCCGAGGATTCCGGCCCGTAGATCTCGACGACGCTGCCGCGCGGCAGACCGCCGACGCCGAGTGCGATGTCGAGACCGAGCGAACCTGTCGAAATGGACGGCACCAGATCCGGTTCCTGGTCGCCGAGGCGCATCATCGATCCTTTGCCGAATTGGCGTTCGATCTGCGTCAGGGCTGCGGCGAGCGCGCGCTCTTTGTTGGTCTTGGCATCACTCATTGATGGACTCCGTCGGGTGGAACTAAGCGAGTGGACGGTACTGTATATTTAATCAGTACCGGATTGGCAACCGCCTGATGCGGCGCTTTCGTGCAGATCGGGCGCATCTCGCTTACACGCGACGGCGGCGCAAATCGGCGTGACGTTGGTTGACGCTCGTCGCAGAGCGCTCTGTTTCACTCGCAGCCCCATGACGCTCACCCCGCTCATCCCCACACTCCGATGATGCAGCAGTACCTCCGGATCAAATCGGAGCATCCGGACACGCTGCTGTTCTATCGGATGGGCGACTTCTACGAACTCTTCTACGACGACGCTCGACGCGCGGCGAAGCTGCTCGACATCACGCTGACCGCGCGCGGCCAGTCGGCGGGCCAGCCGATTCCGATGTGCGGCGTTCCCTATCACGCCGCCACCGGCTATCTCGCGCGTCTGGTCCGCCTTGGCGAATCGGTCGCGATCTGCGAACAGATCGGCGATCCCGCGACATCGAAAGGTCCGGTCGAGCGCCGCGTCGAACGCGTCGTCACGCCCGGGACGCTCACCGAAGAAGCGCTGCTCGATGCGGCAGGCGAAAGCCGCCTCGCCGGGATCTGTCGCGCCGGCGAGCGCTTCGGCATCGCATGGCTCGAACTCGCGGGCGGCCGTTTCTGTGTCGAAGAACTCGACGGCGAAGCGGCGCTGCGCACCGAACTTGCGCGGCTGAAACCCAGCGAAATCCTGCTGCCCGACGATCCGACAGCTCGCAGCGATCTGCGCGCCGCTCGCGTTCTGCCGCACGCGCGAGTCGCTCGAGTTCGACGCCGATCTCGCGCGCGCGACGCTGACGCGCCACCTCGGCACGCACGACCTGCGCGGCTTCGGCTGCGACGACCTGACGCTTGCGCTCGGCGCCGCCGCCGCGGTGCTCGCGTTCGCGAAAGGCGACGCACTGCCAGTCGCTCGACTTCATCGACGGCCTCACGCGCGTGATGCCGGATGCAACCGTCGTGCTCGACGCGCAAACGCGCCGCAATCTCGAAATCGATCAACGCATCGACGGCAGCCGCGAACACACGTTGTTCGCCGTGCTGAACACGACGCGCACGCCGATGGGCGCGCGGTTGCTGCGCGACTGGCTGAACGCGCCGAGCCGCGACCGCGACATCGTGCTCGCGCGTCAGGCCGCCGTCGCCACGCTGCTCGCGCAACTACGCGCGACGAACTGCTCGCCGGCCCGCTGCACGACGTCGGCGATCTCGAACGCGTGCTGACGCGCATTGCGCTGCGCAGCGCGATGCCGCGCGATCTCGCGCGACTGCGCGACGCGCTACCGCGTCTGCCGGATATCCGCAGCGCGCTCGCGTCGTTCGACGACGGCCGACTGCAGCGCGCTGGCAGGATCGATCGGCGACTTCGACCGACATGGCGCAGCTGCTGCGCCGCGCGCTCGCTGACGAACTGCCCGCAACGCTGCGCGACGGCGGCGTCATCGCGGACGGCTACGACGCGCAGCTCGATACGCTGCGCAATGCGACCACCAATGCCGGCCAATGGCTGATCGATCTGGAAGCCCGCGAGCGCGCCCGCACGGGCATCAGCTCGCTCAAGGTCGGCTACAACCGCATTCACGGCTACTACATCGAATCCAACCGCTCCGCCGCGGCGTCCGTTCCGGCGGACTACGTGCGACGGCAGACGCTGAAGAATGCGGAGCGCTACATCACGCCGGAACTGAAGGCGTTCGAAGACGACGCGCTGACGGGCCAATCGCGCGCGCTCGCGCGCGAACGGGTGCTGTACGATGCGCTGCTCGATGCGATCAATCGCAGATTCGGCGCGGCTTGCGCGCCTGCGCGGCGGCGCTCGCCGAACTCGACGTGCTCGCATCGATGGCGGAACGCGCGCGACGACTGAACCTGGTCGCGCCCGAATTGCGCGACGTTGCCCGAGTTCACGATCGAGGCGGCAGACACCTGGTCGTCGAACAGGTGCAAAGCACGCCCGTTCATCGCCAACGACCTGCGTCTCGACGACTCGCGCAGGATGCTGCATCGTCACCGGCCCCAACATGGGCGGCAAATCGACGTACATGCGCCAGGCTGCGCTGATCGTGCTGCTCGCCTACACCGGCAGCTTTGTGCCGGCGCGCGCGGCGCGCATCGGTCCGGTCGATCGCATCTTCACGCGCATCGGTGCCGCCGACGATCTCAGCGGCGGCCGCTCCACGTTCATGGTGGAGATGAGCGAAGCGGCGAACATCCTGCACAACGCAACGCCGCAACAGCCTCGTGCTGCTCGACGAAATCGGCCGCGGCACGTAGCACCTACGACGGCCTCGCGCTGGCGTGGGCCTGCGCGTGGTACCTCGCGCGCGAACTGCGCGCGTTCACGCTGTTTGCCACGCACTACTTCGAACTGACCGCGCTCGCCGAACAGTTGCCGGGCAGTCGCGAACGTGCATCTGGCCGCAACCGAACATCGCGGCACAGATCGTGTTTCTGCACGCGGTGCGCGAAGGTCCGGCAAGCCAGAGCTATGGCATTCAGGTCGCGCGCCTCGCCGGCGTGCCGAACGCGGTGCTCGCAACCGCGCAGCGCAAACTCGAGGAACTCGAAGTCGACCGCCGCCGCCGCGGGCGCCACGCCGCAGATCGATCTGTTCGCATCGCCGGCCGGCAGCGCCGACGCACTGCGCGCTGCAGGATCGCCTCGCCGGTCTCGATCCCGGACTGCGCTGTCTCCACGCGATGCGCAGGCGCTGCTGTTCGAACTCGTTCAGCAGGCGCGCGACGCGTCCGGCGTGAACCCTGTACAGGGCCTGATTAGTCGCTAGAATACGGCGCTTTTCCCAGCCAGGCGCGTTCCGATGACCTTTGTAGTCAGCGAAAATTGCATCAAGTGCAAACTCACCGACTGTGTCGAAGTCTGTCCGGTCGACTGCTTCTACGAAGGCCCGAACATGCTGGTCATCCACCCGGACGAATGCATCGACTGCGCGTTGTGCGAACCCGAATGTCCGGTCAACGCGATCTTCTCGGAAGACGAACTGCCGGACGAGCAGCAGGAGTTTCTCGAACTCAACCGCGAACTCGCGGAAATCTGGCCGAACATCACCGAGAAAAAAGACGCGCCGGCCGATTCCGACGAATGGGACGGCAAGCCGAACAAACGCGACCTGCTCGAACGCTGAGCCGCGCCGCGCGCTCTTAACAGAAAGCGTTACGAAAAAATCTGCGAACCGTCGAGGCCCTCGGCCTCCATGCCGAGGCGCAGCCGCGCGAGCGCTTCGATCTGAATCTGCCGCACGCGTTCCCGCGTCAGGCCGATTTCTTCGCCCACCTCTTCGAGCGTTCCGGTCGTGCGGCCGTGAAGCCCAAAACGCCGCACCAGCACGTCGCGCTGTTTTTCCGATAGCTGACTCAGCAGGCGTTCCAGTTTTGCCGACAGGTCGCTGCGCCGCAACCTGCTCGGACGGATCGACGCGTGTTTCGTCGGCGATCGTTTCGAACATCGAACGATCGTTGCGGATTGCGCAGATAGTCGATCGACTCGACGCGCTTGTTGAGCTTCAACATCGCTTCGACGTTTTCGACGGGCCGTTCCACCAGCGCGGCAATTTGCTCCACGCTCGGCTCGTGGTCGATCTTCTGCGCCAGCTCGCGCGCCGCGCGCAGGTACAGGTTCATTTCCTTCACGACGTGCACCGGCAATCGAATGGTGCGCGTCTGGTTCATGATCGCCCGTTCGATCGCCTGACGGATCCACCAGGTCGCATAGGTGGAGAACCGGAAGCCTCGGTCGGCGTCGAATTTTTCGACCGCGTGGATCAACCCGAGATTGCCCTCTTCGATCAGATCGAGCAGCGGCAGTCCACGATTCAGGTAACGCCGCGAGATCTTCACGACGAGCCGCAGATTGCTCTCGATCATGCGTTTGCGCGCGGCGGCATCGCCCTTGCGCGCGGCCCGGCCGAAACGCTTTTCCTCAGCGGCCGTCAGCAGCGGCGAGAAGCCGATCTCCTTCAGATACAGCTCGGTTGCGTCGGGCGACGCGCGACACCTCGTCGACTTCGTCGATCGCGATCCAGTACGCGTCCACGCCCGTCTGCCACGCGCCGTGAACTTCCGGCGTCGACGACTGCGAGTCCTTCTGATGCGCCCATTGCGAATCCTTTCAATCAATGAGGGCTACGGCGCTCTATCTGTCGGCACGCCGCCCGCGAGCTTTAGACGCTGGCCGGCGAAACGCGCAGAACTGCGTCGGCGACTCGAATGGAAGCCGGTCAGCGCCTTCAGTCTACGGTGCCGCGCAACAGCGGCACGAAGCGGACGTATTCGAGGCTTTCCTCGTGGAAGCCATCTTCGGTGCGGTCGATGACCTTGAGTTCCTGAGTGCGGTCGTCGCCGACCGGAATCACCATCCGCCCGCCGACGCGAGCTGCTCGAGCAGCGCCTCCGGCACATTGCGCGCCGCGGCGGTGACGATGATGCCGTCGAACGGACCCTGGTCGGCCCAGCCCAGTTGCCGTCGTCGTACTTCACGCGGACGTTGCGCAGCTTCATAGCGCGAAAACGCTCGCGCGCGCGTTCGATCAGCGGCTGTATCCGCTCGACCGTGAACACCCGCTTGACCAGCGCGGCGAGCACGGCGGTCTGATAACCCGACCCCGTGCCGATCTCGAGCACGCGTTCGCGCGGCCGGTTCAGCAGCGTCTGCGTCATCAGCGCCACGATGAACGGTTGCGAAATCGTCTGGCCGTGGCCGATCGGCAGCGCGGTGTCTTCGTAAGCGCGTGTGCGACAAGCGCTTCGTCGATGAAAATGTGCCGCGGCACTGCACCGATCACCGCCAGTACCCGCTCGTCGCTGATGCCGTGTTCGCGCAGCCGTTGCACCAGCCGGTCGCGCGTGCGCTGCGACGTCATGCCTATGCCGCGCAGATCGAACTGGCTCACGCGGCGTCTCCGCCGCGGCGTTGCGAAACGCGCCGATCTCGCGCAGCAGCGCCGTTGCGTACTGACCCGGCGCCGAAGTTCGAAACGAAGTTCCAGCGTCCAGCCATCGACTGCGGCACTCGAACTTCATCGGCCGCAGCACGAGCACGCGGCGCTCCTGAGTGAGGCCGAGGTGTTCGAGCGGATCGAGCCACTCGCGATATTCGCCAGCGCAGCCGTTTCGAGGTTGAGCGCAGCATCGCGCGCCTGTGCGCGTCCACGGCCCCATAGCGGGCCTGTTGGAGCGCCGTCGAGAGGTACATCGCCGTCGATCAAGCGATCCCAGTTGCCGGCCTCCACGCGATATGCAAGCACAGCGTTGAACAACAGCGCGCGCGCCGTCGATAAGTGCAGTCCCTTTTGAAACGCCGGGCACGGACGCGCGCGGTCGGTGACAGACCCAGGCGCGCGCGCGCTCGACATTGCCCGCTCCCGGCCGAACCGCTGTTCGCCGAAATAGTTCGGCGCGCCTCCATCGCGCAGCGTTCGAGCCGATCGCGATAGACCGTCGCACGTCTCCGTGCAAGCCGCGCACGCGAATGCCAGAATGCGTTGCCCGCAAGCTCGCCGCGGCGCAGCTTGCGGGCATGACGCGCGTTTCGAGCACGCGCCAGGTCGCCGCCGGCTGCGGCACCGACATCGCGCGGCGTGCGGACGCTGAACCATTGTCGCGTGACCGCGTGCCGGTCCTTCATACCTGCAAACGATACGTCACGCGGCGACACCGCGTAGAGGCGTGCGAGTTCCGTCGCGACATCGTTCGTATTGAGCACCCCGTTTTTCGATCCGCAGCAGCAGATGCTCGCCCTCGCCGGTCGGCTCGAACGCGGCACGCTCGTCGACGCAAGAAATCGTCGGGGCATCTGGCGGATCACACCTTCGACCAACAGCTGTGCATGGGCGCGCGGCGGTGCGATCGGATCTCACGATCAGGGATCGACCACCAGATAGAACGTTTCGCCGTTCTTGATCATGCCGAGTTCGCTGCGCGCGCGCGCTTCGACGCCGGCCGGGCCGCTCTTCAACGCCGCCACCTCGACGGCGAGACAGCTCGATTGCGCTCGTCGCAGCTCGTGCGTGCGGCGCGCCTGATCGGCCACGCGCGCTGCAAGATCTCCGCGCGCGAGCACGCCCACGTCGCTGAACCACAGGCGCACCTGCATCGCCGATCAGGACGATCGGCGCCGATGACAAGCAGTACGCGCACGGTGGTGGTCAGCTTCGCAGCTCCGCGCGGCCGCGATAGATGGCCTTTTTGCCGAGCTGCTCTTCGATTCGCAGCAGCCGGTTGTACTTCGCCACCCGATCCGAGCGCGACAACGAACCGGTCTTGATCTGGCCCGCCCCGGTCGCCACCGCGAGGTCGGCAATCGTCGTGTCTTCAGTTTCTCCGGAACGATGCGAGATCATCGTTCCATACCCCGCCTTTTTCGCCATCCGGATCGCTGCGAGCGTCTCCGTCAGACTGCCGATCTGATTGAACTTGATCAGGATCGCGTTGGCGACGTGCGCCTTGATGCCGTCGGCAGGATCGCCGTGTTGGTGACGAACAGATCGTCGCCGACGAGTTGCACGCGCTCGCCCACCGCATCCGTCAGCATTTTCCATCCGGTCCAGTCGGCTTCGTCCATGCCGTCTTCGATCGACAGTATCGGATAACGCTGGTGAGATGTGCCAGATACGACGAGAACTGCAGCCGCGGGAAATCGGCCTTCGTTCGGCAGCACGTATTCGGTGCCGTCGTAGAACTCCGACGCAGCGCAATCGAGCGCAAACGTAACGTCCTCGCCGGGCCGATATCCGGCGGCGACGACGGCTTCGGTGATCACGTCGAGCGCCGCGGCATTCGACGGCAGGTCCGGCGCAAAGCCGCCTTCGTCGCCGACCGCGGTATTCAGCCCGCGCCCGCGCAGCACCGCCTTCAACGAGTGGAACACCTCGACGCCGCAGCGCAACGCGTCGCTGAAGCGCGTCATCGACACCGGCTGGATCATGAATTCCTGAATGTCGACGTTGTTGTCCGCGTGTTCGCCGCCGTTGATGATGTTCATCATCGGCACGGGCATACGCATTTCGACGTCGCCAAACAGCGCGTTGATGTGCTCGTACAGCGGCACACGCCGCGCAACCGCGGCCGCCTTCGCCGCAGCGAGCGACACCGCGAGAATCGAGTTCGCGCCGAGCCGCGTTTTGTTCGCGGTTCCGTCGAGATCGATCATCACGCGATCGAGTCGCTCCTGATCGACCGGATCGATGCCGAGCAGCGCAGGAGTGATCTCGTCGGTGATCGCGCGCACCGCTCGCAGCACGCCTTTGCCGAGATAGCGCGCACGATCGTTGTCGCGCAGTTCCAGCGCCTCGCGCGTTCCGGTCGACGCGCCGGACGGGGCGCACGCGCTGCCGATCGAGCCGTCGTCGAGATGCACGTCGGCTTCGACGGTGGGATTGCCGCGCGAATCGAGAATTTCCCGGGCGAGGATACGTTTGATCTTGCTCATACCGGACTACGCCACCTCGTACTCGAGAATATGAATTGCCTTTACGCGTTCGGACCGCCGGTCCGACATCGAAGTCCAATAACTGCATGACGACGTCCGTTTGTCAGGTGGTTGCGGCGACCGGCGTGGTTTCACACAGCGATTCGTCTACTTGGGCGTATGCAAGCGCCGCTTCGATGAAGCCGCGGAACAGCGGATGGCCGTCACGCGGCGACGACGTGAATTCCGGGTGGAACTGGCACGCCACGAACCACGGGTGATCGGCGAGCTCGATCATCTCGACGAGCTCGTCTTCGGAGCGACCCGGCGATCTTCAGGCCATAGCTCTGCAGCAGATCGAGGTACCGTTCGTTGACCTCGTAGCGATGCCGATGCCGTTCGTACACCACGTCTTCGCCGTAGATCTGCCGCGCCAGCGAACCCGACATCAGATTGCACGCCTGTTCGCCGAGCCGCATCGTGCCGCCGAGGTCGTCGCCGGCGCTGCGATGCGTCAGGTTGCCGTCGCGATCCACCCACTCGGTGATCATCGCGATGACCGGGATACGGCGTGTTCGGATTGATCTCCGTCGAGTGGGCGTCTTCGAGGCCCGCGACGTTGCGCGCGAAGTCGATCACCGCCGCGTGCAGTCCGTAGCAGATGCCGAGGTACGGCACGCCGTTCTCGCGCGCGTATCGCGCGGCTTTGATCTTGCCTTCGAAACCGCGCTGGCCGAAGCCGCCCGGCACGAGGATCGCATCGCACGTCGCCAGTGTTGCGGTGCCGTTGGTCTCGATGTCTTCGGCATCGACGTAGCGGATGTCGACTTTCGTGCGCGTCTGAATGCCGGCGTGCACGATCGCTTCGTTCAGCGACTTGTATGCATCGAGCAGATCGAGGTACTTGCCGACGATCGCGATCCGCACGCGCCGCTCCGGATGCAGCTGCGCATCGACCACGCGGTTCCACTCCCACAGGTTCGCCTCCGGCACTTCGAGGCCGAACTTCTCGACCACGATGTCGTCGAGCTTCTGCTCGTGCAGCATCGCCGGCACCTGGTAGATGGTCGGCGCGTCCGGCAGCAGCACGACGGCGCGCTCTTCGACGTTGGTGAACAGCGCAATCTTGCTGCGCGACGATTTCGGAATCAGCCGATCGGACCGGCACACCAGCACGTCGGGCTGCAGACCGATCGAACGCAGCTCCTTCACCGAATGCTGCGTCGGCTTGGTCTTGATCTCGCCGGCGGTCGCGATGTACGGCACCAGCGTCAGGTGGATGAACAACGTTCGCGAGGCGCCGACTTCGAGGCGCAATTGCCGGATCGCTTCGAGGAACGGTTGCGACTCGATGTCGCCGACCGTGCCGCCGACCTCGACGATGACGATGTCGAACCCTTCGCCCGCATCGCGGATCGCGGCGCTTGATCTCGTCGGTGATGTGCGGAATGACCTGCACCGTGCCGCCGAGATAGTCGCCGCGGCGCTCTTTGCGGATCACCTCGGCATAGATGCTGCCGGTCGTGAAGTTGTTCTTGCGCGACATGCGCACGCGCAGGAAACGCTCGTAGTGGCCGAGGTCGAGGTCGGTCTCCGCGCCGTCGGCGGTGACGTAGACCTCACCGTGCTGGAACGGACTCATCGTGCCTGGATCGACGTTGATGTACGGATCCATCTTCACGATGTTGATCTTGAGATTGCGCGCTTCGAGAACGGCCGCCAGCGAGGCCGTGAGGATTCCCTTTCCGAGGGACGAAACCACACCGCCGGTCACGAAAATATAACGAGTCATGAGTGCGCCATCTTGATGTGAGCGCGCGCCGACGAGGGTCATGGATGAGGCGCGCAAGATGGGAAGTCAGGGTAGCAAAAGGGTTCGGGCAGCACAAACAAAAGGCTCGCCTCGTCAGCGCCTTCGCGACGATTGCGCGGGGTCGGGGCGCAGCGCTCAACTGCCACACGTCGTCGCCTACGCGTCGGCAAACGCCTCATCGACTGCGATGCCCGGCACCGCCGCGAGCTCGATCGTCGACGTAGATGAGCGGATACGCTGTCGCGCAGCCACGGCGGAACGTGCGCTTCCTGCAGCAGCTGTTTTACCGTGCGCGACCCGCCGCGACCCGCCGGTCGCAGCCGCTCGCCGCCGCGGCGCGGCGCGTACCTCGACCTGCACGAGCGTCACCCCGCAGACCCGCGCCGGCGCCGCGCTGCGCGACCAGTCGACCGGCACGGTGTGATCAACGTATCGGCCAGGCTGCCATGCGGTATCTTCGAATCGATCCCGCGTGTCGGTCACCAGATGCAGGTGCTGCGCGAACCGGCGCACGCTCCGCCCCGGCGCAACGCGCACCAGCTGGCAGCCGATCGATCGACCGCGCTGCGGTCTGCCGCACGATCTCCATCAGCACGCGTTCACGCACGCCGCCGACTCCGTTCGACTCGAGCCAGCGCCGCAACAGCGGCAGCGCTTGCGGATCGATCGACTACGCTTAGTGGAATCCGAGCGCCGGACGCCTCGAGTTCGGCGAGGCGTCGCATCGAGTGCCGCGCGCAGCGAGCGCCGCCTCGTCGGCGAACCGCCGCGCCGCATGCTGCAGCCGATTCGGCCGCATCCGGCCAGCTTCGCCTGAAGCACAGGCAACACTTCGTGGCGAATGAAATTGCGGTCGAAACGCGCATCGGCGTTGCTTTCGTCGTCGATCCACTCGAGACCATGCGCGTTCGCCCACTGCAGCGATCTCGATGCGCGGAATGTCGAGGAACGGCCGCCAGAGGCACGCGGCCCGAGACGGCGCGACGTCGGGCATGCGCCGCAAGCGCCGCGACACCGCCGCCGCGCATCAGTCGCCACAGCACGGTCTCGGCCTGATCGTCGCGATGATGCGCCAGCCACAACACGTCGCCCGCGATCAGGAACGTCACCGAACGCGCGCATAGCGCGCCGCTCGCGCGGCCGCCTCGACGTTGCCGCCGCCGGATCCGATGCGATACGCGTCGGAAGTCGCAGCCAATGCCGATGCCACGGCAAACCGCTTCACAATGGCGCTGCCATGCGTCCGAGCGCGCATTAAGCCGTGGTTGATGTGGAGCGCGAGCAGACGCCGGGATCGATCGTCGATGAACGCAGCGACGGCGTGCAGCAAAACGGACGAATCGAGTCCGCCGCTGTAGCCGACGACGATGCGGCCTGGCGGAGCGCGCAAGCGCGGCGCGCAGTCGCCGCGTCGATCGACGCGGGCGTGATCACGCCGCCGAGCGACGATAGTGCAGGCCGACCTGACCCGCGCCGAACTCGTTACGCAGCGATTGCAGCAGTTCGTCGCTCGGCGCGACGCGCCAGTCCGCGCCGAGACGAGGCGCCCTTCGGCGCGACCGGAGCGGTATGCGATCGCAACCTGACAACCGTCGCGACGGTGCGGTTCGAGCAGCGTTTTCAGGCGCCGGGCAAGGTCGCGCGGCATGCCCGTCGCCGGACACTTCGATCTGCAGACAGTCGGCAAAGCGGCGCCGCGCATCGTCCATCGTGTGAATCTGCGATACGCGCATCTTCAACGCGCCGCTGTAGTCGTCCTGCTGCACCTCGCCTTCGACGACGAGCACTGCGTCCTTGAAGAGCTTCGCCTTGTGCTGTTCGTAAACGTCCGCGAACACCGACAGTTCGATCCGGCCGCTGCGATCGTCGAGCACCGTGAACGCCAGCGTTTCGCCGCGCTTGTTGCGCATCGTGCGCGACGAATACACCAGCCCCGCAACCACCTGCACGCCGCGCTCCACCCTGCAGATCGGCGATCCGGTTCGGACAGAACTCGCGGATTTCGTCGAGATAGTCGTCGAGCGGATGTCCGGTGAGATAAAGCCCGAGCGCTTCCTTTTCGGCGTCGAGTCGCTCACGACGCGTCAACGGGCGCGCCACACGGCCGACCGCCGGAACGACGTCATCGGCACAGCAGTCGGTCCTCGCCGAACGGACCACCGAACAGATCGTCGATGCCGCTCGCTGCGTTGCGCGCGACCTGCTCCGCGCCCTGCATCGCACCGTCGAGTTCGGCGAGCAGCCGCGCCGCGCACCGCATCGATGTCCTCGCCGTTGACGCGCGAATCGCATCCATCGCACCGGCGCGAATCAACGCCTCGACCGCGCGCCGGTTCGCTTTTTTTGCATCGATCCGGCGGCAGAAGTCGTACAGGTCGACGAAACTGGCCCGTCTTGTTCGCGGCTTTCGCAGATCGCCATCGACCGCGCCCTCGCCGATCCCGCGAATCGCGCCGAGCCCGTACAGGATGCGTCCATCGCGAACTGAAAATCGATACGCGGCTCGGTTGATGTCGGGCGGATCGAGCGGCAGTTCGGACCGCCGCACTTCGTCGACGAGCGTGACGATCTTGTCGGTGTGCTGCATGTCGGCCGACAACACCGCGGCCATGAACTGATCCGGATGATGCGCCTTCAGCCACGCGGTCTGATAGCTGACCAGCGCGTACGCCGCCGAGTGCGACTTGTTGAAGCCGTATCCGGCGAACTTCTCCATCAGGTCGAACAGCTGCGCCGCCTTCGTGTCGGACACGCCGTTCTTCTGTCGCGCCGGCTTTGAAGATGTCGCGCTGCTGCGCCATTTCTTCGGGCTTCTTCTTGCCCATCGCGCGCCGCAGCAGGTCTGCGGCGCCGAGGCTGTAGCCGCCGATGACCTGCGCGATCTGCATGACCTGTTCCTGGTACACCATGATGCCGTACGTCGGCGACAGGATCGGCTCCACGCGCGGGTCGGGATACTCGAAGCGCTCGCTGCCCGTGTTTGCGCTTGATGAAATCCGGAATCAGTTCCATCGGGCCGGGCCGGAACAACGCGCCGAGCGCGATGATGTCTTCGAACCGGTCGGGCTTCGCCTGCTCCAGCAGGCTCTGCATGCCGCGGGATTCGAACTGGAACACCGCGGTCGTTTGTTGCGGCGTTCGAGCAGTTCGAACACTCGCGGATCGTCGAGCGGAATGTCGCTCGATGTCGAGCGCTTCGCTGCCCTGCGGCCGCGCGCTTCGTTGATCGCGGCGACCGCCCAATCGATGATCGTCAGCGTCTTCAGACCGAGGAAGTCGAACTTCACCAGTCCCGCGCGTTCGACGTCGTCCTTGTCGAACTGGGAGACGACGCCGGCACTCGCGTCGTCGACGTACAGCGGCACGAAATCCGTCAGCTTCGACGGCGCGATGACCACACCGCCGGCGTGTTTGCCGACGTTGCGCACGATGCCTTCGAGTTTGTACGCCATGTCCATGATCTCGCCGACTTCTTCGTTGTCGGCGATGAAATCGCGCAGCTCCGGCGCTTCTGCGACCGCGCGCTCGAGCGTCATGCCGACCTCGAACGGAATCAGCTTCGACAGTTTGTCGGCGAGCCCGTACGGTTTGCCCTGCACGCGCGCGACGTCGCGCACCACCGCCTTCGCCGCCATCGTGCCGAACGTCGACGATCTGACTGACCGACGTCGTGGCCGTAGCGTTCGGCAACGTGCGCGATCACCGCATCGCGTCCCGATCATGCAGAAGTCGATGTCGAAGTCCGGCATCGACACGCGCTCGGGATTGAGCAACCGTTCGAACAGCAGGTCGTACGCGAGCGGATCCAGTTCGGTGATGCCGAGCGAGATACGCAACCAGCGACCCGGCGCCCGAGCCGCGACCCGGCCCGACCGGAATCTTCTGCGATCTTCGCCCAGTTGACGAACTCCATCACGATGAGGAAATAGCCGGAGAACCCCATCTGGTTGATGATGCCGATTTCGACATCGAGGCGGTTCTCGTAGACGCGTTCGCTGCTCTAACGAGATCTCACGGCCGCGCTCGACCATCGTGGCGAGTCGCGCGTTCAGACCCTTCGCGCGCCGTCTGACGCAGATAGTCATCGAGCGCGATGCCATCCGGCACCGGATAGTTCGGCAGGAAGTACGTGCCGAGCTTGATCTTCACGCTGCAGCGCTTGGCAATCTCGACCGCGTTCTCGAGCGCCTCGGGAACGTCGGCGAACAGCGCCTCCATTTCCGGCGGCACTCTTGAAGTACTGCTCTTCGCTGTATCGACGCACGCGACGCGGATCGTTCAGCGTGCGGCCTTCCTGAATGCACACGCGCGTCTCGTGCGCCTCGAAATCGTCGCGTCCGATGAAGCACACGTCGTTCGTCGCCACTACCGCGAGTTCGAGTTCGGCCGCCAGCTCTATCGGCAGCCGCAAAATACACGTCTTCGCCGTCGCGGCGCGTCCGCTCGAGTTCGATGTAATAGCGGTCGCCGAAAATCCGGCTCCAACGCTCCGCGTGTCGCCGCGCGCCGCAGCCGAATCGCGGCGCAGCAGTGCCTGGCCGACGTCGCCACGCGTGCCGCCCGACAACAGAATGACTCCGCTCGCTGTGCGTTTCGAGCCACGCGCGCTCGACGCAACCGCGGTGCGCCGCGTCGAGGTACGACTTCGACACCAGCGTGATGACATTGCGGTAACCGGTCTCGTCCATCGCGAGCACGATGCATCGGTATCGCCCTGCCGGGTCGGCGTCGGCTGCCGTATCGAAGTACGTGAGTTCCGCACCGACGATCGGTTTGACGCCCGCGTTCATGCACGCATCGTAGAACTTGATCAGGCCGAACAGATTGGAACGGTCGGTGATCGCGACCGCCGGCATGCCGAGCGCCACGGCGCGATCGACCAGATCCTGCACCTTCACCAGACCGTCGGCGATCGAGTACTCGGTGTGGACCTTCAGATGGACGAAGCCGCTGCCCATCGCGTCAGGCCTCGGTTTCGAACATCACCACGGCGTTCGTCTCGATCGTCGATATCTCGAATCGGCGCGAAGCTGCTGCCGGTGCAGCGGACTCGGCCCGAATCGTTCGAGCGCTTCGAGATGCGCAGCGGTGGCGTAGCCTTTGTGTCGCTCGAAACCGTAGTTCGGATAATGCGCGGCCGCCCGATCCATCTCCCGATCGCGAATGACCTTTGCAACGATCGATGCCGCGCTGATCGACGCAACACGATCGTCGCCGCCGACGACCGCAACCGCCGGCATCGCAAGACGTCGGCGTGATGTTGCCGTCGACGTACACGACGTCGGGCTGCAACGCGAGATTCGCAACGGCGCGTTCCATCGCGAGCAGGCTCGCGCGCAGGATGTTGAGCAGATCGATCTCGGCCACTTCGGCCCGACCTACCCCGACCGCCAGCGCTTGCGATTCGATGATTTCGGCGAGTTCCGCGCGGCGCGCAGCCGTGAGTCTTTTTCGAGTCGCGCAAGCCCGTGATCGGCCGCGACGGATCGAGGATCACCGCGGCGGCGATGACCGGACCCGCAAGCGGACCGCGGCCGACTTCGTCGACACCTGCGAGCATCAGAATCGGCATCGGCTGATCGTCGAACAGATCCATCAGCGATCGATCATCGATAACACCGCCGTCGGCGGCGCGTTGGTTTGCGCCGCGGCGCAGCGATCGCATGCAGCGTGCGGAAGTCCGTTAGGTGCTTGCCGGCGCGGCCCGCGTTCCAGTTCGGTGATCAGCGCGTCGGCGAGGCGCTGGGTTGAGCGTCGTGTTGCAGAAGTTCGGGGACGAGGCGCCGGCCCGCCAGAATGTTGGGCAACGCGACGAACGGTGTGCGCAGCAGTGCTTTCACGATCCGTAGCTTAACGCGCCGAGCCGGTACGTCACTACCATTGGTTTGCCGAACAGCATCGCTTCGAGCGACCCGGTGCCGGACTTCACGAACGCGACATCGGACGCAGCGAGTGCGAGATGCGCATTCGACGCGCAGCACACGCAACGTCGAGCGTCGGGAATCGTTGAGCGCAGCGACTCGATCGCTTGCCGCGACCGCTCGTCGACGCACGGGACGAGAAACACTGCGTCACGCCGACCCAGTCTTTGCTCGACGTATTTCCGCCGTCTGCATGAAATAGTTCTGCCATGCGCGCGCAGTTCAGACATGCGGCTGCCCGGCAGCAATGCTACGACGAGTTGGTCGTTCGAAAGCCAAGCTCTGCGCGCGCGGTCGCAGTACGGTCGATGGGTTCGATCAGAGTCAGCCAGCGGATGGCCGACGAATTCGGCGCGCACGCCCTGCGATACGTACAGCGGCGGTTCGAACGGATACAGCGTCATCACGAGATCCGCCGCGCGACCGATCCTTTTCACGCGGCCGCGGCGCCACGCGTACACAGACGGACTCACGTAGTGCGCCGTGACGATGCCGCGCCGTTTCAGCAGACGCTCGAGCAGGAGATTGAAGACGTTGAAGTCGACCCCGATGAAAACGTCCGGTCGATCACTCAGGAAGCGCGCACGCAATGTGCGAATCACACGCAGCAGATCGCGGAAACCGCTTCACCGGCTCGACGAAACCATTCATCGCAAAGGTCGACATCGGGGCCAGCGCTTCGAGACCTGCTGCCAGCATCAACGGACCGCCGACACCCCGAAACCGCACGTCCGGCACACGCGCACGCAGCGCGTGCATCAGCCCTGCGCCGAGCAGATCACCGGAAGGCTCACCCGCGACGTATGCCGACGTTGAGGACCCGCCGTTCAATCGCCGTTGCCCTCACGACGGCCGCGGATGATGCCCCATCGCGACTCGGCAACGCTGCTCATGAAGAGGCGCACTTCGGGATGTCGCGTCCGCAAGCGGCGCGATCTCGTCCAGCGCTTCCTTCACGGTGAGCCTGTTGCCGTATACGATCCGGTACGCCTCGCGCAGCGCCGCAACGGCCGCGTCAGCGATACCGCGGCGGCGCATTCCCTCGATGTTGAGACCCACCGCGCCCGGCTGGATTGCCGCTGACGGTCACGAACGCGGGTACGTCCTTCAGCACGAGACTCATTCCGCCGATGTGGGCATGCGCACCGATGTGCCGGTACTGCGGAATGCCGGCGTAGCCGCCGAAGTTCGCGTAGTCGCCGACCAGCACGTGGCCCGACACCGACGCGTTGTTCGCCATGATCACGTGGTCGCCGAGCGTGCAGTCGTGGCCGACGTGCACGTACGCCATCAGCAGATTGTGGTTACCGATGACGGTACGTCCCTGCCCCTGCACCGTGCCGCGATGAATCGTTACGCCTTCGCGAATGACATTGTCGTCGCCGATCGACAGCGTCGTCGGCTCGCCGTCATAGGCGAGCGCAGGCGTGTCTTCGCCGACGGTCGCAAACTGGAAGATTCGGTTGTTGCGGCCGATCCGGGTCGGCCCCTTCAGGATGACGTGAGACGCGATCCGACAACCATCGCCGATTTCGACGTTGGCGCCGACGATCGTCCACGGTCCGATCGAAACGTCGGCGCCGATCACCGCGCTGGGGTCGACGATCGCGCGCGGATCGATCATCGCCGCACCAGCGCTGCGCCGCGTCAGCGCGCGGCACTACACTTCCTTCTCCGACGCAGATCACTTCCGCTTCGCACGCGAGATCGCCTTCGACGTAGGCGGTGCACGCGAACTTCATCACGTGGCGTTTGTCCGCGATGATCTTCGACTCCATGTCGAGCCGGTCGCCGGGTACAACGAGCCGTTTGAAGCGCGCGTGGTCGACGCCGCCGAGGTAGTACATCGTCCATCGGCACAGTCCGCGGTTCTTCGTCTTGAATGCGAGGATGCCGGACAACTGCGCCATCGCTTCGACGATGAGTACGCCGGGCATGACCGGATTTCCGGGAAAATGGCCGTTGAAGAACATCTCGTTCACCGCTGATGTTCTTGAAGCCCTTGATGGTTTCGCCCGGAACGACCGAAACCACCCGGTCCACCAGCAGGAACGGATACCGGTGCGGCAGGTACTCCGCAGATTTCCTTGATGCCCATCATCTACACGTTCCTCGCGGCACGCTGCGGTCGTTGGCAACGTGAAATTGCTGTTGCGGCGCCGAGCGGTTATCGACGCGACTTTTCGAGCTGTGCGACTCGCTTAGCCAAGTCGTCGAGTTCCGCGAATCTGATGGCATTGCGCTTCCACTTGAGTGTCGCACTATGTAACACGCCCCCTGAATAGACGCCAGACTTCGCGATCGAGCGGCTGACGTGCGTCATTCCGCTGACGATCACGCGATCGACGATCTCGATCGGTCCGTCGCCACCGACGCCGACGCCGCCGGCGAGAACACAGTGGCGCCCGATGCGCGTGCTGCCGACGATTCCGACACAGCCGCAGATGACGGTGTGATCGCCGATCGTCGCAGTTGTGTCCGATCTGAACCTGGTTGTCGATCTTCACGCCAGTCGCCGACGACGGTGTCGTCGATGGCGCCTCGATCGATCGTCGTCGCTGCGCCGACGCTGACGTCGTCGCCGAGCACGACGCCGCCCACCTGCGCGATCTCCTGTTGCCGGCCGCGTTCGTCCGGCGCGAAACCGAATCCGTCGGCGCCGATGACCGCGCCGCTGTGCACGACGCCGCGCGCGCCGATGCGCACGCGCCGATACAACGTTACCGACGCCATCAGGCGCGTGTCGTCGCCGAGCGCGCATTCGTCGCCGATCACGCAGTTGGCACCGATGACGACCCGATTGCCGATCGTGCATCGCGCGCCAACGACGGCGTTGGGGCCGACGGAAACACCCGTCGCCCAGATCTGCGCAGTCGGGTCGACGAAGGCCGAAGCGATGAACGCAGCGCGCGGCGGCACGTCGTCGTGGACGAACAGCACGCGAGAGTCGCGCGAACGCGAGGTAGGGATTGCGCGACGACCAGCGCATGCGTCGGACACTGCGCCAGATCTTCCGGCTCTCAGAATGACGGCGGTCGCTTTCGTATCTGGCAGGTATCGTCGGTATGCGCGACTGGAGAGATGTGTCAGCTCGCCGCGGCACCGCATTCGACAGGCTGCCCAGGCCGCTGACACGGGCGTCCGCGTCGCCTTCGACGCGGGCATCGATCCGCTGTGCTAGTTCACCAAGTGTGTAGGTGACGCCAGCCATCGTACTTCTTCTGATTCAGCATCTCCGTGACCTGCGCCGTGATGTCGTATTTCGCATCGATGTACAGCGACGTTCTGACGGTGAATCACGAGGTCGTACTGTTCTTTCGCGATGATGTCCTTCAGCACCGCATCGAGCTTCGGCGCCATCTGCTGACAGGATTTCCTGCTGCCGTTCGTTGACGACCTTCTGGAGTTTGTTGACGCGGAACTGATACTCGATCTGCTTGTCTTCGATCTCTTTCTGCAGCTTGCGCTTCTCGGCGTCGCTCATCACGTCGCCGTCCTTGTTGAACTTCTCCTGCAGCTTGCGTGATGTCGGCGCCGAGCGCTCTTGATCGGCGGTCTTGATCGGCTGACGTATCGGCTCTCGAGCTTGGCGATGATCGCCTTGGCTTCGTCGGATTCGCCGATTGCCCGCTGCACGTTGACCACGGCGATCTTCATCTCCGCAAATGCGCTGCCCGCGGTCAGCAGCAGATACTGGCAGCAGCACCAAGCGAAACATCTTCGCCACCGGAGGTCTCCTTAACGGATTGTTCGGAACGGGGGTTATACGAAAGCGGCGCATGTTACCTCAGAACGTTCGGCCTAGTTCAAACTGGAAAAACTCGGTTTCGTCGGTGTCGCTGTAGTTGAACGCCTTCGCGATGCCGAACGTCATCGGCCCCATGCCGGTGATCCAGGTCAGGCTGAAGCCCACCGAATAGCGCAGCAGATTCAGGTCGACCTGGTCGCACACGGTGCTGACGTTCGGGCATTCGCTGTTGAAGACGTTGCCTGAGTCGATGAACAGCACCGGCCGCATCGAACGGCCGTCCTTGACGAACGGCATCGGGAAGATGATCTCGGCGCCCGCCAACACGAGCGTATTGCCGCCGATCGGCTGGCCCTTCGGCGTGTAAGGATCGTACATGCGACGGCGTCGACGAGCGGACCGAGCGTGTTCTGCTTGAAGCCGCGCACCGACCCGAAGCCGCCGGCAAAGAAGTTCTCGTAGAACGGCAAGCCGTTGCTCGCCGCGCCGTAGCTGTCGCCGTAGCCGAGTTCGCCGTGCAGCCGCAGCGCGTAGTTTTCGGCGATCGGGAAGTACACCTGATCCTTGTAGTCGAGCTTGTAGAACGTCAGGTCGCTGACCGGCATCGATAACTCGCAGCGCTAACGTCTGCGAGCGGCCGCGCGTCGGGAACAACCCTCGGTTCAACGTCGAACTCGTCCAGCTCAGGTTCGCCTTGTAGTTGAGGAACGTGTCGCCCTCCTCGTCGATGAACTCGGTGATCTCCTGCGCCGCGTAGTAACCCGCCTTCAGCTTCGTGTGTTCGACGGTGAGCCCGAAGCCGATGCGCTGCGTTTCGCCGATCGGGAAGCCGAAGTTCACGCCGGCGCCATAAGCATCGGTGGAATAAGTCGCGAGGTTCTGCTGCTCGTAGTCGGTCTGACGGAAGAACAGGTTGTAGCCGCGGCTGATGCCGTCGAGCGTGAAGTACGGATTGAAGTAGTTGAACGCGACGGCGCGCTGGAACTCGCTCCAGCTGACGTTGAGCGACATGCTGTTGCCGGTGCCGAGCACGTTCGATTCCTGGTATCCGGCACCGATGATCAGGCCGGAACTCTGCGCGTATCCGAGCGTGGCCGAAATGCTGCCCGACGGCTGTTCTTCGACCGCTGAATTTGACGTCCACCTGGTCGTCGGTGCCGGCCACTTCCGGCGTCTCGACGTTGACCTCCTTGAAGTAACCGAGTCGCTCGAGGCGCGTCTTCGACAGTTCGATCAGCGCCGTCGACGCCCAACCGCCTTCCATCTGGCGCATTTCGCGGCGCAGCACTTCGTCCTGCGTGACGGAGTTGCCTTTGAATTCGATGCGGCGCACGTACGCGCGTTTGCCGGCTTCGACCATGAAGCGCACGTCGACCGTGCCGTTGTCGTGAACCTGCGGCACGCCCGATGCGCTCGCGAACGTGTAGCCGGAATTTCCGAGCGCCTGCGTCAGCCGCTCCTCGCTCGCGGTAACCAGCGCGCCCGAGAACGATCTGGCCCGGTCTGCACGAGCAGCAGCGAACGCAGCGCATCGGGCGACACGTCGTGCAGTTCGCCGACGAGTTCCACTTTGTCGATCTTGTAGACGCCGCCTTCCGTGACGTTGACGGTCAGATACACGTGGCGTTTGTCCGGCGTGATGCTCACCTGCGTCGAGTCGACGTTGAACGTGACGTAGCCGCGGTCCTTGTAGTACGACTCGAGTTTCTCGAGGTCGCCCTTCAGTTTTTCCTTCGAGTACTTGTCGTCGTTCTTGATGAACGAAAAGAAGCTCGGCGTCTTGAGTTCGAACACATCGAGCAGATCGGCCTCGCGTGAACGCGTGGTTGCCGACCACGTTGATGTGCTGAATCGTCGAGGTCTTGCCTTCCTTGATGTCGATGTGGATCGCGACGCGGTTGCGCGGCAATTCTTCGACGTTGGTGTCGATCGCTTGCGCCATAGCGCCCCTGCGCGACGTATTGCCGCGATCGAGTTCGAGGTCGACGCGCTCGAGCGTCGACTGCTTGAAGATCTCGCCTTCTTTCAGGCCCTGCTTGCCGAGCCCCTCCATCAACGCGTCGGTCTTGATCGACTTGTTGCCCTTGAGCTCGATCGAGTCGATCGCGGGACGCTCGACCACGGTGACGATCAGCGCGTCGCCGTCGCGCGTGAGTCTGACGTCGCGAAAATAGCCCGACTGGAACAACAGACGGATCAGCTGGCGGATCGTCGCCTCGTCGACCTGATCGCCGACGTTGACCGGCAGCAGATTGAACACCGTTCCCGCGGACACGCGCTGCAGCCCCTGAATGCGGATGTCCGTCACGGTGAACGTATCGGCGAGCGCAAGCGCTCGGCCACAACAGCACGATGGCGAGCCATCGCTTCATCGTTCCCCCAAACATGGACCCCCTCGGATCAGAATAGTCGTGTGATGTCGTTATAGAACGCGAGCAGCATCATTCCCCCGACGATCGCGAGGCCGATCTGCATTCCCCATGCCTGCACCCGATCCGGCACCGGTCGTGCGCATCACGATCTCGGCGAGACAGAACATCACGTGTCCGCCGTCGAGGATCGGAATCGGCAGCAGGTTCAGCACGCCGAGGCTGATGCTGAGCAGCGCCAACACACGCAGGAAATCGCTCCCAACCCCGAGCGCGCCGAATCGCCCGCAACCTTCGCAATCGTGATCGGACCCGACAGGTTTCGCGTCGAAACCAGCCCGGTCACCATCTTCTTCATCAGGTCGAGCGTCATCATGCGTCTTCGACGCGGTTTCGTGCAGGCTCATCGGCAACGCCGCGAACACGCCGTACTTCACTTCGCGCATCAACGGCGCCACGCCGACGTAACCGTACGTCGCTGCCGTCGGCGGCGGTGCGCTCGCCGGGCGTCAGCGCCAGCTGCATCGCGGACGCCGTCGCGCTCGAACTCGATCGTCAGCGATTTGCCCGGCGCGGCTCGCAGCACGTCGACCCAATCAGCCCATTGCGCGATCGGCTGACCGTCCACCGCGACCACCCGGTCCCACGACCGCAGACCCGCCGCTTTCGCCGGACCGTCGTCGAGGATCGTTCCGAGCACCGCGGGCAAGCGTCGGCACCATGCCGAGCGAACGGAACATCTCCGGTTCGTCGGCGCCGCGCTGCCAGTCCGCTGACCGACAGCCGGTGCGACTGCGTCGACTTCGGTGCCGGGCAGACGGCTGGCGATCGTGATCTGCACCGGAATCGCCGAGCCGCGCCGCCAGCGCCATGCTGATTTCGGCCCAGGAGCTGCGTCGCCGCACCATCGACCGCGACGATTTCTTCGCCGCCGCTGCAGCCCCGCTTCGAACGCCGGCGTCTCCGGCGCGGGCTCGGCAATGATCGGAATGAGGTCCGTTGCTGCCGGCAACGAACAGTACCCAGTAGACGACGATCGCGAGCAGAAAGTTGGCAACGGGACCGCCGAGCGCGAACGCAATCCGCCAGGTCGGCGACAGGCGATTGAACGTCTTGTCGGCTTCTTCGCGGCGCAACCTCGCCTTCGCGCTCGTCGAGAATCTTGACGTATCCGCCGAGCGGCATCGCAGCCAGCGTGAACTCGGTGCCGCGGCGATCGAACGCGCGAGAACAGCGACGGACCGAAGCCGATCGAGAACTCGCACGACCTTCGCGCCCGACATAGCGGGCAACGAGGAAGTGGCCGAGTTCGTGAACCGTGACCAGCACGCCGAGTGTGACGATGAGACGCGAACACGTACTGCACGATTCCATGCGTCAAAAGCATCCGAAGGTTTGCTGTTTGACAGGAACCGCGCCGGCAAGTTGCTTAGCGCGCTGCATTCGCGCCCGCCGCAGCGGCGCGCAATGATAGCAGCTTGCCATCAGGGCTGCTGAACGACGAGCCCAGGCGCGACACACGGCAGCAGCGGCGATCAGCGAATCGACCCGATCGAGCATGCCGCCGTGGCCGGGAAACAGACTGCCGGAATCCTTCACGCCACGCGCACGCTTGAGCGCGCTTTCGAACAGATCGCCGAACACCGAGATCGACCGCAACGATCAGCGAACTGCACAACCCACTGCCACGGTTCCAGTCCGACGCCGGCAAGCGCCGGCACGGCGATGCCGAACAGCGACCCGAGCAGCACCGACAGCAGCACACCGCCGACCGCGCCCTCCCAGGTCTTGCCGGGGCTCACCAGCAGCGCGAGCTTGCGCCGGCCGAAGCGGCGGCCCGCGAAGTACGCGCCGATGTCCGCCGCCCAGACGACGACCAACACCCAGACGATCGACCACGGCCCGCCGGCGAGCGAGCAGCGCGACCAGCGCGAGCCACGCGCCGACGAATACGATGTAGCCGGCCGGAAGCAACGTCAGCGCCGATCATGCACCGGCCGCTCGCCGGAAACGTCAGCACGACCACCGCGGCGAACAACCCAGAACACGCGACGATGCTGAACACGCCGGCCACAGCTCGGCTCTGCCACAACCAATAGCCGAGCGCAGCGTACGACGCCAGGTACACGGCCTTGCAACGCGAGGCTGCGAAGTCCGGCGAGATTGGCCCATTCGAGCAAACCGAGACCCGCGAGCGCGAGAAACACGACCGACGAATGCCGATGAGAGGAAGCAAGAAGATCGCCGCGATCACCGCCGGAGCCGCGATCAGCGCGGTGATGACCCTCAGCTTCAGCATGCGTCCCGCGCCGGCGCGGTGCGCACGCACGCACCGTGACTCACGGACGGCGTCCGAATCTGCGCTGACGCTGACCGGAACGATTCGAACGCGTCGGCGAGGCGGGCTTCGTCGAACTCCGGCCAGATACGCGTCGGTGAAGTACAGCTCGCTGTAGGCAAGATCCCACAAGCAGGAAGTTGCTGATCCGCTGATCGCCGCCGGTGCGGATGCACAGATCCGGCGGCGGCAGGCTGCCCAGCGACAGCAAGGCCGCCGACGGTGTGCTCGTCGACCTTGTCGGGATCGATGTGGCCCGTCGCCACCCCTTTAGCCAGCGCTGCGCATCGCCTGGGCGATGTCCCAGCGACCGCCGTAGTTCGCCGCGATCGTCAGGTGCAGCTGATCGTTGTCGCGCGTGATCTGCTCGGCGCGCTTCATCAACATCTGCAGCTCCGCGGCGAAACGGCTGCGATCGCCGATGATCCGCAAGCGCACGCCGCGTTCGCGCAGCTCGTCGACGTTGTCTTCGAGAAAGCGGCGCATCAGCTGCAGCAGCAGGTCGACTTCGCGCTTCGGGCCGATCGAGATTTTCGGTCGACAACGCGAAGATCGTCAGGTATCGAACGCCGAGATCGGCGCAGCGTTCGGCAATCGGACGGATGTTGCGAGCACCGGCGCGATGTCCGGCAGCGCCCGGCAGATGGCGCGCCTTCGCCCAACGGTGATTGCCGTCCATGATGATGGCCACGTGGCCCGGAACGAGATCGGCGTCGATCTGGGCGGCACTGGCTTGAAGCTCGGACATATCGGTCGATGAAATCCGCTGTCAGTGTCGAGATCTTAGCGTTAAATCTTTAATAAATCGGCTTCTTTTTCCGACAATGCGTGATCGATTTCCGATATTCGCTTGTCCGTGAGCTTCTGGATGTCCTCTTCCGCACGCCGCGCGTCGTCCTCCGAGATCTCCTTCTCCTTGACCAGTTCACGGATCTCGCCGATCGCGTCGCGGCGGATGTTGCGAATCGCCACCCGCCCCTGCTCGGCCTCCTGTTTGGCGTGCCGTGCCAGGTCGCGCCGGTTCTCTTCCGACAGCGGCGGCAACGGAATCCGGATCGACCTCGGCGGTCGACTGCGGGTGTGATGCCGAGGTCGCTCTTGAGAATCGCCTTCTCGATGTCGGGAAGCAGCTTCTTGTCCCACGGCGAGATCACCAGCGTGCGCGCATCCTCGACGCTGATCGACGCCACCTGATTCAGCGGCGTATCGGTGCCGTAGTAGGAGCACCTGGATACCTTCGAGGATCGCCGGGTTCGCGCGCCCAGTCCGAATGCGACCGAACGCGTGCCCGAGTGCCTCGAGCGACTTGCCCATCCGCTGGTTCGTTTCGCGCTTGATTTCGTCGATCACGATGCTGTCCTCAATCCTGCCACTCGGTTCAGTCAGTACGTCAGCCGGTCGCGCCGTCGATCAGAGTCCCTACCCGCTCGCCGGCCGCAATACGGCGCAACGCACCGGTCGCGTTCATGTCGAACACCACGATCGGCATCTCGTGGTCGCGGCACAAGCAGATTGCCGTCAGTCCATGACCTTCAGATTGCGCGCGATGACTTCGTCGTAGCCGAGGTGGTCGAAACGTCGAGCGGTCGCATCGACGTGCGGATCGGCAGTGTATACACCGTCTACCTTGGTCGCCTTGAGCACAATGTCGGCGCCGATTTCGATTGCCGCGCAGGCAGGCTGCCGAATCGGTCGTAAAAAACGGGTTGCCGGTGCCGGCGGCGAAGATCACGACGTGCCCCGACTGCATCAGATCGAGCGCGCGCGGCTGCGAATAGCCTTCGACCATGCCCGCCATCGGTATCGGCAGACAACACCGTTGCGCGGCGCACCGAGCGACGCAGCACGTCGCGGAACGCGAGCGCGTTCATCACTGTGGCAAGCATGCCCATGTGATCGCCGGTTACGCGATCGAGTCCGGCCTGCGCGAGCGCAGCACCGCGAAACAGGTTGCCGCCGCCGAGCACGAGCCGAACTCGACGCCGTCGGCCTGAGTGGCGACGATCTCGCCGACCAATACGGCGCATCACTTCGGGATCGATCCCGAAATCGGCCTCGCCGGCCAACGCTTCACCGCTGAGTTTGAGCAGATAGCGGGAGACCGGTCTGGCCATGAGGCGCTAGCCCTTACCCTCGGACCTGGGCCGCCACTTCGGCCGCAAAGTCGCTTCTCGACCTTGTCGATGCCTTCGCCGACTTCGAAGCGGACGAATCCGGTACAGCGCGCCTTTTTCTGCGTCAGCAGCTGACCGACACGGACGTTTGCGTCTTTGACGAACGGCTGCTCGAGCAGACTCACTTCGGCGAGGAATTTGCGAACGCGGCCTTCGACCATCTTCGCGATGATGTCGGCCGGCTTGCCGCTGTCCTGCGCCTGCGCCGTGTAGATCTCGCGCTCCTTCTCGACGACGTCGGCGGCTACATCGTCGCCCGAGACGACCATCGGATTGATCGCGGTGACGTGCATCGCCAGATCGCGGCCGAGTTCGTCGTCGCCACCCGACCAGCGCAACCAGCGCGGCCTTGCGGTTGTCCGCGTGCAGATAGCTCGCGATTTTGCCGCCGGGCGCCTCGAGCAAGCGTCGAAATCCGGCGCACCGAAATGTTCTCGCCGATCCCCTGGACCAGCGCTTCCCGCTCCGCTTCGAGGCCGATCGGCCATCAGTGCCGCAACATCGCTGGTCCGACGCTCGAACGCGAGATCGCGAACACGCGCGACGAACGCGACGAATTTGTCGTTGCGCGCGGCGAAGTCGGTCTCGATGTTCACTTCGACGAGTACGCCGTAGCTGCCGTCGTCGGCGACGCGCACCCCCAACAGCCCTTCTGAGGCGGTGCGATCAGCTTTCTTGGCAGCCTTGAGCGCGCTGCTCTTGCGCAGCGCTTCGATGGCCAGCTTCCATGTTCGCCATCCGACTCGGTCAGCGCCTTTTTGCAGTCCATCATGCCGAGCCCGGTGATCTCCCGCAGCTCTTTGACCATCGATGCAGTCACGCCGTCATTTCAGACGCCCTCGTCCGCATCGACGTCGACGGTTTCGACGCCGGCTTCGTCCACTTCGACGAATTCGTCGATGCGCACTTCGCCGCCGGCAACGGCCTGCCCCTCGGCAATCGCGTCGGCGATCGCGGTCACGTAGAGCCGGACCGCGCGGATCGCATCGTCGTTGCCGGGGATAACGTAGTCGACGCCTACCGGGTCGCTGTTCGTATCGACGATGCCGACGACTGGGATTCCGAGCTTGTTCGCTTCTGAAACGGCGATGTGTTCGTGCTGGACGTCGACGACGAATATCGCGTCCGGCAGCCCGCCCATGTTCTTGATGCCACCGAGGCTACGCTCGAGTTTTTCCATCAGGCGGCGCTTGGTCAGCGCTTCTTTCTTGGTCAGGCGTTCGAACGTGCCGTCTGCCGACTGCGTCTCCAGTTCCTGCAGACGCCGGATCGACTGCCGAATCGTCTTGTAGTTGGTGAGCATGCCGCCGAGCCAGCGCTGGTCGACGAACGGCATATCAACGCGCGTCGCCTGTTCGCGGATCACTTTCGCGGCGGATCGTTTGGTGCCGACGAACAGGACCTTGTGCCGGCGCGACGCCAGCGTCTTCACATACGCCGAGCGCTTCGTTGAACGCAGGTACGGTGCGCTCGAGATTGATGATGTGAATCTTGTTGCGGGCCCCGAAAATGAATGGGGCCATCTTGGGGTTCCAGAACCGGGTCTGGTGGCCGAAGTGCACGCCTGCGGCCAACATGTCACGCATGCTGATATTTGCCATGGTTCCTCGTCATGTTTGGGTTGAGCCTCCACGCACCCCAGACCTGAACCACCTTTCGATGGCACCCACAGGGCTGTGTCGATGCGTGTGAGAATTTTGAACCACGCCTGCAGGATGTCGCGGGATATCCGGTTTGCCTCACGGCGGCGCGCTTTATACCATAATCCGCTTTTGCTCGAAACCATCACGGACGGCCCCCGGCATATGACTATCAAGCTCCGCAGCGAGGATGAAATCGCGCGCATGCGTGTCGCGGGGCGCCTGGCCGCCAGCGTGCTCGAAATGATCGGCCCATATGTCGAACCGGGCGTCACGACCGAAGAACTCGACCGCATCTGCCACCGCTACATCGTCGACGAACTCGACGCGATTCCCGCTCCGCTGAACTACAGCAACGCGCCCGGCCAGCCGCCGTTTCCCGAAGTCGATCTGTACCTCGGTGAACCACGTCGTCTGTCACGGCATCCCTGTCCGGAAAACGCCTCAAGCGCGGCGACGTGCTGAACATCGACATCACCGTGATCAAGGACCGGTATCACGGCGACACCAGCAAAATGTTCTTCGTCGGCGAACCGAGCGTAATCGCGCGTCGGCTCGTCGAGATCACGCAGGAATGCCTGTACCGCGGCATTCGAGGCGGTACGACCCGGCGCGCACCTCGGCGACATCGGTCACGCGATCCAGATCGCACGCCGAAGCCAACAACTTGTCGGTGGTGCGCGAATTCTGCGGCCACGGAATCGGCGACGTGTTCCACGACGAACCGCAGATTCTCCACTACGGCCGACCGAACACGGGGCTGAAGCTCGAAGCGGGAATGACGTTCACCATCGAGCCGATGATCAACGCGGGCACCCGCCACATCAAGATGCTGCCCGACCAATGGACCGTCGTCACCAAGGACCACAAGCTCTCGGCGCAGTGGGAGCACACGATCCTGGTGACGCGCGATGGCGCCGAAGTTCTCACACGGCGCGCCGAAGAACAGTTTCCGTGACGTCCCACGGCGCAACTGACCGCCGCCCGACGCCGCATCGTCTCTCGCGATTCTCTTGCTCGCTCAACGATTCTGGGCCGGCGAAGACATCGATGCGATCGTCCGCGGGCGCGCCGCAATTCTTCGACGAACTGATCAGGGACCTGTGGAGCCGCGGATCAAATGGCCCGAGGCGCACGCGGCGCAGCACGTCGCGCTGTTCGCCGTCGGCGGCTACGGGCGCGGCGAACTCCACCCCCACTCGGACATCGACCTGCTGATCCTGGTCGACGGCGATCCCGGCCGAGTACCGCGACGGCATCGAACACGTTCGTGCAGAACCTCTGGGATCTGAAGCTCAACATCGGCCACAGCGTGCGGACCGTCGACCAGTGCCATCAGGAAGCGAAGGACGATATCGCGACCGCCACGGCGATCCTCGAACGGCGGCTGCTTGCCGGAACGCTGGCACTCGACCGCCAGGTCGGGCGGCTGTTCGCCACTGACGAGATCTGGCCGAGCGCGCGATTCTTCAGCGCCAAGGTCGACGAACAACGCAAGCGGCACGACCGCTATCAGGACGTGGACTACAACCTCGAACCGAACATCAAAGTCGCGCCCGGCGGTCTGCGCGACATTCAGACCGTTGGCTGGATCATCAAGCGTCACTTCGGCAACACATCGCACGACGACCTCACCGCGCGGGGATTTCTGACCGCGCAGGAAGGTCAATGGCTGCACGAAGGCCGCCGATTCCTGTGGCGCGTGCGATACGGCCTGCACCTGATCGTCGGGCGCGCCGAAGACCGTCTGCTGTTCGACTATCAACGCACCCTTGCGGATCGGTTGGGCTACACAGACAGCGACGCCCAGCTCGGCGTCGAACAGTTCATGCACGACTACTACAGCCACGTGCTGAGCCTGCGCGAAGTGAACGACATCCTGCTGCAGCACTTCGACGAAGCGATCCTGCGCGCGCACTATGAACCGGAAATCGAGCCGATCAACGAACGCTTCCAGATCCGCGACAACTACATCGAAACCCGCAGCAACGACGTGTTCCGCTGCAGCCGCTCGGCGCTGATGGAACTGTTCGTGATCATGGCCAATCGCCGCGACATCTCGGGCGTTCGCGCAACGACCATCCGGCAGGTGCGCAACCACCTCGACCTGATCGACGACGAATTCCGAAACGACCCGGACGTAACCGGGCCTGTTCATCGATCTGCTGCGGGCGCCTTACACGCTGGTCTCGCAGCTGACGCGAATGCGCCGCTACGGAGTGCTCGGCCGGTACATCCCCGAGTTCGGCGAAGTCATCGGCCAGATGCAACACGACCTGTTCCACATCTACACGGTCGACGCACACACGATGATGGTGATCCGCAACATGCGCCGGCTGCATTACCGGTCGAGCCAGGAGAACGTTCCCGGTCGCCTACCACTGCATGAAAAATCTGCCGAAGATCGAACTGCTCTACATCGCCGGCCTGTACCACGATATCGGAAAGGGGCGCGGCGGCGACCATTCGACGCTCGGCGCGCACGACGTCATCGCATTCTGCCGGCGCCATCGCATCGACGAAGCAGACACCGAACTCGTCGCCTGGCTTGTGCGCGTTCATCTGTTGATGTCGGCCACGGCGCAGAGCAAAGACATCAACGATCCGGTTGTGATCCACGAATTCGCAAGCGAAGTGCGATCCGAATGCGCCTCGACTATCTATATGCGCTGACCGTCGCGGACATCAACGCCACGAACCCGACGCTCTGGAATGGCTGGCGCGCAACGCTGATGCGGCAGTTGTACATGGAGACCCGCAAGGCACTGCGGCGCGGACTGAACCTGCCCGTCGACCGTGCAGCGCACATCGACCACCACAAGACCGAAGCGCTGGCGAAGACTCGCGGAACGCGGCATCGAACGCGAACCCGTCGCTCGCGCTGTGGGACGACCCCGATCCGGAGTTCTTCCTGCAGCACTCGGTTGGCCAGATCGTTTCGTTGACCGAGGCGATCGCAAAGCACGATCTGGCGACCGGACCCGCTCGTGCTGGTGCGCGACGTCGTCGGCCACGTCAGCGAAGAAGGCGCCACCGAGATCTTCCTGTATACGCGCGACCAGCCGCGGCTGTTCGCGGCCAGCGTGATCGCGATCGATCAGCTCGGACTGTCCATTCACGACGCGCGCATCCATACGTCGCAGGGCAACCTCTGCTTCAACAGCTACATCGTGCTCGACGAGTCGGGACATTCCATCAGTGCCGATACGGCGCGGTGCCGCCACATCGAACGTACGCTGATCGCGTCAGCTGAGCGACCTCGAGCATTACCCGGAGCTGGCGAAACGCCGCATTCCGCGGCGACTGAAGCAGTTCCAGCGGCCGACGCGAGGCGTTCCTGTCCAACGATATCGGAGTCCGCCGTGGTCGGTGCTGCGGGTCGTTGCGTCGGATCGCCCCGGACTGCTCGCCCGGCTCGGCATCATCTTCGTCGAACTGGGAATCAACGTGCACAGCGCGAAGATCACCACGCTCGGCGAACGCGTCGAAGACCTGTTCTACATCAGCGGACGCAGACGCGCATCGCCGATCCGCGACCCCGAGCGCATCGAAATCGTGACGCGCGACGATCCGCGAGCGCCTCGACCAGCACTCAACGAAGAAACCCTCGCGAGCTGGATCACGATGAACCCGTTCCTCGATTCGCTGTTGCCCTATCCGTTCGAGCGCATGAACGCTCTCAAGGCGGGCTTGCACGTACACAGCAATGCGCCGCACATCGCACTGTCGATCGGCGAACCCAAGCACGCCGCCGCGCGATTTCTCGTCGACGCCGCCACCGACGTGGCCTCCGTGCAAGCAAGCCTGGGCACCTATCCGGCAACGCGCGGCGGCGACTCCCTGCGCGCGGCAATCGGCGCGTGGGCAACGTCGCCGGTTTGCATTGAACGCCGGTTCGCTGACGATGCCGGGCGCCACATCCTGCCCGTCAGCGGCACGCGCGAAGCGCTGTTTTCCTTCGCGCAGTGCGTGCTATCCGGTCGCAGCGGGAAGCTGCGCCGTACTGCCGAACCCGTTCTACCAGATCTATGAAGGGGCGGTGCTGCTGCGCGGCACGACGCCGTATCTACCTGCGCGTGCACCGAGTCGATCCGATACCTGCCGGACTTCGATTCGGTGCCCGAAGACGGTGTGGAAGAACTGCGAACTGCTGTTCATCTGCAGCCCCGGCAATCCCACCGGCGCGGTGATGCCGCTCGACCAGCTGACCGCGCTGATCGAACTTGCCGATCGCTACGATTTCGTCATCGCCTCGGACGAGTGCTATTCGGAGATCTACCCCGACGAATCCCGGCCGCCGCCAGGACTGCTGCAGGCCTGCGCGGCGCTGGGACGCGACGACTTCGCACGCTGCGTTGTGTTTCACAGCCTGTCCAAACGCTCCAACCTGCCGGGACTGCGCTCCGGATTCGTCGCCGGCGACGCGGCGATCCTCGATCGCTTCTTCCTCTACCGGACGTATCATGGCTGCGCGATGCCCGCGCACGTACAACACGTCAGCGAACTCGCGTGGGCGCGACGAAACGTCACGTGGTCGACAACCGACGCCGCTTACCGCGAAAAATTCGCCGTCAGTCACGCCGATGCTGGCGCTCGGTGCTCGGACGTTCACGAACCCGAGGGCGGGTTCTATTACTGGCCGCGCACGCCGATCGACGACGAGGCGTTCACCCGCGGCTGTTCGTCGAAGAAAATGTCACCGTGCTGCCCGGGCCGCTACCTGTCGCGGACCGCACAGCGGCGTCGATCCGGGTCTGAACCGGGTTCGTATGGCGATGGTCGGCGAGTTGCCGGAGTGCATCGACGCCGCGGAGCGCATCGTCACGTTTCGCGCGCTCGCTGTGAGCGCGCTGCATCGAACGTGCGTTGTGTTAGGTTACCGATCCTCATCGCGAGCGCTGGGATGTTCCCATGAGTGAGCTCTTTGCATTCGGCGTCGGCCACTCGACGCACAGTCGTGCCGGCAAAACGCTCGAAGTGTATTTCCCCGCGCCGGTGCAAACAACCCTCCGATGCGGCCGCCGCAGGTCATCCGCGCGCACCTGCGTGCCGGCGTCAGCGCGCTCTCGCCCGCCCAGGCCGCCGCGCTCGGCCGTGTCGCTGACCGACGTCGGGCGCGACGACGATGCCGCACGCGGCTGCGCGCTGCTCGCGCGGATATCGACAACCGCTGACTGCGCTCGTGCTCGAACACGACGAGCGCCATCCAGTCCACGGCGGAAGCCTATTTCAAACTGCAGCTGCTGTCGCATCGCCTGTCGCTGCCGAACACGCTGAATCTCGACGGCATCTTCGCGCAGTTGCCGAACGTGGCGTGGACCAGCGAGGGCGCGATCGACGTCGGCGAGTTCGAGGCGGCGCTGATCGCGGCGCGGCGCGCCGGACGCCAGCTCACGGTGCATTCGCTCGACAAGTTCCCGCGCATGACCGACTACGTGATCCCGAGCGGCGTGCGCATCGCCGATGCGTCGCGGATCCGCCTCGGCGCGTACCTCGGCGAAGGCACCACCGTCATGCACGAAGGCTTCGTCAACTTCAACGCGGGCGCGATCGGCCCGAACATGATCGAAGGCCGCATCTCGCAGGGCGTGATCGTCGGCGAGCACACCGACCTCGGCGGCAGCTCGAGCACGATGGGCACGCTGTCGGGCGGCGGCAACATCAAGGTCAGCATCGGACGCCATTGCCTGATCGGCGCCAACGCCGGCACCGGAATCTCGCTCGGCGATCGCTGCACGATCGAAGCCGGGCTCTACATCACCTCGGGCACCGTCGTCGACGTCATCGACGAAGACGGCAACCAGGTGCGCACCGCAAAAGGCACGCGAGCTGTCCGGGCTCTCCGACATGCTGTTCATCCGCAACAGCCGCACCGAGCAAGGTCGAATGCCGCACCAATCGCGCGGCGATCAAGCTCAACGAACAGCTGCACGCGCACAACTGAGTCCATGGACGTTCTGAGCGCTCAGCCGAGGATCTGATCCGGCGCGCCTCGTCACGCCGAACGACGCTGGGTGTCAGGACGTGCTGATCGCGCACCTCGAGCGGCTCGGCTTCACGATCACGCGGCTGCCGTTCGGCGATGTCGACGAATTTCTGGGCGCGGCGCGGCACACGCGGCCCCACTCGTCGCGTTTGCGGGTCACACCGACGTGGTGCCGACCGGTCCGCGTCGAACAATGGACCTCGCCGCCGTTCGAACCGATCGTTCGCGACGGCAAGCTGTTCGGCCGCGGCGCTGCCGACATGAAGACCGCGCTCGCGGCGATGGTCGTCGCGATCGAGCGGCTGATTGCGGACAGCGTCCCGAACCGAACGGTTCGATCGGAATGCTGATCACGAGCGACGAAGAAGGCGATGCAATCGACGGCACCGCAAAGGTGATCGAGCATCTGCAGCGCGACGGCACGCACATCGACTACTGCATCGTCGGCGAACCTTCGTCGAACCAGCGTGTCGGCGACATGGTGCGGGTGGGCCGGCGCGGCTCGCTCAACGGTCGCGCGCGCATCCGCGGAATTCAGGGACACGTCGCGTATCCCGAAAAGGTGCGCAATCCGATTCATCTTGCGGCGCCCGCGATCGTCGAACTCGCGACCCGGCGCTGGGACGACGGCAACGACGTACTTCCCCGCGACGAGCTTTCAGATTTCCAACGTGCACGCGCGGCACCGGCGCGACCAACGTCGTCCCGGGCACGCTCGAGCTGCTGTTCAACTTCCGCTTCAACACCGAACAGACGCCGCAACGGCTGCGCGCGACGGTCGCCGAGGTATTCGCGCGCCACGGCGCTCGATGCCGATGTCGTCGTGGACGCTGTCGGGCCTGCCGTTTCTGACGCAAACGGGGGCGTCTGGTCGACGCCGTGTGCGGCGAGCATCGTGAAGCGACGCGGCGCCGACCCGGAACTGTCGACCGGCGGCGGAACGTCCGACGGACGCTTCATCGCACCGACCGGCGCGGAGGTCGTCGAAGTCGGCGTCGTCAACGCGACGATCCACTCGGTCGACGAATGTGTCGCGGTAGCGGACATCGACCAGCCTCGTCGATATCTATCGCGGGAGCTTGCGCCGGCTGCTGGGCACGAACTGATGTCTGCGTCCCCGGCGCCTGACTCTGATCGGCGTTGCCACCTTTATAGTGTGCCTTGGCGTTTCGCGCCCGCATCGCTCGTGCGCTATCTGCTGCGCGACGCGCCGCAGGTCACGCTCGTCGGTCCGACCGGGCACGTTATGGCGCGGCAGCGGCGATCTCGCGCGTCGCCGGCACACCGTCGGACGCGTCAACTGGTCGTTTGCGCCGATCGCGCTGCTGAACGGCGACCTCGGTTTCGACGTCGACGTGACGCGGCGACCAACGTCGATCTCGGCGGGCGCGCGACGGCGTCGGCACGCACCGGGTCATGCCGCTCTCGACGGCCAGTTCGATACCGCGCTGCTGCGCGACACTGCTCGCTCGATACGACCTTCAAATACCCGGCACGATCGCCGTCGAGCACCTCGATCTGACCGCCGCCTACGGTGCGCGGCTGCCGCAGGTGCGCGGCGAACTGAAATGGTCCGGCGGCGATGTCGGCTACCGGCTGTCCGGCCGCGACCACCGCGTCACGCTGCCGCCGCTTGTCGGCTTCATCGACTCATCTTCCGGTCAGCCGGAAATATCCGTGTATCAAGTGGACGATAAGATGCCGCTGATGCTCGCGAAGGTCGCGCAGGATGGGATGGCAACGGTCGGAATCACGAAGCAGTTCACGAAAATGCTCGGCGAACCGTGGCCCGGCGGTGAGCCCGATCACGCCGTCGTTCTGGAGGTGGGTGAGAAACTATTCTAGAATCCGCGCCACCCACGAGTTCCTCTGCTGTGCTTAACCTCGCCAACAGACTCGTCGAGCCCGCGAAGATTCTGATCATCATCGGCATCGCCTATTCGCTCGCGACCGCGGGTTGGTACCTCATTTCCGGCCCGACGCCGGCCGCGCTGACGGACGCAAAGTCACCGGCACAACGCGGTGCCGGCAAGCCATCGCCCAGCGTCGCCGACATCATCGCGCACAATCTTTTCGGCCAGGCCAACTGTCGAAGGCGCCGCGCCCGCCGCATACGACGCTCCCGAAACGCGCCTGCGGCTGACGCTCGAAGGCGTGTTCCAGGCTGAGAAACCCGAAGAGTCGGCGGCGATCGTTTCGGAGCAAGGTAAGCCGGGCGAACTGTTCCTCGTCGGCGGCAAGATGCCGGGCAACGCGGTGCTCGACCGAAGTGCACGCCGATCGGATCGTGCTGCGACGCGGCAGCGTGTTCGAAACGCTGCGATTCAGCGACGAGCCGTCGATGCTGACCGCAAACAGTCACGACGACGCCCCGCTGCCGATCGATGGAGGACGGAGGCCACGCCGTCGAAGAACCGATGCCCGACACCGAGCGTGCGAACGGCGCCGAGGCGCCGCCCGAAACGCGCCGTCCGGCGAAAGCGCCGGCGATCGGCAACGTCGTGCAGAGCTATCGCGATCGTCTGCAGCAGGATCCGGCCGGCACGCTGAACTCGCTGGGCGTCGCGCCGGTGTCCTCTTCGGGCGCGCAAGGCTACCGCGTGGACAGTCTGGCCAGTTCACCGTACCTGGCGCAAACCGGCCTTCAGGCGGGCGACGTGGTACTGTCGGTGAATGGACGCCCGGTCGGCGACATACAACAAGACCAGGCCGAGATTGATAACATAGTGGCCCAGGGATCGGCGCGACTCGAAGTGCAACGCGGCACGCGCCGATTCTTCGTTACCGCCTCACTGAAGTAGAACCCACGATGCAGTCAGCCACGACGAATCGTATTACGCGGATTCCTGCGCGTACTGCTGGTGTCCGTCATGTTGCATTGTCGCGGGCGCTGGCGCTCGCGCAGGAGCAGACCTGGAAGATCAACCTGAAGAACGCCGACATCAACGAATTCGTCTCGCAGATCGCCGCGATCACCGGCAAAACCTTCGTCGTCGACCCGCGTGTGAAAGGCAAAGTCACCGTCATCTCCAACGCCAGCCTCAACGAACACGACGTCTACGAACTGTTCCTGGCGGTGCTGCGCGTGCACGGCTTTGCCGCGATCGAGACCAGCGGCGTCGTTCGCGTTCAGCAGCAGACGCTCGCCAAACAGAGCGGCAATCCGATGGACGAAGCGAAAGACATCGGCGGTGAGGAACTCGTCACGCGCGTGATCGCGGCGCAGTACGTCGACTCGAACGAACTCGTCAAAACGCTGCGGCCGATGATTCCGCAATACGGCAACATCGCGGCCATCACGAATCCGAACGTCGTCATCATCAGCGACCACGCGGAAAACGTCGTTCGGCTGATGCGGCTGATCGAAAAGATCGACGTGCCGGGCGACGAGACGCGTGGTGGTGGTGCCGTTGAAGGATGCGTGGGTCGGCAATGTCGTCGAGTTGCTGCAGAAGCTTGCGCCGGAACAGTTGGGGCCACAGCAAAAGGGCCGCAGAGCATTCAGATCATCGCGAACGAGCGCAACAACAGCCTCGTGCTGCGCGGCAAAACGCGGCCGACTCGCGGAAATCCAGAGAGCTGATCGCGAACTCGACCAGCCGCGCCAGCGAAACCGGCGCGACCCAAGTCATCTACCTGTCGCACGCCGACGCGAAAAACGTCGCCGAAATCCTTCGCGCGCTGGTGGCGGGCGGTGCGGACTCCGGCGGCGGTGGTGGCGGCGGCCGGGGCGCGGCAGCGCGGCGGAGCGATCGTCGCGGCGGCGTCCGCAGACCAAGCTGAACATTCAGGCGGACGAAACGCATGAACGCGGTCATCGTGCGCGCCGATCCCGACCGACATGAGCGAGATCATGGAGATCATCCACAACCTCGACGTCCGCCGTACGCAAGTGCTCATCGAAGCCGCGATCGTCGAAATCTCGCTCGACAACTCCCTGAACTACGGCGTCGACTTCGCCGGGCGTCGACACGCAGCGGCGATTCGGTACCGTTGATCAGCACCGCGCTCAGTCCGTCGATCGCTGACGCTGATCAAGGCGCTGCAAGGCGCTGACGGACGCGACGGCAACCCGATCAGCGCCGTTGCCGCGCGGCGCACTGTCTTCCCCGGGCATCGCCGTCGCGCGACTCAGTGCGAACGGGCTTTCGTTCGCCGCCGTTCTTCAGGCGATCGCGACCAGCAGCGATGCGAACCTGTTGTCGACGCCGAGCATCCTGACGCTCGACAACCAGGAAGCGAAGATCCTCGTCGGCCAGGAAGTGCCGTTCAAGACCGGCACGTTCACGACGAATGCAAACGGCTCCGACAACCCGTTCACGACGATTCAGCGCAAGGACGTCGGCATCACGCTCACCGTGACGCCGCACGTACACGACGGCACGTCGGTGCGGCTCGATGTCGAACAGGAAGTCTCCAATCTCGTGCTGTCGTCGCTTGGCCGCGGTATCTACCGACACGCTCTCCGATGTCGTCACCAACAAACGCGAGATCACAGACCACCGTGCTCGCCGAAGACAAAGAGACGATCGTGCTGGGGGGACTGATCGAAGACGACATCCAGGACACCAAGAAAAAGGTGCCGCTGCTCGGCGACATTCCCTGCTCGGCAAGCTGTTTCAGAACATTCAGAAGGAACACACCAAGAAGAGCCTGCTGGTATTCCTGCGCCCGACGGTCTGCGAACCGCAGAAGACGTCACCGAGGCGACCAACCGCAAGTACGAAAAGGTCTGGGAGATCAAAATCAACTCCGAAGACCAGAAGAGCCATTCGGACACCGCTACCGCCTCTTGACACGATCTACGACGGCCGCAAACCGTAACACGCACCACCCGTCCGGCCGGCGCATGCTCGACCGCCTGAAAGGCTCTCTCGTTCGCCATCGTCCGGCGAACTGCTGTTGTGGATGACAGAACCGAGCGCGCTCGGCACCGAAACGCTGCCGCCGCACCTGCGCGTCGTCTACGTGCTGAACAACCGCTCGCTGACCGATCTCGTGATGCTCGACATCGTGACGCGCAGCGAACAATCTGCCGCGGCCGCGAGCTGCGCTGACCGATCAAGGCATCCCTGAACGCCATCGGTTCTTCTTTCTGAATCGCCCGAGCGGCTTTCTGATCCGCCGCAATCTGATGCGGACGTATTCGAAGCGACTGCTGCGGCTGCAGCGCTACTTCCGCGACACGCGCAAAGCCGACATCAGCCTCGTGCCGGTGTCGGTGTTCTGGAGTCGCGCGCCGAACAAGGAGCGCTCGGTCATTCGCGTGCTGCTTGTCGGAAGACTGGACGGCGACGTCGCGCTTCCGGCGATTCGTCACGATTCTGTTCAATCGTCGCGACATCACCGTGCAGTTCGGTGCGCCGATCGCGCTGCGCGAAGTGGCCGAACCGCAGATCAGCGACAGCCGGCTCGTGCGTCGCATTGCGCGGCTCGTGCGCGCGCAGTTCAAAAAGCAGCGCACCGCCCTGCTCGGTCCCGATCTGTCGCATCGCCGCACGTTGATCGACCAACTCATCGCGCAGCCGCAATGTGCGCGCCGCGATCGCGACGGAAGCCGCGAAAGGCAAGACGTCGGAGCTGCGCCTGACGCGTCGCGCGCGTCGCTATGCGCGCGCAATGGCATCGGACATGTCGTACATCACGATCCGGCTGCTGCAGCGCCTGCTGACGTGGTTCTGGAACCGGATCTACGACGGCATCGATGTCGCGCGGCATCGAACGCATCAAACTGCTGGCCGAGACGTCGACGCTCGTCTACGTGCCCGTGCCATCGCAGCCACGTCGACTACCTGGTGTTGTCGTATCTGCTCTACAACCAGGGTCTGATGATTCCGCACGTGGCCGCGGGCGATAACCTCGACATGCCGCTCGTCGGTCCGCTGCTGCGCCGCGGCGGCGCGTTCTTCATGCGGCGCAGTTTCGCGCGACGATCGCCTGTACTCCGCCGTGTTCTCCGAATACCTCTACCAGCTGTTCCGCCGCGGCTCGCCGTCCGAGTACTTCATCGAAGGGGGTCGTTCGCGCACGGGCCGTCTGCTGCCGCCGCGCACCGGCCTGCTGAACATGACGATCGCCACGCACGTGCGCGGCGTGCCGCAGCCGATCGTGTTCGTGCCGGTGAACATCGGCTACGAAAAACTGATCGAAGCGATCGAGCTACCTCGACGAACTGCGCGGCGGCAGCAAACAGCGCGAATCGATCCTCGACGTGTTGCGCAGCCTGGGCCTGATCCGGCAGGTGTTCGGCCGCGTGCACGTCAGCTTCGGCAACGCGCTGCCGTTGCAGGAATACCTCGCAGCACACCGAAGCCACCGGTCCACAGGTTGCGCGCGGGCTCGGCGTCGAGCTGCTCAATCGCATCAACGCGTGCGCCAACGTCAATCCGATCAACCTGATCGCGCTCGTGACGCTTGAGCATGCCGAAACAGACGATCGACGAGCCGTTGCTCGTCGAGCAGCTCGACTGCCTTGCGAACCTGCTGCGCGCGAACACGCCGTTCTCGGACGTCTCCGTCACCGAAATGAGCGGCCAGCGAGATGGTCGCGCACGCCGAAAAGCTCGGCATGATCGTCAGCGAATCGCACCCGTTCGGCGACGTGCTCGGCCACGACGCGGCCAAAGCTCGGTCTGATGACCTGGTATCGCAACAATGCGTGCCACGCATTTGCGCTGCCGTCGCTGATCGCGTGTCTGCTCGTCAACCGGCGACGGCGCATCCGCCTCGCGCAGCTGCTGCAGATGATGGCCGCAGTGTCTATCCGTATCTGCAGAGCGAGCTGTATCTCGGCGGTACTCGAGAACCTCGAGGTCGACGTGAGCCACTGGCTCGATCATCTCGAGGCACAAGGTCTCATCCATCGAGTCGGCCGACGAAGTTGGGCCCGCCGCCGCCCGAATCCAACGAAAGCTATCGGCTGACGCTGCTCGCGCAGATCGTGATGCAGATGCTCGAACGGTTCTTCATCGCGGTCGGACTGCTGCAGCAGGCCGGGCAACACCGCATCGATCGGCGCACGCTGGAAAACGACTGCATCACGCTTGGCGCGGAGGATGTCGCGGCTCTACGGACTCAACGCGCCGGAGTTCTTCGATGCGCGCCTGTTCCGCAACTTCATCGACACGTTGATCGCGCGCGGCGTCCGTCCACGTCGATCGCGCAAGGTCGCTGAGCTACGCGGACGTCATCGGCGAAGTGACGCGCGCATCGAGCGTGGTGTTGCCGGCGGACTTTCGGCATTGGCGGTCATGCGCGCCCGACCACAACGCGAAACGACCGGCTCAACCGTTTCAGAACGCGCAGTACCCCTGTAAACGTCGAAGCGCACGCTGCGTCCGATGATCTGCCAGTCCGGTTGCGCGCACGTCGCATCGTGACGGCGGCGTTTGACGACGACACGCCGCGGGCGCGCGGAATCGCCGTCGAAACGAGATCCCGCAGATCATCATCCGGCGCACCGAGCAGGTCGCCGAGCACCTGCGCCGACTTTCGCGGCAACGCGGCTTTGTCGCGCGGCGGAAACATCGGATCGAGGTAGACCGTATCGAACTCGTCGCCCCCGACCAGCACGTCGCGCACGTCGCCTTCGCGATACGGCACCGACAACGTCGATGATGCGTTGCGGCACGAGCCCACGATGCGTCCTGCAGCAACAACGAACAGCTGCGTTTCGCGTTCCACCATCAGCACGTCGCAACCGAGCATCGCGAGCGTGATTCCGTCCAGGCCCAATCCCGCCATTCCATCGAGCACGCGTAGACCCGGACGCACACCACACGCTTTCGCCAGTGCAAGCTGGCGCCCTTGCCGCAAACGCCGCTGCACATCGTCGATGCAAGATAGACGCCGGCGTCGTCATCGCCCGCACGCAACTCGAGACGTCCGTTGATGCGCTCGATCGTGTAGCCGTCGCCGCGATTGCAGGATTCATCGCGCGAGGATTCTGCCGCAACTCTTGACGCAGGCGCCGCGATCAGGCGAGTTCGTCGACTCTCGATTCAGCACCGCAATCGCGTCGATCGCCGCGGTACGTTGATAAGCGTCACCGCCTGTGTACCGGCCAGTGGAGCGCCGCCGATCCGACTCGGCCGCACGTCGGGTCTGCCGCGTCGATTCGCGCGCGCTTCTGGCGAACGCGCAGATTTCGGAAACGCTCGACCGTTCTTGCAGACGAGGTCAGCTCGACGTGCCCGCAACGAGGTTCGTCGTGCTGCTCATCTATCGGCACGGAGATGACCGGTCATGGCAGCAAGTATAGACAGCGGCTCTCATTCGGCGAGTTTGCGCCACGGTCGCGTTCCTTGCAGGTAGACCGGCAACGCCGGCGGTCGTATCGACGACATCCCCGCGCGCGAACGCCTGCAGCGCCAGCGTCAGCACACCGGTCGCGTTCGGCAGCAGCGCTGCGTCCACGCTACAGCCAGCGCCGCGAGCGAGCGCGTCGGATAGTGCGCACGCCGTCGCCGACTACCCGACACGTCGCGTCGACGCCACGGCGGCAATGACCGCTCGGATCGCGGTGACGACCGTTCTGCGACCCAGACGAACGTCGCGCGCACCGTCGAATCCGTAGTCCGGCGAGTAGATCTCGTCGGCGCGCGACCGGATCGTTGCAAGCACGCCGCGTGCCTCGCGGTGCGCATCGACCGCAGTCTGCGCGAACGCCGCCAACGACGACACCGGCACCACCGGAACGGATAGCCCGAGCGCAGATGCCCTGCGCAATTCCGGCGGCGATGCGCACGCCCGGTGAACGATCCGGGGCCACGACCGAACGCGATCGCGTCGAGAGTCGCTTGTTCGACACCGTGCACGTCGCAGCAGCGCATCGATCATCGGCAGAACCAGCCGGTTGTGTTGACGCGGCACGATGCGATGGTCGCTCATGCAGCACGCCGCGCACCGACAACGCGATCGAACAAGCAGCGGTAGACGTTTCGATCGCCAGCAACGTCGGCGCTTGCGCGGCTTCGACGCCTTCGCGACCATGATCCGATTCTGAGTTCACCATCGTCGGGATTCTAAGTTGAACACGCGACAGTTTCTCGGACTCGACGAAGCTCTGGCGCTGCTTCATTCGATCGTTCGATCCGGTCGACGGCGCAAGCCGGAGATCGTCCCTTGGCCGACGCCGCGGCGAATCGAGTCGTTGCCGCACACAATCATTCACCGATGGATGTGCCGCCGTTCTCCCGCCTCTGCGATGGACGGTTACGCCATTTGCAGCGACGATCCGGCTTCGCGCCGAACCGCCGTATCGATCTGAACGTTACGGCGAGAGCCGCGCAGGAACTCCGTTCGCCGACGTGCCGCGCGATCGATCATGCCGTTCGCATCTTCACCGGCGCAGTAATGCCGCAGCGCTGCGACGCGGTCGTCATTCAGGAAGACGTTCGCCGCGACGACGCCAACGATCGTGCTGCAGTCGCGGCCGATGCACGCGCACCAACGTGCGACCGCCGGGGCACGACATCGCGAATCGGCGCAGTTCTCGCGGATGCGGGTACACAACTGGGCCCATTCGATCTTGCCTGGCTCGACCGCGTGCGGACTGACAGACGTTCGCGGTGCGCCGCAGAATCCGCCTTGCGCTGTTCTCGACCGGCGACGAGTTGCGCAGCGCCGGCGATACACTGCGCCCCGGGCAGATCTACGACGCGAACCGTTTCGTGTCTGCAGCAGCTGCTGCGCGGCACGCCGGTCGAGATCGAAGACCTCGGCATCCTTCCCGACGATCCGCACGATCATCGAAGCGACGCTACGCACGCCGCCGCGATGCAGCACGACGTCGTCATGACGTCGGGCGGCGTCTCGGTCGGCGATGCGGACTACGTGCGCGACATCGTCGAACGACTCGGACGAATCGAGTTCTGGAAGATCGCGATCAAACCCGGCAAGCCGCTCGCATATGGTCGCATCGGCGAGTTGTCACTTCTTCGGCCTGCCCGGCAATCCGGTCTCGACGATCGTGACGTTTCTGATGCTGGTAAACCCGATCCTCTCGACGCTCGTCCGGCGTTTCACACGAGCCGCCGCTGCGAGTCGCTGCGACGCTGAGTTGCGACATCGCGCACGAACCGGGTCGTGTCGAATATCAACGCGGCGACCTATTCGCATCGACGCGAACGGCATCTTCGTAGTTCAGCCGACATCGGATCAGAGTTCGAACAGGATCGGCAGCTTTCGAGGCGCAAATTGCCTGATCGAAGTGCCGCGCACGAGCGGCGATCTCGCGAGGGTGCATCGGTTTCGATTCTGCCGTTTGACGGGATTGCTGAGCTGAGCGCGTCGCGAGAATTGCGGACGCCAGAAATGAATCGGGGCGAGACGCTGGGTTAAAATCCCCGCTAATCTCGCCCCAAATTTTCAATCGGTCTTTCGCACCTCGACTACTGCTTCTTCCGATTACTTCTTCTTGGCTACTTTCTTCTTAGCCGCTTTTTTCTTGGCAGGCTTTTTCTTCGGAGCCGCTTCGTTTTCTTAGCGGCCTTTTTCGCCGGCTTCTTGCGGCTGCCGCCATGCGACGCTCGCTACCTTCTTCTTCGCGACTTTTTTCTTTGCCGCTTTACGCTTCGCTGGGGCCTTTTTCTTTTCGCAGCCTTCTTCTTCGGTGCGGCTTTCTTTTTGCTTTTGCTTTCGCCATTCTCCTCATCTCCTCGGCATTGTTGACTCAACCAAACGTCTCAAGACATACAGCCATCTTAAGACGCGCGGTGGAGATAATAGGTGAAATGAAACTAAATTCCACCCCTTCGTGAGAGCTTTTGCGAGGGGCGAGCAACGCGCGTGTGATCAGAAGTGAGACCGACGAGCAGTCGTTTGTCACGATTCGAACTGTTTCAACTTCGACGAGCACCGCTTCTCTGATCTCGTCGACGCTAGCCGATGCCTCGACCTTCGCGTAACGCACGCCATCGTTTTTCGCAGCCAATTTGCTGTAGAAATCGACTAACGGATACGTCTGGTCGTGATACACCGACAACCGTTGCCGCACCGTCGCTTCCTCATCGTCCTTGCGCTGCACGAGCGCTTCACCCGTTTCATCGTCGCGATTGTCGACTTTGGGTGGGTTGTAGATGACGTGGTACACACGACCGGATTTTTCGTGCACACGCCTTCCACTGAGTCGTTTTACGATTTCTTCGGCCGGAACTTCGATCTCGAGCACACCGTCGAGTGCGACGCCGGCATCGATCAACGCGCGTGCCTGAACGATCGTGCGCGGAAATCCGTCGAGCAGAAATCCGTTCGCGCAGTCGGGTTGCTGCAATGCGTTCCTTCACGAGCGCGATGATGATGTCGTCGGAAACGAGCGCTCCGCTGTCCATCACCTTCTTTACCTGACGACCCAGCGGCGTACCGGCTTTTACCGCTGCACGCAGCATGTCGCCGGTCGAAATCTGCGGTATCCCGTACGCGTCGCAGATGTATTGCGCTTGCGTACCTTTGCCCGCACCCGGCGGCCCCAACAATATCAATCGCATCGGAAACTCCTTCTGGTTGCCGCTCAGCCTCGCGCGCAACGCACGGTTAGTTCAGCTTCGATTCGCCGTTTCACCCGCGCGACGCCGGTCACGCGACGGATTCGATCGAGCAATGTCGCCAAACTCGAGCAGATCGCGAACCTCGACCCCCAGTCGAATGGTAGCAGTATTCGCTTTCTCGTCGGAGGTCGCCTGAATCGACACCATCGAGACGTCCTGTTGCCCCAACACCGCCCGTAATGTCGTGCAACATCCCGGCGCGGTCGGCGCTTGCGATGTCGATGTGCACGACGGGGCCGATCGTTTGCGCAACCGTCGATCGCCTACACGCGCGACGACGTCGAGCAACTGCCGCTCGCCCACCGCCACCGCGAAACACAACGCATCGCATCGACGTAGCCGTCGCGCCGCAACCTGTCGACAGATCGAACGGCATCGCGAGACGATCGAACTCGGTTCCGCAGCATCGCGCGTCCCGCCGCGACGTTCTGATCGCGATCGAGTGAACGAAACCACGACTGCATCTTCGCAAGCGCGCGCGCGGTGCGCACATAGCCGAGATTCTGATCGAGCCAGTCGCGACTCGGCTGCGCGCGTTCGTCGGTGATGATTTCGACGCGCTGCCCGGTAGAGAGTCGAGTGTTGAGCGGCGCCTCTTGCCGTCGACGCAGCGCGCCGACACAGCGTTGACCGATTTGCGTGTGCACGCGGTACGCAAAGTCGACCGGCGTCGACCCTTCCGGCATGTCGAGCACGTGACCTGCCGGGGTGAGCACGTAGATGCGTCCGTCTTCGATGTTCGAGCGCAGTTCGCGCCCAACCGATACGAAACCACCGACCTCTTCGTGCCATGCAAGGACCTGGCGCAACCAGCTCAGCTTCTCCGTGTAGAACGCATCGATTTGCCGGTCTCGGTTTTGTATGCCCAGTGCGCGCACACGCCGAGTTCTGCCTCGCGATGCATCTCGCGGGTGCGGATCTGGATTTCCACGGTGCGCTGATCGGGGCCGACCACCGCGGTATGGATCGACCGATAACCGTTCTCCTTCGGATTCGCGATGTAGTCGTCGAACTCGCGCGGAACGTGGCGCCAGCGCGTGTGAATGACACCCAACGCGGAATAGCAGTCGCGAATCGACGACACGACGACGCGCAGCGCGCGGATGTCGTAGACGTTATCGAAGTCGATGTTCTTCGCATCCATCTTTCGCCAGATGCTGTAGATGTGTTTCGCGCGTCCGCGAACTTCGGCTACGATGCCTTCCTGCTGCAATGCCGTCGCAAGCGCAGAGGCCACCGCTCGTCACGTCCTCTTCGCGATGGATCCGCTTGCCGTCCAGACGCGCGGCGATGCGCCGGTACTCGTCCGGATTCTGGTAACGGAACGCCAGGTCCTCGAGTTCCCACTTCAGCCGCCAGATGCCGAGCCGGTTGGCCAGCGGCGCAAACACCTCCAGTGCTTCTTTCGACACGCGCTGCTGCCGCGACGGCGATCGCTTTTGGCGCTGCGCAACACGATGATCCGCTCGGCGAGTTTGATGATCGCGACGCGCACGTCGTCGATCATCGCGACGAGCATGCGCCGGACGTTGTCGACCTGATCGCGCGCCTCGCGCGCGAGCAACGGCGGTTCGTCAGCTCGAGCAGGCTCACCGTGCCGACGCGCTCGACCTCTGCAACGAGATGTGCAACCTCACGCATCCACGTCGCGTTCCAGCATGGCAAGTGGTCGCATGGCCGCCGCGAACGCAGCGGTACACCAGCCCGCCGCGATCGATGTCGCGTCCATACGCAGCTCCGCCATCAGATCGCGCGAATTCGATGCCGCTCGCGGACGATCCCTCGTCGTCTCCGTCGTACTGCTGTCACGAACGTCGAACGCACGCCGCAGCAGTTCGCGATCGAGCCGTGCGTCGGCGGCACAGAGCCGGTCCAGCCAGGCCGAGCCATCGAAACGCCCGTCGGCGGAGACGCCGTTCGTCATGCCTCAGCGTGACCATCAGCGTTCGAACACTCCGAGCGTCTCGACGTGCGTCGTGTGCGGGAACATATCGAATACGCGCACCTTCGACAGTGCGAAACCGAACTTCTGCGAGCACCGCCGCGTCGCGCGCGAAACTCACCGGATGACACGACACATAGGCGATACGCTCGACCTTCGACGTCTGCCAGCGGCGACAGCACCGCGCCCGCACCGGTTCTCGGCGGATCGAGCAGCACCTTGCGAACGCCGTTCGAACGCGGCTTCCACGATCGCATCGAGCGGCTGCGCGTATAGGTCGGCCGTTTCGAAAGCAACGGACCGTTCGACGCCGTTTCGCTGCGCATTGTCGCGGCCGCGCCGGACCAGATCGTCGGCCCCTTCCAGTCCCAGCACCGTTGCGCCGCGGCGCGCCAACGGCAGCGTGAAGTTGCCGATCCCGCAGAACAGATCGAGCACGCGATCGCCGGTGTTCATGCCGAGCCAGTCGATCGCACACGCGACGAGATCCGCATTGACGGGACCGTTCACCTGGATGAAGTCGACCGGCATGGAACGACAGCGCCACGCCGAATGCGTCGAGCCGATAACTGAGCAGCGCGCGGCGGCGCGCCAGCGAGATCGACGATGCTGTCGTAACCATCCGGCTGGCACAGCACCCGGATCGTTGCGTGCGCGCACTGATATAGCGTCGAGCGCGCGCCGATCGGCCGCAGACAGCGGCTCGACGTGGCGCATGCACCATCGCCGCGGCATCGTCGCCCGACCGCAACTTCGATCTGCGGAATCGTCTCGCGCGCGTCGAGTCCCGGCAATCAGATCCGCGAGCGCCGGCAATTCGTTCGAGAACGGCTGCTTCAGCACGCAACACGATTTCAGCCGCGCGACGCGATTGCCGAAACTCTCGCGAAAACCCACCAGCAGTTCGCCGGTGTCGCGCACCGAACGTACGGCGAGCCGCGCGCGCCGACGGTAGTAGTACTGCGGCCCCCGCACAGGCGGCAGAACGCGATCTGCGCCGCAACGCCGGCGGCCTCGAGTTGATCGATCAGCCACTGCTGCTTCAGGTCGAGCTGACCCGCGATCGTGAGGTGCTGCATGCTGCAGCCGCCGCAGCGCATGAACGCTTCGCACGCCGGGCGTCGCACGCGAACCCACGGTGACGAGCCATTGTTCCGGCAACGCATACCAGCTGCCGCGCCTGCGCCGCACGACGCGCGCGCTGACGACTTCTCCGGGCAGCGCGCCTTTGACGTGAACCGGACGTCGTTCGAATTGCGCCACGCCGAAACCGTCGGCGCCCAGCGATCTCGATTTCGAGATCGACGACGCGAGGACCCTGCCGCTTGCTCACGATGCCCTGCTCACGATGCTCTGTTCCGGCGGTAAAGCGCGCGGCTGCGCGATCGGCCGGTCGCCGAGATGCGGAGCAAGCGCGCGCCGCATGATCTGTTTGGCGGAACGACGTACCGCGGCATCGGCATAGTCGTCGGCCGCGATGGCGAGCAACGTTGCGCCGCCGAAAAAACGAGCCGATCGTCCACGTCTTCGTCAACCGCGTGGAATCCGACATCGGGTACGTAGCGGTAGCTGCGTCCGCTCTGCACCGATTCACCCGACTCGGCGTCGTATGCGAACGTCACTTCGTAGCCACACTCCTTCAGCAGAAGCCGTTCGAACAGCCGCAATACCGCCTCGGCGTCTCCGTCGAGCAGACCGTCCAGCGCGCGTTCGTAACCTTCGAACAAACCGGATGCGGGTCGTCGTCACGCAACAACCGCAACAGCAATTCGTTCAGGTAGAGCCCCGCATACAGCGCATCACCGGTGAGCCACCGGTGCGATATCGAGTCGTATCCGGCAAGCGTCAGCAATTGACCGCGACCGCTGCAACCGACCGACAAACGCCCAAACGGATGCGGTTGGCCGCCGCGCGCACGTCGTACACCGCGCGCCACTACGCTGACCCGCCCGTGTTGAAGCGTCAGCAGATCGATGATCGCGCTGGTCTCCCGATACGCCCGCACGTGCAGCACGTAAGCGGGTTCATCGACGATGCGCCGAGTCATCTCAGTCGAATCCCAAGCGCTTGAAGCCGGCTTCGTTGTTCGTCCATCCGGCCTTCACCTTCACCCACAGTCGCAACATCACCTTCCGTTCGATCAGCTTTTCGATATCGATGCGCGCTTCCTGTCCCACCGACTTCAGCAGCCCGCCATTGCGGCCGATGATGATCGCCTTCTGCCCTTCCCGCTCGACGCAGTATGGTGGCATCGATCTCGACGATGCGTGGTTTCACCACGTAGTTCTCGATGACCACCGTGATCCGGTGCGGGAGTTCGTCACCCAACCTGCGCATCAACTTCTCGCGCACGATCTCGCTTGCGATGAAGCGCTCCGAACGGTCGGTGACCTGATCGGGCGGAAACAGATGCGGTCCTTCCGGAAGCCGCTCGAGCACCTGCTGCTTGAGACGATCGAGCCCGGTACCCAGCAACGCTGAGACCGGAATGATCTCTTCGAACACACCGAGTTCGTCGAGTTTCGCCAGATGCGGCAGCAGCTGAGTACGATCCTCCAGCTGATCGATCTTGTTGACGACACACATCTTGCGACCGCGCGACGCGCGCACCAGATCGACCACGCGACGGTCGTCGTCACCCAGACGCAAGCCGTTCCAACACGAGCACCGACAATGTCGACATCGTGCAACGCCGAGGTCGCGGTGCGCACCATGTAACGATTGACGGCGCGACCGCCGCCGTCGTGGATGCCCGGCGTGTCGACATAGATCGCCTGCGAAGCGCCGATCGTGTCGACACCCAGCAGGTTGTGCCGCGTCGTTTGCGGTTTGCGCGACGTGATGCTGAGCTTGCGGCCGACGAGATGATTCAGCAGCGTCGATTTACCGACGTTCGGCCGGCCCACCAGTGCGACATAGCCGCAACGTTGTACATCCGCTTGCACGTCAGTCATTGGACCGTTCCAGTTGGTCGAGCGCTAGCACGCGCCGCGACTTGTTCCGCCTCTCGTCGACTTCCGCCGCGCCCCTGCGTCACGACGTTAAGACCCGCGATACGACATTCGACGACAAATTCCGGCAGATGTTCGTCGCCCGATCGCGACAACACCCGATACTCCGGCGGCGGCAGGCGACGCGCCTGCACGCGCTCCTGCAGTTGCGTTTTCCCGTCGCGCGCCATCTGCGCGTCGACCTTCTCGACGTGCCGCTCGAACAACGTCCTGATGACGCCCCGCGCCGCATCGTATCCGGCATCCACCAGCACCGCGCCAATTACCGCTTCAAGCGTATCGGCCAGTATCGATTCGCGATGGTGACCGCCGCTCTTGCGCTCGCCAACCCCCAGGCGCAGGTGTTCACCGAGCTCGATTTCCCGCGCGACGTTCGCAAGCGACGGCTTTTTCACGAGGCTCGCGCGCATCAGCGTCAACGAATGCTCGTTCGCGTCGGGGAAGGTCTGCCATAGCCACTCGGCGATCACGAAGCCGAGCGCTGCGTCGCCGAGATATTCGAGTCGTTCGTTGTTCGCGTCGCCGGCGCTGCGGTGCGTCAGCGCAAGGCTCAGCAGGTTCCGGTCTGCGAAACGATGTCCGAGGCGGCGTTCGAGGTGTTCGGGCGAGTCCACCGTAGCGACCAAGGGGAGCGCGATTCTAGGAGCATGAGTCGTAGGACGATCACTGGAAGTCGAAGCGCCTATTGAACGACACCACGATGGAGATGTTGTAGAGCAACGGTTGGCGCACTTCGTAGTTGAGCAACAGCGCGGTGCCGTCACGCTTCCGCTCGATCGTTACCACTTTCGTGACATCGAGGTCGCGAATGTTGTTGATCAGGAATCGCTTGTTGAGGGCGTCGTAGATCTCGGTCTTCGCCATGATGTGCACTTTGTCCGCGGGCAAGGCTTCGATCAACGTGGTGATCGTTCGATAGTCGACGTAGGCCGGCGCAATGCGCGCCGCGATCAATCCGATGGCACTGACCATTGCCGCGATGACGATCCAACTCAGGAACGATGCGCCGCCTTGTTTCGACTTCATCTCGAACCCTCCGCTTAGTGTCGTGACACTAGTTGATCCAACCGTTGCGCTCGAACGTCGGCCAGTGCAGACCCGGTTCCTTGTGCATCCACACTGCTACCGCTTTGCCGACGACTTTGGCATCTGCGGCGAATCCCCAACGACGACTATCGTCACTGCGATCGCGATTGTCGCCCATCATGAAGTAGTGTCCATCCGGCACCGTCCATTCCTGCGGTCGCTCGGCTCTCCCAGGATACCTGTAGATCCGATGCGTATGAGTGCCGAGCTGCTCGTCGTAGATCTGGATGTACGGCCGACCGTCGACCATCACCTGGTCGACGAATTCCTGCGGCACGCGCTCGCCATTGATGTATAGCACCTTGTCCTGATATCGCACGTGGTCGCCCGGTACACCGATGACCCGCTTGATGAAATATCGCGGCTCATGCGGCGGCACGAACACCATCACGTCGCCGTGCTGCGGTTCGCCGACGTCGAAGAGTTTGGTGCCGAGCACCGGCAAACGAATGCCGTATGCGTACTTGTTCACGAGGATGAAGTCGCCGATTTCGAGCGTCGGCACCATCGACTCCGACGGAATCTGATACGGCTCGAACAGGAAGCTGCGAAGAACCAGCACGAGCAGCAGCACAGGAAAGAAGGATCGTGCGTATTCGATCAGCAGCGGTTCCTTCAGTATCTGATCGGCGGCGTCCTCGCTCTGGCTCTTGCCGGCACCCGTGCGATAGGCCTCTGCGGCGCGAACCCGGCGCGGCTTCAGCGCCACCACGTCAACAAGCCAGATGACGCCGCTGATGATGACGGCCCAGCTCAGGATCAGAGGGAAATCGAGATCCATCAACGATCGACCCGCAACGCGGCCAGAAATGCGTCCTGGGGAATCTCCACTCGCCCGACCTGCTTCATACGTTTCTTACCGGCCTTCTGTTTCTCGAGCAGTTTCTTCTTCCGCGTAACGTCGCCGCCGTAGCACTTCGCCGTCACGTTCTTGCGCAACGCCTTCACGGTGGTACGCGCGATGACCTGCCCGCCGATCGCCGCCTGAATGGCCACGTCGTACATCTGCCGCGGAATCAGTTCCTTCATCTTCTCTGTCAACTGACGACCGCGTTGTTGCGCGTGCGCGCGGTGCACGATCATCGCGAGCGCATCGACCCGATCGCCGTTGATCAGAATATCGAGCCGCACGAGATCGGCCGCCTCGAAACGCTCGAAGTTGTAGTCGAGCGATGCAAAACCGCGACTGACCGACTTCAGGCGATCGAAGAAATCCATCACCACTTCGCTCATCGGCATTTCGTAGTGCACGGACACCTGATTGGCGGAGAACTGCAGCGACTTCTGTATGCCGCGGCGTTCGGTACACAAACCGATCACGTTGCCGAGATACTCCTGCGGCACGAGGATGTTCGCCGACACGATGGGTTCGCGCATTTCGGCAATGCGGCCCGCATCAGGCAATCGCGACGGATTGTCTACCGACAGAACCTCGTTGCTGCGCGTCAGCACTTCGTACACAACCGTCGGCGCCGAACTGATCAGGTCGAGGTTGTATTCGCGCTCCAGTCGCTCCTGCACGATTTCCATGTGCAGCATGCCGAGAAATCCGCAGCGAAAACCGAAGCCCGAGCGCGTCGGAACTCTCCGGTTCGTAGAACAGCGACGCATCGTTCAGCGTCAGCTTGCTGAGCGCGTCGCGGAAATCTTCGAAATCTTCGCCGTTCACCGGAAACAACCCGGCGTACACCTGCGGTTTGGCTTTTGCGAACCCGGGGAGCTGCGGCGTGTCGGGATGGGCCAACGAGACGATCGTGTCGCCGACCGGCGCGCCTTTGATCTCCTTGATGCCTGCCACGACGTAACCGACTTCGCCGGCGCCGAGCGATTCGCGATCGGTCCGTTTGGGGCTGAAACAGCCGACGCCGTCGACGAGCTGCGTACGTACCGACCGATTTGACGACGATGCGGTCGCCCTTGGCGATGCGGCCGTGCATGACGCGCACGAGCGATACCACGCCGAGATAGTTGTCGAACCACGAATCGATGATCAGCGCCTGCAGCGGCGCGTCAGGATCGCCTTGCGGCGGCGGTACCTTCGCGACCAGTTGCTCCAACAGTTCCGGAATGCCGGCGCCGGTCTTCGCGCTGACCCGCAACGCCTGGCTCGCATCGAGGCCGATGATCTCTTCGATCTCGGTCGCGACCTTTTCGGGCTCCGCCTGCGGCAGATCCATCTTGTTCAGTACCGGGATCACTTCGAGACCCTGGTTGATCGCCGTATAGCAGTTCGCCACCGATTGCGCTTCGACGCCTTGCGCCGCATCGACGACGAGCAACGCGCCTTCGCATGCCGCCAGCGAACGCGATACCTCGTAGCTGAAGTCGACGTGGCCGGGTGTATCGATGAAATTGAGCTGATAACGACGCCCGTCGAGCGCGTCGTAATAGAGCGTCACGCTCTGGGCCTTGATCGTGATGCCGCGCTCGCGCTCGATGTCCATCGAGTCGAGCACCTGCTCCGCCATCTCGCGCTCGGTCAGTCCACCACACAATTGAATCAACCGATCGGCGAGGGTCGATTTTCCGTGGTCGATGTGGGCAATGATGGAAAAGTTGCGAATGTGTTCGATTGACGACACGTAAATGAGCTGCGGGGTATTAGCGGCGGCGCGGAGTGTATCCCATCTGCGCAAAGCGTTGCCATGCGCCGCGACCCAAACAGGACGCGGCGGCGCGGCAATTACCGATCATTACCGATCATTCCGCCGGGACGCGTAGCGCCAGGAATGTGGGCGCGGTACCGCGCACGATCAGCACCGGTACCGAGCGTCCCGGTGTCAGCGAGTCGACCACCTTCGAGAATGTCGCAGGTGAATCGATCTCCTGATTGTTGAGGCGCGTCACGATATCGCCTTCCCGGATACCGGCTTCCGCTGCCGGTCCGCTCGCTTCGACGACGCGCACGCCATGATCGACACCGGCGCGCTGTTGAATCGGATCGCTCAGTGCTTCCACCACGACGCCGATTCTCGACGGCACCGGAGCCGCACCCGGCGCGGCTGCAGCCACCTGACCTTCGTCCAGCGCGGCGAGTTCGCCAACGACGATGTTGAGCGTTTCGCGTTTGCCGGCGCGCATGATCACCAGTTGCGCTTCGCTGCCTGGATGCGCACGTCCGACGAAGTGCGGCAGATCCGAGGACAGATCGACGTGCTGGCCATTGAACTGGAGGATGATGTCACCTTCGTGCAGGCCGGCCTTGGCCGCAGGACCGTTCTCGATCACACGTGCGACGAGCGCGCCCGACGGCTTGTCGAGGCCAAAGCTCTCCGCAAGATCGCGATTGACCTCCTGGATCACCACGCCCAGCCAGCCGCGCGACACCTTACCGTGCGCTTTCAACTGCTCCACGACGTCGAGCGCAACATCCACCGGAATCGCGAACGAAACGCCCATGAAGCCGCCCGATCGCGTGTAGATCTGCGAGTTGATCCCGATCACTTCGCCGTCGAGGTTGAACAACGGCCCGCCGGAGTTACCCGGGTTGATGGCCACGTCGGTCTGAATGAAAGGCACGTAATTTTCGTTGTTCTCGGTCGGAAGGCTGCGACCGATCGCGCTGATGATGCCGGCGGTGACTGAGTAATCGAAGCCGAACGGCGAGCCGATCGCCAGCACCCACTCGCCGGGCTTCAACGTGTTCGAATGGCCGAGTTTCACGACCGGCAGATTGGCCGCGTTGACCTTCAACAGCGCGAGGTCCGAGCGCGGATCGGAACCGACCAGCGTCGCCACGAGTTCACGCCGATCGTTCATGCGTACGATGATCTCGTCCGCATCTTCGACGACGTGATTATTGGTGAGGACGTAGCCTTCCGCCGAAATGATGAATCCCGAACCCAGCGATCGGCGCTGACCGAACGGCGCTCCACCGCCGCCATCCGGACCCTGAGGACCGCGCCCTTCGGGGCCGAAGAAGCGCCGGAAGAACTCGTCCATGTCGGGATTACCGCCGCTTCCGTCTCCGCGCCGGTCGCTCTTCTGGGTCGTGCTGACATTGACGACCGCCGGGGAGTATTTCTCCACCAGCCCGGTGAAGTCCGGTAGTTCCTTCGCTGTCGCGGTGGAGCCACCCAACAAGGCCCACGCCAGCGCCGCGGCACCCAGCAGAGCGTTGAGGCGGCGCGCGCAGAAGAACGGTATTCATGAAATTCTCGATTTTCCCATAGTGAAGTGACCGGACCGCGCATCGGACCGCAACGGCACCGCTTGGTTCAACGACGTCGCCGGCGACGTCATACCGCGATCAGCATAGCTGTCTTGTGGCACCGCGCGCCCGCGAACGCGGCGCGCAGTATGGCGCGTCGGCACCGGCAACCCAAACTGTGAGGATTTCGTTGCGGCGGGAGGTCGAGCCGCGCGCCGTGACGAGCGTCATTGGGCGACGTATCGGATCGACTGCGCGATGCGTTGTGCGGTGTCGGTCGGAATCTCACCGACGACGGTCACGAGATGATTGACCGCGTCCTGCGGACCACCCGCCACCACCTCGGAAACCGCAACGGTCGCTCCACTGCGCGAGACCAGTGCGTTTGCCCCCGACTCCGGCATGTCTTCGATGAATACCGAGAATGCCGCGAGACCGTCGGAGTACATCAACGTATCGACCGACTTCAGCGAACTGGGAGTGCGCCGTATGTCCCACGACGCCATTGTAAAACCGTCAGGAACCCACTCCGCGTGCCAGTTTGCCTTGCGCGACTCGGTCGGCGTTGCAGCGTCGAGCGATAGATGACTCGTTAGCGCACCTGCACCCGATTCCGGCGCGAGGTCCTGCTCGGTGATAGGCCCGCCCACCTTCAAGGTGGCGAACTGAAAGATCTCCAGCTTCGTACCTTTCATGTCGACCAGCTCCGACCGCAACAGCAAGCCCGTTTCCTGATCGAGCCACAGACGGAAGCCGTAGCGTTGCGTGTCGCGCGGCACCACCGCGAGGCGAATCGCATCGCGATTGGCCACCCGATCGGTGCCGTGCAGCGACAGTGTGTAGTTGTCGGAGACGCCTTCGAACGCGCGCGAGAAGGCGCGCGCGAATGGTCCTGACGGAATGCTGCTTTCGAGCGCGAGAATTTCGTCACCGGGCCGCAGGATGCACTCGACTTCGTCGCCGGTGCGCACGATTTCGCGCGGCGCCCCGTTCAGATGCACAAGCCGTTCACGCTGAACGCCCTTGGTCACTGTATGCACTACGCGCAGCGTCGAAAGGTCGTCGCCGCTGAAGTAGCTGAAGATGCCGTCGTAGCTCGATTCGAGAAAGCCGCGGTTCATCAGGTCGAGCCACTGCGCGGGCGTGCGCTCTGCGGCCGCCGCGGGGACCGCAAGCAAGATGCCCATGACGACATCGATAGGGAAATAACCGGAAGACGCACGAAACTCATTTCGTCGATTCGAACGCGGCAACCTTCACGAATGGCACGACACTTCGATTGTTCAGTGCAACGTGGTGGGCGTGGTGCAGCATGTAAGCGTGCGCGCGCTGCAGATCGAGCGCTGCAGGCACCGTCTGACGACCGATTTCGTCGTCGAACTGCGCGATCAGGTCGCCCGCTAAAGGCTGCGCTACTACTGCTACCTGTGCCGGCGGCGCCGTTGCCGATTCACTGGCGCGATAGCCGATGACCACAGCGGCCGCGACACCTGCAGCGACAGCAACGCCTGCGGCGCGTTGTCCCCACGTCGACCAGATCGAACGGGGTTTGTCGGCCGCTACCTCCGACGCATTGCTGACGGGTGCTTCATCGGCTGCATCGATCTCGGTCCAGAACCGCGCGCTCAAACGATCTGCGCTTCGCGTACGACCTTCGCCGCGCATGACGCTGCGAACGAGGTGGTAACGTTCCCAAACGCCGCGCAATTCGGGATCGTTTTCCGCCTCGTTCAGCACACGCCGAATTTCGAATTCGTCTGCCTCACCGTCCATGACGGCCGACAGTGACTCTTTGAGTTGTTCAGACATGATGCTTGGAACCCACCCTCCTCAACGCGATCCGATCACTCAACGAGAACCAATCACTCAACGAGAACCAATCAATGGACGTATCCGTTCGTCGATGGCTTCGCGAGCTCTGAATATTCGCGAACGCACCGTGCCGACGGGGCAGTCCATGATCTCGGCAATTTGTTCGTAGCTTAGACCATCGAATTCTCGAAGTGTTACAGCGCTGCGCAGATCGTCGGGCAATCGACTGATGGCCGAGTTGATCGCCTGCTCCAGCTCATCGCGTGTGAGACTGTTCTCGGGATTTTCGCTGTCGCGAAGCGAATCGCTGCCGTCGAGATGTTCCGCATCCGTTGCATCGACATCGACATCGGGCGGACGTCGGCTGCGCGCTACGAGATAGTTCTTCGCAGTGTTGATCGCGATGCGGTACAGCCAGGTATAGAACGCACTCTCACCGCGAAAGCGCGGTAGTGCGCGATAGGCTTTGATGAACGCTTCCTGGACGACGTCGTCGATCTCGTCGTGCGCACGCACATAACGACTGACGAGACCGTGGATCTTGTGCTGATAGCGGCTGAACAGTAGATCAAAGGCGCGCCGGTCTCCTTTCTGAACCCGTCGAACGAGTTCCTTGTCCGTATCCTTGGCCACGCCTAACGGTTCCTCACGAAACGGTCGGTTCCTGCTGTTGTCGAACGGCAACCGAGCGATGCTCTGACCACGCAACGATGGGGATTGGGAGTGCGGGGGTCGCATATTCTGCCGTCAGACCGTGGTTTATACTAGCCCGCCCGATCCGAGCGGCAGTGCGTGGGAGAACGTAACAGACACGACGTTTTGATCATCGGCAGCGGTGCTGCCGGGCTTGCTGCGGCGTTGCATTTGTCTCCTCACGCGAAGATTGCGGTTCTCTCCAAAGACGAACTCGACTCCGGTTCCACCGACTGGGCGCAAGGCGGAATCGCCGCCGTCACCGACCCCATCGACAGCGAATACGAACACGTGCAGGACACGCTGCACGCCGGCGCGGGTTTGTGTCGCGAGAAGACCGTATGGCACGTGGTGTGTCATGCGCGTGAAGCCATTGCTCAACTCATTCGCTGGGGGGTCGCGTTCGATCGTGATGGCAGTGACTTCCATCTGACCCAGGAAGGCGGTCATTCGTTCCGTCGCGTGTTGCATGTCGCCGACGCAACCGGACACGCCGTCTCATCGAACCTGATACGCGAAGCACGTGCGGCGGCAAACATCGAGATGTTCACGAACCACGTGGCCATCGACCTGATCACCACCGCCAAACTCGGTGCCGCGAACAATCGCTGCGTCGGCGCCTATGTCTACAACCAGAAAACCGACCACGTCGAGGTGTTCGAAGCCCCGTGCGTCATTCTCGCAACGGGCGGCGCGAGCAAGGTATACCTCTACACCAGCAACCCGGATGGCTCGACCGGCGACGGCATCGCGATGGCGTGGCGCGCCGGCTGTCGCGTCGCGAACATGGAATTCAACCAGTTCCATCCAACCTGTTTGTTCCACCCGCACGCGAAGTCGTTCCTCATCACCGAGGCGGTGCGCGGCGAAGGCGGAATATTGCGGCTGCCCGATGGCGAACGCTTCATGCCGAAGTTCGATGCGCGCGCCGAACTCGCGCCGCGCGATGTCGTCGCGCGTGCAATCGACCACGAGATGAAGCGGCTCGGCGCCGATTGCGTGTACCTCGACATCAGTCACAAGCCGAGCGCGCTCATCAAAAAGCACTTCCCCAACATTTTCGCTACGTGCGCCTCGCTCGGCATCGACATCACGCGCGAGCCGATACCGGTCGTGCCTGCCGCTCATTACACGTGCGGCGGCGTCGTTGTCGATCTGAACGGTGCGGCCGACATTCCCGGCCTCTATGCCGATAGGCGAAGCGAGTTTCACCGGCCTGCACGGCGCGAACCGGCTGGCCAGCAATTCGCTGCTCGAGTGTCTCGTGTACGGCAAAGCGGCCGCGGACCACATTCGAGACGCAACTCCCTTCGCCCGTGTCGACCACCGCCGATTCCCGACTGGGACGAAAGCCGCGTGAAAGACTCCGACGAAGACGTGGTGATCTCGCACAACTGGCACGAACTGCGCCAGTTCATGTGGGACTACGTCGGCATCGTTCGCACCGACAAGCGACTCGAGCGCGCGATGCACCGCATCGAATTGCTGAAACGCGAAGTGCACGAGTACTACAGCAACTACCGCGTCAGCAGCGACCTGATCGAACTGCGCAATCTCATTCACGTTGCCGACCTGATCGTTCGCTCTGCACGAGCGCGACGCGAGAGCCGAGGGTTGCACTACACGCTCGATCATCCGCAACTGCGGGCCGACGCGCGCGACACGGTGCTGTATCCGAGTTTCGCCGATCCCCTCGATGTATTGCGTCCGGTAGCGGGCTGAGGCCGCTCCTCACTCACGCAAGCTTCAGCGATTTCAGATGCCGCCGCAGCGCCGCGTGATTGGCAGCGCTCAATTCGCCGTGTACCACAAACAACAAAATCCGTTGCCGGGCGCGTCCTCAACCATGCCGCGGTGCAGCGCGGGCCGAACCACGCGCGAGTTGCGTAGTAGGCAGCGGTGTCGATTTCGATGCCACCCGGAATGAGCGCGAGCGTGTGTGCGATGGCCCGCTCGCGAATCCACACGCGACACTCCCGTACGGCGTTGATGAGCACGCCGACCACCATTGCCCAGGCCAGCGGCCATTCATGAGCGAGCTCGAGCGCCGTCCACAGCGCGACGGAATGAACCGAAATCGGAAGCAGCGGGCGTAGCCGGCCCATTCGCCAGTCGATGCGCCACTCAACGGTCGTTGGCGTGCCCGTCATTGAACGCGCGCACCAGGTCCACGATCGCAACGAGCTCGGCGTCACCCGGTGTGGCGCGCCGTTGAAACCAGTCCCAGATGTCCTGGTCTTCGCAGTCGAGCAGGCGTTGCAGTGCAGATACCTGCGCACCCGACAGCGAATCGAATCGCGCCTTCACAAACGGCGGCAGCAGCAGATCGAGCTCCAATAGCCCGCGTCGGCTGCGCCAATAGCAGCGGTGTCGTTCGACAAGCCCGTCGGCGGTCCGTTCGGCATCCCGTTCCTGGTTCTCTTCGCGCGTGTTCATGCGGTATTCGGTACGTCGGTCTCGAAGTGTGGACTCGACACTAACTGCTCCGGCGACCAAAATCATGAGCATCGTCAGCGTCATCGCGTGAGTGTTTCGGCGTGCAGCACTCTGGAAACAATTTCTCGAGCAGCGCGCTTTCGTCGTTCGCGATGCGCATCGACGCGCCCGCGCATTCGCGGCGCAAATGCAGACGCCGCCGCGGTGCGTTGTGTCGATCTGAATCATTTGCGGCGCTGCAGCTCGTCGGGCCCGACGCGAGTACGTTTCTGCAGGGTTATCTGACGTGCGACATGACGACGCTCGAACCGTCGCGGGCGTTGCTGGGCGCGTATTGCAACATCAAGGGCCGCGTCGTCGCCGATGCCACCGTGCTGCTGACGAGGACATCCGTCCGCTCGTCGATTCATGGATCGCTGCGCGACGCCGTGACGTCGAGCCTGCGCAAATATCTGGCCTTTTCGCGCTCGAAATTCGCCGCCGGCGGAACCGGCGCCGATTCTGCTCGGCATCGTCGAGCCCGACGATCCGGCGCTGCCGCGGCGCCGCTAACGGTCTCACCGTTTCGCGGCGGATAGGCGGTTGCATTGCCCGGCGCATCACGGCGCGTACTGCTGCTTGTTGCCGCCGGACGCCGCGCGCGACGTGGCTCGAATACGAAGCGCGGGCCGAAACGGCCGACGCCGGGGCCTGGGATCTGCACGACGTTCGCGCCGGCATCGCGCACATCTACGCGAGCGACGTCGGAGTCGTTTTTGCCGCAGATGCTCGACTACGATCAACTCGGCGCCGTCAGCTTCACCAAAGGCTGCTACCTCGGCCAGGAGATCGTGGCGCGCACGCAACATCTCGGGCAACCGAAACGCCACCTGCATCGACTGCACATGGCACGGCAGCCCGATGCCGTCATCGGGCGAATCGCTGATCAACGCCGACGGCAGCAGCGCAGGAACGCTGGTCAATGCAGCCGGACAGCACCCGTCGACGGGGAAGCACTCGCGGTGCTCAACGACGGGTCGAGGGTCCGCCTGCGGGCCGGCCCGGTCGAATTCGCTTTGCAATAACTCTCCTATACTTCGATCAGCCCATCGAATTATCGGGAGTAAGTCCCATGTCCGGCGTTGCCGACGCAGTCCGCGAAGAAGTCACGATCGCGATCAGCAAAGATCAGCTGCAGCTGCCTACGCTGCCCGAAGTCGCGCTGAAGATCCGCGACGTCGCGGAACGGGAAGACACGTCCGCCGCGGATCTCGCGCAGGTCATCGGCGAGGACCCGAGCCTCGCTGCGCGGGTGCTCAAGGTGGCGAACTCACCGATGTATCGCGGCGCGCGCGAAATCGAAACGATTGCAACCGCGGTCAGCCGGCTCGGCATCGACTACACCTGCAACCTCGCTACCGGCCTCGCCATGCAGCAGATGTTCCAGGCGACGTCCGAAGTGATCGACCGCAAGTTGCGCTCGGTGTGGGCGCAGGCAACCCAGGTCGCCGCGATCAGCACCGTGCTTGCGCGCAACTTCACGCGTCTGAAGCCGGACCAGGCGATGCTCGCCGGACTCACGCACAACATCGGCGCGCTGCCGATTCTGACGTGGGCCGAAGAACACGACCGCCTGCTGAACGACAGCTTCACGCTCGATCGCGTCATCGACGAGATCCACGGCGAACTCGGCGGAATGATTCTGCGCAACTGGAAATTCCCGAACGAACTGGCAATCGTGCCGGTGCAGCACACCGTCTACGATCGCGACAGCACGAACACCGATTACGTCGACGTGGTCATGGTCGCGCATCTGCAGACCTACGCCGGAACGAACCACCCGTGCGCACAACTCGACTGGACGACGATCAGTGCGTTCAACAAGCTCGGCCTCGACCCGTCGATCGAATCGAACGAACTCGAAGACCTGTCCGAAGACATGAAGGCCGCGATGGAGATGCTCTCGCTCGACGCCCGGGCATAGCTCTTCTCGCGGTCTGGTGTTCAGCGGCGCCGTGCTTCGTAGTACGAGCTTCTGGATGCTCGAGAAGTCGAGCGCGCCTGCGTCGTGCTGTCTCTTCAGCAACCGATACAGATTGCGCGCGAGGCCGCCCATCGGAATCGCCATGTCGGTTCCGTCAGCGGCGTCCATTGCAAGGCCGAGGTCCTTGATCATCAGGTCGACGAGGAAGCCGCCCGAATAGCCGCGCGACGCCGGGACGCCCTCCATCACACCCGGATACGGGTTGTAGACGTTCAGCGACCAGTTGCCGCCCGACGAACGCTTCATGATCTCCGACAACACCGCCGGATCGAGGCCGTTCGCAACGCCGAGCGCGAGCGCCTCGGCGGTTCCGGTCATGTGGATCGCGAGCAGCATGTTGTTGCAGATCTTCGCGACCTGACCCGCGCCCTGCGCACCCGCGTGAAAGATGTTCGTGCCCATCTTTTCGAGGATCGGCCGCGCGCGCTCGAGCACCGCGGCATCGCCCCCGACGATGAACGTCAGCGTGCCTTTTTCCGCACCGGCCGGTGCCGCCCGACACCGGCGCATCGAGCATTTCGATGCCGCGCGCGCGCGCGGCTTCAGCGACCTTGCGCGCGGACTGCGGGCTGATCGTGCTGCAGTCGATGACGACGGTCGTTTTTGCGATCCGGTCGAGCAACGTTTTGCCGTCCGCGTCGGGCGTCAGATACAACCCTTCGACGTGACGGCTCGCCGGCAACATGCTGACGAAAAACTCGACGCCCTGCGCGGCATTCGCGGCCGACGGCGCCACCGCGGCGCCCGCCTGCTTCGGCACGCGCCAGCGCCGATTCGACCAGGTCGAATGCGGTGAGCTGATGCCCGGCCTTGAGCAGGTTGCGCGAGCATCGGGCCGCCCATGTTGCCGAGTCCGACGAATCCGATACGCGCCATTTCAACGTTCTCCCAAATCCGCCAACGGATGCGTCGGCCACAGGCTTTCGAAGTGCGCCGCCACGTAGTCGTGCGGCAGGTCCCGCAGCGAGCCGTAACGCCACGCAGGCTTGTTGTCCTTGTCGATGATCAATGCGCGTACGCCCTCGGTGAAATCCGGATTGCGCGCGCAGTGATTGGCGACGTTCAGTTCCATCCGGAACGTGTCGGCCAGCGACATCGACGCCACGCGCCGCAGCTGTTCGTGAACGATGCCGACCGAGGCCGGACAGCCGCTGCTCATCGTCGCAAGACCTTTGTCGATCCACTCGTCGCGGCCGGACAATTCCGTCAGCGCGGCAGTGGTGTCTTCGAGACGTCGCCGGAAGCGCCGGAATTGCCGAGTCGAGCATCGACCGGTGCCCGGCCAGCGCGCTGTCGGGCAACGTCGGCCTGCCGCACGCGTCGATACACGCTTCGATCTGTCGCGCATCACCCCGCGCCGCCGCTGCCACTGCGCGTGCGTCAGCGCTTCCACGCAGCGTCGGCCAGCCCGCTGCCGGGATCGCATGCGTGCCGAGCCCGATGTGCAGCGCGTCGGCGGCCATCATGTGCGTGCCCGTCATGCCGAGCCACGCGGCGAGCCCGCCGAAAGTCCCTTCAGAATCCACGAGGCGCCGGCATCGGGGAACAGACCGATCGTCACCTCGGGCATCGCGACACGCGAGCGTTCGGTCACGAGCCGATACTGCGACGCCGAAAACAATCCGAGGCCGCCGCCCATCACGACGCCGTGGCCGAAGCAGATCACAGGCTTGCGTCGACCGGTGGATCGCGTAGTCGAGCCGATATTCGCTTTCGAAAAACCGCGACGGATAGTCGTCGACCTGCTCGCCGGCCGCGTGGTTGCGCGTCATGCCGTGATAGAGCGCCTGAATGTCGCCGCCTGCGCAAAACGCCCGTTCGCCGGCGCCGCGCAGCAGCAATCGCAACGACGTCGCTCCGATCGTTCCAACGCGCCAGCTGAGGCGCAAGGATGTCGATCATCGGCAACGACAGCGAATTCAGCGTTTTTTCGAAGTTCAGCGTCGCAATCGGCAAGGACGTGGCCCGACCGCGTCGGCGCGTTCTTCCAGCACGACGACATCAGTGGACGTCCATTCAGCAGCCGCGGCGCCGTCATGCATTCTTCCAAACGGGTTTGCGCTTTTCGAGAAACGCCCGGACGCCCTCGGTCTGATCCAGCGTATCGAACAGCTTGACGAACGACTCCCGTTCCGACGCATACGCCGACGCGATGTCGCCTTCGCGCGCGCGCTGGATCAGATCCTTGCAGGCAGCGACCGCCGGCGGGCTCTGCCGGCCCGCCGACTCCGCCAGTGCCAGCGCGCGCGCCGAGCGCCGCCGCCCTTTTCGACCATCTCTTCGATCAGGCCGATCCGCAACGCCGTCTCGGCATCGACGCGTTCGCCGCACAGGATCATCCGCTTCGCCCAGCCTTCGCCGACCAGCCACGCGAGGTTCTGGGTGCCGCCGCCGCACGGCAGCAGCCCGACCGTGGCTTCGGGCAGCGCCATCACCGCCTGGCGTTCGGCGATGCGGATGTCGCACGCGAGCGCGCACTCGAGGCCGCCGCCCATCGCAAAGCCGTTGATCGCGGCGATGGTCACGCCGCGAAAGCTCGCGAGCGTTTCGAACGCCGTGCCGAACGCCACCGACATCGTCGCGGCCACGCCTTTGTCGCCGTCGGCAAACAGCTTCAGGTCCGCGCCGGCGGAGAAGAACTTCTCGCCTTTGCCGGTTACGACGATCGCGTAGATCGACTTGTCGGCGCTGCAGGCCGCCACGATCGCGTCCAGCCCGCCGAGGCTCTCTTCGTCCCACGTATTGGCCGGCGGATTGTCGATGGTGACCAGCGCGGTGTGGCCGCGCACGTCGACGCCGAGTTTTTGGGTTGGACTTTCGATCATCGAATCACCTCAGTTGCCCCTTCCATCAATACCCGGCGCGCGATTATCACGCGCATGATTTCGTTCGTCCCTTCGAGAATCTGGTGCACACGACTGTCTCTGACGTGCCGTTCGAGGGGAAATTCCTTGATGTAGCCGTATCCGCCGTGCAGTTGCAGCGCGGCGTTGCACACCTCGAAACCGACGTCCGTTGCGAACCGCTTCGCCATCGCGCAGTACGTCGTCGCGTCCGGGTCCTTCGAATCCAGTTTCCACGCAGCCAATCGAACCATCGTGCGGGCCGCGACGAGTTCGGTCGCCATGTCCGCCAACTTGAACTGCAGCGCCTGGAACTGCGAAATCGCCTGGCCGAACTGTTTACGCTCCGACATGTAGCGCGCCGCCTGATCGAGCGCGGCCTGCGCGGTGCCGATCGAACACGTCGCAATGTTGATTCGCCCGCCGTCGAGGCCCCGCATCGCGATTTTGAAACCTTCGCCTTCGGCGCCGAGCCGATTGCCGAGCGGCACCGACCACGCCGTCGAAATTGATCTGCCGTGTCGGCTGGCTGTTCCAACCCATCTTCTGTTCTTTGCGACCATAAGTGATGCCGGGTGCGTCGCCCGGCACGAGGAAGCTGCACACGCCGCCGGCACCCGGATGTACGCCTTTCTCATCTTCGAGCCGCGCCATCACGACGAGCACGTCCGTCGAGCCGGCGCCGGAGATGAACGCCTTGCGTCCCGGTCAGCACGTATTCTTCGCCGACGCCGCTTTGCAACTGTCTTGAGCGCCGCCGCATCCGATCCCGCCGCTCGGCTCCGTCAGGCAGTACGACGCGAGTTTTTCGCCGGTGACCATCGACGGACACCATTGCGCCTTCAGCGCTTCGGAGCCAAACGTGGCGATCATCCACAACGCCATGTTGTGGATGGTGATGTATGCCGTGGTGGACGTGCAGCCCGCCGCGAATTCCTCGATGATCAGGCTCGCGTCGAGCCGCGACAGCCCCAGTCCGCCATCGGCAACCGGCGTATACAACGCACAGAAGCCGAGCTCGCCGGCGCGCCGGATCACGTCCTTCGGGAAGTGCTGTTCCTCGTCCCAACGCGCCGCATGAGGCGCGAGTTCGCCGGCGGCAAACTGTCGCGCAGCATCTCGGTAGGCCTGCTGGTCTTCGCTGAGATCGAAGTTCACGACTACTGCAGCTTGATCGTCATGTTCGAACCGACGGCGGACGATTCGTCGAACCAGCGCGCCGTTATGGTCTTGGTTTCGGTGTAGAAGCGCACTGCCTGCTTGCCATACGCGTGCTGGTCGCCGAAGAACGACTGTTTCCAGCCGGTGAACGAGAAGAACGGCAGCGGCACCGGAATCGGCACGTTGATGCCGACCTGTCCCACTTCGATCTCATGCTGGAACTTGCGCGCCGCGCCGCCGCTCGACGTGAAGATCGACGTACCGTTGCCGTACGGGTTCGCGTTGATCATGCCGATGGCGGCGTCGAGATCGTCGACCTGTGCCGCAAGCAGCACCGGCCCGAAGATCTCTTCCTTATAGATCGACATCGACGGTTCGATGTCGGTGAACAGCGTCGGTCCAAGCCAGTTGCCCTTGGGGAATCCGGCGACCTTGCAGTCCGAGCCGTCGAGCAGACACGTTGCGCCTTCTTCCTTGCCCTTCTTGATGAAGCCGAGAATCCGCTCCTTCGCTTTCGGATTGATCTGCGGACCATACGCGGATGCCGGCGCGTCCCACGGACCGGGCGTAACCTTCGCCATCGCGGCCTGAACTTCCGGAATCCACTGTTTCGCCGCGCCGACGAACACCGCCACGCTGATCGCCATGCAGCGCTGTCCCGCCGCGCCGCACGACGCGCCGATCAGGTTGCTGATCACCTGCTCTTTGTTCGCGTCCGGCATGATCACCATATGGTTCTTCGCGCCGGCCATCGCCTGCACGCGCTTCAGATGCTGAGTGCCGGTTCGATACACGTGTTGCGCCACCGGTACCGAGCCCACGAACGAAATCGCCTTCACGTCGGGGTGTGTCAACAACGCGTCGACCTGTTGCCGTCCGCCGTGCACCAGCTGCACCACGCCTTTCGGCGCACCGGCTTCCACGAACAGTTCGATCAGCCGGTGCGGCGTCATCGGGTCCTGTTCCGACGGCTTCAGCACGAACGTGTTGCCGCACGCGATCGCCATCGGAAACATCCACAGCGGGATCATCGCGGGAAAATTGAACGGTGTGATGCCGACGCACACGCCGATCGGTTGCATGTAGCTGTAGGTGTCGATCTTGCGCGCAACGTTCTCGACCGTCTCGCCCATCATCAGCGTAGACACGTTGCACGCGTGTTCGACCACTTCGATGCCACGCCACACGTCACCTTGTGCATCGGCAAACGTCTTGCCGGTTTCCTTCGACAGGATGCGCGCGATGTCGTCCTGGTACTTCTTCAGCAGATCCTGGTAGCGAAGCATCAGCCGCGCGCGTTCCGGCGTGGGTACCTCGCGCCACGTCTGGAATGCTTCTTTCGCGCTGCCAACCGCGCGATCCACCTCCTGAAATGTCGCAAACGGCACATCGGCGAGCACATCCTGAGTGGCCGGATTGGTGATCGGCTGCCACTCGTTGGTTTGGCTCTCGATGAACTCGCCGCCGATGAAAAGAGGCAGCTTCTGGGCCATGTCGGAACTCCGGGAAATTGAAATTGCGCGGATCATCGCACAACCCTCTTCCCGGATGAATTGCGCAGCCGCATCGATGCGGCTTGAAACGGCGGAACGCGGTCTGTCGCCTGACCCGCGAACCGGTTTACTCTCTCGCTCCACTCCACTCTTCAACACAACTCACCATTTAAGCAGGGGCACTCCCATGAGCTGGTCATTCGAAACCGACGCCGAATTCCAGCGCGAACTCGACTGGATCGACGCATTCGTCACGGAAGAGATCGAGCCGCTCGATTTCGTCATCGGCCATCCGAACGATTTCACCGATCCGAACCGCGCGAAGCTGATTCCGCCGCTGCAGGCGGAGGTGAAAAAGCGCGGCCTGTGGGCCTGCCACCTCGGGCCGGAACTCGGCGGCCAGGGCTACGGTCAGGTGAAACTCGCGCTGATGAACGAAATCCTCGGCCGCGCGAAATGCGCTCCGACGGTTTCGGCTGCCAGGCGCCCGACACCGGCAACGCCGAGATCCTCGCCCACTACGGCACGGCGGCGCAGAAAGCCCGCTATCTCGAGCCGCTGCTGAACAATGAAATCTGCTCGTGCTACTCGATGACGGAGCCGCAAGGCGGCGCCGACCCGAAGGTGTTCAGCTGCGTCGCCGAAGCGAAGGGCGACGAATGGGTCATCAATGGCGAAAAATGGTTCTCGTCGAACGCGCGTTACGCATCGTTCCTGATCGTGATGGCGGTGACCGACGTCGACGCGCCGGCGTATCAGCGCATGTCGATGTTCATCGTGCCGTCGGATACGACCAGGTATCGAGATCGTTCGCAACGTCGCAGTGGGCTACGAACGCGAAGGCGCGCACGCGTACATGCGCTACAACGATGTGCGGATTCCGCGCGATCACATGCTCGGCGAACCCGGCCAGGGTTTCATCGTCGCGCAAACGCGGCTCGGCGGCGGACGCATCCACCACGCGATGCGAACCGTTGCGAAGGTGAAGCGCGCGTTCGACATGACGTGCGAACGCGCGCTGTCGCGCACGACGCAAGGCGAGGTGCTGGCGCAGAAGCAGCTGGTGCAGGCGATGATCGCGGACTCGTGGATCGACATCGAACAGTTCCGGCTGCTGGTGCTGCGCACCGCGTGGAAAATCGACCGCTACAAGGACTACCGGAAAGTCCGCGTCGACATCTCTGCGGTGAAAGCGGCGATGCCGCGCGTATATCACGACGTGTATTCGCGCGCGCTGCAGATCCACGGTTCGCTGGGGCTTTCGACGGAGATGCCGTTTGCGGCCGGCGTGCTCGACTCGTATCACATGGGTCTCGCCGACGGCCCCACCGAGGTGCACAAGGTCACCGTCGCACGGCAGGTACTAGGCGGTTATCAGGGAACGAACGACCTGTTCCCCGACTATCATCTGATCAAGCGGCGCGACGCGGCGCTCGCGAAGTATGCCGACGTGCTGGAGCACGAAGTCGCGGAGTTCTAAGGGCAGTTATTCCACCGCGAACCAGTCGATCGGCGCTTTGCCTTTCGACACGAGATAATGGTTTGCTTTAGAGAAGTGCCGGCAGCCGAAGAAGCCCCGATGCGCCGACAACGGCGAAGGGTGCGGCGAGGACAGCACGCAATGGCGCGATCGGTCGACGATCGCGCCTTTTTTCTGCGCGTAGCTGCCCCACAGCATGAACACCAGCCCTTCCGTTTCCGCGTTGAGAATCTCGACGATTCGATCGGTGAACGTCTCCCAACCGCGACCCTGATGCGAGCCCGCACGGCCACGTTCAACCGTTAGCACGGCGTTGAGCAACAGCACCCCTTGTCGCGCCCATGACGTCAAACATCCGTGTCCGGGTTGCAGATGCCCGTCCGCGCGTCCGCCGGGCACGCTCGGGTCGGACATATCGGCATTGATCTCCTGGAAGATGTTCAGCAGCGACGGCGGCTCTGCGACGCCCGGTTGAACGGAAAAACACAAACCGTGCGCCTGATTCGGACCGTGATAAGGATCCTGTCCGATGATCACGACGCGCACGTCTTCGATCGGCGTCAGATCGAGCGCCGCAAAAATCTCCGGACCTCGCGGATAGATCGTCTTGCGCGCTTCGCGTTCCTTCACGAGAAACGCACGCAGATTGCGCATGTAGGTTTTGTCGAACTCGTCGAGCAACACGCGCTTCCAGGACGCGTGCAGCACCACGCGATCGCGAAGCGGCGCGCTCCGTCACGGCTGCTCGTCCCTCGGCCGCATGTGCGGAAACAGCAGCACGTCGCGGATCGACGTCGAGTTCGTCAGCAGCATCACGAGACGGTCGATACCGATGCCCTCGCCGGCCGTCGGCGGCAAGCCGTACTCGAGCGCCGTGATGTAGTCGTGGTCGTACTCCATCGCTTCTTCGTCGCCGGCGTTCTTCAATTCCATCTGCACGCGGAAACGTTCCGCCTGATCCTCGGGATCGTTCAGCTCGGAAAAACCGTTGGCGATCTCGCGGCCCTGATGAACAGCTCGAATCGATCCGTGACGGTCGGATCGGCGATCGCTGCGCCGCGCCAGCGGCGAGGTCTCCGCCGGATAGCGCCGTGATGAACACCGGCTCGATCAGTTTCTCTTCGACACGCGTTTCGAACAACTTCCGACCTGCAGTTTGGCCGAGCGACCAGTTCGGATTCGGTGCCTGGTTCATCGCGACGAGTGCGCGGCGCAGCGTAGCCGGATCGCGAACGGTCGCATCATCGAGACCGGTATGCCGCACGATTGCATCGGCCATCGTCAGCCGTTCGAACGGCGCGCCGAAGTCGATGTGCTGGCCCTGGAAGTTGACGACGGTCGTGCCGAGCACGCTTCTGCGTCACTTCGCTTGAACATCGTTTCCGTCAGATCCATCAGATCGCGATAGTCGCTGTACGCCTGATAGAACTCGAGCATCGTGAACTCGGGATTGTGCCGCGGCGACAACCCTTCGTTGCGGAAATTGCGATTGACTTCGAACACGCGCTCGAAGCCGCCGACGACGAGCCGCTTCAGATACAGCTCCGGCGCGATGCGCAGATACAGTTCCATGTCGAGCGCGTTGTGATGCGTGACGAACGGGCGCGCCGAAGCGCCGCCGACGAATCGGATGCATCATCGGCGTTTCTACTTCGAGAAAGCCGCGCGACGACGAAGAAGCTGCGGAATCGCCTGAATCGATTGCGCTGCGCTTCTCGAACAGCGTGCGCGTTTCTTCGTTCATCATCAGATCGAGATAGCGCTGGCGCGACCGCGTTTCCTGATCGGTGAGTCCGTGGAATTTCTCCGGCAACGGCCGCATCGACTTTGCGAGCATTCGCGCGCTGCTGCGCTTCGACCGTCAGCTCGCCCTTGTTCGTGCGGAACAGCGTGCCGGTAACGCCGACGATGTCGCCGATATCCCACAGGTCGTTGAACGCCTGATACGCCTCTTCGCCGATCTGTTCGCGGCGCACGTAGCACTGAATGCGGCCGGAACTGTCCTGCAACGTGAAGAAGCTCGCTTTCCCCATCACACGGCGCAGCATCACGCGACCCGCCACCGATACTTCAATCGCCTGCGATTCGAGTTCTTCCTTCGAGTATCGCCGTACTTCGCCTGCAGATCGGCGGCGTATGCGGTACGGCGAAAATCGTTCGGGAACGATTCTCCGGCTGCGCGCAACGCCGCGAGCTTTTCGCGGCGATGCCGGATGATGTCGTTTTCTTCTGTCATTACAGACCTGCCTTCAGACTCGCTTCGATGAATTCGTCCAGATCGCCGTCGAGCACTTCGTTCGGATCAGTGCGCTCGACGTTGGTGCGCAGATCTTTGATGCGCGACTGATCGAGCACGTACGATCGGATCTGACTGCCCCAGCCGATGTCTGCCTTGTTGTCTTCGACGGTTTGTTGCGCCGCCTTTCGCTTCTGCATTTCGAGTTCGTACAGCTTCGCGCGCAACTGCTTCCACGCCTTGTCGCGGTTCTGATGCTGCGACCGTTCGCTCTGACATTGCACGACGGTATTCGTCGGCAAGTGCGTCATCCGAATCGCCGAGTCGGTCTTGTTCACGTGCTGGCCGCCGGCGCCGCTCGCCCGATACGTGTCGATGCGAACGTCGGACGGATTGATCTCGATCTCGATCTCTTCGTCGATTTCCGCCGACACGAACACCGAAGCGAAGGACGTATGTCGGCGGTTGCCGGAATCGAACGGCGACTTTGCGCACGAGTCGATGCACGCCGGTTTCGGTGCGCAGCCAGCCGTAAGCGTATTCGCCTGCTATCGCTACCGTCGCACCTTTGATGCCGGCCACTTCACCCGGCGACAACTCGATGATTTCGGTTGTGAAGCCGCGCTGCTCCGCCCAGCGCAGATACATGCGCAACAGCATCTCCGCCCAATCCTGCGCTTCGGTTCCGCCGGAGCCCGCGGTGATCTTCGACGAAGGCGTTGTTGGGATCGAGTTCGCCGTTGAACATGCGGCGGAATTCGAGATCGCCGAGCTTTGCGATTCGACCGCCCGAGTTCGTGTTCGACTTCGTCGAGCGTAGCCGAGTCGTCCTCTGCCGCTGCCATTCCAGCAATTCGCCCATGTCGCCGAGACCGGTGCCGACACTTTCGAGGTTGCTGACGATCCGTTCCAGTGCGGCGCGTTCTTTCCCGAGCGCCTGGGCGCGTTCGGGGTCGTCCCAAACGTCGGACTGTGCAGTTCGAGTTCTATTTCTTCGAGGCGACCTTTGCGTTCATTGAAGTCAAAGATACCCCCTGAGCGCGTCGTTACGCGCTTGAGATCCTTCAACTGTTCTCGCAGCGATGTCAGTTCGGCCATGTGGTCCTACCGAGCGCCGTCTGCGAAAAAAGGCGCGCAAGGGTATCACGATCAAACCGGGACGATGTGCTCGACGACGAGCTGCAACGTGGCGCGATCGCGGAAATCGTTGCGCGACAAGCGATAGGCCACCTGCGCGCGCTGCGCTCGTTTCGAGCGGCGCCTGATTGAATGCAATCGCGTCGACGACACGCGCGTTCTTTGCGCAGCGACAGTTTCAGATGACGCTCTCCCACGACGCGTTGATTGACCATGTCGAAATCGCCATGAAACATCGGCTCCGGGAAACCCTGGCCCCACGGTCCGCCCCGCGCGATTTCGTCGGCCAGCGAGAGTTCGAGTTCCGCGCCATGCAGTTCGCCGTCGCTGAGAATGATTCCGCCGATTTGATCCGCGCTCACCCAATGGCCGACTTCCGTCGCGAACGCATCGGTGAACCGTTCGAGGTGAATACGCCGAATCGACAATCCGGCGGCCATCGCGTGGCCACCGAAACGTTGGATCAGTCCCGGATATCGCGTTGCAATCGCATCGAGCGCATCGCGGATGTGTACCCCCGCAATGGATCGGGCAGATCCGCGCAATTCGTCCTGCGCCGTCGCACCGGCATCGGCGAACGCGATCACCGGCCGCGCGAACCGATCCTTCAACTCGCCCGGCGACGATGCCGACCACCCCCTGATGCCAGCCTTCCCGATAGACGCACAAACCCAGCTGCAACTCGCCGGAGAGATCGATCGCCGCCACCGACAGTTCTGCTTCCTGAGTCATCTGCTGCTGAATCGCCTTGCGCGACTCGTTGAGTTCTTCGAGCGCCGTCGCGAGCGATCGCGCCTCGATGAGATTGTCAGCAAGCAGGCAACGGATGCCGATGCTCATGTCGTCGAGACGTCCCGCTGCGTTCAGTCGAGGTGCCAGCCCGAAACCGAGATCGGCAGCGGACAACGTCGCCATCGGCCGTCCTGCGGCCTCGCACAGCGCGCGAATCCCCGGTCTCGCTTTGCCGGCGTTGATGCGCCGCAAACCTTGCTGCACCAGGATGCGATTGTTGTGATCGAGCGGCACCACGTCCGCGACCGTGCCGAGCGACACAAGGTCGAGGAAATCCGCCATGTTCGGCGGCTCGATGCCGATGCGCTCGAACCAGCCGCGTTCACGCAGTTCGGTCCGCAGCAGCGTGAGCACATAGAAGATCACGCCGACACCGGCCAGGTTCGGGCTGCCGAACCCGCAACCCGGAAGATTCGGATTGACGATTGCGTTTGCGTCGGGAATTTCACGGCCGGGCAAATGGTGATCGGTGATGATCACGGTTGCACCGGCAGCGCGAGCCGCGCGCACACCTTCGACGCTGGAAATGCCGTTGTCGACCGTCACCAGTACGTCGGGTTTGTCGGCCATCGCGATCGCAACGATCTCGGGCGTGAGGCCATAGCCGAATTCGAATCGGTTCGGCACGATGAAACTCACGCGCGCGCAGCCCATCGCCCGCAGCGCAGCTACACCGACCACGCTCGACGTCGCGCCATCCGCATCGAAATCGCCAACGAACCGGATATGGCGCCCTGCGGTTACTGCATCGGCCAGCAACCCTGCCGCGTGTACAGCGCCATCGAGTTCACGCGGCAACAGCAACGCGCCCAGTGTGAGGTCGAGTTGATTCATGGAACCGATGCCGCGCGCGCTGTAGATCTTTGCCATCCGTGGCGACAGCGACTTCGAGAGTTCCGAACCGATTTCGGGTGCAGGACGCTCGACGATTCGACGCTGTGCGCCGGCTGCGGCCGCCGGCCGAGACTCAGGCATGCTCGTCCAGCGTTTCGACGCGGATGCGCGTGATCGGATCCACCACCTCGTCGAGGCTCTGAATCGCGGCTACCGCCGCGTCCATGGCGCGTTCGATCACCCGGTGCGTGAGGATGATGACCGGCACCCACGGCACCGCGCCGGTCGAGCGGACGGCGTGCTCACGCTGAATCACCGCTTCGATGCTGATGCCGTTTACAGAAAGAATCTGCGCGACTTTTGCGAGCACGCCGGGCTGATCCACCGCGGGAATCCGCAGGTAATACGCCGTCGTTACCTGCGAAATCGGCAGCGCATCGACGCCGGTGTCGGCCGGAACGTCGACGGCATTGCCGCGTGCGATATCGATCAGGTCGGCCAACACGGCGGATGCCGTCGGCCCCGCGCCCGCGCCGGGACCGTAGTACAACGACGAACCGACCGCGTCGCTGTTCACGACCACGGCATTCATCACACCGTCCACTTTTGCGATCAGACGGCGTTCCGGAATCAACGTCGGGTGCACGCGCATTTCAATACCGGCTTCACTGCGTCGTGCAATGCCGAGATGTTTGATCCGATAGCCGAGCGCCGCTGCATAGTCGAGGTCTTCGACGCCGATGCGGCTGATGCCTTCCGTGTACACGTTGTTTGGATCGAGACGAATACCGAACGCGAGCGCGGCCAGAATGGCGAGCTTGTGCGCGGCGTCGATTCCTTCGACGTCGAACGTCGGGTCGGCTTCCGCATACCCAAGCGCCTGCGCATCAGCCAGCGCCTTAGCAAAGTCGTTACCGGCAGCCATCTGCGTGAGGATGTAGTTCGACGTGCCGTTGATGATCCCGGCGATCCAGTTGATGGCGTTGCCGGCGAGTCCTTCACGCAGCGCCTTGATGATCGGAATGCCGCCGGCGACCGCGGCTTCGAATCCGACACAGATGCCCGCCTTCTGCGCTGCCGGCAGCAAACTCGCACCGCGTATCGCAATCAGCGCCTTATTTGCGGTGACGATGTTCTTCTTTGCATCGATGCATTGCTGAAACAGGCGGCCTGCCGCGTCGACTCCACCGATCGTCTCCACGACGACGTCGACGCTCGGGTCTGCAACGACGTCGGCAACGTCGGTGGTGAACGGCACACCCTTGGGAATGACGGAGGGTTTCGGCGTGCGGCTTGCAATCCGCACCACTTCGATCGGTCGCCCGGCCTGCCGTGCGATCGCTGCTCCATTCGCAGCGAGCAACGCGAGCACACCCTGGCCGACGGTGCCAATACCACACAGGCCGATACGCAGCGGCTGCACCGTTGAAATCCCCTTCGTTACAGAAGAGTGATGGAGGATCGAAAGGAGCGGGAAAGCTATCGAGTCGACCTGGCGAAGTCAACGCGACACGTCGACGCGCGCTACTCCACATCAGTAACGGCGACATGCTCCACGCGCGTCCCGCCGCGCTCCTCTACATCAGCGTCAGCGACATCCTTTACGCGCGGCCTCGTCGCGTCTCATGAGACTCGTCAGATGCCGAGCATCTCGCCGAGTTGATTGGCGCTCAAGTACCCGTCGAGCATGCGTCCATCCTCCAGCACGATCGCCGGGGTACCAGTCAACCCGGCCAGATGGCCGAGTTCGTATTGCTGCGCCACAGGGTTCTCGCACGTCTTCGGCGGCAGCTCTTCGCCACGCTTCATGCGCGTGATGGCGTCCTGACGATTCGCCGAACACCATGCGGTGACGAGTTTGTCGTAACCCGGCGAGCCGACACCGGCGCGCGGATACGCCAGGTATCGCACCTCAACACCCATCTTGTTCATCTGCGGCACTTCCTGATGCAGCTTGCGGCAGTAACCGCAGTCGACATCGGTGAACACGGTGATGATTGCTTTGCGTTTGCCTTGCGCCGGATAGATCGTCATGTCGTCGGTGGACACGCCGGCAATGAGCTCTTTGCGCTTCACGTCGCGCGCCTGCTCGGAGACGTTGACCAGCGTTTCACCCATCTCGAACAGATCGCCCGCGATCAGATAACGGCCGTCGTTCGACGCGTACAACACCGAACCGCCGGTGAGTTCGATCGCGATCATTCCGGGAATCGGCGCGGCCGACGCGGATTCGATCGGCAGATCGGGCCGCAGCGCCTTCAGCTTCGCGAGCACCGCATCGCTCGCGTTCTGCGCAGTGGGCGCCGCCGCCGACATCACCTCTCCGCACAGGATGGTGATTGCGACTACGCCAATCGCAACGTAGGAACGCAATTCCATTTGGTCACCTCATTCACTTTCAGTTGACGGTCTCTCTTTCGACTCACGGTCGCGCCGTTGTCGACCGCGGCTTCCTCATGAGTCACCCGCGAGGATGATGCGCGGCGTGTACTGCTTTCAGACGACTCTGCGCGACATGCGTATAGATCTGGGTGGTACTCAAATCAGCGTGTCCGAGCATCATCTGTACCGCGCGCAGGTCGGCTCCATGATTGATCAAATGCGTCGCAAATGCGTGCCGCAATGTGTGCGGTGAGACATTGCGCACGATACCGGCACGTGCGACGTATTTCTTGATCGCGTGCCAGAACGTCTGTCGCGTCATTTCGCGGCCGCGCAGGCTCGGGAACAACAGGTCGTTCGGTGCGCCGCGCATCAACGCTGGGCGTCCTTCGGCGACATATCGCGCCAACCACGCGAGCGCCTCGTCGCCGATCGGAACCAGGCGTTCACGTCCGCCCTTGCCGATCACCCGCACTACGCCCTGGCGCACGTTGACCATGCTCACCCGCAAACCGACGAGTTCGGTGATGCGCAGTCCGGTCGCATACAGCAATTCCAGCATCGCCCTGTCGCGCAGGCCCAGAGGCCGCTCCACATCGGGCGCACCGAGCAGCGCTTCGACGTCGGTTTCCGAAAGCCCTTTCGGCAGCGGACGACCGAGCTTCGGATGTTCGAGTTGCGCGGTCGGATCCTTCTTCAGAACGCCGCGCTCCACGAGCGCGCGATAGAAGCCACGTAGACAGGACAACAACCGGGCGGTGGAACGCGCGTGAAATCCCTGCTCGTGACGATGACCGAGATACTCGAGCAGATCGGAGGCGCGAGCCTCCTGAAGCGCACGCGGCGACAACCATCGCGCGAACGCTTCGAGGTCACGGCGGTACGCGGCGAGCGTATTTGCAGCGAGCGCGCGGCTCAGCCACATCTCATCCAGGTGCTGGTCTATCAACGGCTGGTCAGTCACGGCCAATTTGCGGCAGTAGGTGACGGGGTCGGTATCGATAGTCGGTGATCCATCACCCGGCATCCGCACGATAATTCGTCGAATTTATACCACTAACCATTTGAATATTCTACGATTTAGTGGCGACCGCAGAATTCTGGCACGCAAGCTGCACTTCCTGTTTCAGCTTCGATGTGCGCTACGAGACGTCCCCTCTCAGCACACCGACGCGCGAAGCGACAGACCTCTCTCCCCTGACGCTTCGTAAGACTGGTTCCAGAGATTCTGGAAACAACCAGCTTGTTAGGCGGAACCCTCCCCCTTGGTCCCGCCGCCTAACAAGCTGGCTTTTTTTGTCAGACCTTCTCGCGAATGCGCGCAGCGCGACCCGACAAGCTCCGCAGGTAATACAACTTCGCCTGACGTACGTCGCCGCGGCGTTTCACTTCGATGCTGGCAATCGCAGGGCTGTGCGTCTGGAACGATCGCTCCACGCCGACGCCGTGCGAAATCTTGCGCACCGTGAACGAGGAGTTCAGGCCGCGCTTGCGCATGCCGATGACCACCCCTTCGAACGCCTGGTTGCGGTCGCGACCACCTTCAGCGACGCGGACCTGCACGATGACGGTGTCGCCCGGATGAAACTCCGGAACGTCGCTCTTCATCTGTTCGTTCTCGAGCGCTTCGATGATTTTGTTTCTACGCATGATTTCCCACTCCGTTAACGCATTTGCCGCGGCGCGTCGACGCGTCCCGGCTGTTCCAGATATTCACCAAGTAACCGTCGTTCCTCATCGGACAAGGCACGCCGTGCCAGCAAATCGGGCCGCCGCTCGTACGTACGACCCAACGCATCGCGCAGGCGAAACCGTCTTATAGTCTCGTGATCGCCCCCCAACAACACCGGCGGAACCGATCGATTTCCCACTTGCTCGGGGCGCGTGTAGTGCGCCCAGTCGAGCAAACCGGAGCGATACGACTCCGCCTCTGCCGACTCCGCATTCCCCAGCGTGCCGGGAAGATAGCGGGCCACCGCATCGATGACCACCATTACCGGCAGTTCACCACCGGTCAGCACGAAGTCGCCGAGCGAAATCTGCTCATCGACGGACGCATCGACGATCCGCTCGTCGATACCTTCGTAGCGCCCCGCTACGAAGATGAGCCGCTCTTCGCGCGCAAGTGCCTCTACCTTGCGCTGCTGCAACCGCTCGCCCTGGGGCGAGAGATACACGGTTCGCACCGGCCCGCCGGCGCGCCGCTTCAATGCCGCGATGGCCCGCTCCAGCGGTTCCACCTTCATGACCATGCCCGGACCGCCGCCATACGGACGGTCATCGACCGTGCTGTGGCGATCGTCCGCGTGATCGCGCGGGTTCTCCACGTCGACCACAAGCGTTCCGGCAGCGATCGCGCGCGCCACTACACCTTCAGTGGTTAGCGCCCCGAACATCTCCGGGAAGATACTGACGACGCCAACCCACATACCGTTATCCGTTCGTCTGCCAATCGACGACGATGCGCCGCTGCTCGAGATCCACCGTCATCACCACGTGGCGCACGAATGGAATCAGCACTTCACCCGCCGCACCGCGCACCACGATGACATCGTTGGCGCCGGTCTCCATCAGCTCGGACACCTCGCCCAGAACCGTTCCTGTCTTGTCTTCAACTGAAAGACCGATCAGGTCTCTCCAATAAAACTCGTCTTCGTCCGTTTCAGGCAGTGTGCTCTCTTCGACACCTATGGATTTGCCCGCGTAACGCAACGCGACATCACGATCGTCGATTCCATCCACCTGCGCAACGAAACCGTTCCGATGCGGTTTCAGTTGATCCACGCTCAGCTGTTTCCATTCGCCGTTGCGTTCGACGAACCAAGGGCGATAGTCCGCGAGATTGGTCACCGGATCGGTATACGAGATCACGTTCAGCCAACCCTTCACGCCGAACGGAGGGCCGAAGCGTCCGACGACAACCATTTTGGATTACCAGACCGGTGGACAGCGACCCGTCAGGCGGCGGGAGCGGCCTGCGCTGCTGCGTTCGCGAGAGTACGCGCATCTTTGATCAGATGGCTGACGCGTTCGGACGGCTTCGCGCCGACCGACAACCAGTAATCGACGCGAGCGAGATCGACCCGAAGCCGTTCGGCTTTGCCGCGCGCGATCGGGTTGTAGAAGCCCACGCGCTCGATATGGCGTCCGTCACGTCTGTTGCTGCGGTCTGCCACCGTGAGGTGATAGAACGGCGCGTTTCTCGACCCGTGGCGGGCCAACCGAATGATGACCATGCAAATGCTCTGTGCGAAAGGCGCGGTATTCTACTGAAACACCCGGGGAGTGCAAAGCCGGATCTTCGCGAGATCGAAGTCTTCGCTACCCCCGCGGCCCGCGGTTGACGGCAGCCCCTTTGAGGTTCGAAACCTGCCGCATCATCTTCGCCATGCCGCCCTTCTTGGTGACCTTCTTCATCATCTTCTGCATCTGCTTGTGCTGTTTCAGCAGACGGTTGATGTCCTGGATCTGGGTGCCGCTGCCCATCGCGATGCGCCGCTTTGCGCGACCCGTTGATCACGTCGGGAAAGCGCCGTTCGTGCCGGGTCATCGAATCGATGATCACGCCCATCTGTTTGAACAGACCATCGCCCAGCTGCGCCTGCGCGCCCTGCGGCAGCTGACCCATGCCCGGCAACTTCTCGAGCATGCTCGAGACGCCGCCCATGTTGGACATCTGATGCAGCTGCTCGCGGAAATCCTCCAGATCGAAGCGTTCGCCTTTCTGGATCTTCCTTGCGAGCCGCTCCGCTTTGTCGCGATCGACTTTGCGCTCCGCCTCCTCGATCAGCGACAGCACGTCGCCCATGCCGAGGATGCGCGACGCGATCCGGTCGGGATGGAACGGTTCCAGCGCTTCCGTCTTTTCGCCGACGCCGAGGAACTTGATGGGCTTGCCGGTGATCGCGCGCACCGACAATGCGGCACCGCCGCGCGCATCGCCGTCGGATTTGGCGAGCACGATGCCCGTGAGCGGCAGTGCGTCGTTGAACGCCTTCGCGGTGTTGGCCGCGTCCTGGCCGGTCATCGCATCGACGACAAACAACGTCTCGACCGGATTCAGCGCCGCGTGCAGCGCGCGGATTTCGGCCATCATGTCCGCGTCGATAGCGAGTCGACCCGCGGTATCGACGATCAGCACGTCTGCGAATTTCGTGCGCGCTTCCCCAACCGCGCGCAGCGCAATCGCAACCGGCGCTTCGTCCGGCCGGCTCGCGATGAAGACGGCACTCACCTCGTTCGCCAACGTCTGCAACTGATCGATCGCCGCGGGGCGATAAACGTCGGTACTGACCACCGCCACTTTCTTCTTCTGCCGTTCGCGCAGAAACCGCGCGAGTTTGGCGACCGTGGTCGTCTTGCCGACGCCCTGAAGGCCCGGCCATCAGTACGATTGCGGGCGGCGCCGCCGTGAGATTCAGCTGATCGTTCGCCGCACCCATCAACTCGACGAGCTCGTCGTTGACGAGTTTCACCAGCGCCTGGCCGGGCGTGAGGCTCGTTGCGACTTCATGCCCGATCGCGCGCACTCGAATGCGCTCGATGAAATCCTTGACGACGCTCAACGCAACGTCGGCTTCGAGCAGCGCGGTGCGTACCTCGCGCAGCGCTTCGTTGATGTTTTCATCGGACAGCCGGGCACGGCCCGCAACGGCGCGTAGCGTCCGCGTCAATCGCTCCGACAGGTTTTCGAACATGCTGCTTCTCTACGATCTACGACGACGCGGCAGTATAGCGGAAGCAGCCGCGCGGCCCGTCAACGTGTGGAAGTCACTGCGCGGTGGCCGCGTTTGAATTCGCATCTGCATCTGTCACACTCGCGGCACTTCGCCAAATCAACAACACCACATCCAACACTCATGAACCCAGCGTACCCTGGGCTTGCCGCGGCCGCGTTTTACCTCATCGGCGCGTTCGCTCAGATCAATGCCCTGGCACGCAAAGCGCCCGTACCGCGGCGCAGGTTGCTCTGGCTGACGACGCCGGGTGTGCTGCTGCATGCAGTTACGGCCGATCTCGTGATCCTTCAGCCCACCGGCGTGAACATCGGCATTCTGTCGGTCGCATCGCTGATCGGATTCACGCTGGTGCTGTTCGTCTACATCGGCTCGCTATGGCAGCCGCTGGAGAATCTGTTCGTAATGGTGCTGCCCCTCGGCGCCGTCACGGTTGCTGCGTCGATCACGTCGAACGGCCCGATCATTCCGAAAGCCGAATTCGGCGACGGCCTCCTCGCGCACATCCTGATTTCGATTCTTGCCTACACCGTGCTTGCGATGGCAGCGGGTCAGTCGATCATCCTCGCCTTTCAGGAACGATCGTTGCGCCAGAAGAGCTCAATCGGCTTCGTCAGGTTGTTGCCGCCGTTGCAGACGATGGAAACGCTGCTGTTCCAGCTGCTCTGGGTCGGGCTGATCACGCTGACGCTGTCGGTGGGCAGCGGCTTCGTGTTTCTAAAGAACATGTTCGCGCAGTCCGTCGTTTCGCACACGATTCTCGCCAGCGCGTCGTGGGTGGTGTTCGCGGTGCTGCTCGCGGGACGTTATGCCTTCGGCTGGCGCAGCACGGTGGCAACGCGCGCGACGCTGGTCGGGTTCACGCTGCTCCTGTTCGCGTATTTCGGCAGTAAATTCGTTCTCGAGATTCTGCTCGGACGACAGTGATGGGCGAGACCGAGTTCCAACTTTCAACGCTCCTCGGGGCGATTGGAATTCTCCTCGCTGCTGTCGGCGTTCTTCTCCGGTTCCGAAACCGCGATGATGGCGCTGAACCGCTACCGGCTCGCGCACCTCGTCAAAGAAGGTCATCGCCGGCGCGCGCAAAGCGCACCGCCTGCTGAAACGTCCCGATCGCCTGCTCGGCGTCATCCTGATCGGCAACATCCTGGTAAACAACCTGGGCGCCACCGCCGCCGCACTGGTCGGGCATACAGCTCTTCGGCGAGACGGGACTGGCCGCCGCGCCGTTCGTCTTCACCCTGGTATTCCTGGTCTTCTCCGAAGTGGCGCCGAAGACGATCGCCGCGCACAACCCCGAGCGTATCGCGTTTCCCTCCGCCTACGTGCTCGCGCCGTTGCTGAAGCTGCTCTATCCGTTCGTGCTGCTCGTCAACGGCATGGCAACTTCGTGCTGCGCCCGTTCCTGCGCAGCCACAACCTGCCTGGCGAAGACCACCTGAACATGGACGAGTTGCGCACGATGCTGCGCGAGGGCGGCCGTATACCGAAGCGCCGGCAGGACATGCTGCTGCGCATCGTCGATCTCGAAACGGTATCGGTAGACGACATCATGGTGCCCCGTAGCGAAATCGTTGGCATCGACATAGACAGTCCGATCGCCGACATCGTCACGCAGATCTCAACGAGCCAGCACACGCGCCTGCCGGTGTTCAAAGAGAACATCAACAACGTCATCGGCATGCTGCATCTGCGGCGCACGGTCCGCTTCATTCAGCAGGACACATTCTCGAAAGCAGACCTGCTGCAACTGACGCGAGAACCCTACTTCGTACCCAAGGGCACGCCGCTGCACACGCAGTTGTTCAACTTCCAGAAGCAGAAGCGCCGCATCGCGCTCGTGGTGGACGAGTACGGCGACATTCAGGGCATCGTGACGCTCGAAGACATCCTCGAGGAGATCGTCGGCGAGTTCACCACGGACTTCGCGGCGAACATGCCGGAGATCCATCCGCAGGACGACGGATCGTTCTTCATCGACGGCACCGCGTTGATCCGCGACGTCAACCGCGCGCTCGGCTGGCATCTGCCGACCGAAGGCCCGAGAACGTTGAACGGTCTGATTCTCGAGCACCTCGAGTTCATCCCCGAGACGAACCTCTGCATCAGGATCGGCGACTACCTGTTCGAAACGCTGCAGATCAAGGACAACATGATCAGCAACGTGAAGATCCAGGTGCTGCGCGACTGACAGACGCCTATCGGTCGGCCCAGCGCCGATTCATCGCAGAGACGATTGCCGTCAAAGACGCGGTGATCGTGTTGGCCGAAACGCCGATGCCGTAGATCGCCGCCCTCGGCGCCATCGTCGATCGCCAGCAGGCAGATCGCTCGAGCGTCCTTTCCCGTCGACATCGCGTGCTCGTGGTAGTCGATGATGTTCAGCGGTTCGTTCAGCACCTCGACGATGCCGTTCACGAACGCTTCGATCGGACCCGACCCTTCGCCGGAGATCGTCACGGTCTGCTCGGAGGCCTCACCCGCGCCGTACACCGCTGCGCACCAGCCCGGCCATGCAGAAGATCGTAGTCGACCAGCCGGTACGGACCCGACTCCACGGCGTACGTCTCGATGCAGCGCCTGCAGAATTTCGTCGGGTTTCACCTCGCGGTCGAGCTGTTCCGTTAGCGCCTGCACCGCTCTTGCTGAACTCCACCAGCATTTCGCGCGGCAAACTGATGCCGAAAAATTCCTCGAGGATGAAGCCGACGCCGCCTTTGCCCGACTGGCTGTTTACTCGCACGGTCTCCTTGTACGACGAACCGACGTCGGCCGGATCGATCGGCAGATACGGCACTTCCCAGTGGCCGGCGTCGACCTGCGCCATGCCTTTGCGGATCGCGTCCTGGTGCGAACCCGAGAACGCGGTAAACACCAGCTCGCCCGCGTACGGATGCCGCTCGTGCACCGGCAATTTGTTGATCGCTTCCACCGTCTCCTTGATCCGGCGCATTTCACGGAAGTCGAGTTCCGGATCGACACCCTGCGAGAACATGTTCATCGCCATCGTGACGAGATCGCAGTTGCCGGTTCGTCTCGCCGTTGCCGAACAGCGTGCCTTCGACGCGCTGCGCGCCGGCCATCAGCGCAAGTTCCGTGGCTGCAATTCCGGTGCCGCGGTCGTTGTGCGTATGCAGGCTGACGACCACGCTATCGCGCGCCGGGAAGTTGCGGATGAACCACTCGATCTGATCGGCGTAGATGTTCGGCGTCGCCATTTCGACGGTCGACGGCAGATTGACGATCATCGGCCTCGCCGGCGTCGCGCCCCACTCGTCTCGCAACTGCCGCGGAAATCTCGACGGCAAAATCGAGCTCGGTGCCGGTGAAACTCTCCGGCGAATACTCGAACGTGATGTTCGCGTCGTGCAGTCGCGCAGCGCCTGCTTTCACCATGCCGCGTGCCTTGCACGGCCAGATCGATGATGCCCGCGCGATCCATGCCGAACACGACGCGGCGCTGCAGCGTCGAAGTCGAGTTGTACAGGTGGAAGATCACGTTCGGCGCGCCGTGCGAGCGCCTCGACCGTGCGGTCGATCAGTTCGGCTGCGCGCCTGGCACAACACCTGAATCGTCACGTGCGGCGGAATCCGGTCTTCATCGATGATGCGACGGATGAAATCGAAGTCGGGCTGCGACGCCGCCGGGAAATCCCACCTCGATTTCGGCGAAGCCGACTTCGAGCAGCAGATCCCACATCTTCAGCTTTTCATCGACGTCCATCGGGTCGACCAGCGCCTGGTTGCCGTCGCGCAGATCGACGCTGCACCAACGCGGCGCCTGGGTGATGACGTGGTTCGGCCATTGCCGGTCCTTCAAATCGATCGGCGCGAAGGCGCGGTACTTGTGGTACGGCATCCGACCCGGGGCATTGCCGGAACTGCCCGGCTTTGTCGTGAATACTCTGCTGTTCGCTCATGGCGAATCCTCGTTCGTGAATACGGTGATAAAGGTCAAATAGGGTGGGCGTGAGCCCTGATCGAGGAGTAATAGCCGGCTAGGCCGGCAGTCGCAGCAGGGCACAGAAGAGCAGCAGATCGTCGAGTCGACACAGTACACGTTGGATTGAAGATCACGTGCTGAAAGGCCGGCGAACTATAGCGTTCGACCAACGGATTGCCAAGTAGAGCGCGGCGCTGACGACTCATTCGAGGCGCGGCGTGATTCCGGCCACGGCTGCGCGCGCCTTTGCACGCGCGTCGGCGATGTCGTCGCCCACCGCAAGCGCGACGCCCATGCGGCGCTTGCCGCGTACTTCCGGTTTGCCGAACAGCCGCAATTGCACGCCGGGCACCGCAGTACCCTGGTCAACGTTATCGAACACGACGCGATCGGACTCACCTTCGACCAGAATCGCCGCCGACGCCGCAGGACCTCGCTGCTCGATCATGCGGCACCGGCAGGCCGAGTATCGCGCGCGCATGCAGCGCGAACTCAGACAGGTCCTGGCTGATCATCGTCACCATGCCGGTATCGTGCGGCCGCGGCGACACTTCGCTGAACCACACCTCGTCGCCGCGGATGAAGAACTCCACGCCGAAAATGCCGAGGCCGCCGAGTTCGCCGGTGACCAGCCGCGCGATCCGCTCGCACTCGACCAGCGCCGCGCTGCTCATCGGTTGCGGTTGCCACGATTCCACGTAGTCGCCGTCGACCTGACGATGGCCGATCGGCGCGCAGAACGACGTGCTCGCCGACAGTGCGCAACGTCAGCAGCGTGATCTCGTATTCGAAGTCGATGAACCCTTCGACGATCACCCGGCCGGCGCCCGCGCGACCCCGGCCTGCGCGTAGTTCCAGGATTTCTCGATGCCGTCGCGGTTGCGGACCACCGATTGGCCCTTGCCGGAACTGCTCATCACCGGCTTGACCACACACGGCATGCCGATCGTCTCGATCGCCGCTTTGAATTCTTCGAGCGTGTCGGCGAACCGATAACGCGACGTCGGCACACCCAGCGTCTCGGCGGCCAGACGCCGAATGCCTTCGCGGTCCATCGTCAGTCGCGCGGCGCGCGCGGTTGGAATCACGTGCAGACCTTCGCGCTCCATCTCGACGAGCGTCGGCGTCGCGATGGCTTCGATCTCCGGAACGACGAGATCGGGCTTTTCCTCTTCGATCACCGCGCGCAACGCGGCGCCGTCGAGCATGTTGATGACGTGGCTGCGATGCGCGACCTGCATCGCGGGTGCGTTCGGCATAACGGTCGACGGCGATCACCTCGACGCCGAAGCGCTGCAGCTCGATGACCACTTCCTTGCCGAGCTCGCCCGATCCCAACAACATCACTCGGGTGGCGGTTTTCGACAGCGGCGTTCCGATCGATGTCATTGCAGCGTCCTCAGGCGATTGACCGCGAGTTGCGGCGAAGATCGCGTTTGAAACGCCGCGCGTTCTCGACGTAGTGCAGCGCCGACATGCGCAGCCCGTCGATCTGCTGCGGCGTCAGCTCGCGCACCACTTTGCCCGGCGCGCCCATCACCATGCTGTTGTCGGGAATTTCCTTTCCTTCGGTGATCAGCGCATTGGCGCCGATCAGGCAATTTCGGCCGATCTTCGCGCCGTTGAGAACGACGGAGTTGATGCCGATCAGACTGTTGTCGCCGATCGTGCAGCCGTGCAGCATCACCTTGTGACCGATCGTCACGTAGCTGCCGATGACGATGCGGCGAGCCCGGGTCGGTGTGCAGCACCGAGCCGTCCTGCACGTTCGAGTTTTCGCCGATCGTGATCAGCTCGTTGTCGCCGCGAATCACGGCGTTGAACCAGACGCTCGCATTGCTTCCGCAGCAGCACGTTGCCGATCACGATCGCCGAATCGGCGATGAAGTACTCCCCTTCCGCGCGTACGCGCTGTTCCCCGAACTGATAAATCATCCTGTTCCGCCTGCCGACCGTGTTACGGCGCATTGTCGGCATCGGCCGGCGCAGCGACCAAGCCATCGGCGAGGCGTCAGAGGCCCCCAACTGCCAGTAGCCTAGGGCGCTGCACCTCGTGCATAGTCAGACGCAGAGGTTTCAAGAGCCATGAACGAACCGCGAATTCGACGCAAATTGCCGGCCTTCGAAGTGCTCGCAGAACTGGCGCGGCGCGATCCGGCGGCACTGCAGGCGCTCGGCAATCTGTTGACCGACGACGTGATCAAACACGCGCCGCGTCCTGCCTCGCGACGCCGCCTCGAAGGTCTCAAGTTCCGCATCGAAATGGAACGGCGGCGGTCGCCGGATCCATTGGCCGCGTGCGTGCGGCTGTCGAAACTGATGCACGAATCGCTGTCCGAACTGCACACGGTTCTCAACGAACCCGACGGCTTCCGGCGATCCGCTCCACGCCAGGTTGGAACCGTGCTCGGCTTCCCGCGCGCCCGGCACACGAAGAACCCGTATAATCGATCCGTCCCGCTAGTACGAGCCACCGTGAAATACTGCAGCAGCTGCGGCCAACCCGTCGGTCTCCGCATACCCAACGGCGACAATCGCGAACGTTTCGTCTGCGACGCGTGCGGCACTATTCACTACCAGAACCCCAAAATCGTCACCGGTTGTCTGCCCGATCTACGGCGATCAGGTGCTGTTGTGCCGGCGCGCCATACAGCCGCGCGCAGGACTATGGACGCTGCCCGCGGGCTTTCTCGAGAACGGCGAAACGAGCACTGAAGGCGCGATCCGCGAAACGCTCGAGGAAGCCTGCGCCAACGTCTCCATCGAGGGGCTGTACGCGGTATTCAACCTGCCGCACATCTCGCAGATCTACATGTTCTTTCGCGCGTCGCTGCTCGATCTCGACTTCAAACCGGGCTGGGAATCCACCGACGTGCGCTTGTTCCAGGAACACGAAATTCCCTGGGACGAACTCGCGTTCCCGGTGGTTCGCGACACGCTGCAGCACTACTTCAGCGACCGCTCCAGCGGCGTCTACCCGGTGCGCGTCGGCGACATCCTGTTCGATCGCAGGAAGTCCTAGCAGTCGACTAGTTAGCCGAGCGCAACTCGCGCGTTGCGGAACAACCTGACCCACGGCCCGTCCTCGCCCCACTCCTCCGGATGCCACGAATTGTTGACGCTGCGGAACACCCGCTCCGGATGCGGCATGACGCGCCAGCACGCGGCCACCGACGTTTACGATGCCGGCGATGCCGTTCGACCGCGCCGTTCGGGTTCGCGGGATAGGAATTCGCCACCGCGTGCCGGTTGTCGACGAATTGCAGCGCAACCGCGTTCTGCCGCGTCAAGCTCCGCAACTCGCCCGCTTCGACGAATTCGGCGCGCCCTTCACCGTGCGCCACCGCAATCGGCAACACCGAACCGGCCATTGCAGTCAAGCCACGGCGAACCGACCGCGTTGATACGCACGAGACTCGCGCGCGCTTCGAACTGTTCCGATCGATTGCGCACGAACCGCGGCCAGTGCGCAGCGCCGGGAATCAGATCGACTTCAGGTGCGCGAACATCTGACAGCCGTTGCACACGCCGAGGCTCAGCGTATCGCGCTGCGAAAAACGCCGCGAACGCGTCGCGCACCGCTTGCGTGATACAGAATCGACTTCGCCCAGCCGCCGCCGCCGCCGAGTACGTCGCCATACGAGAAGCCGCCGCATGCGACCAGCACCTGAAAGTCGTCGAGCGAACGTCGACCGCTCGAGCAGATCGGACATGTGTACGTCGTACGGTATCGAAGCCGGCACGTTCGAATACCGCCGCCATTTCGAGATGGCTGTTGACGCCCTGCTCGCGCAACACCGCGACGCGCGGCCGCGCGCCGCGGTTCACGTACGGCGCCACCACGTCGTCGGCCGGCGCAAACGTGAGCTTCGCACGCATGCCCGGATCGTCGGCAGCAATGCGCGCGAACTCTTCGTCCGCGCAGGCGGGATCGTCGCGCAGCCGCTGCATCCGATAGCTCGTCTCGGCCCAACGACGTTGCAACGCCGCGGCGTCGGCATCGAGCAAGCGTCGTGTCGCCGCTTCGAACGACGACGCGACGCTGCGGCCTGCGGCGCGCCGATGTCGTGCACGCATGCGCCGAGCCCGACGGCGGCGAATCGCTGCACGCACCATTCGCCACGTCGCGCTCGCGCCACCTGCAGCACCGCACCGAGTTCCTCGGCAAACAGCGCGGCGAGTCGCGCCGGCTGTCGTCCGTCGCACGCCGAGCACTTCGAGCGTCGAATCCGCATCGGCCGGCGAACGCCATTTCGAGCGCGCACACGATCAGGCCGCCGTCGGAGCGGTCGTGATACGCGAGGATTCGACCGTCGCGCATCAGCGCCTGAACGGCGCGGAAAAATCCCGCCAGCGCGCCGCATCGTCGACGTCCGGGCATCGGTCGCCGAGTCTGTCGATGCGTCTGCGCCAGCGCGCTGCCGCCGAGTCGATTTGCACCGCAGCCGAGGTCGACCAGCAACAACCGCGTCGCGCCGCGATCGAGTCGCAGCACCGGCGTCGCCGCTGCGCGAACGTCGGGCACCGGCGCGAACGCCGAAACGATCAGCGTCACCGGCGCCGTCACCGAATGTTCGCCGCGCCGCGTCGCGCCACTGCGTGTGCATCGACAGGCTGTCTTTGCCGACCGGAATCGCGATGCCGAGCGCCGGACACAACTCCAGCCCGACCGCTGCAACCGCGTCGAACAGCGCCTGATCCTCGTTGCCGCGTCCGGCCGCCGCCATCCAGTTCGCCGACAACACGACCCGGCCGAGTTCTTCGACCGCCGACCGACGCCAGGTTCGTCAGCGCTTCGCCGACCGCCATCCGCGCCGACGCCGCCGGATCGATCAGCGCGAGCGGCGAACGCTCACCCATCGCCATCGCTTCGCCCTGCAGCGTCTTGAAACCGAGCGTCGTCACGGCCGCATCGGCAACCGGCACCTGCCACGGTCCGACCATCTGATCGCGCACGACGAACCCGGTGATGCTGCGGTCGCCGATCGTGATCAGAAACTGTTTCGAGCCGACCGCCGGAAACCGCAGCACCCGATCGAGCGCATCGTGCGAGCGCAATGCCGGCCGAGTCGAGCGGCGTCGGCCGGCATCGCCCGCCGCGCGAACGCGCGCTGCAGCTTCGGCACTTTGCCGAACAGCACGTCCATCGGCAGATCGACCGGACGGTTGTGCGAACGTCTCGTCCTCGACGACCAGCCGCGGCTCGGCGGTCGCGTCGCCGACGACCGCGATACGGACACCGCTCGCGACGGCAGATGCGTTCGAACGCCGGCAGGTCGTCGAGCGCGACCGCGAGCACGTAACGCTCCTGCGCCTCGTTGCACCAGATTTCGTGCGGCGCGAGTCCAGGGTCGGCGCTGGGTACGCGGCGCAGCTGGAAACGGCCGCCGCGCGCCGGCGTCCTTCACAAGTTCCGGCAACGCGTTCGACAAGCCGCCCGCGCCGACGTCGTGAATGCAGCCGGATCGGGTTGGCATCGCCCAGCGCCGCGCAGGCGTCGATCACTTCCTGACAGCGCCGCTGCATTTCGGCGTTGTCGCGCTGCACCGACGCGAAGTCGAGATCGGAACTGCTCTGCCCTGACGCCATCGACGACGCGGCGCCGCCGCCGAGGCCGATCAGCATCGCCGGCCCGCCGAGCACGATGAGCCGCGTCGCGCCGGCGAACGGCAACGCGCTGACGTGTTCGGGACGCACGTTGCCGATGCCGCCCGGCGATCATCACCGGCTTGTGATAGCCGCGCACCCGCGCACAGGTCGTTGGCGTCCGGCGCATATTCGAACGTGCGGAAATAGCCGGTCAGCGCCGGCCGGCCGAACTCGTTGTTGAACGCGGCGGCGCCGATCGGACCTTCGAGCATGATGTCGAGCGCCGACACGATCCGCTCCGGCTTGCCCGTTGCGATCTCCCACGGCTGCGCGTCGCCGGGAATGTTCAGGTGCGACGTCGTGAATCCGACGAGCCCCGCCTTCGGTTTGGATCCGCGGCCCACCGCGCCTTCGTCGCGGATCTCGCCGCCGGATCCCGTTGCGGCGCCCGGATACGGCGCGATCGCCGTCGGATGGTTGTGCGTCTCCACCTTCATCAGCACGTGCACCGGCTCCGCGACGTAGCGATAGCGGTGGCTCGCCGGGTCGACCATCCAGCGTTCGGTGCGGTAGCCCTCGATCACCGCCGCGTTGTCCGAATACGCCGACAGGATTCCCGCGCCGTTGATGTGCCGGTGGGTGTTGCGGATCATGTCGAACAGCGAATGCGGCGCGCGGTTCGCCGTCGATCGTCCAGCGCGCATTGAAGATCTTGTGGCGGCAGTGCTCCGAATTCGCCTGCGCGAACATCATCAGTTCGACGTCGGTCGGATCGCGCCCGAGTTCGCCGATACGCATCCGCCAGGTAGTCGATTTCGACGTCGCTGAGCGCGAGCCCCAGCGCGTCGTTCGCGCCGACCGAGCGCCGCCGCGGCCCGTTCGCGATGAAGGGAATCGTGCGACAGCGGGCGCGGCGTGCGCGTCGCGAACAACGCCGAAAAGTCGTCGCCCACGACGACGCTCTGCGTCATCCGATCGTGCAGCAGCGGCGCCAGCGCGTCGACTGCAGACGCGTTCCGGCGAACATACCAGCGCACGCCGCGTTCCACGCGCCGCACTTTCGCGCAGGCCGCAGATGCGGAAGATGTCGGTCGCCTTGCTCGACCACGGCGAGATCGTTCCCGGCCGCGGCAATACGGTAAGACGCGGATCACCGACCCTGTCTCGGCAGCCCGACGCGCGGACCGTATTCGAGCAGCGCTTCGGCCACGCCCCTTTCCGACGTCGTCAGTGCGGCGTTCAGCGCCAGCAGTGCACGTATTCCGCATACACGGCGGTGACTGCCGGGAGCGCGGCACGAACCTGGAGCGAGTACCTTGGCGAGGCGAAACGCGGAAAACGCCGGAGGCCCGGGCAGCACCAGAAGGGTGTCCGTCATCGGGAGTCCCGTGATCGAGGAGGCGCGATTATACGTGAGTCGTCGCCGCCCGCCTCCCGCCGCTCGCGAAAGAACGCCTTGAGCAACGCGCTGCATTCGTCGGCGAGTACACCCTCGACCACTTCGACCCGGTGATTCAGCGCGGCGTTTTCGATGGCGTTCGTGCGTGCTGACGATCGCCCCGGCGCGCGGTTCGCGCGCGCCGAATACGAGCGTCCGGATCCGCGCGTGCACCAGCGCACCGGCGCACATGGTGCAGGGTTCGATGGTCACGTAGAGGCTCGCCCCGGGCAGCCGATAGTTGCCGACCCGTGCGGCCGCGGCACGCAACGCGACGATCTCGGCGTGAGCCGTCGGATCGTGACTGCCGATCGGCTGGTTGGCGCCCTCGCCCAGCACTTCGCCATCGCGGACGACGACTGCTCCGACCGGCACCTCACCGTCGCGTGCTGCACGCGCGGCCCACTCGAGCGCGCGCCGCATGTAACCCTCGTCCATCCTATTCAACGCCGCCCCGAGAACCGCCAGTTCCGTAAAGGGTGCGCATGATACTGGCGCCCTGCCTCTGCGGTAAGCGGCTGCGGTAAGCTCGCCGATTCCCGCGTATCGACCGAACCGAGGAGCCCCATGAAGACTTCGCTGTTCTATCTGCCGATCGTCGGCAGCCGCGCCGACATCACGGCCGGCATGGCCGGCACCCGCCCGGAGCTGTATCAAGCGATGCTGCACGACATTTCGGCGCAAGCTCGGCTGGCGGATGGCCTCGGCTACGACTCGATCTCGTTCACCGAACACCACCTGCACATCGAGGGCTTCGAACTCTCCAACAACCCGGTGCTGCTCGACCTGTTCATCGGCATGCAGACGAAGCGCATCCGCGTCGGCCAGCTCGGCATCGTATTGCCCGCTAACAACCCGCTGCGGGTGGCCGAAGACATCGCGATGCTCGACCACATGACCGGCGGACGCGCCAACGCCGGGTTCGCACGTGGCTACCAGCGCCGCTGGGTGGACGTTTACGCGCAACAGACGCACGGCATCAGCGGTGCGCTGCCCGACCAGCACGACGACATCGACGCTACGAACCGCGAAGCGTTCGAAGAGAACTTCCGCATCGTTAAAGCCGCGTGGACGGATTCCATGCTGCAGTACTCGGGCAAGTACTGGCAGGTGCCGCGTCCCGGCACGCCGTGGGATCTCGAAGCATCGCGGCTCTACGGCAAAGGATCCGAAACGGGCCAGCTGAATTCGGTGGGCGTCGTGCCGAAGCCGTTGCAGAAACCGCATCCGCCGATCTTCCAGCCGTTCGCGTCTTCGGAGAACAGCATCCGCTGGTGCGCGCGCGAAGGCGTCACGCGCGATCCTGCCGCCGCTGCACCCGAAGCGCGAACGCGCGCTGTTCGACCTCTACGCCACAGAATCGGGCCGACCATTCGGCGAAGGTATCGGCTACCTGCGCGACCTCATCATTGCTGACAGCGATGCTGAGGCGCGCCAGCTGTGGAATCACTCGTCGGGTTTCGTCGGCGGGTCATGGTTCGCCCCGTTCGGGTTCAACCGTGGTCTCACTGACCCCGACACCGGCGAAATGCTGAATGCGGACCAGATGATCGAGTTGGGATTGGTGCTGGTCGGCACCGTCGACACAGTGCGGCGCCAACTCGATGCGATGCGCGCGCGGCTGCCGATCGATTGGATTTTCGCGTGGATGTATAACGGCGTACTGACGAACGAACGCCTGATGACGACAATCGAACGATTCGCTCGAGAAGTCACCAAACAGGCGTAACCGTGATCGATTCCCTGCTGCTCGCCGTCACACGCATCGTAACCCGCAGCGACGCACAGGCGCTGACCAACGCTACCGGCTTCTTCTTCGAACGCGACGACCGCCTGTTTCTGGTGACCAGCAGGCACGTGATGCACGACGAAAAGAGCAATCACAACCCGGACAATCTGCAGATCGAGTTGCACACGGACGTCGACAACATGGCCGAGTCGACCGACGTTTCCATTCCGCTCTATGTCGACGGCAAGAGTGCGTGGCGACAAGGTGTGGATGCAGCCGGCGAAATCGACGTTGCGGTGATCGAGATAGATCGTGCCGCGCTACCGAAAACCGCGGTATTTCACGCCTTCACTCCGCAACATCTGCTCGCCGACGACGCACACGTGGAAGTGGGCTCGTCGCTGCTCATCGTGGGTTTCCCGCTCGGCTTCCACGATACGCTGCACCATATGCCGGTGGTTCGGCAGGCTGTGAACGCGTCATCGTTCGGGTTGCGGTTTCAGGGCGAAGGTTACTTTCTCACCGACGCGCGCACGCACCGTGGCACGAGTGGAGCGCCAGTGGTGTTGCGAGCGGCCACCCTAACCGACGCATCGCTACCATGCCGTGGATCCTGCTCGGCGTGCATTCGGCCCGCCTCGATGCAGGCACTCGCGACGCAGAGGTGGACGAAGCGCTGGGACTCAATTGCGCCTGGTACGCCGACATTCTGCTGACGTTGACCGAAGGCTGATCAACGCGGCGTGCGTTCGTGAACTTCCGAATCCGCCGGCCAGTGCGAGCGCCACCCCTGCAGGTACATCATCGTCCCGAATTCGGTGATGAGCTGTGTCCAGATAGGATCGAGCCCGCGCTCTTCGACGCTGCGGCGGATCGCCGCCATCGGCGCGCTGTCGTTGACCAAGCGCCGGGCCGTCTCCCGAACATCGCCGTCGTTCGCTTCGACGTTTACCCACATTTCTACCGTGTCGTCCTGCTTCCATGCTTCCCGGTCACGCGTTCCCACGGCACTACTCCTTCAATTGCGTACTCCATTCAGTGTCGGCCGCTGAAGCGCCTTGCAATAGACGACCCCGGCGCGAACCGGCGTAGTCGACCTCCTGCACCGGTAGGATTCATCCGACAAAACCGCGCCACCGCTTCCGACAGCGTTACCGGCTGGGAACGGGCGAAGGTTGGCAATCAAACCCACGCGGACAAGAACATCATGCAAAAGGCAGTCACACCGACAATCGACGTCAACCAACTCCGTCAGCGCGCGCGCGAACACATCGAAGAAGGCGCGGTCACCGAAGGCTACGAAGCCGACCGCGAAACCGTGCTGAAAATGCTCAACGATTCGCTCGCGACCGAGATCGTTTGCGTGCTGCGCTATCGGCGCCACTATTTCATGGCGCGCGGCATCCATTCGCACGCGGTTGCCGCAGGAATTTCTGGCGCACTCGAACGAAGAGCAGGGGCATGCGGACCAGCTCGCCGAGCGCATCGTGCAACTCGGCGGCGAACCGGATTTTTCGCCAGACAGCCTGACCAACGCAGCCACGCCGAGTACGTCGAGGGACCACCCTTGGCGACATGATCAAGGAGAACCTCGTTGCCGAGCGCATCGCGATCGACAGCTATCGCGACTTCCATTCGCTACCTCGGCGACGAGACCCCACTACGCGACGGATGCTGGAGTCGATCCTCGCGGTCGAAGAAGAACATGCCGACGACCTGGCCGATCTGTTACAAGTGATGCCGGACAAACGTTGAACGGATTCCGCTCCATCCACCTATGAGTACGCAGAGCCCGCGAGCCGGCAAACCGGCGCCACGAGAATCGCTGATCGACGTAACGAAACTCGTAGCGCAGTACTACGCCAACGTTCCCGATCCGGGGGTCGCTTCGCAGCGCGTTTCGTTCGGCACATCGGGCCACCGAGGCATCGTCGTTCGAGACGTCGTTCAACGAGCGCCACGTGCTGGCCATGTCGCAGGCCATCTGCGACTACCGCATGCAGAACCGCATCGACGGTCCGCTGTTCGTCGGCATCGACACCCACGCGCTGTCCGAGCCGGCTTTTGGTAGCGCGCTGGAAGTGCTGGCCGCCAACGGCGTCGAAACGATGATTGCGGCAGACGGTGAATACACGCCGACGCCGGCCGTTTCGCACGCGATCCTGACTCACAACCGCGACCGTACGCACGGCCTCGCCGACGGCATCGTCATCACGCCGTCGCACAATCCACCCGAGACGGCGGCTTCAAATACAACCCGACCAACGGCGGTCCGGCCGATACCGACGCGACGCGCTGGATCGAGGCGCGCGCAAACGCGCTGCTGGCTGACCCTTCCGCGCCCATCAAACGGGTCACTCTCGCGCAGGCCGACAAGCGGCAACGACGCATCCGATACGATTTCGTCGCGCGCCTACGTCGACGACCTGGCAACGTCATCGACATGCAGGCTATCCGCGCCTCCGGCATCCGCATGGGCGTCGATCCGCTCGGCGGCGCAGGCGTGCATTACTGGCCGCGCATCGCACAGCGTTATGGACTCGACCTGACGGTGATCAGCGAGCGTGTCGATCCGACGTTCGCGTTCATGACGCTCGACTGGGACGGGCGCATCCGCATGGACCCTTCGTCGCCGTTCGCGATGCGATCATTGATTGCGATCAAGGACCGTTCGACATCGCGTTCGCCTGCGATACCGATCACGACCGGCACGGCATCGTGACGAAGCAGGCCGGCCTGATGCACGCCGAACCACTACCTCGCCGTGGCAATCGACTACCTGTTCCGAAGTCGCCCGGGTGGGGCGCCGCCGCCGCCGTCGGCAAGACCATCGTCAGCAGTTCCATGATCGACCGCGTCGCGGCCGGGTTAGGTCGTCAGCTGGTCGAGGTGCCGGTCGGATTCAAGTGGTTCGTCGACGGGCTGGTCGACGGCTCACTCGGGTTCGGCGGCGAGGAAAGCGCGGGCGCGTCGTTCCTGCGTCGCAACGGCGGCGTGTGGACAACGGACAAAGACGGAATCGTACCGGCGCTGCTTGCGGCCGAGATGACCGCAGCCACCGGCTTCGACCCAGCCGAGGCCTATCGCCGGCTAACACAGCGTTTCGGCGATCCGTCATACCGACGCGTCGACGCGCCCGCGACACCGGCGCAGAAGCAGCAGCTCGCTAACTCTATCGGCGGCGCAGATCCGCTCGAGCGAACTCGCGGGCGACGCAATCGAGCGGGTTCTTACTCGCGCGCCGTTCCGGGATACACCGTTCGGCGGCGTCAAGGTGGTGACGCTCACGGCTGGTTCGCCGCACGCCCATCGGGCACAGAGGACATCTACAAGATCTACGCAGAGAGTTTCCGCGGCGACGAGCATCTGCAGCGCATCGTGGACGAAGCACAGGCGATCGTCGGCGTAGCACTGGGCGTGTAACTCCTTGACTTGATCGTCTCGATGAGTGCGCGTCTGTCGGACGAATCCTGCAACGAGGTGCCGGTGCCGCCGACACCTCCCGCCGGTCCGCGCCTATGTGTGACATCTCACCTGGCGCGTACGCTGACTCCGCTTTAAGAGCCACGGAGTAAGCCATGAGCAACCCCATTTCCAGCGCGGCCGATCGAGCCGACGTTCTGATCGAGACCGCGAAACAAACCGCCGAAAGTGCGATCCGTTCTACCCAGCAATCGGCCGACGAAAAACTGAACCACGTGGCCGATACGCTTTCCGAGACGGTGGAGAACGTACGCAGTCCGGGGCCGGCCCTCAGCCGAATTGCCAACGACGCCGAGCTGCTACGGCGGCGAAGCACCGACGCACTGCGAAGCGCGTCGTTCCAGGTACGCGAGTCCGCATCGCGCGCCGGCAACAGCACCGTCGCATACATCCGCGACGAACCGGTGAAATCGGTGCTCATCGCCGCTGCGATTGGCGCCGCATCGATGGCGCTGCTCAAAGCCGTGAGCCGCGCCGGAAGCCGCGAGTAAGAGCGGTCGCCGCTGCCATGGTGCATCCACTCGTACGACTCGCCGCGTCGCGGCCGCAGATGCTCGCGGAGCACGCGGCTGCCTACGTCGAGTTGTTCGCAGACGAAGCCGCTACGGCTGCGGCGCACCTGAAGCGGCAGCTGTCGCTGCAACTCGCCGGGACCAGTCTGCTGGCAATTGGCGTCGTACTCGGCGGCATTGCAGTGATGCTGTGGGCGTCGTTTCCAACGCTGAACTCGCCGTGGGCGTTGGTGTTGACACCCTGTGTGCCATTGCTGGCCGGCGTGATCGCACTGCGCGCCGCGTCCACGAATATCGCGCGCAACCCGTTCGCGCCGCTACAACGCCAGCTGACCGCCGATGCGGCAATGCTGAAACAGGCAGGTGAATCGTGAGCAAGGACGACCCGTCAACCGAACTGACCGCGAGCGAACGGCTTACCCGCTCGCGCGAGCGGATGTCGCACTGGCTCACCGACGACGATCGCGACGACGCGCCGAGAACGCGCCACAACGGCCACGCAGATGCGGCGCGCAACGTCGATCACTCACCCACCTCGATCGGCGGCATCGTCAGCGAGGTGCTCAGCGAATGGTGGGCCGAGCATCCGTTGCATGCCTCGGCGGCCGTTTGCCCTGTCGGCCTCGCGCACCGCAATCGTGCCTCTTGTACGACGCCACCCCGCTGCAACGCTGGGAGGTGCCGCCGCGTTGGGCGCGGTGATCATCTGGGCGCGCCCTTGGCGCTGGCTACTTCGACCCGCCCTGGTCGCCGGGGTCGCGTCGCAACTCGCTGCGCGCACGATCACGCGCATGGCCACTGCATCGAGGCCGGTCGTCTGAATTCCGCGCCGCCGCCCGATCTATCAAAGGAGTGAAGAGAATGGCAATCCAAGTGCTAGACGCGAATCGACACGACTCGGCGCAACTGCGCGCGCACTTCAGACAATGCGTGTTCGCGCTGGGACGGCTGCATCGGCTGCGATGTATGGGCGAGGCGCTCGATGCATTTCTTGCGCCACGATTCGTCAGCGTGTTCACTGTCATGACGGCGGTGGTCGTCGTCGGTGCCTCGCTGTGATCCCCACCGCGCCGAATGAATAACGAACTACGCCGGCATGTGCCTGACGCCGGCGCAGAAGCGCTCGCCCTTCTGGATCCGGCTCGTGGACCGATCGAGAGCACCGATCCGCTCGGAGATCTTCGGCGCCGCGCGTTTCGAACAACACGGCTCGCAGCCTCGCAGAAGCGCACGAGGCGCAGGTCGGCTGCTTCGTCCGGCGCAGTTCTTTCCCCGGCTGCGCGACAACATCGCCGCGTTGCGCGAGGCACACCGATACATCGGCTTGCAGCAGCGCGCGGTCGACATCGATCCGGCGGGAGAGTGGCTGCTCGACAATTTCCATGTCGTCGTCGCGCAGATCAAGGAAATTCACGACGGCTTGCCGCGCCGTTACTTCCGCGATCTGCCGGTTCTGCTCGACGCTCATCTCGCGGGCCTGCCGCGCATCTATGGTGTCGCGTGGGCGTTCGTCGCCCATACCGACGGCGCATTCGACGAAACGCTGCTGCTGCACTTCCTGAACGCATACCAACAGACATACGTCCGCTGAACTTCGGCGAACTGTGGGCGTTGCCGACCACGCTGCGAGTCGTCCTGATCGAGAACCTTCGGCGCTTGTCAGAAGGCGTTGCCGCAACCATGGCCGCGCGCGAGCTCGCGAACCTCTGGTGCGATCGCCTCGAAAACGACATCGACCCCGACCGCAGGGGTCTTCTCGACTCATGCGCGTGCGCGGCGTGGAGCGCGCCTTTGCGCTGCAGGTCATGGCGCGCCTGCGTTCCGATCTGGGCCGAGAGCCTAACGGAGACGGCCCCGCCTCACTGCGGGATTCAGTGCCGCGCTCGGCGCTAGCGCTTGCCGGAACCCGCGGCCGCGCAGATGCAGCAGCAGGCCGAACAGGCCGAGGCCAATCTGAGCCTCAGCAATACGATCACCTCACTGCGCCTGTTAGGCGACATCGTCTGGCGGGCGCTGATCGCGCGCACCAGCCTGCTGATGCACGAGATGCAGGCTCCGCACGTGTTTCAGCTGGAAAGCGACGCGACGCAGGACGCGACGCTTGCATGCGATCGAGCGTCTGGCGCGCCGCAGCCGCAGACCGAACTCGTCGTGGCGCGCGCGCTGCTGGCATCGATCCAGATCGCCGCCGCAGATCGGCGTCGCACGCCCGCGCGCCGATCTCGAATCGCCGGCATACTGGCTGCACGACCCGGGCCGCGAGAGCGCTGTGTCGCGCGCTCGGCGTCAGACCGTCGCTGCTGCACGGACTGGAAGCGCTGGCGCACGCCGCGCGCTACCCGCTTTATGTCTGACCATCATGGTGTTGGGCACTGCCGCGCTGACGTACTGCGTTCGTTCGCGACATTCGCGTCGCCGAAACCCGCTTTGGTTCTGGCTCGTACGGCCTGTTCGACGCTGCTGCCCGCCAGCGAAGCGGTGATCGCGATCGTCAATCGGTCTGATCAGCGAATCGGTGCCGCCGCGGCGGTTGCCGCGGCTTGCGTTGACCGGAGGCATCCCGGCCGAGCACAGTGTGCTCGTGGTCATTCCTTCCATGTTGGGCAGCGTCGCCGAAATACGCAGACGCTCGCGCGCAAACTCGAACACCACTATCTCGCCAACGCCGAACAGCATGCGCAGTTCGCGCTGCTCACCGACTACCTCGACGCCGACACGGAATCGGACGCGCGCGACGCCGCTTTGTTGCGCGAGGCGATCGCCGTCAGTCGACGGGCTCGAAGCACGTTACCCGCCCGCGCGCGGACATGCCGCGACGGTTTCTGCTACTGCACAGGAATCGGCGCTGGTCCGAATCCGAACAGCGTTGGATCGGCTGGGAACGCAAGCGCGGAAAACTGATGAGCTCGATCCGCTGGTTGGCGCGCACGAAGGCCCTACGCCCTTCGTCGATCTGGATGTCGGTCGCGCGCAGCGGTCGGCACGCCGTACGTCGTCACGCTCGACAGCGACACCGAACTGCCGCCTGGCGCGCTGCATGCACTCGTGGCGGTGGCCGCGCATCCCGCGAACCGGCCCGTATCGACGTGACGCACATCGCGTGATCTCGGGTTTCGGAGTCCTGCAGCCGCGCATCGTCACGCCGTTGCCGTTGCGGGCCGTCACGCTTTCCACTGGCTGTTCGCCGGTCACTCGGGCATCGATCCTTATAGCGCGGTCACGTCCGAGGTGTATCAGGATCTGTTCGACGAAGGCACCTTCACCGGCAAAGGTCTGCTCGACGTGCAGGCGTTCAACGCGTTGCTGAACGACCGGTTGCCCGAAGGCCAAGTGTTGAGTCACGACCTCGTGGAAGGGTCGATCGTGCGCTGCGGCGGTGTCAGCGACATCACGTTGATCGAAGACGCGCCGATGCATGCCGACGTCGCCGCGGCGCGCGTACATCGCTGGACGCGCGGTGACTGGCAACTGATGCCGCTGTTGTTGCGCGGAAAACGCTTCGGCCTGCGCACGATCGATCGCTGGAAGCTGTTCGATAATCTACGGCGTTCACTGGTTGCGCCGTTTACGGTCGCTACTGCTCGCCTCAGTTTTTTCGGCGGTCCGTTCCAACATTCGCGGCATTGGCGCTGGCACTAGTTGCGTTCGGCGGCGGCCCCATGCTCGGCGCGATTGCCGGTCTGGCGCCGAGCCGCGACGATCTCGCACTGCGCCACTTTTACGATCGGGCATTGGCCGACGTCGGCAGCGCGTTGGGCGGTGCGTTGTGGAACATCGCGCAATTGCTCGATCAAGCGTGCCTGCTCGCTCGATGCCATCGTGCGCGCGACATATCGCTCGGCTTTCAGCCATCGGGATCTGCTCGCAGTGGACCACCGCCTCCTCCGCGCAAGCGGCGGCCGCGCACCGCGATTTGCGCGCCATCGCGTTACGCCACCTTCCGACCACGATGCTCGCGTTGGCTCTGCTCGGTCGCCACGTTGCTGGCCGACACGCCGAACCCGGCTCTGACGATCGCTGCTGTGTTCGATGTGGGCCGCCGCCCCTCTATGGATCTGGTGGATCAGCCGGGCGCAGCCCGATCGCCACTATGATGCGGTCTGGCCAGCGACGATCGGGACTACCTGATCGACGTCGCGCGGGACAGCTGGCGGTTCTTCGAGCAACACGTGACGCCGATACGCATACCTTCCGCCGGACAACGTCCAGATCACGCCGCACGTGATGGTGGCGAACCGCACTTCGCCGACGAACATCGGCCTGTATCTGCTCGGCGCTCGCTTGCGCGCGACGGTTCGGCTGGATCGACACGGCACAGATGCTCGACGCGCTGCGAACGCACGTTTGCAACGCTTGCGTAGCTGCCGCGTGATCGCGGCCACTTTCTGAACTGGTACGACACGTCCATCGCTGGCCATGCTGCCGCCCGCCTACGTTTCGACGGTCGACAGCGGCAATCTGTGCGGCATCTCGTCGCACTGGCCGGCGCGTGCGCCGACTTCCTCGAGGAAAGTACCGGACGCCGCGGAACGAGACCGCCTCGCATGACGCTCGCTGCAACTGCCCGATCGCCTATGCGATGGAGCCCGACTTCCACTTTCTCTTCGATTCGCGCCGGCGGCTGTTTCACATCGGATTGCGCGTCGACGAGCACCAGCTCGACAAGAGTTTCTACGACCTGTTCGCGTCCGAATCGCGGCTCGCCAGTCTTTGGGCCATCGCGAAAGGTGACGTGCCGTTCAACCACTGGGCAGCACTCGGCAGACCCTTCTATGCGGTGGGTCGCGACGCCGGACTTCGGTCGTGGTCCGGCTCGATGTTCGAGTATCTGATGCCGTCACTGGTGCTCGATGAACCGCGCGGCAGCGCACTCGGCAGCGCCGCATGCGCCGCCATCCACGAGCAGATGCGAATACGCGCGCATACGCGATGTGCCGTGGGGTATTTCCGAGTCGGCGTATGCGGCAAGCGATCACACGCTCGCATACCAATACGCGCCGCAAGGCGTGCCGCGCCTCGCACTGCGCCGCACGCCCCTCGACGAGCTCGTTGTCGCCCCATACGCAACCGGCGCTGGCGGCGATGTTCGATCCCGACGCCGCCACGGCGAATCTGCGGCGCCTGGAAGCGCTTGGCGCGCGCGGCGAGATGGGCTTCGTCGAAGCGGTCGATTTCACGCCGGACCGCCAGACCGGCGACAGCACCTCATGATCGTCAACACGTTCATGGCACACCATCAGGGCATGACGATCGTTGCGCTGGCACGAATGCCCTGCTCGACGGCGCGCCGCGCAGCTGGGCGCATGAGCGACGCGCGCGCATCAGCGCCGTAGCGTCGCTGCTGCAGGAGCGCGTTCCGCGCGAGGTGTCACGCCTGCTCGAACCGCCGCCGGGCAGCTGCACACGGACGTGCACGCGCGTACGCATGCCCTCGCCGATCGAAATCGCGCCCGGCGATGCGGCGGTGCAGCCGACGCAGCTGCTGTCGAATGGCCGATACAGCGTTCGCTGCGCGGCAACGGCGCGGGCTGGAGCCGATTCGGAAGTGTCGACGTTTCGCGCTGGCGCGACGATGCGCTGCGCGACGCGTATGGCACGTTCTTCTATTTGCGACGCGACGGCGGCACGCCCGTTTCGATCACCCAGCATCCGGCGCCGGACGACGCAGCGGACTATCGCGCAACCTTCCATGTCGACCGGGTTCACTTCGACGCGGATTGGTCCGATCTGCGCACGCGCTGCACGGTATGGGTCAGCCCGGAGGACGATGTGGAGTTGCGCCGGTCGAGCTGTGGAACAAATCTTCGCAGCCGATCCGGCTGGAGTTGATGTCGATGTTCGAAGTGTCGCTGACCGATGCGCGCGCCGACGAAATGCACCCGGTTTTTGCCAATCTGTTCGTCACTGCAGACTGGGACCCGCAGGGAGCACGCGCTCTATTTTCGCGCGAACACCCCCGCGTCGAAAACGAGGAAGCGCTGCACGCCGTGCACTTCATCGCGCTCTCCGACGACGGCATTGCCGCGTGCGCGCGCAGACCGATCGCGCGCTCTGGCTCCGGTCGCAACCGCGAGGCATCACGACCGCTGGCGAACTTCGGCACATCGTGCAGATGTCGACGGCACGCGCGCACTACCGGTCTCGATCCGATCGCCGCGCTGTCGATGCAGCTGCTCATTCCGCGCGCACGGGTCGGTGCACGTGACCGTTCGGCACCGCAGCGGCGACGACGCGGGAAACGCTCGAGATACTCGTCGACCGCTATCAGCAGGCGCTGGTCATCGAGCGGGCGCGCGATGATGTCGACGACGCTGTCTGCCATTCGTATGCGCGAGATGCGTTTTCAGCTCGGACGAATCTGCTGGCGATACAGACGATCACCTACGATGCTGATGTTGCTGGTGTCGCGGCCGCAGTCGGATGCGAGCGTTGCTGCATTCGACCGGCGCGCGTTGTGGCGCTTCGGAATCTCCGGCGATCGTCCGCTGATCGTCGTGGAGGCCGGCACCGTGCGGGGCATTGGCCTGGTCCGCTCGCTCGCGCGCGCGCTGCGGCTGTGGTCGTGGGGCGGTGTCGCGTGCGATCTCGTCGTCATCGACAGCGAGCCGAGCTCGTATCGAAATGCCGCTGCAACGCGAATTGTCGGCGCTGCGCGAACAGTACTTACGCGACGTCGGCACCGTCGGCGCCGAGCGCAACTGCACGTTGCACGCCGCACCCGACCGGCGACATCACGCCGACGAACGCGCGGCGCTTGACCGCGCTCGCGCGGCTGCGCCTTTTCGCCGACGGCCGCGCGCTGTCGCAGCACGTGCAGGACCTCCTGGACTGGCACGACTGATGCCCTTGCGCGCCGACGCGAGCAGGATGCTGTCGCGCCGGCGCCGCCGGCCGTGGGATGCCGCCGGTCGCGGCCCGCGCGGACAATTCGACGGCGCCGGGCGCTTCCGCTTTACGGTTGAACGCCGCGAATCGCCCCGCACGGCCATGGATCAACGTGCTCGCGAACCCGAATTTCGGCGCACAGATTTCGGAGTCGGGCGCCGGATACACGTGGGCCGGGAACAGTCGATGCATCAGCTGACGCCGTGGTCCAACGACCCGGTCGCCGACCCGAGCGGCGAATCGTTCTGGCTGCAGGACGTGAAGACGCGCGAAACGTGGAATATCGCCGCGGATCGGGCAGCCGCAACGTAGAATACACGATCGAACACGGCCAGGGACAGACGGTGATTCGTCATCGTTAGGGCGATGTCGACGTAACCGCGACGTGGTGCGTCGATGTCACCCAGTCGATCAAGCACGTGCGAATCACAGTTCGCAACACTGGGACACGCGCGCGGCGGTTGCGCATCGTCGGCGCATTCGACTGGGCGATGGGCGCGCAGCGGTCAGACCGACAATCGGTGCGCACGAGCGCTCGAACGGTTGGTGACATCGCAGCGAGTCGACGGCGCGACTTCGACGTGTTGCTCGCAACGCAATGCGACGCCAACGCCGGATTCGGCGGCAGCACCGCGTTCGTCGCGATGCGTCGCGACGGAAGCGACGCGATCGCGCCGGACGACTGGACCTGCGACCGTCGCGAACTGTTCGATTCCGCCGGCCGGCGCGTTATTCCGCGATGTATTCGGCAAACGCGCCGGCACTCGCATCGACCCGTGCGCCGCTGATTGCTCCTTGTTCGCAGTCGACCCGGGCAGTCGCGCGAGTACATCGTTCATGCTGGGACACGGCGCACGTCGCGCGACGCACGCGCGCGCGTTGGCGCCCACCGCGTTGCTCGAAGCGGAACGGCGCGAGCGCAGCAGCCGCGCACACTGGGACGCGCTGCTTCAAACGGTTACGGTCGCTACGCCGGATCCGCTGTTCGACGTGCTGGTGAATCGCTGGCTGTTGTACCAGGCGCTGGCTTGCCGACTGTGGGGCCGCGCGGGCTTTTACCAGGCCGGCGGCGCATTCGGCTTCCGCGATCAGTTGCAGGATTCGATGGCGTTCGCAGTGGCGTGCTCCGCAACTGCTGCGCAGACAGCTGCTGCTGTCCGCGTCCCGACAATTCGTCGAAGGGGACGTGCAGCATTGGTGGCATCCACCGACCGGCGCCGGCGTGCGGACGCGATTCAGCGACGACCTGTTGTGGTTGCCGTTCGCGACGCGTTCACTACGTGGACGTAACGGGCGACGCGGCCGTGCTCGACGAGAGTGCAACGTTCCTCGAGGGCGACGCAATTCCCGACGGAGTCGAAGACGCGTACTTCGTACCGCGCGTGAGCGAACTGAGCGCATCGCTGTATGAACATTGCGCCCGCACGCTCGATCGCAGCCTGGAAGTTGGCGCGCATGGGCTACCCCTGATGGGCAGCGGCGACTGGAACGACGGTTTGAATCGCGTCGGCTACCCGGGCCGCGGCGAGTCGGTGTGGCTCGGCTGGTTTCTATGCACGCTCGTCGGCGCGTTCGCGCCGATCGCGCGGCAGCGCAACGACATCGATCGCGCGGACCGTTGGGAACGCGCGGCGCATGGCTGGCGCGACGCGTTGCGTACCCGCGCGTGGGACGGCCAGTGGTTCGTGCGCGCGTTCTTCGACGACGGCACGCCGCTGGGTTCCAGTTCGAACGACGAATGCCGCATCGATCTGGTCGCGCAGGCGTGGGCGGTGTTGTCCGATATCGCGACACCGGACCAGCAACAGTCTTCGATGGCTGCTGTCGATGCGCCTGCTGCTCGACCACACAAACGGTCTGATCCGCATTCTCGACCCGCCGCTGACGCGCGCGAAACCGGATCCCGGTTATATCGGTGCGTATCCACCCGGTGTGCGCGAGAACGGCGCGCAGTATTCACACGCCGGTGTGTGGGGGTTGATGGCACAGGCGGCGCTCGGCGATGCAGACGCGGCATATCAGTCGTTCACACGACTCAGTCCCGCGCATCGATCCGCGCATCCGCAGTACGGCGCGCGCTATCAGGTGGAGCCGTACGTCATGGCCGGAGACGTATATTCGCGCGCCGCCGTACGCCGGCCGAGGCGGCTGGAGCTGGTACACGGGTTCTGCCGCGTGGATGTACAGAGCCGCCATCGAATCGATCTGCGGTTTGCGAATTCGCGGTGGCCGCGCAGCGTTACGCCGCATCTACCGTCGCATTGGCCACGTGTTCAGCTGACGTTGCGCCGCGATGGGCGCGTGCACGAGCTGATCATCTGTGCGGCATCAGCGAAGGCGGAGATCGATCAGGCGTACGCCAGCGGTGCCGTACCCCTGGCGGAGTCAGACTGGCTGGTTCTCGCCGACGCCGGCAACGCATCGCGACACCTGGTCGTCGTCGGCGCCGCGGCACGCGCGAAGGATGCCGCTTATCACGTCGAATGAATGTCGACCGTGACAGCCGGTCGACGGCCGTCGTGCGGATGGACTTCTGGCTGAAGGCCGCCGTCGTCTTCCCAACGCCGCAGATCGGCGCTCGGTTGTGTGGTTGCCGGAGACCCACGTTTCGACAGCAAAAAAGCAACGAACGCGCATAAACCTACCACGCCGACGACGATGCTTCGATTCATGGCTGAACCTCTTGTTAGCGATGAGGAGTATCGGCGCGCGACGGGCGCGATACGGAAGGGATGAACCGCGAGAACTCGTAGTTCGAGTCCTACAGGAGCGCTATTCCCACTCGGCTATTCCCACTCGATCGTGGCGGGCGGCTTCGACGACACGTCGTATACGACGCGCGACACACCGGCGATCTCGTTGATGATGCGGCTCGAGACACGCCCGATCAGGTCGTACGGAAGTTGTGCCCAAGCCGCGGTCATGAAGTCGGTGGTTTCTACAGCGCGCAATGCGATCACGTGTGCATAACGGCGCGCATCGCCAACGACGCCAACGGAGCGCACCGGCAGAAACACTGCGAACGCCTGGCTGACTTTGTCGTAGTAGCCGGCGGCTCGCAGTTCGTCGATGAAAATCGCATCGGCGCGTGCGTAGCGTTTCCGCGTAGTCCGGCTTGATCTCGCCGAGGATGCGCACGCCGAGACCCGGACCCGGAAACGGATGACGCATCACCATCGCTTCCGGCAGACCGAGAGCGAGGCCGACACTGCGCACTTCGTCCTTGAAAAGCTCGCGCAGCGGTTCGACCAGTTTCAGTTTCATGCGCTCGGGCAAGCCGCCGACGTTGTGGTGTGACTTGATGACGTGCGCCTTATTGAACTTGGTTGCAGCCGATTCGATGACGTCGGGATAGATCGTGCCCTGAGCCAGCCACTTCACACCTTCGATCTTGTGCGCTTCGCGATCGAATACGTCGATGAACGTGGCGCCGATGATCTTGCGTTTGGCTTCCGGGTCGGACGCGCCTCGCAGATTGCCGAGAAATTCCTCGGCCGCATCGACCACGATCAGATTCAGGTTCAACGCGTTCGACGCCGAGAACGTGGCCTCCACTTCCTCGCGCTCGCCCAGCCGCAGCAAGCCGTGATCGACGAACACACACGTCAACTGATCGCCGATCGCGCGCGACAACAACGCGGCCACCACGCTGGAATCGACCCCGCCCGACAGCCCCAGCACCACTTTCTCGTTGCCGACCTGCGCGCGCACCGTCGCAATGGCATCGGTGATGATGTTCTGCGGCGTCCACGTTCCGCTGCAGTCGCAGATGTCGCGCGCGAACCTTCGAATGATCTCCGTGCCGTCGGTGGTATGAGTGACCTCGGGGTGAAACTGCACCGCATACGTTGCCGTGGCTTCGCTCTCCATCGCAGCGATCGGAGCACTATCTGTTGATGCCGTGACGTCGAAGCCGTCGGGAAGTACCACGACCTTGTCGCCGTGGCTCATCCACACATCGAGCCCGCCGTCCCGGAGCGAAGGCAAACCGCCGAGCAGACTTCGAGCGGTCGCCCACGCGAATACGCGCATGACCGAACTCACGCTTCTGCGAACTCTGCACGCGCCCGCCGAGTTGCTGCGCGAGCGCCTGCATGCCGTAGCAGATGCCGAGAATCGGCATGCCCGCTCGCGCAGTTCGAACACCACCTCGGGAATGCGAGGTGTCGCCTCTTCCGTCACCGTCTCCGGCCCGCCGGACAACACGATGCCACGCGCGCCGAACTCGCGAATGAACGATTCCGGCGCGTCGAACGGATGAATCTCGCAGTAGACGCCGGCCTCGCGGATGCGCCGCGCGATCAATTGCGTGTATTGGGCACCGAAGTCGATGACCAGAAGGCGCTCGACGTGGACGTCGCTAGACATGTTTATCCGTGATGTCAACTGACCGGGTAGTTCGGCGCTTCTTTGGTGATGCTCACGTCGTGCACGTGGCTTTCGATCATGCTCGCGTGCGTGACACGCACGAACTCGCGGGCGCGAACGCATCGTCTCGATATCGGGCGAGCCCGTATAACCCATCGCTGCGCGCAACCCGCCCATCAGCTGCAGCACGATCGGACCCATCGCCCCGCGATACGGCACGCGACCTTCGATGCCTTCCGGCACGAGTTTGCGTCCGCCATCGTTCCCGAGGTCCTGGAAATAGCGGTCGCTCGAACCGTTCGACTGCACCATTGCACCGAGCGAACCCATGCCTCGATACGATTTGTAGGTGCGGCCCTGATACAGCTCGACTTCGCCCGGCGCCTCGTCCGTTCCCGCCAGCAGACTGCCGACCATGACCACGCTTGCGCCGGCAACTAACGCTTTTGCAATGTCGCCGGAGTAGCGGATGCCGCCGTCGGCGATCACAGGTATGCCGATCGGCCGCGAGTTCTTCCGACACCTCCGACACCGCGGTTACCTGCGGCACGCCGATACCGGTGACGATCCGCGTGGTGCAGATGCTGCCGGGACCGATGCCGACCTTCACCGCATCGACGCCCGCATCGGCCAGCGCCCGCGCGCCGGCGCGGGTTGCCACGTTGCCCCCGATCAGCGACACGTCCGGATATTTCTGCTTGATCCAGCTGATGCGATCGAGCACGCGCTTCGAATGGCCGTGTGCGGTGTCGACCACCAGCACGTCTACTCCCGCCTCGATAAGCGCCGCGACGCGTTCTTCGGTTTCGGCGCCGGTGCCGACGCTCGCGCCGACCCGAAGCCGCCCGAGTCATCCTTGCAGGCGTTCGGATACATGCGCGCCTTGTCGATGTCTTTGACCGTGATCAGGCCGACCAGTTCGAAGCGATCGTTGTGATCAGCACCTTTTCGATGCGATAGCGGTGCAGCAGGTCGCGGATCTCTTCGGTATCGGCGCCTTCGCGCGCGGTAACCAGCTTGTCCTTACGCGTCATCACCTCCGAGATCTTCACGTCCATGCGCGGTTCGAACCGGACGTCACGACTCGTGACGATGCCGACCAGCTCGCGTCCCGGACACCACCGGAACGCCGGAGATGTTGTGCTCGCTCGTCAGCTTGAGCAGTTCGCCGACGGTACGGTCGGGCGTGATCGTGATCGGATCGCGAATGATGCCGCTTTCGAATTTCTTCACCGACGCGACTTCCCGCGCCTGCTGCTCGATCGTCATGTTCTTGTGCACGATGCCGATGCCGCCTTCCTGCGCCATGGCAACCGCCAGGCGCGCTTCGGTAACGGTGTCCATCGCAGCGGACATCAGCGGGATGTTCAGCGTGATCGTTCGGGTCAGGCGGGTCTTGAGATCGACTTCGGAGGGCAGGACGTGGGACAAGGCAGGCAGCAGCAAAACGTCGTCGAAGGTGAGTGCGTCGTTTGCTATCCGCAACATGGGCGAGGCCTCCTGTGCGAAATTAAACGCGCGATCCTACTCGTCGATCCATGACCTGTAAACGACTTCGTCGCAACTTGGCGACCATGCAGCGCACGTCCCGCGTCTGTAGAATGCCGCGATGCTTCCGCGCGACGACGACAAACTCGTATTCACTGTCAGCGAACTCGCCGGCTCGGCGCGGTTCACGCTCGAAGAGCACTTCCCGATGGTGTGGGTGGAAGGCGAGCTCTCGAATCTGCGCGCGCCCGGCTCCGGACACTGGTACTTCACGCTGAAGGACGATCGCGCGCAGTTCCGCTGCGCGATGTTCGCGAATCGCAACCGCTCGTTGCGCTTCAAACCGCGCGACGGCATGAAGGTGATCCTGCGCGGCCGGGTCAGCCTGTACGAAGCGCGCGGCGATTTTCAGCTGCTCGCCGATCATCTCGAATCGTCCGGCGAAGGTGCGCTGCGCGCCGCGTTCGACGCGCTGAAGCGCACGCTCGAGCGAGAAGGTCTGTTCGCCGAGACAGCGCAAACGGCCCTGCCCGACTTTCCGACGCACCTTGCGGTGATCACTTCGCGCAGCGGCGCCGCATTGCGCGACGTGTTTCGGTGTTGCGCCGCCGCTGCCCCGCTCTGCGCGTGACACTGCTGCCGGTGGCCGTGCAGGGCAAAGACGCGGAACCGCAGATCACTCGAAGCGCTGCGGCGAGTTTCCGACTGGCCGGCCGAATTCGGCGCACGCACCCGACGTGGTGCTGCTGACCCGCGGCGGCGGTTCGCTGGAAGATCTCTGGACATTCAATCTCGAGACGGTCGCGCGCGCCGTCGCCGCCTGCCGATTCCGATCGTGTCCGCCATCGGCCACGAGACCGACTTCACCATCTGCGATTTCGTCGCCGACTGCGCGCGCCGACGCCGTCGGCCGGTGCCGAACTGATCGCACCGAACATGCCGACTGGGTTACGGCGGGCGCGGCTGACGCTGTCAGTTGCTGACGCGCACTGGCGCGCATACGCTCGCGCCGTCGACAGCGCCTCGTATCAGGTCGCGCGGCGGCTCACGCACCCCGGACGGGCGTTGCAACAACGTATGCAACGCCTCGACGACGTCGAACGACAACTGATCGCTGCCACGAAGCGGCGGATCGGCCGGCGCGCAACATCGGCACCCTGCTCGAGACGCGCCTGCGCCAGTTCCATCCGCAGCGCGAAATCGATCATGCGCGTGCCGCGCTATTGCGCGCCGAACATTCGCTGCGCGGGCATCACGCCGCGTGTCGAAACTGCACTGCAGCGGCTACCGCTGCGGTGGGCCGCGCGCTGAACGCGGTCAGCCCGTTGGCGACACTCGGCCGCGGCTTCGCGATCGTCACCACGCCCGCCCCTTCGAAACAACGTTGGGGAACACCCATCAGCGCGATCGCCGATACGGCGCGTCGGAGCCGAAGTGGTCGCGCACCTCGCGACGGCGCGCTGCGTTGTACCTGTCGACGAGTCTTCGACGTCGACAGCGAACTCGATGCTGGTCTGAGTTCGACTCGTGCGTCCCCTGTTCGGCGCGCTGCTGCTCGTCGTCAGCGCGCTCACGCGTGCTGCGGTCCCCGGTGGCATCGAAGTGTTCGCGCTGCCGGACGACGCCCGCCAGGTTACCTTTGAAGACCGGCGGGTCTTGGTGGTCGCCAGCCGAAACCGGCAGCCATCGTCGGCATCCCTCTCGATGCCGAGCCCGGCGAGCAGGTCGTGTGATCGAATCCGCCGAGCCGGTCGCATCGAGCATCCCGTTTCAGGATCACGCGAAAGACGTACCCGGTACAGCGCCTCACGCTCGCCGACGACAAGATGGTCAACCCGCCTGCCGACGAGCTCGCGCGCATCGAGCGCGAGACGCTGCATGCAGACGGCGCAATACGAGCTGCTTCACGCCGCTCGACGCATCGCCGTTTCCGCATGATGCTGCCGGCGAAAGGTCCCGTGAGTTCCAACTTCGGGTTGCGGCGCATTCTCAATGGCCAGCCGCGCAACCCGCACGCAGGTCTCGACGTTGCGGCGCCGCCGGCGCCAGGTTGTGGCCCCCGCCGCCGGCACCATCTCGCTTGACAGGTTCGTTCTACTTCAACGGCAACGCGATCTTCGTCGATCACGGTGAAGGACTGATATCGATGGTGTGTCACCTGTCGCGATCGACGTGCAAGATGGCGACATGGTCGCAAAGGGCAGGAGATCGGCCTCGTTGGCGCGACCGGGCGCGCAACGGGACCGCACCTTCACTGGTCCGTTAGCCTGAATGGTAGCCGCGTAGATCCATCCGCGGTTCTGGCGCTGTTCAGCCGAAGCCCGAAACCACCTGCCTCGCCCTGACGATCGCAGTCACGCGGCGCTTACTTCTTCACGTGGCGCATCAGCCGTTTGCGGCGCTCTGCTGCCGCGGCGTCAGCTCGTTGCGACGCCCGGCAAACGGGTTCGCGCCGGTCTTGTAGACGATGCGAACCGGCATTCCCACGAGTTTCAGCGCGGTGCGGAACCGGTTCTCCAGGTACCTCGTGTAGCTCTCGGGAACTGCATCGGTCTGATTGCCATGCACCACGATCGTCGGCGGGTGCCCGGTGGCCTTATGCGCAAAGCGCAACTTGATCCTGCGGCCGCGGATCGACGGCGGCGGATGCTGTGTGACCGCTTCGGTGAGGATCCGCGCAAGAAACGCGGTTGCCACTTCAAAACGACCCGCTTCGAACACCCGCCGCACTTCCTCGAGCAGTCCGCGCACACCGGTACCGTGCAGCGCCGAGATGCGATGCACCGGTGCCCACGGTGCGAACTCGAGCCGCCGGTCGAGTTCCACCTTCACGCGGTCGCGCTGCTCCTCGGCAGCCCATCCCATTTGTTGACCGCAATCACGAGGCCCGCGCCGCGATCGATCGCGTATCCGATCAGGTGCAGGTCCTGCTCGACGAGCCCTTCCGCCGCATCGATCACCACCACCGCGACATCGGCGGAGTCGATCGCTTCAAGGGCCTTCACAACCGAGAACTTCTCCACCACGTTTTCGACTTTGCCTTTTCGGCGTACGCCGGCGGTATCGATCAGCATGAACCGGCCGACGTCGTGATCGAACGGAATCTCGATGGCGTCCCGTGTGGTTCCCGGCGCATCGAACACGACCTGGCGCTCCTCGCCGAGCCAACGATTTACCAGCGTCGACTTGCCGACGTTCGGCCGTCCGATTACCGCAACGCGCATCCGCTTCGCGCGCATCAGCTTCGTCCTGAACGGCGATGTCCACAGCCGGCAACGCGTCGAGCAGCGCCTGTTGCAGCGCTGCCATGCCGCGGCCATGCGCAGCGGAGATCTGGCCTGCGAGGCGAAACCGAGCCGGGAGAATTCCGCGTCGGCGATGTCGGACGCGGCGCTGTCGATCTTGTTGATTGCGAGCAGACCTTGCGATTGCTCTTGCGCAACTGTTCGGCGATGTCGATATCGGTGGCGTCAGCCCGGCGCGGGCATCGACCATGAACAGCACGAGATCGGCTTCCTCGATTGCGACCGCCGCTTGCCGCGCCATCAATCCGCCCACCGCCGTTTCTCGAACAGACCACCGGTATCGATCAACGTGCACGGCCGGTCGCCGATTTCGGCAGCGCCGTAACGCCGATCGCGCGTCAGTCCGGGCGCGTCGGCCACCAGCGCGTCGCGGCGCTGGGTCAACCGATTGAACAGCGTCGACTTGCCTACGTTCGGCCGACCCACGAGCGCGATCACTCTGCGCATGATTTGTCTGCCGATTCGTCCGTTGCCCTTCACGGGCTCGATGCGGAAGGCGATCAAGTTGCCGCCGTTGCCGATGCAATACACGATGTCGTCGGCGACGACCGGCTGCGAACGGATGCCGTCGCCGTCGACTTACGCCGTGCCGACCAGGCGTCCGTCGCTCTTGCGACAACACGTGGATGAAGCCTTCTTCATCTCCGACCACGAGATAAGTTCCTACCGTGGCCGCGCGGACAGGCCGCGCTTGAACAGCGCGCGCTGTTCCCACGCCACACTCGACGTGCGCTGATCGATTGCAGTGATCACGCTGTTCTCGTCGACGACATAGACGTTGCCGCGCCCTGCGAAAGACCGACGTAGCTCGACGCATCCTTCTCCCACAGCACCGTGCCGTCCGACGGGCGGATTGCGGAGAGGCGACCTTGAAAACTCGCCGCATACACCGCGCTCGCCGTGATCACGGGCGTGCCGTCGATGTCGACCATACGATCGAGCTCGGAACGGCCTTGCGGCAACATGACGCGCTGATCCCAGACCGGCTCGCCGGTCGATGCGCGGAACGCGGTGACTTTGCCGTTCGCGAAGCCGGCCACGACGATGCCCGCCGCGTACACCGGCGATCCCGTACCGCGCAATGTGAGCACCGGCACCGGCGTGTCGAACGTCCAGCGCCGCGCGCCGTCGCTCGCTTCGAGTGCAATCGAGACGTCCGTCGGACGTCTGCACGAATATCAGACCTTCGCCCGTGGCCGGCGTGGACAACACTTCGCTCGATACAGCGAACGCGCCACTGTTCGGATCCGTCAGCAGCCGATAGCGCGACTACTTCCGCATGCGTGGTTCCCATGATGACGAGACCTTCCCCTGCACCAACGCCGCCGGTGACGAAGCTCGTGTCGCGGCGATCGAACGGATTCAGCGACGAAGATAAGCCCTTCTCGTCTTCGCCGATGCGCGCGGTCCAGAGCTTCTTGCCCTTGAAGCGCTCGCGCGCCTTCGACGTAGCCGAAACCGTCGGCCGCAAACGCACGATCGGCAAGCACGCCCGGCGGCAGGCGAACGTATTGTTTGCCCAGTCCCTTGCCGACCGAGCCGCCCCAGAGGCGATCGATCTTCACTTCGGCTTTGTAGCTCGTGAGTTCTGCCGGCGCGTCGGGATCGGTAGATTTGTCGGCCCAGGGCAACCACGAAAACCAGCTGCAGCCGGAACTCAGCAATGCGATCCCAACGAGCGCGCAGAGGTTACGGTGCAGGCGCATCGGTCTTCGGTGCCTCTGCGGGTGCTGCTGCCGCCGTCGCTTGTGAAGCCGCGTCTGGCGCCGCTTCCGGTTTCGCGAGATCGGTGATCTTCATCTGCAGCACGGGTTGTACTTCGCCGCCTTCCGCCGCGGCCGCGGCGGCCTGATAGGCTTCGCGCGCCTCATCCACCTTCTGCTGGCTGAGCAGGATGTCGCCTTTCAACTCCGCAACATACGACCGGAAACCCTGGCCGGTGATCTTGCGCAGTGTTTCGAGCGCCGCGTCGGTATTGCCCGCTTGCACCTGCAGGCGTGCAACCCGCAGCCGGGCGACGTCGCGAAGACGATCGTCCTTCGTCTCGTTGATGACCGTTTCGAGATATTGGCTGGCCTTCGCATAGTCCTGCGCCTCAGCGGCGTCGTGAGCGCGATAGAACAGCGAGAACGCACGATAGCCTGTCTTGCTGAAGTCGGTGTCGAGCGTGGCGAGAATCGTCGCCACTTCCTCCGGCTTCGCATCGCGTTGCCGCGCTTCGATGTAGCGTTGATACGTGGAGATGCGGCTTCTTCGCGCGTCTGAGTGTAGTCGTTGTACCAGCGCCAGCCGATCACCCCGCCGATGACGAGCACCAGCGATACGAGCATCGATGCCGCATTGCCTTCCCACCATCGGCGCAGCACCAGCACCCGATCGTCGTCATTCATATATTCCGACACGCGTCACTTCCCTCCGTCGATCCACGCGGCCAGTCGCTCTATCAGCGCGGTTGGCGACAACCGCTCCTGAGGCGCGTCGGCGCGCAACCATTTCAATGTGATCTCGTTGTTCGCTACTTCGTCTTCGCCGACGATCAGGGCCCACGCCGCCCCGCTCGTGTCCGCTCGTTTCATCTGATTCTTGAGTTTGCCGCCGCCGGCATTCGTTCTCAGCCGCAGCTCCGGCAGTGCGTCGCGTACGCGCTGACACACCGACATTGCCCACGTCGTGTGCGCATCGTCGAGTATCACGCAGTAACCGTCGATCGGCTCGGCGCGCACATCGAGCGCCAACGCTTCGTGCAACAACACCAACCGGTCTACGCCGATCGCAAAACCTGCACCGGGAGTGGGACGACCGCCGAGTTGTTCCACGAGACCATCGTAGCGTCCGCCCGCACACACGGTGCCCTGCGATCCGAGCGCCTCGGTTACCCATTCGAACACGGTATGCGTGTAGTAATCGAGCCCGCGCACGAGACGCGGATTGATCACGTAGCCGATCTGCAGTGCATCGAGCAGCCGCTTCAGTCCATCGAAGTGTGCCTTTGATTCGGCATCGAGGTGATCCGTGAGCGACGGCGCTCCTTCGAGCAGCCCCTGGGTCTTCTGATCCTTGCTGTCGAGAATACGCAGCGGATTGCGATCGAGCCGACGCTGGCTGTCGGGATCGAGTTGCGCGCGCAGCGGCGTCAGGTAGTTCACGAGCGCGTCGCGATACGAACGCCTCGAGCTCGCCGAACCGAGCGTGTTGAGCTCGAGCCGCAGCTCGCGCGAAACGTCTAGCGATCGAAAGAGTGCGGCCCACATCTGAATCAGTTCGGCATCGACGTCGGGCCCCGCCATACCGAACGCTTCCGCGCCGATCTGTTCGAACTGCCGATAGCGGCCCTTCTGCGGTCGTTCGTAGCGGAACATCGAACCGCGATACCACAGGCGCTGCGTCTGATTGAAGATCAGGCCATGTTGCAGACACGCCCTGACACAACTCGCCGTACCTTCCGGACGCAACGACAACTGTTCGCCGTCGCGGTCGGACAGGTTGTACATCTCCTTCTCTACCGCATCGGTCGCTTCACCGAGACCGCGGCTGAAAAGTTCCGTTGGCTCCAGCAGCGGCAGGCGAATTTCTTCGTAACCAAATGATTCCAGCGAACGAATCGCTGCGCGCTCCACGCTCTGCCACCGGCGCACTTCCGGCGGCAACAGTCGCGCATGCCCCTGACCGATTGCACGATGGCGCTCCTACTGACCCAGCACCAGCGTGCCGACGTTGTTGCGCGTATGCGGAGACAACGCAACACGCTCGCCATTGAACGCGAGCGTTACCGCCGGCGCGTTCCCGAGGAGGATGTGAAACGGCGGCCTGCCTATCAGTTCGAGTGCATCGCCGGATTTGCTCAGATCGCTGTACACGCTGCCGCCCTTAGCGTCCTTTATCTCCACCCAGCAATCGTCGGTGAACGCGAAATTCAAACGGTCGTTGCCGTCGCTGGTGATTCGATGTGCACCGTGGTCGTCGTGCGGAACGTGCCGCGGGTCGACGGTTGGTGTGGCGGCCTGCCGCGACCGGTGCCGTACTTGCGACGGAGACCGGACCAGGCTTCGCATCCGACGGTGTCGGCTCTGTAGAAGCGGGTTCGGCGGTTGCGGTCGGCTGCGCCTTTTTCGGAAGCACCATTTCAGCGGGGCCGGCGGGTTGTTTCGCAGCGACGACCGGTTCGCCTGGTTCGACCTCGGGCCACACCGCCCAAAGCACGATCGCCACCGCGCAGACCACCGCCGCCACGGCGCTGGTCAGCACTAAGCCGGGGTGCTTCTGCGACAGATCAGCGAGCCCGCGACGCTGCGAACGCTGCATCGAGGTGACTGCCGCCGGAACGCGTCTCGCCACGACTAGCAGCCGCGTCGAACGCATTCGCGACCACGTCGGGATCGATGTCTAACAGCTTCGCATAGGCGCGCAGGTAACCGCGCGTGAATGCCGGCGCGGGCAGGCGGGCCCAGTTCTCGGCTTCCATGTCTTCGGACCACGCGCACGCCGAGGTTCAGCGTGTCCGCGATGTCACGTTGTGTCAGGCCGCGGGACTCGCGCTGTGCGCGAACGATGGCGCCGGGTCCCGGTGTCGCATCACTCACCAGGCTCGTTCCTGATAGAGGCGATACTCGGGCGACTCGGGAAACAGATTCTTCAGAGCCAGCGCGTAACTCGACAACTGATCCTGGTCGTCCAGCACTCGACTGAGCCGAACACCCAACCAGAGACTGCGCGAAGTCGGTCGCGCCATCGAGTTGAAGCTCTCGAATATTGTTTGCTGCGAGTGAAGTCGCCGGCTTTGAAATAGAGATCTGCCAGTTCCAACGCGGCGCGGGGTTGTGCGCTGTTCAGCATCAATGCGCGCAGGAACGATTGCTCGGCATCTGCCGGTTCATTGAGCTTGAGTTGCGTGAGGCCGAGATTCTCGTACGCCTGTCCGCGACGGGCATACGACGGGTCGTTCGCGGCGATCTTCAGATGCTGCATCGCATCCTTATAGCGCTCCTCTGAAAAGAGGAAGGTGCCGTAGTTGTTTTGTGCCATCGAATTGCGCGGCTCGCTGCGCAGCGCCTCTTTGTACTCGCGCTCGGCCAACTGCTTGTCGCCGTCGGCGATGTAAACCGACGCCATCAGCACATGCGCCTCGGCCGAATTCGGTCCACTTTGAGCGCCTGCTCCAACGGACGTCGGGCATTGTTGAAGTCGCGCTTTTCGAGGTAGCCCCGCGCCAGTTCGATAAACGCCTGCAACTTCTGTTGTGTCGTTGCGGTTTTCGGTCCGCCGGTCTCTTCCGTCACGCAGCCACCAACCAGCATCAGCAGCACAGCGAACCACGCAAACCGCATCGTCATGCAACCTCCGACGCTTTGACGCGCGCGAGATAACGCGCCTGCCGTCTCGTCCGGTCCGCCACTTCGCCGACCAGTTGGCCGCACGCCGCCGCGATGTCCTCGCCGCGCGTAGTGCGCAACATCGCCGCATAGCCTGCGTTCAACAGCACCGTCTGAAACGCGCGCACCGCGGCGTCGTCGGGACGCTCGTAACCCGACGCCGGAAACGGATTGAACGGAATCAGGTTGATCTTGCAACGCAAGTCGCGCAGCAGTTTCGCGAGTTCGTGCGCCTGCGCCAGCGAGTCGTTCACGCCGCGCATCAACGTGTACTCGATCGTGATGCTGCGGTGTTCGCCGAGCACCTTGAGATAGTGGTGGCACGCGGCCATCAGTTCCGCGATCGGATACTTGCGATTGATCGGCACCAGTTTGTCGCGCAGCTCGTCGTTCGGCGCGTGCAGCGAAACGGCGAGCGCAACATCGCTCACCTCAGCGAGTCTGTAGATGCCCGGTACTACGCCTGCGGTGCTCAACGTGACGCGCCGCTTCGAAATGCCAAACGCGAAATCGTCGGTCAGGATGGATGCGGCACGCACGGCGTTGTCGAAATTCAGCAGCGGCTCGCCCATGCCCATCATCACGACGTTGGTTACGCCGCGTTCGTCACCGAGCCCGCGCAACACTTCCGAGACGAGCGCCACCTGACCAACAATCTCAGCGGCCGAGAGGTTACCGTTGAAACCCTGCTTGCCGGTTGAACAGAAGCTGCAGTCGAGCATGCAGCCGACCTGCGACGACACACACAGCGTGTTGCGCCCGCGATCGGGAATGAGCACCGCTTCCACGACGTTGCCGTTCGCAACTCGCAACGCCCACTTGCGTGTACCGTCTACCGACACGCGTTCGCTGACGACTTCAGGCAACGCGAGCGTCGCCGTTTGCGTCAGGTTGTCGCGCAGCTTCTTCGACAGGTCTGTCATGCCGGCGAACTCGCGCACGCCGCGGTGATAGACCCACTTCATCACCTGCGCGGTGCGATAGCGCTGTTCGCCGATCGCGTCGAACAACCGGCCACGCCGGCGCGGTCGAGCCCGAACAGGTTTATGACGGGGGGCTGCGGAACTCGACAGTTGCATCAGCCTCGCGGATAGATCTCGTCTGCGCCGAAGAAGTAACTGATCTCGCGCGCCGCGGCTTTGAGGCGAATCGGAACCGTGTACTGCATTCGCATCGATCGATTCGGCGAAGTCGGCGCGGATCGTCCCTGGATCCGCATCCTTCGGATTGGTCGCGCCCATCAGCTTGCGATTGACGGCAACCGCGTTCTCGCCTTCGAGAACCTGAATAACGACCGGGCCCGAGATCATATAGGTGACGAGGCTCTCGAAGAACGGACGCCCCTTGTGCTCCGCATAGAAGCCTTCGGCTTTCGCGCGCGACAAACGTTGCATGCGCGCGGCAACGATCTTCAGCCCGCCTTTTTCGAACCGCGAGTAGATCTCGCCGATGATGTTCTTCGCCACCGCGTCGGGTTTGACGATGGACAGTGTGCGTTCCGATGCCATGAAGAAACTCCGTTATTGTCGGCTATCAGCAAGACGCCCTATCTATTTGAATTTTCACGAAATAGGGGGTTTTAGCGGCCGCGTATTATACGCATTTCCTGATTGGAGGGCAGTCGCGATTCTCAGGCGGCGTTGCGTTCGCGCAGACGTTCGACCACTTCGACCACGCGTCGTGCCGCGCGATCGATGTCGTCTTCCGTAGTGAACCGGCCGACTGTGAAACGCAGCGACGCATGCGCGAGATCGTCGGGGACGCCGATCGCGCGCAACACGTACGACGGTTCGACAGTAGCCGACGTGCATGCCGAACCGGTCGATACCGCAATGTCGTCGAGCGCGATCATCAGCGTTTCGCCGTCGATACCGGCGAACGCGACGTTCAGGTTGCCCGGCAGCCGACGCTGCAGATCGCCATTCACCTGAACGCCGTCCATCTGCTTCAAGTGTGACCACAGACGATTCCGCAATGCCGCGATGCGCGCGTTCTCGGCGTCCATGCACTCGTGCAGGATGCGCGCCGCTTCACCCATGCCGACGATCTGATGCGTGGCGAGCGTGCCGGAACGTCTGCCGTTCTCGTGGCCGCCGCCGTGTATCTGGGCCGCGATGCGTACCGGCGGCGAACGCCGCACATACAGCGCGCCGATACCTTTCGGTCCATACATCTTGTGCGCCGACAGCGACATCAGGTCGACCTTCATCTGCGCGAGATCGATCGCAACCTTTCCTGCGCTCTGCGCGGCGTCCACGTGGAACAGTACGCCTGCGGCGCGACACACTTCGCCGATCGCCGCAATGTCGTTGATCACGCCGATTTCATTGTTCACATGCATCAGCGAAACCAGCAGCGTGTCGGGACGCAACACGGCGCTGACCTGCGCCGGTTCGATGATGCCGGACGGGCCGGGTTGCAGGTACGTGACCTCGTAGCCTTTCGTTTCGAGGTACGCACACGTGTCGAGCACGGCTTTGTGTTCGATGACACTCGTTACGATGTGCCGACGGCTCTTGCCGGCTGCTTCGGCGACACCTTTGATTGCAAGGTTGTCGGATTCGGTGGCGCCGGACGTCCAGACGATTTCGCGCGGATCGCAGTTCAACAACTTCGCGACCTGCGTGCGCGCTTCCTCTACCGCCTCTTCCGCCTGCCACCCGTACACGTGCGAGCGGGATGCCGGATTGCCGAAGTTGCCGTCGGTGAGCAGACAGTCGCTCATCTTCTGCGCCACGCGCGGATCGACGGGCGTGGTCGCCGAATAGTCGAGATAAATGGGTTTACGCATTGATCAGTTAAGAAGGGATCAGTTGAGCACGCGCGCGTCGATCAATCGACCATCGTTACGATCTTGTTCAGTGCGGGCATCCTGCCGCCGCGCAATCGCCTGTACTTCGCCGCGTTCGATCAACGAACCGAGGCTCACCTCGGACAGGAAGTCGTCGATGCGGCGCGACAGGTCGGTCCACAAATCATGAGTGATGCAGATGAGACCGTCCTGACAATCGCCGATGCCGCCGCAACGGGTGGCATCGATGCCTTCACCCACGCCGCTGATGATCTCCGAGATGCTGATGGTGCGCGGCGCCCGCGTCAGTGCATATCCGCCGCCGGGACCGCGCAGGCTCTGCACGAGCCGAGCGCGTTTCAACTTGCCGAACAGCTGTTCGAGATACGACTGGGAGATGCCCTGGCGGACGGAAATATCAGCAAGCGTTACCGGGCCGGACGCACTGTGCAGCGCGAGATCGAGCATCGCCGTGACCGCATAGCGGCCTTTCGTGGTGAGCCGCATGGCAAGGGGACCGTGACCCGTGAAGGCCGCGGAGTATGCAATACCCGACTATTTTGGTCCAGTATCGGCCCGGTTCAGCGACCGCTCGATCTCGGTCAGCGCGCCACGCAGGATCGCCACTTCGGTATCGTCGGGACGCACCCGCGTGAACAGGCGCCGAAGGCGCGCCATCACCTGTCCGGGGTTCGCCGCATCGAGAAATTCGACGCGCGTCAGCACGCCCTCGAAGTGCGCAAGCAGACCCTCCACTGCCGCCACCGTCGCGGGGTCGCGGTCCCATGCGGCAGCGGCCGGTTCGCCGGTGGTCTCGAGCGTGGCCTGGTACAACTCGTAGCAAACCACCTGCACCGCCATCGCGACGTTCAGCGATGGATACTCCGGGTTCGCGGGAATCTGCAAATGCACGTTGCAGCGTTGCAGTTCGTCATTCGTGAGGCCGCTCGTCTCACGTCCGAACAACACCGCGATCGGCTTCTGCGGCGACTCGCGGCGGATGTGCGGACCGATCTCACGCGCGGTCAACAGCGGCCATGGGATACGCCGAGTGCGCGTGCTGGTGCCGACCACCAGCGTGCAGTCGGAGATTGCGGCGTCGAGCGAATCGACGACTACTGCGCGATCGAGCACGTCGAGTGCACCTGCGGCGCGCCACTCCGCTTGCGGATCGGGGAATCGTTGCGGTCGCACGAGCCACAGTTGCTCGAGTCCCATCGTCTTCATCGCGCGCGCGGCGCCGCCGATATTGCCGGGATGGCTCGTCTCGACGAGCACGATGCGTACATGTTCGAGTGATGTCGTCATGCCGGCATTATAACGGTCGTTTCATGGCGCGCTGTCTGCTGCTAGAATCGCGCGCCCTTCGACAGCCCCTCCTCTCATGCGCGCCCCTCTTCTCATGCAGGTCCCTTGCTCATGCATGCAATGATCAACATGGCGCTTCGCGCCGGACGCCGGGCGGGCCAGATCATGGTGCGCGCGATGGACCGCGTCGACACGCTGAACATCGAAGAGAAAGCGCGCAACGATTTCGTCTCCGACGTCGATCGCGATTGCGAAGACGCCATCATCGACATCCTGCACAAGGCCTATCCGGATCACGGCATCATCGGCGAAGAGCGCGGCGAGTCGTTCACAGGCGCCGAATACACGTGGATCATCGATCCACTCGACGGCACCACGAACTATCTGCACGGCATACCGCACTTCGCCGTGTCGCTCGGATTGAAGTACCGCAACCGCCTCGAACACGCGGTGATCATCGATCCCGTGCGCAACGAAGAGTTCACGGCTTCGCGCGGCGCCGGTGCACAGCTGAACGGCAAGCGAATCCGCGTAAGCAACCGGCATCGTCTCGAAGACGCGGTTCTCGCAACCGGCATACCGTTCAAAGACGTCGCGCAACATCTCGATGCGTATATGGCGATGCTGTCGGCATTCAGCAGCCAGTGTCGCGGCATTCGCCGCGCCGGCTCTGCCGCACTCGATCTCGCCTATGTGGCAGCCGGCCGCGCCGACGGATTCTGGGAACTCGGACTGAAGCCGTGGGACATGGCGGCCGGTGCGTTGTTGATCATGGAAGCCGGCGGTTTCGTCAGCGATCTGATCGGCAGCGAGCGTTACATGGAGACCGGCAACATCGTGGCCGGCAATCCGAAAGTGTTCAAAGCGATACTGCAGACGATCCGGCCGACGCTGACACCCGATTTGCTGCAGGGTTGATTTCCAGACGCCTAACGCGCCCGTTAAGGTGCCTCGTCGCGCGCCGCCTTCTCCGGCTGCATCAGATCTTCACGCGTGCCACCCAGCGCAAGCACGATGCCTGCCGCAACATAGGTAGACGAGTAGGTTCCGAACACGATGCCGATGATCAGCGCGATCGAGAACCCGCGCACCGATTCGCCGCCGAACAGAAACAACGCGATCACCACCAGCAACGTAGTGAACGACGTCATGAGTGTTCGATCGAGAGTCTGCGTCAGTGAGATGTTGATGATCTCCGTCGGCGTGCCACGCCGCAGCTTGATGAAGTTCTCGCGGATCCGGTCGGCCACCACAACGGTATCGTTCACCGAATAGCCGATCACCGCGAGCACGGCAGCGAGCGCCGGCAGGTCGAACGTCCACTGGAACACCGAGAACATGCCGATCGTGACGACGACGTCGTGGATCAGCGCTACCACCGCGCCGATACCGAATTTGCTCGTGAAGCGGAACATCATGTAAATCATGACGGCCGCCAGCGCGACCAGCATCGACAGCCCACCGCTTTCGCGCAGCTCGGCGCCAACGGCGGGGCCCACGAATTCGGAGCGGCGCAGATCCACGCCCGGGATACTTCTCCGCGAGTGCACTCTTCACGAGGTCAGCAAGCAACGCCTGCGACTCGCCTTTCTGCGGCGGCACCCGGATCAGCACGTCGTGTTCCGAGCCGAAGTGCTGCACCACGGCTTCGGTGATGCCGGCGTGCTCGAGCGAAATGCGCACGTCTTCGGCCACTACCGGCTGCACGAACTCGACCTCGACCAGCGTGCCGCCGGTGAAATCGAGACCGTAGTTCAGACCGTGCCAGAAAAACGAAACGATCGAGATGATCGAGATGGCGATGGAGAACACCGCACCGTGCTTGCGCAAGGCCATGAAATTGATGACGCGTTGCGGTTCGCTCATACGGACAACTTCTTGATGTTGCGGTTGCCGTACAGCAGGTTGACCATCGCGCGCGTCACGGTGATGGCCGTGAACATCGACGTGAGGATGCCGAGCGTCAGCACGACGGCGAAGCCTTTGATCGGACCCGTGCCGAATCCAAGCAGCACGAGTGCCACCAGCAAGTGGGTGATGTTGGAGTCGACGATGGTCGTGAACGCGCGGTCAAAGCCGGCCGTAATCGCGGCTTGTGGCGGACGTTCGAGCGCTTCCTCACGCACGCGCGAGAAAATCAGCACGTTTGCGTCAACCGCCATACCCATCGTCAGCACGATTCCCGCGATACCCGGCATCGTAAGCGTTGCACCGAGCACCGACATCAACGCAACCAGCAGGATGACGTTCACCGCGAGTGCGATGTTCGCGATCATGCCGAACCCTTTGTAGTAGATGACCATACACAGCAGCACGAGAATGTAGCCCCCGACCGCCGCGCGCAGACCGGCGCGAATGTTGTCTTCGCCGAGGCTTGCGCCAACCGTGCGTTCTTCGACGATGTACATCGGCGCCGCCAACGCACCGGAACGCAGCAGCAACGCCAGATCGCGTGCTTCGCCGAGCCCCACGCCGGTGATGCGGAAGCGATAACCAAGCGCCGAACGGATCGTCGCGACGCTGATCAGCTTCTTCTCTTCGACGCTGTAGTTCTCCACCACCTCTTTGCCGTCGACCAGCACGGTTCGGGTACGCGGCTTCAGTTCCTTGTACAGAATCGCCATCTGGTTGCCGACGTTGTCTTTCGTGGCGTCGTGCATACGATCGCCGCCCGCACCGTCGAGCGTGATGCTGACCTGCGGAAGGTTGTCCTGCGGATCGTAGTCCTGCACGGCGTTCGTCACACGATCGCCGGTGACGATGTTGCGGCGCTCCACGACGATCGTGCGGCCGCCTTCGTAAGGATACGACTCCGTTTCCGAGGGCCGAGCGTCCGACTTCGCGACCAACCGGAAGTCGAGGTTAGCGAATTTGTTCAGGATACGTTTCGCATCCGCGCTGTCCTGCACGCCCGGCAAGTCGACGACGATGCGCGTTCTGCCGAGGCTTTGTACCAACGGTTCCGATACGCCGAGTTCGTTCACGCGATTGCGCAGACTCTGAAGGTTCTGCTGAACGGCGTACGACTCGATCTCGGTGATCTTCGCCTCTTTCATCGTCATCAGCAGCGACGGCTTACCGTCGACGTCGCGCGCGAGAATCTGAAAGTCGCGATACTCTTTCTCGATCGCCTTTTGCGCCTCATCGCGCACCGCCGCCTCGTAGAACCCCACCGTGACTTTCGTGCCGTCCACCATGGTGTTCGAAGGGACATAGCGCAGCCGCGCATCGCGCAAGACGCGGCGAATGTTGTCCTCTTCGCTCTTCATCCGATCGCCGATCGCCTTGTCCATGTCGACTTCGAGCAGAAAGTGCACGCCGCCCGACAGGTCGAGGCCATACGACATCGGATGCGCGCCGAGCGCTTGCAGCCATCGAGGCGTGGTGGACGCGAGGTTCAGCGCAACGACGAACTGCGACGCGACAGCTGCTGTCGCTTCGAAGCGCCGCCTGAACGAGTTCGCTGCCGCGCAGCTGATCCTCATTGCTGTCGAGCCGCAACGTGGCGCTCTTTGCGTCCATGTGGGTACCCCGCACGTGGATACCGCCCTGCTCGAGCGCCTGTTTCGCTTTGTCGAGAATCTCCTGGGACATTTGCGCGTCCGCCGCCTCGGCGCGGATCTGCAATGCGAAGTCGGGTGGATAGAGATTCGGCAGCGAGTAGACGACGCCGAGCAGGATGACTGCGAGGATCGCGAGATAGCGCCCCACTGAATAGGTGTTGGGAGCGCGGACCGGGCCCTCTGATAGCCCGAGCAGACGGTCGGTGAGACTACTCATCGGGTGATTCCGGAGCGAACCGCAGAGGTCACTTCTCGTCCAACGACTTCAGCGTACCTTTGGGTAGCGTCGCGCCGACGGCGCTTTTCTGAATGCGCAGTTCGACATTGTTGGAGACCTGCAGCTTCACGAAGTCGTCTTCCACTTTCGAGATGCGCCCGACGATGCCGCCGGCGGTGACCACTTCGTCGCCCTTGGCGAGGCCCGACATCAGCGCTTGATGTTCCTTGCGGCGCTTGCTCTGCGGACGCCACAAAAGAAAGTAGAAGATGCCGACGAAACCGACGAGAAGCAGCAGATCCATGTAGCCGGGACCGGGCGCTGCGCCGGCTTCAGCCGCGTATGCAGCGGTTTCAAATAGATTCATCCGGGGAGTTCCAACCGTTGTGCAGGGCAGCGAAGAGGGTGCGAAATGTACCCATTTCAATGGCATCGCGCAAACGACGCATCAGTGTCTGGTAGTAGTTCAGATTGTGGATCGTCATCAACACGCTGCCGAGTATCTCGCCGCAGCGATCGAGGTGATGAAGGTATGCGCGCGTGAAGCCGGCGCACGTGTAGCAACCGCACGCCTGATCGATCGGCAGACTGCTGTCGCGATGCGCCGCGTTACGAATCTTCAACACACCGCGCGACGTGAACAGATATCCGTTGCGTGCGTTACGCGTGGGCAGCACGCAGTCGAACATGTCGACACCGAGCGCCACTGCAGCAACGAGGTCGGCCGGCGTACCTACACCCATCAGATAACGCGGCCGATCGGCCGGCATCGATGGCAGCAGCCCTTCGAGCACGCCCGCCATTTCTTCCTTCGACTCACCGACGGAGAGTCCACCCACGGCATAACCATCGAAGCCGATTTCGATGAGGCGCGCGAGCGACTCGCGGCGCAGATCCGAATACATGCCGCCCTGAACGATGCCGAACAATGCCGCGGTGCTGTCGCCGTGTGCGATCTTGCTGCGCGCCGCCCAGCGCGTGGACAACTCCATCGACTCGCGCGCCACCGTATGCGTCGCTGGATGCGCGGTGCATTCGTCGAACGTCATCACGATGTCGGCGCCGAGATTGCGCTGCACCTCCATCGAACGCTCGGGCGACAGGAACACACGATCGCCGTTCACAGGCGATTTGAAGTCGACGCCCGCTTCGCTGATCTTGCGCAACGCACCGAGACTCCACACCTGAAAGCCGCCTGAGTCGGTGAGAATCGGCCCCGCCCAGCTCATGAAGCCATGCAGTCCGCCGAGTGCGCGCACGATCTGATCGCCGGGCCGCATCAATAGATGGTAGGTATTGGCGAGCACGATCTGCGCGCCGAGTTCCCCGAGTTGCGTCGGCGTCATCGCCTTTACGGTTCCGTATGTGCCGACCGGCATGAACGCCGGTGTGTCGAACGCACCGTGCGCGGTCGTTACGCGTCCGCGGCGCGCGGCTCCGTCGCGCGCAAGCAACTCAAACTGCATGATCGCACCGCCCCGTAATGAACATCGCATCTCCGTAACTGAAGAACCGGTATTCACGCCGCACCGCATCTGCGTACGCATCGAGTACGAACTGTCTGCCCGCGAATGCCGACACCAGCATCAACAGCGTCGACTCGGGCAAGTGAAAGTTCGTTACCAAGGCGTCCACCACACGAAAGCGGTATCCCGGGTGAATGAAAATGTCGGTGTCGCCATCGAACGCCACGAGAGTGCCGCTGCGCGCTGCGGTTTCGAGCGCGCGCACAACCGTCGTTCCAATCGCGACCACGCGACCGCCCCGCGCTCTGCACGCGGCGACCGATTGCACGAGATCGGCACTCACAGAGATCCGCTCGCCGTGCATACGATGTGCCGCCAACTCCCGAACGCGCATCGGTTGAAACGTTCCGGCGCCGACGTGCAACGTCAGCCGCGCGATCGAGACACCGATCGCCATGCACCGATCGAGCAAGGGTTGGTCGAAGTGCAGCCCGGCCGTCGGCGCCGCCACCGAACCGCGATGTTGTGCGAACACGGTCTGATAACGCGCCTCATCGAACTCGTCAGGTGTGCGCGTGATGTACGGCGGCAATGGCACTTGGCCGCACGAGTCGATCACGTTGTCGACCGCTCGCGCGAACTCGAAGCGATACAGATCGCCGCAACGCTCGACCATCGTCACGGGCTCACCGTTTGGTTCGAGCAGCACGCGCGGCCCGGCTTCAACGGTTTGCTGACCCGCACCTGACATAACGCGTGCCGCTCGCCTTCGACGCGCTCGATCAACAGTTCGGCCGCGCCGCCAGAATCCTTCTGGCCGTGCAGCCGGGCACGGATCACGCGCGTATCGTTCAACACGAGCAGATCGTTCGGAGTGAGTAAATCCGGCAACTCGTTAAACGTGCGGTGTTGCGTCGCACCGCGCGTCGGATCGATCACCATGAGGCGACTATCGGTACGCTTGAGTAAAGGTGTTTGCGCGATGAGATGTTCGGGCAACACGTAGCTGAAATCGCTGCGCGTAAGAGACATTGGCTTGACCGACCAACGAAAGAGCGCGGCATTCTACGTGAGCGACCGACGCTCACCAGATTGGCCGTCAGTCGATTGACCCTGGTGGAGCCGTTAGCTAACCTCTCCGCCCTCGCCGCCCGGGTGGCGAAACTGGTAGACGCGCCAGACTCAAAATCTGGTTGGGGAAACTCAGTGTCGGTTCGATTCCGACCCCGGGCACCAATAGAAATC
>CAWGGQ010000010.1:0-21547 GCA_963822125.1 uncultured Gammaproteobacteria bacterium | reverse complement strand
CCACATTCAGCGCAACGGTATTCTCTTGGTGCAACGGAAATGCTGACATATCAATCATACGACGGCCGCTCCTGACTGCCGGTTCACAATGAGAACCGCTCCTTCCGATAACGGTACGAGTCTATCCGCAAGTTGCGTGGCGAGCAGCGAGTGCGCGAAACGGAGCGGTTGGATGCTGAGCGGCATCTGGCGGAACTCTCGGGCTCGACTGCTGGCGCGGCGAGGCGGACAAGAAGGTCGCGATCGAGACACTCGATGCAGCGCAGTTGCAAGCGCAAGCACTCGCGATTGGCGCGCGTTCGGGGTCTGCCGATCAATCCGATTGCGTCGCCGCGCTGCTGAATGCGGACCGTCTGTGCGACGCGGTAGTGGCACGTCAACAGGCGCCGGATGCCGCGGCCCCTACGTCGTTCAGGGCGAGGTTCGGGCCATGGATTTTTCTCCAGCGCGTCTTTGGCTAGGCCGTCATCGTCGAGCGCTGCGCCTCCGGGCAGAAAAAGCTCGAGCAACGGCTCGTGTTTGCGCGCGTTCCGAATTGCTCTCAGTCCCGAATCGACGTGAGCGTGATCAGCGTGAGCCGGCACGACTATCGCGGCGCCGTCTGCTTTGGGGCGGCTTGATGTGCTCGCTGACCGGGTCGGCCGTCATGCTGATCACCTGTTGGATCATCACGCTGATGCTGCCGGCCCGTGTCGATGCGCTCCCGCGGCCCCTCAGTAGCGACGTTAGGCCCATCGGAGAGGCACAATGATTCGACCTCGACTGGTGCTCACTTCGCTGAAGCGAATCCTTCCGTAGTAAACGTCGGCACGCAGCTTATGTGTCAGGCAGCGAGCGATTAGGTTTCGATTGTCGAGGCCCTGTCACGACGATGTTCCCGCCTCACGTGTCGCAACGTGACAATGACAATGTGCGTCGGTCGGTGCGTGCCTCAGGTCTTCGATGATTCCGCACTCCGCGGTCGACACGTCGCGTCCGCATGCACTGCGAAGCGCCTTCAGCTGACCTTCCAAATTGAGCAACGATTCGATTCGAGCATGCACCCCGGCGATCTGCCGGTCGATCAAGTCGTTGATCTCGCCGCAGGCGAGGCTCGGATCGGCGTTGAATGCGAGCAGCGTCCGGATGTCCGAGAGCGCGATGTCGAGCGACCGGCAGTGGCGAATGAATCCGAGCTGCGTCAGGTGGGCGTCGTCATAGCGACGATAGCCGTTCGGGTCGCGAGCAGGCTTGTCGAGCAGCGCTTCCCGTTCGTAGAAGCGGATTGTCTCCACGTCGCACCCGGTAAGTCGTGCCAGTTCGCCGATTTGCATGCCGAAACTCCTTGACCCTGTAGCCGCTACAGACTGTTGAATGCGATGGTAGTTCCATGGAGGGCCCATGTCGCACCGCATTCGACGATCAAAGGTACGCCACGGCGTGACCGAGCGCCACGCCGATCACGAGCACGTCGACGCATGTTGCGACGGCGAGGCGCTCGGCAGCGCTCCGGTTCGCGCGGCCGCCGATCCCGCTGGCGCGACCGATCGGGTCCGATATCGGATCCTGAAGATGGACTGCCCGACCGAAGAGCGCCTCATCCGCAACAAGCTCGAACCCATGGACGGTGTCGTTCGGCTCGACTTCAACTTGTTGGACCGCGAGCTGACTGTTTACCACCGCATGAGCCATGCCGGGCCGATTGTCGACGCCCTGAATGCGCTGGATATGGCCCCGCAAGTGCTCGACTCGATCAAGCCGACCGAGGTGGAGATCCCCGCCCTCACGCTGCTGCAGAAGGTCCTGCTCGCGCTCAGCGGAATTGCCGCGTTTAGCGCGGAACTCATCACTTGGCGGAGCGGAACAGAAACCTCGTGGCCGGTCATTGCGCTGGCAATCTTTGCCGTTCTGGCGGCGGGGCTACCGACGCTGAAGAAAGGGTGGATCGCCGTCCGCAACTTCACGCTGAACATCTACTTCCTGATGTCGTTGGCGGTGATCGGTGCGGTACTGATCGGGCAATGGCCCGAGGCGGCGATGGTGATCTTCCTGTTCGCCGTTGCCGAAACGATCGAAGCGCTGTCGCTGACGCGCGCGCGTGACGCGATCCACTCACTGACGACGTTGGCGCCAGAGACGGTCGAAGCAGCGGTCGCAGACCGCTGGACCGACACGCCAGTCGGAAGCGTTGCGGTCGGCGCTCGGATTCGGGTGCGCACCGGTGCGCGTGTCGGCCTGGACGCCCGCGTCGTCAGCGGTCGTGCCGTTCTCGATCAGGCACCCATCACCGGTGAGAGCGTGCCGGTGGACAAGGCGGTTGGCGATCCGCTGTACGCCGGCAGTATCGTCACTGACGGCGTCGTCGAGGCGCAGGTCACCGCAACCGCGGGCGAAAGCACACTCGCGCGCATCGCGAAGGCGATTCAGCAGGCGCAAGCGCAGCGCGCGCCGACGCAGCGATTCGTCGATCAATTTGCGCGCTACTACACACCGGCCGTCGTGGCGCTCGCGTTGCTGGTCGCCATCGGCGCGCCGTTCGCTTTCGGCGGAACGCAAATCGATTGGATCTATCGGGCACTGGTGCTGCTGGTCATTGCGTGTCCGTGCGCGCTGGTCATTTCGACACCGGTCACGGTGGTCAGCGGTCTGGCGGCGGCGGCGCGACGCGGCATCCTGATCAAGGGCGGCGTCCATCTGGAGAACGGCCGTAAGCTGCGTGCGATGGCATTGGACAAAACCGGCACGCTCACCGTTGGACGACCGGTGCTGACAGATGCGATCGAGCTGACGGATTTGAGCGGGCGCGAGGCGTTGCGGATCGCCGCGAGCCTCGACGACCATTCGACACATCCGATCGCGAAAGCAATCGTCGCGGGATGGCGTGCGCGGTACCCCACCGACAAGCTGGCCGACGTTGCCGATTTTTCCGTTCTCCAGGGCCGCGGTGTGGCGGGCACCATCGATGGCCGTCACTGGCGCCTCGGCAACCACCGCTTCGTCGAAGAACTGGGCCTTTGTTCGACTGCGCTGGAAGAGCGCCTCGCGACGCTCGAGAACGCCGGCAAGACCGCGATCGTTCTGTGCAACAGCGGACCGGTGGCGGTGTTCGGTGTCGCGGACACCGTGCGGCCCGAGAGCGCTACCGCGATAGCGGCGTTGCGACGCCTAGGCGTGACGCCCGTGATGCTGAGCGGCGACAACGCGGCGACCGTGCGCGCGATCGCAACGCAAGTGGGCATTGACGACGCGCGCGGCGACCTGCTGCCCGAACACAAACTGGATGCGGTGGCCGATCTTCGAAGCGACGTTCGATGCGGTCGGCATGGTCGGAGACGGCGTCAACGACGCGCCCGCGCTTGCGCGCGCCGACATCGGCTTCGCGATGGGCGCCGCCGGTACCGCCACCGCACTCGAAAATGCCGACGTCGCCATCATGGACGACGACATTCGCAAAGTTGCCGAGTTCATCGTGCTCAGTCGCCGCACCGCGCGAGTGTTATGGCAGAACATCGCGCTGGCGCTCGCGATCAAGGCGGTGTTTGTGCCGTTCGCGATGGTCGGTGTCGCGACGCTCTGGATGGCGGTGTTCGCCGACATGGGCGCGAGCCTAATCGTTGTCTTCAACGGTCTGCGGCTGCTGCGCGTCCGACATCCAACCTATTGATGAACGCCTTTCTGACGATGTTGCGTGCTAAGCGAAATCCGCTGAAGTTCGCACATGCGGCATTCGGGCTCTGGCTGTTGTGCATTGCGACGGTCGGTAATGCTGCGTCGGCAGATTCGAACGGCGAGATGCCGGTGCAGCGGCTGCTGCAGACGGCCGACTACATCGGCGTCGACTATCGTGGCGCGGTGGCGGACGGTGCGATCGCGGATCAGAACGAATATGCCGAGATGGTCGAATTCGCAGTCGGCGCTCGCAAAGGGCATAGATGCACTACCGGATTCAGCGGGGTCAGCGGCACTGACGAACGATGCGCACGCGCTGATCGATGCCATCGCGCGTAAGAGCTGACAGCGTCGAGATACGCGCGATCACCGGACGCATTCATGCTGAGCTCTTGCAGAGCTATCCGGTACCGTTGCTGCCGACGCGGACACCGGATCTGACGCTCGGCGCAAATCTGTACGCGACGCAATGCGCCGGATGTCACGGCAGCGCCGGTGGTGGTGACGGGCCGGCCGCGAGCGCGCTGCAACCGCACCCAACCGATTTTCGAGACCCTGCCGGCGCTGAGCAACGCAGCTTGTACGGTCTCTTCAACACCATCACGATCGGTGTCGCGAACACCGCGATGCGCCCCTTCGCGGAGTTGGGTGACCACGAACGCTGGTCGCTGGCATTCTTCATTTCGCGCTTTCACGACGTGCCCGCAGACGCGGCGGCCGAAGAAGCTTGGAAGTCGCAGCGCGCCAAGCAATCACCAACGACGTTGATCACGAGTAACGATTCGGATCTGCGAGCGTCTTCGGGGAGCGCCGGTGCGTTGGTGTGGCTGCGCGCGCATCCCGAATTGCTGATGGCCGAATCGGCACAGGACAACGCCATTGCGCTGACCAAGGCGCGCATTGAATCGAGCCTGCAGAGTTGGCGCGGCGGCGACCGCGCAGGTGCGTATCAACAGGCGTTGTCCGCCTATCTCGACGGATTCGAAGTGGTGGAACCGACGCTCGCCGGCGTCGACGAATCGCTGATGCGTGACACCGAACGCGCGTTGATGGCGTACCGCGCGGCGCTGCAATCGGACGCAGACGAACAGATCGTCATCGCCGACTCACGACCGCGCGCTGCAATTGCTCGATAGCAGCGCGAAGGCGTTGAGCGCGGGCTCGCTCGGCACCTCCGTCACGTTCGCAAGTTCCTTCATCATTCTCGCGCGAGAAGGACTCGAGGCGATCCTGTTGCTTGCGGCGATGCTGGTGTTCCTGCGGCGAATGGCCGAAGGCGAGCAGCGCCGCGGCGCCCTCAACGCCGTGCATTTCGGGTGGATCGTCGCGCTGCTGGCCGGATTCGCGACATGGAGCGTGTCCAACTGGCTGCTCGTCATCAGCGGCGCCACAAGAGAACTCACGGAAGGTGTCACCGCATTGATCGCAGCAGCCGTGCTCATTTGGGTGGCGTTGTGGATGCATAGCCAGGTCGCAGTTCGGGAATGGAGCGGCTTCGTCACCGGTCGGCTCGAGGGTGCGCTGCACCAGCGATCTCGATGGTTGCTGTTCGGCTTGTCGTTCCTGGCGGTCTACCGCGAAGTGTTCGAAACCGTCTTGTTTTACCAAGCGCTGTGGCTGCAGGTCGGCGCCGCCGGGCGCGGCGCGATGATCGCCGGCGTCTTCGTGGCAGTCGCGTTTCTGTTGTTCGCGGTATGGGCAGTTCTGCGAGCGGGTGCGAGATTGCCGATCCGTCAGTTCTTTACGGTCTGCGCGTACACGGTGTTGTTGTTGGCGGTGATCTTCACGGGCAAGGGGGTGGTCGCGTTACAGGAGTCGGGCGTCATCGCGCAGACCGCACTGCGCCTGCCGACCATCGGCGTGCTCGGCGTCTATCCGAATGTTCAGAGCATTGGTGCGCAAGTGCTCGTGTTGCTGTTCACCTTCGCGTGGCTTTGGCGACAACGCCGCGCGAGTGCGACGTGATGTGTGATTCAAACTGAAAGGGACGAGTTAGGAGAAACAAGATGCGTATTCGAACGAGATCGATCGTCATTATCGTTGCGTTGTGTTGGGGAGTACTCCTGGCTTTGCGGCTGCGAATCGGCGAGTCCGATCAAGCGCAGCAGATCCAGGCGCTGCAGAAGCAAGTGGAGGCGCTGACGCAGGAACTCGCGAAAGTGCAGAGCGCACCAATCCGCAGGCGCAGCAACAGGCGATGCAGAGTCACTGGTCGATGATGCAGAACCACATGCAGTCGATGCGGCAGTGGCCCGGCATGAATCCGACCGGTTGTTCGGACTGGATGATGATGGATCCGTCGATGATGGGCCCGGAATGATGGGCGGCGGCATGATGGACGGCTGTTGGGATCACGGCACGGGGATGATGGGTCACGGGATGATGGGCGGCGGCATGATGGGGCAGGCATGGGTTGGGCGCTGCCGAACGAAACGCCTGCGCAGTATCAGAAACGCATGCAGACCCTGCAGCAGGACATGCGCAAGCAGATGGCCGCGATCGCAGCCGAGACGGACCCGACGAAACGGGACGCCTTAATCCGCCAGCACTACGAGACCATGTATCGGAACATGCAGACGATGCGCGGCATGGGCTGGATGTGGACCCAGGTACCGCCAGCGCGTTTCCGGATGCGAGTTCGCCCGGTGCGACACTGGAATCGAAGTACTGCTCGCAGTGCCACTCGGCACCGCCGCCTGACGTGCATACGGCCAAGGAGTGGGCAGACGTGACCGGGCGCATGCAGCAGCACATCGGCGACCAGGCAACGACTAACGGCGGCGTGATGGTGCCGAGCGCATCGGAAATGGCGTCGATCGTCGAGTATCTCGACAAGCACGCGAAACCGGGTGGTTGATGTGTCCAGTGGTTCGGTCGACGAGACCGGTTCTTCGATCCGATGAGCAGGTCTCGGGCCGTCGGGGCCGCAGCCCGACATAGTGACGTCGGCGAGATGTTGCGAATCTCGTGTCGTGGGGCTTGGCCTTGGTATCGATGATCGGTGGGAATGGTTCGGCGCGTGCCGCTTCGTCAGCCGTGTTTGATTTGCGGTTGCAACGATCGAGACAAAGGAATGTTGAAGTGGATCCTGTACGAGTGGTGCGGCCTGAACGGATGGTTGTTCCTCAGAATTCACGGCGACGACACTCGGCCGGGCGTCGCCGTGGTCATGAAAGGGCTGAGCTTACTTGGCGACTACCGATTGGTTCCTGCTTATCTCGCGCTGGGCTTGGCCTTGACCTGGTTTCTTCGACGGTCTGGCCGTGGCGATGCTGCCAATTCGGTTCGTGGCGCGAATTGGCGCCTCTTGATCGGCTACGCCATCTGCTTCGTCCTTGTGGGTACGCTCAAGGTCACATTCGAATTGCCGCGTCCTGATTCGACTTTGAATGTTGATGCCATACCAGCAGCCGTGGACGGCGACCTACGGTACAGCCTGCCGAGCGGCCACGCGGCGTTCGTTGCGCTGCTGGCAATGTCGCTTTGGCCGTTGCTTCAATTGCGCGGGCGCGTTGCGATCGGAGCGTTTGTGTTGGCGGTGGGATATTCGCGCATTTGGCTCGGGTCCCACTATCCAGCGGACGTCGTCGCCGGATACTCCTGCGGCCTAGTGGCCGCATGGTTGGCTACGCGAATAGGCCGAACGTGGCGTATGAGAGCGTGAACGCAGATCGCAGTCATCGCGCCATCGGTACACGAAAACGTTCGCGCCGCACGCCGCAGCGGAACCTAGCATTCGGCTGTGCGAATCGGCTCGACCGCGGAACGCGGCACTGTGACGGCGTCTGCTTGAACCGCACGGCTATCCTGCTAACCTGTCCGCGACCATGACTTCTCGCGACTCCATTACAGTGCTCGTGTTAGCCGTCCTGCTCGTGGTGCGAGTGGGTGGTACACACGTGCACCTTTGCTTCGACGGCCAGGAGCCCGGAGCGAGCATTCATCTCGTGGACGCGCTCGATCCGGTGCAGCTCGCTGCAGTGGAACCAGCGCACGACGACACCAACATTGATCTCGGAAGTATCGGTGTTGCGAAGCTTGATCTGCTCGCTCTCGCGCTGATTGTCTCGATCGTATTCTGGCAAACCGCGACCAGAGTGGGTCGGCGCGTTCCGCACCGATCCTTGCGGGTGCACGCGAGATCGATTTTCCACCGTATTCCGCCGCCACGCGGACCTCCGTACCGCTCCGTCTAGTTGACCCGATACGCCCGGGCAGGCCTCGGGCTTTCGCTTCGTACGCGTTCCGTGCGCGGCGAGTCTAAGACGGAGAACCCAGATGCTATTGCGGATCGCGCGCCGCTGGGCGGTGTGCGCACTATTGATGAATCTCGCTCCGGCGTGGGCGAGCGACGACTCCTCGTCCGCGACGGAGCCGCTCACGTTGCGGCAGGCGCTCGCGCGGACGTTGGAACGCAACCCGAACCTTGCGATCTATCCGAGCGCACTGCGCGCGCTCGAGGCGGAACGGCTCCAAGCTGGACTGCGCGTCAATCCCGAGTTCGGCACGACGCTCGAGAACTTCGCGGGCAACGGCGACACGAGCGGCACCAAAGTGCTCGAGACGACGCTCAGTCTGAGTCAGTTGATCGAGCTTGGTGGCAAGCGCGGTTCGCGCGTCGACGTCGCGGACGCCGAGATCGGAACTGCGAATGCGGACTACGCGGTCGCGCGACTGGATGCGCTGGCCGAAACGACGCGACGGTTCACCGATCTTGCACAAACACAGGCCGAGATCGAACTCGCTGACCGCGCCGTTGTGTTGACGCAGGCGATCGGCGCGTCGGTCGAGCGCCGCATTCGTGCGGGCGCGGCTTCGACCGCCGAGCGCAGTCGAACCGCGGTCGCACTTATTCGCGCGCAACTCGACGCGCAGAGTGGCCGCGCGGAATTAGAAGGGCGACGAATCGCGCTGGCAGCGATGTGGGGTGAAACGTACGCCGACTTCTCGTCGGTCGCCGCAAATCTCGAAGAACTCTCACCGCTCGCAGAACTCGCCCCATTGACCGAGCGGCTGCGTCAGAGTCCTGAGCTCGCGCGCTTCGCGGCCGAACGGCGCTTGCGGGAGGCGGAGTTGAAGCTGGCACGCGCGCAAGCCAAACCGGACGTGACGTTCGAGGCGGGTGTTCGCCGCCTGAATGCAACGGACGACTTCGGCCTGGTGGCGTCGATGCGCCTGCCGCTGGCCATCTTCAATCGCAACCAAGGTGGCGTTGCGGCAGCGGATGCCCGCATCGCGCAAAGCGACGCCGAGCGCGATGCCGCGTCCCTACGCCTTCGCAGCGTTCTTTACGGCCTTTACCAGGAAGCGCGACAGGCGCGTGTACAGGCCTCGGTATTGCGTGATCGGGCAGTGCCCGAAGCAGAGCAGGCGCTCACGCTGATCCAGCGCGGATTTGAGAATGGCCGTTTTTCGTTTCTCGAACTCGCCGACGCGCAGCGGCAGGTACTCGACTTGCGCGCGCAGACCATTGCGGCCTTCGCCGATGCCCATCGGCTGGACGTCGAAATCGAACGCTTGACGGCGCAACCCATTACAACGCCAGCCCAAGCATCGACCTCAGGAGAAATACGATGAAACGGATCTCGTGGTTGTTGATCGCGCTGACCTTGGCGGGTTGTTCGCGCAGCCCTGCCGACGACACTACAGAGGCGCGTTCCGCGGAGGTCGACGAACCAGCAGCGGAAAGCACCGGCGTCGCCAAGATCCCCCCCGAAGCGGCAAAGGCCGCGGATATCGAAGTGCTGACGGCGGAGTCCGCCGAAATCCGCGAAACACTGACCTTATACGGCGTCATCAAGACGAACGCCGAGCGCGAGCAGGAAGTACGCGCGAGGTATCCCGGTACGGTGCGCAGTGTGGATAAGCGCCCCGGCGACCGGGTCGCGCGTGGTGAGGTCGTGCTGACAATCGAGTCGAACGACAGCCTGGAACCTTACTCGATCCGGTCACCCATCGCCGGGACGGTGCTGGAGCGTGGTGTGAATCCCGGTGAAACCGTCGACGCCAGTGCCACGCTGATGACGATCGCGGATCTTTCGAACGTCTGGGCCGAGTTTCAGGTGTTCGCGCGCGACCTCGGACGCATTCGCGCCGATATGCCGGTTTCGATACGCGCCGGCGACAACGAAGCAGTCGGTGATACGACACTCACGTACGTAGCGCCGGCGGGGCACGCCGACAGCCAGAGTGTGATTGCTCGCGCCGAATTGGCAAATGCGAGCGGTCGTTGGGTCGGTGGGCAGTTCGTCACCGGTGAAGTCGTCATCAATGACACGTCGGCCGGCGTAGCGGTTGTCCCCGCTGCGTTGCAGACATTGAACGATGGCCCGGCGGTGTTCGTTCAGACCAACGAGGGATTTGAGGCGCGGGCGGTGACGATCGGCCATCGCGGCCGCGATGCAGTCGAGATTCTGCAGGGACTCGCACAAGGCGAACGCTATGCCGGCAGGAACAGTTATCTGATCAAGGCCGACTTGCTGAAGAGCGAAGTCGAGGAGGAATGAACATGAAACGAATCGAAGCCTTCCTGCAACCGCATCGTGTGAGCAGGGTCGTCCGCGCACTGCACGAGTTGCCGCACTTCCCGGGATTCACGACGTTCGAAGCGCGCGGCCACGGCCATGGTCGAGGCGCGGACGGCCACTATGTCGCCGAAGGAGAAGGCCTCGTCTATCACGAGCGTCAGATACTGATCGTGATCTGTAGCGACGCCGAAGCCGACGCAATCGTCGAAACCATCGTACGAGCGGCGCACACCGGCGCCAAGCACGACGGCATCGTTGCCGTCAGCGACGTCCTTCAGGTGCGTCGAATCGGCGAGACGAGCCACCCGAGTGGAGTTCAGCCGTGATCGACGGTCTCATCAGCTTCGCCATCCGCCAGCGCTGGCTGATGATGGCCCTGGTAGCCGGGTTCTTCGCGTTCGGCGTCTTCGAGTACCAACGTCTGCCGATCGACGCGGTTCCCGACATCACCAATGTCCAGGTGCAGATCAACACCGAAGCACCCGGCTATTCACCGCTCGAGACCGAACAGCGCGTGACGTTCCTGATCGAAACCGCAATGGCGGGCCTGCCAAACCTCGAGAGCACGCGTTCGATTTCCGCGTACGGTCTGTCGCAGGTCACCGTTGTGTTCCACGACGGGGTCGACATCTATTTCGCGCGTCAGCTCGTCAACGAACGCCTTCAGGAAGCGAAGGGCCAGCTGCCGGCCGGTGTCGAGCCGACGATGGGGCCGGTTGCGACGGGACTCGGGGAAATCTATCTGTACACCGTATCGGCCGATCCAAGCATCCGCAAACCGGATGGCTCCCGCTACTCGCCGACGGACCTGCGCAGCATTCAGGACTGGATCATCCGCCCGCAACTGCGCAAGGTGCCGGGCGTTTCCGAGGTCAACAGTATCGGTGGCTTCGCGAAGCAGTACCAAGTCGCGCCTGATCCGGAACGTTTGCTCGCCTACGACATCACGCTGAGCGCCCTCGTGAAGGCGTTAGAGACAGCAAATCTGAACGTCGGCGCTGGATACATCGAGAACAATGGCGAGCAGTACCTGGTGCGTGTTCCCGGACAGCTCGCCGACGAAGAGGCCATCGCTAACGTTGTGATCGCGACGCGCGATGGTGCACCGATCCGTGTGACCGACATTGCGCATGTCGGCGTCGGCAAGGAACTCCGCACGGGTGCTGCCACGCGCGATGGGGAAGAAACCGTACTGGGCACGGCGATGATGCTGATCGGCGAGAACAGCCGGACTGTCAGCCTGCGCGTTGCCGATCGTCTGGCACAGATCAACAAGACGCTGCCGCCAGGCGTGCGCGCCGAACCGGTGTACGACCGTACGGTGCTGGTCAACAAGACCATCGAAACGGTACAGAAGAACCTGTTCGAGGGTGCGCTGCTGGTGATCGCGGTGCTGTTCGTGTTCCTCGGCAACTTACGAGCGGCACTGCTGACAGCAATGGTGATTCCGCTGTCGTTGCTGGCGACGTTCACGGGCATGGTCGAAAACAAAGTCAGCGGCAACCTGATGAGCCTCGGCGCGCTGGACTTCGGTTTGATCGTGGACGGTTCGCTGATCATCGTCGAGAACTGCATCATGAGACTGGCCGAAGCGCAGCGCGAACACGGCAGGATTCTCGAACGCAGTGAGCGGTTCGAAGTGGTATACGACGCCACTCGCGAAGTGTTCACCCCGAGTCTCGTCAGCGTCGCGGTGATCGTGCTCGTCAACTTGCCGATCTTTGCGTTGACCGGCGTCGAAGGAAAGATGTTCCACCCGATGGCATTCGCCGTGATTGCGGCTCTGGTCGGCGCGCTCATTCTTTCGCTGACGTTCGTGCCCGCGGCGTGCGCAATCCTGCTGACCGGGCGCATCCGAGAAGAAGACAATTTTCTGGTGCGAGGCGCCAAGCGCCTCTACGCGCCGACGCTGTTGCGAATTCTGCGCTGGCGCTGGCCAGTCGTTGCGGGCGCGGTTGCTTTCGTTTTTGTGTGCACCGTTCTCGCATCCCGGATGGGTGCGGAGTTCATTCCCAACTTGGATGAAGGCGATATCGCGATCGGTGCGATTCGCCCACCGGGCACCGGCGTCGAGCAGGCCGTGCTCATGCAGAAGCAATTGGATCGTGCGTTGATGGGTTTGCCAGAGGTCGACATAGTATTCGCGCGCAACGGCACCGCCGAGGTTGCCACGGATCTGATGCCGCCGGCACGATCAGACATGTATGTGATGTTGAAACCGCGCCATCAATGGCCAGACCCGCGCAAGACCAAGGACCAGCTTTTGGCGGACATCGAGGAAGTGTCCAACACGGTGCCCGGAACGGTGTTCGAATTTTCGCAACCCATCCAGATGCGCTTCAACGAACTGATTTCCGGCGTGCGTAGCGACGTAGCGATCAAGGTGTTCGGTGACGATCTGGATCAGTTGCTACGGGTCGGCGACGCGATTCAGAAGGTCGTCGAGAAGATACCTGGGGCGTCTGACGTGAAAACCGAGCAGGTCTCCGGTCTGCCGTTGCTGACGGTCGAACCAAGGCGCACTTTGCTCGCCCGGTATGACCTGACCGTTGCAGATGTTCAGGACGCGGTAGCCGCCGCTATCGGCGGGCGCGAAACCGGATTGATCTATGAGGGTGATGCGCGCTATCCGCTCGAGGTGCGACTTCCTGAGCATCTTCGAATCGATCGCGATGCGCTCGCACGCCTTCCGCTCGCGCGACCGAATGGCGGATATGTTCCGCTCGGGGAAGTCGTGGCGATTCGCGCGGTCGAAGGGCCGAACCAGATTTCGCGCGACGACGGCAAACGGCGAATCGTCGTGTCTGCCAACGTGCGCGGCCGCGATCTGGCCGGTTTCGTCGGCGAAGCGCAGCGGCAAATCGAATCGACCGTCGAAATGCCTCCCGGCTACTACATCACGTACGGCGGTACCTTCGAGCAACTCGCGTCGGCCGCGAAGCGACTGCAGACCGTGGTACCGGTCTCCCTACTTCTGATATTCGGGTTGCTGTTCATGACGTTCGGGTCGATCAAGGACGCGACGCTGGTCTTTTCCGGCGTTCCGCTCGCACTCACCGGCGGCGTGCTTGCGCTGTGGTTGCGCGGCATCCCGCTATCGATCACTGCAGGCGTCGGCTTCATCACATTGTCGGGGGTAGCCGTATTGACCGGTGTGGTCATGCTTTCCAGCATTCGGAATCTGCGGCGGGACGGCGTGCCGCTCGAGGAAGCTATCGTAAAGGGGGCGCTGCTTCGACTGAGGCCCGTCTTGATGATCGGTCTGGTTGCCTCGCTCGGATTCTTGCCGATGGCGCTCAACACCGGGACGGGGGCGGAGGTGCAGCGACCCCTCGCCACGGTCGTGATCGGCGGCATCATCTCGGCGACGCTGCTCAGTTTGCTGGTCCTGCCGGCGTTGTACCGGTTGGCGTATGCGCCCGAGGGAGAAACCAGCGCTGATGCGGGAGCAGATGTTGCTCACCGCGTACCGGTGTGAAATGGATGCCGCACAACGGCACCAATCAGTCGCCGGGAATTCGTGGCCGAACGAAGCTGCCCAGACTGCGGTCTTACGAATGAAGGCGTCTTGGATAACGCGTATTCTGGACGCCGCCTCAAACGTATCGTTGGGGGGTGAGTGATGTATTACATCGTCGACACCGAGAAGTCGTTCGACCAAGCGTCGGTGGACCTCGAGTCGAGCGTGGTGCGGCACGGCTTCGGTGTGCTGCATGTGCACGACTTGGGAGACACATTGCGCCGCAAGGGCATTGCGTTCGACGAACAGTGCAGAATCTTCGAAGTCTGCAACCCCGGTCAGGCGGCGCGTGTCTTGGCGAGCGATATGCGCCTCAATATGGCGCTGCCGTGTCGAATCTCGGTATTCACGGAAGGAGGCAAGACCAAGATCGGTCTCATCAGGCCCGCGCAGATGCTCTCCGCGCTATCTCAGGATGCGGCGCTACGCGAAGTCGCCGGACAGGTTGAGGCGAAGACCATCCAGATGGTGGACGACGCGAGATGAAGTCCGCCTGCGGAGCGGACCCAAAACGGACCCAATCTTTTGAGCAGCAAGAATCAGGGAATGCCGCTGTCTGTCTGGCTCACCCACATGGGTCGGTTCCAAATTTGGCATGAGCGCTGCCGTCAGGATTCCTCGGAGTATCTGGGCGCTAGGCCTCGTCAGCCTGTTCATGGATACGTCTTCGGAGCTGATCCACAGTCTGCTGCCGGTATTCATGGTGTCTACGCTCGGCGCGAGCATGGTCTCGGTCGGCATCGTCGAAGGCGTCGCCGAAGCGACGGCGATGATCGCCAAGATATTCTCCGGCACGCTCAGCGACCATTTTCGCAAGCGCAAGGTGCTGGTGGCGATCGGCTACGGCATGGCGGCATTGACCAAGCCGCTTTTCCCCTTAGCCAACTCGGTTGGCACCGGTGCTGACGGCGCGCTTCATCGATCGCATCGGCAAGGGCATTAGGGGCGCACCGCGCGACGCGCTCGTCGGAGATATCGCTCCGCCGCAGATACGCGGGGCCGCGTTCGGTTTGCGGCAATCGTTGGATACCGTCGGGGCGTTCCTCGGTCCACTGCTCGCCGTCGCTGGCATGTGGCTGCTCGCGGACAGTCTGCGCGCCGTTCTGTGGATTGCCGTTGTTCCCGCGATGATAGCCTTCGCCATTCTCGTGTTCGGCGTGAAGGAACCGAAAGTCCATCGGGCCGTTCAGGCAACAACGGCACGTCTGGCCGATATTCGCCATGTCGGCGGCGGTTTCTGGCAGCTGGTGGGTATCAGCGGAGTGTTGTCGCTGGCGCGGTTCAGCGAGGCTTTCCTGATCCTGAAAGCTCAGGCGACCGGGCTGCCGGTCGCGTTCGTACCGCTGGTGCTCGTCGTCATGAACGTCTTTTACGCAGGTGCCGCCTATCCGGCCGGCGTTCTGTCCGATCGGATGAGCAGGAAGAATGTGTTGCTGATCGGGATGGTGTTTTTGCTCGCGGCAGATGTCGTACTCGGTTGCACGCGGACCGTTGTGATGTTGGCAGTAGGCGCCGGCCTGTGGGGATTGAATATGGCATTCACGCAGGGACTTCTCGCGGCAATGGTGGCCGACACCACTCCTGCAGAGTTGCGCGGAACTGCCTACGGCATCCTGAATCTCGTGAGCGGTCTCGCCTTGTTGGCTGCCAGCGTGATCGCCGGAATCCTCTGGGACGAAATCGGCTCGACGGCAACGTTCCTCGCGGGCGCCGCATTTTCCACCGCGGCGTCGTTGGCGGTCATCGTCTGGATTCGATCTGATGCAAGACCGCGGAGGGCCCATTGATTTCGTCGTTGTGTTTCGAATGGCCGTCAAATCCACCCGTGGACCAAAACGGACCCAATTTGTGAGCGCTCTGGTGACGAGGCGACCGTGCCGCTCACGTTGCGGCCTCGTTCCGAACGCAGACGTTGCCGCTGACGACCAAGAAAGCCCCCCAGGGGGACCGTTGGGACACCACACGCTCGATGGATTGGGCGAGGGCGGTGCCCGACGGAAGGAGTATCGCGGAGCTGAATCTGATCTGTTCGATCGGCAAGTCGTTCAGAACAGCTTCGAGCTCTCTGCGAGTGTGCCAATGCGCCCCGTAGTAGGCGCCCTTACCACCGCCTCGACCCTTGCCGAGCCAGAGCAAGCTTGTTCGGTTGAGCAATCCGAGCACGAACCGGCGGCGACTGACGAGCACGATCTCGGCGATCGCCCGCGGCCAATCCTCCACGAAGCACAGCGCAGTGACCGACAGCACGTGATCGAACGATCCGTCGGGGAACGGCAAGCAACGCGCATCACCTTCCACGTAGGAGATATCGTACGCCGGCTGTGCGCCGGCGAAGGCAAGCGCGTCGGCGTCTACGGTCGAGCCCGACGTATTCAGACCATCAGCCGCGAATCGCCGGGTGAACCAACCGGTACCGCAGCCCACGTCGAGCAGGCTCTCGCCGGGCTTTGCATCGAGTTCCCGCCACAGCAGGTCGTATTCGGTGTCACCGATCCACCGGCCGCGCGGTGTGTGCATACCAAGCGTCGTACTCCTGTGGTGTCACCGATCGAACCCTCCGCCACGCCGCCATCAGACCGTTGGCTGCGCGCTCACCTCTTCCGCCGTGGTCATCGATCCGACGGACAGCCTAACTGCACCCGCGGCGCGCGCAGAATCCACACCCATCGCGGCCAGCACGCCACTCACCGCGTCGTGTTCTGAATGACACGCAGAACCGACCGAAGCAGCGACGATGCGACTCGCCTGGTCCAGCAGTTCGCGCCCGCTGAGCCCGCGGAAAGACACGTGCGAGCGTGTTGGGCAGCCGGTCGTCGGGGTGGCCGTTGAGGATCAGACCGGGTATCGCTGCGACCAGATGCTCATGCAGTCGGTCTCGCATAGCTGCGCAAGTGTCTGATCGCAGCGGGCAGTGCGCTCGCGCGCAAGGCAGCCGCGACACCGAAGCCCGACGATCGCCGCCACGTTTTCGGTTCCGGGCCGCAGTCCGCGCTCCTGCTCGGCGCCGAAGGCAATAGACGGACGCGAATCGGCGTGCCGGCCGCACGTACAGCGCGCCCACGCCCTTGGGCGCGTAGAACTTGTGGCCGGCCAGTGTGAGCAGATCGACACCGAGCATCGTCGACGTTCGACGGAGTCTTGCCGGCCGATTGGGCGGCGTCGGTGTGCAGCAGGATGCCCCGCTTCGCGCGTCCGGCGCGATCTCGCGATCGGCTGCAACGTGCCCACCTCGTTGTTGGCGTGCATCACCGAGACGAGCGCGGTGTCGGGCCGCAACGCGCCGCCACGATTTCGTCGGGCGAGACGCGGCCGAGCGGTCGACCGGCACGACGGTCAGAGCCCATCCTTTCGCGCCTGTAGATGTGCGCGGCGCCATGACCGCGGGATGTTCGACGGCGCTGACCACCAGATGGCGCTTTGCCGTGCGCAGCGCTCGGGCAACGCCAAGCAGCGCCAGGTTGTTGGCTTCGGTCGCGCAGCCGGTGAACACGATCTCTTCGCTTCGCGCGCCGATCAGGTCGGCGACCTGCTGCCGCGCTGCGGCGACGGCCTGCGCGCGCACGCGGCCGTAGGGTGCGCGATGAGGGATTGCCGAACTGCTCGCGTAGATAAGGCAGCATCGCGTCGACCACCTCCGGCGCGACCGGCGTGGTGGCGTTGTAGTCGAGATAGATCGGCAGCTTCACGCTCATCACTCCAAATTGCGATTCGTCTTTAGGTGACCTTCTCGAGCAACTTCTCCGCGGCCAAATCAGAACGTCGAGCGCCGCATCCCCTTCGTCGGTTCGATAAATGCGGACGTTGGGATTGTGAGCGCAGTACCGCTGAAGCGTAGACATATCAGGAAGGTGCGTTCCGTTGAAACACTTACGCCCTGATTGCACGATCACATAGTCCGGGTTCACTGCATTGATGAAGGGCAGAGTCGACGAAGTCTCGCTACCGTGGTGTGCGATCTTCAAGACGGTCGAGGCGAGATCCGCTCCGCCGCTGAGTAGTCGAGCTTCAGCGTATTTCGGTGTGGCGGGAGAGTCACCGCGCTCCTTTCCTTCTGCGTCACCCATGAAGAGGAACGATTGAGTCCCGTAGGTCAGCTTGAGCACGATGGATGCGTTGTTGATCAGCGTGTTTCCGGAACCGAGTGCCGTGTTCGTGCCGGGCCATGAGTAGAGAATCGTTGCGTTCAGCTCGTGGCCCCAATCGCAACGAGCCGAGATTGCCTGGCGTGCGGTGGACGTGACTGACCTTACGACCCGGCGCAGTGAACGAAGCTAGAAGCGCTTGATAGCTAGCCGTGCCTGGCATTCCAGGGTCGTAGTAGTCGTTGATCTCGAAGTGCCGGACGATCGTATCGACGCCCGAGTAGTGATCGTCGTGGGGATGGGTCAGGATCAGCGCATCGATGATGGCGAAATGGTGTGCTGAACCACGCAGGTAAGTGAGTAGGGCGTTACTGCTGTCCGCAGAATATGGGCCAGCATCGATGACAATGTTGCGCCCCTCAAAGATGCCGTTGGCATCGATGTCGTCGTCGGCCGTGTGAATCCAAATCGCGTCGCCTTGGCCCACGTCCACGAAGTTGACGGTAAGCCACATGTTGCTGGTATCTGTCCCGGAACCGGCGCAACCGGCGGAATCGGATCAGACACGAGGTACTTCTTGGCGATCCAACCGCGACTCGACGCGCCGAATCCAATCTCACGCCAATAGGGTTTTGAGCTCACGACCATCACCGAGGTGTTCGCACCTAGGCAACCGACGGAGTCGGAGTCGACGCGCGGCTCGATGCGGACGTTCACGCAGTCCGATACCGTGTCGACAATCCGATAAGGTTCTTGCGCCACGGCGACTAGCGTGACGAATGATAGGAGAACAGTAAGGCCGCGAATCAGGCGCATCGCCTTACCGTGCCACTCGAGTCAGTTGACCCTTCTCAATAGCTCAGGTGCCAGTCGCGCTGCTTCCTCTTGCGCTTCGTCGTGCGTCATCAGTGCAGCGTACGGTCGAGCTATACCCAACTCGCCGAACGCCACGTGAAGTGTGCAACGCGCCGGTCCGCGGGGAACGTCGCGAAGTTCCCAACGAAATCTTAAGTCATGCAGATCCACAATGCCTTCCACGGTCTCCCCCAATCATTGTTTTGATCGCGGGACGCATTTTGGCCCCCGAACGCATCACACCGGAAGGAGCCCGAAGCGGGTGAGCGCGAAGACGAAGGCGGCATAGAAGCTACCTCATTCATAGATGCCACAAAGCCCCATCCCGTGATCCGCATCGTCCTCGTGCGGCGACCGGGAGACCGCTCTCGACTACTCAATCGGACACCACCGGCCAGCAATGTCTCGAACCTCTTCCTGTCGAGTTCTCGCGTCTGCGCGACCCGTGTGCGTATGGACGTGGGTCGCCCCATCGACATTTGGGAATCGTCGGGATAGATCAGACGTTTCGCCTACGAATAGCGCGGTGAATACCTGCGGTTCGTCTTCTCTGCAGAGGATGAAGTTGCCCGGCCGGGGGTGAAAGCTGGTGCCGATCGCGAGCAGGTAGATGTTGTACTTATAAACAGTGCCCGATTTTCCAGGCCATTCGATGGTTTCCATGTTTGCTCCTTCTCAGACAATACTGTATATTTATACAGTAACCGAGCAAGTATTGGAGCCACGCCGGCGACGGGTGCTACCGCCGATTCCATCGAATAGGCGGAGAGCCTCGTTGACCTCTGGGATCCCGCGATTCGCACCGAGTTCGGCTATCCGAAGGGGTTCTGGCGGCATCGTTGAGGTTCATGAGACGTTCCGCAATGAGCGCAGACCGCGCAAGTCTGGCAAGAAGGGTCGTGGCTATCACCACAAGCAGAGGCGTTGAGCCTTGTGGAGTGTGGCGGCCGTGTTGGCTGTTTCCATGTGCCCGCCGTCAATGCCAAGACGCTAGCGCCGATCCTGAAGGCGCAGATCGCGGAAGATGCGTGGTTGATGACAGACGAAGCGGCGCACTACCGACCGTTGGAAAGGAATTTGCGGACCATGGTGTAGTCAAACACGGCCTCGGAGAGTACGTTCGCGGCGATGTCATACGAGCGTGGTTGAAAGCTACTTCTCCATCTTCAAGCGTGGTCTGATGGGCACGTGCCACCATGTTAGTCCGGAGCACCTTAAGCGATATGTTGGTGAGTTTGAGTTCCGGCACAACTACCGCGTAGCCGCGGGTTACAATGACTCTGAGCGGGCAGATGTGCGCTCATGGGAATCGAAGGAAAAAGGTTGATGTACAGGGACTGGTCCAGAAAGTCTGACGTAGGCACTGTGGCGAAGTTAAGCTCAGAATTCAACTATTCAAGGGCAGGAAATCGATAGATCTGGGCCACCTGGGTCAGGTCCCTGAGGAGCTGAACAAGTTTCTCAAGGCGCTGGGAGATGATCTTCGGTTGTCGCCTGGAGAACCATTGGCAAGCGTCTCGATTTGCCGATGGATCGCTTGCTCTAAGCGTTGGTTTACCTAACGAAGTTACGGACGATGTGGCAGAGCGCGGAACCGCCATTGTCCAACAGATTGCCGATGTCGAGCGTCCGGCCCGCTGTGCTGATCGCAACCAATCTGCTGTCCACCAACGAAGTAGTTCTGTCCAACCGGATCGGCTTCCCGACGAGGGGCCTGCGCCGAGCGATGCGACCCTGCTTCGTTTCGCAAACTTCGCGCGATCTTCACGAAGGTGAAACGTGTCGGATTGGAGTCTACAAGACCGCCCGTGCGCGCGCGCCGACCAAGTGGTATCCCATCACCCTAGAAAGCGCCGACCGACTGTCCCTTTTGGTACAGCCGCTCATTGAGTATGAGGGGACGGTGTTTGGCGTAGTACACGCCGTATACAAGGAAGGGAGCAATCCGCATTTCGATCTGAGAGACCTGTCGCGCGGGTCGTTGGTCGTACTTCAACGACAGTCTCTGGCCCCACATCGTCAAAGCGTTGGCGATTCGTGACAATCGAGTGCATGTATCGGGACGTGTCCGAGCGAATCGTATCGATCGCGTGATCGAGAGTGTGGTTGTTGGGCGGATCGAGCCGACTGAACGGTTGTCGGACTTGGAGTTTGAGCAGTTCATTGGCTGTGCGCCGGAGATTACTGGAGCGCTCACGACTGCACAATTCATTGAGCACCCGTTGGGGCAACGGGGATTAACCGGGTCTACTTAGATGCGTGCTGTTTCATTGAGATCGCGAAGGCAAAGGTCGGAGCGACGCTCACTAATCCCTTATATGTTCCGAATATCGACGCAATTCTTCGCGCCGGTCGAGATGGCGCGGTTCAGGTTTTTAGCATCTGCGTTTTCCATTGTCGAGTGCCTGAGCGCCGGGGGAACAAACGACGCTGACGCTCAGCGTATGTTCAAAGCAATGCTAACGTCTGGGCAAGGCGGGGTTATCCCATTTCAGACCGACATATTTGTGATGGAGGCGGCGCGCGATCTACGCTGGCAACATGGAATCGCACTGAAGCCGATTGACTTGATTCACGTGGCTACAGCGATAGAGGCGAAGTGCGCAGAGATGTGGACGTGGGATGGCGCTGGCGGCCAGTAGCCTGAAGATGGCTCCGAGGATACTCGCGCGATTCAAAGTCGCGGTCGTGACGCCGGACAAGACGGCGTGCATTCCAGATGCGTATAAGCAATGGGTATTGAAGTTGGCGAACGAGGATGGCAAGAACGCCTAGCGATGCGGAAGCCCTTAAGCCCGACGATGTTTTTGCGTCGGATGCTCAAGACACCGCCACCCGACAAGAAGTCGAAACCGAAAGAGAAAAGGAAGCCCGCCAAGTAGCGGGCTTCTGATTTTACGTTGACGAAATCAAAG
>CAWGGQ010000009.1:0-10656 GCA_963822125.1 uncultured Gammaproteobacteria bacterium | reverse complement strand
CTTACGAGGTCGGGGTAGAGAGAGATCGCGCGGAAATTCGCCCCTTGTTCGCGCTCGTCGACGACTCGGCTTGGGGAAGCGAAAGCTCAACAGGCGACAAGCATTCGACTCCAACTCGACTGTGTCATTTCATTCGATCAATGATGATTTTCCGCGGAGCCATCCGGATCGCTTAGGAATTCTTAACGTGGCCTTCACTCCTCTGAACGCGGTTAACTCGTTCCTCGCCGTTGCGCGGCGTCGCAGCTTCGCAGCGGCCGCGCGCGATCTCGGAGTCTCTGCATCGGCGCTCAGCCAATCCGTGCACCAGCTCGAAGCGCGCGTCGGTATCGCACTCCTTACTCGCACGTCACGCAGCGTGGCGTTGACTGAGGCGGGGCAACGTCTCTTGGAGAATGCGGGACCTGCGGTGGAGCAAGCTCTCGACGCGCTCAAGACGATCAGTGCCCGTCCGGGTGAGGTAACAGGACGAGTAAGGCTCAATGCACCAAGCGCCGCGGTGCCGCTGATTCTGAAGCGTCTCATCCCGACCTTCATCTACCGGTTCCCGCGAGTCGACCTGGATATTCAGGTGGAGAATCGCTTTGTGAACATCGTCAGCGAGGGATTCGATGCAGGTATTCGGCTGATCGAGGCGATCGATCAAGACATGGTGCAAGTGCGGCTAACGGAGCCCTGTCGAGTAGTCGTTGCCGGCGCACCGTCGTACCTCAAGCGCAAAGGTGTGCCCGAGACGCCAACGGATCTTCTCAAACACGACTGCCTCTGCTTCCGGCGGACGCCAAACGATGAGCCGTGGCCCTGGGAGTTCGAGCGAGGCAAGAAGACATGGCGCGTGCCCGTGCGTGGGCCGGTGACGGTGAGTGACCCCGAACTCTTGCACGCGCTGGCTCTCGGCGGCCGCGGCCTTCTCTACACCTTGGACGCCGTGATCGCGACACACCTGGCACGGAGCCGTCTCCGCGTGGTGCTTGAACGATACGCACCGAGCGTACCCGGGCTGTTCCTCTATTTCCCGAACCGCGCGCAGGTGTCGCCCGCTCTTCGCGCGTTCGTCACGGTTGCTCGTGAGGTCGCAAAAGCCACAGACCCAACGGCTGCGTGACGATCGTCGGTTCGATCATTAAGAAATACTAATCGGGGCATGCATTTCATACGCGTTTCTTGCGGCGCGCGATGCGCCTATCTTTTCCTTACCCGGTGATGTGAGGAGAGGGGCAATGATGAAACGCAAACTTGGCAAAAGTGGCTTGGAAGTTTCGGCCATCGGACTCGGATGCATGGGACTGAGCTACGGCTACGGACCCGCTACCGACAAGCAGGAGGCGATCTCACTGATCCGCTCGGCCGTCGAACGCGGCGTCACCTTTTTCGATACCGCAGAAGTCTACGGTCCATTCACGAATGAGAAGCTGGTCGGTGAAGCCCTGGCTCCATTCCGCGACCAAGTGGTCATCGCCACCAAGTTTGGCTTCGACATCGATCCCAACCGCACCGGGCCTCAGGGGCAAATGAACAGCAAACCTGAGCACATCAAACAAGTGGCCGAAGCGTCACTCAAACGGCTACAGACCGACGTTATCGATCTCTTCTATCAGCATCGCGTGGACACGAGCGTGCCCGATAGAAGACGTCGCGGGTGCGGTCAAGGATCTGATTCAGGAGGGTAAGGTCAAATACTTCGGCTTATCCGAGGCAGGCGTACAGACCATTCGTCGTGCGCACGCGGTCCAGCCCGTTACTGCACTTCAGAGCGAATACTCCCTTTGGTGGCGCGAGCCCGAGGAAGCGGTGCTGCCGACACTGGAGGAATTAGGCATCGGCTTCGTCCCTTTCAGTCCGCTGGGCAAAGGTTTCCTGACAGGTGCGATCAGTGAGAACACGACGTTCGATCGGACCGACGGTCGCAGCAATATCTTTCCTCGATTTACGCCGGAGGCTCGGAGGGCGAATCAGGCGCTCGTAGATCTTCTCGGCGACTTCGCTGCAAAGAAACAGGTGTCGTCAGCGCAGATTGCGATCGCCTGGTTGCTGGCACAAAAGTCCTGGATCGTTCCAATCCCGGGTACCACGAAGCTGCATCGACTCGAAGAGAATCTCGGTGCAGCGAATGTCGAACTGACAACCGACGAACTCCACGACATCGATGGCGCCTTTTCCCGGATCAAGGTGCAAGGCGATCGTTATCCTCCGCACTTGGCGGAGCGGGTCGGTCGCTGACCGCCAGTTTGATGATGAAGGAGTCGCAATGACCAACGTCATCGTCGTCATCGGTGCCGGATCGATCGGTCAGGCGATTGCGCGGCGGGTCAGCGCAGGCAAGCACGTCCTGCTGGCTGATCTGCGCAAGGACAACGCCGATGCGGCCGCAAAAGTCCTCAGCGACGCCGGGTTCGAGGTGAGCACCGCGATCGTCGACGTCTCCTCGCGCAAGTCGGTCCACGCGCTCGTCGAGACAGCCACGGCGATCGGCGCCATCACCGGCGTCATCCATGCCGCCGGTGTCTCCCCTACGCAGGCATCGCCGGCCACGATCCTGAAGGTCGATCTGTATGGCACCGCGCTCGTGCTCGAGGAATTCGGCAATGTCATCGCGCGCGGCGGAGCGGGCGTCGTCATCGCCTCCCAGTCGGGGCACCGTCTCCCGGCGCTGACGCCCGAGCAAAACAAGGCGCTGGCGACGACGCCCGCCGACGAGTTGCTCGCTCTTCCGATGCTCCAGCCGGACCAAGTGACGGACCCGCTCCACGCCTACCAGATCTCCAAGCGCGGCGAACTCGCTGCGGGTGATGGCCGAGGCGGTGCGGTGGGGCAAGCGCGGCGCGCGGGTCAACACGATCAGCCCCGGCATCATCTTCACGCCGCTCGCCAAGGACGAACTGACCGGTCCGCGCGGCGCGGGATACCGGCGCATGATCGAGTTGTCCGCGGCCGGGCGCGCCGGCACCCCGGATGAGGTGGGGACCGTTGGCGCTCTCCTGATGGGGCCGGACGGCGCGTTCATCACCGGCAGCGACTTCCTCATGGATGGCGGAGTCACGGCTGCCTACTGGTACGGCGAACTCGCTCCGAAGTGATCGACGCGCCTCAAAATGCCCCATACCTGGCTGGTAAGTCCAACGTCAGGCGTCGCCGATCTCCGCACGGTGGGCTCGATGCGGGTCGGAGACTACCGCTGTCGATCCTCGTACCAATCCTTGCTGACGTTGACGATTTTCACCACCGACAACATGACCGGCACTTCGATCAACACGCCGACAACTGTCGCCAATGCGGCTCCGGATTGAAGGCCGAAAATGCTCACTGCGGCGGCGACGGCCAGTTCGAAGAAATTGCTCGCGCCGATGAGTGCAGAAGGTCCCGCGATGCAATGGGCAACACCGAGCCTTCGATTGAGCAGGTATGCAAGTCCAGAATTGAAGTACACCTGAATGATGATGGGAACCGCGAGCAATGCGATCACAAGCGGCTGCTCAACGATTTGCGATCCTTGGAAACTGAACAGCAATACCAATGTCGCGAGCAACGCGACGAGCCCGAGTGGTTGCAGTCTCGACAGCGTGCTGGCGAGTCTCGACGGGCCGCCTCTCTGCAAAATGCGTTGGCGCAGGAGCTGCGCGATGACGACCGGAATCACGATGTAGAGAATCACCGACAGCAGCAACGTTTCCCAGGGCACGACGATTGACGACAGACCCAGCAGCAACCCGACGATCGGTGCGAATGCGAAGACCATGATTGCGTCATTCAGCGCGACTTGGGACAGAGTGAAGTGCGGTTCACCCCGCGAAAGATTGCTCCACACGAAGACCATCGCGGTGCATGGCGCGGCCGCAAGCAGGATCAGACCGGCGATATAGGAGTCGATCTGTTCCGGTGGCAGCCACGCAGCGAATGCATTGCGGATGAATACCCACGCCAGCAGTGCCATCGAGAACGGTTTCACCGCCCAGTTCACAAACAACGTTACGCCGATGCCGCGCCAGTGTTCCCGCACCTGAGCCAAAGCACCGAAATCGATCTTCAGCAGCATCGGAATGATCATCAGCCAGATGAGAACAGCCACTGGCAGATTGACACTGGCGATCTCGAGCTGGCCGAGAAACTCGAACGGTGCGGGCAGCCAATGACCGAGCGCGATGCCTGTGACGATGCAAAGAAATACCCAGACCGTCAGGTATCTTTCGAACGTGCCCATCGGAACCGAGCGCTCGTTAGCAACCACATCGCTGTTTGCGCTCATGACGATTGCACGGCATCGTGCGGCACGTCTTTGGTGGCTCCAATTTCTTGAAGCTTGCGACGCAGACTCAATCGATCGATTGATGCAAGCGGAAGATTCACGAAGATTCCGATGCGATTTGTCAGCATGCGCAGCGTGTCCGCAAAGGCGAGGTGTTTTTGGGCTTCGTTGCCCTCGACTGCCGCCGGATCGGGAATTCCCCAATGCGCGGTCATTGGTTGACCCGGCCAGACAGGACAGACTTCGTTGGCGGCGTTGTCGCAGACGGTAAATACGAAATCCAGTTGTGGCGCACCGGGTTGCGCAAATTCGTCCCAACTCTTCGAACGCAAATCCTTCGTCTCGAAGTCTCTTCGTCGTAAGAGCTCCAACGCGTAGGGGTGCACGTTGCCCTTCGGAAAACTCCCGGCGCTGTAGGCTCTGAAGCGGCCGCGACCCGAGGCGATTCAATACGCACTCGGCCATGATGCTGCGCGCAGAGTTGCCCGTGCAAAGAAACAGAACGTTGTAGATCTTTTCCGTCATGCTGGATTCGCAACGATGATGCTTGACTGAAACTATATTTCCAATATTATGGAAATGTCAAACCAGATCGAGAGAACACTCCGATGAAACGTCTCCATGTACACGTCAGCGTTGCCGACCTGAATCAGTCGATCCAGTTCTACTCAACGCTGTTTGGCGCGAAGCCAACGAAACAGAAGGCCGACTATGCGAAGTGGATGCTCGAGGATCCTCGGGTGAATTTTGCGATCTCCACGAGCGCAAATGCCGGACTGAGTCACCTTGGTATTCAGGCCGAAGATCAGGCCGAACTCGATGAATTGACGGCGCGAGCGAAGATCGCGGGCGAGAGCGTGCTGATCGAATCGGGTGCCTCGTGCTGCTACGCGCGGTCGAACAAAGCGTGGGTTGAAGATCCGGCTGGCCTGCGTTGGGAAACCTTCTACACGTTCGGCGACATTACGACGTATGGGCACTCCGCCGAGGAAACGCATATCGAATCGAAGGCCGTGGCCGCGACTCCTGTTGCGACGACATCATGCTGCGGGTGAAATCCCAAAGCTACGAAAACGAGTGCATCGATGGATTCCAAAGAAGCGGTTGCCGTCTTGGCGTCTCTCGCGCAGGAGACGCGGCTTGCAATCTTCCGACACCTTGTGACCGCCGGGGACGACGGCGACACGGCCGGCGCCATCGCAACTGCACTCGACGTGCCTGGACCGACATTGTCGTTTCACCTGAAGGAACTGGAGCGCGCTTCGATCATCACTTCTCGGCGCGAGAGTCGACAGATCTTCTACAAGGCAAATTTCGCCGGAATGAAGGCGTTGATCGAGTTCCTAACGGAAGATTGCTGCGGCGGACACCCCGAGGTCTGTTTCAGTTCGAAACGTCGCGCACGATGTTGAGCGAGCATGCGGATTTTCTCCACGACCGCCAGAAGCCGCGATTCGCATTGCAACTGCCGACGATGCTGCGTCCATCCAGGCCATCTACGCGCCCATCGTCGAGCACACGTTCATTTCGTTTGAGATGCAGCCCCCATCGATCGAGGAGATGCGACGTCGCATCGAGGTGACCCTTCCGGCGTTGCCGTGGCTCGTTCACCTCGACAATTCAGGGCAGGTCGCAGGCTATGCGTACGCTGGCAAGCATGGAGAGCGGCAAGCGTATCAATGGTCGGTGAATGTCTCTGTCTATCTTCGCGAAGACATGCGCGGTAAGGGCATGGGTCGTCGGCTCTACGAAGCACTATTGCCGATGCTGAGGACACTCGGCTATTACCAGGCGTTCGCGGGAATTGCGCTGCCGAATCCGGCTAGTGTCGCCCTTCACGAATCGTTGGGGTTCGTTCCGCTCGGAGTGTATCGAAACGTTGGACACAAACTGGGTGCATGGCGCGACGTTGGCTATTGGCAGCTCGAACTCAGGCCCCCGATACACCATATTCCTGAACCGCCTTCCACGATTCATCGCTAAGAAGGGCGAGGTAGCCCTCGTGTTTTCGCGCCTTCAACCCGACGCGCTCTAACGAGATCGTTGTCAAACGGAGCGATAGAGAAGCAGTACAGGAGCTATGCGGCAGGCCAACGCGCTTCGCTACACGGTTCCGCGGCCGCCTTCAATTGTGAATTCGATGACTGCGGTGCGGGCACTGTGGTGGTCGTCGAGCTTGCGTAGGATCTTCGCGAGACGAACCGCGTGGTGTTCGGCGTCGCGTTCACTCACGTATGGCCCAACAGCGAGCCCGTCGGGCGATAGGAAGTACCAACCGCGCTCGCGTTCGAAGAAACGAATCGATCGGAACCACTCGCGAAACTCGTTGGAACCCATGACACGTCTTTGTGCTGCAGGAGACTGACGCGCAGTATCGATGTGCATCAACCAAGTTGCTGTGGTCGATGAGTCGGGGTTGTACGGCAGATGTCACGCCACGAGGGTGGAAGGTGTTACGCGATTCACATTTGGTGGCTTCGACGTGAGGCCAACGTGCAGGTTCCCTCTAACGACAGCCCAGGTCGGCGGCGCGTCACGCATGGGCGCGCCATACGAAAACGAAATCGAACTGTAGTCGTGGAGCACGAGGCCGGGATAGTCGCAGTGCAGGAACATCGCACGCGATCCCACGAACGAAAGCCACAGTTTCTGTAGGGCATCCGCACCAGCGTGTTGGCCGTTAGCTCGCATTAGCGGGACCAGCTCTCCGAATATCAGGACGCGGCCATAGTTGGCCGCGGTGCGATCTACCAGCGCGCCGACCACCTCCGCGAATCGGATCACGTCGGGTGCGCCGGCAACAACGATCGTGGACAGCACATCGAGTGCGTTGAGGCATGCGTACTGTCCGCTATTGAGCGCACCCACGATATTGATGCCCTGAACGGCCAGCTGAGTTTCCAGCAGGCGCCGATGCGTACCTGTGGCAATGGAGACAACGGCGTTGCCTTTGTTCAACTCGTTGCACATGGCGCTACCGACCTTGCCGAGCAGTGTTGCGTCGTCACAAAACTGTGCGGCGGGCACCGCGTCTCGACTCACTCTCTTTGAATTCATTTCTGTGGCCCCTATCCATTGGTGCTATGCGATTCGAGGCCACATTGGGCTTGGGGGGGGGTGAGCGTCCGTTCGGTAGCACACCTACTTCGGTTATGTGTTTTGTCGGACGAAGGCGTAGGCGCACACGAACGCTCAGTGTTCGGAACCGCACAGTGTGGCTGAGTGCCAACCTGTACCGTTGAATCTAGAACGCGCTGCACTGTGCTCGCGGAGTAGCTTGTAGGGAAAGCCTTGGATTGGATGATCGGTTTGGTGGCGTTCGCGGCTTTTGTGCTGACCCGGTGGGCGCCAACAACTCGGCCTCAGCGGCCGCAGCGCGTTGAGTTTGTAGGCACCTCTCTCATTCCGGACGACGTCACCATCCGCCGCGCATAGCGACGGAGGCACGTTGGGCTGCGTCCACCATGTTCATGCACAAACCAAGTGCGCCTGCGGTCGATCTCGGAACAAGCGGCGAACGATCTGTCGCTGGATCCGCAGACCATAATCAATCAGTCGCTCTGAACGCATCGCCGGGGATCAATCCTCCGCGCCTGCGTTTGTCGAGTAATTCCTCCGTCCGAGACCCGAGTTCGCGCCACGCGTGAAAGTCCGGGTATTCTTGGCCGCCGCGTCAGAGCGCTACTGTTGGCGCGTTCCGTTCCGAATTGTGCAACTGCTCCTACCCTGGGGCGCGTCACGTATTCGGCGCGGCTGCGCACGTCATGAATCGCAGAGAACTCGTGTGATGAAGGCCATTCGAGGATCGGCAGGATCGGTGCCCGGCGCGAAGGGATTGAGAGGTGACGCGCTGGGGTTCATGTCGAGCGTCGTCATCGGCGTCGCGTCGACGGCTCCCGGTTCGGTCTTGCTTCGTCGCTCGGCCTGGTCGTGGCTGCCGTCGGGCTCGCAGCGCCGGCAATATCTGGCTCGCGTTCGTTCCGATGCTGCTCGTGGCGACGTCCTACTACTACTTGAACCGGGTCGACCCGGATTGCGGCACAACGTTCTCGTGGGCGACGAAGGCGTTCGGTCCGTGGGTGGGATGGCTTGGCGGCTGGGCGATCATCGTTGCCGACATCATCGTGATGGCGAACCTCGCGGACATCACCGCTCCTCTACACGTTCCTGCTCTTCGGGCCTCAACGAAGCGGCCGACAACAGCTACTGAGGTGATGTTGATCGGCGTCGTCTGGATCGCCGTCATGACGTATGCTCTGTTACGTCGGCATCGAGGTGTCCGCCAAGACGCAGTGGTGGCTGCTCGGTGCGGAGCTGGTGGCGCTCGTCATACTTCGCGGTGGGTTGCGGTTGTGAGAAGGTTTACAGCGGACGATGCGCCGGAAACGTCGGTGGAAGCCGAGTCTCGACTGGCTCAATCCGTTCACCATCGACTCGACGCATTCGGGGCTGACGGCCGGCGTGCTCGTTTGCAATCTTCATCTATTGGGGCTGGGACAGTCTCGATCTCGGTGAACGAGGAGACCGAAGACAAGGAGCCACACGCCCGGTGTTGCGGCAATCGTGAGCCACACATCGCTTCTCGTGTTGACGTCACGTGATCGTTGTCGATTGCAGCGCAGGCCTTACGCGGGGCCGGCGTTTCCCTCGTCGACAGACGCGATCAAAAAAGACGTGCTGAGCGCCCTAGGTGACCGCTGGCGTGATCAGTTCACTCAGGCCAGCAGCCTGCTGATCATTGCGGTGCTAACATCCCCGCGGCTGCAGCCAAGCACGACGACCATTCTGCCCACCGCACACGCACGTCACTCTCCATGGCCGGTGGAAGGGCGCGTCCGAGCGATTTCGCGCGCAGGTTCATCCGCAGTCACCTGACGCCGGAGCGTTTCGACGATCTGGATGTTAGGCGTGTTGTCGATCGCCTGGTACGACGGGGCTCACCGTCGTCAGTCAGAACATCCTCTACGACTCGATCGCGGCGCTCGGATTGATGATCGCGTTCTACTACGCGCTCTCGGGCTTTGCTTGTGTGTGGTTCTTCCGCAGGAGCATGAAGTCGGCGAAGGGTTGGTTGCTCGCAGGCGTGGCGCCGCTCATCGGCGCACTCATCCTGACGTGGGTGTTCGTCGAGTCGGTCATCGATCTCACCGATCCGGACAACTCAGGTTCGGGAGAGTCGTGGTTCGGCATTGGCTCCTCCGATCGTGATTGCCGGCCTGTTCCTGCTGGGCGGTTGCGTGTTCATGTTCCTTCAATGGCGGGCACGGCCGGAGTTTTTTCGGCTCGAAACCGAGACTGCGTCGCCTCAGGTCATCCTGTAGCTGTCCTTTCGAAGAAGTGCTCCAGTTGTGACAAATCCACCTTCATTGTCTTGACGGCTAATTAGCTAAAATGCTAAGTAAGGAACATGGACACCTTTCGCGCACTCGCAGATCCAACCCGTCGCGACATCGTCGCGCTGCTCGCGAAGGGCGAACGCACTGCGGGCGAGATCTTCGCGCGCTTCGATATCGCTGATCCGACCGTATCCCGGCATCTGAAAGTCCTTCGCGAAAGCGGCCTGATCGCATATCGGCAGGAAGCGCAACCGCGCACCTATCGGCTGGAAGCCGGACGCGCTCGACGGTACGCGGCAATGGATGCAGGCACAGATCGATCGTGCCGTTCGCGCTTCGACCGATTGGGCGCACACCTCGACCGAATGAAGAGGCGGAGGGCAAACGTGAAAGACGAGTAAGCCTGATCTCGCACGATTCATCGACCGTTGGACGATCGAATACGTGCGCGTGTATCCGCACCCGATGAACGTGTCTGGCGTACGATCACCGATCCGAAGGAATTTCGCGCCTGGTTCATCCGCGGCGAAATCGAGCTCAAACAGGGCGGCACCTATCGCTTCGAGTCGGAGGACTGGACCGGCGCCGGTACTCGCGATCGATGCGCCGCGCTTCATCAATTCGGCGACAATAGACCGGCGGCCTACTTTCGATCGAGCTGCGCGAAGCCGACGGCGGCACGCGCATGCAGTTCGTGCAGCTTTCCATCCGACGGCGCGTATAAAAAGATCCCGACGATTTCGGCGGCGATCTGCCCGTAGCCGGAACGCCCTGGGCACCCGGTTTCGTGGCGGCTGGCACGAATTCTGGGATGCGCTGCGCGACCATCTGGACGGCGTCCCGGCAGGTTCGCGGCTACCTGCGAGGTTTCAGGCGCTCGCGGCAGCGTTCGCGCAGAACGGCGTCAGGGGCGGGCTGTTCGATGCCAAGGGCGTGCGCGTCTCGTACGTGAGTTTCGCCGTACGGAACGCTGGAACGAACTGAACAAGATCTACCGCGAGTTCATTCGCGCAAGCTGTCCAGAAGAGGAGGACGACACATGAACCATGCCTCTACGCGTGAGCGGCTTCGGGAATT
>CAWGGQ010000008.1:0-19072 GCA_963822125.1 uncultured Gammaproteobacteria bacterium | reverse complement strand
GTTCGTCAACGTCGCCGGCCTGCAAGACGCCAGCGGCCCGAGCGGCATCCGCGTGTTCACGTTCGACGATCGCGCCCGTTTGCAATCGTACCTGCGCGCAACTTCCGCGGAAGTCGTCAGCCCGACCGACTGGCGACTGCAGAACGTGTGGCACAAGCAGTTCTCGACCGACGGCGCGCCGGTACTCGCGGAGACCTTGCCGACCATGCACTGGCAACCGACCTGGGATCGAAGCATCAAACTGTACGACCTTCCAATCGCGAGCTTTACGTTGTCGGAACTGCGCACGCGGGTTGCACATCGCTCTAACGATTCTGTCGGGGCGCAAGCCGAGCAGATCGAGTTCTGGCGCCGCCTCACACTGCCGCTGTCATCCATTGCGTTCGCGCTTCTCGCCGCGCCGTTCGCTTTGATTCGAAACATCCGGGGCGGCAGGTCCGGGCGCCTCGCGATGGGCGCAGCGTTGGCATTCCTGGTCTATATCGGGCAGCAGGTAGCAACGAACGCGGGTATACTCGCCAACCTGTCCATACCCGTAACTTCCGCCTTGCCGCCGATCATCGTCCTGGTATTCGCCGTGTTGCTGATGCGACGCATGAACTGACGGTCACACCGAATGGCTCTTCTCAAAGCGTTCATCCGCCGATATCCGTTCCAGAGCATCTTCCTCGCGATCGCGTTGTTGCTGGCCGGCGTCGCCGATGGCGTAGGTCTGTCCTCGCTGCTGCCCGCACTGCAGCTCGCGCTGACGACAGATGCGCCGGAAGCAACGCAGAATGAATTCGCGCAGCGTGTTCACGATGTGCTCGCAAGCGCCGGCATCACCCCAACTCTCGGCTTGCTGCTGGGAGTCATCCTGTCGGCGATCGTCGTGAAGAACGCGTTGATCTTCATTGCGGAACAGCGCATCGGCTATATCGCAGCCGACGTCGCAACGGAACTGCGCATGAACCTGCTCAGCGCAGTCATCGCATCGCGCTGGTCGTTCTTCACACGGCAATCCACAGGTGCGCTGGCGAATGCGATGGCCACCGAAGCATGGCGCGCGGCTCAAGCGTATGTGTTTGCGGTACGGGTGCTGGCGACCGTGATCGAGGCAACCGTATACACCTCGGTGGCCGTACTCGTGTCGTGGCAGGCGACCGTACTCTGTTTTGCCGCAGGCGCCCTGGTGCTGTCGGCATCGCACGTGTTCGTGCGCATTGCGCATCGCGCGGGCGACCGGCAGACACACTGGTACCGCTCGCTCCTCGGCACGCTGAGCGACGTGCTGCAGTCGGTGAAAACCTTCAAGGCAATGGGTCGCGATCGCGTCGCCGAGGAAGTTCTGTCGCTGGAAACGGGCAAACTCAGGGGCGCGTTGCGCCGCCAGGTGCTCGGCGAAGCCGGACTCGAGGGCGCGCAGGAGTCGCTGCTCGCGCTCGTCATCGTCGGGGGCATCTTCGTAGCGCTGGTGTCGTTCGACGTGCAACTCGCAACCGTCACATTCATGGCGGTGGTCTTGGGCCAGACGTTGAAGCGCGTCGGGCGCGTGCAGAAGCAGTACCAGAAAGTGCTGACGTGCGAGAGCGCGTATTGGGCGCTGGATCAAACGATCGCCGAAGCGCGCGCCCAGGCAGAAACGGGCACGGGCACCGAACGCGTGGCGCTCGACAAGTCGATCGACTTCGAATCCGTGAGCTTCGCCTACGGCGACCACCGCATTCTCGACAACGTGTCGTTCTCGATTCCCGCCGGCGTCATGACGTGTCTCGTCGGCGACTCGGGCTCGGGTAAAACGACCATCGCGGATCTGGTCATTGGTCTGATTCAACCCGAGTCCGGCGTGATTCGTGTTGACGGACACGACCTCAACGCGCTCGAAGTTCACGCGTGGCGACACAGCATCGGTTACGTTCCACAAGAAAATCTGCTGCTGCACGATTCGATTCTGCACAACGTCGCGCTGGGCGATCCGAGCCTCAAACGCGAAGACGCCGAAACCGCATTGAAGCTGGCCGGTGCGTGGGACTTCATCTCCAGGCTGCCCGGCGGAATCGACAGCGTCGTGGGCGAACGCGGCACGCTGCTCTCGGGCGGACAGCGCCAGCGCGTCATGATCGCGCGAGCTCTCGCGCATCACCCGAAGCTGTTGATTCTCGATGAAGCGACCAGTGCTCTCGATTCGGCCACCGAAGCAGGCATCTGCGCAACGCTGCAATCACTGCGTGGAAAGCTGACCATTCTGGCGGTTTCGCACCAATCCGCGATGGCCGACATCGCCGATGAAGTTTATCGCGTGGAAGCCGGCAAGTTGGCGCGCGACACCGCGCGACATGCGCCGCAGCTCAACCAGAGCGTTAGTTAGCCCTCGATCAGCGAGCGTGCGCGCGCGACGGTCGCATCGATCTCGGCATTTGCTGCACCCGCTACCACGGAACACGCGTCGTTTGACCACGTGCCGTGTCCGGCCGCCACGAACGCGTCGTGGAACAAGCCGATGTCGCGCGATAGCCGCTTCGGTAGCAGCGCCATCATCGTGCGGTAGCTCACCGACTTCACGCTGTGGTCGCGCCCTTCCGGCCCCGTCTCGCCGAGGTTGAAGATGTGCACGGGGCGTCCGGCTGCCGCCGCTTCGGACAACATCGCCACGCTGTCGGACGTCACCACGAACGCGTCGGCGAGCGCGAGGATGCCGAAGTAAGGGTTGTCGGGATCGTCAGGACGATAACGGTGCAGCGATGCCGGCACCGTAAGGGCCGAATCGAGCACATCCGCCACGTCGGTTCGGGTGCGTGCGCTCGTTGTAATAACTACGCTGCCGCCGCGTTGCCTCACCATCTCGTTCAGCTTATGCGCAAGGCGCCTGGCGGCGCGCGCGCCCAGCACGAACGGCCCGCTGTCGCCCCCGATCAGCACTCCGAGAATCGGCCGCGGAAATTCGTCGAAGCGAGCTTCCCAACGAACTCGTTCAGCCGCGAGCCGCGAGGCAGTGACGCCGTGCTGAGTCATCAGGTTGTGCACGACGTTCGGTTCACGCGGCAACCTGTATTGCGGCGTCGTTACGACGAGGTCGAATAGATCGCGCCGTGCCCAGGTGCGACCGAGAAACACGAGCCGGGTGCGGCCGCCACTGCACTGCTTGATCCACCGGCACACCGGCTCGTTCTTCAGCCCGGCGGAAATGATGATGTCTGGCCACGGCGCTTCAAGGGCATCGGATCCCGCGTCGATGCCTCGTCGCGAGACGGCCCGCATCAATCCGAGTACACCCGCCAACGAGTTGTAACGCAGTCGTTTCGTCGCAACGTCGCCGCCCAATCGATTCGCGAGCCCGGAGATCTGCGAGTTTTCGCCGGCGCGATAGCTGGCGACGGCCCAGACGCGAGGCGTGACCCTTCGAGAGGCTTTGTCTGTATAATCGCCCCCCGTCAACATCCGCCCCAGTCAATCACTACGCTATGACAAAACGCGAGAATTATGCCGCTCGCCTCAAGGAGCTTGTCAACCAACTCGCTGAGGAAGGCACGCACGTAGAAGTCGATAGCGACCTCGTCGATGACGTAGGTCTTTCGTCGATCGAGATCATGGAACTGGTGGAACAACTCGAAGATGCATACGACATCTCGTTCCCGCTGAACGATCTCGCCGAGATCCGCACCATTAACGACATGGTGAAAGAACTCGAACGCCTGGTCGAGAAACAATGAACCTCATCGAGCGGCGCGTTGCCACCGAGAAGTTGCCGTGGCAAGACAGTGACGTGCTCGGCACGCTGGTCACCGTCGACGGCAACCCGACGAGCGGAACGGTAAACGGCCGATCGGTCGTCCTCGCGGGCACCAACAACTATCTCGGCCTGACATTTCATCCCGACTGCGTCCGCGCATCCGCGGAAGCCGCTGTGCGTTACGGCACCGGCACCACCGGATCGCGACTCGCGAGCGGCACGTATCCGGATCACGCGGCGCTCGAACGCGAGTTGGCGGATTTCTACGGCGCGCGCGCGGTGATGCTGTTCACCACCGGATATCAGGCAAACGTCGGAATCATTTCGGCACTGGCCGATCGCGATTCCGTACTGCTGCTCGACGCACAAAGCCACGCGAGCATTTACGACGGCGCCACGTTATCGGGCGCAACGACCTATCGCTTCAAACACAACGATGCAGCAGACCTCGACAAGCGCCTGCGTCGCCTCGGCGACAAAGCGCCGAACTCACTCGTGATCGTCGAAGGCATCTACAGCATGCTCGGCGACACTGCGCCGCTCGCCGACTTCTGCGAGGTGGTCACACGCTACGGTGCCGCATTGCTCGTAGACGAAGCGCACTCGTTCGGCGTGCTCGGCAAACACGGCCGCGGTCTCGCGGAAGCAGCCGGTGTAGAGGATCAGGTCGACGTCGTAGTCGGTACGTTCAGCAAGAGCCTCGGTTGCGTCGGCGGTTATGCGGCCAGTCGCAAACACGACCTGACGCAACTGCGCGCCGCCGCACGGGCCTACGCGTACTCCGCATCGAGTTCACCGTCGGTAATGGCATCGGCGCGCGCCGCACTCAAAGTGATTCGCGAACACCCCGAACTGCGCGAGCGCCTGCTCGACAACGCTCGCGTTACTTACGGCGCACTACAGCAACTCGGCTACGAACTCGGCCCCGAAATCAGCCCCGTGGTCGGCGTTCAGGTACGCAGCGATGAACTCGCGCTGGACGCATGGCACTTCCTGATCGACAACGGCGTGTACGTGAATCTGGTGCCGTTCGAAGCATCACCCGGCCCCTTCTGCCTCCTGCGCGTCAGTCTGTCCGCTGCACACACGCCGGAGCAGGTCGACACCATCATCGAGGCTTTCCGGAAGTTACGCGAGACCGGTCCGCTGGCCTAACGAGGTTGGGAAGGGGCGCGCCTTCCGGCATTTCCAATCTGGTGGGTGACGGCTGATCGGTGCTACGGGGCCGCTCGAGCCGTCCATGGGCGCTTAAGTCGCGGCCATCCATGGCCGCTCATACCCCTTCGCACCGATCAGCCGTCACCTTCCATCATCGAAGTCGCGCCCTCTTTAGTTGGAGTGAAGATGAACGCGCGCTTCGCGCGCGTTCAGGCACGACACGACTGTGCGACGGAGACATAGCCCAGGCGGGCGTGGGGGAATGTTGGTGAGGACCATGAGCGGCCATGGATGGCCGCGATTGAGCGACCACGGACGGCTCGAGCGTGTCCGAACCGGCATTCACCCACGGTCGCCGTGAATCGGAGCTCCTTTTCCTCCTAGTAGCGACCACCCAACTTCGAATGGTCCCAGCTCACGTACCGCTCGGGATGAAACTTGATGACCGCGCGCTTTGCGGCCGTCTTCGAAACCGCCGCGGTCAAGGCTTGTCGTTGGGTGGCATCGATCGTCGTGCCTCGGGTGTTGATCTTCACGAGCGTGTCGATCGCAGTGTCGAGGTCTTCGATGATCTCGGCGCGCGCGTAGATCACCACGCCTTTGAGTTGAGCGTATTCGGTGCCGCTTTCGACGAGCAGCGTCGCCTTCGGGTCGCGTCGCCAGTTGAGGATCTTCTGCGACTTCCCGAACGTCGTGCAGTAAACACAACCTTCGTCGTCGACGTAGAACCACATCGGCATGGGATGCGGGTAACCGTCTTTGCCGTTGGACACGATGATCACTGTCTTGTGGCTGTCGAGAAATTCGCGAGTTTCCTGGGCTGTGAGTTCGATGCTGTTTCGGCGCGACGGCATGTGCGGGTCTCCTTTTACTTCGATACAAGAATGCAGTTAGACGGGTACGGCGCGCAGCGGCTTCGAATGGCGCCATTCGGCCAGCAACGTGCGCAGAGCCGCTACGAACGCGAGCGGCTGGTCGAGGAACAGATGATGCTGCGCTTCCGGTATGGCGACGAACGGAACCGACTCGTCGAGCACTTTGAACATGTAGTCGGCCACTTCCTGGCTGAACAGATAGCTGTCCTGACCGTAGATCACGCCGACGCGACAGCCGATTTTCGCGAGTCCTTCGGACATGTTCGTGTCGAACGCCATCTTGCGGAACAGGCCATCGTCGAACTTCCAGGTCCATCCGCCTTCCGTCTGCGTCAAGGAATGGCGGCCGATGTGGTCGAGGATGTACTGGTTGTTGCAGTCTTGCGGCGGCATCAGCCGGAATCGCGATAGCGCCTCAGCGTAGTCGTTGTAAACGCGTTTCGGACGTACCGGCGAACGGCGCGGATCGCGCTCCCACTGGAAGTCCGGCGGGCGCACCGCCGAATCGACCAGCACGATGCCGGCCAGCCGGTCGCGATACTTGAGGCCCGTGTTCAGCGTGACGAATCCGCCGAAGCTGTGCCCGACGACGATCGAATCGGAACGAAATCCGGCGGCATCCATCACGCCCACCACCTCTGCCGCGAATCCTTCAGGCGAGTAGCGTTCACGGTGATCGGAGTCGCCCATCCCCGACAGGTCGAGCGCCACCACACGATAGTGTTCGAGCAGAAACGGGGCGATGAACGTCCACCAGTGCGCATGGGCACCGTTGCCGTGAACGAGAACGATGCCAGGCTTGTCGCTTACGCCACCCCATTGCAGGTAGTGGATGCGCGCGCCGTCCACGTTGATGGCACCTTCTTCGTACGGTGTCTCAATGGCCTTTATGAACCAGCCCGGTGCCTCTTTCTGAACGCCCACGCCTGCTCCCGACTGAAAAGAAGAGCGGATTGTCCCGTTTCGCTGCAGGCGGCGTCCAGCCAACGCGTTCGCGATGCGTTCACCGACGCCGCTCGATGGTGGAATCGAAGTGGATACGGCAAGCTTTTCGAACTCCGTTCGGAACGCACGCCGAACCATGAACTCACGCACGCTTGCACTCGTATGCGCATCAGTCGTCCTCCTGGCGACACCGTTCGCTCGTGCGGTTGCGGCGGATCCGGTCGCGTTGTTCTCGCCGCAAGGCACAGTGAAGGCGATTCGGCAGGTGCACGCGCGCTTCGCGTCGCCGATGGTTGCGCTCGGCGATCCGCGCCTCGCCGATCCGTTCGACATCGACTGCGCAGCGTATGGCCACGGTCGTTGGGCGGACGAGCGCAATTGGCTTTACGACTTCGATGCCGACCTTCCGGCCGGCATACGTTGCACGTTCAAGCTGCGCAACGACTTGCACGACCGCGACGGCGCGCGCGTCGCAAGCGCGCGCACGTTTCAGTTCGATAGCGGTGGTCCCGCCATTCGCGCTTCGCTTCCCGACGACGGCGCCACGGTCGACGCGGATCAGATCTTCATGCTCGCACTCGATGCGCAAGCGACGCCGGCATCGATCGAACGCGCCGCCTACTGTGCAATCGATGGCATCGGCGAGCGCGTGCCGGTGCGAGTGTTGGCGGGCGACGAACGCGCCGCGATTCTCGAGCAGCGTCGCGAACTCGGCTACAGCTACTACCGGATCCTGTGGAAAGACGGCGTGCAGTCGACGGCGCGTGTGCGCGATCGATCGCTCGAACTCGCCGAAGCACAACTGGCGGTGGTCGCCTGCAAACGCACCCTGCCGCCCGACGCGAAGATGCAACTCGTGTGGGGCGCCGGCATCGAAGCGCCGAGCGGCATCGCCACGACACAGGATCAGAAGCTGGCATTTCAAGTGCGCCCGGCCTTTACCGCGCGCGTGCAATGCGAACGCGTGAACGCGCGCGCCGGTTGTATACCGCTGCAGCCGATTCGATTGCAGTTCAGTGCGCCGGTGCCGGTTGCGTTCGCCAACGAGACACGCATCGTCGTTGCTGACGGCGGCACGCTGGCGCCGGAGCCGGTTGCCGGTGGAGTGGCAACGGTCGAGGAACTCGTCTTCAAGCCGCCGTTTGCCGACAACCAACTGGTTCACGTGCAACTTGCCGCGGGAATCGTCGACGACATCGGGCGGCCCCTTTCGAACGCCGACCGCTTTCCGCTCGAGGTGAAGATCGATTCCTATCCGCCGCTCGCCAAGTTCGCGGGAACGTTCGGCATTCTCGAAGCGAACGGGGGCGCGGTGTTGCCGGTCACGCTCCGCAACGTCGAAGCACAATTGCCCGCCAAGCGCAGTGAACTCTCCGGGCGGCGTCTGCGCGAAACGTCCGATGCCATCGCAGTGGCGAAGTGGATTCAACGCGTCGACGCCGCTAACGCGCCGCGCGGCACCTGGAGCTATGACGAAGCCCGCAAGCAATCGGTGTGGACCGAACAAACCGCCGACACGTCGGTTTTCGACGCATCCGACTCCGACCGACTCGTTCACGTGTCCCCATGGGCGAGACCGGCACCGCGGCGACGCGCCCGTTCGAAGTTGTTGGCATTCCATTGACGGATCGGGGCTTCTATGTCGTGGAACTCGCGAGCCGCCGACTCGGCGAGGCACTGCTCGGGAACGACGCACCCCGCTACGTCTCCACCGCCGTGCTGGTCACGAATCTGAGCGTGCATTTCAAATGGGGACGCGAATCTTCGCGCGTGTGGGTTACGCGGCTCGACGATGCTACGCCGGTGGCCGATGCAGACATCGAGATCATCGACTACTGCAACGGCGACGCGGCGCTGGCAAGGGCGCACCGATGGCGACGGCCTCGCTTCGATCAATCGAATCGTTCGGCCAGCCGCACGGCAGCGACGCCTGTCCGTACTCGACGCCCGTTGATGATCAGCGCCCGCACCGCGGACGATTTCAGTTTTGCGCTGTCCTCGTGGAACGAGGGCATCCGCCCGTACGACTTTGCGCTGCGCACCGGCGGTTCGTGGAACGCGAAGATGTATCACAGCGTGCTCGATCGGGCGTTGTTTCGCGCCGGCGAAACCGTTTCGATGAAGCACTTCATTCGCCGTCATGCGATCGCCGGCATCGAACTGACCGAACCGCTGCCCACGCAGCTGCAGTTGCGCATCACGCATCTCGGAAGCGACAGCTCGTTCGAAATGCCTGTCGATTTCGACGCGAACGGCGTTGCGGAAAGCACGTGGCCGATTCCGCCAGAAGCGAAACTCGGCGACTACCAGATCGAGATCAAGGACTCCGATTCGAACTGGCACGACAGCGGCCACTTCAAGGTGGAGCAGTTCCGGCTGCCGACCATTCGCGCCACCGTCAGCGGACCTGCAGGAGCGCAGTTGCGTCCCGCTTCTGTAGCGCTCGACCTGCACGCGAGCGTACTTATCAGGCGGCGGCGCATCGCAGTTGCCGGTGAAGGTGCGCACGACGATAGAGCCGCGAACACTCACCTTCCGGGACTACGACGACTATCAGTTCGGCGGCGAATCGGTAGTGGAAGGCATCACCCAAACCGGCGCCGCATCGTACGATTTCGAATCCGAGTCCTCCAACGAAGTAGTCAAGGCGCATGTCTTCCCGATCACGCTCGACGGTCAGGGCGCGGCCCGCATCGCGGTTCCGGACATTCCGCAGATCGAACAACCAGTCGGTACTGAACGCGGAGATGGACTACGCCGACGCCAACGGCGAAATCCTCACCGCGGCCGGGCGCGTGGAGTTGTGGCCGTCTGCCGTCACGCTGGGTATTCGCCGCGAAGGCTGGGCCGCAAGCACCGAACAGATGCGATTTCGCGTCGTCGCACTCGATCTGCACGGACATCCGATCAGTGGACAACGCGTCGACGTCACGCTGTATCGCGCCATCGGACTACACCTACCGGAAACGGCTGATCGGCGGCTTCTATGCCTACGACAGCGTGCGCGAGATCGCCGCCTCGACGCCGACATGCAGCGGCAGAACCGACGCGCAAGGTCTTCTGCCGTGCGAGCTGGCGCCGGACTTCGCCGGCGAAGTCATCGTCGCGGCGCGCACGCGCGACGCCGACGGCAATCCCGCAGAGGCAACCGACGTCGATCTGGGTCGTTGGCGAGAACGAGTGGTGGTTCGGCGGCACCACCGGCGATCGTATGGATCTGCTGCCGGAGCAGAAGGAATACGACGCCGGCGATACCGCGCGCTTTCAGGTGCGTATGCCGTTCCGCAGCGCCACTGCACTGGTAACGGTGGAACGCGAAGGCGTGATGCGCTCAGTTTCGTCACCACGCTCGAGCGGCAGCGAGCCCATCGTCGAAGTGCCGATCAACGACGCCGATTCGCCGAACGTGTTCGTCTCGGTGTTGGCGGTGCGCGGCCGCGTCGGCGCGTTTTGCAAGTTGGCTCTCCGACATCGCGCGACGGTTCGACCTGCCGGATTTCATTCCACGCGACGGCGGGCGACCGACGGCGCTGTCGATCTTGAGCAAGCCGAGTTACCGACTCGGCGCCGCGGAAATTCGCGTCGGCTGGAAGCCGCATCGGCTGGACGTGAACGTTACCGCCGACCGACCGACGTATCGCCGTGCGCGAGCAGGCACACGTAAAGATCCACGTAGCGCGCGCCGACGGCAAACCGTTGCCGGCGGGCGCGGAGGTCGCGCTAGCGGCCGTCGACGAGGCACTGCTCGATCTCGCGTCGAACCCGAGCTGGAATCTGCTCGACGCAATGATGGGCGAACGTGGTCTCGAAGTGTGGACCGCAACGCGCGCAGATGGAAGTGATCGGCAGACGCACGTTCGGCCGAAAAGCCGTTCCACACGGCGGCGGCGGCGGTCGCGAACGCGCACGGGAGCTGTTCGACACGCTGCTCGTCTGGCAGGGCCGTGTGCAGCTCGACGCCAACGGCGATGCACGAGGCTGACGGTTCCGCTGAACGATTCGCTGACCAGCTTCCGCATCGTCGCCGTCGCAAATGCCGGCGCCGACCTGTTCGGCACCGGCACGACGAACATCGCGACCACGCAAGACTCTGATGTTGCTTTCCGGCCTGCCGCCGCGTGGTGCGCGAAGGCGACCGCTACGCGGCCACGTTCACGGTGCGCAACACCACGACGAAAGCTCGCGTCGGTGCGCGCGACGGCAAAGACCAGTCCCTGCGCTGCAGTCGGGTTTGCCGGCGCCCAACGATTCGACCTTGCCGCAGGCGCAGCGCGCGACATCGTTTGGGACGTTACCGCGCCGTTCGGCGCCAGTTCGCTGGCCTGGGACGTTTCGCTCGAAACCGACGGTGCGCGCGACCGTCTGAGCCGTCAGCCAGCAAGTCGTTCCGGCCATTCCCGTTCGCACGTTCCAGGCGACGCTCGCGCAGCTCGACCCGACGCTGTCGTTCACCGCGGAGCGACCTGTCGATGCCATTCCCGGACGAGGCGGACTGGAAATTTCCCTGCAGGCACGGCTCGGCGATCGTCTCGACGGCGTCCGCGATTTCATGGAGTGGTATCCGTACGTCTGCCTCGAACAGCAGTCTGTCGAAAGCCGTCGCGCTACGCGACGCCGCGACCTGGGATCGCTGGATGGAAAACCTACCGGTATACCTCGATCGAAACGGACTGCTGAAGTACTTCGCGTCCGACCCACTCGACGGCGACGACACGCTCACTGCGTACACACTGGCGATCGCGCAGCGAAGCCAACTACGCAGTTCCCGACGTCGAACTAAGCGCGTATGCAGCGCGGTCTCACCGATTTCATCGAGGGGCGAAGTCGACGTTCGATCGGCGTTGCAGACCTCCGACCTGAGCATCCGCAAGCTTGCCGCCATCGAAGCGCTGTCCCGATACGACGCGGCCGAGCCACGCATGTTGGACAGCATCAGCATCGACCCGAACCTCTGGCCGACGTCCGCGGTGCTCGACTGGCTGAGTATCCTGCGCCGGGTTCAGACGATTCCGAACCGCGACGCGCGCATCACCGAGGCGGATTGGCCGTCATTCGCGCGCGACTGAATTTCCAGGGGACGACGCTGGGATTCTCCACCGAGCGCACCGACGCGTTGTGGTGGTTGATGGTGTCGACCGACTCGAATGCCGCGCGTGCGCTGTTCGACGTTGCTGGACCGGAAGGAGTGGCGCGAGACATTCCTCGCCTCGTTCGCGGCGCAATCGGCCGGCAGCAACCGGGACACTGGAACACGACGGTTGCGAACGCGTGGGGAACGCTCGCGTTGGAGAAGTTCTCCGCCGCGTTCGAATCGCACGCCGGTGACGGGTGAAACAGAGTCACGTACGGCCCCTTGGCGAAGTCGTTGGCCTGGAACGCGAAAGGCGACGATCTGACCGGGCAATTGCCGTGGCAGGACACCCGCCGAACCGGTATCGGTTGACTCAACTGGGCACCGGCCGACCCTGGGCGACGATCCGGGCGAATGCCGCGTTGCCGTTGAAAGCGCCGCTTTCCAGTGGTTTCACGATCACTCGCACCGTAACGCCCGTGGAGCAGCCAGTGGCCGGGGCGTATCGCCGCGGCGACGTCGTACGCGTGCACATCGACGTGGACGCGCAATCCGACATGACCTGGGTCGTCGTGGACGACCCGATTCCGGCCGGCGCAACGGTTCTGGGCAGCGGTCTCGGCGGGCAATCGAACGCCCTTACGCAAGGTGAGCGAACGCAAGGAACGGCGTGGCTCGCCTTCGAACAACGCGCGTTCGACGCCTTCCGCGGCTACTACCGATTCGTGCCGAAGGGCCGCTTCAGCACCGAATACACGGTGCGTCTGAACAACCCCGGCACGTTCCAGCTGCCGCCGACGCGCGTCGAAGCGATGTACGCGCCGGAAATGTTCGGCGAACGGCCGAACGAGCCCGTTACGGTGGAGCCGAATCCGCGATGAGCCGCGCACTGTCGATAGGCGGCGCGATCGCGCTCGTCGTCGTCGGCTTCGTTGCCTGGCTGACGTACGCAGACGCGCCCGATTTCGCGACCGTGCGGGCGCGTGGCAGTCGTCGGAGGCGTATCTGCTCGATCGACACGGCGTGGTGATCGACAGCGTACGAATCGACTATGGCGTGCGTCGCTTCCAATGGGTTCCGCTCGATTCGATTTCCACCGCGCTGGTAGATGCCGTTGTCGACGGCGAAGATCGCCGGTTCTGGACCCATCGCGGCGTCGATTGGCGCGCCGCCCTCGGCGCGCTGCGCACCAACCTGACGAGTGAACGCCGCCGCGGTGCCAGCACCATCACGATGCAGTTGGCGGCGATCATCGACCCGGCCTCTACCGGCCAGAGCAGTCGCCGCGGCTGGTACGAAAAGCTCATGCAGGTACGCGCCGCCCGCGCGATCGAGTCGAAGTGGACGAAGGCCGAAATTCTCGAGGCCTATCTGAACCTGCTCGGCTTCAGGGGCGAACTCGAAGGCATCGATGCCGCTGCGCAACTGCTCGCAGGGAAAGCGCCATCGGGGCTCACGGCACCGGAAAGCCTGCTGTTGGCCGCACTGCTGCCGGCACCCAGCGCGACTCCTGCACGAATCGCCGCACGCGCGTGCGGACGCGCGCGCTCGCTCGGTGCATCGGTCACGTGCGATGAGATCGAAGCTTCCGCTCGTACGCTGTTCGACCGGGCCGCACATTTGTCGGAAGGCACGACACTGGCGCCCGATCTCGCGCAGGCGCTGCTCGATCATCCCGGCCAGCGACTCGAAACGACGCTCGACGCCGACATTCAAGCCGCCGCGCGCGCCGCGATGAACGATCGTTTGCGCGGACTGACGCTTCACAACGTGCGCGACGGCGCGGCGCTGGTCGTCGACAACGAAACCGGCGATGTGCTCGCGTACGTGGGCTCTGCAGGACCCGCATCGCGCGCGCGACATGTCGACGGCGTACGCGCGCATCGACAGGCAGGCTCAACATTGAAGCCGTTCCTGTATCAGCTGGCGCTGGAGCGGCGTCATCTCACGAATGCGTCGTTGCTGGACGACGCGCCGGTGAATCTCGACACGGCGACCGGCGTGTATCTGCCGCAGAACTACGACCGCGACTTCAAAGGTCTCGTCAGCGTGCGAACCGCCTGGGGAGTTCGTTGAACGTACCCGCCGTTCGTACGCTGGTGCTGGTAGGAGTCGAAGCCTTCCGCGATCGATTGAATGCGCTCGGCTATTCCGGCATCAGCGAGGATGGCGCGTTCTACGGTTATTCGCTCGCATTGGGTTCCGCAGAAGTCAGCCTTTGGGAGCAGGTTGCCGCGTATCGAACGCTGGCGCGCGGCGGCCTCTACACGCCGCTGCGACTTCGCTCCAACGACCCCACTCAGGCGCCGGTGCGCACGTTGGCGGCCGACGCCGCGTTTCTCGTAACCGACATTCTTGGCGACCGTGCGGCGCGAGTAACCACGTTCGGCCTCGACAACAATCTGAACACGGCGTTCTGGAGCGCTGCAAAAACCGGCACCAGCAAAGACATGCGCGACAACTGGTGCATCGGCTACACCGACCGTTACACGGTGGGCGTGTGGGTGGGCAACTTCGAAGGCGACTCGATGCGCGACGTCAGTGGCGTGACCGGTGCTGCGCCGGCGTGGCACGACATCATGCTGGCGCTGCATACCCAATACCCGTCGCGCGCACCTGTCGCTCCAGAGGGCGTCACACAGGTGGCCATCGCATTCGAACCGCCGGTGGAACCGCCGCGCCTGGAATGGTTCGTTGCCGGCACCGAACTCACTACGGTTGCCAAGGTTCCCGAGCGCGCGGAGCGAAGCCGCATCGCCGCTCCTGGCAACGGTCTGATCATCGCGATCGATCCCGACATACCGGCCGAGCGGCAACGCGTGCCGATTCGCGCGCGCGGCGCAACGGCGCAGTTGGCGTTCCGGATGGACGGCGTCTCGCTGGGTGCGGCTGATTCACAAGTGCTGTGGCCGCCGCAGACCGGTGCACACCGCCTCGCGCTGGTAGACGCCGCGGGCAGCGTCGTAGATCAGGTGCTGTTCACCGTTCGTTAGCCGCGCGCGGATACAATGGCGCTCCTTCGAACGCACATCTTTCGAACTGATAGGAACCATGCAGAAGAGTCTCGAACGCCTGATCGCACTGCTCGATCTCGAACAGATCGACGTGAACCACTTCCGCGGCACGAGTCCGAACGAAGGCTGGCAGCGCATCTACGGCGGGCAGGTGCTGGGACAGGCGCTGGTCGCTGCTTCGCGCACCGTCGAACCCGAGCGTCACGCGCACTCACTGCACGGCTACTTCCTGCGTCCCGGCGACATGTCGATTCCGATCCTGTACGTGGTGGACCGGATCCGCGACGGCAAGAGTTTCACTACGCGCCGCGTGGTCGCCGTGCAGCACGGCAAGGCGATCTTCAACATGGCGATCTCGTTCCAGAACGAAGAGCGAGGATTCGACCATCAGTTCGACATGCCGAAGGTGCCGATGCCGGAAGACCTCGAAGACGAAGCGTCGCTGCGCAAACGTCAGTCGCGCCATCTGCCCGAACAGTATCGTGAGATGTTCACGCGGGAGCGGCCGATCGAAGCAAGGCCGATCGAACCATACGATTTCTTCAAGCCCGAAAAACGCGCGCCGTTCCAAAACGGTTGGATGCGCGCACGCGACGCGCTTCCCGACGATCTGCGATTGCACCAATGCGTGCTCGCCTACCTGTCCGATTGGTCGCTGCTCGATACTTCGCTGATGCCGCATGGCGTTTCGTATACGCAGCAGAACGTGCAGAACGCGAGCCTCGATCACGCGGTGTGGTTCCACCGCCCATTCCGCGCCGACGAATGGCTGCTGTTCGTACAGGACAGTCCCAGCGCCTCCGGTGCGCGCGGTTTCAACCGCGGACTGATCTACAGTCGCGACGGTGCGCTCGTCGCGAGCGTCGCACAGGAAGGCTTGATTCGCGTACACCCGGCAGCGCCTGCGAAGTAGTACATCAGGCTTTGCAATCGCTCGGACTTGGCCACGATAATACCGGGCTTTGCGCCCCATCCCGGGCCGACCAATCTAGTTCTCAAGCCGAATTCATCAGGGGGAACACGTGCCGGATATCGAACAAATTGCCTCATCGGTCGAGTCGATCAGGAAGACGTTCGAGCAACACCGCTACATCTGCAGCAATCAGATCGCCACTGCCGTGTACCTCGCTTATCACCTGAAGAAACCGGTGCTGATCGAAGGCCCTCCGGGCGTCGGCAAAACCGAACTCGCGAAAACCACCGCCACCATGTTCGGCCTGCCGCTGATCCGCCTGCAGTGTTACGAAGGTCTCGACGAAGCGAAGGCGCTGTACGAGTGGAAGTACGGCAAGCAGCTGCTGTACACGCAAGTCTTGAAGGAAACGCTCGACGAAGTTCTGCAGGGTGCAAAAGGCTTCAAAGAGTCGGTTAGCCGGCTGCACGAGTTCGGCGACATCTTCTTCTCCGAGGAATTCATCGAGCCGCGCCCGCTGCTCAAGGCGCTGAAGGAAGAGCACGGTTGCGTACTGCTGATCGACGAAGTCGACAAGTCCGACCACGAATTCGAATCGCTGCTGCTGGAGATCCTCTCGGATTTCCAGGTGTCGATCCCGGAGATCGGCACGGTGAAGGCCAAAGCAGAGCCGCCGCTGGTATTTCTAACGAGCAACAACACGCGCGAGATTTCCGACGCGCTGAAGCGCCGCTGCCTGCATCTGTACATTCCGTTTCCGGATGTCGAACTGGAACAACGCATCATTCACGCGCGCGTTCCAGAGATCCTTCCGGAGTTGCGCAGAGCAACTGGTCAACTTCATCCACGAGTTGCGCGCCCTCGATTTGAAGAAGGTGCCGGCGATTTCCGAAACCATCGACTGGGCGCGCACGCTGCTGTTGCTGCACACCGACCGGCTCGACCCGGAACTGGTGCGCGATACGCTGAACGTGATTCTCAAGTTCCAGGAAGACATCGTGAACGTCGAAGCGGAACTGACGACGTTGACGAGCAAGGCGACCAAGACCTGATATCACGTCGAGCCCGCGCACATGGAACGCACTCTTTCCAACTTCATACGAGCGTTGCGCAACGCGGAAGTGCGCGTATCTACGGCGGAAACGCTCGATGCATTCAACGCGATGGAGCTGGTTGGATATAGAGACCGCGCGTTTCTAAAGGACGCGTTGTCGATGGTGCTGCCGAAAACCGCCGACGAAAAAGAGTCGTTCAGCGAGTGTTTCGATTCATTTTTCTCGTTCAAGAAATTCGAAACCGATCCGCCGCGAGCCGGCGAGCAGGAATCGGACGCTGACGGTTTCGACGAGGGGCAAGATCAGGAAGGCGAAGATGCCGAAGGTGGTCAAGGCGCCGAGGGGCGCGGTGAAGGTGCCGGCGGCAAAGGCGGTCGCAAGTCTAAGTCCAAGAAGAAGAGCTCCGCGGCACTGAATGAGGACGACGACGAGGACCTCGGCGAAGGCGAGATGTCCGATCCGACGTCCGCGTTGGGCAAGCTGCTGATCGAAGGCGCTCGAACCGAACTCGCCATGGCCATGGCGAGCGCCGCCGACGCGGTGAATCTGAAGGAGATCCAGGTATTCACCCAAAAGGGTCTCTACACGCGCCGCATCATGGAGCAGATGGGGCTGAACGATCTGTCGCGCGAGATCACGTCGCTGCGTCAAAGCCGCAACACACCGGCGCGGCGTCTCGGGCAGGAGCTGAAGAAACGCCGCGAGTGGTTGCGCGAACAGGTGCGCGACTACGTCGAGCAACAGTTTCTGTTACACGCCGACGCAACCGGCCGACGGCTGCGCGAAGATCTGCTGCGCAAGGTCAAACTCTCGAACGTCGAACAGCGCAACTTCCGGTTGATTCAGGAAGTGGTGTTCCGGATGGCGAAAAAGCTGGCGGCGCTGCACTCGCGCCGCAAGAAGGTGTTCAAGCGCGGCGCGCTGAACGTGCCGCGCACGTTGCGCCACAACATGGCCTACGACGGCGCAATCTTCGATCTGCACTGGAAGTCGGTGAAGATCGATCGCCCCAAGGTGTTTGCAATCTGCGACGTGAGCGGCTCCGTGGCCAACTACGCCCGCTTCATGTTGATGTTCCTCTACAGCCTCGAAGAGGTGATGCCGAAGGTGCGTTCATTCGCGTTTTCGTCGGACCTTGCCGAAGTGACCGAACTTTTCGAGCGCAACAAGATCGAAGATGCCATTGCGAAAGCGCTGCGCGACTACGCCGGTGGGTCTACCGACTACGGTCAGGCCTTCGTCGACTTCAAGAAGAACTGTCTCGACGACGTCGATAACCGCACCACGATCATCATCCTGGGCGATGCCCGGAATAACTACGGTGACCCGCGCACCGACATCCTCAAAGAGATGTACGACCGCTGCAAACGACTGATCTGGCTGAATCCGGAATCGCGCAATAGCTGGACCGTCGGCGATGCCGAGATGCGGCGCTATTCCGCGTACTGCCATCAGGTCGAAGAGTGCAACAGCCTCATGCATTTGGAGCGGATAGTCGGTAACCTGCTGCGAACCGTTCAGTAGGGCACCGTGTCGTGAGCGACGTCATCACCGACAGCGGCGATTCCTTCACACGTACGGCCGGCCGCCAGCTCGCTCTTCTCGCACTCTTCGGCATCCTCGCCTTCATCGCTCTCGCAATGCTGCTCGGCTGGCTGTCGAAGTTGACCAGCGGCGGTAGTTCGCTGGCCGAAGCCGTCGATCCTCTCACCGGCACGATCACGCTCGCGATGGCGAGCGAACCTCCGCAACTCGATAGCACTCGTGCCACCGACCAGGTCAGCGGCTTCGTGCTGGGCCATGTGATGGAGAGCCTGCTGCGACGCGGCCCGGGCACCAAGTTGTTGCCCGGCGTGGCAGAACGCTGGGAAATCACTGAACAAGGCGCCACGTTCTGGTTGCGCGCGGACGCTCGTTGGAGCGACGGCAAACCCGTCACCGCACACGACTTCGTATTCGCCTGGCGCAAGATCGTCGATCCGGCCAACGCCTCCGAATACGCGTTCTTCCTCTACCCGGTGAAGAACGGCGAAGCAATCAATCGCGGTGAGCTGCCGATCGAATCACTCGGTGTGCGCGCAGTAGACGACCGCACACTGGCGGTAGATTTCGAACGCCCCACGCCCTACTTCGAAAAGCTCGTCGTGTACGCAACGTACGGCCCGGTGCGCGAAGACTTCTACAACGCGCAAAACGGACGCTACGGCGCGGACGCCGACACGCTGTTGTACAACGGGCCTTTCCGCATTTCGAAGTGGGTGCACGGCGCGCATCTGCGCTTCGAGAAGAACCCGTATTACTGGGACGCCGATCGCATCAAGCTCAACGTCAT
>CAWGGQ010000007.1:0-188502 GCA_963822125.1 uncultured Gammaproteobacteria bacterium | reverse complement strand
CGCCACGCCGTCGCTGCGTATCCCACCCTTTACTTCGGGATCGATGTCGCGTGGATTGCCCGACGTGCTGGAACAACGCGCGCCCGGCAGCGCGTTCGAGCGTCCACTGTTGCGTGCGCACCCAGCGGTTGCGATACGCCACGTGTCCTCCCTCGATGTGAAACGCGTGCACCATGCCATCGGCTTGCAGCGGGTTGTAGTGGCCGCGCGGTGCGAACTGAGGGTTTGGGCCCGATCCGGTACAACGTGCCGTGCAAGCTCGCGTGGAATTTCGCCGTGCACGAACAGGTCCGCGCTGTCGCATTCCATCCGGATCGGTTCGAAGCCGCTTTGCAAGTAGGGGTCATTGGAGGGATACGGCGCTGCCATGGCGATGGCCCTCCGGTTGGCCGGCCCGCATCCTACGAGCGAATCATCCGAAAAAGCAGTCTTGTTTCGTTTCTCGGGATCAGCCGCCTTCGCAGGTATGCTTCGTCCGATGCGCACCGCGGCCCCCGGTAGTCAGGATCTTGAACCCGAAGCAGTTTTTGCACCGCCGGTTCGGCATCGAGTTCCCGATCGTCCAGGCGCCGATGGCGGGGGCGCAGGTCAGCGCCCTCGCCATTGCCGTCTGCAACGCCGGCGGTTTGGGTTCGTTGCCCTCCGCGACGTTCGGCATCGATGCGTTGCGCCGCGGAATTGCGGAGATCCGTGCGCGCCGGCGAAGCCGTTCAACGTGAACTGCTTCTGCAACAAGAACCCCCGATCGATCCCAGCTCGCGAAGCCGCGTGGCGGCGGCAGTTCGCGGGCTTCTATCGCGAATTCGGCATCGACCCCAACAGTATCCCAGAGGGGGCACGGCGGCGGCCGTTCGATTTCGAAACGGCAGAGGCATTGAGCGAATTCGAACCCCCGGTCGTCAGTTTCCATTTTGGCCTGCCGGCCGCCGACCTGGTGGCGCGGGTGCGCACAGTGGGGCGCCACGGTCATGTCGTCGGCGACTACGGTCGACGAGGCGCGCTGGCTCGAAGAACGCGGCGTGGACGTCGTGATTGCGCAAGGCGTCGAAGCGGGTGGTCATCGTGGCATGTTCCTGTCCACCGACGTCAGCACGCAGGTCGGCACGTTTGCGCTGTTGCCGCAGATCGCGCGCGCAGTGAAGGTGCCGGTCGTCGCGGCGGGCGGCATTGCGGATGCGTCCGGCGTCGAAGCGGCGTTCGCGCTCGGCGCCGCCTGCGTGCAGATCGGCACGGCTTATCTGTTGTGCCCCGAAGCGACGACGAGTGCCGTGCATCGCGCCGCGTTGAAGAGCGAAGCGGCCCGCACCACCGCGTTGACCAACGTCTTTACGGGTCGCCCGGCGCGCAGCATCGTCAATCGGTTGATCCGCGAACTGGGCCCGATCGCGCCGGCCGCGCCGGAGTTTCCATTGGCCGCGCTCGCGCTGGCGCCGCTGCGCGCCAAAGCCGAAGCGGGCGGCAGCGGCGAGTTTTCCCAGCTGTGGAGCGGCCAGAACGCGACGGGCTGTAAAGAAATTCCTGCTGCGGACCTGACGCGCGAGCTGATGGCGGCCTTCGTCGATGCCGCATAGCGTCACGCTGATCACGACGATCTCCGCGGCGCTCGGGCTCGGGCTCGTGTTCGGCTGGATCGCGGTGCGGTTGCGACTGCCCGCGCTCGTTGGCTATCTGGTCGCCGGCATCATCATCGGCCCGGCCACGCCGGGTTTCGTCGCCGACATCGAACTCTCGCAGCAGCTCGCCGAAATCGGCGTGATGCTGCTGATGTTCGGCGTGGGGCTGCACTTTTCGCTCGACGATCTGCTCGCGGTGCGCCGCATTGCGCTGCCGGGCGCGGTTGCGCAGATCGTCGTTGCGACAGCGCTCGGCGCGGCGATTGCGACGTTCTGGGGCTGGAGCCTCGGCGCGAGCGTCGTGTTTGGTCTGGCGTTGTCCGTTGCCAGCACCGTCGTGCTGCTGCGCGCGCTCGAAAGCCGCGGGCAGCTCGAATCGCTGACCGGCCACATCGCCATCGGCTGGCTGCTGGTCGAAGACCTCGTGATGGTGCTCGTGCTCGTGTTGTTGCCGGCGCTGGCGGGCTGGCTCGGCGGAACCGTTGCGGCGGATGCGCCGGTGGCCGGGCAGCACGATGTGTTGTGGGCGTTTGGTATGACGATCGGCAAAGTTTCGTTGTTCGTCGTCTTCATGCTCGTCGTCGGCCGGCGCATTTTTCCGTGGATTCTGTGGCAGGTCGCGCGCACCGGTTCGCGCGAGCTGTTCACGTTGTGCGTGGTCGCGGCGGCGGTGGGCATCGCGTTCGGCTCCGCGGCGATCTTCGGCGTGTCGTTCGCGCTGGGCGCGTTTTTTGCCGGGATGGTGCTGCGCGAGTCGTCGCTGAGCCACCGCGCGGCCGACGAATCGTTGCCGCTGCGCGATGCGTTTTCGGTGCTGTTTTTCGTATCCGTCGGCATGTTGTTCGACCCGGCGATGCTGGTGCGCGATCCGCTGCACGTGCTCGTCGTCGTGGCGATCATCATGTTCGGCAAAACGCTGGCGGCGTTCCTGCTGGTGATCGCGTTCCGTTATCCGCTGAACACGGCGCTGACGGTTTCGGCCAGTCTTGCGCAGATCGGCGAGTTTTCGTTCATCCTCGCGAGCCTCGGCGTTTCGCTGGGTCTGCTGCCGCCGGAGGGGCAGAGCCTGATTCTGGCCGGCGCGTTGATATCGATCGCGCTCAATCCACTCGTGTTCGGCGCGATCGAACCGCTGCAGAAGTGGATCCGCTCGCGTTCCTCGCTCGCCCGGGCGATGGAGCGGCGCGAAGACCCGTTGGCCGAACTGCCGATGACGATGCCGCAGAACCTGCTGACGAATCACGTCGTGGTGGTCGGTTACGGGCGGGTCGGCGAGCGGATCGCGCATGCGTTGAGCGAGCGCGGCGTATCGATCGTTGTCGCCGAACAGAACCGCGAGCTGGTCGAACGGCTGCGCGCGCGCGGCATCGCGGCCGTATCGGGCGACGCAACGCAGCCGGAAGTGCTGATCCAGGCGCACGTGGCGCGTGCGAAGATGCTCGTGATCGCGATTCCCGATACCTTCAGCGCGCGCAAGATGCTCGAGATCGCGCGCACGCTGAAGCCGAACATCGAAACCGTGGTGCGCACGCACAGCGACGAAGAAGCCGCGCTGCTGCGCGCCGACAGAGCGGGCGAAGTATTCATCGGCGAACACGAGCTGGCATTGGGGATGACGCGCTACGTGCTCGACCGCGTGGCGGCCGCGGCGGCGTGAGAGTGTGAGGGAGACGGGGTGAACTCGAATACGATCGATGCAAACGGTGTCGAAGCGACCACGATTGCGAAAGTGACGTGGCGGCTGATTCCGTTTTTGCTGCTGCTGTACATCGTTGCGTGGCTCGATCGGGTCAACGTCGGCTTCGCGGCGCTGCAGATGAACGAAGACCTCGGTTTCAGCGCCGCGGTGTACGGCTTCGGCGCAGGTGTGTTTTTCATCGGTTACGCGCTGTGCGAAATTCCGAGCAACCTGATACTCGCGCGCGTCGGCGCGCGGCGCTGGATCGCCCGCATCATGCTCACATGGGGCGTGCTCGCCGTGGCGATGATGTGGGTCAACAGCCCGACCAGTTTCTACGTGCTGCGCTTCCTGCTCGGCGTTGCCGAGGCGGGCTTCCTGCCCGGCATCATCTATTACCTGTCGCACTGGTATCCCGCGGCGCAACGCGCCCGCGCGGTATCGCTGTTCATGGTGGCGATCCCGCTGTCGATCGTCGTCGGCGGTCCCGCCGCGGGGCTGCTGCTCGGCATGGACGGCGTGATGGGGCTGCGCGGTTGGCAGTGGTTGTATCCTGGTCGAGGGCGCCCCGGCGGTCGTAGCCAGCTTCATCGTGTGGCGCGTATCTGCCTGACGATCCCACGCAGGCGCGCTGGCTGACGCCGGCAGCGCGAAGTGGCTGATCGACGACATCGGCCGGGAACAGCAACTCGCGCAAACCCGCCACCACGTCGGTCTGCGCCAGGCGTTGCTGCATCCGACCGTGTGGCTGCTCGCGCTGATCATGTTCGCGTGCCAGACGGGCAGTTATGGGCTCTCGTTGTGGGTACCGCAGATCGTCAAAGGCTTGGCGGGACTGAACAACCTGCAGGTGGGGCTCGTATCGGCGATTCCGTACCTCGGCGCCGCGGTCGGAATGGTGTGGATCGGCATGAATTCCGACCGCACCGGCGAACGTTTCCTGCACATCGCGGTGCCGCGCCTGGTCGCTGCGGTCGGCTTCACCGCGAGCGCATTCCTCGTGTCGCCGGTTCCCGGAATCATCGCGCTGACGATCGCGGCGATCGGCGATCTCGGCAGCCGCGGCCCGTTCTGGTCCCTGCCCGGACGTTTCCTCGTCGAGCAGCGCATCCGCCGCGGGCATTGCACTGATCAACACAGTGGGTTCGTTGGGCGGTTTCGTGGGGCCCTATGCGGTCGGGCTCGTCAAGGAGGCGACGGGCAGCTTCGCCGGCGGACTGATCATGCTCGCGTTGCTGCTTCTGGTGGCTGTCGTCGCGACGCTGTGGCTGCGTTCTTCGCCCGCGCTCGCCGAACATCCTGCGGTCGCCTCGCCGGCGACGTCGGCCTGACGCCCCGGTCGAGGGCGTGACGATGACGATCACCGGCGAACGACGATACTCGGGCTGATCGCCGATCCGGTTGCGCAGGCGCGCAGCCCCGCGCTGGCGAACGCGATGCTGCAGCGGCGCGAACGGCTCGGCGCGTTCGTGTTGGTGCCGCTGCACGTTGCAGCCGACGGGCTGGCCGCGTGCGTTGCGGCGCTGCAGCCACTGCGCAACTTCAGCGGCGCGATCGTGTCGATGCCGCACAAGACCGTCATCACGGAGCTGCTCGACGAACTGACGCCGAAGCGCAGTTGGTCGGCGCGGTCAACGTCGTCCGCCGGCGCGACGACGGCCGGCTCGTCGGCACGATCCTCGACGGCGAAGGTTTCGTCGGGGGCCTGATTCGCGCAGGGCATCGCGTGGCCGGCGCGCGTTGCCTTCTCAGCGGCGCGGGTGGCGCCGCCTCGGCCGTTGCGTTCGCGTTGGCCAAACACGGCTGTGCGTCGATCTGTTTCGTCAATCGCACGCGATCGAAAGCGGCGGCGCTCGCGGTGCGCGTGCAGCGCGCGTTCCCCGTCGTCGCGTATCGACGGACGCCAACCACGCGGCGCGCTACGACATCGCGATCAACGGCACGTCGCTCGGTATGAAGGCGGGTGACGATCTGCCGATCCCGCGCGACGTCGTTGCGCGCAGCGCGTTGGTCGCCGAGTGCGTGATCGCGCCCGAGATGACCCGTCTGCTCGAAGTTGCCCGTGAACAGGGCTGCAATTCACACCGGCGTGCCGATGCTCGAGGCGCAACTCGAAATGCTGCTGCGCTTTATGGGCGTTGCCTGAAAGCTAGCCTGGCCTGAGCATTCCTGTTCGGATACGGTACGGTCCGTTAATCAGAGTGCGACGCAATGCCTTTGAGCTACGAACAGGTCTATGGGGTGGTGAAACGGCTGATGAATGCCGGCCCGCTCGCGCTGTTGCCGAAGAAGCGCGGCGATCAAATGGTGCTGCTCGCGCTCGCATGTGCACGATTCGATTCCGCGCGCGTTATCGCGAAGACGAAGTGAACGAACGTTGCAGACGTGGCTCGAAAAGTTCACCTCGCCGATTACGATGGACCACGTGTCGTTTCGTCGTCAATCGTCGATGAGTATTTCCTGCTGCGCGACGCCGCAGGCACGCGTATCGCGTGAACGGTCCGAAGCTCGATAGGGAAATCGCGGAAGGCGCGCGTGCGATCGACCCGGGCGCAGTGATGGCTGCCGTGCGAGTGGAACGCGAAGAACGCAAACGCGCCCGCGCCGGTTGACGCTGGCTGAATGGCAACGTTGTTCCTCACCTGCGGATTGCCGGGCTCCGGCAAGACGACACTCGCGAAACAGATCGAGCAGGAGCGGCCGGCGCTTCGTCTCACTGCGGACGAATGGCTGTACGAATTGTTTGGCCCCCAACCCGAATTGCCCGAAGTGAAGGGCGCGCCGAGCGAACAGCGCAACGCGGTGGAAGCGTTGCAGTGGCAGGTTGCTGCGGCCGCGCTGCGGCGCGGCGTCGATGTGGTGATCGACTGGGGTGTGTGGAGTCGTTCCGAACGCGACGACTATCGGGCACGCGCGAAAGCACTCGGGGCGCGCACCGTCGTTCGGTTTCTCGACATCACGCGCGAAGAGCAATGGCGGCGGCTCTCCGCGCGCAACGCGAACCTGCCGCCGGGCACGTTCGTTATCGAAGAAAAGTACCTGGACCTGTGGGCGTCGTGGTTCGAGCGCCCCACTGAGGACGAATTGCGTGACGATGAAAATGCGAAGGAGTAGCGGCATGAAACGAGGTGTGTGGGTTGTGTTGCTGGCGTTGAGCGCCGTTGCGGCAACTGCGGCGGATGAGTCTTCGGAAACGAGCGTGCGCTACGTGAAGAAAATCGCGCTGCCCGATAACCAGACCGTAATCGTCGCGGAAGGCGACTTCGAGGCGCGTTCGATCGGCAGCTACACGGTTCGGTTGTACGCAGCTGGCGCGGCTCAGAACGACACCGCGCTTTACGAATCCGGCGTGCTGCTGACGCGCGACGGCACGATCGAAGACGTTCGCCTCGCCGATATCGACGGCGACAAACGCGACGAGATCATCGTGATCGTGCGTTCCGCAGGTACCGGCGGCTATCTCTCGGCGCAGGCATTGTCGTTCGCAAACGGCCGTATCGAGGCGCGCACCAAGGTCGAGAACCTCCCGGCGGATGCAGATCCCGTGGCCGCGCTCGACAAGACGCAACGCAGCGACAAGGTGATTGGAAAAGGCCAATACCATCATCCGAGCTCCGGCTCGCGCGGTGCCTGAGCCAGCCCGCATTTCTCACCGGTTCACGGCTGCGGACGCACATCTGCAGGAAAATCCCGCGTTGCGCTCGGCTCGGGTGCTCGACGTACTGTCAAGTACGCCTGCGCGCCCGATCTGTCGCGCGCCTTGTCTTTTCCAGCATCTGCACGCCCTCGCTTCGCGAACCTGTGAGAAATGCGGGCTTGAGCGAACAGAGAAATCAGTCGAGGTCGGCGAACACCGGCGCGTGATCGGACGAGATGAACCCTTCGACTTTCTTGCGGTAGTCGCGATCGATGACCACGTCCTTGACGCGCTGCGCCACCGGCGCGGTCGCGAGCACCATGTCGATGCGCAGGCCCTGCCCCTTGTGGAACGCGCCGCCGCGATAATCCCACCACGAAAACGTTTTCTTGTCGGGATATGCCGGCGGAACAGATCGACGAGGCCCAGGTCGAGCAGCGCGGCATATCGGTCGCGTTCGGCTTTCGTGTGGAAGATCAGGTTGCTCGGTGTCGCCTTCAGCCAGCTGTCGAGATCGCTGGGCACGACGTTGAAGTCGCCGCACAGCACGGCCGGTGACGCTGCGGTCCTGCGCGGACCAGTAACGCAGCAACGAATCGAACCACGCGAGCTTGTTCGGAAAATCGTCGTGGCCGAGATCTTTGCCGTTCGGGCAATAAACGGTGGTGAACTGCAGATCGTCGACCTTCACGCGCAACAGCCGCGAACCGAACGCTTCTTCGCCGGGCAAACCGCGGTCGAGTACTTCGGCCGGACTGCGGCTCAGCACCGCGACGCCGTTCCACGCTTTCTGTCCGTACGTTGTCATGTGATAGCCGAGCTCGGTGAAGAACTCCGTCGGAAACTCCTCGTCGGTGATTTTGATTTCCTGCAGACCCACGACGTCGGGTTTGCGCGCGTGCAAGCCACAAGCGCAAATAATCGAGACGGGCACGAAGTCCGTTGATGTTCCAGGTGGCCACTCGCATGCGCGAGAGTGTGCGATCATCGGCGCGGGTGGGGCAAGCATCAAACGGCAAGACAGAGAAATTACGGAGAGTCAGCAGATGAAATTCGAGGGCGGTTGTTATTGCAAAGCGGTTCGTTATCAATCGGAAGGCGAGCCGGTGTTCAAAGGCACAGTGCCATTGTCGCGAGTGCCAGTACCTCACCGGCGGAAGCCCGAACGTGTTCCTCGCGATGCCGGAAAGCGGTTTCAAATATACGAAAGGTGCTCCGAAGAAGTTCAAGCGCGCAGACCTGCCGAACGGGGTGACGCGTGAATTCTGCGCCGAGTGCGGCACGCATCTGACGACGCGAACCGCGGGTTTGCCGGGCGCCGCGATAGTCAAAGTCGGCACGATGGACGATCCGTCGCTCTACGGCACACCACAAATGGCCATCTTCACGATCGACAAGCAGGCGTTTCACCAGCTGCCGGCCGGCATTCCGTCGTTCGAACGAGTTCCGGGCTGACAGCGCAGTTGAGGGGATCGTGCTCGAACTGAGGCCAACCTGCGAACATTGCAACGTAGCGCTTCCGCCGGAATCGACGGAAGCGCGCGTCTGCTCGTTCGAATGTACGTTCTGTGCTACGTGTGTGGAAAAAGTGCTGGAAAACGTCTGTCCGAACTGCGGCGGCGGTTTTCGAGCGCAGGCCGGTGCGTCCTTCGAAGAACCTGAAGGGCGACAACTATCTGGGCAAGTACCCGGCCGGTACCAAGGTGCGGCACCGGCCGGTGGATTCCGCAGCGCATGCGAAGTTCGCGGAGTGCATCAAAGCCACGCAGCCTTCGCGGCGATGAACAAGCCCGATACTTCGGGTGGCAGCTGAAAAACGCTCCGACCTGAGCAGTTCAGTCAGTCGTCGATCGCCTGATACGCCGAAGTCCAGAAGTCCACGAACACCTTCGGCGGACTCGGCGAGTCCATCATCCGCTGCGTCATCAAAACACCGATGAGTTCTTCCGCAGGATCGGTGTAGCCGGACGTTCCGATACCGCCGTCCCAACCGAAACGTCCGGGGGCGAAGACGTTGGTGCGGCGTGTGACCACAGAACCACCAAATCCCCAGCCCACGCCTTCGGCGAAGAACAGGCGCGCATCGGCCTTCTGCTGTGGCGTCAGATGGTCGGTGGTCATCAGCTCCACCGACGGGCGCGACAGAATTCGTTCGCGACCATATCGACCCTTGCCCAGCAGCATCCGACAGAACGCGAGATAGTCGTCGGCGGTGGATACGAGCCCGCCGCCGCCGGAAGCGAATGCCGGCGGTTCGGCCCAACGGCTGTTGGCGGGGTCGTCGTGTTGTTGCAGTTTGCCGGTGGTGTGATTGGTGAAATACGACGGCGGCAGTCGGCCTAGTTTGTCGGCGGGTACGTGAAAGGCGGTGTCCTTCATGCCGAGCGGCGCGAAGATGCGCTCGTGCAGGAATGTTGGGAACGGTTGACCCGAAACGCGCGCGACCAGCACGCCGAGCACGTCGGAGCCGGTGTGGTAAGCCCACTGTTCGCCGGGCTGGCTCAGCAGCGGAAGCGAACCCAGGTTCTTCATCCAGACATCCGGCGTCAGCGACGATGGATCGGGTCCCGGCATCAAGCCGGCGTCGGCGATGGCTTTCTGAATCGGGTACTTTCCGGGTGGCGCCAGCACCAGTCCCATGCCGAAGCGGAACGTCAACAGATCGCGCGCCGTGATCGGCCGTTGCGCCGGTACCGTTTCGTCGATGGGTGCGTCGATGCGCGCCAGCACGCGGCGGTTGGCGAGTTCGGGCAGGAAACGATCCACCGGATCGTCGAGGCGCAGTTTGCCTTCCTCGATCAGTATCATGGTGGCCACCGCGGTGATCGGCTTGGTCATCGAGGCGATGCGAAACAACGTGTCGCGCTGCATCGGTTTCGATCCGCCCACGGCGTGATTGCCGATCGCAGCGACGTGAACTTCGCCGCGGCGGCACACCAGCGCGACGAGTCCAGGCAACTCGCCGCGCGCGACGTGGCCGTTCATGGTGTCATGCAGGCGGGAGAGGCGGGATTTCGAGAGTCCGGCTGCGCTCATGATTGACGAGGTCGTGCGATGAAGAGCGGTCGAGTATGCATGCGACGGTGAACGACGTGAATCGGCGCAAGACACTGCGCAACGTCGTGATATTCACCGTTGCGGTTTGGAGTGTGGGCTGGATCGCAGCGGTGCTGGTGCATTCGCTCGGTGCAACGCTGGTGATCGGGTTTGGCGCATTGATCGGCGGGACCGCGTTCGTCGGTTCGATGCCCGAGTTGTCGAGTGTGTTCTTGTTGGGGTTGGCGCCGTCGTTATCGCCGGGCTATCAAGGCCTATTGAGCATGCTGGTCTTCGTCGCTATCGGCGTGGCGCTGCATCGCTGCCGGATACGCCGGGAGCTCGCGTAGCAATGACGCAGGAAGTTTCCATTCCTGATCGTCTGTCGAAGACGTGCAGCGAACGGCCCGAGTGGGGTGCGTGGCTCGCGCGTGTGCCGGGAATGGTGCGTGAACTCGCCGATCGATGGGCGCTGTCTGTCGGCGACCCGTTCTCGAACGGCATGGCGGCGTGGGTTGCGCCCGCGCAAACATCGGGCGGTGCGGCGCTGGTGTTGAAACTCGGTCTGCCGCACATGGAGGCAGAGCAGGAGATTGCCGCGCTGCGTTTCTGGAACGGTGATCCGACAGTGCGACTGATCGATACCGACGAAGGGCTCAACGCGATGTTGCTCGAACGCGCCATGCCCGGTGAGTTGCTGCGTACTCGACCCGAACCGGAGCAGGACGTCGTGATCGCGCGCTTGTTGAATCGAATGTGGCGGCGTCCCGCCGAACCTCACCCCTTCAGGCCGTTGTCAGCGATGGTGCGTCACTGGTGTGCTTCGTCCCTGACCGACGCCGAGCGATGGCCCGACCCCGACCTCACGCGCGAGGGACTACGCGTAATGGAAGACATGGCGCGAGCGCGTCCCGACGACGTGCTGCTGGCCACCGATCTGCATGCCGGCAATGTGCTTTCGGCAGAGCGTGAACCGTGGCTCGCGATCGACCCGAAGCCATTCGTCGGCGATCCGGCATACGACGCCACGCAACATCTGTTCAATTGCGAAGACCGCTTCAATGCCGATCCGCTATCGTTGATCAAGCGTTTCGCGGGCCTGCTCGGCGTCGATAGCGACCGGGTTCGCTGGTGGGCGTTCGCGCGTCTTGCTGCCGAACCGCGCGACTGGAGCACGGGATGGGACAAGTGGCTCGCCACGGCACGGAAGCTCGCCCCATGAAGTTGCCGGCGTCGATTGCGTTCTTTGTCGGCGATCAACCGATGCGCGCGGAATCGGTGGGCCGATCGGGCGCGCGCGTCTGGCAGATCGGCAAGTTCTACCTAAAGGTGGGCACCACCGATGAGGTTGCGGAGGAAGCGGCGCGGTTGCGGTGGTTCGGCGGTCGTGTACCGGTGCCCAACGTGATTGCATACGAACGCATTGGCGATGATCGGTATCTGTTCACGCAGGCGATCGAAGGCGTTGCGGCGCACGCGGTGACGGAGCAACGTTTCGACGCCGTGCGTGCGCTTGCCGACGGTCTGCGGTTGCTGCACGCATCGATGTCCGCACGTGCCCGTTCGATGCGCGGCTCGACAAGATGATGGCGAAAGCGCGGGCGAATGCGCTGACGGGTCGTGTCGACGAAACCGACTTCGACGACTCGCGCATCGGTCGCAGCGCGCTCGACCTGCTCGACGAACTTGAAGCGACGCGTCCGGATTCCGAAGACCTGGTCGTGACGCACGGCGACTACTGCCTGCCGAACGTGGTACTGCGCGACGGTGCCGTTGCGGGTTTCATCGACGTCGGTCGCGCCGGCGTTGCCGACCGACATCAGGATTTCGCGTGCGCCGCGCGCAGCATTGCGTATAACTACGGCGAGCAATTCGTTGCGCCGTTCTTCGAGGCCTACGGCATGGCTCCTGACCCGGCGCGGATCGCCTTCTATCAACTGTTGGACGAATTCTTCTGATGGCTCACATCGCGGCACGCCGTTTCACTCAGGGCGATGGACGCAGCGCGGAGATCCGCGTGGCGCAGCCGGCGGATGCGGCCGCCATGCTCGCGTATCTCGAAGCCGTCAGCGGCGAATCGGACTTCCTCACCTTCGGACCCGGCGAGTTCGAACTGACCGAGGCGCAGGAAGCGGAGCATCTCTCGACCGTGCTGGCTGCGCCGGATCAGTTGTTCGTTGTTGCAACCGACGAGGATCGCATCGTCGCGTGTCTGACGTTTACACCCGGCCGCCGCGCACGCGTGCGGCACAGCGGCGAGTTCGCGATCTCGGTGCGCCGGTCGCATTGGGGCAGAAGGATCGGTGCAGAGCTGCTCGACACGCTCATCGGGTGGGCGCGCAGCGTGGAATCGATCCGCAAGATCGGGTTGCGCGTTCGAACGGACAATGCGCGCGGCATAGCGTTGTATCGCGACAAGGGCTTTGTCGTCGAAGGCACGTTGCGCAGCGAGATCTGCATCGACGGTAAGTACTACGATCTCTTTTACATGGGTCTGCTGCTGTGAGTTCGCCATCGGCCGAAGCAGCGCGGCACATACTGGACCCGATCTGATGAATCCCACCGAACTTCCGGCGCTGGCCCTAGCCCGTGCTATTCGCGCGAAAGAGTTGTCCTCGGTCGAGGTAGTCGAGGCACATCTGGAACGTATCGAAGCCGTTAATCCGCGCCTCAACGCGGTTGTTCAGCTCTCGCAGACGGCGCTCTCGGAGGCGCGCGCCGCGGACGCTGCGCTTGCGCGCGGCGAAGCTCGGTGCGCTGCACGGTGTGCCGTTCACTGTGAAAGACTGGATCGAGACGGCCGGGCATCGTATGCGCGGCCGGTGTGGAACTACGCCGCGAACTACGTGCCGCAGCACGACGCCACCGCGGTGGCGCGAATGCGTGCGGCGGGCGCATCCTGCTCGGGAAGACCAAACCGGGCGCAACCGACGACGTCTATCCGGCCGCGCACAATCCGTACGACGTAGCGCGTACACCCGGCGGCAGCAGCGGCGGCGAGGCGGCGATCATTGCGGCGTGTGGTTCGCCGCTCGGACTCGGCAGCGATTCGGGCGGCAGCATCCGCTAGCCCGCGCACTATTGCGGTGTCGCGGGGCTGAAGCCGACCAGCGGCCGGTGCCGAACACTGGCCACTTCCCGCCTATCACGGGCTTTGCCGATACACGCACGGTCATCGGTCCGATGGCGCGCAGCGTCGATGATCTGGCGGTGACGCTGTCGATCATCGCGGCGTCGACTGCGCAGGATGCGAGCGTAGTGCCGATGCCCTCGGGGATATCGATGCTGTCGATGTCGGTCGCTGCGTGTTGCGCGCATTCGAGGCATTCGACGGCGCCGGCGTGTTCGACTGAAGTCGTAGCGGCGGTGTCTGCGGCGGTCGATGTGCTTTCGAAAGAATGTGCAACGTGCGGCATGCGGTTCCGCCGCGAATCGAGGAATCCCTCGGCATCACCCGCGCTACTGGGCGCGACCGGAGTCCGTGTCGAGGAAAGCATGGCGGCCGTGGGGAGACAGCACGTCGAGCGCAGACGACGTGGAGCGTTCGCTGTTCGAGTGGGATCGCCTGCGCCGCGCGTTCCTCGGCTTCATGTCGGAGTTCGATGTGATCGTCTGCCCGGTCGCAGCAACGACGACGCCACCGCGGTCCGCGGACTAAGCCGGCCGACTACGTCTACATGCTGCCATTCAGCCTGACGGGCTATCCCGTGCGTGGTCGTAGGGCCGGCACGTCGAGCGATGGAATGCCGCTTCGGCGTGCAGACTCGTGGCTAAGCCCTGGTGCGAACACGTGGCGCTTGCGGCGGCGCGCACCATTGAACGCGCGTTGGGCGGGTGGAAGCGCACGGCGCTTTGACGGCTCGCGAGGACGCTCAGGTGGCGCGCGCTAAACCTCAGGCGGCTCGGTGACGCCGCGTGCCGGCTACGACGCCGCCGGTTTCGGCTTGGCCATTGCGGCCTGCAGCGCTTTCAGCACGTCAGCTTCTTCGGTGGTCAGTTCCTGCCGGAGCGCCGCAGCGCGGATCGGTCTTCTGCAATCGCCTTGATCATCACTGGCGTCAGCGGAATCGGGTCGCAGCCATGGCCCGTTTCGCAGATCAGATCCCACTCCGGTCGCGCCTTCACGTGGCATGCGAAACAGTTGCCGCCGAAGCGGTTCACCACATCGACGAAGCCGCGCGTGCGGATCGTCGACTTGCCGTCGCTTGACGTCGAGTTCGAAGAACTCCCAGTCCTTCGTTGCGGCGTTGAAGCCGGCCTCGCGCTTCACCATCACTTCGGTCGGCACGAGCTGCACTACCGAGCCCGGCGGATAGACGCCGCCGGTCGGTCGCAGTTCGCCACGGCCACCGTTCCCTTTAGATTGCCGTGCGAGTTGTCGACGTAGAAGCCGCGCACCGGCGTCATGTCGCGAATGCACTTGAAGCTTGCTTCGGTGATGGGTGCGGGCTCGCTCTTTTGCGCCGCGGCGACAGTAAGGCCGCCACACATCACGGCGATGGCGCCGAGTCGAAGAATCCGGTTCATCTGATCTCCCTAACGGTTTTGGTAGCGCGGAACGGTATCAGATCGGTTGCCGCGCATCACGCGGCTCATGTCTATGATTAAGTATTGACTTATATAAGAGTCTTGCTGCAGCATCGAACTCATGCGTGAATTTGCTGCTCTGGCCGATCCCACCCGCCGCCGCATCGTCGAGTTGCTCGAGCGCCGGCGAACGTTCCGCCGGCGAACTCGTCGAGGAATTCGACGTCAGCGCGCCGGCGATTTCGCAACATCTGAAGGCGTTGCGCGACGCCGGGTCTGGTGCAGGTGCGAACGATGCGCAACGGCGCATCTACGCGCTCGACGCCGCCGGTCTCGAGAACATCGATGCGTGGTTGAAGCACGTTCGGAAGTTCTGGAGTCCGCGGCTCGACGCGCTGGAGCGCGAGTTGCGCAAACCGGCGTCAGTGCACGGCAAGAAACAGCGGACGAACAGGAGGAAGCGATGAGCGAGCATGGGCAGATCATCGGCAACGGCGCGGTGCAGTTTCGAACGCCTGCTGCCGGGTCCGGTAGACCGGGTATGGCAATACCTCACCGATTCGCAGTTGCGCGGCACGTGGCTTGCCACCGGCGCGATGGAAGCGCGCGTCGGCGGGGCGGTGACGCTTTGGTTCCATCATCAGGATCTGACCGATCACGACGAGCCGACGCCGGCGAAATTCAAGGCGATGGAAAACGGTCATCACGATGGCGGGCCGCGTCACGCGCTGGGAACCACCGCATCATCTGGCTTACACGTGGGATGCCGATTCGGAAGTGTCGTTTCGATCTCGAACCCATAGGTAAGGACGTGCTGCTGACGCTCACACACCGGAACCTGCGCATGCGAAGCGACATGATCGGCGTATCGAGTGGATGGCATTCGCATCTCGGCATACTGACCGAGCGGCTGAGGGGCGAGCGGCCGGCGCCGTTCTGGCCGCGCGTGGAACGCTTCGAACGCGAGTATGCGGAGCTGTTTGCGGGAGAGCCGTCATGAACGATCAGCAGATTCACATCGTTACGCGCATAGCGGCTACACCCGCGGCGGTCTGGAACGCGTTGACCAACCCCGATGTGACGCAGAAGTACTGGGGCGGCATGCGCATCCAGTCGGATTGGAAGGTGGGTTCGAAGGTGTTGTACGTGGTCGACGGCAAGGTCACCGACGAGAACACGGTGCTCGTGGTCGAGCCGCCGCACAAACTCAGCTACACGTTCCACCCCGTTTTCGGCGAATACGCGAAAGAGCCTGCGTCACGCGCGACGTTCACGATCGTGCAGAGCGGCGATGTAGTGACGCTCGATATGTTGCATGACGACTTCCCGCCGAACAGTGTGGTGTTCGCCGCCTGCAGCAATGGCTGGCCGCCGATTCTGAGTGGATTGAAAATGCTGCTCGAGGCGCGGCAACCGACGGCTGCATGAATGGCTCGAAGAACATGAGTTCGGCCAAACACTTCATCGTCATCTTCGGGCCGCCCGCGGTCGGCAAAATGGCGGTCGGTCGCGAAATAGAAGCAGCCACGGGCTTGCGGTTGTTTCACAACCATGTGGCCATCGAACCCGTTCTGCCGTTCTTCACGTTTGGAACGGAGCCGTTCATTCGACTGGTGGACGGATTTAGAAAACGCATGTTCGAAGAAGTGGCGCGCAGCGATCTACCCGGAATGATCTTCACGTTCGTGTGGGATCTGAACAGTCAGGCCGACACCGACTTTCTCGCTCGAGCGTGCGATCTCTTCGTGCAACAGGGACACCGGATCTCGTTCGTCGAACTGAGCGCCACGGTAGAACAACGTCTCGTTCGAAACCGCGGCGCAGACCGGCTGCTCGAAAAGCCGTCGAAACGCGACGTGGAGCGTTCGGAGCAGTTTCTGCTCATCAACTCCTCACAGCACAAACTGAACACCGATGGTCCGATTCCGCTCGCGTTTCCACATCTGCGCATCGACAACACCGAACTGTCGGCGAAGGCGACTGCGGAGCGGGTGATCGACGAACTCGGCATTGCGCGGGCACCGGTGTGACGTTGCTGACGCTGGCAAGTGTGCCGATGGCTTGGCATGCTCGCGCGCAGCACGACTGGTGCCGATCGCGGCCGCGATCAGATTGAGTACATCGGGATAGAACATGGCGGGGCAAGGCATCGTCGTCGCAGTGAGTTCGAGCGCGGGCCATACGTTCTCGAAGGCGGCGGGTTCTGCGATCACGTTGCTGAAAGGTCTCGGCGTCGAAGGCGACGCGCATTGTGGCGTTACGGTGAAGCACCGCTCGCGCGTGGCACGCGATCCATCGCAGCCGAACCTGCGACAGATACATCTGATGCACGTCGAGTTGTTCGACGAACTGTCCGGTAAGGGCTATCGCATTCAGCCGGGTCAGCTCGGCGAGAACATCACCACGCGCGGCGTCGATCTGCTCGGTTTGCCCGAGGGCACCGACTTGCACGTGGGTGAATCCGCGGTCGTGCGCATCACAGGGTTGCGCAATCCATGCACGCAGCTCGACAAGTTCAAAAGCGGTTTGATGTCTGCCGTCCTCGATCGTGGTGCCGACGGCCAACTGATCCGTAAGGCCGGCGTCATGGGTGTGGTCATCGCGGGTGGTGTGGTGCGTTCGGGCGATGCGATCCGAATCGAATTACCGGCGGGTGCGCATCGAGCGCTGGAGCCCGTATGACGCAACGAGTTCGATGTGGAGATTGCGATGCCGATTGATGTCGTGCCGATGTGGGACTTCAAACACCCGGAGATCAGCGAACAGCGCTTTCGTTCGGCACTGCAAGGCGCGGTCGGCGACGACGCGTTGATTCTTCAGACGCAGATCGCGCGGACGTTCGGCCTCCGCAAGGATTTCACCACTGCGCGCGCGTGGCTTACGAACATCGAGCCGAGCATGGCCACCGCGGGTGCGGAAGCACGGGTGAGGTATCAACTCGAACTCGGGCGCACGTATGCGTCCGCAACCCACGCGCCGGAACTGTTGACGCCGGACGCGAAGGAGCGGGCGCGCGCCGCTTACAACGAAGCGCTTCAAACTGCCCAGGCCGCACATCTCGATGGCCTCGCGATCGACGCGATACATATGCTCGCGTTCGTTGATACCTCACCTGAGGATCAACTGAAATGGGCGCAGAACGCGCTCGCCGTAGTGGAAGCATCGACACAACCCGAAGCGAAGCGATGGGAAGCATCGATTCGCAACAACCTGGGTTATGCGCTGCATCAGCTCGGGCGATACGAAGAAGCGCTCCAACAGTTCAACGAAGCGGTGACTCTGCGTGAGCGGGGTACGGACGCGGGCAACATTCGTGTTGCCTACTGGATGGTGGCGTGGACGCTGCGCGCGATGCAGCGCAACGAAGAAGCGTTGGCGATTCAGCTGCGGCTCGAACGCGAGTGCGATGCTGCGGGCGAACCGGACCCTTTTGTTTTCGAAGAACTGGAAACGCTGTATCGCGCCGCAGGCAACATCGAACGCGCCGAGTTCTACGCGAACAGAAGGCGATCGGCTGCGCCGTGATACGAAGCGGCCGTAGCCGATGACGTTCATTCTGTTATTGAAACTGGCGCTGGTTCCGATGCTGATCGGCGCCGTCACGCTGGCCGGACGCCGCTGGGGCGCGACTGTTGCAGGTTGGCTGTCCGCGTTTCCGATCGTGTCAGGACCGATTCTGTTCTTCATCGCGCTGGAGCAGGGTGCCGCGTTCGTTGCGCGTGCTGCGCTCGGCACGTTGTCGGCAGTGCTCGCGATTCTGGTGTTCGCGGTGAGTTACGCGTGGGCGGCAACGCGGTTTGGATATCTGTTTGTCTCGCTGCGGCGTTCGTCGCCTATTTCACGACCGTGGCGCTGTTGAACCTTACGCCGCCTGCAGTGTGGATCGTCGCGCCGTTGGTGTTCGCGGGTTTGTGGGTTGCGCCGCGTTTGTTTCCGGCGCTCGCGCCGATTGCCTCGACGCCGTCGTCGCGAGGCAACGACATCTATTTACGCATGATCGCCGGCGCGGTTCTGGTCTACCTCGTCACTCGATTCTCGGCGTCGCTCGGGCCGCAGTTGAGCGGCATCTTCGCGATGTTTCCCGTGATGGCGTCGGTGCTGGTCGCGTTCTCGCACCATCAATCGGGGGCGGAGTTTGCGGTCAATCTGTTGCGCGGCATGGTGCTCGGGTTCTATGCGTTTGCGGCGTTCTGCCTCGTGCTCGCACTCACGTTGCCGGCGATGGGCATTGCACCTGCGTTCATGTCGGCGCTGGCGAGTGCGGTGGTCGTGCAAGCCGGTACACGCGTGTATCTTCGACGTAAGGCGAGCCCGTCGCCCGATGCCGTCGTCGAGCAATCACGCGTCTGAGTACTGGAGCCGTAAGAGGATATTTCGATGAGACCACTCGCCCGTCGATCCGAACTAAGAGCGGCCGCGGCCACATTCGCGTTTCTGTTTGCAGCGCAGGTTGCGGCGGACGAGATGGCGATCGGGCCCTGGCGGCTCGGCATGTCGAAAGACCAGGTAATGGCATTTGCGCGTTATCAGCCGTACGCAGCGGTGGCCGCGAAGCATGGTCTCGAAACTCCTAACGGCACCTTTCTCGGTGAGACGAGAAAAGTGACGTTCATGTTCGACGACGGCGGGCTGAGTTACATCGAGGTATCGGAATACGAAGGCGACAACTTCGAAGATGCAGGCAACGGCATTCTGCGCATCTTCGACTTCTTCGAGAAGAATCTCGGTGGGGCAAGCGTCGACGGTGTCGACCTCAAGGAAGGCAACGCAACGACGAAGCTCGACCGCTCGGTGTTGAAGCTGCTGATCGTGCAAACGTTGGGCACCGCCGAAGATCAAAACGAAAAGGCGAAGCAAGAAAAAGGCGCAACGATGACGATGGTGTTCGACATGCGTCCGGCCCAGCAGCCCGATGGATCGGTGCTGCACAGTCAGTGGGGTTTCAACGGGCGCAGCAAGACGTATTTCGTTCATCTCTTCCAGGACCGCACGACAAATCCCAGGCGCGCCGCTGAATCGATCGTGAGTCTGCAGAAGCAATGAGCGACGTCAGCATCGAGTATCGAGTGGACCTGCCGCGGTTCGATGCACGAGTGGTCGATGAACTCGAAATCGACTATGCGAATGTGAAGCCCATCCGTTCTCTTCCTATTGCCAGAAAGTACTCATCGCGCTCTACGAGAACGCGACGCCGTTCGAATTGCGCATGCTCGCGCCGGACAATCCGCAGGCCATGGCCGAGCACGCGGCCGTGTGGCCGCTGAAACGTATGCCGGTGATCGTGGACGGCCCGCGCACCGTCATCGAAGCGAGCATCATCGTCGAGTACCTCGACCTCTATCATCCGGGTCGCGTGCGATTCGTGCCTTCGGACGCGCGTGCCGCGCTCGAGGTGCGCACTATGGATCGCTTCTTCGACAACTACGTGATGACGCCGATGCAACGGATCGTGTTCGACGTGATCCGCAGTCCCGATGCGCGGCACCCTCCGACCGTGCAGGAATCGCACGAGCTGCTCGACACGTCGTATCGATGGCTGAACGACACCCTGAAGGGGCGCGAGTGGGCGAGTGGCGGTGCTTTCGGTCTTGCGGATTGCGCGGCGGCGCCGGCGCTGTTTTATTCCGACTGGGTGCATCCCATCGACCCTCTCTGTCGGAGCTGCGCGCATACCGGAAGCGTTTGCTTGCGAGACCGTCGTTTGCGCGCGCCGTGGATGAAGCGCGGCCATACCGTGTTAACTTTCCGCCGGGTGCACCGGACCGTGACTGAGGCCTGAAGCAAGGGAGAAATCACATGGACCTGCAAGAGCTCAACAACCAGATCATCAAGGAATTTCGCGCCAACGGCGGCAACGTCGGCGGTCAGTTCCAGGGTGCTCCGCTGCTGTTGCTGACGACGAAAGGCGCGAAAAGCGGCAAAACACGCGTCAATCCGCTCGCCTATCTGAACGATGCCGGCCGCCACGTCATCATCGCGTCGTATGCCGGCGCCGATTCGAATCCGCCGTGGTATCACAACCTGATCGCAAATCCGGTGGTGGAAGTAGAAGTCGGCAAAGAGCGGTTCAAAGCGCGCGCGCAAGTGGTCGGCGAGCCCGATCGCACGAAGCTCTACCAGAAGATGACGCAGGCGATGCCGGTGTTCGCGGACTACGCGAAGAAGACCACGCGCAAAATTCCGGTGATCGCACTGACGAAGGTGTGAGCGGGGTTCAGCGTCGAGCCTTCGGCGGCTTGAACTCGTAGCGCATGATCGGCCGCTCGGGCGCATGGCGCGCCACCACCTTGAAGCCGGCGCGTTCGAGCCATGGCAACGCGTCGCGCGGTGTTACCTGACACCAGCCGATCGCCAGCGCGCCGTCGAATGCGAGTAAGCCCGGCGGCGGGCCACTTTTCACCACTGCGCGAAAGGCTTTGCGGTTGTCGCGCGCGGGTTGCCTCCGGTACGCACTGCCCACTCGCCAGTACATGCACCAGCATTTGCTGCACACGGCGCTGTCGGCGAACAAGTCTTCGAGCGCCGGCAACAACTCCGCGGTGAGTGGTCGGACAACGAGCTTCATGCGCGATACTGTTGTAACGACGAGGAGTACATCTGCATGGCTTCCAAACGCGGCGCCCAGCCTCGAATCGTTCCGAGCGCGGACTGCGGCAACTCGCCGAAGAATACGCTCCTGCAAGACATCGCGATTGCGTTTGCAAAACGCGACGCCGAATTCCTGCTCGGACGTGTAACCGACGACATTCGCTGGGAGGTGGTGGGTGGGCGCGTTGTCGAAGGACGCGAAGCCTTCGCACGCGCGCTGCAAACGCTCGGCAGCGTCACGCAACTGACGATCGATCATGTGATGAGCCACGGCCGAGTAGGGGCCGTGAACGGCGTAGCGGCGCATCGCGACGGCGCGCGCGAATTCTGCGACGTCTACGAATTCGCCAATGCGAAGGCGGAACGCATCAAGTCGATCAAGTCGTATGTCGTCGAGCGGGCCGACGTGTGACTGTCTGACGATAGACGCGAACGAGCATGCAATCGCGCGATCGACTCACCTTGCGGGCATTCGCGCCGAGCGACGTCGATGCGCTGTATGCCATCCAGGGCGATCGCGAATACATGCGCTTCGCGCACTGGCCGCAGTCGCGCGATGCGTGTGCCGCACGCGCGCGTGCTGACCCAGTGCGGATTCGAGTACTTCGGATACGAACGGACGCTGCAACGGAATCACTACGAACTGACGAGTGCACGCTGGCGCAATCGCGGCCGACCGGCTGGTGGCGCAGCTTCGGGCGCAAGTTCGTAGTTCCACTGTGCTTCATGGGCGAGCAACCAGCGTTTGCGATCGATGCCGCCGCCGTATCCGGTGAGGCTGCCGTTCGCACCGATGACGCGATGGCACGGCACGATGATGCCGATCGGGTTGTGGCCGTTCGCCAGGCCGACCGCGCGCGGTGCGTTCGGTGATCCGATGTGCCGCGCCAGTTCGCCGTATGTCGTCGTGGTGCCGAACTCGATGTTCAGCAGCGCACGCCATACGGTGCGCTGGAAATCCGTGCCGCGCGGCGCCAACGAAAGATCGAAGGTGCGCAGCTCGCCGGCAAAGTAAGCGGTGAGTTGCTGTTCAACCGCGCGGAACGCCTTCGCGTCGTGCCGCCATTCTTCCTGTACTTCAAGCGCGTACTTTTGCGCCTGCATATACAAGCCCGTCAAAGACTGACCGTCGCCGACCAACAGCAGCTCGCCGAGCGGACTGTTGCAGGTTGTGTACAACACTGTGGAGCGAGTCATCGGATCACCCTCCTGCCGAGAGGCTGTGCCAGAGATGCACGGCCGCGTAAGAGCGCCACGGGCGCCACGCTTCTGCGGCCGCAGTGAGATGTTTCGGATGCGAGAGGCTCAGCGCTTTCATCAGGCCGAGGTCGCTCGCGGGAAACGCGTCCGGATTGCCGAGCGCGCGCATCGAAATGTACTGGATGGTCCAGGGTCCGATACCGGGAAGCTCGTCGAGTGCAGCGGCCGTTTCCTCCGCATTCGCGGACGGCTCGAGCCGCACATGGCCGTCTGCAACGGCGCGTGCGAGGCTGCTCACGGTTTCGGCGCGTTTGCGCGTAAGGCCGCGTTCGATGATCTGCTGTAACGATGCGCCCGCAATCGCCTCAGCGCTCGGCGCGACGTGATCCAGCCCCTCGAACGGTGTCTGCACCGCATCGCCGAAGAACTGCGCGAAGCGCCCGAAGATCGTCGTAGCCGCTTTCACCGTGATCTGCTGACCGAGCACTGCGCGAAGCGCCAGTTCGAAGCCGTCCATCGCGCCGGGAACGCGCAGACCCGGTGTCGCGCGGACGGTCTTCGCGAGCCGGCGATCGAGCGAAAGATGCTCGCCGATCACCGACGGGCTCGCGTCGAGATCGAACAACCGGCGTATACGCGCGAGCAATGGCGTCAATACGGGAAGCAGGCTCGGCGCCACATCGACGCGCAGCACGTTCGGTTGTGTACCCGGTTCGACGGCGATCCAGCCAACATGCCCATTGAGGCGCACGGTGCGAAGGTAGCGGGCACCGTCGAGGCGTTCGGTGCAGATTGCACCGCGGCTCGTCAGGAATCCCGCGAGTGCGGGCCACGCGAGCGGCGGCCGATAGCCGAGTTTGAGCGTGATTGCACCGGCGCTCGTTTGTGGTGTGCGGCCGCGGCGCATCGCCGTCGGGTTCAGGCCATAGCGCGTTCGAAACAGGTGATTGAAACGCCGTACGCTCGAAAAGCCGCTCGCGAATGCGACGTCGGCCATCTTCAATTGCGTGTCGGTAAGCAGATGTTTGGCGAGCAGCAGACCGACGCGTCTGCGCGAGTTCCACCGGCGTAACGCCGTATTCGTGTTCGATGACGCGGCGCAGTTGGCGCGAGCTCAGAGAAAACTCGGCGGCCAGGTCTTCCATGTCGGCGTCGCACAGGAATCCTTCTTCGATGCGCGCGACGGCAAGCCGGGAGACGCGCCGCACCGAGTCCATGGGCGCCGAACCCGGTGCGAGTTCGGGGCGGCAGCGCAGGCAGGGCCGATATCCCGCGGCCTCGGCACTGGCGGCGTGCGTATAGAAGGTGCACCGGTCGCGACCCGGCGTGCGCACGGTGCAGACGGGCCGGCAGTAAATGCCGGTCGTGGAAACGGCCACGAAGAACACGCCGTCGAAACGCGTGTCGCGCGCCTTGATCGCTTCGTAGCAGTGGTCTTGATCGAGTTGCATGGCGGCAGAGTAGCGGCGCGATCGGAACCAGTCTCGCCGTTTTCGGACACGATCGCTGTGGCCCCGAGAAATGTTTGTGTCGGCGGGGCGGCCTCGTACAATCGGTCAAAGCCCAATCACACAGCCCAATCACATAGAGAGATGCCATGAACGTGCGGCCCGAAATCGTTGAACTGGTCGGCGACGTCGACTTCGACCCCGATGCGCTGAAGAGGAAGTACCTGTCCGAGCGCGACAAGCGCGTGCGCGCCGACGGCAACGCGCAGTACATCGAAGTGAAAGCGGAGTTCTCGCGTTACATCGAAGATCCGTACGTGGAGCCCGGCTTCACGCGGGCGCCGGTGTTCGACCACGTCGAATTCGCAATCATCGGCGGCGGTTTCGGCGGATTGCTGATGGGTGCGCGGCTGCGCGAAGCCGGGTTTCAAGGATCTGCGCGTGGTGGAAAGCGCGGGCGACTTCGGCGGCACGTGGTACTGGAACCGGTATCCGGGCGCGATGTGCGACGTCGAGTCGTATTGTTACCTGCCGCTGCTCGAAGAACTCGGCTACATGCCGAAGCACAAGTACTCGTTCGCGCCGGAGATTCTCGAACACAGCCGCCGCATCGCGCGGCACTACAACCTGTACGAGAACGCGCTGATGCAGACCGGCATCACCGGGATGGCTGGGACGAGGCGGCGTCGCGCTGGATCATCAGCACCAATCGCGGCGATCGATTCACGGCGCAATACGTCGCGATGGCGAACGGTCCGTTGAGCCGTCCGAAGCTGCCCGGTATTCCCGGCATCAACGAATTCAAAGGCTACACGTTCCACACCAGCCGCTGGGACTACCGCTACACGGGCGGCGACAGCACCGGCAACCTGACGAACCTGAAAGACAAACGCGTCGGCATCATCGGCACCGGCGCAACGGCGATTCAGTGCATTCCGCATCTCGGCGAATGGGCGAAGCAGTTGTATGTGTTCCAGCGCACGCCGTCATCCGTCGATGTGCGCAACAACGGCGAGACCGATCCGAAGTGGGCCGCATCGCTCGAGCCGGGCTGGCAGAAGCGCCGGCATGGAGAACTTCAACGTGCTCGTCAGCGGCGGCGATCAGGACGAAGACCTCGTGCACGACGGCTGGACCGACATCTTCCGCAACCTCACCGGAACCGCGGCGAAAGAAGCGTCGCGCAAACTCGGCCGTCGCCTGGCGAGCGAAGAACGCGCTGAGCTGATGGAACTGATGGACTACAAGAAGATGAACCAGGTGCGCGCGCGCGTCGATTCGATCGTCAAGGATCCCGAAGACCGCCGCAGCGCTGAAGCCGTGGTATCGACAGTTCTGCAAACGGCCGTGCTTCCACGACGAATACCTGCCGACGTACAACCGGCCGAACGTCGAGCTGGTCGATACCAACGGCAAAGGCGTGGAGCGCTGACGGAACGCGGCGTGGTTGCGAACGGCAAAGAATACGAACTCGATTGCCTGATCTTCGCAACGGGGTTCGAGGTGGGCACGTCGTACACGCGGCGCGCCGGCTACGACATCATCGGTCGCGGCGGAGTGACGTTGTCGGAGCACTGGGCCGACGGATTGCGCACGCTGCACGGCATGACCACGCACGGCTTCCCGAACTGCTTCTTCCTCGGCTTCACACAAACCGCGATCACGATCAGCGTGCCGCAGGCGCTGAACGAACAGGCGGAACACGTGGTGCACATGGTGACCGAGTCGCGCGCGCGCGGCGCGAAGTCGCTGGAGCCGACGCCGGAAGGTGAAGCGAACTACGTCGACGAAGTGAACAGCCTCGCGCGGATCGGCGCAGCGCTTCTACATGGAATGCACGCCCGGCTACTACAACAGCGAAGGCGCGTCGGGCAACAAAGGCGGATTCTTCTCCGACATGTACGGGGCGGGTCCGTTGCGGTTCTTCGAGCTGCTCGCCGAATGGCGCGCTGACGGCCGCATGGAGGGGCTCGAACTGCGCTGATGTCGAATCGCGCGTGACGGAGACGGATCGCTGGCTCGAACCCTGGCTCGAGACGATTCGAGAACGCAGTGGCCCGACGCCGCTGCTCGAACTCGGTTGCGGCAGCGGCAGGGACTCGGCGGTGCTCGTGGCCGCCGGAGTGCGCGTAGTCGGATTGGATCGGTCGAAGGGCGCAATCGATCTCGCGCGCGGCACCGTTCCCGGTGCTGAATTCCACATCGCCGACATTCGCGATCCGTTTCCTCTCGAACGCGCTCGCGTCGTCATTGCGAGTTTGTCGCTGCATTACTTCGAGTGGAACGAGACGGTCGAGATCGTAGAACGAATCCGCACTGTTCTTGCGGACGGCGGCCTGCTGATCTGCCGACTGAACTCCACGCGCGACGGCAACTATGGCGCGAGCGGTTATCCGCGCATCGAAGACCACTTCTACGACGTGCGCGGGCGACCAAAACGGTTCTTCGACGAGGCGGACGTGATCCGTCTGTTTGCGGGTTGGAAAACCCTGCTGCGTGAGGAACGAACCATCGAACGCTATGAGCGGCCGAAGGTGGTGTGGGAGATCGCCGTCGAGACGATCCCCGCTACATGAAGGTCCTTCGTTAGCGAGAAGAACAAGCGCGTACCTTCCTGTTGCGCGAGTGGAGACGCGCGAGGCCGTAGTGCGCCGAGCGTGATTCTTAGCGATTGCTTCGTTTGCGACTGCTTCTCGAGGAGGTGTCCCGGCGGGAGATGCTCGCGGATGCAGGCGGTCGAAAAGTGTGATGCACGCACGCTCCAACAGATCCGTTTCGGGGCGCTTACAGGACCCGGAAAGTCCTAACAAAGGCGCAACAGAGCGACCTTGCGAATGCGAACGCGTCGACATTTTGGTGTCGGCGATGCCGCGACCATGCGTGCCTGAGAATTCGGTCAGGAGCGGCACATGGGGATGCACGCGCTAAACGGCTCGCGCCCAAATGGCTCGCGCAAAAGTAGCTCTCGGTCTGTCGTTCTTCCTTTCCATGCTGCTTGGTGCGCGTGCGTTTGCCGCCGAACAAGCGACCGCCGTGCTCGCGCGCGTGACCGGTACTCCAATCGTCTACGAGCTCTCGGCCGGCAAGCCGCGGCAAGTGAGTTCGGTTGCACAAGGCAAACAGTACAGATTGCCGATAGAGATCGAGACGGGCGTGAACGATTCGGCGACGTTCGCGTTGGTGAACAGTGTCATCGAGGTGTCGCCGAACAGCCTGATGCGCATTGTTGCACCGGAGAATCGCGACGTGGGTGTCGTGCAGCGTGTACTGCAGCAAGCCGGTTCGTCACTGTTCCGCGTGCATCGCGGAACGATGGACCGATTCCAGGTGGAAACGCCGTTTCTCGTTTCTGTTGTGAAGGGCACCGTATTCAACGTGCTGGTGCGCGATGACGGCGCCACCGTGTCGCTGCAGGAAGGTCGCTTGCAGGTGAACAGCCTCGATGCGCGGCAGACGGTAGACCTCGCGCCGGGCGATGTTGCGTTTGCCGGACGCGACGGCGCGCTGAAGATGTTGAAGGTGGAAGTGACGGACGCCGGCGCAAGAACGCATGAGAGCGTTGCAACGCGCACCGACTCGGGCGATGCAGTGGCAGACGTGACTCACGGAATCGTGCGCGACGTTGTACCGCCGTCGGGCGTGGTGGGTGGCGCTCCATCCATCACTACATCGGCGACGGCGCCGGTGGTCGCAACCGTATCCGCTACGGTGAGCCCGGTCGTGGCCGGCGTTGCCGTACCCGTTGCCAACGTGGTCGAGCCCGTGACGGAAGATCTCGTCGCGCCGGTTGCTCCGGTGGTGGCGCCCGTGGTCGCGGTCGCGACGCCTGCAGTCGCACCCGGTAGTGGCGCCGATCACGAACCTGCTCGGCCTTCACCACTAACACCGCAAGCACCACTAACACGACAAAACCACTAAGAAATCGTTAGGCAGTCATGCGCGACAAACTCAGCTCGCTCGTTCCCGTCTCATTCGCGATAGCGATCGTGACGATCGCGCTTGCATGCGGAGTCTTGAGGCCGCTGGAGAATGCGTTCATGGATGCGCGCTCGGGTTGGTTCGATCGCGAGCCGGCGAACGACGTGGTGTTGGTGGAGATCGATGCACGCACGTTGCGCGCGCTCGACCGTTGGCCGTGGTCACGCGACATTCATGCGGAAATGATCCGGCACCTGAACGCGGCGAAGCCGCGCGCAGTGTTCTACGACGTGGACTTCAGCGTCCGCTCGGGCGACCCCGCAGCCGACGCTGCGATCGCGAGTGCGCTTGCTGCACGCGAGTATCCGTTCTTCCTGCCCGCGTTCTGGCAGCCCGCGGGCGCCGGATCGCTCGGCGGATTCGTGCTGACGCGGCCGTTGCCGGAATTCGAACGCAGCACGAGCGTCGGACTGGTGAACGTGTCGCCGTCGTCCGACGGGCTGGTGCGCGGCATCGTGCATGCCGATCAGTTCGGCGGTGTGGCGTATGGCTCGATCGTCTCGCAGTTGGCGGGACGCTCCGGCTTCGAACCCGGCGCCGAATATCCGATCGACTTCGCGATATCGCCGAAGTCGTTCAAGCACGTGTCGTTTCTCGACGTGCTCGATGGCGCGATCGACTCTCTTGCAGGCAAGACCGTGTTCGTTGGCGCGACCGCGCTCGAACTCGGCGATACGGTGCCGGTACCGGTTCACCGTGCGTTGCCTGGTGTGGTGGCGCAGGCAACGGCCTATGCCACGTTGCTCGAGGGTAATCCGGTGCGATTGCCGCAGTGGGTGACGATGGTTCTCGCATTGGTGGTTTGTTGCGGCATCCCGTTGTACCGGCGCCTGCCGTGGCGCAAGACCACGGCGATTGCCGCGGCAACCGTACTCGGCACGCTGGTGCTGGCGACAGTGCTCGACAGCGTTGCGCAGGTGCGGCTCGACGTCATTCCGTTCGTATTTGCGGTGGTGTTGAGCGCGATCTTCGGCATTTCGCTTTCGGCGGATCGCGAGGCGCTGCACGCATTGCTCGCCGGCTTGCGTCTGCAACGACGCGAGGCGCTGATCTCGAGTGTGCTGTCGGCGAGCATCGACGGCATCGTGGTGTTCGGCCGCGACGGCATCGTGCAGGACGCGAACCAATCGAGCGCCAAACTTCTGGGTCGATCGGTGGATGAGCTTCACGGCTGCAACGTCAAGGACGTGCTGCCCGGCATTCCCGACGTGCAGACGCTGGACCGCTCTTCGAATCTCACTTCTCTCGGCGGCCAATCCATATTCGGCGATCACTTCGAATGGATGGTGGGGCCGGAAGACGAACAGGTGCCGGTGGAGGTTTCCATCACGCGCGTCGCGATGGGTGAGCGCATCTGGTTTACCGCCATTCTGCGCGACATGACCGAACGCAAGAAGCAGCAGGCACTGCTCACGCACCAGGCTACCCACGATGCGCTGACGGGATTGCCCAACCGCCTGCTGCTCAGCCGCGCACTCGATGGCTTGAGCAACACGACGCCGACCGCGCTGTTCATGCTCGACCTGGATCGATTCAAAGACGTGAACGATACGCTCGGCCACGCCACAGGCGACGCCGTTTTGACGATCCTCGGTCAGCGCCTGCGCGGCGCGCTTTCGGAACAGAATCTCATTGCGCGCATCGGCGGCGACGAGTTTGCCGTGGTCATTCCGAATTACACCGACATCATCGATCTGCGCGCGCTCGCCGACGATCTGCTGGAACGCGTACGCTCGCCGATCAAAACCGCCTCGAACACCATCGAGGTGGGTGGAAGCATCGGCATTGCGCTGTGCCCGGAGCACGGCGTAGACGGCGGCGCGTTGCTGCAGCGAGCCGACGTGGCCATGTACGTGGCGAAGAACAACCGCACCAACGTCGAGTTCTACAGCGCAGAAGCCGATCACAGCTCGATTCGGCATCTCAAGATAACGGGTGCGCTGAGGGGCGCGATCGCAAAAAACGAACTCGAGGTGTACTACCAGCCCAAGGTTCGCTTGAGCGATCTGAAATGTATTGGCGTGGAAGCGCTGGCGCGTGGAATCACGCGGAGCTCGGCAACGTGTCGCCGGGCGAGTTCGTACCGCTTGCGGAAGAGTCGGATCTGATCATGCCGCTGACGCGCTGGTCGGTGATGCGCGCGCTTAAGGACGCAGCAGCATGGCGCGCAAGCGGACTCGATATCGGCATGGCGGTGAATCTCTCGGCGCGGCATCTGCGCGATCCGGCGTTCGCGGAAGAGTTGCTGCGCGCAATTCGTCTGCATGATACGGATCCGAACGTTCTCGAACTCGAAATCACCGAGACGGCGCTGATGAGCGACCCGGCGAAAGCGGTGGCCGCCATCCGCGTGTTGACGGAAGCCGGGGTCAAAATTGCGATCGACGACTTCGGCACCGGTTTTTCGTCGCTCGCCTATCTGAAGCACCTCGAGTTGGACACGCTCAAGATCGACCGCTGCTTCATAAAAGACATCACGACGAACACGAACGACCAGACCATCGTGCGTTCCACCTTGCGAATGGCGCACAGCCTCGACCTGTCGGTAGTTGCCGAGGGCATCGAAGAGCGCGCGCACTACGAGATGCTGCGCGACCTCGGCTGCGACATCGGCCAGGGTTACTGGATCGCGAAACCGATGCCGGCGGACAAACTGCTGGCGTGGGCTGATGCGTGGGATTGCGGTCGCGCCTTGCTACAACCGGTGGCGAAACAAGTCGCCGGCTGACGTTCCCTCTACAATGCGCGGGACGAATCACTGGATCTGCAATTGGTGATCATCCAGCGGAACGCCGTTCGCGCCATTGTGCTAACGCCGGAACTCAAAGTGCTGCTGATGCGCATCCGTCCACCCCAGGGCGGCGATGGGTTCTGGATAACACCCGGCGGCGGACTTGAATCCGGTGAGACCGAAGAAGCGGGACTGCGCCGCGAACTGAAGGAAGAGTTGGGACTCGAACGATTCGAGATCGGTCCATTGGTGTGGCGGCGCCAACATACGTTCGACTGGGGCGGACAACGGATCTGTCAACGCGAGCAGTACCGGATCGTGCGTGTGGCCGAGTTCGAGCCGGCGATGTCGGATATGGTCGAATCGAAGGTGCTCGACCGGTTCCGTTGGTGGCACGCGGATGAACTGACCGAGGCGCGCGAAGCGTTAACGCCGCGATCGCTGGCCGATATCGTTGCGCGGTATCTGGCCCACGGTGCACCTGCCGACGTCACGCACGTCGAGGTGCTGGTCGATTGAACTGGATGACGCTGCACGTGCTGGATCTGGTTGGCGTTGCCGTGTTCGCAGTGAGTGGTGCACTGGCGGCAGGGCGCAAAGCGCTCGATCTGTTCGGTGTGATCGTCATTGCCACGCTAACGGCTGTAGGCGGGGGCACCATTCGCGACCTGTTGCTCGACCGGCATCCGATCTTCTGGATCGACGAGCCGAGCTATCTCGTGGTGATCGCCGCTGCCACGCTCCTCACGCTGCTCTACGTTCGAGTACGTCCGCCACCTGGCAACGCACTGGCGCTGGCCGACGCGCTCGGGCTCGCGCTGTTCTCTTTGTCCGGTGCACAGATTGCCGAGGCGGCGGGGTTGGCGCCAATCATCATCGTACTGATGGGCACGATCACCGGAGTAGCGGGCGGCATGCTCCGCGACGTATTGTGCGCCGAGATTCCGTTGATTCTTCGTCGCGACATCTACGCAACTGCATCCATTGCCGGCATTTCCTTCTATCTGATTGCGGAAGCGGTCGGCGTGCCTCGCTTGTGGGCGTTCGCATTGGGGATGAGCGTCGTAGTTGCGCTGCGCGTATCCGCCATCGTCTGGGGGCTTCGTTTGCCGACGTTCAAACTGCCGGAGCCGCGGGCGTGAACCGATCGCTCAAACGTTTCGTCAAATTACGCCTGCCGCGATTGTTCGAGCTGTGGCGGAGAATGAAAGAGCCGTCGCGCGTTACGCGATCGTCCAAGCAGACGTTCACCCGCAAGTTCCACAAGCACTCGGCGCAGGAAATGGAATCGTTGTCGGGGCCTGGATCCGACCTTGCCCAGACCGAAGTCGTGCGCCGCCTGCTTCCGTCGTTGGTGAAGGACCTGGGCTGCAAGACGCTGCTCGATGTGCCGTGCGGTGACTTCTATTGGATGCGTCTCGTCGATCTGAATGTCGAATACACCGGCGCGGATATCGTTGACGAACTGATCCGCCAGAACGAACGCGCCTACGGCAACGGCCGCCGGATATTCGTGCAACGCGATCTGCTGACGGATGCGCTTCCGACCGCGGATCTGGTGCTGTGCCGCGACTGTCTGGTGCATTTCTCCAACGCAGACGTCGCTCGCGCACTCGCTAACATTCGCCGCTCGGGCGCAACGTGGCTGCTGGCGACGACGTTCGTCGGCCGCGAGCGCAACGAGGACATTCCCACCGGCAAATGGCGCGCGGTGAATCTCCAGCGAGCGCCGTTCCATCTTCCGCCACCCGTCGAACTCATTGACGAGGCGCATCCGTCGGCCGAGTTCAAGGACAAGCACCTTGGGTTGTGGCGGGTGGCGGATCTGCCTGATGGAGTTGCGTAGGTCGAACGGCGTTCTTGGAACCCTGGAGCTTTTCAGGAAATGCCGATGCCGCCGACGCGAACCCACGGAAAGATGCCGGAACCGTAGTCGGCGCGTTCCGACGATACCGCGATGATGTTCGTCAGCAACTCGGCCATGTTGCCGCTAACCATCGTCTCCGAGATCGGAAACGCAACGGCGCCGTTCTCTATGTAGTAGCTGTTTTTGGCGATGCCGGAAAAGTCACCTTTGTCGTTCGGGCGACCGCCCGAGAATCGGGTGATCAGAATGCCGTTCTTCACATCGCGAATCATGGCGGGGAGCGGTGTCGTACCCGCATCGACCACCCACGCACCACCGCCGGTCACTGCTCGCGCGCGGCCGGTTTTGCGCGCGCCGTAATGGTCGAGCAGGAAACTGCGCAACACACCTTCTTCGACCACGGTTGCATTCTGCGCTTCGTATCCGTCGCCGGTGACGAAGTATCCGCCAACGAGATCGCGCGGGCGCGAGTGGAGCGTCAATGCCGCGTCGGCGACGGGTTGGCCGAGACTGTCCTTGTATAGAGAGGTGCCCGAGATCAGCGGCTGATTGCCGATGTTGCCGAGAAGGAAGCCGAGGAAATCGCCGAGGCAATCCGGCGTGATGATCATGTCGCCGGTGAATTTGTGCGGCACCTTCTTCGTGCGCACCTGCTCCGTGGTCTGCTTCATCAGCGCGTCGGTGGTCGCGTGCGACACCAGCGGCTTGTCCAGCGCGGCCAGCGTAACGCCGGTGTAGTTGAACGACGACACGTCCGTGCCGTCGCGCGCCGTGAACATCAGGTTGGCGTGATACGCGGAACGCGTGGTATCGAAGTCGACGCCGTTCGAATTCAGGAACAACGCCTGACGCGATGCGAACGAGATGGAAGCATTACCCATCTTCAGCGTTGGATAGTTCGACTTCGCGTGATCGAGCGCTTCGGCGATGCGCTGGTACATCAGGTCGAGGTCCGGCGCGTCGGGACCACTCTTGAAGACGCGCTTCGGTTGCGCCTCTGCGATGTCGTTTGCGGAATCGGCGCGCGATCCGCTAGTGACGGCCCACAAGTTTTCTACGGCGTCGGCCAAGCCGTCGTCGGATACGTTGTTCAGCGTCAGCGTGCCCTGCTTGTCGTCGACGATGCCGAGCAGACCGAGTTCGGTGTTGTGCGTGGTGCGCAGTAAGTTGGTGTGGCCGAACTCGGCCTGCAGTTCGTGCTGATCGCTGCCGACGAGTCGAACGCGAGCTTTGCGGAAGCCGCGTTTCAGCAGTGCGTCGAGGCTTCGCTCGGCAAAGGCGCGGTCGACCATGTCAAACGCCTCCGAGGTGCACGCGGCATTTGATCGACGGTCCGCCCATGCCCACGGGAATCAGCGTTTTCTTGCCGCACATCCCGGCGCACGTCCAGCTCAATTCGTCTGAAACCATCGTCACCGTCTTCAGCATGTCGAACGCAACGCCGGAGATGGTGGTATCGGTGATGGCGCTGCCCAGTTTGCCGTTCTTGATCTCGTAGCCGAGCGTAACGCCGAACATGAATTCCGATGTGGAGTCGGCCTGGCCGTTCGACGGACGCAGCAGGTAGTAGCCGTCTTCGATGCTCGCGATCATGTCGTCGAGTTTGTCTTTGCCCGGCAGAATCGCTGTGTTGCGCATACGAATGAGCGGTTCGTCGGAGAAGGTGTACGCGCGCGCGTTTCCGGTGGGCGGTACGCCGAACAACACGGAACTCTCCTTGTTGTGCATGAAGTTCTTCAGCACGCCGTTTTCGATGAGGATGGTGTCGCGGCTCTCTACGCCTTCGTCGTCGACATAGATCGGCACGGGCAACGTTTCGCCGCGATACGTGTTCGCAAAGTCGACCAGCGTGATGAGTGGGCTTGCTACGAGTTTGCCGATGTAATCGCCGGCAACCGAACCTTCCTGCACGATGTCCGCCTCCGTGGTGTGACCGATTGCTTCGTGCGCGAGGATGCCGGCGAGATCGGAGTCGAGCACGACGTCGTGCAGGCCCGCGCGCGGCGCCACGGCTTTGCGTTTGTTCATCAGGTGACGATGCGTTTCGGCGATGTCCGCAAACAACGCATCAGGTTCGGTGAACACGTCTTCGAACTGACCGCGGCCGCCGAACGTCTTGCTGTATTCCACCGGCTGGCCGGCGTCGTTGGTGGTCGTCATGCGCACCTGAATCAACGAGCGCGTCGTGTTCGAGTAACCCTCGGACGCATCGGCGGTGTAGAGGTGCTTCTCCATGTCGAGGTCGAGACGCGCCACGCTGCGCGACTTCAGATCCGGATAGGTCTTCGCAATGTGCGCGTCGATCGCCTGCAGGAACTCGATCGACTGCTGTTGCGTCAGCCGTGGACGTTTCGTTGCGAAGTCGCTCTCTTTGAACGTCTTCGTGCGCGGCAGCACGATCTCCGGCCGCGCAGCGTGCCGCGCCAGCAGCGCTGCATTACGTGTCGCTTCGTCCACGGTTGCGATGACCGAGTCGTTGTCGATCTGCGGGCGCGAGGCAAAGCCCCACACACCGTCCTTGAACACGCGCGCGGAGACGCCGCCGTCGGAGGTCTTCGTGTTCGAAACGACATCGCCGTTCAACAGTGCGATTTGAGTACTGCGATTGCGTTGCAGCCGCAGTTCCGTGTACGCATTGAAGCGATTGCCGTAGACGGCCAGGTTGGTTTCGCGAATCGACATGACGACCTCGAATCGAAGAGACGAGGTCGCATTCTAGCGCCGACGGACAGTGCGTTCGACCAGGGCGATGGTTCCAACGTCTCGACATCTAGCGTCCAGCGCCGCACGCGGCACTGGAGCGTATGACACAATCGCTTCGCGGGGAGGGGCACATCATGGCATAACAGCGCCATCAGATACCGAGTCGCGGCGTACCGTGGCGACGAACCCTTCGCGTTCGTCAGCTATTCACACGATGACTCAGAGGCCGTGTTCGCCGAGATGGAAGCGCTCTCGGCGCAAGGTCTGCGCCTCTACTACGACGAGGGCATCCATCCCGGGACGCGCGTGGGACGACGAGCTCGCCGAAGCGATCCTGAGATCGGCGGTGTTCGTGTTCTTCGTCAGTGCTCATTCGGTGGCGTCCCCCAATTGCCGGCGCGAGATTGCACTTGCCGTCGACAACGACAAGCCGGTCATCGCGGTTTACCTCGAAGACGTCGAACTGCCGCCTGGCCTGCGACTTTCCATCGGCACTCGCCAGGCCATCGTGCGCGCGCGCTTCGACGAGGCGCGCTACCGCGAGCGGTTGGTCGCGGCCATTCAGCGAACACGTCGGCCAAAACACGGCGAGCGCGACACCGAAGAGAGAAGCGACGAACGCGCGCAGCGCCAGTGCTCGGCTGCGTCGGGCCGATCACGACGGTATTGGATCTTTGCAGCCTTCGGGATTGTTGTGGCGGCCGGCGCGTCTCGCGGCCGTCGTGGCGTGGCGAAATGCCGAAGCGACACGCATCGCGCGCGCCGAACAACTTGTGAAAATCGAGCAGCTCGTCGAACAGGATCGATATGGCGCGGCGTTCGCGCTCGCACATCCGTTGATGGCAGCGTCGGCGACGATCTCGATCCTGCAATTGCAGGCGCTGTGGAAGCAAATCGTGCTGCCGGGGATTCCGCTCGCGAGCCGAGGCGGGCGCCACCCTGTCGTACAAGGCATATGACGATGCGAATCCGACGGTTGGATCGTTGCGGGGCAGACACCGATCGAGCAACCGCTCGATCTGCCGAGGGATGTGGTGCGCATCCGTCTGGAGAAGCCGGGATTTCAGACGGGTGACTTCGTCGTCGCCAATCCGGGTCCGAGCGTGAAAACGGTGAAGTCGCCAGAGAACGACTTCCTAAATCCAGCTTTCGGCGTCGCAGGACGTGCCGCTTCGCACTCGCGGCGGACGGCAAGCTTCCCGACGGCATGGTGCTGGTACCGGCGACGGACGTGCCGATGTTCCTGACGGGATTACCGGACGACACGAGCGGGCTATGATCGGCGTCCGCTGCCCGAGTTCGCGATCGCGAAATACGAAGTGACGAACCGCGAATACAAGGAGTTCGTCGACCGCCGGCGGTTACGACAATTCCGCCTATTGGGAGGGGCTGCAGTTCCGGGATGACTGGCACGACCACTCGACTGGCCGTGACTGCTCGCACGCACTTCGTCGACCGCACCGGTCGACCCGGACCAGCGGATTGGGAGTTGAGTACCTATCCCGCAGGAGCCGAGCCGATTTTCCAGTCGCCGGCATCAGCTGGTACGAGGCTGTCGCTTACGCCCGCTTTCGGCATCTCGTCGCTGCCGACGATCCATCATTGGACGCGCGCGGCTTTCGGACCGTATGAAGGCCGTGTTCGAGACTGCGCCCTCGGTAGCCGCCGCCAGCCGCTTCCTTGCTGACGGTCCCGTCGAGGCGCGACCAGTCCCGTCGGGCTTGGACCGTGGGGCACGTTGAACAGCGCCGGCAACATGCGCGAGTGGGTCTGGAATTCCATCGACCAGCAGGCCGCTGCGTTGGGGGGCTCGTGGAGCGACTATCGGGAGGTGTATCAAAGACCTGGTCACGATGTCGACCGATGGACCGGTCGCCGGATCTCGGCTTGCGCCTCATGAAGAGCTTCGGTCCGGTCCCGGATGAGCTGCTGGCGCCGATTCCCCGACCGCTCGACGAGGCGTGGGTCAATCGCGCGAGCCGCTGTCGGACGATGCATTCGCGGCGATGCGATTTCAGCTCACCGTCGGGCTTCGCACGCCGAGCGACGTGACGAGTCACCCGATTCGCCGAAACCGATCTCTGGGCTAGCCGACGAAGTCCTGCTCACGTACGCAAAGGACGATGTTCTGTCGGTATATCTGGTGTCTGCCGCGTGCGCATCGAGAACTACTGCAGCCGGTGCTCTTCGGCGTTCCCGGCCGGGGGGAGCGCGCGCTCGAACCGTGACGTTCTCGAACAGTTGCGCTATTGCCGACGTCGTCGTCAGCGGCGGTCGCGCTCTGGTGATCCCGATCTGGGTCAACCTGTATCAGCGCACGCAACCGACCGGTGAGCGATCCCGGGTGTTTGCGGATCGCTACCGGCGTCAGAGCGCAGCAGTATCTGCAGGATGGCGTACAGAACCATCGACTACCTGGCGACCCGTAAGCGACATGGATGTGCAACGGCTCGGATTCCTGGGTGCGAGCGCGGGAGCATACGTCATCGCGCCCGCCGCTGCTCGTGATGGAAGGGCGCATCCGTGCCGCGGTTCTCGCTCTCAGCGGGCGTTTGGGTATGGCCGATTCCGATCGCGGCCCCGACGATGGACGTAGTGCAACTACGCGCCGCGCATTCGACTGCCTGTGCTGATGATCAACGGCCGCTATGACGGCGTGCTGCCCCACGAGATTGTCGCAGAATGCGACTGTTCGATCTGCTCGGTACACCCGGCGCGGACAAGCAGCCACGTTCTGTTTGACGCCGGCCACTTCACGTTCCCGCACAGCCAGCTCGCGAAGGAAGTGAACGACTGGTTCGATAAATACCTCGGGCCGGTGAAGTAGGCTGATCGCTGGTCAGCCGCTATTCGAACTGGATTCCTTCGAGTTTCCCTTCGTTGCGCCACGCATCGAGGATCGACGAGAACGCCATGATGCCCGGCGCATACGAACCGTTGCGGCGGATCAGCAGTCCGTTCGGCTGTCCTTCGTTGTTGTAGTAGCCGGGCGTACACGACTCGAGGAACTTCACGCTCATCACCGACGCGTCGATGACCTTCTGCACCCACTCCGCTTCGGCCGCTTCCGTTACATCGAACGTGCGCACCTGGTGGTCGTGCGCGTGTTTCAGGATGTAGCCGATGTGGCGGCTCTGAACGTCGAGCACGTGCGGGATGTTCGCCGATACGCCGGTTTGCGACAGACCGACGATGAAGCAGTTCGGGAAGCCGTTCGTCTGCATGCCGAACATCGTGGAGACGCCGTCCTTCCACTTCTGGCTCAACGCGACACCGCCGCGGCCGTACACCTCGTAACCGGCGCGCCGTTCGAGCGGCGTGCCCACTTCGAAACCGCTCGCGAAGATGATGCAGTCGAGTTCGTACTCCACGCCGTTTGCAACGATGCCTTTCTCGGTGATGCGCTCGATCCCTTTGCCGTCGGTGTGCACGAGTGTGACGTTCGGACGATTGAAGGTGTCGAGATATTCGTCGTGAAAACACGGCCGTTTGCAGAATTGCCGGTAGTACGGCTTCAACGCTTCCGCGGTTTGCGGATCGTTCACGATCGCTTCGGCGCGCGCGCGCACCTGTTCCATCTTCTCGAAGTCGACCATCTCGAGCGTGCGCATGATCGATTCGGGATCGGTGCTGAGGCCGCGGCCGCGCAGCAGTTTACCGATGATTTCGGTCCAGCCGTCCATGACGAGATCTTCCTCGGCGTAACCGCCGCTCGTCAGCGTCGAGAAATTCTCCATGCGCTTGCGTTGCCAGCCGGACTCTAACGACTTCGCCCAGTCTGGATCGGTAGGGCGGTTCGCGCGCACGTCGATCGACGACGGCGTGCGTTGAAACAGGAACGTCTGCTTCGCGCTTGCGCCCACGTGCGGCACGCACTGAACCGCAGTTGCGCCGGTGCCGATGATGCCGACGCGTTTGTCCTTCAAGCCGGTGAGGTTGCCGTAGCTGTCGCCGCCCGTGTACGCGTAGTCCCAACGGCTGGTATGGAACGAATGGCCTTTGAATGAACTCACTCCCGGAACGCCGGGCAGTTTCGGGCGGTTCAGCGGGCCGTTTGCCATGCAGACGTATTGCGCCTTGAAGCGGTCGCCGCGATCGGTGGATACGATCCAGCGCGACGACGCTTCGTCCCAACGCAATTCGGTGATCTGCGTCTGGAACAGTACGTTGCGATACAGGTCGTAGTGCTCTGCGATGCGGCGGCTGTGCGCGAGAATTTCCGGCGCCTTCGCGTACTTTTCCGTCGGGATGTAGCCCGTTTCTTCGAGCAGCGGCAGATAGATGTAGGCCTCGGTGTCGCACGCGGCGCCGGGATAACGGTTCCAGTACCACGTGCCGCCGAAGTCGCCACCTTTTTCCACGATGCGAATGTCTTGCACGCCGCCCTCACGCAGTCGTGCACCGATCAACAGCCCCGCGAAGCCGCCGCCGATTACCAGCACTTCGACGTCGTCGTGCAGCGCGGCGCGTTCGATCGGCTTCACGTACGGATCTTCGAGGAAGTGCGCGAATTCGTTGACTACTTCGAGGTACTGCGCGTTGCCGTCTTTGCGGAGGCGCTTGTCGCGCTCCACACGGTATTTCTCGCGCAGTGCATCAGGGTCAAAGCTCGGCGTCGCGGCGGCCTCTGCCATGGCATCTCCAGTTCGAAAATATAGAATGCGTTCTAGTTTAGCGATGGCGCAGCCGGCGGAAAAGCCTGGCTTTCAACCGACCCACAATTGCCAACCGGCACTCGGCTCAGGTGATTTCGAGAGGTGTTACGGGGCGCGCCAGCTTCGTCGGCATCGTCTCTTTCATGAACGACATTGCGATGATGCCCACCACCGCGGCGCCGATCATGTACCAGGCCGGCGCAAGCGGGCTGCCGGTGGCTTTGATGAGCCACGTGACATACGGCTGCGCGATGCCGCCGAATATGGTGACTCCGATGGCGTACACGACGGCGAGGCCGGTGCTGCGAACGTCTTTTCGCAACGACTCCGTGAGGCACACGAGTGCAACGCCCACGCTCGTGGAACTCAGTGCGCTGAGCAGGGCGGTGGCGAGGATCAGCGTCAGCACGTCGCGGTTCTCTACCATCAGACTGAAGGCCGGATAGATCGCGAGCAGGAACAACACACGCGCTGTGATCATCACCGGCTTGCGGCCATACCGATCGGACAGCGCGCCGCCGAGCAGTGCGAACACCACCCCAGGCAAACCGTTGGCGACTGCCGCGCCGAATGAAGCGGCTGTCGACATGTGCAGTGTCTCGGACGCGAACGTAGTCATGTAGAGCAGTACATAGGTCGACGTCGTGAAACTCATGATCATGCCGAGCCCGATCAGAATCGGTCGCGCGTGACTGAACATTCCGCGCGCAGTCGGATGGAAATCACTCGGGACTTCGGCGTAGTGCAGCGTCTCAGGCAGACGTCTGCGCATGAGCAGGCCAAACGGCAGCACGATGGCGCCGATGCCGAACGCAATGCGCCAGCCGAACGATTCGAGTTGTTCGGGTGTGAGCAGGTAGGAGAGCAGTAGTCCCACCGCGGCGCCCGTGAGCGATGCGACCGCCTGGCTGCCGCTCTGCCACGCGCCGATCAAGCCACGTTTGTGCGGTGGCGCGGCCTCGATCAGGAATGCGGTGGTCGGGCCCACTTCGCCGCCGAGCGCGAACCCTTGAACGAGCCTGAAGAACACCAGCAAGGCGGGCGCCGCAGAGCCGATCATCGCGTACGACGGCGTGAGCACGATGCCGAGAATGCCGATGCCCATCAGCGTGAAGCTGAGCAACATCGCGGGTTTTCTTCCGGCGCGATCGCCGAACCGGCCGATGACGATGGCGCCGATCGGGCGGCCTACGAAGCCGATCGCGAACGTCAGCAACGTCAGCATCAGGCTCTCGAACGGCGTGTGTGTCGCCGGGAAGAACGTTCGGCTGATCTGTATCGAGAACAGCGCGTAGGTGGTGAAGTCGTAGAACTCGAGCGCGTTGCCGATGACGGCAGCAGTGATCTGACGCCGCGTTACTGCAGGCACTGCGTCACTCGCCGCGGCCTGGCCGGAGAGTTCTGCCATCGGTGTATTCCTGGAGTGGTGCGCGCGTGCGGGTGCCGGTGCCGTCAGTCCGGCAGGCCGAGCACCCGTTTCGCGAGAATGTTGAGTTGCACTTCCGACGTGCCGCCTTCGATCGAGTTCGCTTTCGAGCGCAACCAGGCGCGCGTGGTCGTCAGTTCGTCCGAACTGAACGCGTCGCCGCTCCAGCCGACCGCCTGTGTGCCCATGATCGACAACAACAGTTCATAGCGCCGGATGTTCTGCTCGGTGCCGTAGTACTTGAACATCGATGACGCGGCGCCCGGTGCGCGGCCCGACTGCGACTCTTCCATTGAGCGGCGCATCGTCAATCCGAAGCTGCGGTCGTTCATGCGATGCGAGATCACGCGCTGCCGGGTTGCGTCGTCGGCAATGCGCCCGTCGGTGACGCCGACATAATCCTTCGCGATGTCTTCGAGCTTGGTCGTTTGTTGCGTGCCGCCGCCGATGCCGCCGATCGACGTGCGTTCGTATTGCAGCAGGCGCTTCGCCACGGTCCAACCCTTGTTCACTTCACCGACGACGTTCTTCTTCAGCGCGCGGGCGTTGTCGAAGAACGTTTCGCAGAACGGCGACATGCCGCTGACCAGCAGAATCGGCTTCACCGTTACACCGGGCTGATCGATGTCGAACAGGATGAACGTGATGCCGTCGTGCTTCGGTGCTTTCGGATCGGTGCGCACCAGGCAGAAGATCCAGTCGGCGTGATCGGCGCCGGATGTCCAGATTTTCGAGCCGTTGATGATGTACTCGTCGCCGTTCTCCACGGCGCTCGTCTTCAGGCTGGCGAGGTCGGAACCGGCGTTCGGTTCGCTATAACCCTGACACCACCAGATCTGGCCGCGCGCGATCTTCGGCAGATGTTCGGCTTTCTGTTCGTCGGTACCGAACTCGAGCAGCGCCGGGCCGATCATGCTGATGCCCATGCCGAACAACGGCGGGCGCGCGTTGATGCGGCGCAGTTCTTCCTGCAGCACCTGGTTCCGATCTTTGTCGAGACCGGCGCCGCCGTATTTCACCGGCCACGTCGGAACGGTCCAGCCTTTTTCGGCCATCGCGTCGAGCCAGACTTTCGTCTCGGGATGCTTGTATTGCGCGCGCCGCCCGCCGCCCGGCATTTCGTCCTGCGGCATCGGCGTGCGCATACGCGGCGGACAGTTGGCGTCGAGCCAGCGGCGGACGTCCTGACGGAATGTTTCGAGTTCACTCATAGCGCTTTCACGAACACGATTTTCGAATCGCCCGGTGCATAAAAATCCTTCAGTTCGCCGGCGATGGTGTAGCCCATCGCCACATAGAACGCGCGCGTGCGCTTGTAGTTTTCGCGGCCTGCCGTTTCGACCCAGAGATGCGTGCAACCGCCGGCGCGCGCGCGCGATTCGACTTCGCCCAGCAGCAAGCGGCCGACGCCGGTGCCGTGGCATTCGGGATCGACGGCGATCCAGTACAGGTCCCAGCTCGACTTCGTCATCGAGTTGAAGCCGTAGATCGCGTAGCCGAGCGTGTCCTCGCCTTCGTCGACGAACAGGAACAGATAGTCGGACGCCTTGCCCTTCGTCAGCCGGTCATCGACCAGTTCGACGGCCACCGCGATCTCGGGCGGATGGAACATCTCCGTCGCCGTCGTGATTTCCGCGATGCGCTCGCGGTCGCGGCGCTGCACTTCGGTGCGCAGTGTCAGAGCCTGCACGCAACTTCTCTGCGGTGTTCTGGAATACGGACCATCAGACGACTCCACACCTGCGGAACGGTAGCGCAGCATCTTTATTGCGAATGCCGCCGTGCGCAAGTCCTCCATCGGCGCGCGCTGATCAACGACTCGAGAGTGCGGCGCTGACGATCCGCGCGATCGCGTCGCGATAGCGGATGCCGCTGTGTTCGAGTGCGGCCGCGAATCCCGCATCGGGAGAGATGCACGGGTTCGTGTTCACCTCCAGTATCCAGGGACCTTCGGCGTCGACACGGAAGTCGACGCGCGCGTACCCCGACAATCCCATCGCCTGGAACGTCTCGCGTGCGAGGCCGTTCGAGATGCGCGAGCAGTTTTGCGTCCGATGCGGGGAAGTCGAAACGGCGCGGTGTATTGGCGAACTCGAACGACTCTTCGACCCACTTCGCGCGATAGCCGACCATGTGCGCTTTGCCGGGTGGGAATGCGGAGAAGTCGATCTCGGCCGGCGACAGCACTTCAGGCTCGGCCGGACCGCTCAACACGCGACAGATTGAACTCGCGGCCGCGGATGAACCGCTCCGCGAAACACGGACGTTCCATGGCGCGCGATCGTTCGCGTACCGCCTGCTCGTGCAGCGACGAGCGAGTCGCAACGCACGATCGCGTCTTCTTCGAGATCGCGCGAGGCGTGTTCGAAGCGCGCCTTCACGATGTAGTGATCGGCGCGAAAAGCTCGATACGGCGTTGTCGATCGTCACCCATTCCGGCGTCGGCAGCGCAGTCGCGTCATGAAGTCCTTCGCGGCGCATTTGTCGTTCGACAGCGCGATGCTCGCCGCACGCGAACCGGTGTAAGGAATGCCGTGTCCGTCGAGCATCGCAGGCACGGCGACCGCGGTGGCGTCGGAACCGGCGAGCGATTCGACCAGGTTGAAGACGAGATCAGGCTTCGATTCGCCAGTCGTTTGCTCAGCACGCCGAGATCGTCTTCGACGGCGAAGCACGTCCGGGTCGTATGACCCAGTTCGCGCAGTGCTTCGCGAACGGCCGCGGCCTGAACCAGTGTGTCCTGTGCATCGGGCCGTGCCGTGGGCGACACGGCGTCGTGCAGCAGCAGAATCGTTCATGGTCGGTCGAGTTCATCGGCGGATCAGGCGGCGCGGACGCGCGCCTTGGGAATTCGCGTGGCAGCCGAATCGACGATGGCGCGAATCAATTCCGCGTACGGCATGCCGATCGCGGTGGCGATCATCGGCAGATCGGAGTGCGTCGGGTGCAGTCCGGCGAGCGGATTGACCTCGAGGAACATCGGTTTGCCGTGCGCGTCGCAGCGGATGTCGACGCGGCCGCCGTCGCGGCAATCGAGCGCGATCCACGCGTCGAGCGCGATGCTTTCGGCTTCGGCGACCAGCGGATCGGCGCGGGTGACGTGCCGGTAGTCGACGAGCTTTTCGCACTCTTCCTTGTTCACGTACGAGTAGACGTCGGGTTCCGCGCCGCTGCGCAGCACGATTTCGATCGAGCCGATCGCGCGGCGGCGCTTGCCGGTGCCGACGATGCCGACGGTGAATTCGCGACCGGGCAGGAACGTTTCGACGAGCACCGGTTGCTGATAACGGTCGAGCAACTCGATGGCCACCTGCGACAGGTCGGATTTCGAACGCACGACCGATTTCGGCGTGACGCCTTTGCCGGTGCCTTCGGCGATCGGTTTCGCAAGCATCGGGTAGCCGAGCGCGACGCGATCGATGTCGGCCGGAGTTTCGATGATCGCGAAGTCGGCCGTCGGCACGCCGGCGGTGCGCACGATCATTTTCGACCAGCCTTTCTGCAGACACACCGACGCGGCCAACGGATCGGCAAAGGTGTAGGTGATGCCGTAGACGTCGAGGATGGCCGGCACCTGCGCTTCGCGGCCGTAGCCGTACAGCCCTTCGGCGATGTTGAACACCAGTTCCCAGCGATCGCCTTTTGCGAGCCGGCTCGATCAGCGAACGGGCCGAACCGATCCGATCGACGCTGTGGCCGAGCGATTCGATTGCGTCGGCCAATGCGTCGATGGTGCCCTGCTGATCGAACTCGGCGGTTTCTTCTTCGCCGTAGCCGAGCGCCAGATATTCGGCGCGCAGGTCGTATGTCAGCCCGATGCGCACTACGCGAGTTCCGCGTTCAGCGGATCCGTGGCCGGACGTGCAGCGGGTCCGGATAGCGGTACTCGTTGCCTTCGTAGTTGCGCAGGATCAGATCTTCGCCGTCGCCGGCCGACGACGTACTTCGGCTGCAGCGGAATTTTGCCGCCGCCGCCGGGTGCATCGACGACGTACGTCGGCACGCCGTAGCCGGTCGTGTGACCGCGCAGACCTTCCATGATGTCGAGCCCGGTCTGTATCGACGTGCGGAAGTGGCTCGGATCCGGAGATCGGATCGCACTGATATAGATAGTACGGCCGCACGCGCATCAGCAGCAGCCGCTGCATCAGCTCCTTCATCGTGTCGACGTCGTCGTTGACGCCTTTGAGCAGCACCGTCTGCGAGCCGATCGGAATGCCGGCATCGGCAAGCCGCGCGCACGCGTTGAACGCTTCGACCGTGCATTCGTCCGGATGCAGATAGTGCACGCTCATCCAGATCGGATGGTGTTTGCGCAACACGCGCACCAGGCTCGGCGTGATCCGCTGCGGCAGCACCGCCGGCATTTTCGTACCGATGCGAATGAACTCGACGTGCGGAATGTCGCGCAGCCGGCCGAGGATGTAGTCGAGTTTGTCGTCGGCGAGCGCCAGCGGGTCGCCGCCGGAGATCAGCACGTCGCGGATTGCGGGTGTCGAGCGGATGTAGTCGAACATCGCTTCGAGGCGGGCATCCGACGGCGCCAGTTCGCCGTGGCCCACCACGCGCGAACGCGTGCAGTAGCGGCAATAAGTGGTGCAGAAGTCGAGTGCGAGGAACAGCACGCGGTCGGGATAGCGGTGCACGAGACCGGGCACGGGGCTGTGGCCGTCTTCGCCGAGCGGATCGTCGGCCTCACCCGGCGCGCGCAGGAATTCGCCGGTCACCGGAATGACGGTGCGGCGCAGCGCGTTGTTCGGGTTGGTCGGGTCGAGCAGGCTCACGTAGTACGGCGTGATTCCCAACGGCAACATCGAGCCGCCTTCGACGATCGCGCGGCGTTCATCGGCGGAAAGCTCCAGCAGCGTTTTCGAGTTGCGCGAGATTCTTGATCCGGTTGCGCGACTGCCAGCGCCAGTCGGTCCATTCGGCGTCGGTCACCATCGGATAGTGCGCGCGTCTGAACACGCGGACGCGACGGCTTTCGCGCGGAGGTCGGGAGCGGATTTTGGTGCGGTCGAAGCGAGGGTCGATGTCGCGGTGAATGTACGGCGCCGGGCGGGCCGTGATGTTTCTGACTGAGATTTTTAGAGATTGCGTTGACGCGGATCGCGTGGGAGGTTTGTCGTCATCGCTGACGATTACTCCTTTTTCTTCTTTGGACGCAGAGGCCCGTGATTTCACCGTATCGCACTCCTTCTCGTACAGATGGTACTGATTGCCGGTATTCCATGGTCGATGCAGTCGACGTTCGTGATTGAAGACGCGATCTGATGTCGGTCGGTCACGACGGCGGGGTATTAGACAACTCTTCTTCGAGATTTGTCACCGGGGTTGCCGCATTTTTTGCAACGATGTACTTCATTCAAGGCGTTGGTGATCCAACGTCGGGTTTGATCGCACAACCTGTTCGTTCGTTGTTGAAGAGTTGGGGCGACAGTCCGACGACGATCGCTGCGTTCATGGCGCTGCTCGCGCTGCCGTGGTCGCTGAAAGTGTTGTTCGGTTTGTTGTCCGATGCGGTGCCGCTGTTCGGATCGCGACGCAGGAATTACCTGTTGATTTCCAGTGTTTCCGCGTCTGTGGGCCTTCTCGCGCTGTATTTCTTTCCGGTGCCGGCCAGGCGCGCATTGGCTGTTGTTCTCCTGGCTGTTGCTGCCGACGATCGGCATCGCGTTCGGCGACGTGCTGGTAGATGCGCTGATGGTGGAGACCGGTCAGCCGCTTGGCCTTACCGGTCGTCTGCAGTCGATTCAGTGGACGGCGGTGAACGTAGCGATGCTCCTCACCGGTGTCGTTGGCGGATATCTGAGCACAGTCGACCGTCAGCAGGCGGCGTTGCTGTTGTGTGCCGCGCTCTGGGCGGGCAGCTTCGCGCTCGCGTATCGGTTCGCATACGACACGGTCGACGCTCGACCGGCTCAGCGGCCGACAGACGATGCGCGCACTCATGGGGGCATTCGCACGCCCAGGGTTGCTGACCGTGTGCAGCATTCTGTTCTTGTGGAGCTTCAATCCGCTGTGGGTGTCGGTGCTGTATCTGCACATGACGACCGTGCTGCACTTCGACGAGCAGACATACGGCAACACTTACTCGGTGTTCTCGGCGGGCAGCATAGTGGCGAGTCGTGGCGTACGGCTATCTACTGTCGCCGTTTCAGGATCGGACGCCTCGTGCACGTTTCCATCGTCGCCGGCATGTTCGCGAACATCATCTATTGGCACATGACGACGCTGCCCGGCGCTTACGCGGTGTCGTTCGTGGCGGGCGCCGCGTTCATGACGGGCATGCTGATTCAGCTCGACGTCGCGGCGCGGCTGGTACCGATCGAAGTGGCGGCCACGGTGTTCGCGCTGATCATGGCGGTAACGAATCTGGCATCGTCGGTGTCAGAGGGATTGGGTGGTTACGTTTACGACTCTCTCGGCGCAGGCAACTTCGCATTCGATGTGGTTGTCGTACTATCGACATTGTTTGCGGCGAGCTGCTGGTTGCTGGTGCCGAGATTGCGCAGAGAGGTTCCGCAGTGGTGGGCATGATCCGAGTTCTCGCGATGATCCTGGCGGTGGCGTCGCCGTGCGATGCGCCGGTGGAGGCATCGACCTCGAAGAGCGCGGAGGGCTTGCCCTTCAACGAGGCGGCCGACGTCCAGGCCGAAATTCGTGCCGCCATGACCCAGGCCGCCGCCGAGAAAAAGTACGTGCTACTGATTTTTGGTGCGAACTGGTGCATCGATTGCCGCGAGCTTTCGGCGAACGATGGTCAAGCCGCCGCTTTCCGATCTCATCCGGCAGCGCTACGTGGTGGTCAAATCGACATCGGCAACTGGAACAGGAACCTCGACGTCGTGAAGGCGTGGGGTAACCCGACGCGAAGGGCATTCCGGGGGTCGTCGTCGCCGACCCGAACGGCTCGACCCTCTATATGACCAAGGCCGGCGAACTGGCGAACGCGCGCTGGATGGGCCCCGGGGCTGGATGAAATTCTTCAATGCCTTGCCGCAACGCAGGCTCTGAAATCCCGTTGAACGCGCCGGGAGAGGTAAGTATGCGCGCCGCCGCCAGGGTGCCGATTTAAAACCCATTTTTCAGGGAAGGAGTCGCGTTGAAGAAGTTCGGAAGTTTTGCCGTGAATCGGTTGCGCTGTGCGCGGTGGCTTGCCGTGCTGCTGGGTTCGATCGCGGTCGAGGCAACCGCGTCGACATTCATTCTGCCCGACGCGAACGATGGGCTGGTCGGTGAGCCGGTGGCGATGAGCGTGACGTACGAGGATCGCTTCTCGACCCTCGCGATCAAATACGACCTCGGCTTCGAAGAGTTACGGCACGCCAACCCGGACGTCGATCCGTGGATTCCCGGCGAAGGTGCACGCGTGGTGCTGCCGACGCAGTTCATGCTGCCGCCCGGTCCGCGTGAAGGCATCGTGATCAATCTGCCCGAATATCGCCTGTACTACTTCCCGAAGGGGATGGGCACCGTGATGACGTTTCCGATCGGCATCGGCCGCACCGGATTCCAGACGCCCGCTACGACGGCGAAAGTCGTTGCGAAGATCAACAATCCGAGCTGGTACCCGACGAAAGCGCACCGCGTCGAGCATGCAGAGATGGGAGACATTCTGCCTACGGTGGTGCCGCCGGGTCCGGACAATCCGCTAGGCGATCTCGCGATCCAGTTGACGATAAAGGGCTACTTCCTGCACGGCACGAACAAGCCGTTCGGTGTCGGTCAGCGTGTCAGCCATGGTTGCGTGCGGTTGTACCCGCCCGACATTCACGCGCTGGCCGATGCCGTGCCGGTCGGCATGCAGGTGCGCATCATCGACTCGCCGGTGAAGGTCGCGTGGCATGACGGTGTGCTGTGGATGGAAGCGCATCCGCCGCTCGAAGGCGAGCCGGACATGGCGAAGATGACTCAGATCATCAACCGGGCGATCGAGGGGAAGAACGTGACGATCGATTGGACGCGGGCAGAAGAAATGGCCCGAACATCCATTGGAATGCCCGGGCCGATCTCGACTAGAGGGCTATCTCAGCGCAACAATCTGCTGCGCTGAACTAACGACTCAGCTTACTTGCGGGTGCAGCAGGTTTCGCTGACGCGCTTTGCACGGTCGCTGGCTTCTTGAGCAGCGGCCATTGCTTTGTCGGCAGCGGCTTGAGCAGCTGCAATACCTTGCGCGTTGCCGCTTTGTGCTGCACGAGCTGCCGCCATTGCATCGGCTGCGGCTTTCTCGTTAGCGGTTACGCGGGCGGTGAGGTCAGCGATTTCTTTCTTGGTGGCCGAGCTCTCGCAACCAGCAAGGGCGACCAGCAAGCCGAGCATCAACAGTTTTGTTTTCATGAGACGTCGTCCTTCAACGAATGTGGCTAAGTACGGGGCGCTAAGGTTATCACAACAAACGCCCGTGTTAAGGGGGAAAGCCGAAATTGACAACGGTCCCGAATGCGGAATCCGCATGGCGCGATTTGACCGCCGGGCTCACGTCGCTGTTCGGAAGACTCGCGCCGAACGTGCTCGATGCGCGACTCGACGCGACTGTTCAGCCGATGCAGCAGATGCACGCGCTGAAACACTTGAGCGCAGCGTTGCAACTGGGAACTGGCGTAACGCGCTCGCTGTGTGCGAGCGTCGAACGGTTACGAAACGAACTGCAGTGGCGGCAGAACCCGAACTACGCCGGCGCAGAATTCCTCGATGGGTATGCCTACTGCGAACTGATCGGGCCGCACGGCCACATGCATCACTCCGGGGTCGCGCTCGGCTTGTTGTTGCTCGGGCCGCACATCACTTATCCGGAGCACGCGCATACGGCGGCCGAGATCTACGCGGTGGTCGCGGGCCACGCCGAATGGCTTCAGGGCGATCGGATCTGGCGCGGCCGCACACCCGGTGAATTGATTCACCACGCGTCGATGGAACCGCACGCGATGCGTACCTCCGATCAGCCGTTGCTCGCTGCGTACCTTTGGCAGGATCATCTATCGGATGGTGCGCGGTTGGTCCGCGCGCCGCACCCATGAACGAAGAAAGAACGGAACGAAGAACGAACGAGTGAGGCATGCCGCGATGATCGATGTCGCTGAACTGATCAATCGCACGCGCTATCCGATCACCGAACCGGGATCCGCGGCACTTGCGGCACAGGTTGCAACCTTGCGCGCGTCGCTGCAGAAAACCGGCGCTGCCGAGGCGCCCGAGTTTCTATCCGCACGTGGTCTCGAGCATTGCATTGCCGATGCGGAGTCGCTGGCATTGCAACAGTACAAAAGCGTTGGCGAGGGAACGGCGTATCTCGAGGAACCGGATCCGAAGTGGTCATCCGATCATCCGCGGGCGACTCGACGGCGCTATAGCGTGGGCGTGGTTGCGTACGACCAGTTTCCGGCCACATCGCCAGTGCGGCGACTGTACGAGTGGCGCCCGGTAATCGATTTCGTCAGCGCGGTGCTCGAACGTGCGCCGCTGTATCAGTACGCCGATCCGATGGGCGCATTGAATCTCGCGGTGATGGGCGATGGTGACGAACTGCAGTGGCACTACGACCAGACCGATTTCGTGGTGTCGCTGGCACTACGCGACGCCGACGTCGGCGGCGATTTCGAAGTGGCGCCGAAACTGCGCAGCGCGAGCGACGAGAACTATGCCGGTGTTTCCCGCGTACTGGCGGGCGACAGCGATGCAGTAACGCGTCTGCCGATGACTCCGGGTACGCTGCTGATCTTCGCGGGCCGCCACTCGCTGCACCGCGTCAGCCCGATCGCGGGTGCGACGGAACGGCTCGTTGCGTTGCTCGGATACGACACGCGTCCCGACACGCGCAGCACGCCGCATCTGCAGCGCAAGCGCTACGGAAGAGTGCTCGCCTAGCGCTCGAACTGTGTGAGCACGTCCGACTCTTCGAGTGCGTCGGCGATCCACTTCTGCATCGAGGGCAACGCAAGCATCGCATCGACATACGCCTGAGCGACGGCCGGCAGCGCCACCTGATAGAGGGTGAAGCGCAGCACTACCGGCGCATACATGGCGTCGGCCATGCCGAACGCGCCGAATAAAAACGAACCCGAACGAGCCGCTTCCCGACAGCTCGTCCAGATTTCGATGACGCGGTCGATCTCCGCCTGCAGCGTCGCGCCTTGCGTTACGGGTGCGCGCTTGCGGCGACAGTTCATCGGCATCTCGCCGCGCAGTGTCGGAAGCCGGAGTGCATCTCGGCGCTGATCGAACGGGCGTGAGCGCGCGCGTGCGCGATCGGCGGGCCAACCGTTATCGACGGCCAACGTTCGGCGGCGTATTCGCAGATCGCAAGGGAATCCCATACCTGCAGCGCGCCGTCGTGAAGGATCGGCACTTTCCGATACGGCGTCCGGCCGGCCGGCGCGTGCGCCTGGATCGCGACCTTGCTGTGCTGTTGGTACAGCGGCGACGCGCATTTCGTCGAACGCGATGCCGTTGGTCGCGAGCAGTATCCAGGGCGCAACGACCACGACGAATAGTTCTTGTTGCCGATCATCAACACCGGATTGCCCATCGAGGCGCCTCATGGCCGAAGAAGGCGTGGAGTATACTGCGCGACCTTGTACTTTCCGGCACGGAACCTGATGGCCATTGATATCGACGATCGCAATCTCGCAGTGTTCTGCGATTTCGAAAACGTCGCACTCGGCGTGCGCGACGCCAAATATGCGAAGTTCAACATCGGCCACGTGCTGGAACGATTGCTGCTGAAGGGCACGATCGTGGTCAAAAAGGCGTACTGCGATTGGGAGCGCTATAAAGAATTCAAGGCGGTGATGCACGAGGCCGCGTTCGAGCTCATCGAAATCCCGCATGTGCGCCAGTCGGGCAAGAACTCGGCCGACATCCGCATGGTCGTCGACGCGCTCGACCTCTGCTACACGAAGTCCCACGTCGACACGTTCGTGATCATCAGCGGCGACTCCGACTTCTCGCCGCTGGTCAGCAAGTTGCGTGAAAACAACAAAACGGTGATCGGCGTCGGCGTGAAGAATTCTTCGTCCGATCTGCTCATCAGCAACTGCGACGAGTTCATCTATTACGACGATCTGGTGCGGCAGGAAGAGTCGAGTCGCAAACGCCGTCGCCGTGCCCGCGAAGAAGCAGGCGGACGCCGACAGCGAAAAAGCCGACGCGAGAAGGACGACGCAGCGCCGAAAGACGAGGGTGGACAGAAAGAAGAGGCCGCCGTCCGTCAAGAAGCGTTCGACCTCGTCTCGAAACGGCCGACGCGCTGTATGCAGAACGGGGCCACGGCGACAAGCTCTGGGGCTCGATGATCAAACAGGCGCTGCGCCGCCGCCGTCCCGGTTTCAACGAACGCTACTACGGGTTTGCGTCGTTCAGCGATCTGCTGGAGGAAGCGCAGAATCGCGGCCTGCTCGAACTCGAAGCCGACGAACGTTCCGGCGGCTATACGGTTCGACGGATCACCGAAGAGGATTGATCGTGGTGCGGCGCGCTCTGGTCGCATTGGTCGCGCGATGCTGGTGCGGCGGGTTGCGGAGATCGCGCGCAGCAATCGACTGCGCCCACGGCCGCGACAGCTCCGTCTGAAGCCGCCGATTCGCCCGCAGACTGCGGAGCCGACAACAGACCCCGCGCCCGGCGGCGCCGAAAATGCAATTGCCCGCCGGCGTAACGCCACTGGCGTATCAACTCGATCTGACTGTGATGCCCGAGCGCGAGACGTTCTCCGGGCGCGTGCGAATCGACATCCGCTTCGATGCGGCGACGGACGGATTCTGGATGCATGGCCGCGGCCTCGACGTGGACAAAGTGCAACTGCATGCTGGGCGCGAGCATCGCGCCCGCGACCTATCGCCAGGCGACCCGCGACGGGGTGGTGCGGATATCCGCTCGCGCAACCGATCGAGCCGCAAACCGCGCAACTCGACATCAGCTATCGCGGCTCGTTTCAGCGAACTGCTCGAGGGGCTGTTCCGGGTGAAGGTCGGCGCAGACTGGTATGCGTTCACCCAGTTCGAGCCGATCGATGCGCGCGGTGTGTTTCCCGGCTTCGACGAGCCGCGCTTCAAGACGCCGTTCACGCTGAGCATCGTTGCGCCGAAATCCGCGACGGTTGCGGGAACACGCCGATCACGGAGATCGGATTCGCTACCTGACGATACGAAGCGGGTGTTGTTCCATCAGACGCCGCCGTTGCCGACGTATCTGCTCGCGTTTGCGGTCGGGCCGCTCGATGTCGTCGACGGCGGAAATCTGCGCGACGCCGCGGACGCACCGGTGCCGCTGCGCGGACTCGCCGCGAGTGGACCGGGCCCGAGTTCGGCTTTGCGCTTGTCGAACACGCCCGAAATCGTTGCATTACTCGACGACTATTTCGGCCAACCGTACCCGTTTCCCGAAGCTCGACCTGGTGGCGGTGCCGTCGCAGCATGGGCGCGATGGAGAACGCGGGACTCATCACTTATGGCGAATATCACGATGTTGTTCGGCGAGAAGCCGCCGCTGTACCAGCAGCGCACATTCGCAAACGTGCACACGCACGAACTCGCGCATCAATGGTTCGGCAACTCGGTGACGATGTCGCTGGTGGGACGACTTGTGGCTGAACGAAGCGTTTGCAACCTTCATGGCGAGCAAGATCGTGCAGCATGGCGCCCGAGCTATCGCGAGGCCGACGCCCAGATCCGTGCAGCGTCGCTGTCGCGATGGAGCGGCGACGGCTCGCGAGCGCGCGACGCATCCGTCGAACCGATCGTGACTTCAACGACATCACGAACGCCTTCGACGGCATTACGTACGAGAAAGGCGCGGGCGTGCTCAACATGATCGAAGGCTTCATCGGCGAAAAGTCGTTTCGCGACGGGGTCAGGGCGCATCTGAATGCGCACGCCGGCGGTTCGGCGGACATGAGCGACCTGGTTGCGTCGTTGGTGGAGTCATCCGGTCGCAGCCGAACTCGGCGGCATCATGAAGACGTTACGGAACTGCCGGGGACTCCGTTGGTCGACGTGCAGCTGCATTGTGGCGAGCAGGCCCGGCCAGCGTCACGTTGTCGCAACGACGCTATCTTCTCGTCGGCTCGAAGGCGGAGCGCGAACAGCAGTGGGACGTACCGGTGTGTATGCGCATCGGCGTCGTCGATGGTGTGCGCGAACAGTGTGTGGTACTGAATCAGCCCCGATGGACGCGGTGCTCGACGGCGTCAGGGCTGTCCGACCTGGTTGATGCCGAACCGCGGCGGGCGCGGATTTTACCGATGGCGGCTCGACGAAACTCGTCTCGATCGGCTGACGTCTGTGATGAACAGCGCGCTCGATTCCGGCGAACGGCTGGCGGTTGCGGATAGCCTGGTTGCGGGCGTTGCGGCGGGTCGGTGCGAATCTCCCCGCGTTCTTCGCTCGGCTGCCGCAACTCGTGAAGAGCGACGAACGGTATCTGTTGATGAGCCCGATTCCGTTCTGGCGCGGGTGCAGACCTGAACATGCTCGACGATGGCGGCCGCGCAGCGTCACGCGGGCGGATGCGCGAATTGTACGGACCGGTTCTCGGCGATCTCGCCAGACGCGGCGTCACGAGCGACGAAGATCGGCTGATGCAGGCTGCGCTGGTCAATCTGCTCGCATTCGACGCGCTGATCCGAAGTTGCGGGCCGAACTGACGGAGCAGGCGATTGCCTACACGGGCTTCGGCGCGGACGGCCAGCTGCATCGCGACAAGCTCGACACCGAACCTCGTCAATACGGCGTTGCGCATCGCTGCGCAGGACGCGGACCCGGAATTTGCGGTGGATCTGGCCGCGCGATTGAAAGATACGCGAGACCCGGTGCTGCGCTATGCGCTGCTTTCGGCGATCGGCTTCGCTAACGATCCAACCTTGGCGCAACGACTGGCGCTCGACGACGCGATTCGGGGCGACGACTACCTGGGCTGCTCGGGTTCGATGTTCAAGGCCGAGCAGGCGGAACGTCACTGGACTGGTTGTCGGCGAATATCGATGCGTTGCTCGATAAAGCGCCGACGTTCGAACGCAACGGTCTGATTACGCGTGCCGCGTCCTATTGCAGCACGGAGCGTGCCGATGAGGTGACTGCGTTGTTCGAGCCGCGTCTGGGTCGTATCGAAGGGGGTCCGACGTACGCTCGATCAGGTGATCGAGCGCACCGAACTATGTGGCGCAGCGTTTCGGCGATACGCTATAGGCGCGCGAATTGTTTCGTTGATCCGGAGGCCCGATGAAGCGACTGTTTTCTTTCGAAGACGTGTTTTTCGTCGCGCTGCTGCTGGTCGCAACGGTCGGCTTGCTGTGGATCGTGCAGGGTTTCCTCGAGGCGGTGTTCTGGGCTGCGCTGCTGGCGAGCCTGTTCCATCCGCTGCATCGGCGGTTGATGCTGCGGCTGAACGGTCGCGCGTCGTTGAGCGCGTTCTTCGTGCTGCTGACGATTCTGTTGATCGTCATCCTGCCGTTGTTCTTCGTGGGTGTCGCCGTGACGCGCGAAACGTTGTCGCTTGTATCAACGCGTCACGAGCGGAGAAATCGACCTGAACGCACCGATCCAGTGGTCGACGAAAGCGATGCCCATGGTCAACGATCTGCTGCGCGCGTCGGCATCGATACGGACAACGTCAGCGAATGGCTGTCGTCCGGCGGCGGTGACCACGAGCCAGTTCCTGGCGAGCCGCGCACTCAGCATCGGCCAGAACACGTTGAGTATCACCGTGCAGTTTTTCTGATGATGTACCTCGTGTTCTTTTTCCTGCGCGACGGGGTGGCGCTGTTGGAGCGGCTGGTTCAGGTGATTCCGCTCGGTGATCAGCGCGAACGGCGTCTGTTCCGCAAATTCGCGGAAGTGTCGCGCGCAACGCTGAAAGGCACCGTCGTCGTTGCGATCATTCAGGGCACGTTGGGGGGTGTCGCGTTGGCGCTGGTCGGCATCGAGGGCGCGGTGTTCTGGGGTGTCGTGATGACGATTCTGTCGGTGCTTCCCGCAGTGGGAACGTCGCTCGTCTGGCTGCCGGCCGCTCTATGGTTGTTTGCAACCGGTGCGACGATGCAAGCGGTCGCGCTGCTGGTGATGGGTGTGCTGATCGGATTCATCGACAACTTCCTGCGGCCGGTGCTGGTCGGGCGCGATACGAAGATGCCGGACTACCTGATTCTGCTGTCGACGTTGGGCGGCATCACTGCGTTCGGTCTTTCCGGCTTCGTGATTGGTCCGATCATCGCGGCGTTGTGCGTGGCCGGATGGGACATGTTCGCCGCCGACTTCGGCGAGACCCAACTGAGTCTTCCGAGACTGCCGAGCCCAGTGTCGTGACTCATAGTTTCGATAGTGCCGGTTGCCACCATCGCCATCGCCGGATTCAGCGATCCGGTCAGTTCGCTCACACATCTGACGGGTGCCGTCGTATTCGCTGTGGCCGGCGCGCTGTTGATCGGACGTGGTCGCGGCAACGCGTTGCGCGTCATTGCGCTGACGGTGTACGTGGTCGGCGTGGTGTTCGCACTCGCGATGAGCGGCGTTTTCCATCTGCTCGAACCCGACGGTGTTGCGCGCGCGGTGTTGCGCCGGCTCGATCACGCCGGAATCTTCTTCCTGATCGCAGCAACGTACACGCCGATCCACGTCATCCAGTTTCGCGGCTTGATGCGCTGGGGCGTGTTGGGTTTCGTGTGGACGTGTGCGATTACCGGCATCGTGTTCAAGGCGGTGTTTTTCGACCACATTCCGGAGTGGGTGGGGCTGACCCTTTACCTGGGGCTCGGTTGGGTCGGAATCGTTTCGTTGTTCTCGCTGCGACGATCGTATGGTTGGCCGCCCCTCGCTCCGCTCGTTTGGGGCGCGCTTGCGTATACCGCCGGAGCGGTGCTCGAGTTTGCGCGTTGGCCGGTGCCGATTCCCGGCATCGTCGGTCCGCACGAACTGTTTCATCTGTTCGTGCTCGCCGGCGTATCGTGGCATTTCGTCTATATATGGCGCCTGTTGCCGGTGCAGGAGGGTTCGTGAGCGGGTTGCGGTGGTTGGAGGAAGAACGGCGTAACGGCGTGCTGCAACGCGAATTCGAGCTGCCTCGCGGCGATCGGATGGTGACCGGTGTGCTTTGGACGGATGAAGCGCGGTCGCCCGGAAAACCGTTGGTGCTGTTCGGGCACGGTGCGTCCGGCGATCGTCATCAGTCGCCGATTCCCTACGTTGCGCGCAAGCTGGTCTCGGAATCCGGATTCTCTGCGCTGTCGATCGACGGCCCCGTGCACGGCAAACGTCGCGTCGGCGACGGCGCGCGCGGAGCGTTTGCGGTGGAGTGGCAACGCGATGCGTGCGTCGACGACATGCTCGGCGATTGGCGCACCGCGCTCGATGCGGTTCAAGGTCTTCCCGACGTCGGCACCGGTCCCGTTGGGTATTGGGGGCTGTCGATGGGTACGATTTTCGGAGCGCCGCTGGTTGCCGCAGAGCGGCGTATTCAGGTTGCCGTGCTCGGTTTGATGGGCATCGTTGCTCCAACCGAGCGCTATCGCCAACAGATTCTGCGATGCCGCCGCGGCGATAGAGTGCCCCGTGCTGTTCCTGATGCAGCTCGAGGACGAACTGTTCACGCGCGCGCAATATCTCGATCTGTTCGACCGGATGGCGTCCAGTGACAAACGTATGCACGCTAATCCCGGGACTGCACCCCGAGGTGCCTGTCGAGGAACTCGACTATTCAGCGGAGTTTCTTACGCGTTACCTGGCGGGCGAAGGCAAGACCGAAACGCAAGATCGGGTTCAGTGTTTCGCAGTAGGGCTGCGTTCGGCGCTGCGCGGCGGATGCGCGGCATCGTCGCCGACCGCTCGCGGTATCACGTGCGTGCCTCGGGTAACGACGCTTCGAAAGCTGCAAGCGCGGCCGTCAGCATTTCGGCGGGTGTCGCAGCCGTAGATTGGCCGAGCGTGGCGCGGTTGCGGCGCAGCGTTGCCGTGATGTGCTTGCCGAGCGTACGTTCCGCGGCCTTCCAGTCGGTCATCCATTTTTCCGTGCTCGGAACCGCGCGGAAGCGGCGTTGGCGCTGGGCGCTCTTCAATCGTCGCCATACAGACGTGTACTTCGGCAACGTCGAATCGGCCCACTCCGCCACGGCTTCGGCGCCGCGGCCGCAGGCCATTCGAAACTGCATGCGCTCCGACGGAGCGAGCGTGTCGACCACGTAGTTGCGGATGTAGGTTGCGAGCCAGTCGTCGGGAAGCACGTGTGAGATCTTTGCCATCGCGCGACTCTATACTGCACCGCGCGCGAGACGAGGAGCGCTTTGTGCCCTTTTTGTACGCCTTCGAAAGACACGTCCGACTGCGAGACCGACCTCATGGACACCGTTGGGACAACGCCGCAGAATCCGGCCAGTAGTGGAGTTTGGTTATGGCCGGTTTGAGCTTCCTCGCGAACCTTGAAACGAACAAGACGTTCGACCGGATCTTCAACGTCGGCCTGTTGTTGATCATCACCCTGATCGTGCAAGCCACGTATGCCATCTATGTGCGTCCGGCAGCGGAGCATTTCATGGCGGAACAACAGAGCCTCGTGAACGCCGACCCAAGCTACCAGGGCAAACGCTCCATTCTGGTGATCATTCAGGAACCGGAGCCGGAAGCCGCCATCATCATGTGCCTGTGGTCGCTGCTGTTGGCGGCGCGCCAGGGTTATAAGGTGTCGCGTTTCCGCAAGCTGCTCGATCAGGATCTGATGCAGATGCCGCCGGGTTCGTGCGTGTTGCCCGACGACGTGCGCGATCACATCCGGCAACTCGATCAGATTCCACCGGGCTTGAGCGAATCCGTGGTGCCGCGCGTATTGAGATCGGCACTGAAGCGTTTCGGCGCGACGCAGAACGTTCAGGACGCCGCGACCACGGTGCATCAGGTCGTCGAAATCGAAGCGGCACGTATGGACTCGGAGCTCGCGATGGTCCGCTTCGGCGCGTGGTCGATCCCGGCGATCGGCTTCGTCGGAACGGTGCGCGGTCTCGGTGAAGCGTTGCAGAGCGCGCAGTTCGCGTTGAGCAGCAACAACCCCGGCGCACTGACCGGCGGTCTGGGTGTGTCGTTCAACTCGACGTTCACCGCGCTGACGTTGTCGATCATCGTGATGTACGTGATCCACGAACTGCAGCTCGCGCAGGAGCGTCTCGCGCTCGATACGCAGGAGTATGCGGAAGAGCACCTCATCAGCAATCTGCGCACGAGTCTGGTCGATGCGTCCGAGCGACCTCTCATGCCCGCGACGCTTCCGAGCGAGCGACTCGTTCGGCAGCGCTGAGGCGAGCGAAGTTACATGAACGGATTTCTACTGCGTCTGGCGATTTCCGCATTCGGTCTATGGCTTGCTTCGCAGCTGGTGCCGGGCGTCGACATCAAAAGTGGTTGGACGTTGGTGTTTGCGGCACTGTGGCTCGGCATCGTGAACGCACTGTTGCGGCCGATCGTGCTGTTGATCACGCTGCCGTTCACGCTGATCACACTCGGTCTGTTCATTCTGGTCGTGAACGCAGCGATGTTCGGACTCGTGGCGGCGATGCTCGACGGGTTCAAGTTGAGCGGGTTCGGCGCCGCGCTGTTCGGTGCGCTCGTCGTCAGTATCACGTCGTGGCTCGCCTCGTCGTTCATCGGACCGAAAGGCCGATACGAGGTGATCGTGATGCAGCGACGCTCGTAGATGTTTCAAGAACCTGATCGCCGTCGGATCTACCTGCTGCGACATGCCGAAGCGGCGTATCTGCGCGAAGACGGCACACCTGTTGCCGATACGCGCATCGTCGGATTGACTCCCAACGGCGAAGATCAGGCGCGCCGTCAGAGCGAAGTGCTGGCCGACGTGGATTTCGATCGTGCGGTGTGTTCCGGATTGCCGCGCACGCGCGCAACCGCCGGCTTCATTCTCGCCAGCCGCAAAGCACCCCAACTCGAGATCGTGCCGGAGCTCGAAGAGATTCACGGCGGCGACAGCTTCGACGACATCACCGATATGCAGGCCTGGATTCGTCACGTCGCCAATCCATGGGCCGACGCGGCGCACCCCGACTCGCGTTTCCTGGGCGGCGAACGGTTCGCCGACTTCGAGCGTCGTGTGGTGCCCGGCATTTACCGCCCTGGTGAACGATCGCAGCTGGCGCACGTTGCTGCTCGTCGCTCATGGCGGCGTCAATCGCCTGCTGCTCAACCACATGATGAACCTGCCATGGCAGGGCACGGTAAGCGTCGAGCAGGACGCGTGCTGCATCAACATCGTCGACGTCGATATGGACGGCGACCGTGTCGAGCGCTACCTCGTGCGCGGCATCAACATCACCGGCTACAACCTCAGCAAGCGCGGCGTAGGCCTCACCGACATGGAGCGCGCAGCGCAACGCATCGCGGCCGCACAAGCGCTGAACCGCTAGCGTCGTTTGTCTTTCTCCGCGACCACGCGTTTCACGTGTTTGGCGAACTGCCGATTGCGGTGCCGCTGTACCGCAATCGAGTCGGTGTGGCGCGCCTGTTCGCGCAGCAGTTTGCGGTAGTTGTGCAGCCGCCGTTCGTCGAGCACACCCGACGCAATCGCCGCCTGCACCGCGCAACCGGGTTCGTCTTCGTGGCCGCAGTTGCTGAATTTGCATTGCAACGCGAGATCACCGACGTCGGCGAACATCTCCGTAACGCCCTGCTCTGCGTCGACCATCTTCAGTTCGCGCATGCCCGGCGAATCGAGCAGCAATGAACCATTCGGCAGCAGATGCAGTGATCGGTGCGACGTCGTGTGTCGCCCGCTGGAATCGGATTCGCGGATTCCGCCAGTCACCTGCTTCTGTTCACCTGCGAGGCTGTTGAGCAGCGACGACTTCCCGACACCGGACGAGCCGATGAGCGCGACAGTCTGGCCCGGAAGGCACCAGGCACGCACGCCGTCGATCGCCGTCGGATCCGTGGCGTTCACGCATTCGATCGCAACGTTCTTGTGTACGCCGCGAACGGCACCGAACGTACTCGTCGGCAGTGTCGCACAAGTCGGCTTTCGTCAGCACTACTACCGCGTCGACGTGCGCCTCGATGGCCAGCGCGAGATAACGTTCGAGGCGCGAGGCGTTGAACTCCTCGTTGCACGACGTCACGACGAACAGCGTATCGACGTTTGCGGCGATCACCTGCAAATCGGTTTTCACGCCGGCTGTCACGCGCGTGAAGACGCTGCAGCGATCGAGCACGCGCGTTACGGCGTCGCCCTGTTCGCTGAGCAGTACCCAATCGCCGATCGCCGGACGTTGTTCCGCCGGTAGCGCGAACCATTTGCTGGCGAGCGCGATGTGCCGTTCGCCTTGTGTATCGCCCACCGTGATGCCGCTGCGTTGAACCGTCAGCACCCGAGCGGGGCGCGCCTGCTCGACCTCGTCGATCGAGAGCTGCTGTTGGAAGAATGCTCTCCAGCCGAGGCCGGGAAGCGTGTATTGCTTAGTCATCGATAACCCTTCATCAAACCCGACGTCGAAGGTCGGCAAGTGCTATGTCGTAGGTAACCCGCAACAGCGGATGACCCGTTGAATGACGAAGCAGAATGGGAAGGGTGAGAAGGGGAGCTCGAAAGAGGCGCTCTACAGAGGCGCTCTACGGAGGAAATGGGCGCCAGCCTTATCGTTTACCTGCCCATCCCGCGATGGACCAACTTCGATACGACACTCATGTCTTTCCTCCTTGCAACGCGCAGGACACTCGAGCGATGCGCAATCTTGCGCGGCTCGTGGTGCATAGGCAAGCGATCTGTCTGCGCTTGGGTTGCGCGCGGCTACGTCTTTTTCGTCGGCTTGCGCGGCTTGCTGTTGGGTCTGTTGTCGGCGTTCGACTTGCGCGGAGCGGCTCCTCGTTTTTTGACCGGGCTCGGCGGCGGTGCCGTGCCCATCCGGCTGATTTCGAGTTGACGGCCGGAAACCCAGACCTTCTTCAGCAACCGGAACACCTCTTTCGGCATTCCTTCGGGCAATTCGACGGTGCTGTAGTCATCGTAGATCTCGATACGGCCGATGTTCGAACTTGCCAGCCCGGCCTCATTGGTAATTGCGCCAACGAGGTTACCCGGCTGCACTCCGTTCGAATGTCCGACTTCGACCCGATACATCTCCAAACCGACGCTGGTGGGCCGCTGCGCAGGGGCTCGCGGCCCCTTTGGTGCCTTATCGGGGCGCTTGCGGTCGGAAGGCGCATCGTCGCGCGACGGACGCTTGTCGAGCGTGATCACGTCCTTCACGAGCAGCGGTTTGTCGCCTTGGGCCAATTGTGCGAGCGCTGCCGCGATGTCGATCGGATCGGCGTCGTGCTGCTGCTGATAGCGCACGACGATTTCGCGGAAGAAGCCGAGGTCGCGGGTTGCGAGTGTGTCGGTGATGCTCTGCGTGAACTTGGCGATGCGTTTGTCGTTCACCGCTTCGGCCGAAGGCAACTCCATCGGTTCGATCTGCTGGCGCGTGGCCTTCTCGATTGCGCGCAGCAGATGCCGTTCGCGCGGCGCCACGAACAGAATTGCTTCGCCGCTGCGGCCCGCACGGCCGGTGCGACCGATGCGGTGAACGTAGGCTTCGGTGTCGTTCGGAATGTCGAAGTTGATGACGTGGCTGATGCGTTCCACGTCGAGCCCGCGCGCAGCCACGTCCGTGGCGACGAGAATGTCGAGCTTGCCCGCCTTCAGGCGAGTGATCGTCAGCTCGCGCTGCTTCTGCGGCATGTCGCCGTTGAGCGCCGATGTCGCGTAACCGCGCGCCTGCAATCGTTCAGCGAGTTCCACCGCTGCGATGCGTGTGCGCACGAATACCAGCACGCCGTCGAACGGTTCGGTTTCGAGCAGGCGCGTGAGTGCGTCCAGCTTGTGCACACCGGTGACGATCCAGTAGCGCTGACGGATCGTCTCGGCGGTGGTCGTGCGCAACTTGATGGTGATTTCCGCGGGATCGCGCAAGTACTGCTCTGCGATACGGCGGATCGCCGTGGGCATGGTCGCGGAGAACAGCGCCACCTGGCGTGTCGGTGGTGTCTGGCTGAGAATCCATTCGACGTCTTCGATGAATCCCATCCGCAGCATCTCGTCGGCTTCGTCCAGCACGACAGTGCTCAATCCGGTCAGCTTCAGCGTGCCGCGGCGCATGTGGTCCATCAGTCGGCCGGGGGTGCCGACGATCACGTGCACGCCGCGCTTCAACTGTCGCAACTGCACGGCGTAATCCTGGCCGCCGTATACCGGCAACACCTGAAAACCGCGCAGGTGGCTCGCGTACGACTGAAATGCTTCCGCGACCTGAATGGCCAGTTCGCGCGTCGGCGTCAGCACGAGAATCTGCGGATCGACGCGCTTCAGGTCGAGCCGCGACAGCAGCGGCAGCGCGAATGCCGCGGTCTTTCCGGTGCCGGTCTGCGCCTGTCCGACCACGTCGCGACCCGCCAACAGGTGTGGAATGGTGGGGATCTGTATCGGCGTCGGAGTCTCGTAACCGACCTCGCGAACGGCGGCAAGCACCTGCGGAATCAGGTCGAAATCGGCAAATGTCGGCAGCTTTTCTTCGGTCATCGAGTCGGTAGACAGAGAGCGGGCCGACAGCGTAACCCACTCGGATCGCCTAAGTCTGATCGGATAGCGGCTGTGCTATCGTCGCGACGACTGCGCAAAGGGGGAAGCATGTCGGTCTCGAACTCAACAAAGGGTTGGAATTACGGCGACATTCTCGATGCCGTCGACACGATCGTGGATCCGGCTCGAATCGCATTGGTGCATGCCGATCACGTGGTGCGATGGCGCGATTTCACGCGCCGCACCAACAACCTGGCCCGGGCGCTGCACGAGCGAACTCGGCCGGGCGAGAAGATCGCGTTCTATATGCGCAATCGCGCGGAGTACAGCGAAGGCATCGCGGCAGCCTTCAAGGCGCGGCTGACACACGTAAACGTCAACTATCGGTACGTCGACCACGAGCTCGTTTATCTGCTCGACAACGCCGACGCGACGGTCGTGTTGTTCACCGCGGAATTCGCGCCGCGTGTGGCGGCGATCCGCGCACAGCTTCCGAAGGTTCAACACTGGGTGGAGATCGCCGACGGACATCCCGGCGCCGACGACGTCGTCGAGTACGAATTGTGGGCCGGTGTCGGTAGCGGCGCGCCGCTCGGCATCGAGCGCTCCGGCGACGACATGCTGTTCCTATATACCGGCGGAACGACCGGGATGCCTAAGGGAGTGATGTGGCGTCACGACGATTTGTGGCGCGGCACCGGTGCCGGTGGGAATCCGCGCATCGGCGTGCCGCCGTCGCCGGATCTGGCGGCGTACATCGAACGTTTGAAACTCGAAGCGCCGCCGGTGAACCTGCCGCTGCCGCCGATGATGCACGGCACGGGGCTGCTCTCGTCCGTTTCTGCCATGACACATGGCGGTACCTGTGTCACCTTGCCGGCGCGCAGCTTCGACGCCAACGAGGCGTTGGCTGCGATCGAGCGTCACAAGGTTACTGCTGCCACCATCGTCGGTGATGCTTTTGCGCGCCCCCTCGTGGAGGCGTTGGACGCCACGAAGGTGAAACCCGATATCTCGTCGCTGCGTTTCATCAGTTCGTCCGGCGTAATGTGGACGCGCGAAATCAAAGCTGGGTTGCTGCGCCACAATCCGGCACCTGACCCTGGTCGATGGTTTTGCCTCGTCGGAGGCGCTTGGCCTCGGCAGTTCGGTAATGACCCGCGACCAGGCCGTCGACGTGGCGCGCTTCTCGCTGGGTCCCACCTGCAAAGTGTTCACCGAAGATCATCGGGAAGTTCGCGCCGGCTCCGGCGAATCCGGCATGGTGGCGGTGAGCGGGCCGTTGCCGGTGGGCTACTACAAGGATGAGGCGAAGACGGCCAAGACGTTCCCCGTGATCGGCGGGGTGCGCTACTCGATCCCCGGCGACTGGGTGCGCGTGGAGCCGGACGGCACGTTGACGCTGCTCGGGCGCGGTAGCAACTGCATCAATACCGCCGGCGAAAAGGTCTATCCGGAGGAAGTCGAGGAGGCACTGAAGGCCCACGCCTCGGTCGCAGATGCTCTGGTCGTCGGAATTGCGGACGCGAAATGGGGGCAGTCCATCACCGCGGTCGTGCAGCTGGAGCCCGGGACAATGCTCGACGAAATCGAACTACGGGATTTCGTTCGTACCCGCATCGCGGCCTATAAGGTGCCGAAACGAATTCTCGCCAAGCCGGATCTGGCGCGTGCTCCGAACGGGAAGGCCGATTACAAGCACATCCGTGAATTCGCGGAAGCGCAGCTGGTTCCGAGGTCGTGATTGAATCCATCATCCGTCGCCCCGATTTGTCGAAGTGCTGAGGGTCGCCTGATCGCCTACACATTCACGACAATCGGGTACCGCGAACCATGGAGAATGGCCAAGGGTCGTTAGTGGTACCGGGGCCGTGGGGACGGCAATAGATGTGCTGGATTGACCGATGAGCGCGCTCGCCCGAGACATTGATCGGACGGCGCCCGCGCTCCCGTCGCGGCGGGACGGCGATGCTGCGCGCGATCTCTTCCCGCTCATTCTCGCGCCGCGATTCGTTCACGCCGACGTACCTGTGCCGACGAACGTCGGGTTCGAAGATCCCCAAGCGACGCCGATCCGCGGCAATGCCCCGCGCGGTCCGCGTTTCACCGATCGCCAGCTGTTCAGACCGATCGCGATCATCGGTTTGCTCATCATCGTCTCGCACGAACTGCGCTATTCGCCGTTGCAGGCGGAGCTGTGGTCGCGTGTGGCCGAGCCGCTGGGATTTCAGGTGGAACCCGGCGCGGACCCGACGCCGATCACACCCGATCGTGGACCTTACGACCTGCGTCTTGGCTATGCCGATCTGCCCGCAGACATCGCGCGGTTGCGCGCGGGCGGCTTCGACGTGGTGAGCCAGGCGCGGCCGTCTGCGCAGATGCGCGCGCTGAGCGACCGCGGACTCGACGTCATCTACCCGGAGAAGGCGCGGGCGGGCCTGACGCTGTACGACGGTGGCGGCCGCATGATCTACAGCGCGCGTTATCCGCATTTCACCTACGACCGCTTCGAGGCAATCCCGCCGCTGGTGGTGGCGAGCTTGCTGTTTGTCGAGGACCGCGAACTGCTCGACGGCCGCTGGACGCGCAACCCTGTAATGGATTGGGAGCGGCTGTCGAAGGCGGCCGGTCTGCGTCTCATGAGCTATGCCGGAATCGATGATCCGGTGATCGGCGGCAGTACTCTCGCGACTCAACTCGAGAAATTCAGACACTCGCCAGGCGGCCGCACGGAAACGATTGGCGAAAAGCTGCGTCAGATGGCGTCCGCCAGCGTTCGTATTTACGGCGGCGGTATCAACAACGAGCAGGCACGCCGCCAGCTGGTGCTCGACTACATCAACTCGCTGCCGTTGGCGGGTCGGTCGGAACAGGGCGAAATCATCGGGCTCGGCGACGGCCTGCAGGCCTGGTACGGCGAGAACTTCGACGCGGTGAATCGCAAGCTGATCGCCGCCGACTCCGATCCTGAAGGCGGCGCCGCGGCGTTCAAGCAGGCGCTGAGTCTCATCGTTGCGGCGCGCCGGCCCACCTACTATCTCGGCCAGAGTCCGGCCGACCTCGAAACGCTGACCGACAGCTACGTGCGGGTGCTGGCGGGTGCGGGCGTGATATCGCCCGCGCTGCGCGACTCGGCCTTGGAGCAACGCCTCTCTACATTCGGTCATCATGAAGAACGACAGGCGTCGGCGACCCACTATGTCGACCAGAAGGACATCAACCTGGCGCGCGGCCGGCTTGCGAACCTGCTGAACGTCGACGGTCTCTACGCGCTCGATCGCTACGACCTCGACGCGCGCACCACGATCGATGCGCCGATTCAGGGCGCCATCAACGCGCGGCTGTCGAGCCTCAAGGATCCGGCGACACTGCAGAAACTCGGGCTCATCGGCGACCGTCTGCTGGGTTCGAGCGATCCGGCAAAAGTGATTTACAGCTTCACGCTGTATGAGCGTACGCCGCGCGGCAACCTGCTGCGCATCAACACCGATAGCCTCGAGCAGCCGTTCGACATCAACACCGGCGCACGCATCGACCTCGGCTCAACCGCGAAGCTGCGCACGCTGGTGACGTATCTCGAATTGGTTGGCGAAGCGCACGCACGCTTTGTCGGCATGAGTCCGGCGCAATTGCGTGCATTGGATGTACCGGAGAAAGATCGACTGTCGGCGTGGGTAGTTTCCTATCTACTCGAGAATCCCGGCGCGAGTCTGACCGCCACACTCGAAGCGGCGATGCAGCGGCGTTACTCGGCGAGTCCGTATCAGACTTTCTTCACCGGCAGCGGCGCGCAGACGTTCTCGAACTTCGATCGCAACGACAACGATCGCATCCTCACCGTCGAACACGCGCTGCAGAACTCCGTGAACCTCGTGTTCGTGCGGCTGATGCGCGAGATCACCGATCACCTCACGTATCGCGCGCCGTCGGTGGCGGCGACGTTGCTCGACGATCCGAAGCATCCCGAGAGGGCCGCCTATCTCGCGAGATTTGCAGACAGCGAAGGCCGCCAGTTCGTTTACCGGTTCTACAAGAAATATGCGGGTCAGTCGCGCGATGCCGCGCTCGAACTCGCGCTGGAAGGCGACCGTGTGGCGCCGCGGAAAGTGGCAACAATGGTGCGTTCGGTGCGCCCCGATGCGCCGCCGCGCGTGCTCGCTGCCTTTCTCGCGGAGCATTCGCGCTCGCAACCGATGACGGTACGAAGACGTCTCCGCTCTATACGACAAGTACTCGGCCGACCGATTCTCGCTGAACGATCGCGGCTATCTCGCGCGTGTGCACCCGCTGGAGTTGTGGGTGCTCACCTATCTCGAGACGCATCCGAACGCGACGCTTTCGGAAGTGGTAAACGCCAGCGCTGAGGCGCGTCAGAGTGTGTACGCGTGGCTGCTGAAGAGCAGTCGACGCGGCGGCCAGGATCGGCGCATCGCGCAGTTGTTCGAAATCGATGCATTCCTCGAGATACACGATCGCTGGCAGCGCGTCGGCTATCCGTTCGCGTCGCTTACGCCGTCGCTTGCAACGGCGCTTGGCGCATCGGGTGATCGTCCCGGGCGCGTTGGCCGAATTGATGGGCATCATCGCGAACGACGGTGTCCGTTACCCTGCGGTGTTGATCGACGATCTGCACTTCGCGGCGAACACCCCTTATGAAACTCGTCTGCACGCGCGCCGAGCCGAGGTGAGCGGGTGTTGTCGCCGGAGATCGCTGCCGTGGTGCGTTCCGCGTTGACGAAGGTCGTCGATGGCGGCACTGCAATCGCGTTGAAGTCGAGATGAAGGCGAACGGCGTGGAGCACGTCGTTGGCAGGAAAAACCGGCACCGGCGATCACCGCAGCAAGATGTTCGCGGGACGGGGACGGTTGATCGAGTCGCGCGTGGTCAATCGCGCCGCCACGTTCGTGTTCATGATCGACGGCCGTTTCTTCGGCAACGTCACCGCGTTCGTGCCCGGCGCGGACGCGGCGAACTACCAGTTCACCAGCAGCCTGCCGGTGCGCGTGCTCGGTTCTCTGCTGCCCGATCTGGAACCGCTGTTGCAGCACTCCGGCGAACCCGCGGCGTGCGCCGAGCGCGATTGCGACCTCGTCGCGCACCGTTGAGCGCGTAGCCTAACGGATCAACTTAGCCGCGCGCCAACGTGGTGGCTTCAAACCCGTCGCTCGACGCCTTTCTGGAGCCATCGTAAGGTCGGCCGATCTTTGCCATCATACCGATCGCTCGCAACCACGAGGTCCGTCCAATGAACGCGAACCGTTATCTGAAAGACAACTTCGCGCCGGTCGCAGAGGAAATCACCACGACCGATCTGCGCGTCACCGGCGCGATTCCGCGCGAACTCAACGGCCGCTATCTGCGTAACGGTCCGAATCCGATGGGTCAGGTCGACCCCGCGAAACACCACTGGTTCACCGGCGCGGGCATGGTGCACGGCGTGCGGTTGTCGACGGGCGAGCGCAGTGGTATCGAAACCGCTGGGTACGCAGTGCCGCAGTGGTCGAAGCGTTGGGTGAAGACGTCGGCGGACGCGAACTCGCCGGCGCGAACAACACGCACGTGATCGGGCACGCCGGAAGAACCTGGGCGCTGGTGGAAGCCGGCTCACCGCCCGTGGAGTTGTCGGACGAACTCGACACGATCGGCGTCAACGCGTTCTTCGGAACACTGAAGGACCGCACGTTCACCGCGCACCCGAAGGTCGACCCCGATACCGGCGATCTGCACGCGGTCTGCTATCACTGGCCCGGATTGGGCGGACCATCTGCAGTACGTACACGTCGGCAAGAACGGTCGCGTCGTGCGGACGGTGAACATTCCTGTGCCCGGCATGACGATGGTGCACGACGTGAGCCTAACGCCGAACTATGTCGTCGTGTACGACTTGCCGGTGACGATCAATATCGAACTGGCGATGAAGGGCATGAATTTCCCGTTTGCGTGGAACAACGACTATCAGCCGCGGGTCGGCCTGCTGCCGCGCAACGGTGAGGCGAAGGACATCATCTGGGTCGAAGTCGGCGCGTGCTACGTATTCCATCCGATGAATGCGTTCGAGGACGCCGAAGGCCGCGTGGTCATCGATGTGTGCCGCTATCAACGAATGTTCGATCAAGACGTCACCGGTCCGTTCGGCGACAGCCTCGCAACGCTCGATCGCTGGACCATCGATCCGAAAACGCGTCGGGTGAACGAGCAACGCATCGACGACCGCGCACAGGAGTTTCCGCGCTTCAACCCGAGCTTGTCCGCGAAACCCTATCGTTACGGTTACAGCGTGGCGGTCGCGGGCAACGGATTCCCGTCCATTCTCAAACACGACCTGCAGACGGGTGCGTCCTCATCGTACGAATTCGGCGCGGGACGACACGGCGCAGAGCCGTACTTCGTCGCGCGCGAAGGCGCGAAGGCGGAGGACGACGGTTACCTGATGACTTTCGTGTACGACGAAGCGAGCCGCAAGAGCGAGTTGATCGTGCTGAACGCGCAGGATCTTTCCGCAGCGCCGATTGCGACGGTGCATCTGCCGACGCGCGTGCCGTATGGGTTCCACGGCAGTTGGATTCCCGACGGCGCAAGCGGCCCGAGCGTCTGACAGCCATGCCAGTGCGTCCGTTTCGATTCGGAGTTCAGCTGTCGAGCCTGCCGGTGGGCGAATGGGCCGAAAGCGCGCGGCGCATCGAGGCGCTCGGCTATTCATCGCTATTGGTGCCCGATCACTTTTCGGCCACGCAGTGGGACCCAACGACGATGCTCGGGGGAATTGCCGCGGTGACGAAGATGCTGCGCGTCGGTGCGCTGGTGTACGGCATCGACTATCGACACCCGGTGATCTATGCGCGCCAGGCGGCCACGTTGCAGGCAATGTCGGGTGGCAGGCACGAGTTCGGCATCGGCGCCGGCTGGATGATCGACGATTACGAATGGGCCGGCATGCAATACGACAAACCGAGTGTGCGCATCGAACGTCTGGAAGAAGCGCTGACGATCATCCGGTCGATGTGGTCGAACAAACGGACATCGTTCGACGGCAAACACTATCGTGTGAAAGAAGCGCCCATGAAGATCGAGATGGGTTCACCGCCGCAGGTGCTGATCGGCGGCGGCGGGGCAAAACTGTTGGCAGTGGCGGGGCGCCATGCCGACATCGTTGGTATCAACCCGAAGATCCCCGAAGGACGCATCACCGCCGCTACGGCGCTCGACATCACCCCCGAATCGATTCGGCAGAAAATCGGTTGGGTGCGCGCAGCGGCGGAAAGCTCCGGGCGCAATCCAGACGAGATCGAGCTCAATGCACTGGTGTTCATGACGACGATCACAGACGACCCGAAGCCGGTGCGCGAGATGGTCGGCGCCAGCACGCGGGATGACCGCCGCGCAGGTTGTGGCGTGTCCGCTCTTCCTGATCGGTTCGGCGGCCGAAGTACGTGACGTCGCTGCAACGGCGACGCGAAGAAACCGGCATCAGTTATGTCGTGATCCAGGGGCAAGACCGCGCCCAAGTGGAGCAGTTTGCAGAGGAAGTCGTCGCCCCTCTCGCCGGAAAGTAGTACTGCTGCACGTGACCTTCAGGCCGTAAGTCATTCCCTACCGGCCAGCGGTGGTGTTACCTATTGACCCAACCCGATGGAATATGGATATTCGATCGGGCATTTCCGGGGGATCGGAGTCAGATGCGACGCCAGCGCGGCAGAACTGGTCGTGATACGCACAGTGCTCGAGGTCACGCGTGACCTGGGCCGCTGAGCTTTCGGCGTTTTTCCAGGTCATTCTGGTCGACCTCGTTCTTGCGGGCGACAACGCCATCGTCATCGCGATGGCCGTCGCGAGTTTCCCCGCTCGGCAACGCGCTCAACTGCTGATGATCGGCATCTGTGCCGCGACCCTCGTCCGGGTGCTATTTGCCATCGCGACCGTGCATTTGATGCAGATCGTCGGGCTGATGCTGGCCGGCGGACTTCTCCTGCTGTGGGTTTGCTGGAAGCTCTGGCGCGAACTCGAATCGGTTCGCACCATGCAACTCAGCCCGGCCGGCGTCTATCCCGGCGGTGCTGCCGGACAAGCCCAGCCGACCAAAACCGTCGGCAAAGCCATCACCCAAATCGTCGTCGCTGACATATCGATGTCCCTCGACAACGTTCTCGCCGTCGCCGGAATCGCCCGCGACCACACCTGGGTTCTCGTTTTCGGCCTGACGCTGTCGATCGCGTTCATGGGTTTCTGTGCGACGGTGCTGGCGCGCTGGCTGCAGCGCTATCACTGGATCGCGTACGTCGGCCTCATCACCATTCTGTATGTAGCCGTCTCGATGATCTGGGACGGTTCCATGGAAGTGGTTCGCGGCGCGCAACTCGCGTTCAGCGACGCCCCGTAAAGCTCACCCGCGCTCCCTTCGCAAATCGAGGTTTCCATGCCAGTCAGTCAACAAGACCGCATCTCGCTGTCGCACGCCGAAACCTTTCAGGACATCGCGAAGCCGCACGCGATCTTCACGCAGTTCCGGCGCGAAGAACCCGTGGCGTGGTGTCCGGAGCCGTGGGGTGGCCCCGGCTTCTGGTCGATTACGAAGTACGACGACATCCAGGCGATCTCCAAGCTCCCGCAGATCTTCAGCTCCGACGATCGGCTTGGCGGCATCACGCTGCCGAGCGTCGAAATGATCGCTAATCAGCGCGGCATTCCGCTCGAACAACTCCAACAGACCGACAGCCGCTTTCAACAGTTCGAAGGCGGACGCAGCATGATCGGCATCGATCCGCCGGAACACGTGCAGCGTCGTCGAATGGTCGCGCCTGGTTTCACTCCCCAGCGCCTCGACGCGTTGACTCCGCGCATTCGCGAGCGCGCGTGCGTAATTCTCGATGCAATCGCCGATCGCAATCGAATGCGAATTCGTCTCGAGTGTGGCGGCTGAACTACCTATTCAAATGCTCGCGGAGCTGTTCGGCGTGCCGCAAGAGGATCGGCACATGCTGTTCCAGTGGTCGAACGTCATCATCGGCTGCGACGACCCCGACATCTCGATCTCCAGCGAACACGTCAACCAGGCGTTCATGGATCTTGCGGTGTACGCGATGGGGCTCTATGCAGCGCGCAAAGAAAATCCAGGCGACGATCTGATCACGATGCTCGTCAACACGCAGGTGGGCGGCGAGCCGATGAGCATTGCCGACTATCTGTCCGCGTTCATCCTGCTCGTCGTCGCCGGCAACGAAACGACCCGCAACTCGATTTCGGGCGGCACGCTGGCGCTTTCGCAGTTCCCGGCGGAACGGCAAAAGCTCGTCGACGATCCGTCGCTGATCGGCGGCGCGGTCGACGAGATCATCCGCTGGGTGCATCCCGTGATCTACATGCGCCGCACGGCGCTCGAGGACTACACGCTGCGCGGCGTCACGATCAAAAAAGGCGACAAGCTCGCGTTGTGGTACATGTCGGGCAACCGTGACGAGGAAAAATGGTCCGATCCGTTCACGTTCAACGTGACCCGCAACGGACCGCGCCATCTTTCGTTTGGTTACGGCCAGCATCTGTGCATCGGCTGGCGCCTCGCCGAGATCCAGCTGACGGTGCTGCTCGAAGAGATGCTCGCGCGTTTTCCGGACATCGAGGTGATCGGCGGCATCACGAAGATGCGCACGAACTTCCTGAACAGCATCAAGACGATGCAGGTTCGCAGCCGAGTCGCGACGGGCCGCCTGACGCGGCACGGATGCAGTGCGAATCCGTCACGTCCAACGGATTCGCTGAGTACGCGTTGTTACTGTAGCCCGCCGGCTCGCATTCGACCGCGCAGATGGGCGACAATTGCCGCTCTTCTGCGCCAATCCGATCGATTTCAACAAATAAAGGACGGAAGTGTCTCGACTGCTCCTTGCATGCCTCGCAGCCGTAGCCGCCGCCATGCCTCTTCGCGCCGGCTACGCCATCGCCGACAGTCTGGCCCGGGTGCACCTGTGGTTTTTCCCGCAACCGCCGCCATGCCGCGTTCGTCAATCTGGCAACGATTCTGCCGGGCAGCTCGCGCCGCGAAAGTATGCGCACCGTGCTTGCGATGATGGCGAGCTACAACTGCATGTTGTTCGAGTTCTTCAGACTGCCGCGTCTGGAGCGCGACGAATTGCTGCGCAGCGTCGAGGTCGTCGGTCATCAGAATGTGCTCGATGCGCTGGAGCGAGGCAAAGGCGTGATCATCACGTCCAGTCACATCGGCAACTGGGAGTTGGGCGCAGTCGTGCTCGCTCACCTCGGCCATCAGGTCCACGCGGTGGCAGGCGTTCAACTCGGGCGCTGGCTCGCACCCGCAGTGCGCGATGCGAAAAGCGAACTCGCCGTGCACACGATCCGGCCCGAAGACGGCTACCGCAAACTCTGGCGCGCGCTGTCGCGCAACGATCTGCTAGCATTGATGGTCGATGGGGACATTTTCGGGCAGGGCGTCGACCTGTCGTTTTTCGATCGTGAATGTACGTTGGCCGGCGGGACCGGGTGTTCTGTCGAAGCGAACCGGGGCGCCGGTTGTCAGCGGGTATTGCCAACGCGTCGCGCCCGGAAAATTCCGCGTCGTGCTCGAGCCGATGCTCGACCCGGATGCGTACGACACGGACAACGCGTTGAACTGCGCGATCGCGGCGACCACCCAGCGGCAGATCCGCGAGAACATCACGGCAGTGGTGCATCTTCCGCCCGTTCTGGGACGAGCCGGCCGATGCCGCCGATTCGCCCGCCGCGCGACGAAGCGCGAGATCGCCGCATGAAAATCGGCATCGTCACGCAATCGTATTACCCGCGTTTCGGCGGTGTTACCGAACATGTGCATGCGACTGCGACGGAACTGGTGCGGCGGGGTCACGACGTTAGAGTGATCACAGCGCGCTTCAAGGAAGAGCGCGACGCCGGTCTGCGAGTAGAGCGCATCGGACGCAACGTCCTGATTCCGTTCAACCGCGCGTATGTCGACTACACGGTCGGCTGGAATCTGAAAGCGCAACTCGAAGGCGCTGTTCCGTCGGCACGCGTTCGATCTGATCCACACGCACTGTCCGGCGGCGCCGAGCCTGCCGTTGCTCGCCGTCGCGGCCGCAGAGTGTCCGCAGGTCGGCACGTTTCACATGACGGGACGCAATCGACTGCAGGACATCTTTCAAAGCGCCACTTGCGCGGCGCATGGAGCGGCTCGATGCGCGCATCGCGGTATCGGCGACGGCGGAGGAATGCGCCGAGCATTATTTCGGCGGAAGTTATCGCGTGATTCCGAACGGCGTCGACGTCGATCGGTTTCATCCCGACAACGAGCCGTTCGAACAGTGGCGTCGCCGCGACAAGATCAACATCGTATTCGTCGGCAGGCTCGACCCGCGCAAAGGCGTCAATCATCTGATCGCATCGATACCGCAGGTCGTCGAGCGTACACGCGGTCGCGCGCGGTTCCTGATCGTCGGCGATTCGTACCTGCGGCAACAAACTCGAAGCTTCGGCGTGCGCGCCGACATGCGCGAACACGTGACGTTCGTCGGGTCCGTGCCGGTGCAGGACCTGCCGCGCTGGTACGCCACCGCCGATATTTTCGTTTCGCCGGCGACCGGCAACGAGAGCTTCGGCATCGTACTGCTCGAAGCGATGGCGGCAGGACAGACCGGTGGTGTGTTCCGACATTCCCGGGTATCGATCGGCTGTCATTCCCGACTACAACGGCGTGTTGCACGCGCCCAACGACGTCGAGTCGCTTGGCGGATGCGCTGTGCGGCCTCGTCGAAAACGACGATCGCCGCACCACGCTGAGCATCAATGGCCGCAAACGCGCGCTCGAATTCGCGTGGCCGCGCGTCACCGACGAAATCGAAGCGGTGTATCAATCGTTGATCTCGCGCCCCCGGAGTTCGACTGCCGATCGCCGTCCGGCGGCCCGCTCGGCGGCGTGAGCTGACGCGTTGAGCAAGGCAGCCGTTCGCTGTTCCGGCAGCGCAGCTTTGCGTCGTTGTGGTGGGGCCAGTTCTTCTCGATCACCGGCGACCGCTTTACGTATCTCGCGCTGGCGGGTCTGTTCTACGAACACAGTCAGACCGATTCGATCGCCGAGCTATGCAGCGCTGCTTGCGGTGTTTGCGAACGTGGTCGTCGCGCCGGTGCTGTTGTTCGCGCCGTTCACCGGCGCGTGGGTCGATCGCCACAACCTGAAACATGTGCTCGTCGTCAGCGACGTGCTGCGCGCCCTGATCGTGTTGGCTGGTGCCGACTCTGTTTCAGCTGACGCATTCCACCGACGTCGTTTTTGCGCTGGTATTCCTGCTGTTCACGGTGAACGTCTTTTTCCTGCCTGCGAAGAGCGCGCTGTTGCCGGAAGTCGTACGTCCGGATCAGCTGCTCGCCGCGAACTCGCTGCTGGCGGGCGCCGGCATCGCGGCAACTGCGATCGGTGCGCTGGCAGGCGGCTACTCATCGACCGGTGGGGCTGGGCATTCGCGATGCGGCTCGACGCGGCGAGCTATCTGATTTCGGTCGTCGGGCTCGCGTTGGTGACGTATCAGGCGGCGACGCATCACGCGCAGCAGGTGCCGATCAGCGTTCGAGGCTATCTGGACGAGGTCGGCGCCGGTCTGGGCATCGTGCGCCGTAGTCGGGCCGTTGGCGTGGGCCTGGTCGCGCTCGCCGCGGTGTGGTTCGCGGGCGGCGTATTGCATGTTGCCGGCAACCAACACATCCAGGCGATGGCAAGCGCGCCGGGCATGTCGCGGCTCGGTGCGTTGTTGTTCGCCATCGGCGTCGGCAGCGGAATCGGCGCGTGGTGGATCAACACGCGCGGCAAACGCCTGCCGCGAGCATACGTGCTCGGTGCGGGTCTGGCGCTTGCCGGTTGCACGCTGGTGCTATTCGCGATGAGCCGCTTGTTCGCCGTATTCGTCGGCTCTGCGCTGTTGTTGGGAGTTTTCGCGGCACCGGCGCTGGTGCTCACCGAAACCGTTCTGCAGGAAGGCACCGACCTTGCGCATCGGGCGCGCGTGTTCAGCCTGCGCGACTTCCTGATGCGGCTGACGTTGCTGGTGTCCGTCAGTGCCGCCGCGTGGATGGTGAACCTCACCGATACGCGTACGACGCTGCTCGCGTGCGCCGCTCGGTCTGGTCGCTGCTGGCGGATGCACGATCGCGCTGGGGCGTCGTGACCGGGCGCGGCACAGACGCGGACACGTTCGCAGCGAAGGGCGGTGCGTCCCGGTTGAACGCCTAGCCGTGCCTTGACTCGTCTGCGAGTCGGGCAAATGCTCGGCCGTCGTTCCAGTCGCGTAAGGCGGAGGTCGCGCGCCATGAGCGAACTCCAGCCACTCCACCCGGCAGTCGCGCGTTCGAACCGTCTCGGCGGTCTGACCGCCGCTCGACCCGCATCGTCACGAACCGCTAGCCCTCGAAGGTCTGACGTTGCTCGTCGGCACGAAGAAGGGTGTGTTCTCTCTGACGGCCACCGCGGAACGCGCTCGTTCCGGCTGAGCGGTCCGGCGTTTCTCGGCCACATCGTGCAACACGCGATCGTCGACCCGCGTGATGCGCGCACGCTGCTCGTCGCGTTGCGAACCGGCCATCTCGGCCCCACGGTGTTTCGTTCCACCGACTTCGGCCAGTCGTGGCAGGAAGCGTCGAAGCCGCCGGCCTTTGCCAAACCGAAAGACGATCGCAAATCGAACGTCGTCGAAATGTGTTCTGGCTGACGCCGGGACATGCCAGATGAACCCGGCGTCTGGTATGCGGGTACGTCGCCCGAAGGTCTGTTTCGGTCGGAGGACGCCGGCGACACGTGGCATCCGGTGTCAGGCTGGAACGATCATCCGAACTGGATTCGACTGGACCGGCGACATGAAGGAGCGCAATCCCGACGGCTCGCCGATCCATTCGATCCTGATCGACCCGCGCGACGCGCAGCACATGTACTTCGGTACCGGCTCGGCGGGCGTGTTCGAAGTCGAACGATCAGGGCGCGAGCTGGCATCTGTTGAACACCGGCATGTTGTCGCCGACGGGTCCCGATCCGCATCCGGAGTACGGCTACGACCCGCACTGCATGACGTTGCATCCGTTGGCGCCCGATCTGCTGTATCAACAGAACCACTGCGGCATCTATCGAATGCGTCGGCCGGAGGCGCGTTGGATACGCGATCGGCGACAACATGCCGCGCGAAGTCGGCGACATCGGTTTCCCGATTGGCACTGCATCCGCGCGAGCCGAACACGGCGTGGGTATTTCCGATGGATGGCACCGACGTTTGGCCGCGCACGTGTCCGGGCGGAAAGCCGGCCGTGTATCGAACGCGCGACGGCGGCGAATCCGTGGATGCGACTCGACCGCGGGTTTCCCGAGCGCGCCTGGTACACGGTGTTGCGGCAATCGATGGCCGTCGATGCCGAGCGCAGCATCGGTGTGTACTTCGGCACCACCAACGGCGAGGTATGGGGGAGCATCGACGAAGGCGAGAGTTGGCGTTGTCTCGCCGCGCACCTGCCGCACGTCTATTCGGTCGAAGTCGCGAGCGTGGCGCGATAGCGATGAAAGTCGGGATTCCTTCGGTGCTGCATTCGTACACGGCGGGTGCGCGCACGGTGACTGCGAACGGCGCAACGGTTGCGGCTCTGTTGCTCGATCTCGATGCGCGCTATCCGGGCATTCGCTTTCGAATGGTCAACGAAGCGAATGCGCTGCGGCCGCACATGCGCGTGTTCGTCAATCGCGAATGCGATCTCCGATCTCGATCAGACCTCTTGCGCCGGAAGACGAGGTGATGATTCTGCACGCGCTCTCCGGCGGCTAGCGCCGCTGAAGCCAAATGGGTGGTGATTGCGTGATGCATCATTTATAAGAGCATGCACGGTTGAAACGGACGCAAACGATGGCCGACGATCTGAAAACCGAAATCGAAGCGCTTCGCAGCCAGATCGAAGCGCTCACCAAACAGATACCGCGCACGGCCGATGCCGCATCGGGCGGCTCACCGAGCGGCCAAACGGATCTGCTGGGTGGCGTGTCGCTCGGCCAGTTCGGAATCGACGCCGATACCGTCGACAAGATCAAAGACCAGTTCGACGGTTTCGTCGATGTGCTCGAAAAGCACCTGCAGGAGATTCCCGCCGGAACGGCGCTTGCGATCTTCGCGCTCGGAGTGCTGCTCGGCCGCCTGCTTCCCCGATAAACCTATTGACGCAAACGACATGGATCCACTGCTTCAACGATTGGCATTGTTGCTGCGCGCCGAAGCGCTCGGGTTGCGTATTCGCGCCAAACACGCTGCGCGTTCGGCCGCGTTCACCGCTGCCGCGATTGCAGTAGCGCTGTTTGCCTTCGCGTTACTGAATCTGTGCGCGTTCAATGCGCTCGCATCGATGTACGGCCAAACAACCGCGGCGCTGATTCTGGCGGCGGTCGATGCAGTGCTCGCGTGGATTCTGTACCTGCAAGCGCAACGCAAAACGCCGACGTCGGAAGAAGTGATGGTCGACGAGTTGCGCGCGTTAGCGCTGGCGGAACTCTCCAACGACACGGCGCGACTGAAGGCGCAACTCGCTCATCTGCAACAGCAGGTGACGAACATCGGCCAGGGCATTTCGCGCGTTACGCACGGAGATCCGCTGCAGTTCGGTCTGTCGAGCATCGGACCCATCATCTCGATCGCCGCGCGCCTGTTCAATCGCAACAAGAAGGACGCTTGAAGGGTCGAAGCCGATTGTAGAGACTTCGACACGGTCGTCATCGAAAGAAGGAGTCAGGGACGTGAAAGAACACCGCAGCAAGAAACAGGACAAGAAGAAGGCCGCGAAGACGCTGACCGAGAAACGCGCCGAGAAGCGTGCGAAGAAGCAGGGGAAAATGTAGGGCTGAACTGGCGCTCAACGGTGAAGCGTTGTTATCGGGACTGTTTTCGGTAAAGCGCCCGATAACAACGCGCGCGGCCAGATTCAGAACAGGTAGGTCACGCCTACCGATGCCATGTACAGATCGTCGATGTTGTTGCCGACGTCGTACTCCGTGTACTCCGCGCGAATTTTGATTCCACCGAGACCGAACGCAGCGCCCACGCCGTAGGCGCCCTTCTCGTCGCTGTCGGAACCGGAGATCACGGTGCTGCCCGCAACTCGCACCTTCGCGTCGACGTTGATCGATGCACCGCCCACTTTCGCGAACAGGTCCACCGGACCGAGCGGCAGCACACCGACGACGAAGGCTTCCCATGCGTCGACTTCGAACTCTGCGGTCGCGCCGCTGAAGTTTTTGCTGGGGTTGCCGAGATTCGTGTAGCCGCCTTCGAAACCCACGAACGGCAGCACCATGTAACCGACGAACAGCTTGTAGCTCGTGTCGTCTTCATCGAAGTGCAGCGTGCCTGCTGCGCCCGCGTTTTCCGAAGCTTTCACGGTGGTCTGACCAACGCTGCCGCCGACGTAGAGTCCGGTGTCTGCGCTTGCGGATACGGCAAAGCCGAGCGATGCCGAGAGAAGAGCAAGGGCCGATAGCTTTTGGAACATGACAACTCCTCCTGAGTTTTGTTTGTTCTTTCGTTGCTCGAGCCGTTCCAGGCACGAGCGCGCGCGATTCTCGCGTTGGTATCGGGCCGTGTCAACCATGACATCGGATTCGAGCTTTCGATGTCGAGTTCTAAACGTGCCTGGTACAGCTATTCCACGGGCCCCTTAATCGGTTCGTTGGTGAGACCGGCTAGTCTTTGGCGCGCGCCACTGAGTCCTGGATCACCGGCAATTGCTTGCGCGCTTCTTCCGTCAACTGTGACGAATCTCGGATCGGGCGCGGGGAGTTGCTGTCCGATGATGCTGGTGCGCGCTGTTTCGATCAGCGATGGGAACTCTAATGCGTTTCGAGCGCTTCTAGATTGGCGGCGTGAGCAGAGTTGGCGCGGTGATTACTCGGTGAGACCCCCGTCCAGCGCTTGAACGCACGAGTGAAATTGCTGGTATCGGAAAATCCGATCAGGTAGGCGATCTCGCCGATCGAGATCGATGCATCGTCGAGATACGCGCGCGCAAGCGCCTGGCGCATCGCATCCGTCAACTCGATGAAACTCGTACCTCGGTCACCGAGCCGCGCCTGAAGCGTCCGGGCGCTGACGCCGAGTCGCCGCGCCACCGCCGACTTCGTCGCTCGACCCGACGGAAGCGCCTCGATGACGACCGAACGCACACGATTCACGAAATCGGTGCGATCGAGCCTTTCGAGATAGGCACGCACGATGCGATCGTTGAGGTGCGCCAGTTCGTCGCTTCCGAGTGGAAGCTCCACGTCGAGTACGGCGCGATCGAAGATTATCGATATGTCGGGCTTGTCGAACGCGACGCGGCAGCCGTAGAAATCCTCGTGTCGTTTCGCCGAACCCATCGGCGCACTCCGCCGCAACTCGATGCGCTGCGGCCTGAATCGACCGTCGCTGATTTCTCGCATCGAACGAACGAGGAAGCCGCAGAGCACGTCCTCCGAATCCGCCGGCACGACGGTTGCCACGTCACTCACGAGTAGCCGGGCAGTATCGTCTGCCTCGATCAGCTTCATCTGGGCGCCTTGCGAAACGAGGCGCAGCGATCGCGATAGCCGGGTGCAGTAATCGCGCAGCGTACGACTTGCCATCAGCGAGTGTCCCAACGCGTGCAGCATCGGCATCCGAAAATGCTTGGATACTTCGAGTCCAAAGCAAGGGTCACCGGTCAAGTCGAAAATGATCTCGAAGATGCGCCGTACCACCGCAATCGGAATGCGCTGCAACGGATCGTGCCACACGGTTGTCGAGACGCCGGCCCGCTCGAGCACCTCGCGACTGGATATGCCTCTAGCATCGAGCGCGCGCGCCAGCAGCAGCGCGTACGAACCGATCGCCGTGGGGTTGCCGCCGACCGTGTCGGTGTCTGGTCTTTTCGAGTGCGGTGTATCGTTCATCTGCTCGAAAGAACAAGGGCATCGAGGCGCGCCCATACTACCATCCGGCCGATTGCCCCGTTTCAAGCATCCGCTCCAGCAAAGGGAACCCGAAATGAAAGCTCAACTGGCTTTGGCCGTGCTCGTCGTCCTGATCTCCGCATGCAAAGGTCCGAACGTGCAGGAGGTTCAGCAACAGGAGGCAGCGCCGGTGAACTGTGCGACTGCGGAAGGCGATTTGCGCGTGCTTCAGTCCGAAAAGGTCAGCACCGCTAAGCAAATCGCGGATGGTGTAACCGCGATTACGCCCGTCGGCCTGGTAGTCGGCACGGCATCCGGACAGGAGAAAGGCAAACTGCAAATTGCATCCGGCGACTACAACAAGATGATCGATCAGAAGATCGCTCAGATTAAGTCGACCTGCGGCATTCAATAGGCGAGCGATTGCGCCCTTTACGAGTCCGTCGGCATGTCCGGATCCGGAACACGCTCCATCCAATTGCATAGGGGAAGAGAAATGCGATCACCCGCTAACTGCGTCGCGGTGATGATTTGTATGTCATTCGCGCTGGGTGTGGCCGCAGAGGGTGCGACGCAGGGTAATCAATCACCGTTTGCGGCCGTCAAAGAAGCCGCCGCACGCAATCAGGCGCAGCTGCGCAAGTATTCGTGGATATCGACGACCCAGGTTAGCTACAACGGCGAAGTCAAAGACACCAAGGTCGAATCGGTATCGTACGGACCCGGTGGACAGGTACAGAAGAACGAGATCTCCGACACGGCGGCACCAAAGCCACCGGGGCTGCGCGGCATGATCGCTGAGCGTAAAGGTGAGGAGATGAAGACCGAGATCGAGAGTGCCGTTGCGCTGATCCACAGTTACGTCCCACCCGATCCTGCGCGGCTGCAAGCCGCGGTCGCCGCACAGAACATGAAGCTGCTCTCGGCACCACCCGGTGAAGCTACGCTCGCGTTCGTGAACTACAACTTGCCCAACGACGCGTTGACGCTGACGTTTGCCGTAGAACCAAGGACAATTCAGACGGTCGATGTCTCGACCTGGCTGGACGATCCATCGAAGGTCGTCAACCTCGTGGTGCAGTTCGCGACGCTGCCGGATGGTACGGATCATCCGTCGACCATCACACTCTCGCTGCCGAGCAGCAATCTGCAGGTAACCATCAACAACACGGACTATCAGCAGGTCGTTTTCTGATCCTTGCTTAGTGCCGCCGGGGAGGTAATGTTCACGAATGCGATGGCCATTGACGCTCGCGGCGCTCGCGGAGAGCGGAACCGGTATTGCGCTGTTGATTGTTCCGTCGCTCGTGGGACGTTTATTGCTCGGCGTGGACCTGAGCGGCACTGCCGAACTGTTGGCGCGTTTCCTCGGCATTGCCTTGATCGGGCTCGGAGTCGCTTGCTGGCCGGGTCCGGCGCGGCTCGGCATGTTGGTCTACGGCGGTGCAGCTGCGGCGTACCTCGCATATGTCGGCCTCGCCGAACGGATGGTTGGTGTCCTTTTGTGGCCAGCGGTGGCCCTCCATCTGATTCTCGCGGCATCGCTCGTATGGGCAAGCAAGCGTTGAAAACGGTCTCTCGCGCAGACAGCGCGATGATTAAAAAGGAATCCCTGTAATGAACTCACGTATGTTGGCGGTTGGCCTCGCAACCTGCGCATTGGTCTTGCTCGCGGCGTGCGAACGAAAGCAACCGGAAGCGCCGCCCACCGGCGCCGATGCCGCAGCCAAAGCCCCGGCTCCTGCAGCGGCCGAACCCACGCTGAGCCAAACGCCGGCGCCGCAGCCCAACCCCGACCGCAACGCGTATTTCGGAGAAGAGCACATCCACACGAGTTGGTCGGTCGACGCGTGGGTGATGGGCAACCGTATGACCGGGCCCGACGAGGCCTACAAGTACGCGCAGGGTCAGACGATCAAGCATCCGATGGGCTTCGACATCAAAATCGACACGCCGCTCGACTTCATGGGGGTGACCGACCACTCGGAGTATGTCGGCGTCACGAAGCAGGCCAACACCCCAGGGTCCTACGTCAGCACGCTGCCCGCGGCGCAGCCGATGATCATGAAGGATCCGACCAGCCAGGAAGAGCAGAACCGGGTCTTCTCGTATCTGCTCAAGCTCGGCGCGGGCGCGCCGGTGAAGGCACTGATGGACCCGAAGATCACGTCCACCGTGTGGGAGGAAAACGTCAAGATCGCCGACGAGAACAACCATCCCGGCAAATTCACCGCGTTCTGCTCGTACGAGTGGACGTCGATGCCGGACAACCGCAACCTGCACCGCAACGTCTTCTTCCGCGACTGCGCCAAGGTACCGGACTATCCGTTCAGCTCGCTCGACTCCACCCGCCCCACGGACCTGTGGAACTGGATGGACGCGCAGCGCAAAGCGGGCAACGAGTTGCTCGCGATCTCGCACAACGCCAACGTCAGCGACGGCTGGATGTATCCGGTGGATGTCGACGGCACCACCGGGCGGCCAATCGACGCGGCGTGGGCCGCATCGCGCGACCGCAACGAGCGGCTCGTCGAGATCAAACAAGGCAAAGGGCAGTCGGAAACGCACCCATTGCTTTCGCCAAACGATGAATTTGCCGGGTACGAGTTGTACGAAGCGCTGCTCGGCCTTCCTGCGGACGTTGGTCGCATCGACCACCTCGTGGGCAGTTACGCGCGCCAGGCGTACAAAGACGGCATCACGATGCAGGACACGCGCGGCTACAACCCGTACAAGTTCGGCATCGCCGGCGGCTCCGATTCGCATAACACCGGCAGTCCGTATCGCCAGGACAACTTCTTCGGCCTGCACGCCAATGCGGACAGTTCGGTAGAGAAGCGCTTTGCCGGCGTCCTGATCGGCGGCACGATGGACGTGCGGCTGGAAAATCCCGGCGGCCTGACCGGCGTGTGGGCGGAAGAAAATACCCGCGCATCGATCTGGGACGCGATGTATCGCAAGGAGACGTTCGGCGTCAGCGGCCCGCACATCAAGGTGCGATTCTTTGGCGGTTGGGATTTCGACAAAGGTCTGTTGGATGCGAAGGACTGGGTACACCAGTCCTATACGCGCGGCGTGTCGATGGGCGGCGACCTGCCGGTCATGCCGACCGGCGGCAAGGGAACTGCACCGACCTTCGCCGTGTGGGCAGTAAAGGATCCGACGTCCGCAAACCTCGACCGCGTCCAGGTCGTCAAGGGCTGGACGCAGAACGGGCAGAGCTTCGAGAAGATCTACGACGTCGCGTGGGCGGGCGATCGCAAACCCGAGAAGTGGTCCGGCCGCGTGCCGGCGATTCAGAGCACGGTGGACTTCGATACCGCGACGTATACCAACAGCGTCGGCTCGAGCGAACTCAAAACGATGTGGACTGACCCGGACTTCGATCCGAGTCTGCACGCCTTCTATTACACGCGCGTGCTCGAGATCCCGACACCGCGCTGGACGCTGATTCAAGCCGTGCAGTCGGGGCTGCCTCCGCCGAACACCGTGCCGCTCACCGGGCAGGAGCGCGCCTGGTCGTCGCCGATCTGGTACACGCCATCGGCCGAAGCGCGCAAGAACGCGCCGGCGGGGCTCACCGTCGCTGACCTGAAACAGAAGGGGGCGACGCCGCTCAACGATGCGCAACTGAAGGCGTTGATCGTCGGCAAGGCGTTCTGGATCCGCAACAATGTGACGGCCGAGCAATTCAGCGAGAACTTCACGGCTGAGGGTCAGACGATCGTGTTCCGCGTCGGATCGGGTGCGACCATGCCGAGCGGTTTCGGCAACGTCGAGCGTGGCGGCTACGAAGGCACGACCAGCGCGTACGAGATCAAGGACGGCAAGCTCATCACGTACGTCTCGCAGGACCCGTATGCGGTTGCGATCTACAAGCTCGGTGAGACGTATTACGGCGCGCGCAGCAACGAGTTCGGTTACGCGAACTACGAGATCATTCCCGCGCCGCAGATCGCGGAAAATCCGCTGACCGCGCTGTCGAATCAGTTCTCGAGCGCGTTGGGCCTGACGGAACAGCAGCGGCAACAGATCGTGCCGATGCTGCAAGGCACGATCAAAAAACTGACCGCGTTGAAGAACGATACGTCAGTCACCGGACTGAAGAAGGGCGAACAGTTGAAGCAGGTCGCCGACTCGTTTGTCGACGAGGTCAAGCCGTTGCTCAACGCGGACCAGCAGCAGAAGTTCGATGGCGTACGCGACCAGCTGCGCGAGCGCGTCCTCGAGCGGGCCGGCGCCGCGGCGATCGAAAAAGCGGAAACCGCGATCGAGGACGTGCACGGAGGTGGCACGTAGCGCGACGAAAATCGCGGAGCGACGATGTGTCGCCGCGATGTGGCTCCGATCTGCGTGTGGCAGTGCTGGCTTTTTCCGCCTGCAAACGACCAACACCGCGGATCGGACATTTGGCTTCGCAACCATTCCCCTCAATTGATATGTTGTGCCACTCGCAACTCCGGTCGCGGGTGGCACCGCTGACGATGCCATGAAGAAACTCCTACGTGAGCCCCTCGTTCACTTCCTGCTGATCGGGACCGTGATATTTGCCGCCTACGCCATCCTGCAGCCGGCTCGCGACGATGCGCTGAACTCGACGCAGATCCGGCTCTCCGCCGGAGAGATCACCCAGCAGATCATGTTGTTTGAATCCCAGTGGAACCGCCCGCCGACCACGGAAGAACTCGCCCACCTCATGGAGAACCGGGTGCAGGAGGAGGTGTTGTACCGTGAAGGCGTGATACTCGGCCTGGACAAGGACGATACGATCGTCAAGCGTCGAATCGCCCAGAAGATGCAGTTCCTGGCAGAGGACGTGGCCGCCGCACGCGAACCCACACCCGACGAGCTCCGTGACTGGTATCAGCAGCATTCCGACCAGTTCGCGATGCCCGCGAGATACAGCTTCCGCCACCTGTACTTCTCCCCCGACCATCGCGGGGCGAATGCCCGAGAGGACGGCGCGCGCGCCCTAGCGAAACTGTTGGGCCAGCCCGAGGACACAAAACTCGCCCAGACCCTGGCGGATCGCTTCATGTTTCAGGATTACTACCGCGACCGTGCGACCGAGTTCCTGGGCAAGGAGTTCGGACCCAAGTTCGCGGAGGCGATCGCGCGGCTCGCGCCGGGATCCTGGCAGGGGCCGGTCGAATCCGGTTTCGGTTGGCACCTCGTGTTCGTCGACACCGTGATACCCGGGCGCGTGCCCGACTTTGACGAGGTGGCAGGGGACGTGAAGATAGCCTGGCTCAGCGAGCAGAAGGCGTTGGCCTGGGCAGAGGCGTACAAAAAGATGCGTGCCAGGTACACGGTGCTCCTCCCGGTACCTCCTGACGAGGTCGCAGTCCAATCCGGCTCCGGCGCGCAGACTGTCCTTCCTGCGCCGGCCGCCGTTCCCGACGAAGTAGCCCCGCTGTGAACGTTGCGTTGATTTCCGCCGCCGCCAGGTTGGTTGGCCGGCTGACTGTCGTAGTCCTCGCGTGCCTCACCGCCGTCCCGGCACTGGCGCACGAAGCCCGGCCAGCCTACCTGGAATTGAAGGAAACGGGCCAAGGACAGTACTCGGTGCTTTGGCGGACACCGGTGTTGGCGGGCCAGCGTCTGCCCGTAGTCTTGCGCGCACCCGAGGGCGTAAAAAACCTGCGTGAGCCCGTCATCCAGGAACTCGCCGATTCCCTCGTCGAACATCGGTGGATCGACGCCGGACCTGGCGGGCTCGCAGGCAAGCGCATCGAGTTCCCGGGTCTGCAGTTCACGATCACCGATGTGCTCGCGCGCGTTGAACTTCAAGACGGCCGCAATTGGACGGCGATCGCGCGTCCTGCAGAACCATGGATCGAAATCACCGCTGCTCGGTCGGCGTGGCAGGTAACTGGAGACTACGTGGTCCTCGGCATCCACCACATCCTGTTCGGTGTGGACCACCTGCTGTTCGTGCTCGGATTGCTGCTGATCGTGCGGGACGGCTGGACCCTGGTGAAGACGGTCACCGCTTTCACAGCCGCCCACAGCATCACCCTCGCGGCGGCGACGCTCGGCTACGTTTCGGTGCCGGCGCCGCCGGTAGAAGTGGCAATCGCATTGAGCATCCTTTTCCTGGGTCCAGAGATCGTCAGGCGCTGGCGCGGTGAGACGAGCTTTACAATCCGCAACCCTTGGGTAGTCGCCTTTGCCTTCGGTCTCCTGCACGGCTTCGGGTTCGCGACCGCGCTGAGCAGCGCCGGCTTGCCGCCGTCCGACATCCCACTGGCCCTGCTCTGCTTCAACATCGGAGTCGAACTCGGCCAGCTCGGCTTCGTGGGTGTCATCCTCCTTCTGAAGCGGATCATCGACCGAGCGCACCTGGCCTGGCCGCGCTGGGTCACTATGGTGCCCGGCTACGTTGTCGGCGGCATGGGCGCCTTCTGGACAATCCAGCGCGTAAGCGTGCTGGTGCACACGCTCGGGTGAGGACCGAACTCCACTCGCGACCGCGCGAGACGGGTCGCGCTCGCCCCTTACGGGCTCCGTCGGCTGTCTGACCTGAAATTCCGGCGGGAGTTACTCTGGACGCGTGCGTGAATCAGACCCTGAACCCGGGGCAGCAGCCGGCGCCACCTCATGCTGCGCGCGGCGTACCGGCGGCGCAGGAGCTTCGAGCGCCGGGCCTGCTTCCTGTGTCAGCGCTTCCTCGGCTTTCTTGTTCAACACGATCAGCGAGATGCGTCGGTTGATCGGGCTGAGCGGATCGTCTTTGACGAATGGCACCGACGAGCCGAGTCCGACGACGCGGCCGATCTTGTCTTCCGGCAGGCCGGCGGCAACGAGCACACGGCGTGCGGCGTTCGCACGATCTACCGACAGTTCCCAGTTCGAATATTCCTCGTCGTCGCTGATGTACGGCGCCTGGTCGGTGTGTCCCGACAGGCTCACCTTGCTCGACACTTGCGCGATGGCCGGAACCGTCGCGGCAAGGATCTTCACCGTGTACGACTTCAGTGAAGCGCTGCCGCTGTCGAACATCGAACGGTTTTCCTTGTCGACGATCTGAATCCGCAGTCCGTCGCTCATGATGTCGATCAGGAGTTGGTCGCGGAATTGTTTGATTTCCGGATTCGCGTCGATGGCCGCTTCGATCTGTTCCTTCAACTCTTCGAGCTTTTTGTATTCGAGCGCGCGCGCTTCCGCTTCGATGTCGAGTTGCTTCGAGTTGTCGTCGAGCGGTGCATCCGGGTCGGGTACGTGGTCGCTGCTGGTCGTGGCGATCATGCCGCCGCCGAGATCGATTGCCGAAATCGAAACGCCGGTGACGCCATCGATCGCCGTGGGATTCTGAAAGTAGTCGGAGATACCGGCCTTCTGTTCGGGCGTCGTCGAACCGACGAGCCACAGCAGCATGAAGAACGCCATCATCGCGGTAACGAAGTCGGCGAGCGCTACTTTCCAGGCGCCGCCGTGATGGCCGTGACCGCCTTTCTTGATGCGCTTGATGACGATGATCGGCGCGTTCGTGTCGCTCATCGTCGCGCTCGCAAGACGCGCCGGATGACGCTACCGCACGGCCTCAGGCCTTGTTGTTCTTGATGTGTTCGTCGAGTTCGCGGAATCCCGGGCGTTCCGTCGAAAAGATCGCTTTGCGGCCGAACTCGATTGCGATCTGCGGCGGATAGCCCTGTATCGACGCCATCAATGCGGTCTTCAGCACTTTGACGAACTGCGACTCGTCGCGCGCCGCGAACTCGAGGTAGTTCGCCATGGGCCGACCAGGCCGTAGGCGAGCAGAATGCCGAGGAACGTTCCGACCAGCGCGGTGGCGACCTTGTGGCCGATCACCTCGGCACCGTCGTTGAGCGACGCCATCGTGATCACGATGCCCAACACGGCGGCGACGATCCCGAACCCGGGCAAGCCGTCGGCGATCCGGGTGACTGCGCTGAAGGCGCATGACCTTCCTCGTGGTGCGTGTCGAGTTCGACGTCCATGAACGCCTCGATCTCGAACGAATTGAGCTTCGCGCTGACCATCATGCGCAGGTAGTCGCAGATGAAATCGAGCGCGTGGTGGTTCTTGGCGATGTTCGGGTATTTCTGGAAAATCGCGCTGTTCTCCGGCTCGTCGACGTCGGCTTCGAGCGCCACCATGCCGTCTTTGCGCGCCTTGTTGAGCAGGTCGTACATCAGCGACAGCGCGTCGAGATACGTCTGTTTGGTGTACTTCGAACCCTTGAACAGCATCCCCGAGGTCCTTGCCGACCTTTTTGATGACCTTCATCGGGTTCGAAATGATGAAGGCACCCATCGCGGCGCCGAAGATCACCAGCAGTTCGCTTGGGTGCCATAAGGCGAGCACATGGCCGCCGGAGATGACGAATCCGCCCAGCACGCAACCCATAACCACGACGAATCCGATCAGGAAATTCATGCGAGCAGCGATTTCCGGCGCTTTGAGGATATCGAAAGCGTAGTTCACAAAATCGGTTCATGCACGCCGCCGAGTGGAAGCGCTCGCGAAATTGCGGCACCGCACCCGAACGCGTAACATCCGCGCGACTCGCCGACGAGGACAGACCCCTCCGAGAGGCTGTTACGAACCGGAAGCGCGGGGAAACCGCGCAGGCCCTAGTAGGAACAGACGTATCGCTACGACACAGCGCATTGAGTGCCGGCGCATCGCGCCGGAAGCTGGATGGCACCGCCGTATCCCGGTTCCAGCAGGTTTCCAATCGACTGTGGAAAGCTGCCATGGAATCGACAGCTTCCTTCAGTCCCGCACTCGACCGGTTCGTTCGACCGCACAACACCTCGGTGAAACCGTTGTGCTGCGTGGCTGGATCTTTCGCCTGCGCGTGCTCGCCAGCACGACGTTCGTGATCCTGCGGGACGCAGCGGCGAAGTGCAGTGCGTCGGCGCGATTCCGCGTGCCTCGAACGCGCTGCATCTGAAGCTCGACGACACCGTCGAGATGGTCGGTTCGGCGCGCGCCGACTGCACGCGCGAAGCGCGGCTTCGAGATCGACATGGCGCAGGTACGTGTGCTGAATCCGGCAACGAACAAGCTGCCGTTCAATTCATCGAGCGACATCTCCGGCCGTGGGTCTCGATGCGCGGCTGGAATACCGCCCGCTCGCGGCGCGCAACGACATGATCGGCGACGTGTTCCGCATGCAGGGCGCGTTGCTGCGTTACTTCCGCGAATTCCTGACGCGAGCACGGCTTCACCGAGATCATCACGTCGAAGATCGTCGCGTCCGGCACCGAAGGCGGCACGAACCTGTTCACGATCGACTACTTCGACCGTGTCGCGTATCTGGCGCAAAGCCCGCAGTTCTACAAAGAGCACGGGGTCGCCGCGTTCGAAAGCGTGTTCGAGACGGGTCACGTGTATCGCGCGGAACCCCACGCGAGTTCGCGGCATCTGACCGAGTACTACTCGCTCGACCTCGAGTTCGGTTTCATCGATGCCGCCGAAGACGTCATCCGCCTCGAGAAAGAACTGCTGACCTCGATGTTCGCGAAGTTCACCGAAAACCAGCGCGACCTGCAGCGCAGGCACAACGCCGCGCCGCTGCCGTCGATGCTGGATGCGCCGATCTGGGAATTCGACGAATGCCTCGAACGGCTGAACGCGCGCGCACGGCAAAAGCACCTGACCGACGACCTCGATCCGGAAGCCGAACGTCGGCTGTGCGCGATGGCGCGATGCGAGAGCGGGCGTTCCCGCCGTATTCGTCGTGGGTTTTCCCGCGTCGGGCCGGCCGTTCTATTCCGCGCCGCGCGGAACACGCGGCGCGGCGCAGAGTTTCGACCTGCTGTTTCGCGGCGTCGAAATCACGACGGGCGGACAACGGCTGCACCGGCGCGCCGATCTCGAAGCGGCATTGCGCGCCCGTCAGATCGACCCCGCGGCGTTCGAAAGCCATCTGAAGATGTTCGAACTCGGCATGCCGCCGCACGGCGGACTGGCGATCGGCCTCGAACGTTTGACGGCGCAGGTGATGGGGCTGTCGAACGTGCGCGAGGCGGTGTTGTATCCGCGCGACCGCGACCGCCTGACACCCTGAACCGCGCGGGGTAAGCTCGAACGCTCCGCACGGAGGAACCGACATGGCCGAACGCTCATCGATTCGAACGGCATCCGCATGTGGACCGAAGATTTCGGCGACCGCCGCAACCCAACGCTGCTGCTGATCATGGGCGCGAGCGCGCAGGGCATCCAATGGCCCGAGCCGTTCATTCAACAGTTCGTGGACCGGGCTTCCATGTGATCCGCTACGACAACCGCGACTACGGGCAGTCGTCGTGTTTCGATTTCGCGAAGCAGCCGTACAACCTGGACGACCTCGCGCGCGACGCCCTTGGCGTGCTCGATGCGTACGACGTTTCGAGTCCGCACACGTCGCGGGCGCGTCGATGGGCGGCATGATCACGCAGACGCTGATGATCCAGCACCCGAAACGTGTCCGCTCGGCAACGATCATCATGTCGTCGCCGCTTGGCGGGCAGCCGTCGACGGCATGCCGATGTTGATGAGCGACGATCTGCCGGGACCCGATCCGCAATGGCTCGGCGAGATTGATGCAGCTGCAGCATGTCGATGCCGACGAACACGCCGAGCTGATTTGATCGACATGCGCGTTGCGATGTTCACGTCGCTCGCCGGTCGGATACCGGTCGATACGGCCGGCGCTGCGCGACATCGCGAAACGCGAAGTCGGCCGCGCGATCGAACTTCGCCGCGCAAGCGAACCATTCGCTCGCGATCGGCGCGAGTTCGCCGAACGACCGCCGGCCGCTGCTGAAGAAGACGTCGATTCCCGACGCTCGTCATTCACGGCACCGACGATCCGATCCTGCCGTATCCTCACGGCAAAGCGCTGGCCGCGAGCGATTCCCGGCGCGAAGCTGCTGACGTTCGAAGGCATGGGACACGATCTGCCGGTGCAGGTGTGGCCGCAGATCATCCGCGAAATGATCGCCGCTCACACAGCGCGCCTAGCCTGACGAGGACGTTCGATGCGCGTACGCCGTTTTGCAGCGCCCCTCGGCGCGGTCGTTCAAGACATCGACGTCAAGCAGAATCGACGACGGCGACGTGGCGCGCGCTGAACGATCTGTTCTGCGAGCATCACGTGCTGTCGTTCCCGGGTCAACGCCTCACGCCGGAAGAACAGATGGCGTTTGCGCAACGCTGGGGCGCGCTGGTCAGACATCCGTATTCCGGCATGAAGGCGTATCCCGACGTCATCGAGTTGCGCAACCACGGCAAAGCGCAAGACATGAATCAGCACTGGCATTCCGACATGACGTACAACGTCGCGCCGCCGAAGCTGACGATGTTGTATGCGCTCGAAACGCCGGACCTCGGCGGCGACACCGCGTTCGCGAATCAGGAACTCGCATACGACGCGTTGTCCGATGGGCTGCGCAGCGTGGTCGATGGACTGAAGGCCGTGCATTCGGCGGAAGGACTCGCCAGGGTTTATCGGCGAAAGCGATAAGCCGCGCCGCGCGCGGAACATCCGGTCGTGCGGACGCACGATGAAACGGGTCGCAAGTCGCTGTACGTGTGCCGCGCTTTCACGCAGCGCTTCGTCGGCTGGTCGCGCGAAGAAAGCACGCCGTTGCTCGAGTATCTCTACCAGCATGCGGCGCGACCGGAATTCCAGGCGCGTCATGTCTGGCATGTTGGCGATCTGGTGATGTGGGACAACCGGTGTTTGCAGCACTTCGCGGTGCACGACCACGGCGATTCAGCCGCGGCTGATCCATCGTGTGCAGGTCGAAGGTCCGGTGCCTGTTTAGTCGGTTTCTAATTCTCGAGAACTGAGGAACTCACGATGATCGTCGGGCTTCATCACGTTGCGCTCGGTGTGCCGGACTTCGAGCGCGGGCTCGCGTTTTATCGCGACGTGCTCGGTTTCGAGGTGGTCGAGCGGGCCGAATTCGATCGCAACCATCCCAAAGCGGATCGCGCCATCGGCCTGCCGGAGGTCGCCGCGAAGATGGCGATGCTGAAGCTGCCTAACGCGTATCTCGAACTGTGGCAGTACACGAACCCGGCGCCGGAGGATCGGCGTCAGCGGCCGTGCGACTACGGTTATCCGCACTTTGCGCTGCAGGTCGACGGCCTCGAGCGCGAATACGCACGCCTCTCGGCCGCCGGTATGGAATTCGTTGGGCCGCCGGTCGACTTCGGCACCGCGTCGGCGATCTACGGGCGCGATCCGTTCGGCAACGTGATCGAACTGTACGAGATTCGCGACGCCAGGATCGCTCAGCTGGAACGAGGTTGAGGACGCGTGATGACTCCCCCTCACGCATCCGTTAGACGCTAAACGATTAGCGCGGTTTCAACCCGCGCGCCGCGCGCTCTTTGGCCATGCGCACTTTGTCGCTTTCGAGCCGCGCGCCGAGCTCCTCTTCGCTGACCGTGCCTGCCATGTGACGCCCCGCCATCGCTGCGTTGTACATGATCTTCTTCTCGGGCGTGACTCCGAGCACCACGCGCAGAGGTGAGTCGAGCAGCTTGTTGAAGAAATCCTCGCCGGCCGCGTTGGTCGGGTTCAGCTTTTTCGAAAGTGCCGGATAGAACCAGTCTTTGCTCGCCTGATCATCGAACAGCTGCGCACGCCCTTTGAACGTGATCGCGCCGCGCGGCAGATTCGCGGCCGCGCCGGCCGGATATCCCGCGCTACTCACGCACACGGACACGCGGTTATCGCGTTTGATTGCCGCTGCGCGATGGCGATGCGCGGCGAACGTGATCCAGATCTTGCCGTCGCGCCAGACGAACGAATGAGTTACGCCGACAGGCCAGCCGTCTTTGGTTGCCCACATCAGCACGCATTCGTTCGAATGCGCCATCAGCTGATCGATCTCCGCGTCGGAGAATGGGTAGATCGAGACGATTTCGTGATCGTGTGTCTTGGCCATGTGTGTACTTCCCCTTGGTGAATTCGTTCTCAGTACGGCGACTGTCCGCCGTCGACGTTGAAAAAGCTGCCGGTGATACCGCGACCGGCTTCGGATGCGAGCAGTACGGCAACGGCCGCCACCTGCTCGACCGTGTTCAGTTCGCCGGTCAGCGTTTTCGACTTGAATACCTTTTCGACCATCTCGTCGTAGGTCATGCCCATTGCCGCAGCAGTACCCGGACCGCCCTGCAGCACCGCGTCGGTGATGATCAGACCCGGGCAGATCGCGTTGACCGTAACGCCCATCGGGCCGCCTTCTGCGGCCGCGCTTTTCGTAAGGCCGTGCACGCCGTGTTTGGCGGCGACGTAACCCGCCATACCGGCTGCACCGGTTTTGCCTTCAACGGACGAGATGTTGATCACCGAGCCGCGACCGCTCGGCAGCATGTGCGCGAACGCGTATTTGGTACCGTAAAACACGCTGCTCAGGTTCCATTGCAGGTCGTTTGCCCAGGCGTCGTCGGCGAGTTGAGCGATCGGTGCGGGTGCGGTGATGCCGCCCGCGTTGTTGACCATCACGTCGAGTCTTCCCCAACGTTTAACGGCTGCGTCGGTGAGCGCTTTCATGTCGGCAGATGATCGCGCGTCTCCGGTGATGAATATCGCGCGATCGCCGACGCCGAGCTCCGCGAGGGCCCGTTCGCCCTTTGCTGCGTCGCGTCCGTTGAAGGCGACGTATGCGCCCTCGGCAAGGAACGCTTCGACGATGCCGCGTCCGATGCTGCGGCTGCCGCCCGTCACTGCGGCCACTTTGCCTGACAGTTTCATAGAGGTGCCCCCAACCCGTTATTCGGCATTCAACACGCTGTAAACGCGCTTCTGAAAGAACCAGCGTCCGCCGCGCTTCACATAGTCGTCTTCGTAGCGGCCGGTGATGCGGCGTTTGGCGCCGTCTTTCTGATGCAGAAATTCCTGTTGATACCAGGTGCCGTGCGCGGAGTTGCCGTCGACGACGATCGGCCCCGCGGATGCGAAGAAGCCGACGAACGAAAAGCCGGACATCATCTGCTGCCACATGGGAACGAACTTGTCTTTTCCGGCGACATCGCCCATACCGGGTAGCGACCAGACTGCGTCGTCCGTCCAGTTGGCCGCCCACGCATCGCGGTCGAAACGCATGACGGCGTCGTTGTACGAATCCACCAGTTCCCGAATGGCGAGACGATCTTCGATAGGCCCACTGCTGATCATGGTTTACTCTCCCCCACGAAACCGTCAGCGTATCCGGTTTTGACGATTCCACCAAGACCTACTGCCCTTTGAAGGAGATCTTCGTGACGACGCTCGGCACTTATCCGCTTTTTCAACAGGCGTATCTGGTCAACGACATCGAGCAGTCGATCCGTCGCTGGAGCCGACCTCTTCGGCGCCGGACCGTTCGTGATCGCGCCGCATCACAAGACCGATCGCTTCACGTATCGCGGCACCGCGCAGGAGGCCGACGTTACCTACGCGTTTGGCTACCTGGGCGACATGATGATCCAGTTCATCCAGCAGCACGATGACACGCCGTCGATCTATCGCGACATGTTTCGCGAAGGGACAAGAAGGTTTCATCACGTCGGCGTGCTGGTGCACGACTGGGCTGCGGAGCGTCAGCGCATGCTCGACAGAGGATTCGAACTGGCCTGCGAGTTATGGGCCGACAACGTGAACGCGGCGTACTTCGACACGCGTGAAGTGAATGGCTGCTTCACGGAAATCCACGGCGACCCGCCGCACATCCTCGGCGCGTTTGCGACGTGGCGGCGGGCGCACGAGCTGTTCAAACCCGGCGACGATCCGATTACGCGGCGCCGTTAGAGGATCTGCCGCTCAGCGGACTACGATCGATTCCTCGTGCCACGGCGTGAGCGTGCGCGAGTAGTCGCGGAACGCGTCGGGCAACTCCGCGGTCATGTCGAGCGTGGCGGCAAGGCGGCCGAAGCCGACGAACAGCGCGAGAGTCATACCGAGTTCGACGATTTCCGGTTCGCTGAAGTGGCGGCGCAGCGCGGCATATGTGTCTTCACCGATGGACAGATGGTCCGTCGCAAAACGATCGGCGTAGTCGAGCGCACAGCGTTCGGCGTCCGTCAGGTCCGTCGCTTCGTCGGGCTGCTCCAGCGAACAGACCAGATCCTCTGTTAATCCGTCGGCAACCGCGTCGCGATAGCGTATCGCCATGCAACTGCGGCACTGATTACGAAACGCCACACGCAGACGAACGAGTTCGACCAACCGGTCTGGTAAGGCGCGATGAATTTTCAGCGCGCCGGCGAACTGCAGCATGCCCTTTGCCAGTTCGGGACGATGCGCGAACATTCTCAGCAGGCCTTGCTCCAACGGCGTGGCGGAGTCCGCATGCGTGAGCTTCCGCAATTCGGGATCCCATTGGTCGAGAGGGAGTTGCGTGATGCGGCTCATGGCGCCTCCGTTCGAATGTCGCGTGCATAGTGAACTGTGCGTAGCGCCGGTGTCGAGTCGATGCAGGCTCGCGTGTACCATCGCGCGACCGCGACAACGGAGTTGCTGATGTCTGAGATCAACACGAACGAATGGCTCGCGATCTGCGGGCTCGGCGCTTTGTGGATGGGGTGGCAGGTCTTCATGGTCGCCGGATTTCCGAACGCGTTCCGGGCGCGACGGGAACCGCCGCCTAACGAAGATCCCTCGGTGGCGTTTCAGCGATTCTGGGCGGAGCAATACCGCCTCTTCGGCCTCACGCTTTCGATCGGCGGAGTATTGCTGACGCTCGTTGGAGCCTTGCGATGAGCGGGCGTTCCCGTCAGCGCACTCTACGCGGGTCTGTTCGGCCTGCTTGCCGTTCTGCTCGCGAACAACGTGCTGCGCGGACGCGTGCGCGCAGCGCGCCTGCCGAAATGGAGCCCCGACGCACAGTTGCGTGTGCAGGCGAACTTCGTCGAGAACGTGCCGCTCGCACTCGCGATGCTGCTCATCCTCGAACTGCAGCACACACCGGCGATGGCGTTACACACGTTCGGTGCGGCGCTTCTGCTGTGTCGCGTACTTCACGCATGGGGACTTGGGAGTTACGCCGGCCCCAACTATCCGCGCCTCATCGGCGCGCAGGGCACGTTTCTGTTGATGTCGATCATGGGCGTTGCGCTGATCTACTCGGCGTTGGGCTGATCAGGCGTTGCCGAACCTGTCGACGAACACCATCTTCTCGGTCGACTTGCGGTTGATCGGACCGTGGCCGCCGCCGACGGCGTAGCCGATCGGCACGTGCGCGCACGTGTACCAACCCTCCGGCAGCTGCAGCAGCTCGCGTACCTTCGGTTCTTCGAGACAGAGCAGGGTCGTCAGCACACAGCCGAGGCCCTCGTTGCGGCACGCGAGCAGCAGATTCTGAACGGCGGGGTACACCGAACCGCCGCCGACTACCGACGGCCGCGGCTGCTCTTGTCGGTGATCGTCATCATGCCCGGATTGAAGCAGAACACCGCGATCACCGGGGCTTCGTGCATGTGCGTCGCGAGATACGTGCCGGCATCTATCGCGCGTGACGACGTTTCTCGCTCGTGCGGCGGCATCGACTCCATGTGTTTGCGATAGTTGACGATGTAGCCTTCCCAATACGGGCGATACAGGTCTTCGAGCACCTGTTTTTTCTCGGAATCTTTCACCGCGACGATTCGCCACGGTTGCCGGTTGCCGCCGGTCGGTGCCCAGGTGGCGGCCGTGAGCACGCGTTGAAGAACGTCTTCGGGAATCGGGTCCGGACGCAGCCGGCGCACCGCCCGCAGTGTGCTCATTGCTTCGTATAGTTCCATCGTTCTCTCCACCGAAAAGAAAAAAGGCGCGTCGGGTGACGCGCCTTTGTCTCGGAGGGCCGCTAAAGCCCCAACAACCAGATCAAGCCGCGTTGTAGCCCAGAATGGCTTTCGTCTCGAGGAATTCTTCGAGACCCCACTCGCTGAACTCGCGGCCGTTGCCGGATTGTTTGTAACCGCCGAACGGTGCGCCCGGATCGACGCCTGCGCCGTTGACGTGGATGTTGCCGGCGCGGATCTGGCGCGCAACGTTGCGCGCGCGGTCGAGGTCTTTCGACTGCACGTAGCCCGACAAGCCATAGAGCGTGTCGTTGGCGATGCGAATCGCGTCTGCGTCGTCTTTGTAGCCGATGATCGACAGCACGGGTCCGAAGATCTCTTCGCGCGCAATCGTCATCTCGTTGGTGACGTGCGAGAACACCGTCGGCTTGACGAAGTAGCCGTTGTTCAAGCCTTCGGGCAGACCTTCGCCGCCGCACTCGAGCTTGGCGCCTTCTTCGATGCCTTTCTTGATGAGGCCCTGGATCTTGTTCCACTGCACTTTCGAAACGACCGGGCCGACGCTGGTTTCCGGCTTCGACGGATCGCCGACCTTCGCAGCCATCGCGGCCGCTTTCGCGATCGCAGCGGCTTCGTCCATCCGCTTCATCGGCACCAGCATGCGCGTCGGTGCGTTACACGACTGGCCGCTGTTCATCACGCACGAGCCCATGCCCTGTGCGACGGCTTTCGGGAAATCCGCGTCGTCGAGCAGGATGTTGGCCGACTTGCCGCCGAGTTCCTGCGTAACGCGCTTGACGGTCGGCGCTGCGTTCTGCGCAACCGAAATGCCGGCGCGCGTCGAACCGGTGAACGACACCATGTCCACATCGGGGTGCGACGACAGCGCCACGCCCACGCCGGGGCCGTCGCCGTTGACGAGGTTGAACACGCCCGGCGGTACGCCGGCTTCGTCCATGACTTCGGCGAAGATGATCGCGTTCAGCGGTGCGATCTCGGTCGGCTTCAGGATCATCGTGCAGCCGGCGGCGATCGCAGGTGCGACCTTCGCGGCAATCTGGTTCAGCGGCCAGTTCCACGGCGTGATCAGCGCGCATACGCCGATCGGTTCGTGAACGATGCGATTGCGGCCTTTGTCTTCTTCCCACTTGAACGTCTTCATCGCGTTCAGCGTGTACGCGATGTGGCCGAGGCCGGCGGGTGCCTGCGCCATGTTCGCAAGACCAATCGGTGCGCCCATTTCTTTCGAGACCGTGGCGCCGATGTCGGGCATGCGCTTCTGGTAGGCGGCGATGATCTTCTCGAGCAACGCGGCGCGTTCTTCCACGGTCGTCTTCGAGAACGTCTGGAAAGCCTTCTTCGCGGCGGCGACCGCGCGGTTGACGTCTTCCTGATCGCCCAGCGTGATCGTGCCGATCACTTCTTCGTTCGCGGGGTTCAGGACGTCGAGGGTCTTCGTGCTGTGCGGCGTGACCCATTTGCCATCGATGTAGAAATTGCGCTCGTTCTTCATGCTCACTCCCTAATCTGACCCATCTTCGTGGGCGGTTCGTGACGCGTCCGGCGAACCGTCAGAAGTCCGGAAGCTGGCCGCGTGCGGGGGTGGGATTCTGTCCCATCTGCCGACCGCCCGCCAGAGCGACACGCGGTCCGCAGGATGGAAAGTCCGACGGCGGGTTACTGCAGGTTTTTCGGCGCGGCGGCGCGTGCGTCGTAAATGACGCGGCCGTCGCGCAGCGTGTAGCGGACGTGCGCAAACGCCGTGACGTCGTTTGACGGGTCGCCGTCCAGCACGGTCAGGTCGGCGACATATCCGGCGGCGACTCGGCCGAGCTTCAGTCCCTTCTGGAAGCGGGCCGCCGGAGCAGAGGTGAGCGACGCGAGGATCTGCATCGGCGTCATGCCGGCGCGCGTCATCAACGTGTATTCGTCGGCCGGATCGAAGTCGAGCATGTAGCCCACGTCGGTGCCGAACAGCGTTTCGCCGCCGCCTTTCACGAACGCGGTCAGCTGCGCGAGCGCTTCGTTGGTGAATGCGTCGCTCTCGGCCGCGCTCGCCTGCTTGTTTCGCGGCTTCGTACGGCCATAGTTTGAGAGTGGGGACGAGCGCGGTTCGGTGCGCGAGCATCGATGCGACGAGCGCGGGCGTCCAACCCTGGGAGTTCGTGTGCGCCAGCACGTCGACACCCGCCTCGACGGCGATCGTCGCACCTTCGGAATTCGACGGGTGCGCGAACACCGAAACGCCGCGGCGGTGCGCTTCGGCGACCGCGGCCTGCGCGATGGTGACCGACATAGGTTTGACCACGTCATTGCCCATGATCGCGCCGGTGAACAGTTTTATTGCGTCGGCGCCGCGATCGACGTTCGTGTCCACTGCGGCCACCGCTTCGTCCGGGGAGGCCGGTTCCTTCATCAGGGCCAGCAGTTCCGGCGGCAGACCGCGCAGATAGATCGGAATGCCGTCTGGCGGAAACATGGGTTCCCCGCGGTGAGAATGCGCGGCCCGGCGATCTCGCCGGACTCGATGCGCTTGCGCAGCGCGAGCGTATCTTCGAGGCGGGAGCCCGTATCGAACACCGTCGTGAAGCCGTATCGAGTCAACATCGCGACGAGCTGCGCGGCGAGTGCGTCGGGCTTCGCGTGTGCCGCGTCGGTCCATTCCGGTCCCATGAAATGCACGTGGCTGTTGTGCAGTCCGGCAACTACCGTGAGGCCGCGACAATCGAGTTCGCGTCGCGCCCGCCGGCGTGTACGCCGCCGATCGCTGCAATCATGCCGTCGCTGACGACGCACGTTGGTGTCGCGCAACGGCGCAGTCTGCGCGTCGACGTAAACGGTGGCGCCCCGTAGCAGGAGCGTTCTCGGCGCGAACGGTTGCGCTCGTGAAGATCAGCAATATCGCCAACGATCGAACGACGGTGCGCAAGGTGGGTTCCTTTATCAGTGGTGGGTTCGCGGCCGAACCGGCATCAACAGATCGACGAGCGGACCTTCGTAGCCGCGCGACGGCGCATCGTCGAGATATCGTTCGAGCATTGGCCGGGCGTGCGTGTCGTCGAATTCGAAATCGCTGTGCGGAAGCCAGTCGCTCTGCATCGCGCGGAACGTCTGCGCGATTACCGATCCAGGTCCACGCAGCCGATAGCGTGCGTAACGCCCGCCGGGCAGAGAAAGCCTCGTGACATCGCGGAAGACGCGGTCGTCCGCGTCCACCTCTACGGCGCAGTAGTAGCGGAAGCCGTTGGTTTCGCGGCTGTCCATATAGACGACGCCGACCGTTTGCCGCACACGTTGCAGCAACGCACTGCGCAAAAGCCAACGCCAGTAGTGACGCGAGCTGTTCGGAATGGAGAGCACCGGGCCGTCGTGGCGCATTGCCAAGACGCGACACGCGGGTTCATCGACGATGTCGATCGCGTTTTCGAATGCGGTGCCAACGGCCAAACGGTGGCGCGCAGCGCGTCCTGCCGTGCGGAACCGACGGCGGTATTCCACGGGCGCCGTGCGCTTGAAACCGCGGAACGCGCGCGCGAACGCCTGTGGGCTTTCGTATCCCGCCGACTCCGCGATGCGGCCGACCGGTTCTCTTCCGTTGATGAGCTGATCCGCGGCAAGACTGAGCCGCACGCGCCGCATCGTCGCGTTCACCGTCTCGCCCATGACGGTGCGGAACACGCGATGGAAGTGATACGCCGACATGTTGGCGACCGCCGCGAGACTCTCGACGCTGTGCGCGTCCGCGGGCGCAGACAGCAGCGCGTCGACCACGCGTTCGATTCGTTCGAGATATCGGTGGTTCGTGCTTTGTCGCATCGGGTTACTGCAATTCCTTCGCGAGATGCTAAGCGACATCAGCTGTCGCAACAGTGCAGGGTTTGCTGTTTTGTGGCCGCCCGTCAGAGGCCGAGCATAGAATGCTGTGAGTCGAAGGCGAGTCGGGAGAGGGCGCGATGGCGAAACGCAAATCGAGCGGAGTTCCGCAGCCGACCGACGGCGCGAAGATGGTCTATCTGATCAAGCGCCGCGACACCGCAACCCGCGAAGAGCTGCTGGTGCATTGGTTCGCCAACCACATGCCTCTGGTCATCAAGTCGCAGCACGACGCGGCCGCGGCTGGTCGCATGCACGCGCGCCGGTACATCGCAACTTTGTTCGATGCGAACGCCGACGGCGAGTATCCATGGGACGGCGTTGCCCAACTGTGGTGGGACCAGGCGTTGCCGAAGCCGAAGACGCCCACCGGCACCACGCCGCGCGACACCTTTCAGCAGAAGGCGCAGCCGTATGTCGGCTGGGCGACGAAGGAATACGTCGTGATCGACGGCTCCGCGCACCTTCCGGTGGAGCCTCTCACGCTGAATGCGCCGTTCCCCTGTACGCGAACCGGTTTCTTCAAGATGACGTTTCTGGTCAAAGCAAAACCCGACGCGGCGTTCGAGGAGTTGTTCGACCATTGGCTGAACGTGCACGTGCCGAACGTGGCGGGTGTGATGCGCAAGATCGACGGCTTCCGATACGTGGTGAGCCACAGCATCGATCCCGCGAACGAGACTTATGCCGGCATGGCTGAGCTGTACTTTCCGGATGCTTCCGGCTGGAAGCGCTATCGCGAGACGATCAAGCCCGACGGCATGGAACGATGGGTAGACGGCGCTGCGACGCTCGCGCTGCGCGGTCGCACCGAGATGATCGGCATCCCCTGAGTTTCGTCAGCTCGTCAGCAGGCGTCATTCCATTCTGAACAGCTAAAGCGCGGTCTTGCCGACGATCTTCTGTGCGTTCGCAACGCTCGTTGCATCGAACACCGCCTGGATGGAACTGCGCGTGTAGCCGAACGTGCTCTCGGTGTGCGGATAGTCCGAAGACCACATGCACGTCTCCGGTCCGATTCTGTCGAGCAGCGACAAACCCGACTGGATCGGTCATGAACGTGGCGTAGCAGTGATGCTTCCAATACCAGCTTGGCGGGTGCGCAAGCTTCGGGTTCATCGCGTCTTTGAAGTGCGTGGCGACCATGTCGGCGTCGTGCAGCATGCTGGCGATCCAGGCGAGACCACCTTCCACGAATACGACCTTCAACGCAGGGAAGCGGTCGAACACACCGCCGAACGTCAGCTGCGACCACTGCAGCCTGAATCCCTGCATCTGCGTGACCACACCGATGCCCGCAGCGCCGGGCATCGCGGAGGGAATCGCTTCGCCGATGTGGAAAATCAGCGGAAGGCCGCTGTCTGCGATGGCGCTATACAACGGATCCATTCGGCCGTGGTTGTAGTGGATCGTCTTTCCATCGACGTCTTTGCCCGGCTTGAGCGGCACCATTAACCCGCGCGCACCGAGCGCCTTGCAGCGTTCGACCGATTCCTTTGCGTTCGACATGTCCCAATAGTTCGGCACCATCACCGGGAACAATCGTCCCGGCGCCTCGGCGCAGCGCCGCGCGATGCCTTCGTTGTAGAGGCCGAACACCTCTTCGCGGTTCTGCATCTCGCCGAACATGAAGAGACCGAACAGGCGTTGCGGGAAGATCAGTTCCTTCTCCACGCCTTCGATGTCGAGATCCTTCAGTCGCGCCGGCACGTCGTTGAGGCCGGGCGTGCACTCCATGGAGCGGCATAGAAAGTCCGCGATCTCCGGCGGAGTCATCGACTTCTCGCCGATGCTGAATTCGAAACGGTTGTTCTCGAACAGCATTCGCGGCGCCTGATCCTTCTTGTGCTCGGGGAAGCCGGCGTACCAGTAGTCCTGCTCGATGAGGTGACTGTCGGCCGAAACGATGACCGTACCCGCCGGCCACGGAGACCGGGCTGCCTGCGGTACTCGCTTGGTGGAGGCTCGATGGTGATCTGTTCGGGGATCTCTAGAACGTAGCGTCGGCCATGGCGGAGGTCGCGTTCGGGGTTGGCAATCTTATAACGCATTCAAAATTTGGCGGCAAACGCAGCCATCCTTTCGCCATGTACGACGGGTTGACCTTTACCATCTAGCTGCCGCGCGCAATATCCTTCTCCGTTCACCGACGGTGTGTTGAAATGCTGTCGGTTCCGCGCGACGCACGGACGTTGCAACGCTATGGAACACGGTGCCACGAGCTGACCGGTCCTCCGCTGTACTGGTGTATCGAGTTCGAAGATCTCTTGATCGACGTCGGTCGCCAGCAGGTCTTCCGCGGTAGACACCGAGATTGCGTTGCCCGATCTGTCTCTTCCGATTGTTGATCGCGCTCGTGCGTGCGGCACCTCAGGCTGGTCTCCTACGACGATCTACTTGAAACAGTCTGGAGCCGGCGTCGTTGTCGGGCCGGAGACGGTCACGCAGCGCGTCAAGCTCGTTCGGGACGCGATCGGTGATGAGGCGCGCACACCTCGATACATCATCGGCGTTCGTAGCCGTGGATATCGCGCAGTGGGTCGATGTCGACCACGTCGGTGTATCACTCCAATCGCGCTACAGTCCTGATGCTCCTTTGGAGCGGACCGACGCAGATGCGCCTTCGACGGCGACCGCTTCTGAGCGAGCCGAGTGTCTTCGACAACGCGACAATCGACAAGCTCTTCATTGGCAATTGCCTTGATCGTCGTGGCCGCGGCCCTTGTTGCCTTGCTGAAAGCAGTCAAGCGCCCCATGCTTCCGTCGGTCAGGTCATGCCCATCGAGCAAGGAGCCGTCGAGATCGATTCCTTCATCGCGCCCGGTGATGATAAGGAGAGCCGCGCACTTCGCCTCGGGTCTCCGCGGACCCGCTCCAGCGAGTATTTGCGACCAACGACGTCAAGACCTTCGCAGCCGACGATCGCGCCGGAGCGCGAGCTAGCGGATTCTCCTTCTGAATTCATCGTTCGCGGCACCGTCGATCGCAACGATGGAAAATTCGTCGTAAGTGCCGATGTAATACATCGGATCGAAGGTATCGTTCTGTGGTCCACGACGCAGCAGCGGGACGAGCAGCAGTCTTCAGCGCTTCCAATTGACGTTCTCGATGTGGGTGGCCGATACGTTCAACTGCGCGCTGAGGGCCCGCCGACACGCGCGCCAAGACGCGCCTGCGGAGTTCTTTTCCAAGATGGCTTCGCTATTTGCGAGGTCGTGCAATGACTCGCGCAATACGGCCTTTTGCCGGAACTGGCACGGCGAATTCGCGAAGCCTTCCCGCAGTACCCTGATCTCGCATGCGGTCTGCGCGAGGCGCCAATGCGGGTGCGACGGTCTGGCAGTACACGATGAATTCGGCCGAAGAACTCGCCCGACTGCGCAGCCTCGCTAACGAATGTGCGGACGCAGCCTTGGCACTTGATCCGAATATCGGTGCCGCGTATTGGGCTAAGGGCATCGTCAACGACCCGTCGCGCACATTCGCGCAGCGGGAAGGGTTATTGAAGAAGTCGCTCGCGGTCGACCCGCAGTTCCTCCCCAGTCGGAACTGGTACGCGGATCTCCTTCGGTCAATGGGCCGTATGCGGGAGTCGCGCGTCTACTACGAGCGTTTATTCAACGAAGATCCGATTGCGCCAGCGTGGGCGCGGATCGGCGTGAGCAGCGCCGCCGCGCAACTTGGGAGAAGCGAGGAAGGCGCGCGAAGGAGTTCCAGCGGGTTGCCGAGCTATGGCCTGAGTCGGACTCGAAGATCGCGTGGTTCTGGGCCGAGTTTTTCTACGGGGACCCCAAGGTCGCGTCGGAGCTTAGGTTCGACGAACGCGTGTCGCGAACATTCCGCGCGTGGAGCCGAAGATCCCGCAGCGCTGTGTATATCAACGTTCCTCGAAGCGAGAACTGGAGCGAAAGCACCTCACTGAAGACGAGATCACGCGATCATGTCCACCGGTACTCGCGCCAGAGGCCATCTACGGTTACTTCGGTCACGTTGACGCGGCGTATCGGCTGATCGAGAGCAGGTTCGAATTCTATTCGCGACCGGATACGCTGAGTTCTCGTGTGATCCTCTTCGACTCTTCGATGGCCTCGGTTCGGGCCGATGCTCGTTTCATGCCGCTCGCGAATCGCCTCGGGCTCGTCGACTATTGGCTCGAAACTGGAAACTGGCCCGACTTCTGCAAATCCGAGAAGCTTCCGTACGACTGCAAGGCGGCGGCGCTGGGGACACGTTTGACCCATTGAAGGCCGACTAGGAGCGCCGCTGGCATCCCGTTCGACAATCTTGGGCATTCCTTTACCGATCTTTGGCGAGTCTTCATGCGAGTCGAGCGCGCCGTCCTTAGTTTGCAAGCCCTCCAAATGGGAAGAGGGCATCTTGCAATGCACTCGGTATCGTTACTCCAGGACCGCTTGCGATCCGGTTCGGTTGACGCACTTCTGGCGCTGCTCATTGCGAGCGTTTGCGGATGCAGTTCTTCTGCTCCCGTGGAAGAAAACGAAACGTTGGCGCGAATCGCGGCCGCAGAGCGCAGCGCCTACGACGAATGTCGCCGCGCCGCGTATCGAGAAGCGTGGCGACGCAACTGGAACGAGCATTATATGTACGGGAAGATCGAGCGCGTCTGTCAGCCGCCGCCGGGTCGGGTGCCGATGAAACCGGTTGCACGACCACGCGATCCCGTAGCGCCTGATCCGTGGCACGGAAACAGGGAATGAACGGGGTGGGCGGCATTGGCGGATCCGATCAGGTCTTTCGCGGTACGGAGCTCGGGTCGCCCGCTGCGTCACGCACGACGATGAAACCGCGCGTGCGTCCGGACGCACTGTCGATGGTGTTCATCGCGTTCCAGAGATCCGCGGTGGCGACCCAGACCGGCGGGTATTTGTAGGCGGCAACGTCGAGGATCAGCAGGCGGTCGCTCTTCTCGTCGTATGCAGCCAGCGGGGAGATGTGGCCGGACTCGACCTGGCCGAGCGCCGCGCGTTCGTAGTTCACCACAATGAAGTCGCCCGGTGTTTGCAGGTTCTGTTCTGCGGTTGTGCGGAATGCGTCGATGCTGGAGTCGGCCGCGTAGATGAGCGTCACGTCCGCGCCGTTATCGCGCAGCAGGTCGCCGAGTTGCGCGAGCGTCATGCCGCCGAATGTCGTGCGTAGTTCCGACGAAGTGTTCGGGAAGACGGTTGCTTGCGATAGTGTGTCGCCGTGATGCAGTGCGTTGAGCACGATCACGGAACTCGCGACGCCGCAGTACGCGGCGCGCGTTTGCGATTCGAAGAACCGGTGCAGATCAGCGTTGTCGGCGGTGAACGCGCTCTGCGAGAGCAGTTGCGCACCCGCGGGTGACTCCGTCGAGATCAATGTCGATGGCAGCGGCAGCCGATGTTGGGACGGGGCGCGGAAGGCGACGCTCCAGATCGCCGCGACGAAGAGCAGAGTAATGCCGCCGACGATGCCAACGACTCGCCCCGGTCGCGGCATTGCGTACGCGTCAGCGCCTCAACACGAGCTGTGTCTGCGTAACCACAGCGCACAGCTTGCCCGCTTCGTTGCGGATCTGCGTTTGCCACACCATGGTGGTACGGCCGCGATGAAACGGTGTGCATTCCGCGCTTACGGTTGTTCCTACAGGAGCCGAAGCGAGGAACTTCGTGCTCGACTCGACGGTGGTCGTGCCCGAACCCGCTTCGAGATTCACCGAGGTGCCGACCGCGCCGAGCGTATCGGCAAACGCCATGATGGAACCGCCGTGCAGAATGCCGCCCGAAGTGCACAGCTCGGGACGCACCTTCATCGTCGCGGCTACGCGCTCCTTGGCCACTTCCGTGAATTCGATGCCGAGCAAACCGGGCAGCATCGGTTCGAACAGTTGTTGGATGTCTCGAGCAGATGTCATCGATCACTCCTTATGCCACTCGCCTAACGGTTTCAGAATGGCTGCGTCGCGCGGTCGCTGCAGCAGGTCAGTTAGCTTCGCGTCGTAGGCAATTCGATACGGCTTCATCTGGTTGCTCAGAAACGACTCGACGCTTGGTTCGCGCCAACGCTCGTACAGCGTGAACAGACAATCGTCGTGCGCGTCGCGGTGTAGATAGCATGACACGAACGCTTCTTCCTTCGACATGCGTTTGACGATGTCGTCGAGGGCGCGGCGCCACTCGTCGATCCGGTCCGGCTTCACCTTGAGCTGCACGTAGAACACCAGATCGTCGTTTGTCACGGTCACACTCCGATGAACTGTAGAACGTCGGCGTTCAATCGCTGTTTGTGCGTTACGAACAGACCGTGCGGCGCGCCTTCGTAGACTTTGAACGTGCAGTTCGGCAGCAACTTCGCCGTCCTCGCTCCGGTGAGCGGCAGCGGCGCGGACGCGTCCGCGTCGCCGTGAATCAGCAGCGTCGGTACCGTCACGTCGCGCAGGTCGGCGCGGAAATCCGTGTCGACCATCGAGCGGTTGCAGGCGATTGCAACGGGCAACGATGTCGCGATTCATCATGGACGTGAGCCAGTGCCTGCATCGGTGCGGAAGTGTCCTTCGTGAAGAACGGCGCGGTGTTGTCGGCAATCCACTTCGGAAAGTCGGCAACCCACTCTGCACGAACCGCTTCGAATGCCTGGCTCGGGAATGCCCTCGGGATTGTCCGGTGTCTGTTTCAGAAACGGCGTCGTGGGCGCCAGAAGTACGATGCGTGCAATTCGCTTCGCGCCGTGTCGTGAGAGGTAGCGAACGATTTCGCCGCCGCCCATCGAGTGGCCGATCGAACGTTGCGTTCGATACGTCGAGAGAGTCGAGCACCATTGCGAGATCGTCGGCGAGTGTATCGGTGTCGTAGCCGACGCTCGGTTGATCGCTGCGGCCATGGCCACGACGATCGTACGTGATGCAGCGCAAACCGCGCGCCGCGAATTCGGCTGTCTGGTATTGCCACATGTCGCCGGTCATCGACCAGCTGTGGACGAAGACGACGGGTGCGCCTTCGCCCCATTCCTTCACGTACAACCGGGTTCCGTCATTGGTCTTGATGGTCTGCATATCGAGCCTCTTCGTTGTTTGTGATGTGTGCGATGCGACTGTTGCGCGCGTTTCGTTGGCGGTCAACGGTCAGTGCCATACCGGCGCCGGCGGTCATTAGGAGATTGCGTCGATTCACGATGTGTTCTCGCGTGTCGGGGTGTGCGAGTACATGGTGCGTACCCGCCGACAGCGAGTCGATTACGTGAGACGTAAGAGAAACGAGGTTATTGAGTGGCGTTCTGTTGAGCGAGGAGGAGACGCTGCACGCGTTCGACGGTTGCGGAGTCGGCAGGGAAGAACGTTTCGACGGCGAGTTCGGCCAGCGTGATATCCACCGGCGTGCCGAAGATCATCGTGGTGCTGAAGAACGACAGTTCGCCGCCCGATGTCGCGATGCGAAACGGCACGATTACGCTGGAGTAGTTGTGCGTCGCCGTCTTGTCGAGCTTCGATGCGCCGGGATACGAAGCGAGCTCCTCCATCAGATGCGACGAGACCCGGATCCGCGGTCAAGTCGATCTGTTGGCGTAATCGGTCGAGCAGATGCGCGCGCCACTCGGGCAGGTTCACGATGCGCGGCGCAAGACCGTCAGGATGCAGGCTGAGGCGCATCACGTTGACGGGACGCGCCATGAGATGCGGTGCAACGCCTTCGTACAACTGCGGCAACGCGCTGTTCGAAGACACGATCTGCCAATGCCGGTCGATTGCAAAAGCCGGATAGGGCTTGTGGCCCTCCAGCACCAGATCGATGGCGCTGCGCATGGCAGACAGCGCCGGGTCGTCGAGCGAGCGTTCGACGAACACCGGTGCGTATCCGGCAGCCACGAGCAGAACGTTGCGCTCGCGCATCGGAATCTGCAGTTGTTCGGCGAGATGCAGAATCATCTCGCGGCTCGGCGTCGATCGACCCGTCTCCACAAAACTCAGATGGCGCGGCGAGATGTTCGCTTCACAGGCGAGGTCGAGTTGGCTCAAACGCCGGCGTTGTCGCCAATCGCGCAGGTGATGGCCGACGGTGGTATTGCTCGCGAAGCGGAGGTAGCCATGGCGCCGACCTTAGGTCAGCGCGAGGTCGAAATCCATGACGCCGGAGGTAATGGAGCCGCGAAGCGCAGCCGGACTCAGTCGTTGCGTTGCGGAGTGGTCTGCGCCGCGCGAATCTGGACCTGCCGCTCGCGGTCTTCGATGCTGACGTGACGCACGTCTTTACCTTGCACGAGGTAAATCAGGTATTCGGAAATGTTCTTCGCGTGGTCGCCGGCGCGTTCGAGCGCGCGCGCCGCCATGATCAGGTTCAATGCCCAGTCGATCGCTTTGCGGGTCTTCCGTCATGCGAGTCGTAAGCGCGCGCATCACCGAACGGTACTCATCGTCGGCCGCGATGTCGGCGCGTTCCACTCCCAGCGCAACGTTCACGTCCATTCCGGCGAACGCGCCGATCGCCTTCTGCACCATCTCCCGAACGAGTTCGCCGAGGTGCGCGAGGCTCGGCACCGCGCTGGTGGGTTTCGCTTCGATCAGCTTGATTGCCGTCCGTGCGACGCTTTTCGCCGAGTCGCCGATGCGCTCGATGTCGGTTACGGCCTTGATGACCGCAAATACGAGCCGCAGGTCGCCGGCTGCCGGTTGCGCGGCGCGCGAGAATCCGCCGGCATTCTTCGTCGAGATAGATCTCTAGTTGATTGACGTGCAGGTCGCCGCCGATCACCGAGCGGGCCATGTTCTCGTTGCCTGTTGCGAGCGCTGTCACCGCATCGCCGATCTGCTTTTCCACCACGTTGCCCATTGCGAGCACGCGGCTGCGCAGATTCTCCAGTTCCTGATTGAACTGGCTCGAGAAGTGACTGCGTGAATTCGCCGCCTTGGCCGGTCATGTTCGGATCCTCGCTGACAACTCAGCCGTAGCGGCCGGTGATGTAATCTTCCGTGCGCTTCTGTTTGGGGTTCGTGAAGAAGTCGTCGGCATCGCCGAATTCGACGAGTTCGCCGAGATACATGAACGCGGTGTAGTCGGAGACCCGCGCGGCCTGCTGCATGTTGTGCGTAACGATCAGTATCGTGACGCGGCTGCGCAGTTCGGCGATCAGTTCTTCGATGCTCGCGGTGGCGATCGGATCGAGCGCCGACGTGGGTTCATCGAACAGCAGAATCTCCGGCTCGACGGCCAACGCGCGTGCGATGCACAAGCGTTGTTGCTGGCCGCCGGATAGGTTGTAGGCCTGATCCTGCAGCCGGTCTTTCACTTCGCCCCACAACGCCGAGTCGGTGAGCGCGCGTTCCACCTGCTCGTCGATCAAACCGGCGCGCTTGACGCCGCGAACGCGCAAACCGTATGCGACGTTTTCGATAGATCGACTTCGGAAACGGATTCGGTTTCTGGAACACCATCGACATGCGCATCCGCATTTCGATCGGATCGACGTCCGGGCCGAGTACGTTCACGCCGTCGGGGTGAATGACGATCTCGCCGTCGTATCGATTGCCGGGATACAGGTCGTGCATACGGTTGAAGCAGCGCAACAGCGTCGATTTGCCGCAGCCCGACGGGCCGATGAGTGCGGTCACCTTGTTCTCGGCGAGGCTCATGCTGACCGATTTCAGCGCCTGCATTCCCGAACCGTAGAAGAAGCTCAACTCGCGCACTTCTGCCTTGATCGTTTCTTCGGCGATGCTGGTTACGGCGCCAACATCCGGACGCAGGGGAGCATTCACGAGCGGCCCATCCATTTCATCACCATTTGATTTTCTTGCGGAACCGGTAACGCAGCCAGATGGCGAGCCGTTCATGCTGACTGTCATCACGACCAGAATCAGGCCGGCAGCAGCAGCGTTTTGAGGAACGCGGTCTGCGGCCGCGACAACCAGTTGAACATCTGTATCGGCATCACCGTGAACGGCGCCATCAACCATTCGAACGAGATGAACGGCGGTTCGCTCGTGATCGGGCGCCGGCGGCAGAAACGCGATGAACGTCAGAGCGCCGATCGTGATGATCGGAGCGGTTTCGCCGATGGCCCGCGACAGCCCGAGAATAATGCCGGTCAGAATGCCGCCGGTGGAGTAGGGCAGCACGTGGTCGTGTACGGTCTGCCAGCGCGTGGCACCCAGCGCATAGGCCGCTTCACGCATCGCCACCGGCACGGATCGGATCGCTTCGCGTGTCGACACGATCACCACCGGCAGGATCAGCAGCCCGAGCGTGAGTCCCGCCGACAGACATGCTCTGGCCGAACCCCATGCCGTACACGAACAGGCCGAGGGCAAGCAGGCCGTACACGATCGACGGCACGCCGGCGAGATTCGTCACGTTGATCTCGATGATGTCGGTGATCCAGCTGCGGCGCGCGTACTCTTCGAGATAGACGCCGGCCGCGATGCCTACCGGCACCGCGGAAAACGTCGTCACCAGCATGACCAGGCACGTGCCCACCCACGCGGAGAGGATCCCTGCCTTGTTCCGCATGGCGCGACGGAAACGAGGTCAGAAACTGCCAGCTGATGCGCGAGCCGCCGTCCATGGCGAGACTTCGACCAGCAGCGCAGACCAGCGCGAACACGCCGACCAACATCGCCAGCAGGCCGACGACCGCGAAGATCTTGTCGGACTGTTTGTTGCGGGCGATCAATGCGCCGCAGCGCTTGCGGCTCCATACGGTCGACGGTGTGAGCTCGGCGGCCATTCAATAGACCTCGCGGAAGCGTCGGCGCAGCAGATGACCGATCACGTTGAAGCCTAGCGTCATCAGCATCAGCACGAGGCCGGCGGCGAAGATGCTCTGGTATTCGATGCTGCCGTGCGGCAGGTCGCCGAGCGCCACCTGGACGATGAAGGTCGTGATCGTCGCGGCCGGCTCCATCGGATTCAGCGTGAAGTTCGGTTGCTGGCCCGCGGCGACCGCGACAACCATCGTTTCGCCGACGGCGCGCGAAACGCCGAGCACGTACGCCGCGATGATGCCCGACAGCGCGGCCGGAACCACGACCGTCATCGCGTTGCGAAAGCGGGTTGCACCCATCGCGTATGCGCCTTCGCGCAACGTCATCGGCACCGCGCGCATCGCGTCTTCGGCGAGGAACTGATGTACGGCGTGATCATGATGCCGATGACGATGCCGGGTCCGAGCATGTTGAAGCCGGGCAGATCCGGGCATGAATCTTCTGCAGCATCGGCGTGACGAACAGCAGCGCGAAATAACCGAACACGACGGTCGGCACGCCGATCAGCAATTCGAGCAGCGGTTTGACGAACTCGCGCACGCGGTGAGGCGCGAACTCGCTGAGGTAGATCGCGATGATGGTACCCAGCGGCACTGCCACCAGCAGCCCGATCACCGACGTCACCAGCGTTCCGGCCAGCAACGGCGCGATGCCGTAGTGCTTCTCCTCGAACATGATCGTCCACTGCGTATCGGTCAGGAATTCGATCGATCGAGACGTGGCGGAAAAATGCGAGCGATTCGTTCAGCAGCACGAACACGATCGCGACCGTGATGAATACCGCGCTCAGTCGCGCTGAGAACCAGCGCGCCTTCGATGAGCCGACTCGCGATATCCGACGCCGTTGCGGCACACGCGGCGGCGGCAGCAAGGCGCCGGAGCGGGTCGTTCGATCGGGAGGTTTTCATGGGTTGCGCGAGTTTCCGCGTGAACGCTGCGGGCAAATCGGTTTGCTCCCGGATCGGCCGGCAGACCGCCATCCGGGACAGGAGCCAGCATTACATCTTGCCTTCGCGCTTCAGCAGGTCGGCGATGCGTGATGCCGACTTCCGGACGTTCCGCCGAAGCCGGTGCCGAGTTTGCCGGCGGCGAAGTTCTGCTTGGCCTGCGCATACTCGTCCGCCGGCAGATTGATGTAGCCGACTTCCTTCGCGAGGTCGCCGCCTTGATCGAGGTAGAAGTCGACGAACTGCTTGACCTCCGGCCGCTTGATCGATTTGGCGCTGACGTAGATGAACATCGGCCGTGCCAGCGGCTGGTAGGTGCCGTCATTGACGGTCGCAACCGACGGCAGATGCCGGGGACGCGTCCGTTGCCTTGATCGGCACGGCCTTCAGCTTGTCTTTGTTCTCTTCGTAGTAGGCGAGACCGAAGTAGCCGAGCGCGCCCTTGTTACGCGAGACGAACTGCACGATCACGTTGTCGTCTTCGCTCGCCTGGTAGTCGCCGCGCGACGACTTCGCCTTTCCGACCACGGCTTCGGTGAAGTAGTCGAACGTGCCCGAATCGGCGCCCGGACCGGCCAGCGCCAGCGGTACATCCGGGAAGCCTGCGCGGATCTGCTTCCAGTTCGTGACTTTGCCCTGTGCGGCCGGTTCCCACATCTTCTTCAGTTCGGCGACCGTCAGGTAGTCGACCCACGTGCTGCCTTTGCCTACGACGACCGTCAGCGCATCCATCGCCATCGGCAGTTCGACGTATTTCACGCCGTTCTGCGCGCACAGGATCATTTCGTCCTTGAGGATCGGACGCGACGCGTCGGAGATGTCGGTTTCACCGCGGCAGAAGCGCTTGAAACCGCCGCCGGTGCCGGAGATGCCGACGGTCACGCGCGTGCCGCCGCCGACTTTCTGGAATTCTTCGGCGACCGCCTCGGTGATCGGATACACCGTGCTCGAGCCGTCCACTTCGACGGTTCCGGCCGCGAACGCGGCGCTGCTGACGACGAACGCCAGGGCGAGCGATCGCCCCGTAACGCTTGTTTGACAGTCATCGTTGTTCCATCGAAAGATGTGCTCGTTGATGCGGCCATCGTCGTCGCGATGTGCGGTTGCGTGACGCGATCGGACCACTTGTTAGAACGTTGCGACCAGATCGACCTGCAGCGTGTTCGTCCGCGCCCGGGAACCGGCGGGTTCGATGCGTCCGACTCGGTGTAGAAATACGTCGTCAGGAACTGGAAGTTCTTGGTGATGTTGTACGACAGCTGCAGCTTGCTGCCTCGCGATGCGGTGAAGCCCGACGCGAAGTCGGAATCGGTGAACGCACCGACGACCGCATTGCGTTCGACGTCGCGATAGCTGTAGTTCACGCCGATCTCCCAGATGCGCGTCATGAAACCGACCAGATAGCCGCTGTCCTTCGTCGACTCGCGGACCGTTTGCGTTCGGGTTCTGCACGTACTGCCCGTACAACGACAACGGCAACGGCAGGCCGAGTATGTCGAGTTGGCCGAAGCCTTCGTAGAGCTGGAATTGCGTCGAATTGTTGCCGTTAGCGTGAGCGCGAGTCCGCCGTTGGCGGGCGCGCGTCGGGACGCCGAGTTCGTCCTTGTAGTAGTGGAACACGCTGGTGCCCAGCGTCAGCTTGTAGTCGTCGCCGGGAAACAGATTCGCGCCGAGCTGCGCATAGTACATGCGCAGGTCGTTGTTGAACTCGGGACCGTACCCGGTCACGTTGTCCTTCACCGTGAACGCCGCCGCCCGACCCGAACACGTTCGTGTCGCCGAACTTGCGGCTGTACTGCGCCGCGACGCCTTCGGGGTTGATGTCGTTGTCCCAGATCATCTTCGGACTCCGCTGACCTTGGTCCACGGCTGCGCCATGCGGCCGCCGAGCATCTTCAGGCCCGGCACGTTCGCCGGATGCCAGTTGATGTAGGCGCGGTCGAGCCAGATGTCTTTTTTGGTGAAGTAGTTGTTCATGTCCTGGTTGGTCGAGCGCGACATCGTTGTTGTTGCCCGATGCCATCCGGATGCCAGCCTCGACCGTCGGCGTGACCTGCGAAACAACGGCCAAACGCGCGCGGTAGCGCTGCCGGCTCGCCGTTTGCTCGGGCGATTTGTCGTCGACCTGAATGCGTTCCTGGCGAATGCGCATGTCGCCGCTGATGACGGTTCGTTGGACGCCCACGCGATTTTCTGCTGCAGCTCCGTCATGTCTTCCTTGCTCGACCGACGATCGCGCTGCTTCCTGGCGCTGCTCTTTCGCCAGATCCGCGCTCAATTCGTCGTACTGCGCTTGGGTGATCGAGCCGTTGTCCTTCAGCATGCCGAGCAGCTTGGCATCGACGGTTTCCGCCGCCGTCGCGGGCGCGGTCATCGCGGCGCAGCGCGAGCCCGCCGCAAATGCTCAGTATGGTTCTCCGCACGTTGAGTGTCTCCCTGTTGGTTTTGATCGACCGCCACGAATTCGCGGGGCGACGCAGTGTCGCCGCCACGTGTGACAGTTGAATGACAGGCCGGGAGCGCGCCGCCACGCATGTCCTACACGGGTCGAATCACCGCGTCGAAGAAGTTGCGCATCGCCTGCCAGGAGCGCGCGTCGGTCGGTGCGTGGTAGGCGAATCCCGGAATATTCATCGCGTCGACCTCGCGGTTCGTGAAGCTGTGGCCGGCGTTGCCGTAGATCAGCATCTGGAAGTCGACGTTGCCGGCCTGCATTTCGTTGATGAAGGCATCGCGTTGCGCGCCGGGAATGATCGGGTCTTCGGCGCCGAGGCACACCATCACTTTGCAGCGGATGTTCTTCGCATCCTGCGGCGCGATCGTCGGCGAGGCCGGAGTGAAAGCCGACGACGCAGCCGATGTCGGCGCCGCTGCGAGCGAGTTCGAGCACCGTAGTGCCGCCGAAACAGAAACCGATCGCGGCGGTGCGCGATACGATCGACGTTCGGTTGCGCCTTCAAGAGTTCGAGCGCGGTGTGGCGCGTTTGCGCAACGTCGCGCAGATCGTTCGAAAGCTTGCCGATGACCGCCATTGCCTGGTCGCGGACTCGATCAGCTCGCCGAATGTGTCCATGGCGAATGCGACGTAGCCGAGTTCCGCCAGCATGCGCGCGCGCTCCTTCGGATGGCCGGTCATGCCGCCGCCTTCGTGCGCGACGAGCACGCCGGCGGTTTTCTTGCCGTTCGACCCATCCGCGAGGTAACCGACGAACTTTTTGCCGTTGATCGGTATTCGATGTCCTGTGTGTGCATGGCGTTCCTCTATGTGTGACTAGCTGCGCTTCCTGAACACATCAATCCAGAACCCGGCGTCGAATGGTCAAGTGTTCGGTCGCCAGCGCGCGCTGGCGCTGGTCTTCGCGGGTTCGATGCAGCAGCGGCGTCATCGCGATGAGGTCGGCGCGCGCCTCCGGTCGGTGTCGAAAGTGAATCGGAGCAGATGCTCGCCCGCATGCTCGAAACCGGGTAACTCGGTGGCAGCGCGCCGGTGTGACCGTATTTCCGTGTACGCGAGCTCGCGCAATGCATGCAGGTGATCCGGGTCCGGGAGACACCCGCACCACATACGCCGTCGTTGGCGAGCACGCGCAACGACGTCGGCATCGATCGGCGCGAGTATCGCCGTCGCCGCGTCGAACTCGGCGTCCACGAGCGGCAGGCGCTTCGAGCTCGCCACCGCAAACGTCGATCGATGGGTAGCGTTTGGCAGCCGCGCGTATCGCGGCTTTCGAAACGTCGATTCCGTAGACCCGCGGTCCGACTGCCGCCACCGCAGTCGTGAAATAGCCTTCGCCGCAACCGATGTCGACGGCGCACCGAGCTGTGTTGCCTCGCGCGGCGGCCAACGTTGCGGCGAATTCCGCTATGCAGCGGCGCGAAGTGCCCGGCGTCGAGAAATCGTCGCCGCGCGGCCACCATCCGCTCTTCGTCGCCGGGACTGCGCGACTTCGATGATGCGCAGGAAACAGATTGACGTAGCCCTCGCGCGCGATGTCGAAGCGTTGCTTTTCTATGCAGACGAGCGTCGTCGACTCCTGCGACAGCGGCGCGCGACAGATCGGACAGGCGAACACACCTTGCATTCGCGTGTAGATCAGGCGCCGAAGAACACATCGAGCGTCGGAAAGCGCGCGCGTGCCATTGATGCAGTCCCACAGATAAATCGCTAACCCGGGATCGCCGGTCCACAACGAATAACGCATTCGGCCGTAGCGCGCGGCATCGGCCTCCGTCTGCCGGATCGCGTGCATCGCAAATGCGCGGGCACGCGTCAGCCATTTGGCGTCGCCGGTGCGCTCGTACAGTTTCAGGAACGCGTAACCGTTGCCGCCGGTGCCGTGACAGAGATTCGAGCCCTTCACGAGCGGACCCGCGCTGCCAGGTCGCTTCACCGCCGGCGAGCAACAGATCGTCGAGCGCAGTGCCCGGGAATGTCGGCGAGGCAGTATGATGAATCCGGGTGCGCCGTGGCAGAACTGCATCAGCATGCCGCCGGCACTGCCCGGCCGGGCGGCACGAGCCACGCGCGCCAGTTCGCGAGACCCGCCTTCGGTCGTCGCGCTGCGCCGCACGGTGTTCTCGATGCAGCGTTGCCATTGCGTCCACTCGCGTTCGTCGAGCAGATGACGGCCGCGGATCAGCACGACGCCGTGCCGACGAAGCCATGCACCGCGTCGATGTAGCTGCTGCGCGTGCCGTACATGTCCTGCGTCCAGTAGTGGCATTCGTGTTCGGGCGACCACAGCAGCTGCGACCACAACGTTCGCGCCGAGCGGCGGAACAGCTCGGCCCAGCGCGACTCGCCCGCTGCGCTCGTGCATGAAGAGCGCGGCCAGCATCGTGCCGGGCGCGCCCCACATCAGTTCTCTCGTGGGATTTTCGATGTTGCTTCGACGAGTCGCTGCGATCCGTGTCGGCGAGCGTCCGGTGTCGGTCGATCGCCGTACATCAACATCAGGATGCTGGTCTCGCCCATCATGTACGAGCGCCGGGTGCATCGATGCCTTCCGCAGCGAGCCAGGCGCTGGTTGCGCGCTCAACAGCTCGTCGAGGACCGGTGAGTACGATTGCGTCGAGTCGCGCCGCGCCGACCGCTGCAGATAACGCAACGCCCAGATGACGCCGCACGCGCCATGGTAGAGCGGGTAGACAGGTCGCGGTCTCGCCGTCGTCGGCATCGAGCGGATGCGTCGGCCAGAAGGTAGTCGGCGGAAAAGTGCGACTTCGGTATCGGCGACGATGCGTCGCGATCATCGCGCGGGCGCGCGTCTGCATCCCAGGCAATGTGTCGCATCGCTCGTGCCGTCTCGCGTCGTACAGCACGATGCGCCTCTGTTCAATCGTTGTCGATTGTGTTTCTTTGGCTTCGTCGTGCTCGCCCAATTGCGAGCTGGCTCGCGTCGAGGTCGCGCTTTTGCAAGGTCCGCGAGCAGACCTTCGTCGCTGAGGTCGATCTTGTGCGACGCCTCCCAGTCGGCGTGCGCGGTTTCTTCGAGACGCTTCACCGCGTGGTGATGATCCGTTTCGATCGCGAGTTCGCGCCGCGAATCGAAGCTGCCCGGCGCGAGATTGATCGAGCCGACGATGGCGCGTTTTTGTCGGCCAGCATCATCTTCGCGTGCAGCTTCAGGTGTTTCAGCGTGTGCACCTTCACACCGACGTCTTGCAGGATGCGCAGGCCGCCGATGCCTTCGACGAGTTTGCCGGGCTTGAGCGAGTGCGGTTTCTTCGTCAGCACGTGCACCTTTACGCCGCGTGTTGCCGCGCGTACCAGCCGCTCGATGATGACGGTGTCCTGGTACCGCTCGTTCTGGACCCACAACGAGTGTTTCGCATCGTCGATGAAATCGGCGACACGTTGCCGGCCGTTGTCGGGACACCAGATCAGTTTCGAGTTGCGGATGCGGCGAAAAATCTTCGTGCGCCCAATCGGCTTCGAAGCACGTCGCTCATCTCCTGTTTTCGTGACCATGCGTGGTGACGATCGCGTAGTCGCGCGTTTCCGTGAGGTCCCGCGGCTCCCAGTTCAGCGACTCGACGAAACCGATTTCGTCGTCGACCACCATCGATTTCTGATGCGTGAGATCGAACTTCGGATTGCTGTCGCGCACCTCGACGCCGGCGTTAGTGAGTGTCTATGCGCGCCTCTTCGTTTTCGGTCTTCGCCGCTGCGGCGCGCCGGGTTCAGCATCACGCGCACCTTGACGCCGCGTTGTTTCGCGGCGATCACGGCGCCGAGCAGAGTTTCGTCGGTGAACAGGAACATGCGGATGTTCAGCGACTCCTGGCGCCGTTGATGGCGTCGAGGATCGGCTTCGACGTGTCGTCGGGCAGAACGATCAGTGTGTGCGACATCGAGGTTTCCTCAACGGGGGTTCCCGTGAACCGTTACTTCACCTTTACCACTGGCGAACCCTTCCAGGTTCCGTCGAGCGCTTCCGGTTTCGGCCAATAGATGCGGTTCGTCAGATTGAAATCGCCCTCGGGCGCAGGCAGCCAGTTCGATTCGAGCGCCTTGCCGGGCGAGTCTTTCTGCAGATAGATGTCGAGCGAGCCGTCTTTGTTGTACTTCAGCGGCATCCACGCGGCGATGTTGTAGCGGTTGATCGCGTTCGGAACGAAGAACGATCGGCGTCGTACATGGTCAGCGACCAGAACGCGTTTGCCGGCGGCGTTTGGCCTTTTTCGTAGTGCAGCGTGTAACGATTTGCGCCGTTCAGCGGCTGGCCGTCGCTGTCGTTGTAAGTGCCGGGATAAATGGCGTCGGCTTCGAGATTTGCGCCGAAGCCGATCAGCGCAACCACCGCGCGGGTGCCGTAGTCGGTGCCGAAGTTCGCGATGTTGTTCGGCAGCTGGTTCCAGCCGTTGACTACTACGCCGGCTTTCTTCGCGGCCTCCTGCAACTCGGCGAGTGTTTTCTGCACGACGCCGTCGAGCGCCTTCTGCGACCTTCGGATCCTGCTTCGTCAGATCGAAATCCTGTCCCGGCACGAGGCCGATCTTCGCGAGTTGCGCAACTACCGGTGCGTCGGCCGCAGGCGGCGGGTTCGCTTTCAACAGTTGCGCGAGCAACTCGAAGTAAGCAGCGGCGCTCATCTTCGCGAGCTGCTCCACCGGCGGTGACATGTCGATGTTCGGGTCCACGCGCCGGCCGGCGCTGTGTAAGGTTTGCCCCACGCCGACAGCGGCGTCAGTTTGTACTTCGCCTGAATCGCATTCACGGCCGCGTAATCTGCCGGGCCGTTCGTTTGAGTGCGGCCGCCAATGAACACCGAGTTCGTCGGCGACTTGTATTGCGTCATGCCGCCCGGAAGCTGTCCGGTCCAGTTCGGCCCGGTGATCGCGAAGTTGCCGGCTTTCGTTCCGGTCGTGCGCTTGCCGGGCGAGGCGAAGATGTTGGTCCATGCATCGATCATCGGCATCAGGTAGTAGCGGCCGTTGGTGTCGGGTACGGACAGGATGATCGGTTCGGCGGTGAGGTCGAGCGTTGCAAACGAGTACAGCGTGTCGACGTTCATCCGCACGATGTCGTGATTTTCGGCGCTCGGATACTTCGACATGTTGCCGAACTGGTTGACCGGCGCATGTGCATTGGGCTGCGGCGACGCGACGTTCGTGGCGCTGCGCTTGGTTAACTCGAACACGACCAGCGGCAAACCATACGCAACGGCTTCACCGCCGAGTTTCGTCAGCGCCTGTTCTTCCGCGGCTTGTTGCGCGGCCGCTTCGGCCTGCGCTTTCGCCGCAGCTGCATCGGCCGCCGCCTTCTCCGCAGCTTTGTCACCGCAAGCTGCCAATACGAGAGCGGTCACGATTGCGGCGACTAACGGAAGTGCGCGCGTGGTTTGTTGCATGGTCACTCCTCGTTGGGTGGCGCGATGGTAATGCAGCCGCGTGGCATCACGAAAGCGGCGCGAGCCGCCTGCGAGCGTCCACGCCGCGGCGATGAGTCGCCACCGCGGCTACGCCGCATAGCGTCTGCCCGAACGCACCGAGCCGGCGCATGTCGAACGGCGCGGCGACGAGCCCGCACAACAATCCGACAGCGAAGCCCGCCACGTGGGCGACCACGTCGATGTTCTCGCCCTCGATGCCGGTGTACGCGAGCAACGCGATGCGCGGCGAAGATCGGCGCAAAGCTGCGGCGCCAGTCGAGCGTGCGGTAGTAGCCGCGCCGCCACACGAATGCGCCGACGATGGCGATCGATGCGAACGTCGCGGTCGATGCGCCGATCGAACATGAAGTCGCTCGACTGGAACACCACGTCTTGAAAAACGGCATCGAGCCGTTGCCGATCGCGCCGCATGACGAGCACCAGCAGCCAGCCGAGACCCGGAACCGAAATGCCGGCCGACGAACACGCCGAACACGATGCCCGCGATCGAATTGGCCACCAGATGGCCGAGGTTCGCGTGCAGCGTCAGCGCCGTGATGGTGCGCCACCACTCACCGGCTCATCACCAGACCGGCGTCCATCTCGCCGATCGAACGCCAGTTCCAGCCGAACGTCGCATCGGCTTCGAGCGACGGCAGCAGCCAGATGATCAGCAGAATAACCGATGACGCCGGGCACGCCGGTATCGACGTGACCACCACGGTCGGTCGCGGTACGAGCGCGAGCGGTTTCTTCTGAGTACTTCTCGAGTTCAGCTTCCGCGCGACGCCGTCGGTGTCGGCCAACCCACAAGCCCCATCCGTGGCCGTCGGCTTCGATCGCGTTCTCGATACCGAGCGCGGTCAGCACGAGGCTCGGCTGTTCGAGTTCGCGTTTGCTGCCGGGCTGCGCCGGATCGCGGTTCGCGGCAGCGGTTCGCCGATGCGTCCATGGCGGCATGGTATGGTCGCGCCGCACGCAGGGTCCAATTGGCGCGGCCCGTTGAAAGGACCAAACGTGATCGTCGAACAGATCTGGACCGGCAATGCGTATCGCAACTTCAACTATCTGATCGTCTGTCCCGACAGCGGCGAAGCGCTGGCGGTAGACCCGCTCGATCATCGCAAGTGTCTTGCGCGTGCGAAGGACAAAGGCTGGACGATCACGCAGATCGTCAACACGCACGAACACGGCGATCACACCGGCGGCAACGGTCCGATGATCGAAGCGACGCGGCGCGAAGCTGCTGGCGCACGAGAACGCAGGCTCGCGCATCGACGGCGTGGATCGGGGCTCGTCCGCGGGCGACGTCATCAAGGTGGGCAAACGCGTCGAACTGCTCGCACTCGACACTCCCGGACACACGATGAGCCACGTCTGTCTGGTTTCGAAAACCGATACGCCGGCGCTGATCTGCGGCGACACGTTGTTCAACGCCGGCGCCGGCAACTGCCACAACGGCGGTCATCCGACCGAGTTGTACAAGACGTTCGCGGAGCAGCTCGAGAAGCTGCCCGACTCGACGCTCGTGTATCCCGGCCACGACTACATCGCGAACAACCTCGGTTTTACGCTCGATCGCGAACCCGACAATGCCAAAGCCGCGCGCTGCTCGACGACATCAAGACGCAGTCACGATCCGGAACACCCCCTGGTGACATCGTTGGGGCTCGAAAAAGCAGATCAACACGTTTTTCAGGCTGACGAGCAGCACCGTCATCGAGCGGCTGCGCGAGCGTTCCCCGATTTGCCGACGAAGCCGACGCCGAAAGACGTCTTCATCAAGCTGCGGGAGTTGCGCAACAGCTGGTGAACATGCGGAGCAAGCGAGTTCTGGATGCGGCGCAGATCCGCCGATTCGTCGAAGACGGGTTCGTGCGCGTCTGGACGATGCGTTCCCGCGCGCGCTGGCCGATGCGGGGCGCGCGCTGCTGTGGCGCGATTTACGCGCTGCGATCCCGACGATCCCGTCGACGTGGACGCGGCCGGTCATCCGGCTCGGCGATTATCCGCAGCGAGCCGTTTTACGACTGCGGTGAACTCAGCCAGGCTGCACCAGGCGTTCGACGAACTCGTCGGTCCGGGTCGTTGGGCGCCGCGCGGAAGTCTCGGCACGTTTCCGATCCGCTTCCCGAGCCCGGACGATCCCGGCGACGACGGCTGGCACGTCGATGCGAGTTTTGCCGGGCGAAAGCGGCGACTGGCGCATCAACGTCGATTCGCGCGGGCGCGCGCTGCTGATGCTGTTTCTGTTTTCGGATGTTTCCGATCGCCGATGCGCCGACGCGGATCCGCGTCGGCTCGCATCGCGACGTTGCGCGACTGTTGGCGCCGGCGGGGCGAGGACGGTCTGGAGTTCATGGAGCTTGCGCGGCAGTTGGACGTGACGGCCGATCGCAGCGTCGTACTCGGCGACCGGCGCAGCCGGCACCGTGTACCTGTGCCATCCGTTTCTCGTGCATGCCGCGCAGCGCAACGTCGACGGCAGGCCGCGCTTCATCGCGCAACCGCCGTTGCTGCCGGCGCAACCGTTCCGGCTGCAGCGCGACGATCGCGGATTATTGCGCGGTCGAAGCGGCAATCCGGATGGGATTGCCGCCCGCGCCGCAGCTCGCTCGTTAGGCCGCCGCGGCGTCCACCGCGAGCTGTTTCGTCAGCTCGCCGACGACGTCTTTGGCGTCGCCGAACAGCATGAACGTCTCGTCTCTGAAGTAGAGATCGTTCTCGATGCCGGCGAAGCCCGGTGCTCTTGCCGCGCTTGATCGCAAAAACGGTCTTCGCGCGGTGCGCTTCGATGATCGGCATGCCGTAGATCGGGCAGCCTTTCTGTCTCCTTCGCGGCCGGATTGACCACGTCGTTGGCGCCGATGATCAGCGCCACGTCGACCTGCGCCATGTCGGGATTCATGTCGTCCATCTCGACGATGTCGTCGTACGGAATTTCCGCTTCGGCGAGCAGCACGTTCATGTGCCCCGGCATGCGCCCGGCAACCGGGTGGATGACGAACTTCACCGTCGTGCCGCGCTTCGTGAGCTGGTCGTACAGTTCCGCGACGCGGTGCTGGGCGTGCGCGACCGCCATGCCGTAGCCGGGCACGATGATGACGAGGCGCGCCATCTCGAGCGATTGCGCGGCGCCTTCGATCGTTTCTTCCTTGTAGTGGCGCTCTTCCGCGCCGCCGGCCGCGACCTGCTGCACCTGGCCGAAGCCGCCGAACAGCACGTTCGTGAACGAGCGGTTCATCGCGCGGCACATGATGATCGACAGGATCAGACCGCTGGCGCCGTCGAGCGCGCCGGCGACGACCAGCAGCCGGCTGTCGAGCACGAAGCCCATCGCGACGGCCGACAGGCCGGCATACGCGTTCAGGATCGAAATCACCGTCGGCATGTCGGCGCCGCCGATCGGAATGATCAGCAGCACACCGAACGCGAGCGACAGTGCGATCAGCAGCGGGAATGCGAACGCGAGCCGGTCGGGTTGACGATCAGCAGCACGCCGATCGCCAGTGCGAGCAGCAGCAGGCCGAGGTTCGTCGAGTTCTGCATCGGATAGATCACCGGCCGCTGCGGAATCCACGACACGCCGTGCAGTTTGCCGGCGGCCATCAGACTGCCGGTCAGCGTCAGGAACCCGAGCAGCGTCTCGACGACGATCGCGGTCATCCGGAAGCCGGTCAGTTCCGACGCGTCTTCGCCGAGCCACAGGTAGTACTTCGACGTGCCGACCAGACCGGCGGCGAGGCCGCCGAACGCGTGCGACAACGCGGTTCGCTGCGGCACCGCGGTCAACGCGACGCGCGACAGCGGTATGCCGACCACCATGCCGCCGACGAGCGCGATGATGATCCACGCGTGATGCACGACTTCGGGTCGGCTCCAGGTCGCGGCGATGGCGAGCGCCATGGCAGCGACACCGGCCGACACGCTGCGGCGGGCCGACTTCGGATCGTTCATCCAGTACAGCGCCAGGATGAACAGTACCGTCGCCGCGAGATAGGCGAGTTCGACGAGGGTGTGGATCATCGCTTGGCCTTCTCGACTCACCGCGTTCCTTGAACATGCGGATCATCCGCTCGGTGATCAGGAAACCGCTGACGATGTTGGTCATCGACGCAAACAGCGCGACGGCGCCGAGCAGGCGGATCTCGGCGGAAAGTCGGAGCCGGTGATCAGAATCGAACCGACGACCGAGATCGCCGAAATCGCGTTCGTCAGCGACATCAGCGGTGTGTGCAGCAGCCGCGACACGCGACCGATGACGCCGAGCCCCACGAATGTGGCCAGCACCAGCACCGTCAACGAACCCCAGTTCGCTTCCGCCGCGGGGTCCATCGTCGTCGATGCCGCGCGGTGGCGACCAGACATGGCAGCCCATGCCGTGCCCCAGAGGGACACCGTTTTTCGAACCATGATTTGACGGTCCTCCCGTTTTGTGCGCTGCGGGCGCGTCATCGTTCTGGATTGCAGAATGCGGCAGTGTTTTTCAGAGTCGCCGGCTTTACTACCTGCGGCTAGCGAGGCTCGCAACAGACCTAAGCCCACGACACAACCCCGTTAGTCGCGCGCTCCCTTCAGAAGATGTAATCCTGCGCCGGATTTCATTTAGCCGAACTTCCGCCGGGTCGTCCGGCAGCGGCCGCATCGTCGGTCACGATCTGCGCATCGGCGCATTCGACGACGACGCTCGCCGGCCAATCCGGATCGTAGTGCGCGGCGTCGACGTGACCCGCTGCAGCGCGATCCCCTTTGCCGCCCCCGAGCAGCATCAGCAGCGCAGAGTGCGAATGGTTCGCGATGGTACCCGGACCGACGCTGACGCCATAGCGGGGAACCTCGGACAGAATTGCGAAAATCGGGAAACGTGCCGAGATTGTCGCGCCGGGTCGCCTGCGTCAGTTCGATCGACGCGGGTGCGCTCGTGTAGCGCGCATCCCTGCGGATTGAACGCAACGTGGCCGTCGGTCTGGCCGGATGCGAGCAGGAACACGTCGACGCCGCCGAGTCGCTCGATCAGCGCCTCGTAGTCGATCCGGCGCGTTCGGATCGGGCACGTGCAGATTTTCGCGCGGGATGTGCAGTGTCCGGCGCAAACCCGCGTTGAAGGCCTGGCGGATTTCGACGTCGCCGAAGCGCCGGCAGCTGTAGTGAGCATCGGCCGGACACAGCCGGAACGTTCGCCGTCGCGTTCGATGTATTCGTCCATCATCAGGATGTGCAGCGTGCTCAGGTCCAGCGGCGCGCACGGCCGCGAGTCGCGCGAGCGCGGCGTACGTCGTGCGCAGCGAACGTCCGCCGGGACAGCCGAGCGTCATCAGTCCACGCGTGCGGCGCGCGCGTTCGAGGCGCATCACCTCGTCTGCGGCAAAGTTGCCGGCGATTTCCGGCGTCGCAAAACGCTGACCGGGATCGGCCTCGTCGAATTAGGGTGTGTTCACGCGATCGAGCCCGACGAGTTTGCGGCGCGCGAATGATAGCCGTGATTCGTTTACATTCGCGACGCGCGGGCGGACACTCCGCGTTCCCCTGAATTCCGCACTACGACCCGCGTTACCGATTACTTCATGACCCCCGTTCTTTGATTGCCTGCCACGAATGCGATGCATTGCAGCGGTTCCCGATTCACCGAAGGCGCGGTGTGCTGCTTTCGCTGCGGCGCGCGACTGCACCGTCTGGGACGATACGATCTCGGGCCGCCGCTCGCGCTCGCGCTGACCGCAGCGATTCTGTTCGTGATCGCCAACGTGTATCCGATGGTGGTGCTGGAAATGCAGGGCACGCGCATCACGACGACGCTTGTGCACGCGGTTCGTGAGCTATGGCGCGAGGACGTGCAACTCGTCGCGGCGCTCGTCTTCGTCACCGTGATCGTCGTTCCGGCGACGCAGATTCTCGCGATGTTGTACGTGCTGTTGCCGCTGCGGTTCGGTCGCGTGCCGCGCGTACGTCGAGTTTCCGCTGCGATCTGTTCCAGGTCGCGCGACCGTGGGGCATGGTCGAGGTGTTCATCCTCGGCATCCTCGTGTCGCTCGTGAAACTCGCGCACATGGCGCACGTCATCCCGGGCATCGCGTTGTGGGCGTTTGCGGTGCTCGTGATCGTGTTTGCCGCGCTCGGCAGCGCGTTCGATCCGATCCGCGTGTGGTCGCACATCGGGCGCCGCGCGTGAACGCAGCGCTCGCCGGATACGTCACGTGCCATGGCTGCGGGCTGTTGTGCCGGATGACGGACGCTGCGAGCGCCGCGCACTGTCCGCGTTGCGGCGCGCCGCTGCATGCGCGCAAGCCGAACAATCTGTCGCGCACGTGGGCGCTGCTGATCGCGGCGTACATCCTCTATATCCCGGCGAACGTGCTGCCGATCATGAAGACGAGCACGCTGCTGGCGTTCGCAGGACGACACCATCATGAGCGGGGTCATGTTTTTGTGGACGAGCGGCTCGTGGCCGCTGGCGCTGCTGGTGTTTTTCGCCAGCGTCACGGTGCCGCTGCTGAAGCTGATCGCGATGACGATCCTGGTCGTGTCGGTGCAGAGGCGTTCGACGTGGCAGCCGATGCAGCGGCTGCGGTTGTACCGGCTCGTCGAATTCGTCGGCCGCTGGTCGATGATGGACATCTATGTCGTGACGATTCTGGTCGCGCTGGTGCAACTGCAGACGCTCGCGGCGATTCAGCCGGGCCCGGCGGCGGTCGCGTTCGGCGCGGTCGTGGTGCTGACGATGTCGGCGGCGATGACGTTCGACCCGCGCTCGATCTGGGACCCCATTGTGAGTTCTGAACAAACTGTTGGCTGACGACGTGTCGTTGAGATACCACAAGCCGTGGTGGAGCCGCCGCGGCGGCGCATCCAGCTCGTCTGGGTCATCCCGATCGTCGCCGCGCTGGCCGGCGCGTGGATCGCGGTGACGACGATTCTCGCGCAAGGACCGACGGTGACGATTTCGTTCCGCACGGCCGAAGGTCTCGAGGCCGGCAAAACCAAGATCCGCTACAAGGATGTCGAAATCGGCCTGATCACTCACGTTGCGCTCGCGCCGGACGGCAGCGGCGTGATCGCCGATGCGCAGTTCGACGAAGGAAGCCGCGCGCCTGCTCGTCGAAGACACGCGTTTCTGGGTCGTCAAACCGCGCGTGTCAGCGAGCAGCGTGACCGGGCTCGGCACGCTGTTTTCGGGATCCTATCTCGGCGTCGACGTCGGCAAGTCGAACAAGGCGCGGCGGCATTTCGTCGGCCTCGAAGTTCCGCCGATCGTGACGGCCGACGTGCCCGGCACGCGGTATCTGCTGCACAGCGAAGAAATCGGTTCGCTCGGCGTCGGCTCGCCTGTTTATTACCGGCGCATCGAGGTCGGCCAGGTCGTGTCGTTTTCGCTCGACCCGCGACGGCGCCGGCGTGACGCTGCAGATATTCGTCAACGGCCGTACGATCAGTACGTGACGACGAACACGCGTTTCTGGCATGCGAGCGGCGTCGACGTGACGCTGGATGCGACCGGCATAAAGGTCGATACGGCGTCGGTCGCTGCGATCATCGCCGGCGGCATTGCGTTTCAGGCGCCGCCCGATCAGCCGCCGGCAGAACCGGCGCCGCGCGGCAGACGCAGTTCAATCTGGTCAGCCGACCGCGCTGTCGCGATGCGACCACACCGACACCGAGGTGCAGCACTTCGCAGCTTTATTTCTCAGGAATCGCTGCGCGGCCTGTAACCCGGCGCGCCGGTCGACTTCCACGGCATCACGATGGGCGAAGTGCAGTCCGTCGAACTCGAGTTCGACCCGCAGACCGAACACTTCCGTTTTCCGGTGACGGTCGATCTGTATCCGGATCGGCTGCGTTCGAGGGTTCGTGGTGAGTCATGCAGCGCCGCCGACCGAAGCCGAAGAGCACGAGCGCCTCGATGCGCTCGTGGCGCAAGGCCTGCGCGCGCAGCTGCGCACCGGCAATCTGCTGACCGGGCAACTGTACATCGCGCTCGACTTCTTCCCGCAGGCGCCGAAAGTGACGCTCGACTGGTATCAGCATCCCGTGCAGCTGCCGACGATGCAAGGCACGTTCGGCGAATTGCAGGCGATGATCGGCGGGCTGACGAAGAAGATCGACGCGGTTCCGATCGACCGGATCGCGAAAGAACTCGAAGGCACGCTCGCGGCCGCGCAGCACGCTGATCAAACAGCTCGACGCCGACGTCGCGCCGGCGGCGAAAGACGTGATGGGCGACGCGAGCCGCACGCTGCGCGCCGCGCAGGCAACGCTCGCGACGCGACGCGCCGTTGCAATCCGACCTGCGTGAAACGCTGCAGGAACTCACGCGCGCGACGGCGTCGATGCGCGATCTGCTCGACTATCTGCAGCGCCATCCGGAAGCATTCATTCGCGGCAAACAAGAGGACCCGAAGAAATGACGGCGTCGAGATTCGTCCCGCGGCATAGTGAATCTGTTGGCACGGGGGTTCTCGCGTTGCTCGCCGGCTGTTCGACATCTCCGCCGGCGCAGTTCTTCACGTTGACGCCTGCAGCGTTCGTCGCCAGCGAGTCGCGGTCGCGTCGGCGGCGTTCGCGCATTCGATCGCGGTAGGTCCTGTGGCGTGCCGGAGTCGTGAATCGGCCCGCAGTTCGTCGTCGCGAGGGCCAGAACCGCGTGATCGTGCTCGAAGCGCAGCGTTGGGCCGAACCGCTGCAAGACGGCATCGCCGAATCGGTCGCGGGTTACCTGAGCCGCGACGCTGGACGGCGCGCGCGTGACGCCGATGACGCAAAGCGCCGCGAACGACGCGCAGTTCGACGTGGCGCTCGACGTGCAACGTTTCGAAATGATCGTCGGCGAAGCGGCGGTCATCGAGGTGGTGTGGACGATCAAACGCCGCGACGCCAGCGCTGCGCCGATCAGCGGGCCGCAGCAACGTGCGCGAACCTGCGCAAACCATCCGACCCTTCGAGCGATGCGTACGACGCGCTCGTCGCCGCCCAAGTGCGCGCGTTGGCTAATGTCAGCAGCGACATCGCGGCAGCGTCTGGTGCAATCGGCGAACTGACGACTCGGCGCGAGCGAATGACAGATTGAATCGTGCAATCCCGACGGTTAGTGGGTAGGATTGCCGCGCGCCGCGGGTGCGACGCGACAATCACGAAAACGTAGAACACAAATAGTCAGGAGGGGACATGTCGTTAGGAAAGCGCAGTGCCGCGGAATTCATCGGCACATTCTGGTTGGTGTTGGGGGGATGCGGCAGCGCGGTGCTGGCCGCGGCGTTTCCGGATGTCGGGTATCGGTCTGCTCGGTGTTGCGCTCGCGTTTGGTCTGACCGTGCTGACGATGGCGTTCGCGATCGGCCACATCTCGGGTTGTCACCTCAACCCGGCCGTTAGCGTCGGCCTCGTCTGCGGCGGCCGATTCAAGGCCGCCGATTTGCCGGCGTACGTCATTGCGCAGGTGCTCGGTGCAATCGTCGCGGCGGGCGTGCTGTATTTCATCGCCAACGGCAAAGAAGGCTTCGATCTGAGCGCCGGTCTCGCATCGAACGGCTACGGCGAACATTCGCCGGGCGAATATTCGATGGTCGCGGGCTTCGTCACCGAAGTGGTGATGACGCTGATGTTCCTGCTGATCATCCTCGGCGCAACCGACAAACGCGCCCCGGCGGGCTTTGCGCCGATCGCGATCGGCCTGGGCCTCACGCTGATCCACCTGGTCAGCATCCCGGTGACGAACACGTCGGTGAATCCGGCGCGCAGCACCGGCCCCGCATTGATCGTAGGCGGCTGGGCGATCGCGCAACTGTGGATGTTCTGGGTCGCGCCGATCATCGGCGCAGCAATCGCCGGCTTCATTTATCGCTGGTTCGAGAAGGACTAGTTCTGTAGATCTCCGTCGAAGCTCGATTCCTTGTTCGTGGGATCGAGCTTCGATTCACTATCAGCCGTTGACTCTGCGCTACACCATCATGCCGCCGCTCGGGAACAGCGTCTGGCCGGTGAAGTAAGACGACTCGTCGCTCGCGAGAAACACCGCGGTGTTTGCGATTTCGAGCGGCTTGCCGAGGCGCCCCATCGGCGTCATCGCCATCATCATCTGACGCCCTTCGGGATCGTCGCGCATGCCTTGCGTCATCGGCGTTTCGATGAAGCCGGGGCCGATCGCGTTGACGCGGATGCCGTGGCCGACGAGTTCCATCGCGAAAACCTTCGTCAGCATTTCGACGCCGGCTTTCGACACGTTGTAGTCGGCGGCGCCGGGTAGCGGCACGCGCGCGGCGACCGACGCGATGTTGATGATGCTGCCTTTGATGCCGGCTTCGATCATGTGCCGCGCCACGGCGCGGTCGGTGAGCATTACGCCGGTCAGATTGATCTTCAGCACGCGCTCCCAGTCGGCGACCGGATTTGTTGATCAGATGGTTCGCGGTGGGATCCTCGGAGCGCGGCGCGCACCTGGCCGCTGACGTAGTTCGCGTTCGACACGCCGGCCGCGGCGAGCACGCAGTCGATGCGGCCGAACTCTTCGACGGCGCGGCGCACGAGCGCGTCGATGTCCTCTTCGCGCGCCGACGTCGGCCTGCACGAACACCGCGCGGCGATTGAAGCTGACTTCGATCTCGCGCTTGGCTTCGGCGCCGCGTTCCGGGTTGAGGTCCGCGAGCACCAGTCGGCGCCTTCTTCGGCGAAGCGCCGCGCGGTCGCGCGGCCCAGGCCGCTTGCGCCGCCGGTGATCATGCGCCACGCGGCCTTCGAGTCTCAGGATTCGTCATTCGTTTGCCTTCTGTCATGGACGATCGTGTTAGGGTAAGCACGCACGATGAAGCGGCGTCGCAGCCAAATCAAATCGTGCCGCCCGCGGGAGGCAATGCCGACCGATTTGCGTGCGCGTTCCGCTGACGCCGCGTCGGCCGATGTCCGCTTCGGTCGCGTTCGCTGTCGGCGCTATCAATTGCCCATGAACGACGACTAAACGCGAAATCAGCGGAACGAGCGGACCGCGGCATGGCGGTCGTTCGCGAAGAGTCGGATGGCCGGCGCCAAACGCTCGCGCGGCTGCGCGACAATCACCACGCTGCGGTCGGCACGTCCGGGCTGTCTGCTGGGCCTGATCTCGTTCGGGCCCTCGGACACGCTGATCGGGGCCGCGTTCGCTGACCCTTCGACCGGTATCCGCTGCGCCCGGATGGGGTCTTATTGGCAAGGACAGTGAGCTGATCCGGATCGCCGTGACCCAACGCGACTACATTGCAATCGTCGAACGCGCCCAACGCGGCGACTTGGCGGCATTTGCGGAACTCGTCGTGCGGTTTCAGGACCTCGCGGTCGGCACCGCGTTCGGCTGGCTGGGCGAAATCGAACCGGCGCGCGACGTGTCGCAAGAAGCGTTCCTCGAAGCGCATCTGCACCTGGGGCAGTTGCGCGAACCCGCGGCGTTTCCGGCGTGGCTGCGCACGCTCGTGATCAAACACTGCGATCGGGTGACGCGCCGGCCGCGTGCGGTGCTTGCGGCATTCGATCTGGCGCACGACGTGCGCGGCCGCGTTGCACGAGCCCGATGCCGAAATCGCCGCGGCTGAACGCGCGCGATGGTTGCGGCTTGGCGTCGAGGGTCTGCCGCGCGAAAGAACGCGTCTGTCGTCGCGCTGCATTACTTCGCCGAGCGTCAGCGGGCCCGCCTTCGCGTTTCCTCGAATTTCCGCTCTCGACCGATCAAACAACGATTGCGGCGCGCGCGCGCGCGGCTTCGCGATGAAGGAGACCGGCTCATGCAGAAACACCATCGACAAATTGCGTCCGTCGAGCACCCCCGTATTCGCCGACGAGTGACGTTCTTCATCGCGCTGCGCGCGGGCGACCAAACGCCGTGTCGGCAGATGTTGGCGCGCATCGCCGGAACTGGCGCACGCGCAACAACAATGGGAACCGAGCCTCGTGTACGACGGCGTTTTGCCGTTTGCGTCGCGCGCCACAGCGCTGATCACCGCGATCGAACGCGACGACTCTGCCGATGCAGACGTTGTTGCTGGATGCGGGCGCCGACGTCGACGGGATCTGCGGCTGCGTCACGGCGAATCGCCCGTGTGGGCGGCCGCCCTGCTCGATCGCGTCGCAACATCTGCACGAACTGCTGCGCCGCGGCGCGAACCCGAACGTCGTGGCGGCATCGGCAATACGCCGTTGCACGTTGCCGCGATGCGCGGTCTCACTGCGACATTGCGATCGAATCTGCTGGAGCACGGCGCGCGCACCGACGCAGTCGATCTGCATGGACGGACGCCGGCGGATTGGGCGAACATGAACGGCCACGCCGCGCTCGTTTCGCTGATCGGATCGCGCGCACGTGACAGACTGCTCCCTTGATCGACACCGCGCGCCGACGTCCCCTCCGATGAGATGTTGTGGACAGGCATCAAAGCGCTCGATCTGTTTGCGCCGATCACGCGCGGTGGGCTGGTGCGGGTGCCGTTCATGGCCGGCGTCGGCATGGTGGTGCTGTTGGGAGAGTTGTGAAAGCGCATGATCGCGCGCGACAGACGGACGAGCGATGTGGACCGGCTTTACGCAACGGCCGTTCGATTTGCGTGATTGGGAAGCCGAAATGGCGGAGTTCGGTCTCGGCGGGCGCGTCGAGCATTGTCTCGTCGATTTCGAAGCAAACCCGCAGCGCCGCCGCGACGCATTCGCGGCAGGGATCGAGCGCGCCGAAGCGTTGCGTGACCGGGCTGAACGTGCTCGTCGTGTTGTTGTGCGAGCCGGGTTTCGAGAGCGACGTCGACGCGAGCCTGGTGCGACTGTCGGCAAAGCAGGGTCCGGTTCGATCACGACCTTCGTCGTTACGCCATTTCCGGAGCAACGCGAAGACGTGTGGACGGAACTCTCTGCCGCCGTACAAGGCGCAGATCGTGCTGGATCGGCGAGCGCGCGAAGAAGATGCTGTTCCCCTCGATCGATCCGTCAGTTTCGTTGTCGGACCTCGTGGCCGCCGGCAAAGTCCGGCGGCAAGACACGCGGCATTGCGACACGCGCGCGCAGCGGTGTTGGATGCGCTACGCGGCAGATCGATCCGAATTTCGATCTGTTCGGCACGGACGAAAGGACAGCCGATCCCGAAATCCGTCCGAGCGCACCGATTGCTCGCCTATTTGCGGCAACCGTTCCTGGTAGCCGAACCTTTTACCGGCCGACCCGGCGAGTCGGTAGCACAGACGGCAGTTGCTGGACGATGTCGAGGCGATTCTCGATCAATGATCGCGCGGGCGGCTCAGCTGACACGTCAGGTGCGACTTAACGGTGGGCCATTCCGCGGCAACGATGCTGTACACGCACGTATCGCGAAGCGTCCCGTTCGATGCGCGTCTGGTGGCTGCGCAGGATGCCGTCCAGTTTTGCGCCGAGCCGTTCGATGGCGCGCCGGCTCTGATGGTTGAAGAAGTGCGTGCGGAATTCGACGGCGATGCAGTCGAGCGTTTCGAATGCGTGGGTCAACAGCAGCAATTTGCACTGCGTGTTCAGGTCGCTGCGCTGCACGCTCTTGCGATACCAGGTGCCGCCGATTTCGACGCGGCTGTTCGGCGCATCGACATTCATGAACGTCGTCATGCCGACGGCTTTGCCGGACGCGTTGTCGATGACCGAAAACGGCAGCATCGAACCGTCGGCTTGCGCTTCAGGCGACGATGGATTTCAGCCGGCCATCTTGTCGGCGTTGCCACGTGCGTGTACCAGAATTCCACAGTTCGCCATCGGCAACCGCTTCGCGCAGATCCTCGAGTGGATGCGGCGAGCGGCGCCAGCGTGACGCGCGCGCCCTTCAGCGTAACCGGCTGTAACCAGGTCATTCAGTACTTCCCAACGAGTGTCGCTCGGTGCGTCTTCAGCGTCCGACGAATTTCGGCTGACGTTTCTCCAGGAACGAACGAACGCTCTCTTTCGAGTCTTCGGTTTTGCGCAGTTCGGAGATCCGCGCGATCGCCCACGCGCCGATATCACGCCAGTCGGGATCGAGCGTACGCCGCAAGCCCGGCCTTGATCGCTTTCACGGCAAGCGGCGGATTCGCCGCGATCTTCTGCGCGATCCCATTGCCGTCGGCAACAGCTGCTCGTGCGGCACGACGCGCGACACCAGGCCGATTCTCCTTCGCCTTCTTGGCGTCGATCACTTCGCCGGTGAACAACAACTCGGCCGCCCATTCGCGCCCGACGATTGCGCCAGACGACCGAACCCGGGCGCGTCGCAACACAACCCGCGCACGACGAACAGTTCGGCGAACTTCGCGCGTTCCGACGCGACGCGAATGTCGGCCATCAACGCAAGTTCCATCCCCCAACCGACGGCGGGCCCGTTGATTGCGGCGATGATCGGGATGTCGGTGTGCAGCAGCGCATCGGCCGCGGGTGTCAGCCCGCCGGTCTTTTTGCCGCGCTCGATCGCTTCCGCCGGCGGTCCTTGTGTGCCGCCGAGAATCTGTTTGACGTCGTCGCCCGCGCAGAACGCGCGGCCCTCACCGGTGATGATCAGCGCCGCCGCGTCGGACGAACGCACCGTGTCTTCCAGTTCCATGTACAACGTATACGTCAGCGAGTTCATCGCCTCGGGACGACGCAGCGTGATCACGCCGACCGCGCCGTCTTTTTCGTAACTCAGTTCTTTGAATTGCATGTTCCCGTCCCCCACATTGGACGGTCGACACTAGGGGAACGTGAAACGCGTTTCAACGGTGGTGGGACGGAGCTTCGGTTCACGGCGGACGTGGGGGCATGTCGGTTCGGACTCGCTCGAGCCGTCCGTGGGCGCTCGGGCGCGGCCATCCATGGCCGCTCATGGTCCTCACCGACATTCCCCACGCCGCCTGGGTGTGCCACCGTCGCATCGTTTTTCTAGAGGGGGGCACCAACGCGCTGTGCGCGTTCATCTTCTCCCAAAAACGGAGGCGCGACCTCGACGTATGAAAGTGACGGCTGATTGGTGTGGAGGGGCATGTCGCGGCCATGGATGGCCGCGCCTTAAGCGCCCCCTCATTTACAACAGACAGGACGGCTTGAGCGGCCCCGGAACACCGATCAGCCGTCACCCACCCGATTGATATTCAGTCCCCAAGCAACCCCAACGACCCATACAAATTCAAAGCGTCGTAGTAATTCCTCTCCGAGACGATCTTTCCGTCTTTGATGTCGTAGATCGTCACGATGTCGAGTTTCACTTCGTTGCCGGTGGGGCCGGTCTGGCTGCCGTCGGCGAGCGTGATTTCGCCGGAGTTGATCGCGGTGGTGGACCATTCGGCTACGGCGAAGTCTTTTCCTTCGTAGATTTTCGAGATGGCCACTTTCACTTCGCCGAACGGTTTCAGCGTGCGTTCGAGTGCGTTGATGGCGGCGTCTGCGCCGCGCGATTCGCCGTTCGGATCCACGTAGCGGATGTCGGTGGTGTAGAGGGTGCGGAGTGTTGGCCAATCGCGTGCTGCAACGGCGTCGATCTGCTTGCGCGCGATCTGGCTCGGCGTGGGCGCGTCGTTTGCGACCGCCGGCGCCAGCAGCGCCACGGAAATCGCCGCAGCAAAAAGCGTGAGCGTAGTTCGGCGCATGTGGACCTCCGGCAGTGGCGAGAGCCGACTGTACTGAACTTGCAGACGCGATACACCTGTCGATGCGGCGTGCACCGCGGCGTAATCTCCACACGTCGTAAACGTGGTTGGGAATCGAGCATGACGGCGGATGAGGAGGCGCGGGTTGTTGCCGAAACGCGGCGCTGGATCGAACGCGCGGTGATCGGTCTGAATCTCTGTCCGTTCGCGCGGTCGGTATTCGAGACGGGCGGCGTTCGTTGCGTCGTCAGCGCCGCGCGCACCGAAGACGAACTGGTTGCGGATCTCGACGTTGAGTTGCGACGTCTGCACGGGTGTCGACGCGTCGGAGTGCGAAACGGTGCTGCTGGTTCACCCGAACGTCCTGCAGGATTTCCTCGACTACAACGATTTCCTCGACATCGCCGATGCGATGCTCGATGCGCTCGATCTCGACGGCGTCATTCAGATTGCGAGCTTCCATCCCGCCTACCAGTTTGCCGACACGTCGCCTGACGACGTCGAGAACTGTACGAACCGTTCGCCGTTTCCGATGTTGCATCTGTTGCGACAGGCGAGCGTCGATCGTGCAGTGGCGTCGGTGCCGGACACGTCGGCGATATACGAATCGAACATCGCAACGTTGCGCCGCCTCGGTCCGGAAGGGTGGCGCGCGTTGTGGTTGCAGTCGGCAGAAGGAGGCGCCCAATGAAGAAGCTGGTGGTGATGATCGGTTGTTGGTTGCGGTGACCGTGCGCGCCGAGCAGATCGGTGAAGTGGATACGGTATTCAAGTTCGTCGGCCCCGATCACAAGATCGTGGTCGATGTGTACGACGATCCGAAAGTGGCCGGGGTTGCCTGCTACGTGTCACGCGCGAAGACGGGCGGCGTAAAAGGCGCGGTCGGTGTCGCCGAAGATCTCTCCGAAGCGTCGATCGCGTGCCGGCAAGTCGGCCCGATTTCGTTCGCGAAGAAGCTGCCCTTGCAGGAAGAGATGTTCAGCGAACGTATTTCGCTGGTATTCAAGAAGCTGCGGGTGGTGCGAATGGTCGATGTGAAACGCAATACGCTCGTGTATCTCACCTATTCGGATCGCGTCGTGGAAGGTTCACCCGAGAACAGCCTCACCGCGGTGGCGGTGGATCACGCAACGCCGATTCCGGTGAAGTGAACGGCCATCAGACGAGCACTTTCAGCAGTTGGCCGAGCAGCGTCTTGATCGGTATCTGAATCGAGAAGACCGCGAGCATCGGTATCGCCAGCGGCACGAGCACGGAGAACAGCGCCACCTTGCCGATCGGCACCGGTCGCATCGCGGTGACCGAATCGTATAGAGAGGTGGCATCGGCAATCGGACCGACGCCGGCCGGCTCGAGAAGCTTCCTCGTCGGTGCTCGAGTCGCCAACGACCCAACGCTGCCGCACGGCACGGCCTTGCTGGCCGACGAGCCGCCCGTATTCGATCTTCGCCTGGCGTTTGGCGGCGATCAGCTTTGGCGCGAACATCAGCAGCGGCGACAGCAGGATCAGCGACCATACGACGGCTAACGCCGCGAGCGGCTGCAGAATCGAGTCGGTTTTCACGCCGTGATACACGAGTTCATGCGCCCAACCGGAGCCGATCACCGCCGAGATGGCGAACGTCACCAGCACGAACGCGCCGGGAAAAGCTTCGAGAAAGCCGAGGCCGCCCGCGCGATCGGGATGTGAAGGCACCAACGCGAGGTCGAGTTTGGCGACACGGCGGAACAATCCGACCACTAAGGCGATGCGCCACAACCAGCTCAACATCAGCGCGAGGAAGATCGGGCGCGCAACGTAAGCGAACCACCAGCCGCCGAATCCGAGGGAACCGTTCTCTACGGACCACGACAGCGCGTCGATCTCGGTGTCCGGAGGTGCAACGAAAACCCATGCGGCGATCACGCCGAGCATCGCAATCCACGGCAGCGACGAATCCCGAAGGCGTGCGGTGCGCTGCAATTCCGCGACGAACGTGCCGCGCTACGCTTCGGTGACGAGGCCGTTGCGGACGAACTGCGACACGAGGCTTGCCGTTTTCCCGCCCCATCGTGCCCTCGGCCAGGATCAACAGCGAAATCGCGACGAGACAGCGAACGTTCACGCCGAAGTGGGCCATCAATGGTTCTGCGGATCCGCCCCGGCAGCGCGCGCCCATGCAGGCATGCCCATTCGCTCCGGGTTGCACCACCCATCTTGCCCATTCTCGCGTCGGCGCGCTTGTGGCGATTGCCACGCCGGCGCCGTCGTGGAACCATCGCCGCCCGGCCTTTGAATGGACTCGATCGTGCGTACACACACATCGACGGCGCGAGTGGCGCTCAACTCGGTTCTGGTTCTGATCGCATTCGGACTTTCGGGCTGCTCGAAAGCTGACGACACGGCGAAGGCGTCCACCGCGGCTGCGACTACCGCGACTTCGACGACCGCGGCTGCAGCGCCTGTTCCGGAAGCGCCGCCGCCACCGCCGACTGCTGATGCGGCGTCGTGGACTCCGGCCGCGCTAGATGAACTGCTCGCGCCGGTTGCGCTGTATCCCGACCCGGTCATCGCGCAGGTGCTGGCGGCGTCGACGAACGCGCAGGAAGTGCTCGACGCCGGCAACTGGCTGCTCGATCACCAAGACCTCAAAGGGGACGATTTGACGAAGGCGGCCGCTGACGCCGGTTTCACGCCGAGCGTGCAGGCGCTGGTCCATTTCCCGACCGTCGTGGACATGATGTGTCGGGAACTCGATTGGACGAAGCAGGTCGGCGACGCATTTAGCGCTGATCAAGGCGCGGTGCTTGCGTCGATACAGCGGCTTCGCAAGCAAGCCGCCGATGCGGGCAACTTGAAAACGTCGCCGGAAATGACCGTGACCACGACGGAACAGAATGGCCAGTCGGTCATTGTCGTGCAGCCGCCGAGTCCACAGGTGGTCTATGTACCGCAGTACAACCCGCAGACGGTTTACACCGCGCCGCCGGCGACCACCACGACCACGACGACTTCAGGTGTCAGCACCGAGACCGCGGTGGTCGGCGGGCTGCTCGCGTTCGGGGCCGGCATGCTGATCGGCAACGCAATCGCCGACGATGACGACGACCATTAGGGTTATCCGGCGTGGGGCTACGGCGGCGTTTACTACGGCGGCCGTCCCTACCCGCCGTATCCGCCGTATAGGCCGGCCTATCCCGGCTATCGTCCCGCGCCGGGTCTTACCGGCCGCCGGCGAACTACGCGAACCGTTACAACAGCAACAACCGTTACGGAAACACGAACGTCAACATCGACAACAGCAGCAACAACTACTTCAACCGTTTCGACAAGAACCAGAATCGGTTGTCTTCGTACAACCCGCGATCGCCGATCGCGTCTCCGGCCACACGCGACAACTACCGCGGGCAGACTACCTACAAGGGCGAGAACCGGCCGCGTGCGACGACGAACCAACAACTTCCCGGCAACGCCACGCGCCCGGGTGCAGATCGTGCGGGCCAGGCGACGAAAGGTACATATCAGGGCGCGCGAACCGGTCAGGCAAACGCGACGCAACGGCAGACCGCGCAACGACAGCCGACAAGTGCCGCCCAACGACCCGGCGCAGGGGCGGATCGCGGTTATCCGAAAACCACCGGCGGGCGTGCCGACGCCACGGCGGCCACGCAGCAACGCGGCGGCTCGCTCAGTGGCGCAGGGCACAATCAGGGCGCCGCCGATCGCGCTGCCAGCGAGCGCGGCCGCAGCAGCATGAAGGCGGCCCCGCGGCCATCGAGCAGCGCGCGCGCCAGCGGTGGCGGGCGAGCGTCCGGAGGCGGGCGAGCGTCCAGCGGCGGCCGTGGCCGAAACTGAGGAAGCAGACATGAACTCGAACAATCGATTTGCCGTCCGGGGTGTGCGCGTTTCGGTCGCAGCGAGCTTGCTGGCTGCGTTGTCGCTCTTTGCCGGCGCGCTGTTTGCATCCGAAGCCGAACCGACGCCGCCTAAGACGTATCCCACTGCGGAAGCCGCGGTCGAGGCGCTGGTTGCGGCCGCGCGCAGCGACGATCGGGGCGCTCTGATGACGGTGCTGGGTGAAAGCGCGGAACCGCTGGTGTCGTCCGGCGACGACGTGGCCGATGCGAATGGGCGCACGCGATTCGTAAGCCAGTACGACGAAGCGCATGAACTGGTAGCTGACGGCGAGAACAAATTCTCGCTCGAAGTTGGCGACGACGATTGGCCGTTCCCCTTCCCGATCGTGAAGGTGGGCGATCAATGGGCATTCGACGTCGACGCCGGCATCGATGAGGTGGTGTACCGGCGCATCGGTCACAACGAACTCGGCGCCATCGAAGCATGCCGCGGCATCGTCGACGCGCAGAAGGAGTACGCCTCGGAAAGTCACGACGGACTGCCGGCGGGCATTTTTGCGCAGAAGCTGATGAGCGACGAAGGCAAGCACAATGGCCTTTACTGGCCTTCGCAGCCCGACGAGCGCGCAAGCCCCGTTGGACCATTCATTGCTACGGCCGCGGCAGAAGGATATCGAAAGGATGCGAAGGAAGGTCCGCAGCCGTACCACGGCTATGTTTATCGCCTGCTCACTGCACAGGGCGCCGCTGCACCTGGCGGTGCGCGCTCCTATCTGAAAGACGGGCAGCTGAGCGGCGGATTTGCAGTGGTTGCGTATCCGGTCGAGTACGAACAGAGCGGCGTGCAAACGTTCATGATCAATCAGGACGGCGTGCTGTATCAGAAGGACCTCGGGCCGAAGACCGGCGAGTTGGCGCGCGCGATCAAGACGTTCAACCCCGACTCGAGCTGGTCCAAAGTCGACTGACGGACATTCGCAAAGGGGTGGGGAGACGGACGATGTGGCGGCGAATTGCTGCTTGCGTGGGGATGATCATGGCGGCGGCATCGTCGGTGCCGCCGATGCGGGTGATTCGGCGTTGGCGCAATTGAAGGCGCGCATCGAGGCGGGCGCCATACCCGGAATACACAGCGTGCTGGCGATTGCCGACGGCAAGACCGTTGCCGAGTGGTATTTCGGCGGCGTTGACGAAACGATCGGGCCGATGGGTCCGATCGATCTCGGTCGCGTGCGCGTTTACGCCTGAAACGCTGCACGACGTGCGCTCTGTAACGAAGAGCGTGGTATCGATTCTGTTCGGCATCGCGTATTCCGACGGCGCGATCAAGAGTCTCGATACGCCGGTGCTCGACTACTTTCCGGAGTTCACCCAACTGCGCACACCGGACCGTATGAAGGTCCGCATCCGCGACGTGCTGACGATGACGTCCGGTTTGCATTGGGACGAGCGCACCTATCCGTACTCGGACGTGCGCAATTCCGAAATCGCGATGGACATCGCCGACGACCCCTATCGCTATGTTCTGTCGGGGTCCATCGATGCGCCGCCAGGCACGCGTTTCAATTACTCCGGCGGCGACGTTGCCGTCGTTGCTGCGATCGTCTCGCGCGCAACGAAGACACCCATCGATGCGTATGCGCGCGAAAAGCTGTTCACGCCGCTGGGTATCGCGCGGTTCGAATGGACGAGAAGCGGCGCCGACATTCCACGTGCGGCGTCCGGATTGCGACTTACCACCCACGACATGGCGAAGATCGGCACGCTGATGCTCGACGGCGGGCGGTGGGACGGCAAGCAAATCGTGCCGGACAGTTGGGTGAAGGCCGCGACGACGCCGCACATCGACGTGGAAGGCGACGCCGAATGCGGTACGAAATACGGGTACTTGTGGTGGATCGGCGCCGGCTGCGCAGCAACGCCACGGGCGCCGTGGTTCGCCGCCATCGGCAACGGCGGACAGCGCATCTGGGTGATTCCGTCGCGCAAACTCGTGGTTGCTTCGACGGCCGGCCTCTACAACGACCCGAAACAGGCTGCACCGCCGCTCGAGGTGCTGACGGGCATACTAGGGGGCGTGCCCGCCCACTGACGCGCGCCAACGAGAGTAGCGATGACGAAAATCGTTGGAATTTCGGGAAGCCTGCGCGCCGGTTCGCTGAACGCGTCGCTGTTGCGCGCAGCCGCTCAGGTTGCACCTGCCGGCGTAACGATCGACGTCGCGTCGATCCGCGGAATTCCGCTGTATGACGGTGACGTCGAAGCTGCCGAAGGAATTCCGAAGACCGTGGTCGATCTCAAAGACCGGATCGTTGCGGCGGATGCGCTGCTGCTCGTGACGCCCGAATACAACAACGGCATTCCGGGCGCATTCAAGAACGCGATCGACTGGCTCTCGCGGCCGCCGGCCGACATCAAGAAGGTGTTTGGCGACCGTCCCGTTGCGTTGATCGGCGCGTCACCGGGTGGCTTCGGCACGATTCTGGCGCAGGAGGCGTGGCTGCCGGTGTTGCGTACGCTCGGCACACGACCGTGGTTCGGCGGACGGCTGATGGCGTCGCGAGCGCATACGTTGTTCGGTGCCGACGGTGCACTGACCGATGACGCGTTGCGCAAGCAACTCACGGAATTCGTCAAGGGATTCGCGGCGTTCATTGCTGCGGGCGCGGCGGCGTAGTGGCCACGGTTGCAGACGCCGGAACGGCGACGGGCATCGATCGTGCGCACCGCCGCGTCATCTTTGCGTCGTCGCTCGGTACGGTGTTCGAGTGGTTCGACTTCTATCTCTACGGCACGCTCGCCGTTTTCTTCGGTTCGCTGTTCTTCCCGCCGGGCAACGAAACGGCGGCGTTTCTCGCGAGTCTCGCTACGTTCGGCGCCGGGTTTGCGGTACGACCGCTCGGCGCGCTCGTGTTCGGTCGTCTGGGCGATCTGATCGGCCGTAAGTACACGTTCCTCATCACCATCATCGTGATGGGATCGGCAACCGCATTGGTGGGTGTATTGCCGACGTATGCACAGGTCGGCATCTGGGCGCCCGTGATGCTCGTTGCATTGCGACTCGCGCAAGGACTCGCACTCGGCGGCGAGTATGGTGGCGCCGCCACCTACGTGGCCGAGCATGCGCCGCCGCATCAGCGCGGTTACTACACGAGCTGGATTCAGACCACCGCGACGATCGGCTTCTTTCTGTCGTTGGCGGTGATCCTCGCGTGCCGTGTCGGTTTCGGCGAGGAAGCGTTCCGCGCGTGGGGTTGGCGCGTGCCGTTCCTCGTTTCGGTGTTGTTGCTCGCAATCTCGGTATACATCCGGTTGAAGCTGGCCGAGTCGCCGTTGTTCGTGGAAATGAAGGCAAACGGCACGCACTCGCGCGCGCCGCTCACCGAGAGTTTCGGTCAGTGGCGCAACCTGAAGTTCGTGTTGCTCGCGTTGTTCGGCGCGGCGTGCGGCCAGGGTGTGGTGTGGTACACGGGCCAGTTCTATGCGCTGTTCTTCCTGCAGAACACGCTGAAAGTCGACTTCGGCCTGTCGTACATGCTCGTCGGCGCGGCGTTGTTGATCGGCACGCCGTTCTTCGTGGTGTTCGGCCGTTTGTCCGATCGCATCGGGAGGAAGCGCATCATCGTTGCCGGCTGCGTTGCAGCGGTGCTGACGCTGTTCCCGATCTTTCGCGGACTTACGCACTACGCGAATCCCGCGTTGGCCGAGTTCGAACAACATGCCGCTATCGTGGTGGCCGCGCGCGACTGTCACTTCAACCTTTTCGCCAAGCCGGCGACGCCGTGCGACCGCGCGCGCGATTTTCTGACGAAGGCGGGCTTGAGTTACGAGTCGGTGCCATTCGACGGAACGAACGACGTCGTCACCACGATCGCCGGCGTGCGCCTCGTCGGCTTCGATGAAGCCGCCTATCGCGCAGCACTCGACAGCAGCGGCTATCCGAAAGCGGCAGACCCCGCGCGGGTGAACATTCCGATGACGGTGCTGCTGCTATCGGTTTTGATGATCTACGTGACGATGGTCTACGGCCCGATCGCGGCGTTTCTGGTGGAGCTGTTCCCAACGCGAATTCGCTACTCGTCGATGAGCCTGCCGTATCACATCGGCAACGGTTGGTTCGGCGGTTTCCTGCCATTCATCGCCGCTGCGCTCGTCGTTAAATCGGGGAACATCTACTACGGCTTGTGGTATCCGATTGCCGTGGCCGCGATGACTGCCATCATCGGCGGTGTGTTCATCAAAGACAGGCGCCACGTCGACCTGCGCGACTGACGAGTCAGAAGAGGCGCCTCAGAGCGGACGGTGCTCGGTTCCCTTGCCGCGCGTAACGAAGATCGCCTCCGTGGGTTCCAGCACTCGCGCTGTGTGCCATTCGCCGCGCGGCACTACTACCGCGGCGCGCCCGCGCAACGGCACGACATAACGTTCTCCGTTCGCGTGTTCCAGTTCGAAATCCATCGCCCCGCTGAACTGAATGACGAGCTCATCGCCGGCAGGATGGCGTTCCCAGCTCGTCCAGTCTTCCGTGAATCGATACGCGCTGACGAGGCGACCGCCCTGCAGATCGTCGCGTTGCGCGAGCGTCTGCCAGAAATCCGCTGTTACAGGCAGCTGCATTGCCTCGGGACCATCGCTGAGTTGCACGAACGTGGTGAGAGGATCGAATGTGCTCATGCCGTGGACTCCGACAACGTGAGGCGAAACGGTGCTGCTTTTGAACGCGGAATGATTGAACAAATGTTCCCGCGATGTTTCCCGAGTCAGCTGTGGCTCGGAAAGAACCGCGTGGTTCGGGCCCTGGCCGGGTCGTGCGAGGTACTGCGACGGCGTGAGCCCCGAGAATTCGCGGAACTCGCGGTTGAAGTGCGGTTGGTCTGCGTAACCATGCAGATACGCGATCTCTGACCAGTCGACGTTGCTCGTCCCGTACACACGGCGCAGCACGCGATTGAAGCGCTGCAGACGCAGATAGAGCTTCGGTGTGAAGCCCACCTCCTGAACGAACACCTCTATGAAACGCCGCCGGCTCAATCCGGATTCTGCGGCGACGGTGCCCACGCGGGTGACATCGTCGCTGCAGTTGAAGCGGACGAGCGCGAGTTCGACAGCCGCATGCCGTTGCAGCGGCCGGCAAATTCGCCGAACGAGCGCATCGAACAAGAGGCTGAATCTCGCGTCGACTGTCGTCGCCTCGACCAGACGATGGTGCAGACGTCCGGCATCGGCGCCCCCAGATGTCTTCAAGTGCGACGTGCTCGTTGCGCAACACGTCGGCTGACGGCCCGAAGAAGGGGTGCGCACCGCCGGCCTTGAACTGCACACCCATGATCTTCGTCTGCACGGCGTCGATGGCGAAGTGCGTGGTGCACGGACCGCTCACCGCGATGCCCCGCGATCGGTGCACTACATCGAAACGTTCCCCGTCGTAGTGGCGCAACTCGTCTTCATCGAGCTTGATCAGCAGACCCACGAGCGGATTCGCCATGATCAATTCCTTCCGGTGCGGAAGCGGCTCGCCCTCCCAATACCAGAAGTTCTCGATGAAACGATCGAGCGGAGCGGGCGGGTGGTAGGTGCGGAACAGCATGATGAGTGATGGTGTGACAGCACGAGGCTTACGTTCAAGGGTGCCCGTTCGATCGCGCAAGGCGCTTGGGTAAATCGTCGGCGTCGGGGTCGTACTGCCCGCCGCCAAGCCACAGCGCCGTCGCGCGGCCACGATTGTCGCGCACGATTCGCGCCGATTCGCCGAACGTTGCGTATCCGTCGGCCTGAGTGATTTGCCCGCTGTCGCCGCGCACTTTCAATTCGGTAGCGCCGTAGAACGGTGTCGCCAGGCTGGGCCGCGAGACCAGCACGCGATCACCCATCGGCACGAGATCGCACACGCCCCAGGTGTTCCACCAACGGCCGGTCCAGCGCCGCGTCGATCCTTTCGGTGCGCCGTGCTTTGCGAAAGTGGCGAGAATGTCGATCGCGCCATCGCTCCATTGTTGGGAGGGCCCGTCGATGGCATTCGTCAACACGCTGAATGCGACGTCGAGCGACGGCAGTACGCAGGTTCGGGTCAGGAAGCCCGGGAAGCCGCCTGAGTGGCCGAACCATGGTGTGGCGCCGACCTTCCCGCGTGCGATGCCGAGACCGTACTCGCGCCCGTGCGGTAGCCCGGGAATGTCACGGTGTGCGCGCGTCATGGCGCGGCGGCTCGCAACGCTGAGCAACTTCGAATCGGATTTAGGATCGAGCTGGCTGAAGAAGCGCGCGAGGTCGCCGGCCGTGCTGACGAAGCCGGTGGCCGAGGCGAGCGCGTGCGTCGGCAGATCGCGACCCACTGGCCGCCGCCCGAACGGCATACGTGCGGTGTAACCGTTGCTCATCGGCGTGCGTGCGGCCACGGGCACGTCGGGTTGCGTATGCGTGAGTCCGGCGGGTTCGATCACTTCGTCTCGGATCCACTTCGTGTATGGCGTGCCCGTGACCGATTCGATGACGAGCCCCAGCAGGCCGAACGCATGATTCGAATATTTGAAGCGCGCGTCGGGTGCGAGTGTCGGCGCCGTCTGCAGATCGGCGCGCAGGTCGGTGGTGTCGAGGAACGGCCGCCGCAGATCCCACTGTCCGCTGTCGCGTCCGTCGCGGTGCACGCCGGCGCCGTGCGACAACAACTGCCGCAGCGTTGTGGCAGCGATGCGGTCGTGCAGCCCGGACACGTATTTGCCCACCGGTGCGTTGAGCCGCAGTTTGCGCGTCTCCACGAGACGCATGATTCCGGTCGCGGTGAACGACTTCGAATGCGACGCGACGCGAAACCGGTGTTTCGGCGTGAGCGCGGCGTGCGTTTCGAGGTCCGCCACGCCGAATGCCCGCTCGAGTACGAGCTTGCCGCGATGCGTTACCGCGAACGCGCAGCCCGGTAACTGCGTTTCCGCGACCTGCAGTTCGAGCCATTGCGGCAGGTAGTCGAGGGCGGGTTTCAGCCATGCCGGCATGGGGTCCCCTTCGAGGGTGGAGCGTCGGGCGTGGAAAGCCGGCCGACGTCGTAGTGCCGGCAGCGCGATGACCGTCGGGTTTTCTTACACATCGCTCCTCAAAACGGTACTTTTCGTCAGCAAGGAAAGTCTGTTTAGTGATTAAAATCATTAACTTATAGAATTTCAGAACGATCTGGTACGGATACTGCTTATATTCACGGCGTTGTTCAACTTTGATGTAGAAGAGGGTCCGAATGTCCAAACAACTGAGAAACCTGGTAGTCGCGGCAGCAATGCTGGTGGCGCCGATGTGGGCCAATGCGACCCTCATCCCCGTCTTCAGGGAACCTTTCGACCGGAGAAGTCGAGTACTTCCGGTTTGACGTTACGACTGCGGGCAACTTCAACCTCCTGTGACCTCGAATTCGTTCGATACCGAGCTCTTTCTGTTCTTCGGCGCGCTGTCCAACGGCGGCTTCGTCGCATCGAACGACGACATCCTCTGGCCCTCGAACTCGAATTCGCAGATTCAGCGCTGGCTGGGTATCGGAAGCTATATCGCCGCGATCGGTGCATATGACCTCGATCTGGCGGAAGCCATCTCCGGTGTGAACTCCGGGACGTGTGGAACTGGAGCGACGGCATCGGCCCGTACAGTTTGAGCATCTATTCCCACTATGGCGTCGCGGAACCCACCGCGCGCGCCGTCTCGGAGCCCGGCACCATCGGCCTGCTCGGCATTGGTCTGGTCGCGCTGGCACTCGTACGCCGTCGCAAGTCTGCTTAGTCCAAAAGTCGCATAGTCGTTGGCGCGCTTCGGCGCCGACTGAAAGGCCCCGCCAACCCGCGGGGCCTTTTCATTTGTGGCGCCCTCAGTCAGGTTTGTTGAAACCGCCACGCAAGGAGCCGCAATGAACATCAGCCAATACCCGAAGCCGGAACAGATCGCGGAGTTGCTCGCGAGCACCGAGACTGGACCCGTCGTGATGGTGAATCTGCTGAAGTTCAAAGACCGCGCCGATGCGCCCGACGTCGGATTGAGCGGCATGGAGGCGTACGCGAAGTACGCGAAGGCGATGGTCGCAATCGTCGAGGGCGGGGGCGGGCGAATGATCTGGTCGGGTCGCGTCACTGGAATGGTGCTCGGCGAATCCGACGTCGATTTCGACATGATCGCGCTGATGGAGTATCCGTCGCGGCAGGCGTTCGCTCAGGTGGTCGTCGATGCGCGCGTACAGGAGATCGGCGTGCATCGCGCAGCGGGCCTCGAGGGTCAGTGGCTTATAGCGGCTTGCACCGCGGATCCACTCTAAACACTTCTGCTTACGACCTGAGCAGGCGCGCCAGACGCGTGCCGGCCGTAGTGAGCACTTCCTTCTGCATCGTCTTCGCGATCATCGGCAGCTGACCCTCGAGCTTCAGATGGGCATAGCCGTGGACATGACACCAGCCGATCACGATGTCGTTGATCAGTTCTACCGACGTCATGCATTCGTCGAGTGATTCCACATCGATGTCCGCCTCGCCGCGCTGACGGCGAATCACGTTCGTGAGTTCGGTGAACGTCGCGAGCGCCGCCGCGACGAGCGTCGGCGAGGTCGTGTCGACCAGATCGCTGCGGAACATGATGCGGAAGTGTTCCGGGTGCGCCTGCGCGAAAGCCAGATACGCCTCTGATGTGGCGACGAACTGCGCGTCGAGATCATCGCCGGCCGCGCGCAACCTGAGCCGCAATCGCCGCGTCAGCTGGTTGAAACCGCGCGCCGCCACTTCGGTGAGCACGCCGCGCACGTCGCCGAAGTGGTGTTTTGGCGCAGCGTGCGAAACGCCCGCACGACGAGCGCATTCGCGCAGCGTGAATCCCTGAAGTCCGTGCTCGTCCAGCACGCTCTCGGCGGCCGACAGCAGTGCCTCCTTGAGGTCGCCGTGATGGTACGAGGTCTTTGTCGTCATGCTGCGCATTCTACGCGAAATCATCTTGACAATGGAAACATGGATCGGCACATTCGCATCTTGTCGATGTCAAGTTAGATGTGATTTTAGGAGGTGGGATGTTCGAAACGATCTTCTCCGTGTGCAGTTCGCTTGCGATGGTTGGTTGGGCCGGTCTCATTCTGCTGCCGGGCCAGAAGCTGGTCGTAGAGGTGCTGGCGCGGGTGGTGATTCCGGTGATCATCGGGCTGATCTATCTGTTCCTGATGGCGTCGAACTCTTGCGACGGCGCCGGCGGATGCCGGGTTCGGCACGCTCGACGCCGTCGCATCGCTGTTCACGATTCGCGGCCTGTTGTTGGCGGGCTGGATCCACTACCTCGCATTCGATCTGTTCGTCGGCAGCTGGGAAGTGAGCGACGCGCGCGCGAACGGCATCCACCATCTGCTCGTAGTGCCCTGTCTGCTTGGCCACGTTCATGGCAGGTCCCGTCGGACTCGTGCTGTATTTCGCAATCAAGTACGTCAGCCGTGCGTTGCGTTCCGGCAGCCGGGAGCAGGTCGCATGAGCGCGAACATGAAGGCTGAGTGGGTCGTTTCGAAATCGTCCCGGCGACAAACGACGCGGCTGAACGAAATATGGCACCGCCATCCGTTGTGGATGCGCACGGCCAGCGGTTTCGTTGTGTTGATGATCGTCTGTGCTGTGTTCGCGGCGTTCGACGACCGCACGTTCAACGGCATATCGGTATGGGCCAAGCCGTTCAAGTTCTCGTTGTCGCTCGCGGTGTACTTTGCAACGCTCGCCTGGTTCGTGCCGCTGTTGCCCAACGGTTATATGGAGTCGCGCAAGGGCCGCTGGCTGACGTGGATACCAATCGCATGTGCGGTATTCGAGATCGCGTACATCGGATTGCAGGCGGGGCGCGCAGAAGCTTCGCATTTCAACAACACCAGCCTGTTCTATTCGGTCGATGTACGGCTTCATGGGCAGCGGTGCCGTTGCATTGGTATCGATATGCCTCTGGATGGGAGTCGTGATACTCCGGCACCGCGGCGCGTCGAACCCGTATGCATTGGCGGTGGGTATCGGTCTGGTACTGACGTTCGTATTGGGGGGCGGGTTCGGGGGCTATCTCGGTGGGCAGATGAGTCATTGGGTGGGCGGAACGCAGAGCGACGCGAACGGCATGTGGTTGATGAAGTGGTCCAGAGACGGCGGCGATTTGCGTGTGGCGCACTTCTTCGGCATGCACGCGATGCAGGTACTGCCGTTGTTGGCAGCCCTGCTTGCCGCGTGCGTACGCCGCGTAGGGTTGCCGTCGGGATCGTGGTCGGTGCGGCATTTGTCTACACGCTCGTGTGCGTCTACACGTTCGTGCAGGCGTTGAATGGTGTGCCGGTTCTCTGAGTCGCCCTTTCGAGTGACGTGCCGCCGAAATGTGCGGGTACAGGAACGCGCTGGCAGAATGGCGCAATGCCGGAAATCATCGATCGAAGCGAAGGTCGCGCGCTCTTCGGGGTGAATCCGGAAGGGTACGAAGACGCGCGGCCGCCGTATCCGGAGAGCCTCTACCGATTCCTGATCGAACATCGCGCGCTATCGCGCGACGCGCACGATGTCGCGACGCTCGAGATCGGCGCCGGCAGCGGCCTCGCGACGCGACGCCTCATCGAGCTCGGTGCGAATCCGATCACCGTGGTCGAGCCCGACGCGCGCTTCGCGCCGCTGCTGACGAAGCTGCGGCAGACCACCGGCGCCGATCTGCGGCTGCTCGCGTCCGCGTTCGAAGATGCGCCGCTTCCATCGCAGTCGTTCGACCTCGTGGTTGCGGCAACCTCCTATCACTGGCTCGATCCCGACGTCGCGCTCACGAAGGTAGCCAACGCGCTGAAGCCCGGCGGATTCGTCGCGTTGATGTGGAACGTGTTCGGAGACGCCGATCGCGCAGATCGGTTTCACGATGCGACGCTTTCGACTGTTTGCCGATCAGGCGATCAGTCCGTCGGGCGCGCCGGATGCAGTGCCGTTTGCGCTCGATCGCGCGGCGCGCGAGGCAGAGTTTGCGCGTTGCGGCGCGTTCGAGCCGATCGTGTATTTCGAAACGCGCTGGACGCTCGTGCTCGACACTGCGCGGGTTGGGCGCTTGTACGAAGGGTTCTCTCACATCCAGCGGTTGCCGCAAACGCAGCGCGAGTTGTTGTTGCAGCGTCTGATGGAAATCGCGCAGACACAGTTCGGCGGCCGGGTGGAACGCAACATGGTGTCGCCGATCTATCTCGCGCGACGCAAACGACACTAGAATCGCCGCTCCTTCCACTCGAGAGAAACTCGAATGACCCGATTCATCATGGCTGCCCTCATCGCGGCCGCGGCGTGTTCCGTCCATGCCGCGAGCGAAACCTACGTCATCGATCCGACGCATACGTTCCCGAGCTTCGAGTTCTCGCACATGGGTGTTTCCGTGTGGCGCGGCAAATTCGACAAGACGAGCGGAACGATCGTGATCGATCGCGTAGCGAAAACAGGCAGCGTAGACATCCACGTCGACCCCGCCAGCATCAACTTCGGTCTCGCGGCGATGGACGACAAAGCGCGTTCGGAGGATTTCTTCAACGTCGCGAAGTACCCGACCGCCACCTACAAGGGCACGCTGAAATTCGAAGGCGATACGCCGAAATCGATCGTCGGTGAAATCACGCTGCTCGGCGTTACCAAGCCGCTGACGCTTACGATCAACAGCACGAAGTGCATTCCTCATCCGATGACCGGCAAAGAGTTCTGCGGCGCCGACGCGCAAGGCGAACTGAACTGGTCGGAGTTCGGCATGAAGTGGAGCAAGTTCGGCGAAGGTGAAGCCGGACGCCTCGTAATGCACATTCAGGTCGAAGGCGCGAAGCCGAACTAGAAGCGGCAGCCAGGCCACTACAACCAATACGCGATCACGTTGGCGCAGAAATGTTTGACGCGGCTGATCGGCCCGCGCTTGCTCCACTGCGCCGACGTGATCTCTTTGCTCGCGTCCTGATCCGCTTCGAAGCGGCTTTCGAGTTGCTTGCCGAAATCGTCGCCGACGATCACTGCGTTCACTTCGTCGTTGTGCAGGAAGCTGCGGTAGTCGAGGTTGCTCGAGCCGACCGTTGACCAGATGCCGTCTACCACCGCCGTCTTCGCGTGAAGCATCGCTTCGCGATGTTCGAAGATGCGTACGCCCGCCTGCAGCAGTGCAGCGTAGTGGTAGCGCGAACTGTTCAATACCACCGTCGAGTCCGACGTGGCGGGCAGGATGATGCGCACGTCGACACCGCGCAGCGCGGCTGCCTGCAGCGATTCGAGGAACGCGTCGTCGGGTGTGAAGTAGGGTTGCGTGATCCACACCCGTTCGGCGGCCGCTTCGATCGCAAGTTGATAAGCGGTGCGAATCGGTGACACTTTGCCGTCGCCGCCCACCGCCGCCAGCACGCGAACCAGTTCCTTGCCGTGCGCACGCGGCGTTCCTTCGTCGAACGAGTCGGGAATGACGCCGCCGCAACGCGTCCAGGTTTCGCGAAACAGCTGTGCGAACGCTGCGACTGCGGGCCCCTGCACCACCACGTCGGTATCGCGCCAGCCGCGCTCCGATTTCTTGCGTGATCCGCCGCCGGAACTGCTCGAGCCGCCGCCGGAACTGCTTGAATAGTTCTTGTCGATGTTGAGGCCGCCGGTGAATGCCGCCTCGCCGTCGACGATCAGGATTTTGCGATGGTCGCGGTTGTTTGCCTTCAGGGGATTGCCACCGTTCAGTGGATTCGCGGAACCGAACTCGATCACCTCGATGCCGGCCTCTCGCATTCGATCGAAGAAACTCTCCGGTGCTTCCCAGCTGCCGATGGCGTCGTAGATCAGCCTCACGGCCACGCCTTCGCGTGCCTTTTCGATCAGCAGCTTCGCGAATGTTCTGCCGACATCGTCGTCGCCCACGATGTACATCTCGATGTGAACGTAGCGGCGCGCCGCGTGAATCGTAGCGAGCATTGCGTCGTAGGTGGCAGGACCATCCACCAACAGACCGACCGAGTTGTCCTTATAAAGCGGTTCGTCACTGAGGTGTTCCATCAGTGAGACCAGCGCGTGTGTTGCTTCGGGGTCGGGCGCATCGGCCACTGCGTTTGCCACCACCGCATCGCCTTGCGCAGTGCTCAGTGTTCCGTGTGCTCCCTCGACGGTGACGGGGGCGGGCTTTGGGGGAGTGTTATCGAGCGACACGCAGGCGATGCTGAGCATGGCGAGCATCGTCAGGCAAACGCAGCGCGGAAAATGCAGACGCTGGAAAAAACCGAGGCCTCTCTCGAAGGGGGGGGTGGTAACGAGAGAGGCCTCGCTGGCCATGAAGGCAAATGTGAAATGGCGGTTCCCTGATTTCACGGTTTTAGATTCGCGCGATGCGGCAGCGCGGTGGATCGGTCGACTTCCGTTCTTGCTGTCAGCCGATCCCTACAACTCGCGCGCGAGCGCGCCGATCAGATCCGGCAGAAGAGCAGCGACGGGTCGCGCAAAATGCGGCGCGTTACGGTCGGGTGCGTCGTGGTTGGCGTGCGCGCCACCGGCCGCGCGGACGACGCGGCTGCCGGCCGGCCTCGCGGCAGTAGTCGATCGTATTCGCGCTGCAATGCGGCGTAGCACTCGCACGCGCGCTTCTCCAGCTGCAGGCGATCGAGCACGGCGATGTGTCCGCGGCTGTAACTGATGACGCCGGCCTCCAGCAAACGCCGGGCCGCTACGGTGACGCTTTCGCGACGAACTCCGAGAAGACTTGCCGCGAGCTGGTGGGACATGACGAGTTCCGAAGAAAGAGATCGGTCGAGGCCGATCAAGAGCCGGCGGCACAGCTGCTGCTCGATCGAATGGTGGCGGTTGCACACGGCGCTTTGCGCCACCTGTGCGTTCATCGCTTGTGCATGCCGACTGAGAATGTCCAGCATGGCGCCGCCGCGATAGGCCGCTTCACGCACCAGCTGCCCGCGCACGCGGTAGGCGTGCCCGGCGCTTTGCACTTTCGCCTGGATCGGCTGCGTGTTGCCGTTCATGAAAATCGACATGCCCACCGCGCCGTCGTTGCCGATTACGGCGATCTCCGTGGATTCGCCGCCTTCGGTCACATACAGCAACGACACGATCGCACTGGTCGGAAAGTACAGATACTCGGTTTCCGATTCGCACAGCAATTGGTCGCAGTGCAGTTGCACCGACTCCAATTGCAGCAGCCAGCGTGCGCTCTCGGCAGCGGGCAGTCCGCTTAGCAGTCGGTTGTGGGGACGTTCTACCGGGCGGTCGAAGGAACGCTCGACGCCGCGTGATTGTTGCTGAATCGCCATGGTTGCCTCGTTACTAGCCGGTGCAAACCTCGCGAGACTGAAGAGCGGGCGCGAGCCGGTGTGACGCCCCGGCTTCGCGTTTCTCTCGTCATGCGAGTGTAGAAGGTGCAAGTGCTGCGCCAGCGGTTTCCGCCGGCGCGTCAGTTACAGGTTCGGCTTCATTTCGAGTTCGTTCTGCACGAGTCGAACGCCGGGTATCGTGCGAGCAACTTCCGTTGCCGTGCTCTTCTCATTCGCCGAATCGACAAAACCGGAAAGCTGCACAACACCATCTGCCGTCGCGACGTTGATCTGTCGCGCCTTCGTAACCGGGTTGGCGATCAGTGCGGTTTTGACGCGGGCCGTGAGCACCGAATCATCGAGCGCTTCACCGACGGTGGACGCATCGGTACGGATCTTCAGGTTGTCATGTACCGACTTGACGCCGTTGACGCCTTTCGCGACGTTTACGGCAGCCACGCGTTCGTTCTGTGAGTCGACGAAGCCGCTCAACTGCACGACGCCGCGGTACGTTTCCACTTCGATCTGATGCGACTCCGCCACGGGATCCGCGATGAGTGCACTTTTGACTTTACCGGTCAGCGTGGCGTCATCGGCATACTCACCCGGCGCTTGTTGATTCTGTGTGGACGCACACCCGGCGGCCGCGAACAGCGCGGCTACCGACATTGCCTTCCAGCTGCGGGAAGAATTGATCTGAATCATCTTGGAGTGTCCTCGAGTGGGTCTCAGTACTGGGCGACGTGGTTGGCACGATCTTCATCGGCGCGCGCCTGTGCGGCGGCGAGATCGGCACTTGCGCGATCTTTGCAGGCCTTCTGCTGATCACCGGCCAGCGCCTCGCACTTCTTCACCGCGATGTCGTGGTCGGCTTTGGCTTGCTCCAACGCTACTTTGTATTTCGCGTCAGCGGCGGCCAGCATCAGATCAGCCTGTGCCTTCTCGGTATCCGCATTCGCGCTCTGAATCTTGTCCTGCGCGTCTTTGCGCGCGTCTTCGACGTCTTCCACTGCGTCGTGACGGGTTTCGGCCATGTCTTTTGCGGCGTCGCGCTGTTGCTCGGCGACATTGCGGTCGACCTGTTGCGGTGTCTTCGGTTCGCCGCACCCGGCGACGAGCAGCAGTAGTGCTGCCGCAATCGCGGTGGTGATCATGCGTTGATTGCTGTTGTTCATGCGTCTTCTCCAACCTTCGTTTGTAGGCATCGCATGTTTGCCCGGCGCGAGGCCAGCGTGCATCGGCGGCGACCGATGTTGGCGTCGGAGGGGTAGAAGACCGCTGTCAGCGGCGTCCTACCCGATGACGGGGGTCGTGGATTCAGGATCCAGTACTGCTCTGCGCCAACGAATCGTCTGGTGCAACTCGACCAGACGTTTCTCCACTTCGAAGCTGCAGGGCGCGGGCCTACGGCAGGATTGTCGGACATGCAGTTCCTTCCCACCGCGCGCGCACTTATTACCCGATGTATGGGGGCAACGCCTGCATATGCGGCCTAACGAGGTCACAAAGGGGACGGCACGACGTTTGCAACATCGATGTGGATTTCGGGAGCTTAAAAGGAAGGACCATGCCATCTGTTCTGCGCACTGTGCTGTTGAGCGTCGTTTGTATCGGTTGTGGCTTCGGCTGCTCCGATCCACAAGATCCCGCAAAGGTACCGAAAGCCGCGGCAGCGACCGATGTACTTTCACAGGCGCCCTCGAACACTCAACTCGAGGGCAAGCCGCCCGCGCCAATGCCTTCCGGCGACGCTGCGCCGGGCGTGGTCGCCTCGGTGGAAATCAAGCCGCGGACCGGAAACGGTTCCCGCGACAACGAGGTGAACGGCGTAATCCAGTTCGCGCCCACCAGCAGCGGTATGGAACTGAGCGGCGCGCTCAGGAACCTGCCGGAAGGAGCGCACGGATTGCACATTCACCAGAACGACGACTGCGCCTCCCCCGGTGAACACTTCGCTCCGACAGGCAAGCGCCACGGTGATCCCGGCGGCGCGGAGCATCACCTCGGCGACCTCGGCAATGTGGAGGCCGACGCGTCGAACCAGGCGGTGGTCTCTATAGGTGTGTCGGGCCTGGCGTTGAACGGAACAAACTCGATTCTCGGTCACGCGATGGTCGTGCACGCGGGCCCGGATGATATGACCAGCCAACCCTCTGGAAACTCCGGTGACGTCATTGGTTGCGGCATCATCACGGCCGAGGGAGACGCAGACGTGCGACCGGAAAATCGCGAAAAAGCGTCGAATTAGCGATCAGGATCCCGCGCCGCCCGCGCGCCGGCCGGGGGCGGCGCTGCTGTGTAGGAAACCTGTGTAGGAAAAATCCCACGCAGCCATTCAGGCTCTCCGACAAGAACATCGGTCCGCGCTGCTGCTGCCCTGGGTCGTGCGCTGTTACATATGTGCCTGCTCTTTTGTACCGCCCGACGGGCATCCAGAAGGAAGAAGCAGGATGAACGAAGCGACGGAAATGATTGGCCGTTCGGCCGCGATGCAGGCCGTTGACGCGCTGATCGAACGGGTCGCGCCGACAGAAGCAACGGTGCTGGTTTCAGGCGAAAGCGGGGCGGGGAAGGAACTCGTGGCGCAGGCTATCCATCGGAAAAGCGAGCGCAGCTCAGGTCCGTTCCTTGCCGTGAATTGCGGCGCTATTCCCGCGACGTTGATCGAATCGGAATTGTTCGGCTACGAACGCGGCAGTTTCACCGGGGCCGCGCGCAGCCACGAAGGCGTGTTCGAACGCGCTTCCGGAGGCACACTGTTTCTCGACGAAGTGACCGAAATGCCGAGCGAGATGCAAACACGACTGCTGCGGCTGCTCGAGACGCGACGGTTCTATCGCGTAGGCGGATCAGCGGAGATCCGCACCGACGTGCGCATTGTCGCGGCGACGAATCGATGTCCGATCCAGGCGACGCACGACGGTGTGTTGCGGGAGGACCTGCTGTATCGCCTCGCAGTGTTTCCAATCATCGTGCCTCCGCTGCGAGATCGGGGCGACGATGTGGTGTTGTTGGCAAAGCACTTTCTCGACGAACTCAACGAGCGCAGCGGCACTCGCAAGTGTTTTGCTGCATCGGCCCTGGCTACGTATTGGGAAGCACACGTGGCCCGGCAATGTACGTGAGTTGAAGAACGCAGTGGAGCGTGCATTCATTCTCTCGGACGACGTGCTCGAGGTGAAGCTGTTGCCGGTGCAACCAACCAGCGACTCCGACGTGGGAAGTCGCGATGGCGTGCAGGTGCGTTGCGGCACGACGTTGGCGGAAGCAGAGCGTTCGCTGATCGAGGTCACGCTGTCCTATTGCCAGGGCAACAAGACTCGAGCGGCGCAGACCCTGGGTTGTAGCCTCAAGACGCTCTATAACAAACTCGCGCTGTACCACCGACAGCCGCATCGGGAGCCTATGGAGGCGATCGGCTGACCGATTGGAGGTAACGATATGACTCGAATTCTCATTGCAGACGATCACGCCGTAGTTCGCGCCGGACTGAGGCAGTTTCTCGAGGAAGACCGGTCCATTCGCGAAATCGGCGAAGCGTCGACCGGCAACGAAACGTTGGAGTTGCTGCGCGCGAAACCTTGGGATCTGCTGATCCTCGACATCTACATGCCCGACCGCAGCGGCCTCGACATCCTGAAACAGGTGCAGGCGAGTCATCCGAAGGTGAAGATCCTGATCATCAGCGGCCTTCCCGAACGCCAGTATGCGTTGAATGCACTGAAGGCCGGCGCAAGCGGATACCTCGCGAAGGACAGCGCCGCTGACGAGTTGCTCAAGGCGGTGCGCGCGGTTCTGCGCGGTCGTCGGTACGTGAGCGCCACGCTGGCAGAGCTGCTCGTATCCGATCTGAACCACGACAGCGAAGAACCCTTGCACGCACGTTTATCCGAGCGCGAGTTTCAGATCTTCTGCAAGCTTGCGTCGGGCCGGACCGTCTCGGAAATCGCAGAGGAGCTGTTTCTGTCGGTTAAGACGGTGAGCACGTACCGCAGTCGCGTACTGGAGAAAATGAGTTTCTCCACCAACGCCGATCTGACGCTGTACGCGTTTCGAAATGGGATGATTCAATAGTGTTCTGTAGGATGAAGCCGACAGACGCAGGGCGACGAGACATCAAATAATCGAGCACACAATGGTCGAAACACTCGCGGATCGAAGTCTGTCCGTGCTGCTCGTAGAAGATTCAAAGGTGCTCGCCGAGCGTCTCAGCGAAATGCTGGCCGGAATTTCCGGTCTGGCGCTGACCGCCGTAGTCGATACCGAAGCGGCCGCGCTCGGTGTCGTCGAAGAAGGCGCAATCGACGTGGTATTGCTCGATCTGCATTTGCGACAAGGAACCGGTTTCGGCGTGCTGCGCGGCCTCACGCGCCACGCCAAGCGCCCGGTCGTCGTCGTGCTGACCAACTACGACCTGCGCGGAGTATCGCCGCACCGCAACCGCCCTGGGTGCGGAGTACTTCCTCGATAAGGTGCGCGACGTCGATCAACTGCCCGGCGTCATGGACAAGATCCGCGCCGCTCTCAACTAGTGAATTGAACTAATTGCGCGCGCAAGTTACACGCGCATCGGCTCGTTCTGTCTGCCTTCCGCGCCGCGCCTGAGGCCAGTCGTTGGCACAAACCTTGCGACTACCCTTCTGCGATACGTTCATCGCTGAGCAGCAAGGAGAATGCTATGAACTGGGATCAAGTCAAAGGGAACTGGAAGCAATTTCGCGGCAAAGTGAAGGAGCAGTGGGGCCATCTGACCGACGATGAGCTCGACGTCATCGACGGTCGCCGGGACATGCTGATCGGCAAGGTTCAGGAGGCATACGGCATCTCCAAAGACCAGGCGGAAAAGCAGGTCAAGGAGTTCGAGGCCCGCGGCTGGGACGATAGTGAAGTGTATTCACAGAAGTCGCGCCGTAGCCGTTGATCCGAGCGCTCAGGCGCTTTCCGTCGCTGCTGCCTTGGGTAGAACGCGCTCGAGCGGCAGCGATACTTCGATCAGTGTTCCACCGCCATCCGGCGTACTGATGCGCCATGTGCCGCCGAAACTGGCGACGCGATGGCGCATCCCCGCGAGACCCTGACCCCTTCGCGCCTTCGGTGTAACCGGCAGGCCGATGCCATTGTCGCGAATGACGAGGTTCAGGCGTTCGCCTTCTATTGCGAGCGACATCGAACACTCGGTTGCTTTCGCGTGTTTGACGATGTTCGTCAGCGACTCCTGCACTACGCGGAATACCGCAATCGCGGCCTCGTCGCCCAGCTTCAGATCGTCGTCGGGATACGTCTCGGTGCACTTGAGTCCGGCGCGTGCACACGTTTCGGAAAACACCCAACGCACGGCGGGTACGATGCCCATGTTGTCGAGCAGTGTCGGGCGCAATGCCTCGACGACGCGTCGCTTCATGTCGACGCCGTCGTCGAGCAGCTTCCGCAATCTGGTCCAACGCACCTTCAGCTCGTCGTCAGGACGCGACAAGCGGCGTTCGAGCCAGGCCACGTCCATCTTGGCGGCCACCATGATGCCGCCGAGTTCATCGTGCAGTTCCCGCGCGATGGCTGCCTTCTCGCGCTCCGCAAGGCTCTGCAAGTGGCTCGACAGTGTCGATAGTTCCTCGGTGCGCAGATGCACGAGCACCGCGAGTTCCTGATTGTGTTGTTCCTGCTGCAGTGCCGCGAGATCGCGGCGGCGAAGATCCCGATACAAAAGAAACGCAGCAAAGCCGAGCAGCGCCATGTTCAGCAACGTGCTGCCGGCGACCAGCGCGCGCGACGCGAAAACTCCGCCGCGCCATTGCTCTGTAACGTTTTTAATACGTTCGTTTTCGCGTGCCTCCAGCTCGGCAGCAACGTCGCGCACCGTATCCATGGTGCGGAGGCCGTAGTCGGTGCCCACCAGTTCGAGCGCAGCGCGGTGCTGATTCGACGCCTCCAGCGTGAGCGATGCCGCAAGCTCTTCCATTTTTGCAGTGCCCATTTCGCGCAATTTCTGCAGGAGATCGCGCGTGGTGTCGTCGGGAGGAGCGTTGTCTTCGAAGAGGTAGTTGTCGACGATCTTGTCGAGCAGCGGTTGGGTTTTCGTGCGGGCGTCCTCGTACGGGCCGAGATAGGTTGGGTCGCGCGTAAGCAGGTAGCCGCGTTGTCCCGATTCCGCATCGAGCAGCATTCGGACGTAGAGCGACACGTCGGTTTTGCGCTGTTGCGCAGTGGCCAGGTCTTTGATGTTGGCGATGCGTTGCTCGGCGTTCAGCTCGAGCATCAGCGAAGCGACGAGCAGCGCAATCATCAGCGATGCCACCGCAATGATGTAGATGCGATTCTCGGAATTCACGGAAAACCTCTCCTGCCGGTGCTGTCGGTGTGGTCCTACGCGGAACCTCACCGGCGACCGACTGCGCCATTGCAAGCTTGGTGAGACTGTAGCATCGAAATCGACACGCCGGTCAAACGGAGGGGCGGCGAAGGTCGAAGGAGATTCCGATGCTTCACTATGCAGCAGTTTTGTTCGTGGTTGCGATCATTGCCGCGTTGTTCGGATTTACCGGACTGGCTGTCGGCGCCGCGAGTATCGCGAAGATTCTGTTCTTCGTATTTCTGATCGGCGCGCTCGTCACGCTGTTGATGGGCGCCTTTCGCAGGAGAGATCTATGAACACCGCAGTTAAAGCCAAGCGTTCGACGCGAGCGACACAACGTCGCACTAAAGCCCTCGAGAAAAGCCTGATGCACGATTTCGTGTCCGACGTCGAAGAGTTGGTGAAAAAGGTCACTGACATTCCCGGCGTAGACCTCGCCACGGTTCGCGACAAAGTGTCCGGCGCGATCGCGGGTGCACGCCAGTCCGTAGAGAACGGCACGGATTCGGTGCGAAACACGACGCGTGCCGGCGTTTCAACCGCCGACGAATACGTGCGCGGATATCCGTGGGCGGCGGTCGGCGTCGCGATCGGCATTGGGTTGTTACTGGGATTCAGTTCGCGCCGGTGAGGAGTACCCGCTATGGCATTCGAAATCCGTTCGTTCAATCTCCGCGACGTGAAGGGCTTGAGTCAGACAGCCCTCAACCTCCACCTCGATCTGTACCACGGTTATGTCGAGCAGGTGAACGCGCTTCTGGAAGTATTGCAGCCGCACGAGTCACCTACACAAACGCTGGCGCTCACGCGTGAAGCGGCGGTGCGGCGATTTCCGTTCGAATACAACGGTATGGTGCTGCATGAGCTGTTCTTCGAGCAGCTTTCCGGGAACAAGGGGCGCCCGCCGCACGAACGAGGTCCGTTGGCCGAAGCGGTAGGACATGCGTTCGGTGGTTTCGACGGCTGGCGCAAGGATTTCGAGAAGCTCGCGGCCACCCGCGGCGTCGGTTGGGTGATGACGGTTCGCGAGAAATCCGGCGGCACCCTGTACAACACCTGGGTCGACGAACATCAGTGGGGCACCACCGCGGGCACCGAAGTGATCTTCCTGCTCGACGTTTGGGAGCACGCGTATCTGCTCGACTTTTCGCCCAAGCAGCGCGGCGACTACCTGCAAGCGGTCTTCGACAACGTGGACTGGAGCGTGGTCGAGTCGAGGATGCGTTAGAGCTTTGTTCGCGCCGTAGCAGTCTCGTTAGGCGGGCGCGATGCGCACCGCTGCGATTTCCGCGGGCCGGCGCGCCGGACCCAGCCAAGGCAATATCGCGATACACAGCACCCCGATCGCGGCGTCGAGAAACAACGTGGTCGGGTATCCGAAGTCGACCACCGAAATGCCCTGCCACGTTGCCGTGTAAGTCGTCGCAAGATTGCCGAATGCCATGTACGCGGTGAATTGCGTGGCGGCCACCGCCGGCGTAGTGATGTCCATGAACAGTGCGGTCGACGAGCCGTACGTGAGTCCCTGCAGGAATCCATAGGTGATGCACAGCCACCAGAACGTATTGACGAGCTGCGTCTCGCCGACGATGCCGACCTGGCTTGGATCCACGGGCATGATGTGCCCCGCGGTACGCATGGCGAGTGCGAGCCACACGGTCGGTATCGCTGTCAGCAATACGAACAGCGCGATCATGCGGCGTCGACCATATCGGTCGGACATCCAGCCGCCGACCACGCAGCCGAGCGCAGACATCAGCGACGACCACAACCCGATCGTGCCGATCGCTTCGTCGCCGAGGCCGAGTTCGACGGCGAGGTTCGATTGCAACGACAACGACAACGCGTACGCGCCGAGCGGCAGCAGCGGCGAACACGACGCCGAGCGCCGCAGCGCGTGTGCCGGTGAACGCGCGCCACGCGGCACGCACGAACTCGCGCAGTTCGCGTGCCGATGCGCGCCGCCGCGCGATTCCTCGTTGCGCCGATCGACCACGGCACTTCGACGGCGCGTCTTCCCGCAGTCGCCACGACACGCCGACGAGAATCAGCGCCATCAATCCCACCGCGATGAAGTAGGTGCTCTCGAACGGCATCGAGGCGCCGAGCAGCATAATGCCGGCGCCTCCAACGGCCTGGCCGACCGACTGGCCGCCGAACATGAAACCATTTGCGGTGCCGCGCTCCTCGGGCGGCAGCACCTGAACCGCGAGTGCGTCGATCGCGACGTCCTGGGCTGCGGCGCAGACGTTGTGCGCAAAGATGATTGCGGTGAACAACCCGGTGGCCGTCGTGAAATCGATCGGCGTAGCAGCGAGCAGCGCGAGCCATCATTGCGATCTGCGCGCCGACGATCCACGTCCGTCGCCGGCCGAACTTGTCCGACGTGATCGTGTCGACGATCGGCCCGAACGCCCACTTGAAGGCCCACGGCAGATACAGCGATCCGACATAGGCGCCGATGACCGCCGGGTCGAGGCCTTCGCGACGCATGTGTGTGGCGATCACCGTGGCGGTGAAGCCGAGCGGAATTCCTTCGGAGACGTATAAGAGGAAGAACGAGAGGAGGCGTCCGGCGCGGGTCGCGAGTGGATCGGCCCAGTAACCGGAAAGGCCCGTCGACATTGAATGCGCATTTGAAATGGGATGGGCGGAGCCTAACCCAAAATGCGGCGGCCCACTCGCCAGTGGCGATGACGATCGCCGACGGCGGTGGGCCGCTCCGGTGTGGTTGGTGACTACGCCGGTTTGATTTTGAGGTTGTTCTTAACGGTGACGACACCGTCGGTTGTCTTGGCTACCGAGACCGCCTTGTCGATATCGGCTTGTGTCTTGGCAGTACCGCTCAGCCACACCACGCCGTTGGCATCCGTATCAACCCGAATCTGCGTCAGGCTGGCGAGATGTTCGGAGGCGAGCTTCGCTTTGATCTTCGTAGTAATCGCCGAATCCTTCACGAATGTCGACGGCTGGTCGCGGTCCATGTCCGCGTCTTCTCCGGCGTAGCTGACCATGGGTACGGCAAGCGAACCACCGGCAAACAGGCACGCAATCGCAATTGTCTTCTTCATGATGTCTCCTTGAACTGATCTAACAGAGTCGTCCAAATGATGTTCATGGCGAAGGCTCGCGACCATTCTCGAGGTCCGCAAACGCGGGTAAGGGCGGTCCTACACGGCTCCGCGGAGGCGCGCGGCGCGTTGCAGCAACAAGTCGCGTTCTCGTGCGTTGTTGGCAAGTGTCGCGGCGGTTCGAACTCCGCGCGCGCGAACGCACTGCACAACTCTCCACAGGCCGGTCGAGCTCTATCGCCGTGTCCTCGGCGCAAAGGTCGAGATGCTGATGCGCTTCGGCGAAAGTCCCGAACCGCCGGAAACAGGCAGGCTGCCGCCGGGTATGGAAAAGAAGGTGATGCACGCGGCGATCCGCATCGGCGAATCGATGGCGCGCCACGCCGTCGCGGTTGCAATGGCTTTCGGACCCGCTGCCGGCCTCGAACGGGTGGACCAGCTGATATCCGATACGGCGCTCGCGGCCACCGTATCGTTATTTGCCTTGATCAAAACCATTACCCGCATGACTGTCGTCTCCTGTTGGTACAGCGTCTCGTCGATTGAGAGCACAGCGGCTGCTCTTACAGGTACGTCGAACGGACTTTCGGAAAAATCGACATGGCGTCGAAAGAAGGGATCGGAGCGGATCAGGTGCCGAAAGCAACGACAACGCTGCGCAGTCGACGCGGTGCGACTCGTATCGCATGGTTTGGTCGGTAACCCGAGACGGCACCGTCGTTGCGGGCCGGTGAGCGCGCTTGCGCGTGCAAATCGTTAAGATTCAACCTTCAGACCAGGTTTGTTGCCGAACGAGCCAGCCAAGGGGCAGCGCCGGCGAACAGCATCAATTTGAGGAATCGGGATGAGCAAAACGGAACAACAAAGCGCAGAGCGCGATGCGGACAAACAGTTCGATGCCATCGTCGTCGGCGCCGGATTTGCCGGCATGTACCTGCTGCATCGACTGCGTGGGATGGGATTGCCGGCGCGGGTGTTCGAGGCCGGCCACGGCGTCGGCGGCACCTGGTACTGGAACCGCTATCCGGGGGCGCGCTGCGACGCCGAAAGCCTTGCGTATTCGTTTTCCTTTTCGAGAAGAACTGGAGCAGGAGTGGAACTGGTCCGAGCATTACGCGCCGCAACCGGAAATCCTGCGCTACGCCGATCGTGTCGCCGAAAGTTCGATCTGCGACGCGATATCGGGTTTGAGCCCGCGTAACGAGTGCGCGCCACGACGATCGCAGCGCACCGCTCTGGCCGTCGAAACCGACCGCGGCGACAGGCCATTTCGCCGTTCTACATCATGGCAACGGGTTGTCTCTCGGTGCCGCAGGAACCGCCGATCTCCGGGCATCGGGGGATTTTGCAGGGCCATCTGTATTCGGCGAACCGTTGGCCGCACGACGGCGTGAGCTTTACCGGACTACGCGTCGGCGTGATCGGCACCGGCTCCTCGGCGATCCAGTCCATTCCGGTGATCGCGCAACAGCCCGCGCCACCTTACGGTGTTCCAGCGCACCCCGACCTTCAGCGTGCCCGCGAGGAACGCGCCCGCTGACCCGGCTTCGTCGGGCGTCCAAAGCGAACTATCCGGCGCTACCGCGCAGAACCATCGGCTCGGCATGGGCGCCGGGTTCGGCGATCTGCGGATCGAACCGCACCCGGGTGGGCCGGTGCTCGAAACAGCGGCCGGAAAATCGGATACGGAGATTCGCGCGCTCCTGGAAAAAACCTGGCGCATCGGCGGGGCGAACTTCATCGGCACGATCGCCGACACGATAGATGAATCCGGAGACGAACCGGATCGTTGCCCGACTTCGTGCGCGACAAGATTCGTGGGGTCGTGAAAGACCGCGCCACCGCTGATGCGTTGTGCCCGACGTCGCATCCGATCGGCACGAAGCGCCATCTGCGTCGATTCGAACTACTACGAAACCTACAATCGCCCCAACGTGAAACTGGTTAACCTGCCGCGCGAATCCCATCGAGCGCATCACGCCGAACGGCATTCGTATGGCCGACCGGTACGTTGCACGAGCTCGACACGCTGGTGCTTGCCACCGGTTTCGACGCGATGACGGGCGCGCTGTTGCGCATCGACGTGCGCGGGTCGGGTGGTGTGTCGCTGGCGGAGAAATGGGCGGCGGGTCCGCGTACGTATCTCGGCATCGGCATGGTCGGTTTTCCGAACCTGTTCACCATCACCGGCCCCGGCAGCCCGTCGGTGCTCAGCAACATGCTGGTATCGATCGAGCAGCACGTCGACTGGACCCGCCGCTTGCATCGGACTACATGCGCAAGCATGGTCATCCGGCGTATCGAACCGGTGGCAGAGTGCCCGAGAATCAGTGGGTCGACCACGTCAACGAGGTGGCGAACGCCACTTTGTTCCCGCAGGGCGGCTCGTGGTATCTGGGCGCCAACATTCCGGGTAAGCCGCGAGTGTTCATGCCCTACGCGGCGGGTGTGGGTGTGTATCGGGAGATCTGCGATCGCGTGGCGGCGAATGGTTACGAAGGATTCTCGTTCGGCGCGTGAGTACGCTGTGGTAGTTTGCGCATCGAATTTCGTGACGCTAACGCTTTTCGGAGGGTGACATGTCGAAGCAGAAAGATCGGCCGACGGTGGGTACGGATGGGCGCGCGTTGCCGCTGCTGCCGCCCGACCGCGATGCGCGGGTGTGGGCGCGGCTCGTCCGCGTGATGTTCTATACGCCGGGCTTCCTCGCGTTGTTGTTGATCAAGGCGGGTGAGCCGGCGGCCTTCGGCATCACGGTGGAACTGTTGATGCTTGCGAGCGGCGCGGCGATCGTCGGCGGCTTGTTCATCGGCACGCAATCGGCAGGTGACAACTCGTCGAAAGTCGGTACCTGGAGCGGGTGCGCTGGTTCTCGAACTGCTCGCCACCGTTCCGTTCCTCTGCGCCGGTGCCGTCGCTGTTCCACGAGCTTGCGAACAGCACGCTGCTGCATCCGAAAGCCGCTGACGCGGTTTCTCCCGACGTTGCGCTCGGCCCGTCCGAAATACTGCCGGCCGTCGCGATTCTGCCGTTCATGCTTTATCAGCTTGCCGGTTTCGGCACGCTGCATTACGTCGTGTCGAAGACGATGAATTGGGTCATCAACGGCGGCATTCTGGTACTGATCATCGGCAGCTACGTTGCGAACCGCATGGGGGAACTTCGTAGAGGAACGTATGATGGTCGGCGCGCTGGTGCTGGCGATGGCCATCACGGTTTTTTACGGCGTGATGAAACTGCGTTCGATGCAGGCCGACTTCGACGCGCGCGCGCCCCTGAAGGAACCAGAAAGAGAAGGAACCGAAGGAAGCGAAAGCCTGACGATCAGGCGGCGCGTGCTTGGGCGCGCCATGCGGCCGGCGACAGATTGGTCCACCGTCTGAAAGCACGCGTGAACGCGCTGGCGTCGGCATATCCGAGCACGCCGGCGATGTCGGTGATCGCCATGCCGGTGTCGGTGAGCAGCTGCCGGGCGATTTCGTAGCGCGTCTGTTTGGCGAGGTTGCGAAAGCTCGTGCCTTTCGCCACCAGCTGACGCCGCAACGTGCGCGACGGCATCCCCAGCATTGCGGCGATCGATTGTTCCGTGGCGCGTCCGGTCGGAATCATCGTGCGCAACGCGACGCGCACCTGTTCCACGAGATCGCGGAACTGCGCCGATTCCGTCGACAACGTGCGCAGCAGCAACGCGTACAACGCGGCGTCGGATCCGGGAAGCGGACGATCGAGCCATGTCCTTTCGAATCGCAATTCGGTTGCGTCAGCGTCGAACTCGAGCGGCGCCCTGAAGAAACGGTTGTACGGTTTCACTTCGCGGGACGCGCGTGTGAAAACGTCACGGATGCCGGCCGCCAGCGGGAGCCACACATCGATCACAATATGTTGTAGCTGAGGGCCGCAATCAGGTCGTGAACCTGCGCTGTCCCCGGCATGTCAGGCTGATAGATGACGTAGCCCATCGACACGTGCGCGCCATTGACGATGCGCGTTGGAATGCCGCCGCGATTCTGCAGGTGTAGATGCAGAATCAGACTGCGCAGCGCCGCATCGACCGTGGGTGATTGGCGCATGAGCGCGCCCACACGGCCTAGCGTCTCGACGGCGGATTGTTGGCCGACGAGCAGACCGAAGTGCGGGCACCCGGTTGCCTCCGCGCAGCGCTTCAACAGCAAGCCGGCGGTTCGGGAAGGGTATCTGGTTTTCTGCATCGCAAAACGCGATGAAGTCGAGCCCGACGCTCGCCAACAATTCCGTTGGGTCGACACCATCTCGCGCAGCAGCGCCGGAATCGGCAACAGCGTGGCGAGGCGCACGATGCCGCCGTCGTCGACGTCGGCCTGCTTGTAGTTGGCTCGGTTGGAGGGTGTATCTGCGCGCCGCTGCATAGGTGGCGACACTTGCGACCTTGGCCGAATAAGTCAAGTGCGTGCCTGAGGTGCTGCCGTAGTCTGCGCCAGATTCCGGTGCCCGCGCCGAATTCGGCGGCGTTATCAAAGAGGGCGGTGACGTCAATAGGCGTCACCGCTTTGTTGCGCCTTCGTCGGTTCCGATGGATGAAGAGAAATGTGTTTGGCATGCGGCCACCGCCGAGTTCACACTTTCGTCCGATTTATAACTCGCGATTGGTACCTGGATTGAAACAGATCGTCTTGTTGCTGTTGATCGGAGTCGGACTAGCCGGCTGCAACGCGGTCGGCCCTGCTGCGATTCGCAATGGCCGCATGGCGTACAACGAAGCGATCATCGCGACCAACAACCAACAGTTGTTGATGGTCGCGATTCACAATCGCTATGAAGAAAGCGCCAGCCTGCTGACAGTGGCCAGCGTGACGGCGAATGTACATACCACCGGAAAGGCTGCGCTCGAGGCGGGTTTCGGCGGCGGCGAGAACTACCAGGGCAATCTGGTGCCGTTCAGCGCCGGGTTCACGTATGAGGAGAATCCGACCATCTCATATGTGCCGGTCGCAGGTGCGAAATACACGAGCGCCGTGATGGCGCCGATCTCAATCGCGACGCTCGCGCAGTTCACCAGTACGCTGTTCGACCCGACCGGAATCTACTGGAGTCTGGTATCGAGCGTGAACGGCATTTCAAACCCGGCGTTCTCGACCCAGACACCCGATCCGCGCTTCGAGCGCTTTGTCGCCCTGATGGCGGAGTTGACTGAGTTCGGGTGTCTGCACTGGGTCGAAACGAAGCCCGGCGAGTTTGCCATCGCGATCGCGCAATGCAGCGTAGCGCACGCCGAGTCTGTTGCTGCATTGCTCGAGCTGCTCGGTGTCAAAGGCCATGCAACGGATTCGAGTCTGCTGTTGCCGGTTAGTCTTGCATTCGAGCGTACTACCGATACTGACATCTCGTTGACGACGCGTTCGATCGTCGGGCTGATGGAACTCCTGTCTGCCGCCATCGATGTACCTCAAGCGGACCTCGCCAGCGGTGCCGCGAAGCGATTCGCGGCGGCGGGATCGGTGGGCGGAAAATTGCACGTAGCCTTTTCGAAGGATCAACCGGAGCACGCGGCCGTTGCGGTGCCGTACCGCGGCGGGTGGTTCTATATCGACGAACGAGATCAGGCGACGAAGCGCTTCTTCCGATTGCTGACGACGCTCTGGACCATCACGCTGGCCGACAATACCGGCACCACGAATGCGCCGGTTCTAACGGTTCCAGTGAGTCGCTAAGACCCTGCGTTCAATGACTGCTGCACGACTGAGGGAATACACAAATGAAAAGAACACTTGGATTGAGTGCGGGTATCTGTCTGCTCGCAGCCTTGCTAAGCGCCGCTGCGTTCGCCGCGGACAAAATCGACGGCGTATTGGGAGTCGCCCAGTGCAACCGTCACGCTCGACGGCAAGCAACTGCCGCCGCCCCCCATCAAATTCGGTGGCGTGATCAAGGAAAGCGCCACTGCGTCGACGCCGTGGTGGCCGCCGCGCGTGGTGCCGCCGAAAGGCGCGCCGAACGTTCTGCTGATCATGACCGACGACCAGGGTTACGGCGTGTCGGGCACGTTCGGCGGCGTCATCCCAACGCCGGCGCTCGACCGCATCGCGAAGGCCGGGCTTGCGTTACACGCAGTTCCATTCCACGGCGCTGTGTTCGCCGACGCGCGCCGCGCTGATCACCGGCCGCAACCACCACTCGGTCGGCTCCGGCGTGATCGGCGAGTTGTCGACGGGTTACCCGGGCTACGATTCCGTGATCGGGCCGGAGAACGCGAGCATCGGCACGATCCTGGCCGACAACGGTTTTGCGACGTCGTGGTTCGGCAAGAACCACAACACGCCGACGTATCAATACAGCGCGTCCGGGCCCGTTCGACCAATGGCCGTCGGGCTGGGCTTCCAGTACTTCTACGGCTTCATGGGCGGCGAGACCGACCAGTGGACGCCGTACCTGTTCCGCGATCACACGCAGATTTTTCCGTTCGTCGGCAAGCCCGACTACAACCTCACGACGGACCTCGCGGACGAAGCCATCAAGCACCTGCGCGATCTGAATGCGGCGGCGCCCGATCAGCCGTTCTTCCTCTACTACGTGCCCGGCGGCACGCACTCGCCGCACCAGCCGAAGGCGGAATGGGTCGCGAAGTTCAAAGGCAAGTTCGACATGGGTTACGAGAAGCTGCGCGACGTGATCTTCGCGAATCAGAAAAAGCTCGGCGTGATCCCGGCGAACGCGCAGCTCACGCCGTGGCCCGCCGAAATTCCGAAGTGGGAATCGCTGTCGTGCTCGAGAAGAAACTCTATGCGCGGCAGGCGGAAGTGTTCGCCGGCTACGCCGCCTACACCGACTACGAGATCGGCCGCGTCATCCAGGCCGTGGCACGACATGGGCAAACTCGACAACACGCTGATCATCTACATCGACGGCGACAACGGCACGAGTCCCGAAGGCACGCTGTACGGCGCGTTCAACCAGCTCACCGCGTACAACGGCATTCTGAATGCGCCCGAAGCGCTGCAGATGCTGCACTACGAAGACTGGGGCACCGACAAGACGTATCCGCACATGGCGGTCGGCTGGGCGTGGGCGTTCGACACGCCGTTCAAGTGGACGAAGCAGGTCGCCTCGCACTTCGGCGGCACGCGGCAGGGGCTGGCGATTTCGTGGCCGGGCCACATCACGGACGTCGGCGGCATTCGTCGCAGTTCCACCACGTCATCGACATCGTGCCGACGATCCTCGAAGCGACCGGCATTCAGGCGCCGACCGAAGTGAACGGCATCGCCCAACGAGCCGATCGAAGGCGTGAGCATGGCGTACACGTTCGACAAAGCGAATGCCAAGGCGCCCTCGAAGCACACGACGCAGTACTTCGAGATGGCCGGCAACCGCGGCATCTATCACGATGGCTGGATGGCCAACACGACACCGTTTGCGCCGCCGTGGGATCTGGCGACGGGCAAGCTGCCCGACGTCGTCAACGGCTACAAGTGGGAGCTGTACAACATCACCGAGGACTTCACGCAGAACAACGATCTGGCGGCGAAGAACCCGGCGAAGCTGAAAGAGCTGCAGGACCTGTTCGTGTCGGAAGCGGCGAAATACAACGTGCTGCCGCTCGACAACACCGCGTTCGTGCGCCTGCAGACGCCGCGGCCGAGCGCGGTCGCCGGGAAAACGGTGTTCACGTATACGGGTGAGAACTCCGGCATCCCGGTCGGCAACGCCCCCGACATCATGGACAAAGACTTCACGATCAGCGCCGATATCACCGTTCCCGACGGGGCGCAGAGGGGATGATCGTCACGTTCGGCGGGCGCTTCGGCGGCTACGGCATGTATCTGCTCAACGGCAAACCGGTGTTCGTCTACAACCTGCTCGATCTGGAGCGGTTCCGCTGGGAAGGCGGGGTGGGCGGGGTGATCGGCGATGATCTGTTTGCGCGCGCTCGGCGCCCGGCAAACACTCGCTCGTGTTCGACTTCAAATACGACGGCCCGGGGCCGGGTAAAGGCGGCACCGGCGTGTTCACGGTCGACGGCAAGGAGATGGCGCGCAAGACGCTCGAGCACACCATTCCGCTGCTGATGACGATCGACGAGACGCTCGATATCGGCGTGGATACGCGCTCCGGCGTCGACGACAGCTATCAGCTGCCGTTCCGCTTCACGGGCACCATCGACAAGCTGACGTACAAGCTCGGGCCGTCGCAGCTGTCTGCGGCCGACCAGGCGAAGGTGGCGGAAGCCGCGGCGAAAGCGCACGACTGAGGGCTGCGGCTATGAGCGATGGCGCGACGAAGAAGCTGCTCGCGTTCACGTCCGTCGTGGAAATCGGCACGGGGATCGTCGTGATCCTCGTGCCCGGGCTCGTCGTGAAACTGCTCCTCGGGTTCGACGTCGTCGGGCGACGGCACGCTGCTCGCCCGCTGTTTCGGCATCGCGTTGGTCGCGCTGTCGCTCGCGTGCTGGCCGGGCAGGCGCGCAGGAGAGAAGCCCGGCGGCCGTTTCTTGGAATGCTGATCTACAACGCGGCGATCTCGATCTATCTGGGCTGTCTCGCCGTGTTCGAGCAGGCCTGTACGGGCTGCTGCTTTGGCCCGCCGTAGTGCTGCACGCGATCGTGGCGCTGCTGCTGCTGTGGACCCTTCGCGAACGAGCTTCCTAGCGGACGAGGTCAGGACTGATGCGCCGAATGTCCCGGCGCTCCGGGCGCCGGTTCGTGAGTGCCGTGGCCCGCCCCGTGACTCTCGTGGCCCGCTTCGTGACTCTCGTGCCCCGCTTCGTGCATCTGGTGCGTCGAGTGCTCGGCAGATCCGCCATCGCTGTGTGCGGCGTGTCCGGTCGGCGCAAGCTGAATGCCGTCGTCCTGCAACCGTTGCAGAACCCGCAGCGTGATCTGCTCGTTGAATGCCGCAAAAGCAGTGCTGCTCGGCGAACCATAGTAGTAGGTGATCGTGACGGTCACAGCGGCGTCGCCGAATCCAATCCGCACGCTAGGGGGGAAGTGCGGATCGAAGCCTTCGTGGTTTTCGCAGAATTCCGCGAACGAACTCGACGAAGCGCTGAATCCTCTCGGGTCGAGTATCGGCGCGAAGGCGGAGCACGTCCTGGTGTCGAAGGTGACTTCGGCTGCTGAGATTCTTCGAATCGAGCCGCGCCATCTCTTCGTTCGAGATGCTCACGACGTGTCCGCTGACGTCGCGAATGCGCGTGGAGCGAAGCCCCACCGACTCCACCCTGCCTTCGTGTCCTTTTATTCGAATCAGGTCGCCCACCTGAAACGGCCGGTCCAACAGAATCATCAGGCTGCCGAACAGGTTCTTCAGCGTGTCCTGCGCGGCGAGTGCCACGGTCAGACCGCTCACGCTGACGCCGGCAACGAGTGTGGTGAGCGGTACACCGAGATAACGTCCGCCCTCGAACGCCGCTACCAGAGCGCCCACTATGCCGATGGCGCGAACCGCCAATTGCGCAAGCTGCGCCGTCAACTGGCGCTCCTTCGACCACGGCAGAGCCGTCAGCGCGGATGCGAGTCGGTTCGTCAAACCCAGGATCACCACGATCAGTGCGCCGAGAGAAACCAGATCGAGCGCGAAGTCGACTGCCTCGAACAGCCGGCCGGTAATGAACACCTGCTCCGACAGAAAATCGGTCGCCGCTTGCGGAAGGACCACCGCGAACACGGGAAACACCGCGCCCAGGTAATAGCCCGCGCCGTGCCGACCTGCTGCCAGGCGGCGTGTTACGCGATAGATGAGCACCATTGAGCGCGGCGGTCAGCACGAGGGTCAGCACCAGCGCGCACCATTGCCAAACCGCCTGACCGCCGTAGCGCGCCTGCATCCACCCCGGCATCGCCCGGATCCACTCGCGCGGAATCATCCAGCCCGGTTCGGAAACGAACAGGTCATACAGGCCTTCGCTCGCGCCGGGCTTGTACGCCACGTGTTTCACGCGTTCATAAAACTCCGCAACGCGCTCGTCCGTTTCGGAACTGAATACCCATTGGCCTTCGCGCAGGCCTTCCTTGATGCGCACCAGCGTGATTTCGGTGTGCGGGATCGTCCATTGCGTGAGGTCCCGGCTCGGCAGCGACCCGTCGGCGTCCGGAATCTGATCCCAGGCAGGCAATTCCACGCGGTCCAGGATCTCTTTCATATAGACGGCGGTCTCGCGTCCGACGTTTTTCCGAACGGCCGGCGCGATGTCGTCCAGGTCGAAGAACTGATGCGCAACCCGGGCAATCGCATTGCGTTCCGCGCGCTGTTGTTCGCTCCGGCTGCGTCGGCGTCCAGCGGCTATGTGCCTTGTTCATCAGCGTCAGAAAATTCGTGAGCGTCGCGCGTGGACTCGACAGATCGGGCGGCGCGAGTGGATGCGGGTCTGCATCGGCGCGAGCGCACGACGCGTGTCCCCATAGGGCCATCAATAGGACGATGCGCATGATACGGGCGATCGTTCGGAACATCGGCGTGCGGAGGCGAGGCACTAAAACCACCTTCATTTCGTGTGAGAGCCGGCCCGCTTCAAAACAGGCGTGCGGGCCTACTTCGCCTGCTCCATTTTCTTCTTGAACGCGGCCGCTTCCTTCTCCGTCATGCCGCGTTCCACCGCAACGTACTTCGTCGGTCGTACGGTGATTACCACGCGCACGTCGGCATCGAGCACCGGAAACTCCACGCCGTAGCGGCGCTGCAGCGACACATAGAACGCGCCGGTCGGATCCGGTTCGATCGACTCCACTTCGCCGCGCACTTCGAGAAACCTGTACGGGTTCGCTTCGTCGCGAATCGAGAATGCGACGCGCGCATCATGCGCGAGGTTGCGGAACTTCTGCCGCGTGCGCGTGTGCGTGAACTTCACGCGGCTGCCATCCCAGCCGAACCACATCACGCTGCTCTGCGGTGCGCCGTCAGGACGAACGGTGGCGAGGTGGGCGAACAACGGTTTTTCGAGAAGATCGACGTGGCTGGCGGGAACAGTGGGCGACGGCATGCGACTTCTCCGTGGTTTGTGTCAGCGTATCGATTTGACGACCTGGCGCGCCAGTTCGCTCGCTTCGTACGATATCGAACTCACCTCGAAGGTTTTGCTGCGGCCCACCCACACGACTTCCTCCGTTCGTGCATCGAAGATCGACGTGGTCAGCACGAACGTGGTCTTCGTATCGACATAGGATTCACGCGTCATCGTGGTGCCGTAGCCGCTCCAGTAGCCGGCATACGTGTAGTAGGTATACACCGATTCCGGAACCAGCTCTTTCACGATTTCCGCGCCGCCAAAGCGTGTTGCCAGCACGTATTTGATGTTGTTCTTCTTTACGAACGCGGTTACTGCTTCGCGTGTCAGCGCGCCCTGGCCGAGTACTTCGTAGCTCGCCGTCGCGTTGATGCCTTTCGCCTTCAGCGCATCGACGAAGCCGCGTTCGAACAGAATGCGGTTCGTCGTGTTCATGTTCGACAAGATGCCGACGACGAGTACGTCGTTCATCGCCTGACGATGCAACGAGGGCGCCTGCCACGAATCCGTGAGCGATGTAGCGCTGCAACCGGACAGAACGATCAGCAAACAACACCACAAGCTCTTGCAGTTCTTCATGCCCGTCACTTCTCCTTCGGCTTTTCGCCATGCCTTTCACCGTAGTCCTGCCACGGCGCGTCGCGCTCGCGGATCACCTGCCTGAACCCTTTCTCGTCGAACGACTCCGCCCAGCGGTACGCTTCCTCGGTATGCCGCGTCACGCCGTCGAAGAACGTGCCGAGCATCTGCGTGGTGCGCAGCCCCATGTTTTCGAATGCCTGATTGATCAGCAGCTTGTTCAGCGCGAGCTGATTCGCCGGAATGTGTTTGAAGCGCATCGCTTCGGCTTCGATGAAGCCGGCCAGCTCCTCCGGCTCGACCACGTACGAGACGAGCCCGATGCGATAGGCGGTCGCGGCGTCGATCGCGCGCCCGGTCAGCAGAAACTGCTTGGCGTGTTCGAGCCCGAGCCGATACACCCACAGCATCGTCGTTGGCGTGCCGTAGATGCGGCTCGGCGCGTAGCCGATGTGCGCGTCGCTCGCCATGAACAGCAGATCGCAGCACAGCACGAGGTCGGTTGCGCCGCCGATGGCCCAGCCTCTGATTTCGCCGAGCACCGGCTTCGGGCATTCCCATATGCGCATGAAGCGGCGCACGTTGTTGCCCATGAACTGATAGTCGCTTCACCGGATCCCACGCGCCTGTCGCGGCTGTCGATGTCGGGCGCGCCGTACGGCAGTGTCCCAACGACCGCGATTCGTGAGGTCGTAGCCGGCCGTGAACGTATCGCCGACGCCGCGCAGCACGATCGCGGCGACGTGTTTGGAACGCGAGCGCGATCGATGCCGTCGGCGATGCCCTGCACCACTTCTTCGGTCAGCGTGTTCTTCTTGTCCGGACGGTTGATCGCAATGATTGCGATGCCGTCGCGTTCTTCGTAGAGGATCTCGTCGGTCAATGCGCGTCGCTCCGTGCAATCCGTCGAAGCACTCTATCAGTTCGGCCAATACACGTAGTCGTCGCCGGGTACGTAAGCTTCGGCACCGGTCTTGTCGATCAGCTGCGGCGACTCGATGACGCTCGGCCACATCGGCGCGGCCTGTTCGGCGTTGTGCGCATCGAGCAGCGCCTGCAATTGCGCGACGATCTCGGGATGCTGCGCGGCGAGGTCCTGATGTTCCGTCGGATTGTCGGTGAGGTGGAACAGCCACTTCCGGTCCGGCACGCCGCTGACGATCAGCTTCCAGCCGTCGTGTAGCACGGCCTGGTGATAACCCTCGCGCCAGAACAACGTTTCATGCGGTACGTCGGTACGTTCGCCGCGCACGAACGGCAGCACGTCGACGCCGTCGATGATGCGATCGTCCGGCAACTTCGCACCGCCGGCGGCCGCGACCGTGGGAAGTATGTCGATGTGCTCCACGGGTTTGTCGTAGCGCGTGCCCGGCGCAATGTGGCCGGGCCAGCTCGACGAAGAACGGCACGTGCGTGCCGCCTTCGAACAGCGTCAGCTTCCAGCCCCGATAGGGTTTGTTGATCTCAGGTAGCCCGAGTAGCCGGCGCCGCCGTTGTCGCTGGAGAAGATCATCAGCGTGTTGTCGGCGATTCCGTTTGCTTTCAACGCATCGAGCACGCGGCCGACGCCGCGGTCGAGCGCGGTGATCATCGCGGCATACACGCGCAGGCGGTGGTCCGTGATGTGGCTGAGCGCATCGTAGTCTTCCTTCTTCGCCTGCAGCGGGTTGTGGATGCCCCAGTGTGCGAGATAGAGGAAGAACGGCCGGTTGCGGTTCGCCTCTATCACCTTGATGGCCTCGTCAGTGTAGTAGTCGGTGATGTAGCCCGCTGGCTCGAACGGGTGGCTGCCGTTGAACTGTGTGGAGTAACGCGCCGACGCCCACACCATCTTGTCGATCGGATCGAAATCCTGTTTCGAGTTCACCACGTCCGGTGAGTCCGCCGGCAGGTACGAGATGCCCGACAGATACAGGCTGTCGTCGAAACCCTGCTTCTCCGGGCCGCATGTCGCCGATGCCGCCGAGGTGCCACTTGCCGATGTGCGCGGTCTGATAACCGGCACTCTTCAGCACTTCGGCGACGGTCACTTCAGATGGCGGCATGCCGTTCTCTTCGAGCGGCTTCATCGCATCGGCTTCTTTGCGATGCACGATCAGCTTCAGGGGACTCGGGTCGTTCTCCGACATCGTTTCGAAGATCGACACGCCGATTTTGAAGAACGGCGTGAACTCGAAGCCGAACCGCGTCGAATATCGGCCGGTCATGATCGACGCGCGCGACGGCGCGCATACCGCGTTTGCCGAGTAACCGTTGGTGAATGCCACGCCGTCGTGGCCGATCGAATCGATGTTCGGAGTTTGCAGCGTGCCGTCGGCCGCACCGCCGTTGTAGAACGACACGTCGTTGAAGCCCATGTCGTCGGCCACGATGACGATGATGTTCGGCGGACGTCTGCCGGCGGTTTGTCTGCGGTCGCAGGTCCCTGGCTCCACACCACTTCGCGGTTCGCATCGATCGGATCGCGCAGATCGGCGATGCGCGGCGCGGCCGCCAGCATCAATTCGAGGCGATAGTGGTAAGCGAGCGCCGCGACGGCCAACAGCGCGACGATGGCGATGGCGAACTTTTTCATGGATGGGCGTCTCCCGAGACGACGGAATATCGAAACGCCGCACATGCTACGCGATCGTCGGTTGACAGAGCGCGTGCGGGGGATATGGTGCGCGTCACTGGTTGTTTCGAGGCGCGCAGATGAACAAGTCGATGTTGGTAGGAACGGTGCTGGGCGCAGTCGCGGCGACCGCGGTCGGCAGTTTTGCCGGCTACAAGATGCTGAATAAGGAAGAGTTCGCGGAGGTCGTGTCGGTGACGCCGCTCACCGAACAGGTGAAAACGCCGCGCGAGGAATGCCATAACGAGACCGTCACTCAGCAGGCGCCCGTGAAGGATGAACACCGCGTGACCGGCACCGTCATCGGCGCCGTTGCCGGCGGTTTGTTGGGCAACGCGATCGGCGGTCACGGCAGCAACACGGGTGCGAAGGTCATCGGTGCGGCGGCGGGCGGCGTTGCGGGTCACGAAGTGCAGCGCAAGATGCAGGAGAACGACACCGTCACCACCACCGAGCAACGCTGCAACACGGTGTTCGACGTGAGTGAGCGTACGGTCGGGTATCGGGTGAACTACAAAATCGGCGATGCGGCCGGCCAGATCCAACTCGATCACGATCCGGGTCCGCGCATTCCGGTGCGCGATGGTCAACTGGTGCTGACGGAAGCGCAGACTGTGCCGGTGCAGGCAAGTCCGGCCGACGTCAGATAGAGGCTTCCGCTTCGCGCGCGATACTCAGCCCGATTGACCAACAGGCAGTTTATGCTCCCTATCGTTGGATGCTGATCCGATTACTGACATCTATCGAGTCGATCGGATCAAACTGCTGGTTGGATTGCGGCGATGGTGTATGGTCGTACCGCGTTTGACCCTCCCGCTGGATTCAGGAGAACCCCATGTACAAGAAACTTGCGACGTCGCTCGTCGCTTTCGCGATCGCTGCGCTACCGTTGGTGCCAACGGTTGCAGTCAGCGCTCAGGCTGAGCCGCGACCAAACCAGTTCTGGTGGCCCGACCAGCTCGACCTGTCGCCACTTCGGCAGCACGGCGCCGAGTCCAACCCGCTGGGCGGCGAGTTCGACTACGCCAAAGCGTTTGCCAGCCTCGACCTCAATGCCGTCAAGCAGGACATCAAGAAGGTCCTGACGACATCGCAGGATTGGTGGCCGGCCGACTACGGCAACTACGGACCGTTCTTCATCCGGATGGCCTGGCACAGCGCCGGTACGTACCGCGTGAGCTGACGGGCGCGGCGGCGCCGGCGGCGGTCAACAGCGATTCGAGCCGCTCAACAGCTGGCCGGACAACGCCAACCTCGACAAGGCGCGGCGACTGCTGTGGCCGATCAAGCAGAAATACGGCAAGAACATCTCCTGGGCCGACCTGATGGTCCTGACCGGAAATGTCTCGCTGGAGTCCATGGGCTTCCAGACCTTCGGCTTTGCCGGCGGGCGCACGGACGACTGGGAGCCCGACCTCGTCAACTGGGGGCCGGAGAAGAAGTTCCTTGCCGATGAGCGCTACAGCGGCGACCGGAAACTGGAGAAGCCGCTGGCGGCCGTGCAGATGGGCCTGATCTACGTGAACCCGGAGGGTCCGAACGGCAATCCGGATCCGCTTGCGGCCGCGAAGGATATCCGCGAGACCTTCGGTCGCATGGCGATGAACGACGAGGAGACGCTTGCGCTCATCGCCGGCGGCCACACCTTCGGCAAGGCGCATGGCGCCCACGATCCGTCCAAGTGTGTGGGACCCGAGCCCGCCGCCGCCGGTATCGAGCAGCAGGGATTCGGCTGGGAAAACAAGTGCGGCCGCGGCAATGCGGACGATACGGTCACCAGCGGTCTGGAAGGCGCGTGGTCGGCCAATCCGGTTGCGTGGACCATGCAATACCTCGACAACCTGTTTGCCTTTGACTGGGTGCAAACCAAGAGTCCCGGCGGCGCGATCCAGTGGATTCCCGCGCAGGGCCAGGCATCGAACCTCGTGCCGGACGCGCACGATCCGTCGAAGCGGCATGCGCCGATCATGTTCACGACCGACCTCGCGCTGAAGTTCGACCCGAGCTACCGGAAAATCGCGAAGCGCTTCCAGGAGAACCCGGAGGAGTTCAAGCTCGCGTTCGCCAAGGCGTGGTTCAAGCTGACCCACCGCGACATGGGCCCGCGTTCCCGCTATCTCGGTGCGGAGGTTCCGCGTGAGGAACTCATTTGGCAGGATCCGGTCCCGCGGTCGACCATCCGCTGGTCGATGCACAGGATGTCGCGGCGCTGAAGTCCAAGATCCTCGCTTCGGGCCTGACCGTCCCCGAACTGGTCAGAACCGCCTGGGCTTCGGCTGCCACGTTCCGCGGCACCGACATGCGCGGTGGCGCGAACGGCGCGCGCGTTCGCCTCGCGCCGCAGAAGGACTGGGCCGTCAACGATCCGCGTGAACTGGCCAAAGTGCTGCAGCGCCTGGAGGGCATCCAGAAGGACTTCAACCGCACGCAATCCGGCGGGAAGAAGGTGTCGCTCGCCGATCTGATCGTGCTGGGTGGCGACGCCGCGATCGAGCAGGGCGCGAAGAATGCGGGGTACGCCGTGCAGGTTCCCTTCACGCCGGGGCGCACGGACGCGTCGCAGCAGCAGACCGACGCGGTGTCCTTCGCCGTGCTCGAGCCGACGGCGGACGGTTTCCGGAACTATTTCGGCAACGGTCAGAGCCGCTCGCCGGCGGAAATGCTGGTCGACCGGGCGAACCTGCTGACGCTGACCGTTCCGGAAATGACCGTTCTGGTTGGCGGCATGCGGGCCCTCGATGCCAATGCCGGACAAACGGAATACGGCGTGTTGACCGCTCGGCCCGGGACCTTGAGCAACGACTTCTTCGTGAACCTGCTCGACATGTCCACCAAGTGGAGCAAGTCCGCAACGACCGAGGGCCTTTACGAGGGACACGATCGCGGGACCGGCAAGCTCAAGTGGACGGCGACCCCGGTCGACCTGGTATTCGGGTCGAACTCCGAGTTGCGCGCCGTGGCGGAGGTCTATGCGGCATCCGACGGACGGGAGAAATTCGTGCGGGATTTCGTGAAGGCCTGGACCAAGGTGATGACCCTCGACCGCTTCGACCTGCACTGAGTGTGTAGTGGACCCTGCGGGCACACCTCCGATTCGCTTCGTCGCCAACAGAATTAAAGAGGGGCGACGATTGGCCGGTTCACTCAATCGCCACGCAACGCGGTAGTGATCGGCATACGCGCCGCGCGCAGTGCAGGCAACAAACCACCGACGAAGCCGAGCGCCAGTGCCCACACGATGCCGAGTTGCAGCAGCCGCGGTGTCACGCGGAAGCCGAACGCCACTTGCGCATGTGCCGTGTTGTTCAGCGTGGACGCGCTGTAGCCGTCGAAGGCGAGATACACCAGCGCGCCGCCCAGCACGCCGCCGAGTAGTGCAAGCGCGAGTGCTTCGATCATCACTGATGCCACCACCGGCGCGTTGCCGAAACCGAGCGCGCGCAGCGTTGCGATCTCGACGGTGCGCACGCTGACCGCCGCGTACATCGAGTTCAGCGCTGCGATCACCGCACCGATCGCCATGATCGCGGCCACGAAGTAGGCGAACGTTTCGATCAGCGCCGTTTGCGCTTTCGATTGACCGCCGTAGAAGTCGCTTTCGGAAATCACCGCAGCGCGCAGGCGCGGGTCGCTCGCAATCTGCGCGTTGATGGCGCCGATCTGACCAGGATCCCTTAGCTGCACGCGGATCGAATTCACGGCGCCGCTGCGGCGGAACACGGCCTGCGCAGTGGCGAGATCCATCCACACTTCCGATTCGGTAGCGCTGCCGTCGGTTTCGAAATGTCCGACGACGGTCCACGGCTGATCGCGCAGTTCGACGCGATCGCCCACTTGCAGGCCGACGTACTCGCGTGCCGCTGCAGCGCCGACGAGCATTTCGTTGTGGCCCGGCGTGAACGTCCGCCCTGCGACGATGCGCAACTCCGGCCGCACCGCGAACGCCTCCGCTTCGACGCCGCGACCGACGACGGTGGCCATCTTGTTCGTAGCGCGTTTCGGCAGATCGAGTGCCACGTACAGTTCGCCGCTCGCCTGCACTACTCCAGGCAGTTGTTTGGCGATGTTCATTTCATCGTTGGTCAGCCAGCTGTCGAGTTCGTCGCTGCTGCCGGCGCGCATGACGATCGCGCGATCGGGTCTGCTCGAGTCTTTGAGCGCCGCGCTGAAACCCGCGGCCATCGACAGCAGGCCGATGAGCACTGCGACAACGCCGGCGATGCCGACCACGATCACCGACGATGCGCCGCGCCGCGAGTTGACGTTGCGCAGGTTCATCAACGTGATTGCGAAGATCTGTTTCAGCATGTCAGTGGCCTCGCAGTGCGTCGACGATGGTGAGGCGTCGTGCGGCATACGCCGGCGGCAGCCCGATGCCCAAGCCGATTGCCAGCGCCAGCGCGATGGCGATCAGCACGCTCTGCCAGGTCATGTCGAAGCGGCCCACGATCGAGATGAGTTTGCTGTTGATGGCCGGCTCCAACAGCAGCGCTAAGGCGATGCCGAGAGCCGCGCCGGTAACGCACAGCAGCAACGCTTCGCACAACACCAATGTGCCCACCGCGGAGTCGGTGAAGCCGAGCGTCTTCAACACCGCGAGTTCCGGTATGCGTTCTCGAAACGACTGCAATGCGACGTTGCCGGTGAGCAGCACGATGGTGAAGAACACGGCGGAGAGGATCATCGTGGTGATGAATCCCATGTCGCCGAATTGCGCTGCCTGCGCGCGGCTGTATTCGTCCTGCGATACGGTGCGCGTGGGATCGGACGAGTTCTTGTACAACGCGTCGATGGTGCTGCCCACTTCGTCGAGTCGCTTCGGATCGGCCACACGCACTGCGAGCCACCCGACCTGATCGCGCGCCCACATCGCAACCGCTTCGTTGAAGTAGTCGTAGTGCAACAGCAGCAGCGGCTGGTCCGGCGCGCCCTTCGGATAGTCGAACGTGCCGATGAACTGGAATTGCCAATCCCACGAACCGTCCTGCTTCGGCCAGATCAAACCGTGCAGCGAAAGAGCGTCGCCGGATGCCACCCGTATTTCTGCGCGAGCGAGGTCGAGGCAACCACGCCGATGCGCGTCGATGCGAATTGTTTGAGTACGTCCGGCGCAATCAGGAATTCGCTGAAGACGTTGAAATACGCTGAGGGGTCGATGACGAACTGCGCGAAGCTGTTCTTCGGGTCCTGGTAATACGCGCCGAACCAGTTCATCTGCGCGACATCGGCAACACCGTCGATGGTGCGCACCTGCGCGACCGTTGCCAGCGGCAGGTTGTCGCTCATCGAGTACTTCGCATCGACGATCAACCGGTCCATGCCGGCCACCGTCACGCCGCCCGCAAACGCCGCCGCAATGGCGCGCAGCAGCATGAACAGCAGGAACGCGATCATCAGCGACAGCAGCGTGAGCGTAGTACGCGTGCGATGCCGGAACAGATTCGCGAACAACAGACCGGACAGCGTCATGACACGCCGCCGCGTGAACCAGGCGACCTTTGTCCATGTGCAGCACCGTGCGCGCGTATTCGGCAGCCTTCGGATCGTGCGTCACCATCACGATGGTTTTGCCGTATTCGCGGTTGAGCGTCTGCAGCAGAGCGAGAATTTCATCCGCGGTGGCGCGATCGAGGTCGCCGGTCGGTTCGTCGCAGAGCAGCAGCTTCGGATCGGCGACGATCGCGCGGGCGATCGCAACGCGTTGCTGTTGCCCGCCCGAAAGCTCGGCGGGTTTGTGTTTGGCCCTGTCGGCGAGGCCGACGATCTGCAGCGCGGTGGCCGCATTCTTCTGCCGCTGTGCGGCGCCGAGATGCGTCAGCAGCAGCGGCAACTCGACGTTGTGCTGCGCGCTCAGCACCGGCAGCAGGTTGTAGAACTGGAACACGAAGCCGACGTTTGCGGCGCGCCAATGCGCGAGCCCGGCACTCGTCATCGTGTTCAGCATCGCACCCGAAACCTCGAGGGTGCCGCGGGTCGGCCGGTCGAGGCCGCCGAGCAGGTTCAGCAGCGTCGTTTTGCCGGACCCGGAAGGACCCATCAGTGCGATGAAGTCGGAGCTTTCGATCTGCAGGTCGACGGTGGTGAGAACGTCCACCGGCTGATTGCCTCTCATGTAGCGCTTGGCCACGCCGTTGCAGTTCACCAGGCTTGTCATCGGGTTCCTCCGTTGCCAGAACACCCGTGCAACGTAGCCGTCGGGCCATCGCCGGTCTTGCCGAAAACTGCGAAGCCTGGTCGATTGCAGAAAACGGTGAGGGATTGCAGTAGCTGGTGCTATTCAGCCGGTGCGCTGTTCATCTCGCGCTGGGCGTTCGCCCGGAACGCAGAAGGGGTGATGCCCTTGCTCTCCTTGAAGGCACGGTTGAATGGATTGATCGACTGGTAGCCGGCCGTCAGGGCAATCGTGAGGATCGGCAGGTGCCGCTTCCGGGATCGGCGAGCGCCTCGGCCGCCTCGGCCACCCGATACGCGTGCAGCATCTGGTTGAAGTTGCGGTAGCCGAGCTTCGCGTTGATCAGCCGGCGCAGCCGGTATTCGGGGATCGAAAGCTGCGCCGCGAGCGACGCGATGCTGAGGCCCGGTTCCTGATACACGCGCCGTGCCATCGCGGCGGTGAACGCGGCGTAATCGAGATCGAGCGTGGGTTCGACTTCATTGGCAACCGGTTCGCCGGTGAGCGCCGCCGGCATGCTGCTCGTCGGACTCCAGAGCCACACGATGAACGCGGTTTGCAGCGCCAGCAGCACCGCCGTGTAACCCTGCGCGACGTAGAACATCAGGATGTCGTCGTTCGGTATCACCACTCGGGTGAGCAGCGTTTCGGAGACGATGTTGAATCCGAACACTGCCGTCACCAGCATGCGCAGGAAGCGGCGCATCTCGACCAGATCGGCGCGCCAGTCCTTCACCGTCCAATACAGCGCGAACCCGACGAACACCGATTGCAGCAATGCCGGCAGTGTTTCGAAGATAAGATAAAGAGCGAGATTCGAATCGGTGTCGGTAACCCCGACGCTCTGCGGATGGGTTGTGATGCCGAGCAGATGAGGCACCAGGTCTTCGAGCGCGGTCTCGAGTATGAACAGCGCCGTCAGCACGCGCGGAAAACGTGTACCCGGTTCCTGAAACAGAAAGAAGCACAGGTACATGAACACGCCGGCGGTGGTGTTCATCATGACCTGCGGGACGAGCAGCCACAGACCTTGCAGATCGAAGCGATACGGTTCGGGAATCCAGCCGCTGAAGATCGCACGCTGAAACGCGATGAACACGGCAGCGTTCAGCAGGGTCACGCGGCCAGCCGCGCAGTCAGGCTACGCGGCTGCGACGTCAGCAGTCCGCCGGCGAGCAACAGCGCCGAGAACATCGTCAGGCAATCGACTATGAAGAAGACGGCGTGAAGGGTCATTGCATCGTCGGCCGGGAAGCAGCGGCACTCTACACGTAGGGACCACGCGCGTCGCGATCCGTCGGGTTCAGAACGGCCGTTCGATACCGAGCATGATCTGGTTGTCGGTGTATTCGTATTCGCTGAACTTCGACGAATTGTTCGAGTAAACGTATTCGCCGAATAGGTTCCATGAATCCCAGGGGTGATACGTCAGGCGTAGTGCGGCAGCGACGCGGTCGTCGTCGCGGGCGGCTTTGACGACGTCTCCGCTTGAATTGATCTCGACGTTGTCGTCGGCGTAGCGGCTGAACTCGTATGTCGCGCGCAATTCCAGTTCGAGAGCGTCAGTGAAACTGTGAGTCGCCGCTGCGTGGAATCGGTGCCAGACAGGCGAGTAGCTGAAGAACTCCGTTGGCGTGGTGGAATCGCGGCGGTCGTTCCATTCGAACTCGTAGGCGGCGCGCAGTGAATAGCTGCCGATGCGCCGGTCGATCTGAATGCTGGTTCGATTCTGCCAACCGGTGAGGTAGCTGTAGTGATCCGCGCCATCCACGTACGTCGTATCGTTGCGTGCCCGCATGCGGTACTCACCGACAGGTCGCAGGAATCGCACGCGTGAGGTTGCGGACGCCGTGTACGCATCGCCGCCGACGAATTGCGCGTTGGCGCGGCCGCCGAATTGCCATTGTGCGGTGGGCGTCATGGTGTTGTAGGTCATGCCGAGCGTCGTCGATCCATAGTCGAAGTCGTTCAAGTCGCTGTAGCCGCGATAGTAGGCGAGCGCATCCGCACGCCAGCCACGCTCAACGTTGCCCTGCACGAAGCGGCTTGCGCTCGCGAAGGCTTCGGCGAAATAGTCGGACTCGTTGCTGACGTCATCGGTAGACGAGCGACTGATCGTTCAGCAGTACGACGTTGTCGTCGTAACCGGCGCCGAGGGAGACCAGCCCGAACCAGTCGTCGTTATCGTGGTCCGCTTCCGGTTGGCCGATCTTGCGCGCCGCGAGCTCCTTGAGTTTGTCGGATTGCGCAGCGTCGTACGCGACACGGTAATGTTGTTGGGCCCTGTCGACGTTGCCCAGCTTGTCTTCGATGAGACCGAGGTTGTATTCCGCCAACGCACCCCATTTCGGATCGTTCGCGATGGTTTGGAACGAACGCCGTGCCGCAGAGTAGTCACCGAGTTTGAATTCGGCCGAACCCAGGTTGTAGAACAGCGTCGGTTCGCGTCCGCCGGCATCGTACACACGGACAAAAAGTTGCCGCGCTTCTTCGTAACGCCCTTGTTTGAAGGCATCGATACCCAGCCGGTAGTCATCGTTGCTCGCACACCAGGAGTGCATGCTACATAGCAGGAGCGAGGCACAAAGTACGCGGCAAACTATCTGCGAGGCAGTCTGTCGCACGTCTACTGGAAGATGTTTGCCAGCACCTCGGCGACGACTTGCGTCGCGACCTGAACCAGCACGAGATCGGTGCCGCAACGCTTCCACTCGTAGTCGGGGTACGTCGGCAACCGTTGAACGAATTCGGAGCGACCCGTCTTTTTGGCGATCCCCGGAGGCAACGGTTTGCCGCGTGCAAGGTTCTTGGCGATTCCTGGCGGCAGTGCCTTGTAGCCGGTGTAGTGCTGCTCGATGGCGATGCGACGGATGTCATCGTAGCGGAGCTCTGGACGGATCAGAGTGGCGCTCGGCTCATCCGGGGGTTGTTGTGACGACCCTTTGTCTGGTTTGCCTTTGCCGTCGGGAGGCGCCGCATGCGCATCGTGCGCAACCATACAGCCGAGCACGCAGCCGAACAGAATCGATATCGTGACATTCGGAACGCGAGCGCTGATCAATGTATGACCTCCTGCGCGATGATGGGTGGCGAGCGGGCACTTGTAACATCTCATGTAAGGCATTGCGATCCGGTTCACACTTTTGCGACTCACAGTGGAACCTTTCTGCCGTGGGCATCGTGTGACGCTGTAATGGCGCATGTTCCGTTCATCGATCTGCCGCAGGCTCGATCCAAGCGATTCGAAGAGTTGGTGCGCCCGCACGTTCTCGCGCTTTATCGGCTTTCGCACCGATCGCTCAGAAACCGCCCCGATGCGGAGGATCTGGTCCAGGACGTTCTCCGCGAAACTGTACCCGCGTACTAACGAAATGGCGCAGG